>NZ_JACICA010000028.1 GCF_014195585.1 Alloprevotella rava | reverse complement strand
CCCAACCTCATTAGAAATGAACGACAGCTTATTATATCAGGCATATGGTGTTAAGAACTACTCATATGCTCGTACTGAGTACAAAGGTAAAGCCATTTTTCTTCACCTCAAAACAATCTCTCCTAAAAGAATCGTATGTCCTCATTGTGGAGGGCATCATGTCATCAAGTATGGTATTGTCCGACGCCATCTCCACAACCTTCCCTTTGGTAGTAAACCCTGCTACTTGTCATTGCAAATTCAACGCTACTGCTGTAAGGATTGCGAGGCTGTGTGGCAGTCTGATATTCCTTTTACTCAGGGAGAAGTAAGTTACACCCATCGCTTTTCAAGCTATGTCTTGGATTTACTTCGTATGAACAATACAATAAAGGATGTTGCTCGGCATTTACATGTAGGATGGAATATGGTGAAGGAGATTCACAAGAAGTACCTGAAGAGCAAATACTCATGTCCCAATATCAAAGAAGTGCGCCGCATCGGTATAGACGAGTTCGCGACTCGTAAGGGACATATCTATAAGACCATTGTAGTAGATATAGATACTGGGCGAATTATTCATGTGGGAGATGGTAAAGGCAAGGAGGCATTAAGAGGATTTTGGAAGAGAGTGAGACGCAACAAGATAGACATTCAGATAGTAACCTCTGATCTCTCGGCAGTATTCATCGCATCGGTCATGGAGAATGCTCCTAATGCAGTTCATGTCTATGACAAATTCCACATATCCAAGCTGGTCAACGAAGCTGTTGATGTGGTTCGCAGAGAGGTTTATGCTCAAGAAACAGACCTTGAGAAACGAAGCATCATCAAGGGGGCACGATGGCTGTTGCTGAGAAAGGATAGAGATAACTTTGATGAGGAAAAGAAGAATCGTTTGGAGAATATTCTACAAACAAATAAACCACGATTCCATGCTTACTACTTAAAAGAGGATCTTGACCAAATATGGATGCAAAGTAGTAAGCAGCAAGCCGAGAAGCAGCTCATCTATTGGTGTGAAAGAGCGAAAGAAACTAAACTAACTCCTTTCATAAAAGTTGCCAATACAATAAAGGCTAAACGTAGTGGAATTTTGGCGTGGTACGATGCACC
>NZ_JACICA010000027.1 GCF_014195585.1 Alloprevotella rava | reverse complement strand
ACCCCAATTCGGGATAAGCAGTTCTTCTTTTTCCTCAAAAGAAGTTTCAATAAAAGCCCAAAAAGAGGATTATTTTTCGTATATTTGTTGTTGATAACCAAACAGATAACAAAAAACAATCCTCTATGAAACTTATCAGCAAAGTTACGGAAATTTATTGCATTGCAGATGATTTCTGCAAAGAATATGAGTTGGAATTGAACAAAAAAGCACTTTCGCTTTCAAAGCCCTCTCCAAACACCCCTAAAACTCGCAATAGAAAGGGAAGAATGAGCGATGCAGAAATGATTACCATTCTTGTGTTGTTCCACAGCAATACGTTTCGCAATTTCAAACATTTCTATCTCTTCTACGTCTGTCGAGAACTTAAAGAAGAGTTCCCTAACCTTCTTTCGTATACCCGCTTTGTGGAACGTATGCCACGAGTGGCGATCCCCCTTTTGCTCTTCCTTAAATTAGCTCTGATGGGAGAATGTACAGGGATTACTTTTATCGATTCAACGCGTATTCCCGTGTGTGAAAACAAGCGTGAGTATTCTAATCGTGTCTTCAAGGGCTATGCTCATAAAGGGAAAAGCACGATGGGATGGTACTATGGTTTTAAGCTGCATCTGCTGTGTAATGAACGAGGGGAATTACTCAACTTTGCACTTACCAAAGCCAATGTGGACGATCGTAACCCGGAGGTATTCAATAACTTGACTAAGGATTTATTCGGAAAGCTCTATGCGGACAAGGGATACATTTCACAATCTCTTTTTGCTTCACTCTTCGATAGGGGAGTTCACATCGTCACGGGAATACGCACTAATATGAAGAACCGCTTAATGGATGTGCACGACAAAATCATGCTCCGCAAAAGAAGCATTATCGAAACCATTAACGATATGCTCAAGAACGTGGCACAGATTGTTCATACCCGCCACAGAAGTATCTCAAACTTTATTGTTAACCTTTTGGCAGGAATGGCGGCTTATGCTTTCTACGATACAAAACCCTCTATCAATATGGAGTTTGAGATGGAGGGAGAAACAGAAGCGAAACAGCTCACACTTTTCTAAATTTACTTGCGTGAAACAATAAATCTTCGGCCTAAAACAAGGTCGAAAGAATCGTTGTGGACTATAATCTGAGTAAAAAGGAGGGGACCTTAAACCGAATTGGGGT
>NZ_JACICA010000026.1 GCF_014195585.1 Alloprevotella rava | reverse complement strand
CACTGTTACTACCTCAACACCTGCGGCAAGGCACAGGGCGACCGGGTAACCGAGGAGCAGCTCAAGAACGGCGAGGTGGCCTACAAGTTGCAGAACAACCGCACCGACAAGTGCTACTGGGCACAGCAGTTGGGTGAAATGCCCGACTTCTACAACACAGCCGACAAGAGCAAGGCGAACTACGTGTATTACGACGCGGCAAAGAAAGGCTGGACGTGTGACGACTTCCGCCTCACCGACGGACAGCCGTTGCCCATCGGGCTCGACTTCACCGCCACGAAGGCAACCTACGAACGCCCCTTCAGCAGCAAGAACAACGCCACCCTCTGCCTGCCCTACGAGCTGCCGATCCAAGGATTCAAGGCCTACACCCTCTCGGGCGGCAACAATAGCGCAGTCCATTTCGCGGATGCGAAGGATAAGCTCGAAGCCTACAAACCTTACCTACTCACTGCTGACGGCACACCACAACTCGGCGGCTATAACCTACAGGTGAAAGCCTACAAGGACGATGGCTTGAAGCAGCCCGCCGGAGCTTTCAGATTCGTGGGCACGGTAACAGCCGTGGACAACGCTACAGCAGCCGCCGCCAACGCCTACATTCTGCAGGACGACGGAAAGTTCCATAAAGTAACGACGGAGAACACCGGAGCCGTAGTTCTTCCCTATCGTGCGTACATCACAACATCTTCGGCAGGCGCCAGGATGCTCGACATCATCCTTAATGGAGAAACCACAGGCATTAACGGCGTGGAAAACACCGACGATAGCACCGTGCGTTACTACGATCTCCAGGGACGATACATCGGCAATACCCTCAAAAACCAACCCAATGGCCTTTACATTGGGAACGGAAAGAAAATAATGAAGAAATAATTAATAACCCCGCCTCCCTCTCTGCCCCGTTCGCTTCTCTTCCTCATGGGGAAGCAAGCAGAGAGGAGGCATTAAAAATCATCACAACAATGAAAAAGGAGTATATCCAACCAAGCATCAAAACAAAATCTATTGAAACAGGCTGCATCATTGCAGGTTCTATTGACGTAGGCATCAGCGAAGATCCTGCTACAGGGCCCGCACTTTCCAGACAGCAATCCGACTACGAAGAAGAAAATCCTTCATTCTGGAATTGGGATGAATAAAACAAGTTCTGTATTAAAAACATTAGGAGTGCATCCAGCAATGAGTAATTGTACTCCCAATAATCGTATAACTTTATCAACACAATGAAAACAACAAACATCATTCAGAGGCTATGCCTCTTCTTCGCCCTTTTGCTGGCGGCGCCGACAGTGGCAGCAGATTATAGTAATGCGGGACTACGAGAAATACCGCACGAAACATTTTATGATCGTGCGGGCTATGAGATTTTCCGCTCACGCAACTTAGGCAAGCACAAGAATGTGACAGAACTACGAACTGGCAAAGGGCTCCGTCCTCAGCGTAAAGGCTGACGACGGCTATGCTATCCGCTGGATCATCCTGCGCGATACAGAGGGTGGAAAGGA
>NZ_JACICA010000025.1 GCF_014195585.1 Alloprevotella rava | reverse complement strand
ATCAAGAACCTCACCATCGCGGGCACCGTGACCGCTCCGGCCAATACGGACAATTACCACACGGCCGGCTTGGTGGGATTCTCTGAAAACACGACCCTTCAGAATTGTATCGTGAAAGCTGCCATACATCTTGGAAAGACGGGCGATCAGTACTCGGGTGGTTTGATAGGCCATATTTTATCGAACAATACCACCATCAAAGACTGCGCCTTCATCGGTTCTATCACAGGCGACAATGGCAACGTCTCCAACATTGCCGGTCTCATTGCCTGGGGCGATGCCGGCACGACAACCATCAGCAATAGCTACGTGAACGCCACCTACACCAACGTGTCGGGACTCAACGCTATCCTGCGCCGGGACAAAGGTTCGCAGAACAACCTGAGCCACGTGTACTATTCCGAGAAGTCCAAAGGCATCAATCCGGATCATAATAAGAATGGCAACTTAGGCGAGCAAGTGACCGCCGACCAGCTGAAGAACGGCTACGTGGCTTATAAGTTGCAGAACAGCAGAAACAACACCGTCTGGGGACAAGTGCTCGGCAGCAACAACGAGCCGCTGCTCACCGCCGACCGCGCGAAGCGGGTCTATAAGGTGGATTTCACCTATAACAGCCAGGTGCGCGCCACGCGCTATGCCAACAGCGGCAAGACCATCTACGGCTCCATGCCCACCTTTACCGCAAAGGACCTCCTTGGCAGCGACTACAACGAGCACCATTATTACTCCGGAATCGCCTTTGAGGGTGGCTTCTCTGCTTCCACTAACGTAACAGCCGATAAGCGGGTGACAGTAAGCTTCACTGAAAAGGACTGCTACGAAATCGCATCAAAGGAGAATTGGAAAGAGTTCTGCGACCTCGTCAACGGCGGACAGACCAAGCTCAACGCCAAGATGACGGCGAATGTCGATCTCGGCTCGGACATCACGATGGCGGGCATCTACGCTACCTGTAAGTACTCCGGCACATTCGACGGACAGAACCATACGCTCACAATCAATTGGAATGCCGGGTCAGAAAACGAGATAGCCCCATTCCTGATTGTGAACGATGCCACCATCCGCAACCTGCGTACCCAAGGAGAAATCAAGGCGAACAGTCACGGCTTGTCAGGATTGGTTGGCGACGCCTATGGCACTACCACCCTCTCGGGCTGCGTCAGCGCGGTGAACATCACGAGCAGCTATAACGATGGCGGATGCGACGCGGCGGGCATAATTGAATGTGTAAGAGACAATGCCAAGGTTACCATCACCGACTGCATCGTCAAGGGTAAGTTCACCGCCACGACGGATAATGGCAAGAAATATATGGGCGGATTTGTATGCAACCAGGAGGGCACCTGCACCCTGACCAACTGCCTCTATATCGGCAAGAACAACGCCACCGGAGGCTACACCTTCGCCAAGAACGCCAACACCGACCACTGTTACTACCTCAACACCTGCGGCAAGGCACAGGGCGACCGGGTAACCGAGGAGCAGCTCAAGAACGGCGAGGTGGCCTACAAGTTGCAGAA
>NZ_JACICA010000024.1 GCF_014195585.1 Alloprevotella rava | reverse complement strand
GATGAGGCATCTTGTTGCAACTAAAGATTTATTGGTAAAGGATGGCGATGCGTCTGATTAGGTAGTAGGCGGGGTAATGGCCCACCTAGCCGACGATCAGTAGGGGTTCTGAGAGGAAGGTCCCCCACATTGGAACTGAGACACGGTCCAAACTCCTACGGGAGGCAGCAGTGAGGAATATTGGTCAATGGACGAGAGTCTGAACCAGCCAAGTAGCGTGCAGGATGACGGCCCTCTGGGTTGTAAACTGCTTTTAGTTGGGAACATAAAAGGCGACGTGTCGCCTCTGGAGTGTACCATCAGAAAAAGGACCGGCTAATTCCGTGCCAGCAGCCGCGGTAATACGGAAGGTCCAGGCGTTATCCGGATTTATTGGGTTTAAAGGGAGCGTAGGCGGACGATTAAGTCAGCTGTGAAAGTTTGCGGCTCAACCGTAAAATTGCAGTTGAAACTGGTTGTCTTGAGTGCACGCAGGGATGTTGGAATTCATGGTGTAGCGGTGAAATGCTTAGATATCATGAAGAACTCCGATCGCGAAGGCATATGTCCGGAGTGCAACTGACGCTGAGGCTCGAAAGTGCGGGTATCGAACAGGATTAGATACCCTGGTAGTCCGCACAGTAAACGATGAATACTCGCAGTATGCGATACAGTGTATGCTGCCAAGTGAAAACGTTAAGTATTCCACCTGGGGAGTACGCCGGCAACGGTGAAACTCAAAGGAATTGACGGGGGCCCGCACAAGCGGAGGAACATGTGGTTTAATTCGATGATACGCGAGGAACCTTACCCGGGCTTGAACTAAGCAGGAAGATGGGCAGAGACGCCTGTTGTCTTCGGACCTGCTTGGAGGTGCTGCATGGTTGTCGTCAGCTCGTGCCGTGAGGTGTCGGCTTAAGTGCCATAACGAGCGCAACCCTTCTCCACGTTTGCCATCAGGTAGAGCTGGGCACTCCGTGGATACTGCCATCGTAAGATGTGAGGAAGGTGGGGATGACGTCAAATCAGCACGGCCCTTACGTCCGGGGCTACACACGTGTTACAATGGCCGGTACAGAGGGAAGCCACCAGGCGACTGGGCGCTGATCCATTAAAACCGGTCTCAGTTCGGACTGGAGTCTGCAACCCGACTCCACGAAGCTGGATTCGCTAGTAATCGCGCATCAGCCATGGCGCGGTGAATACGTTCCCGGGCCTTGTACACACCGCCCGTCAAGCCATGAAAGCCGGGGGTGCCTGAAAGCTGTGACCGTAAGGGGCGGCCTAGGGTAAAACCGGTGATTGGGGCTAAGTCGTAACAAGGTAGCCGTACCGGAAGGTGCGGCTGGAACACCTCCTTTCTGGAGAACGACGTTTATAGATAGGAAAAGGTTGAGAGTAACTATTTTACTATCTTGTACTTCTCGACTAAAAAGTTATTTCAAATTCTAATAGATAGAAGAGAAAGAAGAGGCTGAGCTTTAGAGTCTTAGCATAGTTGGATTCTTTCTGCCAGTCCTATAGCTCAGTTGGTTAGAGCGCCACACTGATAATGTGGAGGTCGGCAGTTCAACTCTGCCTGGGACTACTTCTTAAGCTTAAAAAAAACTGAGGGGGATTAGCTCAGCTGGCTAGAGCACCTGCTTTGCAAGCAGGGGGTCATCGGTTCGAATCCGATATTCTCCACTAATTCCTCGAAATAAACGAGGAAAGCGATCTATGACATATTGCACAAATCTAACAAGCAAAAAAAGTAAGGTAGACAAAACACTGAAAAAAGTAAAGTACACTTTCAGTATATCTGACTGCTATGATGCGTATATGTGAACATATATTGTATTATAGTCCGAGGTCAAGGAAGTACGAAAGGGCGTACGGTGGATGCCTAGGCTCTTACAGGCGATGAAGGACGTGATAAGCTGCGAAAAGCCGCGGGGAGATGCAAATAATCTTTGATCCGCGGATATCCGAATGGGACAACCCAGTGGAGCAAACCTCCACTATCCCGCTATTGCGGGAGGCGAACGCTGGGAACTGAAACATCTTAGTACCAGTAGGAAGAGAAAATAAAAATGATTCCCCTAGTAGTGGCGAGCGAACGGGGAATAGCCCAAACCATCGGGATTCCGGTCCTGGTGGGGTTGTAGGACTGCGTGATTGCAAGAATTATGGTGAGAAGAAGCAACTGGAAAGTTGCGCCGTAGCGGGTGATAGCCCCTTATTCGAAGCCATAGGAAGCATAGCAGTATCCTGAGTAGCGCGGGACACGAGAAATCCTGTGTGAATCCGGCGGGCCCATCCGCCAAGGCTAAATACTCGTAAGAGACCGATAGCGAACCAGTACCGTGAGGGAAAGGTGAAAAGCACCTCGTGTAGAGGAGTGAAAAAGTTCCTGAAACCGTACGCCTACAAGCGGTCGGAGCTTCATATATGGAGTGACGGCGTGCCTTTTGCATAATGAACCTACGAGTTGCCGGTACCAGCAAGGTTAAGGGTTTTGAAATCCCGTAGCCGAAGCGAAAGCGAGTCTTAACAGGGCG
>NZ_JACICA010000023.1 GCF_014195585.1 Alloprevotella rava | reverse complement strand
ATATAGTATAGGCGTACTTCCGCTTATATTCTCTTCATTTAGTATTTTCTATATTACCGCTCTCGGCAGAAGCTCGCAGAGTAATTATAGGCAAAAGGACTCTTCTACAGTTCTTTTGCCCGACTCTCTATATCTTTTATTTAGTTTTTTTCTGTTCGGAAGGAGCAGAGATGAATATCCATTTTAGGTTTTTAGGATAGGAAAAGACTATAGAATATTCAATATATATATATACCCAAAAAAACATGAACAAGAATCAATTAAGAAGACGGGCATACCTGCCGCCCACAACGTGTGCTATTGCCACGAGCTGTGAAGGTAGGCCTCTTTGCGGATCCTTCGAAGGTGGCCATAATGGTGGCACTTCTGGAGGCGATCTCGGCGATAGTGGCGATAATGGGCACAATAGCGGTGAGTCTGGCGGCTCTATGGGCGACACCCGGAAAGAATGGATCAATTCCAGTTTGTGGGATTGAGAATCCTCCTTTTTGTAAAGAGTAACAAAGTAATAATCCGAAACGTAAGAAATTAACAACGAACGACAATGAAAACAAAAATCTATCTAAACATTCTCGCCGTAGGCATGTTAGCCTTTATGGGCAGTTGCGCAAGCGATGAGCCTATAGAACGCGGCAACGGGACAGACGGTGGCAGTTCTTCAGCGCTGACCTCTTTTTCCAGTGTGTCTCCCAATCGCTTAGTGAAGTATACTCCGCGTACCTCTATGGGTGGTCACGATTATCTTGCAGGTAGTCGTTTCTATTGGGAACTAGGTGATAACATCTATGTAAAGGACGACAACAATGCTTTGCAGAAGAGCAGTACGAGCAATATCTCTGCAACTCAACCCAGGGCACGCTTCCAAGTGCCAGGTGCATATACGGCTCAAAACACCTACGAGGTGTATTACACCGGTGCTGCAGCAGGTGCTACATCTGATAAGGTGATTATCTCAACATCTCAGACCCAGACCTCTCCCAACACCGCTAAACATATAGGTGGGGTGGGCGACTGCGGCACATCTACTGCTACTCGTGTGGGCGACCATTTTGAGTTTATGCTCAACCACAAGGCCGCCTATCTCTGCTTCCTGCCCCGCGTTACAAATGCTGAGCTTGGTAAGAATGTGTTTCTGACAAAGATTGTAGTGAAGTCGGACAATGCCATTGCAGGCGACTATACCCTCTCAATGGCCGGTCTTTCCTCTGCGCCTACGGCTAATGCTGCTACTGAAATCACCCTTACTACGCAGGGAACAACGCTTCCCAACGGATTCCCTCTGAGCAACACCGTAACGAGTGTGGCCACCAATGCCGCTTATATGGTCATTGCTCCTGGTACGCACTCGCTCACTGTGGACTATTACATCAAAGACCCAGTGACGGGTGTCGAGGGAGCAATCACCAAGACCCTGCCCACTGGTAAACTCTTCGAGGCAAACAAGGTGTATGACATTACTGCGAACCTTACGCCTACGGATTACAGCGACCGCAAATACTATATGTGGGATGCCAAACAGAACTACTGGTATGGCGTAAGCGATTATCCCATAGTGAATGGACAGAGTAATTCCAACTATGCACGGAATGATGCAGATCCGCGTTGGTTTAATACAATAAACAATAGTGCTCAAGCCTCATTCTCTTGTCAGACATGTCCCAATGTGAATGAAATGATTTGGTATTGTTTAAAAGGAAATCCTCATTGGGATAGTGAGCATGTCTGGAGTAGAGATTCACATCTTTACAAAGGTGGTATGTGGTTCAAGCGGAAAGCCAAGATTGCCGAAGAAAATGGTAAAAACATCTCTGACTTAGCCAATGCCGCACCTGATGGTAGAGATTTCCGTAACCTTTTAGAAGTTGTAACGAATAACTCTTTTACATTAGGTGTTCCTTCCATCACGGAAATAGAGAACTACTTCTACCTGCCTGCGTTAGGAAGTAGCTACAATGGGGCAATTGCAAGTATTGGAGTAGGAGGGCTATATTGGTCGCTGAATACAATACCGCATGGAAATAGAAATGCATACTATCTGGTTTTCTCCGCAGTGACGATATATGTAGGTAACGAAGATCGATACTGGGGCTTCTCTGTAGGGACATTTGAATAATTTTTCTATATAAATTATTAAGAAATTATTGCTGTCTAGTAAATGAGTACCTTTGTTCATGGTTATCAAGTTTTGTGGTAAAAAACAAAGATAAACCAAAAGGCTGAAGTCCATAGTTGGACTTCAGCCTTATTTTATGTGAGAGGAATAATTTTACCGGACAGCCGATGTACGGTCAGCTTATAAGTTTGCTCGACAAAGCTCAAATTCTTCGCATCAGTCATGAAAACGGCGGAGAACGCTATGTTAAGCACTTCGATGCTTGGCAACACTTGATTGCTATGCTCTATGCTGTGATTAAACGTTTGCAAATCATCGATTCGACGACTATTTCACTCTTTTCGAATCTCATTTTCAAAGGCGTCGGGCGACATCCTAAAACCGGTAAAAAGAAGGGGGCAAAGGAGGTGAGGAGTTAAAGCACCGAGCAAGAATCATCACCTACACTGACTGTAAGAAGCATAAAATAAAACTGATCTCGCTGCTAACCAATGACATGGAAATGTCTATTCAGGACATCATTGAGATCTATCGCAAAAGGTGGAAGATAGAATTACTTTTCAAACAGCTCAAACAGAATTTTCCCCTCAGATATTTCTACGGCGAGAGTGGCAATGCCATCAAAATTCAGATTTGGGTCACTTCGAGCACCCCGAAAAAGATTGGTTGAATATCTTGGATACCCACGATAATCTCCCCATGGAATTTTCTCTCTTTGACTAAGGGGGCTTACTTTTCCAAAAAGAAATCCGCAACGCCTATTGTTTGGCAGGGCGGATAGGGAAATCGTGACGATTTGAAGTTTAGCGGACAGCAATAATTGCGAAAGCAAAAGGAACGACTCTCTGTTTTTTTGCTCTGCTTTGAATGTTTACTTTTTAAATTGTAAAAATTCTTCGCAGTTTATAGCCTCGAGAATCGCTTGAAAACCAACTTCACTATCTGTGGACGAAAATAACGCAGATATGATGCACTACAGGATTGGCCTATTTTGAATTTGTCAAGGAGAAATTTTATTTTCTATACTACAAATTTTATTTTCTATACTACAAATTAAAAATACAATAAGGGAAAATTCAAATGCTCTGTACTGAAAAAGGTTGACAGTTCTGTTTGTTAAAAAATCTTTTGGTTGACAGCTCCTGAAGTTAAGTTTAGCGGAGGTTGTCATTGTTATTCCTAAATCTGTTTTAGGTTGACACTTGCCTTATGGTGGTAAAGATAAGGATTTTTAATTTATTTGGCATTCTATTTTATTTGCGATGGCTGCTAGAGGTATGAAAAACACCGAGGGGGTGCTGTCGGCAGGGGGCGAGTAGCCCCCGAGAGACATTGTGCTAT
>NZ_JACICA010000022.1 GCF_014195585.1 Alloprevotella rava | reverse complement strand
GAAAGAGCGAAAGAAACTAAACTAACTCCTTTCATAAAAGTTGCCAATACAATAAAGGCTAAACGTAGTGGAATTTTGGCGTGGTACGATGCACCAGTTACTAATGCAATGCTGGAGGGAATCAATAATAAAATCAAGGTGATGAAAAGGAGAGCATATGGATATAGAGATGAACAGTATTTTAAGCTACTTTTAATGGGGCTTAAGGATAATACCAACGCAATTCGGGGATGAACCAAGAATAATACCAACACAATTCGGGGATGAATCATTTACCTTATAGTATTTCCAACTCCTTGACGAAAAATGTAAAAACACTTTTCTAATAGCATTTCGAAATAACCTCTTTCAACTCTGTAGTAATCAAGCTATATTTCCCCCATTCTAAAGGCCATAGAATAGGAACTTTTTTACAATTAGACCTTTTATCTCTAAAATGATTGGAATGTAAATATCAAAATTACACACTATTTTTTAGACACTATTACGAACACATTTTTTCTCCTCAAAAGTACAGGAGGAAGAGAAACTTTTGGAAAAATAAGAAAACACACGCTTTTGGAAAAGCAATCACGCTCACACTATAAAGCAACAACTAAACAGCTATAAAAACTATCTCCCAATGGTATATGACTCATAAACAAGAAAGTCCTTGAAAGTCTTTCCGACTTTTAGACGAAGAAATATATGAAGATTTAATACTTCTAAATTATTGCAAATCTCATATTTAGTGGTTATCTTTGCCTACGAAACTCTAATTCAAGAGTTCCACCGTATAGGCATAAGCTGAATAAAATCGCAACAATGACCCTAGAAGAGGAAATCGCAATTAAAGAATTTAAATCACGCATCCGTCATTTGCTCATAGAATTTAAGCAATTGAAGGAGGAAAGTATGCACTTACAGGAAGAGGTCAAGCAACTCAAAGATTCACTCGAAATAGCGACTGCCGCACAAAAGAAATTACAAGATAATTACGAAACTTTAAAAACGGCAAGAATTATCAATATAAGCAACGAGGATTTAGTTCAATCTAAGAGACGCATTGACAAACTAGTGCATAAAGTAGACAAATGCATTGCAATGCTAAACATATAACCCCGTAAAAGGTTTGCTTATAAATAAATGAATGAAGTAAGTAATAAGTTAACTATTAGGATACTTATTGGACGCCAAGAACACGAAATAAACGTAAGACGCCAAGACGAAGAAGTATTCCGAAAAGCTGCAAAGATAATTACTGAACAATTAGGTCGTTATGAACAAAAGTTCAGGGGGCAGAGTTATGAAACATACCTCTCCATAACCTTGCTCGACTTTGTAGTTCACTCTATTAGGCATCAAAAAGATATGGATTTTGTTTTGGATGGCCTAAAAGATATCTCAAAAGAAATTGATGAAGAACTAGGTAATATAACAGAAAAGAAACATCTCTAAAGCTATACTAATCTCCATATAATAGAGATAAAAATTAGCAATGTTTCAATGTGGATAGCAGAAAATAAAACAAAAGAATAATACTAAATATCAAAACTTTTTATGAACATTATCATACCATTGGTAGGCCTACTCATAGGTGTCTCTGTCGGATACGGATTGTTCCGGTATGTGATAAACGGAATGTACAAGGCACGTTTAGAGGAAGCTGAACACGAAGCAGAAGTAGTGAAGGAAAAGAAACTACTTGAAGTGAAAGAAAAGTTCTTAAATAAAAAGTCTGAACTCGAAAAGGAGGTGCAGCAGCGCAACTCTAAAATTCAACAAGTAGAGAACAAACTAAAACAAAGAGAACTCGGACTCAACCAGCGTCAAGAAGAAATCAATCGCAAGAAAAAAGAGCTGGATGACTCAAAAGAAAAACTAGAAAACCAACAGAAAGCTTTGGCCAATCGTGAAATCGAGCTTGACCGCATGCATAAGCAAGAACAGCTAAAACTGGAAGAGCTGAGTGGCCTGAGTGCTGAAGAAGCAAAAGCACGTCTTGTGGAGTCTTTGAAAGACGAAGCTCGCACAAATGCGCAGCAATACATAAATGACATCATGGACGATGCCAAGCTGACTGCAAATAAAGAGGCTAAAAGAATTGTCATTCAGACAATTCAACGTGTAGCTACAGAAACAGCCATTGAAAATAGCGTTACAGTATTCCATATTGATAACGATGAAGTAAAAGGTCGAATCATTGGCCGTGAAGGTCGCAATATCAGAGCCTTAGAAGCTGCTACAGGCGTTGAAATTGTAGTTGATGATACACCTGAAGCTATTGTAATTAGTGCTTTCGATCCTGTTCGTCGAGAAGTATGTCGCTTGGCTCTACACCAACTTATTTCTGATGGACGTATCCACCCAGCACGCATTGAAGAAGTTGTAGTAAAAGTAAAGAAACAAGTAGAAGAGGAAGTCATAGAAACAGGTAAACGTACAGCTATTGATTTGGGGATCCATGGCCTTCATCCCGAGCTTATACGTATTATTGGTAAGATGAAATACAGATCTTCCTATGGTCAGAACTTGTTACAGCATGCCCGCGAAACTGCAAACCTATGTGCAGTTATGGCAAGCGAACTGGGCCTCAATCCTAAGAAGGCTAAACGAGCTGGCCTATTACACGATATAGGCAAGGTGCCTGATGAAGAAAGCGAACTCCCCCACGCGTTGTATGGCGCAAAACTTGCAGAAAAGTTTAAGGAGAAACCCGAAATTGTAAACGCTATAGGAGCACACCACGATGAGATGGAAATGTCCACACTCTTAGCCCCTATTGTTCAGGTATGCGATGCTATCAGTGGAGCTCGTCCTGGAGCACGCCGCGAAATCGTTGAAGCTTACATCAAGCGTCTTAACGACTTGGAAAATATTGCAATGAGCTATCCTGGCGTTACCAAAACTTACGCGATACAAGCTGGTCGTGAATTGCGAGTTATCGTTGGGGCCGACAAGATTGATGACAAACAAACAGAAGAGCTCAGCGGTGAAATAGCAAAGAAGATTCAAGACGAAATGACTTATCCAGGTCAAGTAAAGATTACTGTAATCCGCGAAACTCGTTCAGTAAGCTATGCGAAATAATATATAAATATTACATTCTTTCTGCGCCCAATCGACCTATTTCCAATAAATGGCCCTTGGGCGCAGGTTGCTTAAAGTAAAACTCGAAAAACCGCAATAATAAGCTGGAATACATGTAATCTACCATCTTACTTCAATTACCCTAAACAATACATGAGAAAAATCAAAACGATATTTCTAGCTCTTTGTCTTTCAATAATGGCATCAGCGCAAACGGCTCTATCAGATGCCATTGATGATGCACGCTTTAGCGTTGAAGCTGGAACGACGATAAATAATGGAGCAACACCGCTATGGCTTGCAGCTAATAAGTATGGAGCTGTCGGTATTCAAAATAATAATGCGTGGCTCCGAGCTGCCATTTTTCGTCCTGCAGAAGCAGATTCGAACTATAATTGGAGAATTGGATATGGATTTGACCTTATCGGAGGAACGCAACTCACAAGAAAATGGAGTGGTTGGATACAGCAAGCTTTCATTGACATAGAACTGAAAAAAGTTAGATTATCTATAGGAGCCAAAGAACGTCGAATGGAATTGAAAGATCAAGAACTCAGTTCTGGCTCTCAGACTTTTGGTATAAACGCGCGTCCCATACCGCAAGTAAGAATAGAAATACCCGGCTACATTCTTTTTAGTCGCAACCTACCTTGGCTCTCCATTAAGGGACATTTTGGTTATGGAATGATGATGGACGGATCATGGCAAAAGTATTACCTAAAGAATGATCAACATTATACACTACAAGCTTTACTCCATACTAAAGCACTCTACCTAAAGCTCGGTAATGAACAGCATTTCCCCCTAAGTTTTGAAACAGGCCTAGAAATGGCGACCATTTTTGGAGGAAAAGTCAAAAATGCCATGAATATTGAAGGCTATAATTTCACGATGTCGCATAATCTAAAATCTTTTCTTAAAGCTATTTATTCTGGAGGAAGCGACCCTACAGACGACAAATATGCTAACGCAGAGGGAAACACCTTGGGAAGTTTTCTTTTCTCTCTTCGCTATCAAGCACCCTCCTGGTATATACGAGGCTACATGGATCATTTCTTTGAAGATCATTCCCAACTTTTCGTTCAATATGGATGGAAGGATTATCTATTGGGAATTGAGGTAGGATTACCTAAAAATAGAATAATTAGCAAAGTCGTATATGAATATATAAAAACTGACTACCAATCAGGACCTGTATATCACGATCATACAGCATCAATTCCAGATCAAATAAGTGGTATGGATAACTATTACAACCATGTGATTTATCAGGGCTGGCAAAACTTTGGTCAAGCCATTGGTAACCCTCTTTTCATATCCCCTTTATATAACAATAGTAGAGAACTATATTTCACTGGAAATAGATTTCGTGCTCATCACTTAGGAATTACAAGTAATCCTATCAAAAAGCTACATCTCCGTGTCCTATACACTCATGAGAAAAATTGGGGAACATATAATTTACCATACTTGCATGGTAGTAAGAATCTGAATAGTTTCTTACTAGAAGGATCTTATAAGTTTGATAAAGAACCGCTCAAAGAATTCTGCATAACAGCAGCTTTAGGCCTAGACTGTGGCACACAAATTGGTAAAAACAGAGGATTTCAACTTAAATTATCAAAGATTTTCTGATGAAAAGATACATATATATAATAGTCATACTAGCAGGATTACTAATAGCCGGAAGTTGTGACAAACTTCCTATGAATAGTAGATTGGATGGAATGTGGCAACTGAAAACTATCATAAAGAATTCGCAAGAGAAAGACCGACAAGATGCGGGTATATGCTGGAGTTTCCAATTGAAGCTCTGCCAAATTACATATATGAAAGGACTCTTTGATGGAGCCTCAAATATAGCTAATGCAAGATTCTTTAAAAAAAATGATTCCCTTTTTATTTCTGATATCCATCTAAACTTTCGAAATCGAGACTCTCTCATTGCTGCACCAACATCAACTATTTTTGAAGAAGCAGGTATTACTGGCCCCCAAGAAGGTTTTAAAATTATAACGCTAAACAAGAAAACTATGCTTTTAGAAAATGGCAACAAGAAACTGCTCTTTAGAAAACTAGAATAAGAATGTTTGGCAGTTCTTACGCGTTATATTAACTTTGCATCAGTTGAAAGAAATTACATATAAACAAATTAAAATGAATATTAGTGCTTTACAAAAAGCTAGAGCTGCTTATCAGCCTAAGCTTCCTCAAGGTCTGCGCGGCAATGTAGAAATCAAAGAAGGTGAGCCAACCCAAAGTGTTGACAACCAGGAAGAAATTAAGGAACTCTTCCCCAATACTTATGGCATGCCTCTTGTGGAGTTTATTCCGACAGATACGAAGAAAGAATATGCACCGATAAATATTGGCGTTATCCTTTCAGGAGGCCAGGCACCTGGCGGACACAATGTGATTTGTGGTCTGTTTGATGAATTGAAAAAACAAAAGCCAAATAACAAACTTTATGGTTTTTTGATGGGCCCTGGTGGCTTAGTTGACCATCAGTATCTTGAAATCACAAGCGAAGTAGTAGAAGAATACCGCAATACAGGTGGATTCGATATGATTGGATCTGGCCGTACCAAGTTGGAGACTGAAGATCAATTTGAAAGTGGTCTAAAAATCATCAACGAACTTGATATTAAGGCAGTTGTAATTATCGGAGGTGATGATTCAAATACAAATGCTTGCATGCTCGCGGAATACTATGCAGCAAAGAACACGGGCGTTTCTGTGATTGGTTGCCCCAAAACTATTGATGGTGACTTAAAGAACGAGCAGATTGAAACTAGCTTCGGCTTTGACACAGCCTGCAAAACTTATAGCGAACTCATCGGTAATATCCAACGTGATGCTAACTCAGCTCGCAAATACTGGCACTTCATTAAATTGATGGGACGCAGTGCAAGCCATATTGCCTTGGAATGTGCACTTCAAACTCATGCCAATATAACGATTATAAGCGAAGAGGTAGAAGCTAAGAACCAAACGCTGGATGATATCGTATCTTACATTGCTAACATCGTAGCAAAACGTGCTGCTGATGGCAACAATTTTGGTACAGTTCTTATCCCTGAAGGACTTATCGAATTCGTTCCTGCTATCAAGCGACTTATTGCAGAGCTCAACGACTTGCTCTCCACTGAAAAGGCACAAACTGAAACTGCGAACTTGAGCAACGAAGATACTTTTGCTTGGGTCAAGAAGAACATTTCTGCAGAAAATCTCAAAACACTCGAAAATCTTCCTGAAGCTGTTGCCATGCAGTTAGCATTGGAACGCGACCCGCATGGCAATGTTCAGGTATCTCTTATCGAAACAGAGAAGCTGTTGAGCGAAATGGTTGGTAAGAAGCTTGCCGCTTGGAAAACAGAAGGTAAATTTGCTGGTAAATTTGCAGCACAACACCACTTCTTTGGCTACGAAGGTCGCTGTGCTGCACCTTCCAACTACGATGCCGACTATTGCTATGCCTTAGGAACTAGTGCTGCACAGCTCGTTGCTAATGGCAAGACAGGTTATATGGCCATCGTCAAGAATACGACAGCTCCAGCTGCAGAATGGATTGCTGGCGGTGTACCCATCACGATGATGATGAATATGGAACGCCGCAATGGTAAGATGAAGCCAGTAATCCGCAAAGCTCTTGTATGTCTTGATGGTGCGCCTTTCAAAACTTTTGTAGCAAATCGTGACGATTGGGCAGTAAATACTCACTACTTCTATCCTGGTCCTATCCAGTATTGGGGGCCGACAGAAGTTTGCGATCCTTGTACTAAGACTTTAGCACTTGAACAGAGTAAATAATAAAAACTTCTAGCTTTAAAGAGACGAGGCCGTCTTAACGAGCCTCGCCTCTTTTCTTTTCGTTTAATGCCTAAAAAAGCAAAAAATAAGAGAGGCCGTCGCACCAAAAAGAAAAGTTGGTGGGCAAAATTACAGATTAGCAAGAAAGGAAAAATATTCTTAAGCATCGGCTGCCTAGGAATACTTTTAATCTATGGCTATTTCTTCTACAATTTTGCTGTATCACCTTTCACTCTCAAATGGAAAGCACTTTACGGCAATATAAACGGTCCAGAAGGCTATTCTATTAGGGGGATAGATATTTCACATCATCAAGGGAAGATTGATTGGGAAAAGCTAAGTAAAGCAACTATCAATGAAGAAACTGTAGATTTCGTCTTCATCAAAGCAACAGAAGGAACGAGCCTACTTGATGAGAATTTTAATGATAATTTTTATCAAGCACGCGAATATGGCTTTTTAAGAGGTGCCTATCATTTCTTCTCTCCAGGAATATCTGCCAAGCAGCAAGCTGAATACTTCTTGAAACAAGTACACTTAGAAGAAGGAGATCTCCCTCCCGTTCTAGATATAGAAACTCTTGGAAATCTCAGCACTGAGGAGATAAGGAAAGCTGCTAAAACTTGGCTCGAAATTGTCGAAAAAAAATATAAGACAAAACCTATTATCTATACCTATTACAAATTTAAAGAGCAACACCTCAATACACCAGAGTTCAACAAATATCCTTATTGGATTGCCCACTACTATGTAGAAAAACTCACCTATAAAGGTGAGTGGAAATTTTGGCAATACACAGACGTAGGTAGACTAGATGGTATCAGGGAGAAAGTAGATTTTAATATTTACAATGGCTCAATGTATGAATTGAAGCAATTCACCATACAGGGAGATAAAACAATAGAAGAGTAATTCCTAGTAAAAAATTTGCATATAAGAACAGAAGTTTTTATTTTTGCGAAAAATAGACTCGTGTATGAATAAAAAACTACTCACAATAATACTCTCTCTTTTCTTCATAATACCTCTGACAGTGAATGCAAACTCTTTCTTTGTAAGTACGACAGAGACTTTCATGGGGAACAATGAGCCCTCAATAACTCTTAATGGAACAAATCTCAGGATTCTAAATGGAGCAGGCTTAACAATGGAGATATTTAATATTACAGGTATAAAGGTAGCTACCTTTAAGATTGATTCCAATGACAAAATGTTTAATCTAAATCTTAATAGGGGCTGCTATATAGTTAAGATAGGTAAGATCAGTAGAAAGATCTCTATTTTGTAGATACAGATTATTGTTCTATTTAGAACGTGAGAACCTGCTTGTCAGGTTCTCTTTTTATTTCTTCCGCACTTTGGACACTATCATCGAAAGACTAAAGTCATCAGAAACTCGGCAGGCTGCGTTTCAAGAAATTGTCGGTCAATTCTCTAAGCCTCTCTACCAGCATATACGACGCTACGTTCTCTATCACGAAGATGCTGACGATATTCTTCAAAACACCTTCATGAAGGCTTGGATAGGCCTAGATACGTTTCGTGGAGAATCAAAAATATCTACATGGCTCTTCCGAATAGCTGTCAATGAATCACTAAGTTTTCTTGCTCGGCAAAAAGAAAATATTTCACTCTCTAACGAAGAAAATGATGTTGCCAACTGCTTGATGAGTGACCCTTATTTTGATGGTGACGAAACCGAAGCTCTACTTCAAAAAGCTATTTCTCTCCTACCAGAGAAACAGCGCATTATTTTCAATATGAAATACTTCGAGGAAATGAAATATGAAGAAATGAGTTCAATATTAAACACTAGTGTTGGAGCTCTCAAGGCATCCTATCATATTGCAGTACAGAAAATTCAAACATTTTTCAAAAATCTTAAGTAGCATTATTAAACCTTTTGGAGCTAAATCTATCATAAATACAAAAACAAGAATCATGACGGATATACCCCAACAGCATAGAAAGAATCCTTTTCTAACTCCTGACAACTACTTTGAAGATTTCAATACTCGAATAGCACAATTTATCGAGTCTACTAATCAAACGCAAAACCAGATAGTACTCAACAAGAGCTCCAAGAAGAAACTATCGATTAAACTCTTTTTCAATTACGCAACCTGCGCAGCAGCCTCTTTGGCTATCTTCTTTAGTATTACACATATTTCCAGTACCAAATTTAGCAGAAATGAGCTAGCAGTAGAAGAAAGCATTATGACAGAGCATAATAATCTTCATCTAGCAAATGCTGATAAGGCCTACGATTATATGATGTTGAACGATTTGAAAATTTATGATTATGAAAATGATTAGAAACTATATTGCGTTTTTTACCTTAATACTACTCTCTGCTAGCATGTCTATAAGCGCTTGTAGTCAAGCTCCTAAGCATCCCGTAGAAGATCATTCTCAAACCAAAGCAGCAGGCCACCATAAAGACTTCAATCCAGAAGTTTTCAAGAAAAAGTTTGAAACCTATATTACTAAAGAAGCAGCACTCACCCCACAAGAAGCAGCCATAGTGCTTCCGCTTTTCCACGAGATGAAGACACAACAGCGCAACATACAAGGAATAATACATCGTGCCTGCAAAAGAGCCAACGAGCCCTCCCTCTCAGAAAAAGATGCTGCAATCATATTCAAAGAAGTCATCAGACTTCAAAAGCAATCTAATAATCTAGAAAATGCCTATTACGAGCGAATGGCAAAAGTTGTCAGCAAACAAAAAGTTCTCCATATCATGAAAGCCGAACACCAATTTAGTCGGTATATTTTCCGAAAAATGGCAGCTCAAAAGTAACTATATAGCGACATTGCAGAGAGGCACATTAGCACAGAAAGAATTTACTGGACATCTAAATAAGGTTCATCCCCGAATTGCGTTGGTATTATTTTTTTCTTATAAAATAAAAGCTGTCTATTCATTATCTTTGTGGTTACCCAACCTCATTAGAAATGAACGACAGCTTATTATATCAGGCATATGGTGTTAAG
>NZ_JACICA010000021.1 GCF_014195585.1 Alloprevotella rava | reverse complement strand
TATGCAGCTATGCCAGCTAAAAGGTTAACGATGAAATTAGAGATACTTCTATGGCGTGTGTGAACTATCTGTGCAATGTTCTTCAACATATCATTAATAGTCTCTATGATACTTCTCTTGCGAAGCATGATTTTATCATGCGCATCCATTAATCTGTTCTTCATATTAGTTCGTATTCCTGTTACGATGTGCACACCTCTATCAAAGAGTGAAGCAAACAGTGATTGAGAGATATAACCTTTATCAGCATATAATTTTCCAAACAAATCCTTCGTCAAATCGTTGAATACTTTTGGGTTACGGTCGTCTACATTGGCTCGGGTTAGAGCAAAATTGAGTAGTTCACCTCGTTCATTACACAAAAGATGAAGTTTGAAGCCATAGTACCATCCCATAGTACTTTTTCCTTTTTGAGCGTACCCTTTGAATACGCGATTACGGGATTGTCTCTTGTTTTCGCACACTGGAATACGTGTAGAATCGATAAAGGTTATCCCTGTGCATTCTCCCATTAATCCCAGTTTGAGAAAGAGCAAGAGAGGGATTGCAACACGAGGCATACGCTCAACAAAGCGTGTATAAGAGAGTAGATTGGGAAACTCTTTTTTTAGTTCTCGGCAAACATAGAAGAGATAGAAATGTTTGAAATTCCGAAATGTATTGCTGTGAAACAATATAAGAATTGTGATCATTTCAGCATCACTCATTCGTCCTTTTCTCTTGCGATGTTTTGGACTATTGGCAGAGGGATTTGAGAGCGAAAGAGAGGTTTTGTTCAATTCTAAATGATATTCTTTGCAGAAATCATCTGCAATACAATAGATTTCCGTAACTTTGCTGACAAGTTTCATGAGGATTGTTATTTTGTTATATGATTGATTTTCAACAGTAAATATACAAAAAACAATCCTCTTTTTAGGCTTTTATTGAAACTTTTTTGAGGAAAAAGAAGTACTGCTTATCCCGAATTGGGGTTAATTGTATTTTTAACTGCAATAAGGATATTTTATCTGCTAGTATAGATTTGTGTGAGTTGGTTTTATGAAAATAAGGCAACCAAGGTTCTTCTTAAGCCAAAGAGCACACTTTTGTTTGAAAAATGTGTCCAATAAAACGCGGATAATTTCATTTATTCCTGCTTCTGATGAAAGGGGGGGGCTTACACACTTTTTAGGACAGTATCTATTTCCCAATCAAGAAAAGGGACTTACGCCGCTCAAAGCTTTTGAAAATTTATGTACATTTACCGTGCGTTGGGGGCACATTACCATTTCAGCCTGCCAAATGTCCATTACGCCTAGATTTATGAGAAAAAGAAAAAGCGCATCTAATCGTTGTTAGATGCGCTTTGGGGAGAGTGTGTAAGCCTCTTTATTGCATACTACCGCCGACAATGTCGAGCAATTCTGCTGTGATGGCATATTGACGTGACTTGTTGTATTGCAATGTAAGATCTCGAAGGAGTTCATCAGCATTGTCTGTTGCAACTTGCATGGCAATAACGCGGGCTGCATGTTCAGAAGCAAGACTATCCAGGAGGGCTGTGTAGAGCTTCAGATGGAGAGCCTTGGGTATCAACTCTGAAATGAGATTCTCTTGAGATGGTTCAATAATGTAGTCCAAACGAGTACCAGAGATTTCTTCAGTATTGGTTTCGAGCTTTACCGGAAGGAATGTTTCCTGTGTGAGAAGTTGCTTACCAGCACTGTGGAAGTGATGATAAATCATCTCAACATGATCGATTTCTTCTGCTGCAAATCGTTGCATGAGTTCTGCTGCTACTTCGGCTGCTGGCACATAAGCAGGGTGCTCCACGATAGAGTCGTAGTCTGTCACTTTGAATCCTAGTTTACGAGCAGCATCTGCTCCTTTTTTTCCAAAAGGATAGATAGCAGTAATCTCTATGCCCTTATTGCGATATTCTTCAACAATACGTGTCAATTCTTTGATGACATTGCCATTGAAAGCTCCACAAAGGCTTGTGTTGGAGCTATAAATAACAATAGCCACACGCTTCACTTCTCGCTCAGTGGAGAAGGGTGAATTGATTTCGCCTTCCATCGAGCTGACGAAAGTAGCCATAATCCGATTCAGCAGCGACTCATAGGGGCGCATACTCTCAATGGCTTTCTGAGCACCATGTAGCTTGGCACTTGCTACCATCTTCATTGCGCTCGTAATCTTTCGCGTTGAATTGACGGATGATATTCGGTTTTTTACTTCCTTTAGAGAAGGCATAGGCTTATAATTATTTATATTGTGCAGCAATATCAGCAGCTACTTTTTCGATAGTTGCTGTTACGTCTTCGGTCAAGTTACCAGCAGCAAGCTGTCCAAGAACGGTCTCTTTATAGTTGCTGCGCATAATTTGAAGGAAGTTGTCTTGGAATTCCTGCACTTTCTCCACGGGTATATTCTTCAGCAAGCCTTGTGTACCGCAGTAAAGGATGGCTACTTGCTCTTCTACGGACATAGGGCTGTATTGCTTTTGAATCAGCAACTCGTTGTTCTTACGTCCGCGGTCAATAGTCATTGCCGTTACAGAGTCCATGTCGCTAGAAAATTTAGCGAAGCTTTCCAACTCTCTATACTGCGCTTGGTCTATCTTCAGCGTACCAGCCACTTTCTTCATACTCTTGATTTGAGCTGATCCACCTACACGGCTCACAGAGATACCTACGTCAATAGCAGGACGCTGTCCGCGGTTGAAGAGGTTCGTATCTAGATAGATCTGACCATCCGTGATAGAGATAACATTGGTAGGAATATAAGCAGAAACATCGCCGGCCTGTGTTTCAATGATGGGCAACGCTGTAAGTGACCCACCACCTTTCACTTGACTTTTCATCGACGCGGGAAGGTCGTTCATTTGCTGTGCAACTTCATTCTGGGCGTTGATTTTAGCTGCACGCTCAAGCAAGCGCGAATGGAGATAGAAAACATCACCAGGATAGGCTTCACGACCAGAAGGGCGACGAAGAATCAGCGATACTTCACGATAGGCTACTGCCTGCTTTGAAAGGTCGTCATAAACAACCAAAGCATGCAGACCGCGATCTCGGAAGTATTCTCCAATGGCTGCCCCTGCAAAGGGGGCAAAATACTGAAGTGCTGCTGGTTCGCTGGCTGTAGCACTAACTACTATGGTGTAGGGCATAGCGCCGAACTTCTTCAGTGTATTTACGGTTGAAGCTACGGTAGAGGCTTTCTGACCAATGGCTACATAGATACAATAAACAGGGGCGCCATTTTCATAGTTCTCCTTCTGATTGATAATTGTATCGATGGCGATGGCTGTTTTCCCTGTTTGGCGGTCACCAATGATAAGCTCGCGTTGTCCACGGCCAATAGGAATCATGGAGTCGACAGCTTTAAGACCTGTTTGGAGTGCTTGATTGACAGGTTGGCGATAGATTACGCCTGGCGCCTTGCGGTCCAGAGGCATCAGGAACTTTTCGCCGCCAATTTCGCTACCGCCATCTAGCGGTTGTCCAAGGGGATTGATAACACGTCCCAGCATATCGTCGCTTACTTCGATGGAAGCCACACGTCCTGTACGCTTTACGCTCTGACCTTCCTTGATGCCTTCAGAGGGGCCAAGAAGCACGGCGCCAACGTTGTCCTCTTCGAGGTTCATAGCCACGGCCATAACACCATTCTCGAATTCGATCAACTCATTCTCGGTAACGTTAGTAAGTCCGTAAATACGGGCAACACCGTCACCAATGGTAAGGACTGTGCCGACTTCTTCAAACTGTATATTTGTATTGACAGCCTGGAGTTGTTGCAGCAGGACGTCAGATACTTCACTGGGTTTGATATTGTTTGGCATGATAGATAATTACTGTATTAACTTAAACTGCGCCGGAGTTGCAGCAACTGTGTGCGCAGACTGGCGTCTAGACGATATGTATCATATTGTAGGATGAAGCCGCCTTCAATTTTGGGGTCTACATTGACTATAAACTCCACATTACTCTTCGTTCGTGCTTCTACCATTTGTCGTAGCTTTTGACTAGTAGATTCACTTACGCTGACGGGGACTGTCAGGCTACCGCGAATGATGCCTTTGCTCTTTGAATATAGAGAACAGAAAGCGAGAGCGATAAAATGCATCATTGAAGCTCTATGGTTGCGGACAACGAGATCCACAAAGCGGCTTGTAGAGTTGCTGGCTTCAGTAGATCCACAGGCTGCACATACAAGAATTGCTGATTTATTTGCATCATCTACCACAGGATTGGTGAGTGTCTGCAAAAGTTCAGGAACTTTCTGAAATATAGCTGCCAGTGTGGTCATTTCCTTATACACATGGTCTTCTTCTTTATTGTCGGTTGCAAATCGCAGGAGCGTCTTTGCGTAACGTGTTGAAATAATTCCAATGTCCATAATTCAAAGCGTTAAGTATGCTTGATTACTTCACATCGTTCAGTATGCGTTGGATGTACAGCTCCTGCTCGTCGTCGTTTTGTAGTTGACGACGAATCACTTTCTCGGCGATTTGCACGGACAGATCTGCAACTTGCGAGCGAATGTCAGCAAGAGCGTTTTCTTTCTCTGCTGCAATTTGTTTTTTAGCATCTTCAAGAAGCTGTTGACCTTCGGTTTGTGCCTTGCCTTTAGCTTCGTTGATGATGTTGTCGCGAGTTGCCATTGCTTCCTTGATGATTTGCGCTTGTTTTTCGTGCGCCTCACGCAGGATCTGTTCGCTCTCGACTTTTATATTGGCCAGTCTCTCATTGGCTTCGCGTGCATTCTTCAGAGATTCATCAATGAAGTTCTTGCGATCTTCTACGGCTTTGACAATGGTTGGGAATCCAAACTTAGCCAAGAGTCCAAAGACCACTAAGAAAGCAAGCAGCATCCAGAACATCAGACCGAAGTCGGGAGTCAGTATGGATGGCATATTCTGCATAATAAATTCGCCGTGTATTATGATTACAAGAAGAAGATCAATACGCAGACAACCACTGCAAAGAGGGCAACCCCCTCGATCAAACCTGCTACAACGATCATGTTAGAGCGGATGTCGTTAGCGGCTTCTGGTTGGCGAGCAATAGCTTCCATGGCGTTACCACCAATTTTACCGATACCGAGACCTGCACCAATGGTTGAGAGACCTGCACCGATAGCGGCGCCAAACTTTGCAATACCTGCTGCTGCAGCAGCTGCCTGTAAAAGAGTTAACATAGTTGTACTTTTAAAATTATTGTTTTATTGAATTATTTTTTTATGATGTTCAGGGTGAGCTAAACCAATGAAGACGGAGCTCAGCATTGTGAAGATGTAGGCTTGTATGAAAGCCACCAATAGTTCTAGACAGTTCATGAAGAGAATAAGCACAAGACTAAATGCTGAGAGCGAGGTTCCTACCCATGCGTTTACTTGGTATGTCACAAAGATAACGCACGTAATGGACAAGATGATGGCGTGTCCTGCTAGCATATTAGCAAAGAGTCGGATCATCAAGGAGAAGGGTTTTGTGAAGATTCCTGATAGCTCAATGACGGGCATCAGGGGCACTGGACACTTCATCCATACGGGCACCTCTGGCCAAAAGATTTCTTTCCAATACTCTCTATTACCTGAGAAGTTGGTAATGAGGAATGTAAGGAACGCTAGCACGAAGGTAATCGTTATATTACCCGTGACGTTGGCACCACCTGGGAAGATAGGTAACAATCCCATGAGATTTGTTACAAGGATAAAGAAGAAAACCGTTAGCAAATAAGGTGCAAAGGGTCTGTAATTCTGTTCTCCAATACTAGCTTTGATGACATCGTTGTTTATGCTCATTACCAGCACTTCTATTACACCCACAAAGCCTTTGGGAGCACCTTGTCGCAAGTCGTGTTTTTTATACCAGCGAGCGCAGGGAATAAAGACAAGTAGTAAGATAAAGACGTTTATCCATATTTGTACTACGTTCTTTGTAATAGAAAAATCCCATGGGCGGTCGTCAAAACCTTGTTCAAAGATTTTGCCTTGGCGTTCATGGTCGATATAGAATCCGTTGTAGGTTGCGCCATGTTCCAATTTCTCAGAAGAGAACACCTCCCAGTTGCCTTCGTGATGCTTCACGATGACGGGTAGAGGGAAGGAGATATGGTGGCCTCCCCAGGTTGTTATATGCCAGTCGTAGGTATCGCTCATGTGTCCCAATACGGCTTCTTTAATGTCGATGGGTTTATCTTTATCCACGGCACACGAAGTCATACTAAAGGTCAGTATGAGTATTCCCACGAGGAGTCCTATGCTTCGTAAATGTTTCATTTCTTATCAGTCTTTTTTTCTATGATATTCCACCATCATAAAGTAGGCAGAAGTATAGATGAGCGTCACAAAGAAGAACACGATGACGTTGATAGCAAAGAGGAGCACGTTTTGGCAGCCGAGTAGTCCATAGATAATGATGATCATTGCTATCACCAATAGTCGTACGACTTTCATAATCAGGTAGTATCCCGTGATGGCTTTACTATTTGTTTTGTGTAGCCACGCTCCAGCAGATATTTCCAATGCTGTTAGGACAAAGAACAGAATGCCTACGAGTGTAATGGGGGCAAGTTGTTGCTGTGCCTGCGGTCCTTTCAAATGTACCTCTAAGAGGAAAAGTATTGGGCCTAAGAAACAGAGTATGAGTCCATAAAGGCCTATTACTTTAAGGAAGTGCATAAGAGTTGTCTTGTGAGTTCTTACTATGTTATTTATTGCCGTTGACTTCTACGCAGATGGACACCTCGTTACGGGCCACCTCGATGAAACCTCCTTTCACATGGAGTTGGAAAGGTGTTGCACCGCTTACGTTCACCACACCCTCCGTGAGATTGGAGATGATGGGTGCATGGTTGTCCAGTACCTCGAAGGTTCCCATCCCTCCAGGTACGACGACGCTTTGGACTTCGTCTTTGTAGAGAGTTTTCTCAGGAGAAACAATCGTTACACGCATGACTATACTGTTTAAGCGTTAGCTTTTTCGAGAATCTTCTTACCCTTTTCGATGGCGTCATCGATGGTACCGACATTAAGGAATGCCTGTTCGGGGAGGTAGTCCACTTCGCCATCAATAATCATATTAAAGCCACGGATAACTTCTTCGATGGGAACCATTACGCCTGGTACGCCGGTAAACTTCTCTGCCACTGTGAACGGTTGGCTTAGGAAGCGTTGTACACGACGTGCGCGGTTCACCGTCAGTTTGTCTTCGTCTGAGAGTTCGTCCATACCGAGAATAGCAATAATATCTTGCAATTCGCTGTATTTCTGAAGAATCTGTTTTACACGTTCAGCACACTCGTAGTGATCTTTACCCACGATATTGGGATCAAGGATACGGCTGGTTGATGCCAGAGGATCTACAGCGGGGTAGATACCCAACTCTGTAATCTTACGGCTCAATACGGTGGTAGCGTCCAGGTGGGTAAACGTCGTTGCGGGTGCGGGGTCGGTCAAGTCGTCCGCAGGAACGTAAACGGCCTGGATAGAGGTAATAGAACCATTTTTTGTAGAGGTGATACGCTCTTGCATCGCACCCATCTCGCTTGCCAGTGTCGGCTGATAACCTACAGCAGAGGGCATACGGCCTAACAAGGCACTCACCTCAGAGCCTGCCTGAGTGAAACGGAAGATGTTATCAATAAAGAAGAGGATATCGGTTTGCTTACCTTCTGCTGCACCGCTATCACGGAAGCTCTCTGCGATAGAGAGTCCCGAGAGGGCCACAGAGGAGCGCGCACCTGGAGGTTCGTTCATCTGACCATAAACGAGCGTTGCTTGACTCTTAGCCACTTCGTCGTAGTCCACTTTTGAGAGATCCCACTCGCCGCGTTCCATGGCATCTGTAAACTCTTTACCATATTTGATAACGCCCGACTCGATCATTTCTCTGAGCAAGTCGTTACCCTCACGCGTACGTTCACCAACACCGGCAAAGACGGAGAAACCATCGTGGCCTTTGGCGATGTTGTTGATAAGCTCCATAATAAGCACGGTCTTACCTACACCGGCACCACCAAAGAGTCCCGTCTTTCCACCTTTCGAGTAAGGCTCTAACAAGTCAATAACTTTGATACCCGTGTAGAGGATTTCGGAGCTCGTTTTGAGTTCGTCAAAATGAGGTGCTTCGCGGTGAATGGGGTAGGCAGTACCTTCTTTCGTTACCTCACGCAGACCGTCGATGCTTTCGCCCGTCACGTTCATCATGCGGCCTTTGATCTGTTGGCCAGTAGGCATTGTGATGGGGCTTCCTTGTGGGCGAACTTCCATGCCGCGGCGCAAGCCGTCGGTATTGTCCATAGCTACGGTGCGAACGGTGTCTTCACCGATGTGTTGCTGTACTTCGAGCACGATTGTGCGACCATCGTCATGCGTCACTTCGAGCGCCTCATGAATCTTCGGCAGCACTTCGGCTGCTGGGCGACCTTCGGTGTCGAAGAAGACATCCACGACGGCTCCGATAATCTGAGAGATACGTCCGTTTGTTAGGGTATTGTTCATTGATTTGATTTTATTAGATTCTTGTGCTGCAAAAATACATTTTTTTCTTAATAGATCAAGTTTTCTACTTGTCTTATCTCCCTATATACTTAAATCGTCGAGAACTTTTATCAAATTACGATCAATGGGTTTCTTCTTTCTCACGGCGTCAACAAAGGGAACGTAGACTAATTCGTTGTTGCGCACACCCACCATCACGTTGCGTTGCCCTTGCTTGACGGCTTGGATGGCTCCCACGCCTGTCAAGCTCGCCAGAATGCGGTCATGAGCGGAGGGACTACCGCCGCGCTGGAGATGTCCTAAGATACTCACACGCACATCAAATTCGGGGTATTCTTTATTCACACGTTCTGCATAATACATGGCTCCGCACTTGGGGCTTTCGCTCACAATCACGATACAGCTTTTCTTGCTTTTGCGAATACCACGTTTCATAAATTCGATGAGTTGGTCGGAATCGGTGGAGTCTTCGGGGATAATGGCGGCTTCTGCACCGGCTGCAATCGCGCTATATTGTGCCAAGAAACCGGCATCGCGCCCCATCACTTCCACAAAGAAGATGCGCTCATGGCTTGTGGCTGTGTCGCGTATTTTGTCCACACATTCTTTGATGGTATTCAGCGTGGTGTCGTAACCGATGGTAGAATCTGTTCCCCAGAGGTCGTTATCGATGGTTCCGGGCAGTCCAATGCAAGGAAAGTCGTACTCGTCGGCCAGCAGCATGGCGCCTGTCAGTGAGCCGTTACCGCCAATCACCACCAAGGCGTCGATGCCTTCCTTTACCAGAGTGTCGTAGGCTTTCTTGCGTCCTGCAGGGGTGGTAAACTCTTTGCTGCGAGCGGTGCGGAGGATGGTGCCACCGCGCTGTATGATACTACTCACATTCTCTGTCGTAAAAATCTGTATGTCGTCGTTGATAAGGCCGTCATAGCCACGGTAGATACCTTTTATTTTATAACCATTACTAATGCCGCTGCGCGTCACAGCGCGGATAGCGGCATTCATGCCGGGAGCGTCGCCGCCTGAGGTGAGAATTCCGATACAACGTATTTTTCCCATTTCATTTGTTTTATTGAGTTAGAAGATGTATGTTGTCAGAGCAAACACTGCACCGCCTGCCACTGCACCTATGAGCACCTTTACAAAGATGTGTCTAACATACCATCTTATGCCTACGCCTTCCATTCTCCAAAGGGCGTAGCCTGCTGTGGTTCCAATAAAGAGGAGGCTTCCGCCCATCGCTGTGGTATAGCTGAGCCACGGCCAGAAGTTGCCGCCAGGCTGAAAAGGGACTGCAGTATTGGAGGCAAAGAAGCCTACGTTGAGAAGGAGCATTGCTACATTGTTGAACACCATCGACGCTGCACCGGCTATTATTCCCACAAGGTAGTAGTCCTTGCCGTGTTGCGTGGCCCAGGTGGCAATGCAGGGCAGAAGACCACTCTCGCACACTGCACTCACACTCAGTGTCAGTCCAACGAAGAGGAGTATGTTTTGCAGCGTTTGGTATTGTAGGGCGATAGGACTACGTTTACCTGCCATTAAGCCGCTGGAGAGGAGTTTATGGTTGTAGAATTCGTTAACTATCCACAATACGCCCAACACACACAGTGCGCCACTAAATGAGGGCAGGTGAGTGATGCGGTGGTAGGTGGGGATAAACCATAAACCACCGATGCCTACAAGGAGCATCAGCGCGCGTTGCCAGAGATTGAGGGTGGAGTCGTTTCCGCGAAAGGGAGGTATGGAGCGTACCAGGCGCACATGAGTCGGGAGCGACTGTTGTACAAGCAGCGTTGTCACTCCCGCGGCTACCAGGCAGGGGAGCACCATTATCATGCTGTAGTGGGTGGGCGTGATAAGTCCTTGGTTCCACAGCGTCAGACTCGACACGTCGCCAATAGCGGTGAATGCGCCGCCGCTGTTGGCCGCCACCACAATCACACTGCCAAAGCGCAGTCGGCTACGTTCGTCAGCTACTATGCTGTGCATCACAGCTAGCATGAGGCATATCACCGTGAGGTTATCGAAGTTGGCGGAGAGCACAAAGGTCAGTCCGACCACTGTCCATAGAAAGCGGCGCGGTGAGCGCGTACGCAACCACACATGAAGAAAATCGAAGCAACCATTGTTATCGAGCACTTCTGTGATGCTGAGCGTGGCTAGCAGGAAGAATACGACCGAAGCGGCATCGAGAAAATACTTGAAGAAAATGTGTTCGGCAATAAAGTCTTTCACTAGACTGCTATTGAGCGGCGTGCCGTTCAGGAAGGTGAAAAAAACTGCTTCGTGCTGAGCGAGAACGAAGTCGGTACCGTAGCAGATATACAGCACCCAACATACCACGCCAACAAACATGGCCACTGCAGCTTTGTTGATATGGTGAATGATTTCCGTGGCCATCACCACGAGTCCCAAGAGAAAAAGTGTAAGGATTCCGATTTCCATACAAGATTATTCTTTTGCAATTTCCTGCAAAAATAGTGATTCTTTTGCACTTAGCACACATTCTCTCAGTTTTTATTTTTGTGTAGGATTTGCCTTCCCTCCTCTCGGCTTATAGCGCAGAAGGAATCGGGAGGGGATGAGAGTGTAGGTTGATGTGTTGCCATATAAGTATTTGGTAGTTAGCGTTAATCTTTCTTTTTATGTATATTTGTTAGGATGTCTCTTCTCGTACCATCCATTTTCCAGTTTGCGGATGATGCGCAATTCTTTTTTATGTCCTTTGCGATCGTAAGCATAGAGCTATTTTTGAGATAGCGGAGAAGGGCTGTCCCGGGATGTTGTAGGCCTTCATCAGCTGCCCCATGTGGTTGCTATGAAACTTATCGGCATCAGGTTGAAGAGATGGAGATGCTTGGTGAGGTTGTGGTCTTCGGGGGAGTTCTATCACTCCAATTCGAGATAACCCCAATTCGGGATAAGCAGTACTTCTTTTTCCTCAAAAAAGTTTCAATAAAAGCCTAAAAAGAGGATTGTTTTTTGTATATTTACTGTTGATAA
>NZ_JACICA010000020.1 GCF_014195585.1 Alloprevotella rava | reverse complement strand
TAACAATGACAACCTCCGCTAAACTTAACTTCAGGAGCTGTCAACCAAAAGATTTTTTAACAAACAGAACTGTCAACCTTTTTCAGTACAGAGCAAGGCTAATCGTAAATATCCTTATTGCGTTTGAAAATACAATAAGGATGCTGGCTGACAGAATAAAGTTATCAACTGACGCCCTTATTGTATTTTTCGAACGCAATAAAAGCTTGGGTAAAATTAAAACTTTAGGGTTATCTATTCCGTGGTATGGTATCCCCTTAGAAAAGCATTTTGAGTGGTAACTAAATATCTATATTGTATTTCTATGGTAGTCCTCCGCGCATTATTATCTTCAACCTTTGCAAAACTGCCAATTTCTTGGGAATATTAAGATAAGGTAATCTCTGTATTAGTCTTGTTGTTTATTTTTTCTAATTCTTCGCCCATAAATAGGAACTTTTTGCAATGCGGTTTGCTCCTTTGTGTCTTTTGGCGTAACTTCGCCTTATAAATATCATAGTTATATGGAAATCCAAGGACACTTTGATCATTTCAACTTTAATGTGACAGATTTGTCGCGTTCTTTGGCGTTTTATAAAGAGGCTTTAGGCTTTGTTCCAGTAGGGGAAATTGATGGTCCAGAAGGACAATTCAAAATTATGTATCTAGGCGATGGTCACTCTTCATTTCGATTGGAATTGACTTGGCTACGCGATCACCCTCAGAAGTATAATTTGGGTGAATGTGAGTTTCATCTCTGTGTGAGAGTTGAAGGAGACTATGCCACAGTTAGAGAGCAGCATAGGAGTCTGGGATGTCTCTGTTATGAAAATATAGAGATGGGACTGTATTTTATTCAAGATCCCGATGGCTATTGGATAGAGATTCTTCCTGCCGAAAACCAAGTAAAAAATTAAAACATATAAAATAATAATATTCAGATTATGGAAAATCAACAATTGATTGACGACTGCATTGCGAAAGCGCAGGAATGGACGTCTTCAAATCTTTATGACGAAGAAACTCGTCGTGCCGTAAGCAAGATGGTGGCAAATCCTGATAAGACCGAACTTATTGAGTCGTTCTATAAGAATCTTGAATTTGGTACAGGTGGTTTGCGAGGTATCATGGGAGCTGGTACCAATCGTATGAATGTTTATACGGTGGGAACAGCAACTCAGGGGTTGTCAAACTATCTAAAGCGTAGCTTTGCTGATCGAGAAAAGATTAGCGTAGTTGTTGGACATGACTGTCGTAACAATAGTCGTCTTTTTGCAGAAACCTGTGCAGCTGTTTTCTCTGCTAATGGTATCCATGTCTATTTATTTGAGGATATGCGCCCCACGCCAGAAATGTCGTATGCCATTCGTCGTTTAGGATGTCAGAGCGGTGTTGTTGTGACAGCTTCTCACAATCCGAAAGAATACAATGGTTACAAGGCATATTGGGAGGATGGTGCGCAAGTTCTTTCTCCACACGATACGGGTATTATTGACGAGGTAACACGCGTTACTGTTGCTGATGTGCGCTTCGAGGCTAATCCAGTGCTTATCAAGACGCTTGGTAAAGACATGGATGAGGAGTATTTAGAGAAAGTGCACACGTTGAGCATTGATCCTGATGTGATTCGTCGTCAATCTGACTTGAAGATTGTTTATACCCCATTACATGGTACTGGTATGATGCTGATTCCGCAGAGTCTCAAAATGTGGGGCTTTAATAATGTTCATACTGTTGCAGAACAGATGGTACGTGATGGCAATTTCCCAACTGTAAAGAGTCCTAACCCAGAGAATGGAGAGGCCTTGACTTTGGCTCTGAAGTTGGCAAAGGAAATTGATGCAGACATCGTGATGGCTTCTGATCCAGATGCTGATCGTGTAGGTATGGCGTGCAAAAATGATAGAGGAGAATGGGTACTGATTAACGGTAATCAGACTTGTATGCTCTTCCTTTACTATATCATTAAGAATCGTATTGCACGTGGCTTAATGAAGGGTAATGAATTCATTGTTAAAACAATTGTTACCAATGAAACCATTCATGATATGGCTGTAAAGAATGGAGTGGGGTACTTTGACTGTTATACAGGTTTTAAGTGGATTGCCCGTGAAGTTCGACTACACCAAGATGAAGGTGATATGCAATATATCGGTGGTGGTGAAGAGAGCTATGGTTTTATGGCCGAGGACTTCTGTCGTGATAAGGATGCTGTAAGTGCTTGTTCTTTGTTGGCAGAAATTTGTGCTTGGGCAAAAGACCAGGGTAAGACGCTTTATGATGTTCTGATGGACCTTTATGCAGAGTATGGTTTCTCTTACAACAAAACTATCAATGTTGTACGTCCAGGAAAGAGCGGAGCCGATGAAATTCAGGCTATGATGGTTGGCTTCCGAAAGAATCGTCCTAGTGTTCTTGCTGGGTCTAAGGTTCTTGTGACTAAAGATTATCAAGAGCTGAAGGTTTATGGTGCTGATGGTGAAGTTAGTTCGCTTGATATGGCAGACTCTAGCAATGTATTGCAATGGTTCACCGAAGATGGTACAAAAATTAGCGTTCGCCCCAGTGGTACTGAGCCTAAGATCAAATTCTATATCGAAGTGAAGGGCGATCTAGCATCTGCTGCTGAATATGATCAAGCATGCCAACAGGCAGAAGTTAAAGTGGCGGCTGTTGTGAAAGATTTGAATATCAACGAATAACATAGAAAAGGGAAGGGGATTCCCCCCCCTTCCCTTTAATTTTTATTCAAAGATGCTAGCAGGCTGTCTGTTCTTATTGCTTGGACAGTTTTCTGGTTGCGACTAACAAGTAAGACGTTTGTGTCAGCATAAAGCACTATAGCTTCTATATGATGATAGCGGCCTACTTGTTTCTGTATTTTGTGATTGTAATGGTACAAAAACCTTTTTCCGAGGGCTTGTTTCTGTAAAGATTGGTAGTATATGAAATACTTCATTTTCTGTAGAGATCAATTATTATTGACAGATAAGGGGGAGTTGCCTATAGGAGATACTCCTCCTATACATCTGGAAGATTGGCAAAAAACTCATCCTCTTTCTGAGGTTGAAGGCATCCCTTGCTGCTGGGCTTCTATTGATATGCCTATATCGGAAAAAGGTTTCCAAATGGTTGGATTGCGCCAATCCTATTCACTTCTTTCGCTCTCGGATTATCTTATGGCAGGTAAAGCCTATGAGTTGTTATACTGGGACACAAATACAAAGTTTTGTGGAGTTTGTGGAGCACCAATGAGGTTTCACACCAATATATCCAAGCGCTGCACTTGTTGTGGCAAAGAAGTGTGGCCTTCCTTGGCTATAGCTGTTATAGTTGCTGTACAGCGTAACGATGAGATTCTTTTAGTACAGAGCAATAAATTTCGAGCTGATTATATGGGGTTAGTTGCGGGGTTTGTTGAAACGGGAGAGACTTTGGAAGGTTGTGTGCGAAGAGAAGTGAAAGAAGAAACACAGATAGAAATAGATGATATCCGCTATTTTGGTAATCAGCCTTGGCCTTATCCATCAGGATTGATGATAGGCTTTAAAGCAGACTATGTTAGTGGAGAACTACAATTACAACGTTCTGAATTGACAAAGGGCGGATGGTTTAAAGCTGATAATTTACCTAATATTCCATCAAAACTCTCAATAGCACGGCTGCTAATAGACGATTTTGTGAGGGAACAAAAAGGACAGGATTTAGACGTCAAAGGTTTTTAGGAGGTTTTATTTACATCTTTGTAGATACTTTTTAGACTATTCTTACCGTTAAGTATTTTATAAGAAGTTCTTTACGCTCTATAACTTGGTAATGTTTATGGCAGATATGCAAAGATTAGATAATCAAAGACGCGAGACTCAGAAGGGTAGGCACTCATTAGAAGCTCACCGCGCAATTTGGGCCTTGGCTCACATGAGACATTTGGGACTTTCTTTCAAAGATGCTGAAAAGATTCGGACTTTTTTGAAACAACGAATAGCTGATGGTGCTATTACTGAAGATGTCTTTGGACTGAATCGTGTTGTACTAAGTTTGCAGGCCTGCCTTCTTGCTTCTTCTGAAATAGGTTTGAGAGGCCATGCTCTTGTGGCCTGTATTCTTCGTTCGTTAGTTTTTGATACTGCGAAGTTAGATGAAGTAGAGAAAGTTTTTGGAAGTGATGTGAGAATTGCACTACATGCTTTTCTGCGTATCGAAAGTTTGTTGGATACAAAGATAGAGACCATGGAAACAGATAGTTTCCGCAATCTTTTTGTAGCTCAATGTGGAGATATGCGCGTCATTCTTCTGCTCATCGCTGATTGCGTCAATAAGATGCGCTTGGTTCGTAATGCACACGATAAGGAAGCTAGGCGAGTTTTGTCAATTGAAGCAGCCTATATTTACGCTCCGTTGGCTCATAAGCTTGGTCTTTACACACTGAAAAGCGAATTGGAAGATCTGAGCCTGAAGTATATGGAGTCTGAAGCATACTATCATATAAAAGAAAAGCTCAATGCAACGAAACGTGCACGCGATTCATATATCGAACGCTTCATAGCTCCTCTGCGCGACCGCTTGGAAGAGGAAGGAATCTCTTGCCATATAAAAGGTCGCACAAAGAGCATTCATTCCATCTGGCAAAAGATGAAGAAGCAGCACTGTGCCTTCGAAGGCGTCTATGATTTATTCGCAATTCGAGTGATCATTGATGCACCTTTTGAAAAAGAAAAGGAACTATGCTGGAAAGTATTCTCTCTTATAACATATAAGTATGAGTCTAATTTGCGTCGCTTACGAGATTGGCTTACAGTACCTAAGAGTAATGGGTATGAGAGTCTTCATATAACAGTTCGTGGTCCTGAAGATAAATGGGTGGAGGTACAAATCCGCACGTCTCGTATGGACGAAATAGCTGAACATGGTTTGGCGGCACATTGGCGTTACAAAGGTATTAAGGTTTCGGACAGAGGGGTAGATTCGTGGTTGGCTAATATCCGAGAAGCCTTGGAACAAGGCGATGAGTCGCAGTTATCGAAGAGTTTAGGATCGGATCTTCATGAAGGTTCTGTCTATGTTTTTTCTCCCAAAGGGGATTTATATAAACTGCCAGAAGGGGCAATAGTTCTTGATTTTGCTTATTTGATACACACCAATGTGGGGGATCATTGTGTAGGAGCTCGTATTGCGGGGCGTAATGTTTCGATCCGTCAGCCGCTAGAAAGTGGGCAGAAGGTAGAGATCATAACGTCAACGTCCCAAACTCCGAAATTAGAGTGGGTTAATTGGGTGGTATCGTCGCGTGCAAAGGCAAAGATACGTTCTAGTGTGAATGACTTGCAGGCAATTGACGGGAATTTTGCTCGAGAAGTGTTGGAGCGTAAACTGAAAAACCGGAAAATTGCTTGGGATGAATCTGCTTGGAATATTGCAATAAAGAAATTAGGTTTTAAAGAAGCTAACGAGTTTTACAAATCTATAGCAGATAACCGTTTAGATCTGAATGCTGTAATTGAGCAATATCTTGAGATTCTTAATCGTGTCCACAATTCACAAGAACATCTTGTGCAACGTAGCGCAGAAGAGTTTAGTCTTGAAAAGAGTTTTGTAGCAAATGTTTCCATACCAGACGATGTTTTGGTTATTGATAATGAACTTAAAGGTCTGCATTTCCAAATGGCTCATTGCTGTAATCCAGTATATGGGGATGAAGTTTTTGGTTTTGTTACCGTAAGTGGAGGTATCAAGATTCATCGGAATAATTGTCCTAATGCTCCTGCTCTCCGTCAGCGTTTTCCGTACAGAATTGTGCGTGCCCGTTGGGCTGGGAAAGGAAAGGGGCAATATCCTATTGTACTGACTGTGATCGGCCAGGACGACTTGGGTATTGTCAACAATATAACTTCTGTCATTTCAAAAGAAGAACATATTATGCTTCGAAGTATAAACATAGATTCTCATGATGGATTGTTCAGCGGTATGCTTACGGTTTTGGTAGATGATACGCAAGTGCTGAATGCTTTAATTCGTAAGTTGAGGGCAGTAAGAGGAGTGAAAGCTGTCTCCCGATCTTAAGTACAAAATAGAAGAATAATATAAATATGTCTGACGGAAATTTTAATAGAAATCTGTTGCCATCCCATAGTTTTCAAAGTGGGGTCCGAACAGGTCGAGCTGTGATGAAAACTAAGGCTGTTGCAGCTTTTAGCAAATGGCTGACGACTCATCAGTGCTCCCTTACGGACGAGCAATTTCGTGAAGCCGAATTGGAGTTCAGAAGATATTTGGAAGATTGAAAGCTGAAAGTAACAATATATTCCCAAGACTGATAATGTCAATGTTTCACTTCTTTAGTCAGGTGAAACTGGGATACGTTTGCTTTCTTTTTCTCTATTTTTCTTTCTGCTTTCAAACATTACAGGCAGAGGCCGTATCGCTAGATTCTCTCTGTCGACTGACTTATACTTTTCCCTCTCGGCATTCACTCTCTGCTAAGGAATATTCTGCTACTATTGAGGCTAGTTGTCATCTGCAAACCCATCGGAGTAATGTTATTACACGTTGGGTGCGCGGACTTTTTACTTTTGAAAAGGGTGATAATGAATATGAGACTCAAAGTCGTATGTTCCTTCAGCATCATGCAAATGGAGCGATAGATATTAAAGAGGTTGAGTTTTATTCAAATCTTCCTCGGCTTCGTAATACTGTGGATATAATTCGTCAGCGTTTTAGCCTTTCCCTTTATTCTTCTCAAATTTTTGCGGATAATATTCTTTCACCTTTTAGTGGGCGAAATAGTAAGTATTATACTTATGAATTGTGTTATCGTTTTACTGAGGGAGGAAGAGAATGTGCTCGTGTGGAAGTGCGTCCACGCTTTCGAAATACACAACTTGTGGAAGGAACGTATGATGTTGATGTAGGAACAGGGGCTGTAACTAATTTTGACTTGTCTTTCTACTATGATGCTATGAACATTCGAGTTGTTGGGAAAGTTCCTCGTACTGGTATCGCTTGTTTATTTCCAGAACTACTTCAAATCTATGTAAATCTAAACATATTAGGAAATCGCTTAAAAGCTAAATACGATGTTAGTATTAAGTATGATTTTTCTACAACTAAAATAGTTGCAGCAGCTAGTAATAAGACTTTTGACTTAACTCATCTTTATTATCTGCGAATTGATACAAGTCGTGTTAATAGACTAAATGCTCCTTTATGGGGAAAGCCTTCTTCTATAGTTTCTGATACCACGAAAGCAGATACGCTGCATTTTGAAACCAAGGTCAAGGATAAAAAAAAATCATGGAGTGATATAGAAGATATATTTTTTGATCGACATTATATAAATTTTGGCTCAAATTCTTTGCGGCTTCCAGCAATTATTACTCCAGAAATGTTTGCGTGGAGTCATCGCAAAGGTTTGCAGATGCAAACTCGTTTGAAAATTTCTTTTAATCTTGGTATCAAACAGCAATTTGTATTGTTTCCAAAACTAAGTTATAGTTTCAAGCAAAAGCAGCTCTATTGGCGCTTCCCGCTTGATTATAGTTTCTGGCCTGGCAAGGATGCTCATTTGCATTTAGAAGTTGGTGCGGGAAATAATACTTATTCAAGACAACAAGCAGACTATTTTCGACAGCAGCTTAAACTTATTCATACAGAAAGTGAGCTAATAAATTTTCCAGAAAAAGATATTTTTCCAAATTACCGAGACTTCTATTCTAAGTTGTATTTTTCTTTCCAACCAAAAGTTGGGTTGAGACTAACAACAGGTCTACATTTTCATCGTCGTTGTTTAGTTCTTCATGATGTGCAGCCATGGATGAAAGAACAATTGCTTGTTCATCTTTCAAGATCTCTTTATTCTTTTGCTCCGCACCTTCGTTTGGAGTGGACGCCTGGTTTGTATTATTATCGATATGGAGAAAGGAAAATACCTCTTTATAGTAAATGGCCTACTTTTAGACTAGATTATGAACGAGGGTTATATACTAAAAAATTTCAAAGTGGCTATGAACGCTATGAAGCAGATGTTCAATATGCTCACAGATTGTATGCTCTAAGGACTTTGTTCTTTCGTATAGGTTGTGGATTTTTCTTGAATAAGAGCCTGCAATCCTTTATAGATTATGATCTCTTTCGTGATGAGAATATTTTGAGCGATTGGGCAGATGAAATGTCTGGTCGATTTTATCTTTTAGGAAATCATTGGTATAATGAGAGTCCTTATTATGTTAAGACTTCTATTGCTTACGAAAGTCCAATGTTGCTTTTCTCACGTCTACCAGGATTGACCCGATATATAGAAAAAGAACGTATATATTTAAACTTTGTAACGTTACGTTCTTTATCTGCCTATTGTGAATTAGGTTATGGTATAGCTACTCCTATATTTGACTTAAGTGGTTTTATATCTTTGGGAAGTCACTTAAAAGCAGGGATAGGAGGACGTGTAGTTCTCCATTGGTGAAAAGCGGGATAAGCAATATCTAAAAAGGAAGTTTATGCGTAAAATCAAAAAAACACTTAGTTTTCACTAAATGTTTTTTGAGCCTCTTGTCGGATTCGAACCAACGACCCCGAGATTACAAATCACGTGCTCTGGCCAACTGAGCTAAAGAGGCGGGGTGGGAAAGCTCTCCGTATCGCACCGCTACAACCAACTACCCTTGCTGCGATCAAGCCCTGGGGGGATTTGTAGGGAGCTGGCCGCACGGCACTTCCCCGTTTGCGATTGCAAAGGTAGTACTTTCTTTTTAACTACCAAATCTTTTTTGATTTTTTCTTACTAAAAGAAGGGGGAGGAGGTTGGAGTGGTGAAGTTAATATATTGAGTTATAGCTTGTAAAGTGATAAAATAAAAAATAAAATTGTTGGGAGATTTTTTGAAAAATCCATTGACTGCTAAAGAGAAAGAGTTTGTGTGGAATATTTGAGGATTTCTGGGCGATGTGTTACAAAAATAATTGTGCGATTTTGGTATTTCTGAATAATTCTTTTGATGACACGATTTTCGGTTTCTGCATCAAGTGCACTCGTTGCCTCATCTAGCAAAAGGATTGGAGCTGGATTAAGTAATGCTCTTGCAATAGCAATGCGTTGAGCTTGTCCTTCTGATAAGCCATGTCCCATTTCTCCACAAATAGTGTCGAGGCTTTCTGGAAGGGATAAGACGAATTCTGCTGCGGCATCTTGAAGTGCTAGCTTCATATCCTCTTCCGATGCAGAAGGTGATCCTAGTAGTAGATTTTCTCGTATGCTTCCACTAAGAAGTGTATTTCCTTGTGGTACATATGCGAAGTTACAACGTGTTTCCGGACTAATTGGAACTTCCTTATTCTTATCTTGTAAAATGATGCTTCCTTCTTTGGGGGCGATGAGGGATAATAATAGTCTGATAAGCGTAGTCTTTCCACTGCCTGTCTCTCCTAGAATTGCAGTGATGCTACCAACAGGGAAGTTAAAACTAAAATTGTCGAAAATCTTACGCGAAGTTTCTGAGTAGCAAAATATTATGTTTTTTATACATATTCCAGCTGACGGCTCAACTTGTAAATCTTTCTGATTTCGTTCCAGAGGGATATTATCTAATTCTATGAGCCGCTCAGTGGCAGTAAAGGAACTTATGAATACCGGAATGAATCGAGTGAGTTGTTTTACTGGCCCTTGTATTTGAGATACTAGTTGTACAAAAGCGATTAGTGCTCCATAGGTGATAAGACCTCTGTGCAAACTCACAGTCCCCCAAGTGAAGGTAAGGAGATAACCTGTGGCAAATCCAGCATTCATCAGGCTAGAAGAAATTGTAGCATATTTTGTTTTCGTAACAATTTCTTTTCGGAGTTGTTTTTGAGTCGCAGAGAGTTTTTCTAATATAGTCTGCGTACGCCCTAAAGTCTTTATGACCATGGTGTGTTGCAGACTCTCTTGTATGATACTTTGAATCTTACTTTCGGTATCGCGAACAGTTCGTGTTAATGTTCGCATCTTGCGTACATATAGTTTGCTGCTAATGAGAAAGAAGGGAATGACCAAGATAATTACGCAGGCCAATGCTTTATCCATATAGAATAAAAAAAGGAAAGCGCCAATAAACTGGAAAACAGTAGTGAAAAGCGAGGGGATGCTTTCTGTGATAAATCCAATAATGTTGTTGACGTCTGTTTCTATACGATTGATTAGGTTTCCAGTATGAAACTGTTGCATACTTTTCCAATCGCTTCGCAGTAAATGGGAAAAAGCATCGTGCTGCATCTTGTTTTGTGCCTTAACTCCAAGAATGGCTCTAACCCATCGTGAGGTGATTCCTAAAAGTATTTGTGTAATGATGATAACGCCCAAGAAAAGTATGGCAGGCTTTAGAGATTTGTTGTTGCTATTTGTTGCAATATCAACAGCCCACTTAGTTCCCCAAACAAAAGCAAGATCTGTTAAAACTAAGATGACTCCAATGATAGTATTGATAGTAGCTTGTAGTCTATATCCCGCACTTGTTCGCCACAGCCATTGGGCTAGGACTCGATAAGAAAGAAGTTCTTTTCCTTCTACTGAAATTCGTTTTTTCTCAAAGAAAGGTATTTGCATGAGCTTATCTTTGGTCTGCTCCCCAACCCATTTTGTCGCGCAGCGTATCAAAGAAGTGTTGGTGAGTTATTTTCATAACTCTAATGGTGTATGGTGCCTTTTTAAGGACAATTGTAGCAGTCTCGTCCATCACTTCACTGCGACCATCTATGGCCATCAGAAATTTTTGTGTACGCGACGTAACTTTTAATGTTATAACAGAACTATCATCTACAATTACAGGACGAATATTCAAACTATGGGGAGCAATCGGCGCTATGCAGAAAGTCTTAGAATAAGGAGAAATAATTGGACCACTAACACTTAGGGAATACCCCGTAGAGCCTGTTGGAGTGCAGATAATAAGTCCGTCTGCTAAATAGGAAGTGAGTAAATTCCCATCAACTTCAGCAGTTACTTGAATTAAGGCTGAATTGTCGAATTTTAGTATAGCAACTTCATTGAGAGCGTATGGATAAACAGAAAACTTTTGTGTGGACTCTAAGGAAAGGAGACTGCGCTCTTCTATTGTGTAGCATCCGTTTAGAAACGCTTCGATGGCTGTGCCAATACTTGCTGGATTTACATCTGCAAGAAAACCTAAATGTCCAGTGTTTATACCTAAAATCGGTGTTGTGCTATTGCCGATTGCAGCAGCAGTACGTAGCAATGTTCCGTCACCTCCTACTGAGATGACAAGATTGGCTTGTGTTTCTTGGAAGGAAATGAATTGTTGAAAGTTATTTATGTTTAATTGTAAAGTTTCTGAGATGAATAGAGCAAACTGGTGTTCTATACTAACATTTATCCCCTTGTCAGTTAATTTCTGTAAGAGCTCTTTAATATAGTTTCCCTTTTTTACTTGATTGGCATTACCAAAAAGAGCTATTTTAATCTGTTCTTCCTTCATTTACTTACCTGATGTTAGCCATAAACATTTCAGCGATATCCGGAAATTCAAATAAATTTTCTATTTTCGCATTTTGGAACGAAGCGAAGATACGCATTATTTTTCAATATAAAAGTAGATTGCTATGACAAAGTTGAGTGTGAACATAAATAAGGTGGCTACTCTACGAAATGCTCGAGGAGGAAATAATCCTGATCTTTTGAAAGTGGCAAAAGATTGTGAGATGTTTGGTGCTCAGGGTATAACCGTGCATCCTCGCCCTGATGAGCGGCATATTCGTTATAATGATGTTTACGAATTAAGCCCTCTTTTGACAACAGAGTTTAATATTGAGGGCTATCCTTCCGAAGATTTTGTCAAGCTAGTGTGTGATGTAAAACCGAGCCAAGTTACCTTAGTTCCAGATAAGCCAGACCAATTAACGTCTAATGCAGGATGGGATACAGCGAAGTTTTTAGATTTTCTCACTGATATAACTGCTTGCTTTCACGAAAGTGGTATTCGTGTAAGTTTCTTTGTATCTGCTGATAAGCAAATGGTGGAGTATTCAAAACATGCGGGTGCAGACCGGGTAGAACTATATACAGAGCCTTATGCTGCGGCTTATATGCAAAGTCGTGAGTTTGCTATTAAGGAGTTTCTTGAAGCAGCAAACTATGCTAAGGAGATAGGGCTAGGACTAAATGCAGGACACGACTTGAGTTTGCATAACTTACAATATTTTCATCAACAAATTCCTTGGTTAGATGAGGTGAGTATAGGACACGCTCTTATTTGCGATGCATTATATTTAGGATTGGAAGAAACCATTCATCAATATCTGGCTTGTCTCAAAGATTAAGCTAGGAATAAAGGCTAACAAAACAGCAATAAAAATGATATATATTTTCTTAGCAAATGGTTTTGAGGATATTGAAGCCTTAACTCCCTTAGATGTATTGCGACGTGCAGGACTAGATGTAAAACTCGTCAGTATAGATAGTGAATTGGAAGTGAAAAGTTCTCATGGTGTTAGTGTCTTAGCAGATGCAACATTAAACTCTATTGATTTATCGGATTCCGAAGCTATGATTATTCCTGGAGGAATGCCGGGAGCCTCAAACTTGCGCGATAATTTGATGTTGCGTAAAGCACTTCAAATTCAAAATGCTGCGGGGCGTTTGATTTGTGCTATTTGTGCCGGCCCAATTGTCTTATCTGCAGCAGGTGTTCTTAAGGCTCGTAAAGCAACATGTTATCCAGGTTTTGAAGAGCAACTACCTGAAGCTGTTCATTCTACAGCTCTTGTAGAGGAAGATGGCAATATTATTACAGGGCGTGGGCCAGGTGCGGCAATGGACTTTGCTTTTGCCATTTTGCAGCGTTTTGTTTCTTGTGATATAGTGAAGAAGATGCGTCAAGAAATGATACTAGAATAGATAGCGATAAGAAATAATATAGCGAGTGCAGATTCTTTCTCAAGACATTAAATATCTAAAAGGAGTTGGGCCTGGGCGGGCTAAAGTTCTTAAAGACAGTTTGGGCATTGAAACCGTTGGGGATTTACTTTATACGTTTCCCTATCGGTACATAGACCGTAGTAAAATCTATACCATCCGTGAGATGGTATCGGTTGTGCCTGAGGAAGCTCTGCAGGTTGAAAGCGCTATTCCATATATTCAGTTGAAAGGTCAAATCGTAGACTTTTCAGATGAAGGAAAGGGGCGGAAGCGTCGCCTGAAAGCTGTATTTACTGACGGAACAGGATATGTAGAACTTGTATGGTTTGGTGGATTAAACTTTGTTACAGAGAATTATAAGGTTGGCTACACCTATCTTTTATTGGGTAAACCTAATCTTTATCGTCAGATGTACTCTTTTGCACACCCAGAGCTCGACAAGATTGAACCGGGTTTTTCTAATCCTAATTTAGGATTACAACCTATCTATTCTATTCCTGAAAAAATGAAAAAAGCCAATTTCACTTCAAAGATCTTGGCAAAGCTCATTCATAATGCCTTTGATTTGATTCCCAATGGGCAGTTACAGGAAACATTACCCGACTATCTGATACGCCGAAATCAGTTGAAGGGTTTGTACTATGCTTTACGAGTCGCACATTTTCCTACAGTTTCGGAAGAGTTACCTCAAGCACTTCATCGCTTGAAGTTTGAAGAGTTGTTCTATCTCCAGCTTGATATTCTCCATTATCGTAAAGGGCGGAAGAGTAAAGTTCTTGGATTTAACTTTACACGCATTGGAGAGAATTTTCTTTCTTTCTATAATGATTTCTTGCCTTTTTCTCTGACAGAGGCTCAAAAGCGCGTCATAAAAGAAATACGGAGTGATCTAAACAGTGGAGCACAAATGAATCGTTTGCTTCAAGGCGATGTGGGAAGTGGTAAGACCATTGTTGCATTGATGTGTTGCTTGATAGCTATTGATAATGATTTTCAAGCTTGTATCATGGCTCCTACAGAAATTCTTGCAGAGCAACATTATGCAACAATCAAGTCACTCGTAAAAGATATGCCTCTTCATGTTGAACTTCTTACGGGAAGCGTCAAGGGAAAAGCACGGAAACAAATTCTAGACGATGTTTCAACGGGCAGCGTAAAAATCCTTATTGGTACACACGCTTTGATAGAACCTACAGTTCATTTCCACAATTTAGGTCTTGCTGTTATTGACGAACAGCATCGTTTTGGCGTGAAACAGAGAGCAGCTCTTTGGCAAAAGAATAATTGTGCGCCGCATATCTTAGTAATGACGGCAACGCCCATCCCTCGTACTTTGGCGATGACGGTTTATGGCGATTTGGATGTTTCTGTCCTAGATGAACTGCCACCTGGGAGAAAACCTATTTCTACGGTCCATTACTGCACAAATGGTTTGGAGAAATTGATAGATGGCATTCGTTATCAATTACAAATGGGACGTCAAGTGTATGTGGTATATCCCCTTGTAAAAGAAAGCCAGAAACTAGATCTTCAAGATGCGGAAAATGGGGCACAACAGTTTCAAACGTGGTTTCCTGATTTTAAGGTTGGACTTGTTCATGGCCAGATGAAGAGCGAGGCAAAAGATGCTGCGATGCAGGCTTTTATCCATAATGAAACGCAAATGCTTATATCAACAACTGTGATAGAGGTGGGCGTGAATGTTCCTAATGCCAGTGTTATGGTTATTATGAATGCAGAGCGTTTTGGCTTATCCCAGTTGCATCAGTTAAGGGGGCGAGTAGGGCGCGGAGCAGAACAAAGCTATTGCGTCTTAGTTTCGCGGCCTCAACTTTCTGAGGATACGCGCCGTCGTTTGCAAATTATGTGCGACACCAATGATGGTTTTGAAATCGCTGAAGAAGATATGAAACTCAGAGGACCAGGCGATTTGGAAGGAACAGCACAAAGCGGAATGCCCTTCGATTTGAAAATTGCAAATGTTCTTCGTGACAACGATCTTATGGAAGAAGCGCGCCATGTGGCTGAGAAAATTCTTGAAGAAGATCCACTGGAGAATCTTCCACAAAATGCTGTCGTTTGGCAACAACTTCAGCTTTTGAAAAAGAATAAGGCTAATTTTTCAGAAATCAGTTAGAGTTGGAGCTTTTGTAGAAAAGGCTTATAACCTTATGGGAAATAGATAAAAATGCAATAAGGAAGTTTGTAAATATCCTTATTGTATCCGCCAACGCTATAAGGCTATTTCTTTCAGTTCTTTGCTATTCTAGTTCTTTTCTGATTTGCGTAGGTATTATTCTTCAGTCATAGTAAAGGCGGTTTAAAATTATTTATTGCTGTCCGGTAAACTTCCAAACGACACAAGAAAGCTTCCCGAAACCCTTTAGAATAGGACTTCGGGCTTTCTTTTTCAAAAAGCAAGCCCCCTAATCAAATAATGATGGTTCTAGTGGTGGGGATTTAGCTCTTTCAGCCCAAATTGCACACTCATCCTTTTGGGGATCTTCCATGAAAGCGATGAAATTGGTGTAATACATGAGCGTCAATCTAAGCATGGTTACGATTTGAGAAAAAGAAACGTGTCTTTTAATCATTCTGGACAACCCCAATTCGGGATAAGCAGTACTTCTTTTTCCTCAAAAAAGTTTTAATAAAAGCCTAAAAAGAGGATTGTTTTTTGTATATTTACTGTTGATAATCAATCATATAACAAAATAACAATCCTCATGAAACTTGCCAGCAAAGTTACGGAAATTTATTGTATTGCAGACGATTTCTGCAAAGAATATCATTTAGAATTGAACAAAACCTCTCTTTCGCTCTCAAATCCCTCTGCCAATAGTCCAAAACATCGCAAGAGAAAAGGACGAATGAGTGATGCTGAAATGATCACAATTCTTATATTGTTTCACAGCAATACATTTCGGAATTTCAAACATTTCTATCTCTTCTATGTTTGCCGAGAACTAAAAAAAGAGTTTCCCGATCTACTTTCTTATACACGCTTTGTTGAGCGTATACCTCGTGTTGCAATACCCCTTTTGCTCTTTCTCAAACAGGGATTAATGGGAGAATGCACAGGGATAACCTTTATCGATTCCACACGTATTCCAGTGTGCGAAAACAAGAGACAATCCCGAAATCGCGTATTCAAAGGGTATGCCTAGAAGGGAAAAAGTACGATGGGATGGTATTATGGCTTCAAACTTCATCTTTTGTGTAATGAACGAGGTGAACTACTCAATTTTGCTCTAACCCGAGCTAATGTAGACGATCGTAACCCAAAAGTATTCAACGATTTGACGAAGGATTTATTTGAAAAATTATATGCCGATAAAGGTTATATTTCTCAATCACTTTTTGCTTCACTCTTTGACAGAGGTGTACATATCGTAACAGGGATACGGACTAATTATGAAGAACAGATTAATGGATGTGCATGATAAAATCATGCTTCGCAAGAGAAGTATCATAGAGACTATCAATGATATGTTGAAGAACGTTGCAC
>NZ_JACICA010000019.1 GCF_014195585.1 Alloprevotella rava | reverse complement strand
CACTGTTACTACCTCAACACCTGCGGCAAGGCACAGGGCGACCGGGTAACCGAGGAGCAGCTCAAGAACGGCGAGGTGGCCTACAAGTTGCAGAATGGCAGAAACACGCAGTTCTGGGGCCAGAACCTCGATACCGACAATGAGCCGCAGCTCACCTCCGACGAGGCGAAACATATATATAAGGTGGACTTCACCTACAACGACCAGGTGAAAGCCACGCGCTACGCCACCCGCAACAACGCCATCTACGGCGACATGCCCACCTTTACCGCAAAGGACCTCATGGGCAGCGACTACAACGAGCACCATTTTTATACCATCGCCTTTGCCGGCGGCTTCAACGGCTCAACCACCGTCAGCTCCGACCGGACCGTGGCAGTAACCTTCAACAAAAAAGACTACTACGAAATCGCCTCGAAGGAAGACTGGAAGACGTTCTGCAACATCGTGAACGACGGACAGGCCGGCCTCGATGCCAAGCTGACGCAAAACGTAGACCTCGGCTCGGACATCGTGATGGTGGGCGGGATCAGAGACTATTCCGGCACGTTCGACGGGCAGGCCCATACGCTCACGCTCAACTGGAATAGTCAAAGCGGCGAGGTAGCCCCCTTCAAGTTTGTGAACAACGCCACCATCAAGAACCTGCGCGTAAATGGGAAGATCAAGTCGGACGGCCGCACGCTGTCGGCACTGGTCTGCAATGCCGTGGGCAATGTTACGCTCTCGGGCTGCGTGAGCGAGGTGGACATCACGAGCAACTATCATGGCGTATGCGAATTGGCGGGCATGATCGCGTATGTAAACGACAGAGCCGAGGTTGCCATCACCGACTGTGTTGTCAAGGGGGCGTTCAACTCCATGGCGGCAGACAAGAAAGGTATGGCCGGATTTGTATATCTTCAGACTGGATACTGCACCCTTACCAACTGCCTCTATGCCGGCACTAACAACGCCACCGCCGGTAGCTACACCTTCGGCTCCAACACCATCCGCAAGAACTGCTACTACCTCAACCCCTGCGGCAAGGCACAGGGCGAGCGGATAGTCGAGAAGCAGCTCGAGAGCGGCGAAGTGGCCTATAAGTTACAGAACGGCAGGGACACGCAGTTCTGGGGACAGACCCTCGGCACCGACGACGAGCCGCAGCTCACCACCGACGCGGCGAAGCATGTTTATGAGGTAAAGTTCACCTATAATAACAAGGTAGCAGCCACGCGCTACGCCAACAGCGGCAAGGCCATCGCCGGCGGCATGCCCACCCTTACCGCAAAGGACCTCTTGGGCACGGGCTATAACCCCCACCATTATTACACCATCGCCTTTGCCAGCGGCTTCAACGCCTCCACCACCGTAACAGCCGACAGGCAGGTGACAGTAAGCATCACCGAAAAAGACTGCTACGAAATCAGCACGAAGGCTGACTGGAAAGCGTTCCGCGACCTCGTCAACGGCGGACAGAACGCTGTTGACGCCAAGCTCACGCGCAACATCGACCTCGGCTCGGAAATAAACATGGTGGGCGATGATAACAACAAGTACTCCGGCACATTCGACGGGCAGAACCATACGCTAAAGCTCGACTGGAGCAACACGAACGGCACATTAGCCCCCTTCAAGACTGTGGACGGCGCCACCATCAAGAACCTGCGCACCGAAGGAGAGATTAAGTCAAGCTTGAACTTCTTGTCAGGATTAGTTTACGAAGCCTATGGCAACACCACCATCTCGGGCTGCATCAGCGCGGTGAACATCACGAGCAGTATTCTAATTAGCGCATGCGACGCGGCGGGCATGATTTACTCTGTAAAACCCGGTGCCAATGTTACCATCGATGACTGCGTTGTAAAGGGTAATATCACTGCCACGACGGATATAGGAAAGAATAAAATGGCGGGATTCGTAGGAAGTCAGGAAGGCACCTGCACTCTGAACAACTGCCTATATCTTGGCAGCAGCAATGGGGATACATATTCAAGAACCTTTGTAGGTGACGCTTCCTACGGCGCAACCACAACCCTCAACAACTGCTACTACCTCAACGCCTGCGGCACGGCACAAGGCACGCATATAACCGCCGAGCAGCTCAAGAGCGGCGAGGTGGCAAAGAAGTTACAAAACAACCGCACCGACAAGTGCTACTGGGCACAGCAGTTGGGTGAAATGCCCGATTTCTACAACGCAGCCGACAAGAGCAAGGCGAACTACGTGTACTACGACACGGCGAACAGTCGCTGGACGTGTGAAAACTTCCGCCTCACCGACGGCACGCCGCTACCCATCGGGCTCAACTTCCTTGCAACGAAGGCAACCTACGAACGCCCTTTCAGCAGCAAGAACAACGCCACCCTCTGCCTGCCCTACGACCTGCCGGTTCAAGGTTTCAAGGCCTACACCCTCTCGGGCGGCAACAATAGCGCAGTCTATTTCGCGGATGCGAAGGATAAGCTCGAGGCATACCATCCGTATTACATCACTGCCGACGGCACGCCACAACTCGACGGCTATAACCTTCAGGTGAAAGCCTATAAGACCGATGACTTGAAGCAGACCGTCGGAGCTTTCAGCTTCATCGGTACGGTAGCCGACGTGAACAACACTACGGCAGCCGCCGCCAACGCCTACATTCTGCAGGACGACGGAAAGTTCCATAAAGTAACGACGGAGAACACCGAAGCCATAGTTCCTCCCTATCGTGCTTACCTCACAACGTCTTCGGCAGGCGCCAGGATGCTCGACATCATCCTTAATGGAGAAACCACAGGCATTAACGGCGTAGAAACGACCGATGATAGCACCGTGCGCTACTACGATCTCCAGGGACGATACATCGGCAATACCCTCAAAAACCAACCCAATGGCCTTTACATTGGTAACGGAAAGAAAATAATGAAGAAATAATTAATAACCCCGCCTCCCTCTCTGCCCTATTCGCTTCTCTTCCTCATGGGAGAAGCAAGCAGAGAGGAGGCATTTAAAAATTATCACAACAATGAAAAAGGAGTATATCCAACCAAGCATCAAAACAAAATCTATTGAGACAGGCTGCATCATTGCAGGTTCTATTGACGTAGGCATCAGCGACGATCCTGCCACAGGTCCCGCACTCTCCAAACAGCAGTTCGACTACGAAGAAGAAAATCCTTCATCCTGGAATTGGGATGAATAAAATTCTCATCAGCAAAAGAAATTACTGACCACTCATAATTTCTTTACAACACTTATTCCTCAAACACAGAAAGACCGCAGCGGCTTGTGCTTCTGCGGTCTTTCGGATAAGTGGGAAGATAGATGTTAGAGGCGCACCTTAGCAATCAGTTTGCGAAGTTGGCCTTGCCCAATGATGGGCGCATGAGCATCTTCAGGATAAACGAGGCAGAACTCGCCAGGTTGCACCTGGAAGTAGGTTTCTGCCGGAGCTGAATAGAGAGCAAAGTCGTCTTCCTCGTTGAAAGGCGCGTCGCTCTGCCCGAGTGTACTGAGTGGACTGATACCAATTTCTTCCACACCGCTTAGAGGGAAGTGGACGTCCATATAAGCCCGATGCACTTCCAGCTTCTGCTCTTCGCGCGTCTTGAGTGTGGCATCGCTAACATTTATGAAGAGGTCGCTACCTTGCAGTTCGATACGCCCCGTCTCCACCTTTGAGAGATCGTGGGAGCGTACATAGTCGAAGAGCTTTTTCAGTAGCGGATGCAATGCGTAGTAGCGTTCTGCATCGGATACAGTGGATAAAATCATAATGATAAAAGAAAAGATGGTGATTCCGAAAGTCCCTCCATCTCCCCCATTCGGGGAAAGGCCTCACTTGTTCCCACAATGAGGTTGGAAGACTCTTCCGCTTATGAGAGAGATAGAAGGACGATTCGCTTTATTATTTCTGTTCGCGATTACTCAACTCTTCCAGCATCTTCCAGCAGTTGAAGAGACCACGGGGAACGTGGAAGCAGCCTTTCCACTTACCGCCCTTGAGCGGCAGCAGAACTTCGCCACGGCGATTCAGATAGCCGTACCATTCAGGATAATCGGGGTCGGCAAAATGCTTCCATGTGTAGTCGTGTACGCGCTCGAACCATTCGAGACACTTCGGGTTGCCCGTGAGCTGATAACCTTTGAGCATGGAGATGAGCGTTTCGAGATGTACCCACCACAGCTTTTGGTCGAACTCCAACTCATGGCGCGGTTTGCCCAAACGATCCATGAAATAGAAGATACCGCCGTACTGTTTGTCCCAACCATATTCCACTTCGGCAAGACTGATTTCAACGGCTTTTTCTATGAGGTCGGGGCGGTTTAGACGCTTCCCTAAGTCCATAATAAACCACGTTGATTCGATGGCATGGCCCGGATTGAGTTTGCGCCCATCGAAACTATCAACAAGTTCTCCATCCTTTCCCAAAGCTTCAACCACCAAGCCGATTTCTGAACGATAGAAAACATCAAGCACTTCGTGCAGGCAGGTGTCAATGGTCTGGCGCAGGAAATCAGGTTCCAACAAAGGCTCAATCTCCAGTGCAACATTACAGAGAATCATGGGGAGGTCGAACGTCTTTAAGCCACGTGAGCCAGGAACGGCCTTGTTCCAGCGAGCCTTTGGATTGTCCACGCGTGAGAGGACGATGTCGAAAGTTTTGCGCGCAATCTCCTCATACTCTTTATTGCCCGTTGCGATGGCCAACTGACCAAAAGCGATGACAGCAAAGGTGTAGGAGAAAATGTTGTAAGGCTCTACGAGCGGCTGCCCCTCGCGGTCGAGAGCGAAATACCAGTTCAACTGGCCATCATGGCCGTATTTCTTCAGAAATTCCGCTCCCTGAACAGCGCAGTCCAACCATTCTTGCTTATGTTCTACTTCGTTATAGAGCTTGGCAAACATCCACACCTCGCGGCCTTGCAGCCAGATGAATTTGTCCGTATCGTAAACTGAACCATCGCGGTCGAGACAAGTGAAATAACCGCCAAACTCATGGTCTTGTGACTTGTCGAGCCAAAAAGGAACGACCTTATCGAGCAGTTCACTCTTATACTGCTCCGCCAATGCTTTGAAATTTGTCATATCTAAATTTGTTTGAAAGTCCGCCTTATCTTCTCCACAAGAGAAGCCCTTTTCCTTTTGGCAAGAAAGGGAGCAGCAACAAACTTTTATACTGTATTATATATTAGCTTCCGCCCACGTGATTTTTTCTTGAACCAACTTGGCTGGGCGATATTGTTTTTGGCCTTTAGGCTGAATAAGTACATCTTTATCTATCTCGACCTCTTTGGGCCACCCCTTCCAGAAATACTCGAAATAGTTCTGCTCGGAAAGACGCATATTCTTAATGTCAAGTTGGTTAGAGGCTTTATCCGCTTGATCAGACAACTTTTCAGTACCAACAGTAGAAGCTATATCTGTAATAAGTGAAGCAAGCCCCTCACCTGGCATAGTGGCTGTGCCCTCATAGAGAACAAAATAGCCGCCAAACTCATCATCTTCATCCGCAGCAATAGTGTCGGCCGTGACCGTAGCCTCGGAACTAAATCCTTCCATCTTTTCTGCATCACGAGGCACTTGTCGCTTTCCAAAGCTAAAGGAACTACCATGATGCTTGAAAAGAGATTCCATTTCTGGAAGAAATCCGCGCACCGATTCCTCATCGCTCACGGCAGTCTTCAAGAGACTTTCGATAGCTTTCTTATTTAGCAGTTTTGCCACTTCGGGATGCTTCTCAAAAAGCATAGAGCTCACTGTCTGAGGTAAATCCTTGCAGCGTTGAGCCACATCTTTCCAGTTTTCAAGCTTCTGCACTTCGCCAAACTCATTCAGTTTGAAATTGAGCTTCAAGCCTTTCAGTTTTTCAAATATGAAATCCTGCAACTGTGCCTTAAAATCGACCGAAGAGGAGTCGGGCTTGTTGAAATCAAGCAAGGTATATTCCACCGTGTACCCATTCTTTGTAGAGTCGGTCACCACTAATTGGAAATCGCGCCAATAGTGTACCGTATTGACAGTATCATTCTTTTCATTCACACGAAACTCGTTATGAACATAAGTATATTTGACACTGTCGTTCTTAGCAAAATAAGCCACAACATCCACAGTGGAATCTGCGGTCGCCTCCTGCGCATAAGTGGTCAAGGACAAGAGAGCGAACAAAGTAAAGAAAACTTTTTTCATTATCAAGAATATTTTAAGACTTTGCGGATTTATCCAATGTGTTCCAGGTCAAGCCCGCCAGCGTATTGGCTTCGGGGAAGAGGAAACTTAGGATATAAGCCACCAACACCGAAACACCCATCGACACAAAGCCGAAGAGCAAGAAATTGACGGAGGTGAGGAAATTCATATAGAACACGGCAGCCGTTCCGCATAGGAAACCGATGAGCGCAGCACGAGCACCGATGCGCGGGAAGAAGATACCCATGAGGAAAAGGCCTCCAATGCCACCGCTTAGCAGGCCAAGGATGGTGTTGAAGTAGTCGAGCAACGATTGGATATTTACCGTAGCCATCAAGATGGCGATGAGCATACCCACCACCCCTGTAATCACGCCGGCCACACGAGCCACACGCAACGTACCCGAGGAACTGAGCGAGGGATAGAGTTTCTTGTAGAGGTCGATAGTGAAAGCCGTTGACACGGAGTTGATATTGGAGGCTATCGTACTCATCGTAGCAGCAAAGACAGCAGCAATGAGCAGGCCGGCAAGACCAGCGGGCAACTGGCTCATCATAAAGAACGGGAAGATAGCGTCAGTCTTGGCCATCGTCATGTCCATGGCCGCTGGGTGGGTCTTAAAGAATGTGTAGAGGCCTGTACCGATGGTGAAGAAAGCGATAGTGACAAACACGCTCATCAAGCCGTTTGTCAAGATACCGCGGGCTGCACTGCGTTCGTCTTTCGTCGTGAGATAGCGCTGAATAACGGTTTGATCGCTGGTATAAGAAATCAGATTGTTGGCCAAACCGCCTAAGATAACCACCCAGAAACAAGCGTTGCGATAGTCGAAAGACCAATCGAAAAGGCGGAACTTATCATTGTCCCAAGCCAAGCGGAAGAAATCATCTGCGCCCTGTCCCGTGTTCACAATGAGATAGCCAGCGGCCAAGAATGCGCCGCCCACAAGGATAATGCCTTGAATCACATCGCCCCACACAACGGCTTCCACACCGCCCATCGTGCAATACACAATGGTGATAGCGGCCATGAGGACAATGCAAATGTAGATGTTGATACCAGTAACGGCAGTCATAGCCAAACTCGGTAAGAACAAAACCAACGCTGTGCGAGCCACCATAAAGACGATGAACAAGAGACTGGCCATAAGGCGCGTCGTGTAGTTGAAGCGACGCTCCAGATACTCGTAAGCAGTCGTCACATTTAGGCGGCGGAAGAATGGGAGGAAATATTTGATAACGGGGAAACTGATGAGCAGAATACAAATCTGCATCGGATAGTAGGTCCAATCAGTGGCGTAAGCCTTGGCTGGGATACTCATATAGGTGATCGCCGATAGCATGGTGGCAAAGATACTGATACCGGCTGCCCACCAAGGGATGCGGCCACCACCCTTGAAGAAGTCCTCGCCACCCTTTTGGCGACGCATGAAATAGAAGCCCAAAGCGATCATCGCTATAAGATAAGCGATGAGTACGGCCCAGTTGAGCCAACCAAAACGGGCTGTATAGGTCATAGTGACGGCGGTAACATCCGCGCTACGTATGCCTGGTTTCGATTCGCCGTCTACAACAATCCAATGCTGCTGCCCATTGCCGTCGCGGAAAGGCACAACGGCTGCTCCAGCTCGAGCGAGGCGCGGATTCTGAAAGACACGTGCCCAGGAGTCGGTGATGGTTTGGTACACCAATAGGTGGTCGTTGAACTGATACCATGCTGCGGGATGCAGCATATACTGGGTTTGCGCCTCTTTCAGAGCTACGCTCGGATGTTCCGCTAACTGCTTACCGCGCTGAATGGCTTGCTGGAAAATTTCTCTATTAACACCACCAAAGAAAACGATATGCCCGCTGCCACTCACCACTGCTTGTGCACCAACAAGGGCTTGCGGACTGCTGGCTCCCTCGGGCAGGATGCGCGAAGTGGGTTCCCAAACATTTTTCTTGGGATTATAGACCAGACCATTATCGGCGATGAGATTAGTAGTAGGGTCGAAGCCGCCAAAGACATAGAAAAGAGGATTAAGTGCTCCGTTCTGGACAACGCCACAGGACTGCACACGCCCTGCTCCTGGCAGATTGGGCAGTTCTTCCCAGCCCTGATTGGTATGTCCCATCGACAGACGGAAAGCTTTATTGGAAGGACGACCATTCGTTTGACCACCAGCCACATAGATATAGCCATCGCCGAATGCGCCGGCCATTTGGTCGAGGGCAATAGGCAGTGCGGGCAAGGTCTTTATGGAAAGTTTGCCATGCTGCATCTGAAGCAGAAAGACATCAGACTCGCTGACTTTTCCATCCTGTGTACCACCGATGCAGACCACACCTTCGGGCGTGGAGATACTCACACCATAGGCAAGCGGTTTAGACAAGCGGCCTACACTCACCCACTGCTTGCCATTCAAAGGATCTTCCAAGGCCAGCACAGTATCGTAGAATTTCTTTGCTCCGCCAGAAGCTGCAGGAACTCCAGGGAAATTACAGCCACCAGCCACTAACAGATATTTGTCACTGACACCCGCGAAATGGCCAGAAAGGCCTTCGGTGGGCGTATTAAAGAGAGGTTGCACCGCCTCAAAGCGGACGTCGTTGAATTGCTTTTCTTCCTTCTGTTGAGCCAGCAGGGTCAACGGCAGAATAAGGAGGAGGATAAGTAATCGGTATCGTTTCATAATGATGATAAAAGAAAAAGAGGGCTTCCTGTCTGAAACAGGAAGTCCCCTTATGGGGAAGATGAAGGGGACTTTCTAATTATTTATTACAATGCTCAAAGAAATTGATAGCTTCAAGTTCTTTCTTCAACTGCTGTTCTTCCTCTTCCGTAACATTTTGGAAAGGCGTGCGGTTCTTACCGAGATCCAAGCCAATGAACTTCATAATGCGTTTTCCACCTACTATATTGCCGCGGAAATGGCAGATAATGTCGATGACATCTTGGGCGTAGTTCTGCAACTCACGTGCTTTTTCGAGATCGCCCTCTTCCCACGCTTTCTGGATGCCTACGAGGCAACGGCCGTTATAGTTGGTTGTGCCACCAATGCCGCCCTGCGCTCCGCCCATAGCCAGACAGGGCAGAATGGTTTCGTCCTGACCGTGGAGCATATCGTACTTGTTGTCTTTATAGCGCAAGCAACGGTTGTATTCGTACATACTTTCAAACGTGTACTTGATACCTGCAAAATTGGGGATACGGCCGCTTTCATCGATGGCTTTCAGAAAATCGTACATCGAAAGGAAACAACCGTTGAAAGCGGGAATGTGATAGAAGAAGAAAGGCAGATTGGGCGCACCAGCTGCAATCTCTTCACAATATTTCACTAACTCTTCAATCCGTCCGATACGGGGGAACGGAGTTGCCATAGCTCCAATGCCCCACGCCCCTATCTTTTGTGCGTGTTCGGCCAAGCGACGGCTACTCTTAACCATAGTTGAGCCTACATGAACAATGACTTTGAAATCAGCAGGAACGGCCTTTACCCAGGCTTCAGCCAGCTGCATGCGCTCTTCTTCGGTCAGCATATAGCCTTCGCCCGAAGAACCATTGATAAAAACGCCTTTCAGCCCATTGCGCGCTAAGAGAGCAGCATATTGGGGGATGATGTCATAGTTTACTTCACCATTAGGCAAGAACGGGGTAAAGGGAGCGTCGATAAGCCCCTTGATTTTTTCGAATTTCATAAAGGTGTTAATTTCTTATGTGCTCACAAAATTACGGATATTTTATAAAAATACGATTTCTATAAGGGTGTTTTTCCCGTTTTCCTTATAATCTGCTGACTTTCTCCTACTTTGCTCCGAAGCTTCGGTAGGTTTTCTTATTTTTGCACTTTCAATCCTAATTTTGTTTTACCAATGACTAAAAATTCTATTAGCGGCCATCTGTCTATCCTTGCAGTCAACGTTATCTTCGGACTGACAGTGCCGTTCATGAAAGTGCTGAGCGACGGATGGTTAGAACCTGTCAGTTTGTTGGCCGTTCGCGCTTTCTTCGCCATGCTGATTTTCTGGCTCATTTCTTTCTTCGTTCGGAAAGAGAAAGTGTCGGGACGCGAACTTTGGACTATCCTTATCGGAGCGCAATTAGGCTTTGTCCTCTCGCAATACTTCACTGTTCTGAGTCTCAACTATACCAGCGCCGTCTATACGGCCATTGCCTTGGCCTGCACCCCTATTATCTCACTCTTGCTGGGAGCTCTTTTCCAACACGAGCGGATTACGGTGCAGAAACTCATTGGCGTGGTGCTCGCACTGGGCGGTGCACTGCTGATGATACTCAAAGGCCAGTCGGCCACTGCTGGAGCGAACGATGTGCTCGGCATTTGCTTAGCACTACTTGGCGGTCTGTCCATCGCTATCTACTACATCATTATGGGCGGCATATCGGAACGCTATTCTGCCACGACACAAATGAAATGGACGTTCCTCTTCTCGGGCATCGCTCTTTTCCCCATCGGTCTCTATCAGTTTCCGTCGCAGGCCATGTACGTTGGCTCACCAAGCACAAGTGTCATCGGTGTCCTCGCCTTTGTCATTCTCTTCTCCACCGTCCTTGCATTCTTCCTCCTTCCCTTCGGTATGAAGAGCCTCCCTGCTACTACCCGTCAGCATCTACATGAATCTCCAACCCGTCGTTGCTGCCACGGCCGCTATCTTTATGAAGCAGGATTATTTTTCCCTCGACAAGCCCATTTCCGCCCTCCTTGTCATCCTCGGAGCTTACCTCGTTACAAGAGCTCCCAAAGAGGCCAAAGCTTAACAGCTTTTGAACAGCTGAAAGGGTTATATATCGTTGTCTCCGAGTGCTGTCGTTTAGAATTTCTGTCAAATGTCTGCACTCAGAGAACTGTTTTTTGCCCTGACAGACAAAAGCAAACTTACTGCCCTATTTATTGACAATAGCATTCATCCATCTGGAACGAGATTTCCTCCTCACTGTTGGAAAACACCCTTGATATACCTCAAATTTTCATGATTTTCCTGAAATTTCTCTCCCAAAAGTGAGCTTTCCCCTCTAATTCCCGCTTTTTCCGCATAAAAAAGGCCGTTTTTTTCCTTATTCTGTCAGCTGAAACAATAAGGCTGTCAGCTGATAGCCTTATTGTTTTTGAAATTTCCCTTATTGTATTTTCAATTTCTCCTTGAGAAATTAAAATTCCAAGTAACCTTTTTCAAAATTGCCCTATTTTCCTAATCGCTCCTCCTCACGTTTTTTTCGTTCGGTGGCCTTCAAGTTGGATTTTAAGCCATTCTCGAGGGTTTAAAATAAGAAAATTATTTACAAAATACACCATCAGTAAAATTCGGAATAGGACAAAAGCTCATGCCATAAGTCCTATATGCTCATCTTTCGGACAGAGAGACGAAGAATTTCAAGGCTTTGCCAAATAAACAGGACAAAAAAATCCCAACTACAGCTATGAAGGACTGTAGTTGGGAGATCGTGTTTCTAAATGTATTTCTACTTTTTACTATCTGCGTTTATTTGCGCAGTTTGATAACCTTCTCGCCTTGCACGCCTATGAGGCGAACGAGATAAAGCCCCGCAGGCAGAGCCGCAAGAGAGAGACTGTTGTGAGATGTCTGCAAAAGAAGACGACCATCGGTGCTATAAACGAAGATGTGGCGAGTGGCTTGTGTTCGGAGTTGGGCTGTTGCAGCATCATAAGCATAAGCAACGGGAGTAGTAGTGGAAATCTCGGACAAACCTGTCGCACTCAGCAATTCCTGCATACCTGCCAAAGCATTGATTTGTCCCACACCGTATTGGCTATTGGGCATCTGTCCCATACTACTATTGCGGAGGGAAGTCTTAGCCAGCAGTGTGCGCACTTCTGCTGCTGTCAGCGTGGGTTTTGCTTGCAGCCACAACGCCATAATTCCCGCAACGGCAGGAGCAGCCATAGACGTTCCGTTTTCTACATACCAGTAATAAGTTTTCCCGCCTACAGTCTTATTAAAGACCACATCGGATGCCTTGACCGTGCGAGGTGCTGCAAAACTATTATAGGAAGAGACAACGGAAGCTCCTGGAGCTACAACATCAGGCTTTATACGCCCGTCACTGCAAGGGCCGAGAGCTGAAAGCGGATAACGCTCACTTAGCGTCCAAGGATTGACGGTCTCTACGCCCGAAAGACTTACATACCGATTCTTCGATACTGTTGCTCCCACAGCAATGGGTTCGTTGCCCGTGGCTGTCATGGCTATGGTGCTACTATTGGTGCCGTCAGTATAGCCTTCATGTCCTTCGGCTGAGAAACTGCCGTTGTTGCTATAGGCCAAGACTTGCTGATGGGTAGTTTCTATCTCCACGCTCCACTCCTCGGAGGGTTGCTGCGAATAGCCCACATGGAAAGAGAGCGCATAAGCTCCCGTCTGTTCGTTTTTGATGCAGGCGGCCACGAGCGAAGCCCGCTCTTTATCCACACTGCCAAAGCGTTCGTAACGCTCTGTCCATATTTGTCCCGTTGAGAAAGTATGGTCGAAAAAGACCTCACCAGTTTGTTGGTCTTTCAACAGTAAGCGAACGCTGCAAGAATCCCCTGGGCGGGTTTCTACAAAAAGTTGGTCAGCACCTGCCGCGGGAACTTTCCACACGCTTTTTACAGAACGACCTGTCAGCGTGGAATTGCGATTGCCTTCATTGCCAACGGCCACTGACATAAGGCAACCTTGTTTACCAGCCAAGAGGCTATCGACCATGCGTGCCATCAGCCCTGTGCCATCCTTGAAGCCCATCATTGTACCAAGGCTCACATTGATGGCAATAGGGCGACCGGCTTGCTGAGCATACTTTAACAGAAAGTCGACACCATCAACAATTCCCTGCTCTGTCCGATTGGTGGAAACGAGCACAAGATCGGCCTCGGAAGCCATACCGCCATAGAGCGTGGTGCTACTTCCCGCTGCAATACCGGCAACATGTGTGCCGTGAGTGGCAGAAGAATTGTCGTGAGCTACCGTAGCTATCGAAGCAGAGGTCTCGTAAGCTCTCCCATAACCGTATGCCCCTGGCGAAGTAGCAATGGCATTTTGATCCCATACATTCAAGATACGGCAGCGTCCATTGGAGTCTGTAAAATTAGGATGGGTGAAATCGAACCCCGTATCTATCACACCTATGAGAACTCCTTTACCTGTGTAGGACATAGATAGCCCTGTTCCAGCGTGCAAGACATCTGCATGAGTTTGCTTACGCACTTTGTCAGTCATCAACTTCAGTTGCTCACCAACATACAAGGCCTTGACACGCGCATCAGCCGCTAAAGAGGCCAGAGCAGAACGTGGTACGACGGCTGTATAGGTGTCTCCGCATTTCACATTGAAATGAACATTGTATTGTTGTTCAAGCTGTGCCTTTGCTGCATCATCAGTCAAAGTGATATAAACATGCACAACGGTTTCTGACTGATCCCAACTGGAGGACGAGAGAAATTGTGCCGCTCGTACATCCAACTTGGGAGAGAGGACTGTACGATATTGTGCATGACTCGACAGAGAGAACGATAGACAGTATGTCGCTAAAAGTAGAATTTTTTTCATGAAGAAAGTGATAAAGAAGTGAGTGAACAACAAAAGAAACTACCGGCTCTTTCCACGCTTCCGGAGGAAAGAGCCGGCAGCCCTTCGTGCTATCTAAATGATGTAGGAGATTATTTCACAACAACCTTCAGTGTAGGCTGCTTGGGAGCAGATATCAGATAGATACCACCTTTAGATAATGTAATATTTGTACCCTTTGCTACAATGCGGCCACTTAAATCATAAATAGTGAGCGACTGTGCACCAGAGATGCTGCGACCGTTCAAAGCAATATCAGCGTTGGTCTGTACTGCAGCAACACCTGTTACTTCACCTTGCTCCCATGCAAACACAGGAAATCCGTTGTTCTGATTCTTGCTGTCAGCAACAAAAGATTTTGCATCCAAATTCTTATTGAGTTTCTCAAGAATTTCGTTTGCTTTCAACTCAGCTTCAGTAACATCTGTAGCAAGTGGATCATCAACATTTGAGAGTTCTTTGACATAGTAATTATCGGCACTAATGGCTTTTCCACCATCATTTTCACCAATAATGGCATGCGGTTTTCCTAAAAAATTTGCAACACCAGTTACTTTACCTGTATTATAGCAATTTTTCACCACAGAATTGTCGAAAGTAAGTCCAACAATGCCTCCACAGTAAACATAGTTGCTCGTCACTGCGCCTGTATTATAACAAGCCTGAATCGTAGTGCCCTTCTCAATCTGACCAACGATACCGCCACAAACCATACCAGCAAGGGTAACTGTTCCCTTATTGGCACAATAGCGAATGATGCTGGCATCCGTAGTAGCTCCTACTAATCCACCACCTATCGTGCTAGCACTAACAGCTCCGAGATTGACGCAATTCTCCAACAATCCACCTTCCATCTTTCCAATAATGCTACCAACAACTTCACCGTCAACGGCTATCTTGGAATTCTTTCCAATCGTTACGTTTTTGATAACAGTACCTTCCGTAGAGCAGGCAAAGAGAGCTACACCACCCAAAGAAACGGGCTGCCCTCCTATTGAACCTGTGGCTTCAGGTGCTTTAGTAATAAGCAGATGGTCGATGTTTTTATGGTTTCCATCAAATGTTCCCTTAAAATAGCAAGAGTTATCTACAGTCTGCTGAGTTTGAGAATCAGTACTCTTATCATATTTACCAATAACAGGAAACTCTTTATCCCCCATATTGAGGTCATTCATCTGGCGGAAATATTTACCAGCAAAAGCGTTACCACTCCCGACTTGGGCCGAAAGATAAGCCAACTGAGCTGGTGTTTCTATAAGATAAGGATTGTTTTCCGAACCATCACCGTTTGTCCATGTGGCGCTTGCTGCACCGTCCCAAACCTGTGCGGTTGCCTGTAGAGCTAAGGCAAGCATCAAAGATAAAAAGTAGAATTTCTTCATAAAACTTATATATTTAAATGAATAAAATGTTCTAATAATTAGCCAAAATAAACTTTCTTGCAACTGGTAGTCCCCCTCTCGTTTTGGAAGGAAAGAAATATAAGAATCATTATAAACGCAACAACTACGCTATTTGGAATCTCATTGCTAATAACACCCTGCAAAGAAACTATTCTGCAAATATATCATATTTAGAGATATAGTACAAAGAAAAAAAGAAGAACGACTTATTCAGGAGCATCTTTTAACAATTATACAAACACAGCTCAAATCCTAGCACCTCCAAAAACTAAAAAACAACGGACTCTCTAGCCTATTCAAAAAAAACGGCACTACGGAAAGAATCCGTAATGCCGTAGCTTTCATTAATTACTTGATTTATCCAAGATACTTGGTCAAAATTTTAATATTGTCTGCTTCACGCAGGCGACGAAGTGCACGTTCCTTGATCTGACGAACACGCTCACGAGTTAGATTAAGAGAATTAGCAACTTCTTCTGCAGTCATTTCAGTACGCCCAATACCAAAAAGCATCTTCAAAACCTGACGTTCGCGATCATTTAATATCAACATCGCTGAATCCAAATCGGCAGAAAGAGATTCTTTTTCCATCTGATTGTCCGTTCCAGGTGCACTCTCATCTGTCATAATGTCTATGAGCGAATTAGAATCGTCATCTTGGAAAGGTGCATCAACAGAAACTTTCTTACCATTAGTTCCCATCGCTTCACGGACTTTTTCGATATCCGTATCCAAGATGTCGGCCAACTCCTGCACAGAAGGACGACGCTCAAACTGCTGCTCAAAACTTACAATAGCTTTAGTCAGTTTGCTCTGAAATCCTACCTGATTCAAAGGCATTCGTACAATTCGGCTCTGCTCGGAAATTGCCTGCAGAATACTTTGGCGAATCCACCATACAGCATAACTGATAAACTTGAAGCCTCGAGTCTCATCAAACTTCTGTGCTGCTCTAATCAAACCTAAGTTACCTTCGTCAATCAAATCGTTCAGCGCAAGTCCCTGATTCTGGTACTGCTTTGCAACACTGACAACAAAACGCAAATTTGCACGAGTTAATTTCTCTAGTGCTTCGCGATCACCTTTGTGAATGCGCTGTGCCAGTTCTACCTCTTCATCAGTGGAAATAAGCTCCTCACGGCCGATTTCAACCAAATACTTGTCTAAAGCCGCACTCTGGCGGTTCGTAATACTTTTATTTATCTTTAATTGACGCATAGTCACTTGCTAAAACTTTGCAAAGTTAGGTACTTCTAATGAAGTTTGCCACTATTTTAAACATTTTTGAGATATCTCCCTACTCACGCTTGTAGGCAAAAAAGAGGCTTCTACAGAATAAACTGATAGAAGTCTCTCTTGTATTAAAAAAGGCGGCGACCTACTCTCCCGTCTTGTGGACAGTACCATCGGCGCGACCGGGCTTAACTTCTCTGTTCGGAATGGTAAG
>NZ_JACICA010000018.1 GCF_014195585.1 Alloprevotella rava | reverse complement strand
AACAATTATACTTCGGTTTTAGGTCAAGGCCGAAAGGATGCGTGTGCGGTTTAACAAACTCATGAAAAAGCGTTTCTTAAACCGAATTGGGGTTATGAGAAATTGCGAACCTTTGCGCAGCGTTGGGGCAAAAAGTACCCGAGCCTTGCCCGTTTGGGCAATGAGCGCAACGCGGCCTATTTCACCTATTTGAGGTTCTCCGACAGTGTGCGCCGAATGATTTACTCTACCAACTGGGTGGAACGATTGAATAGAAGTTACAAGCGCACCTTGCTCATGCGTGGGGCGATGCCTTCTCCCACCTCTGTAGTTTATCTCTTGGGATCTGTTGCCAAGGAGAAAACAGAAGGGACATATGCAAGACGGCTGCCGTATTTTCGGGAGTGGAAAATCAGATAAAATGGTAAAGAAATATCAACACCACAAATTACCCTGATGCTTGGGGTACCCCAAGCATCAGGGTAAGGACGAGGAGAATCTTACACACTTTTTCGGACATTACCTTATCATATTTTCTTTGTGTGAAAGTTGCTATTTGGAGTTGCTTTTTTGAACTGATTATCCTTGAATTAGCGCACAAAAAACAAAACATACTTAGATAAAATGTTTTTTTTTATTGGATATGTTTGCAAACTTCGCCCCGAACCCGTACATTTGCAATGTTTTTCATGGTATTAGATTTAAGGTTAGTGAAGATTGTTTGTCGTGAGACAAGCGATTTTTAAAAAAGACTCCGCAGCCAACTGGTTGCGGAGTTCTTTCGTTTGTGGTATTCTAAAATTTATCAAATCTTCATGATAATCTCACTGAGCGATGGGTGAGCATGAATGGTGTTTCTTAGAGTGTCAATCTTTAATGATTCGTTCATCACAAGCGCAAACTCATGGATAAGGTCAGCAGCGTGAGCTCCAAGGATGTGAGCTCCAAGAATGTGTCCGCCCATATCCGTAAGCACTTTAACCAATCCTTCATCACAGCCCATTGTTAGTGCTTTACCGTTTGCACGATACATACTTTTATGTACTTCGTAATTGATCTTTGCCGACTTGAGTTCTTCCTCGGTTTTTCCAATCATGGCTACTTCTGGACTCGTGAACACAACAGCAGGGCATACTTGAAGATGTATTTGACTTTTAACTCCTAAGATATGATCTAATGCTACATAGCTTTGGAAAGTGGCAGCATGAGCCAATTGCATTCTACCATTGATATCACCAACGGCATAAATGCCTGGCACGTTGGTTTGCATAAATTCGTCAACTTCGATGCCTTTTTTTGTGTAATGAATGCCAACGTCATCAAGATTCAGGGAGGAGAGGTTGGCTTCACGGCCAACAGCCATCAAAACTAGATCAGAAGTAACACATTTCTTTTCCCCCTTCTCTTCAAATTCTACCAAATATGCATCGTCAGCTTCTTGAATACCTACGACGGCTGAACCAATCTTGAAATCGATTCCTTTTTTCTTCAGAATCGTTCGTAGCCGCTTTGCAATGTCGCGGTCGAATGGAGGGAGAATTTCTTTGCAGAATTCAATGACCGTAACTTGGCTTCCAAAGGCATTGAAAATAGAGGCAAATTCCAAGCCTATGACACCTCCCCCGATAACGCATAAGCGTTTTGGCACATATTCTAGGTTGAGCATCTCTGTGGAAGTAACAACCCCTTTACTATGAGCTCCTTCTATTGGGAGAAACTTAGTGGTTGAGCCAGTGGCAATGATAATATTGGGAGCCGTGAAGACTTGATTTTCTGCACCTATAGTGTGAGCATCAATAAATTTGGCATCTCCTTTTACGAAGGTGATACCAGGTGTTTTCATAAGTGCCTCAATAGCTCCAGAGAGCTTTTCTACGATTCCATTTTTCCGAGCAATGACGCGGGACATATCGAGAGAGCTCTCTTTGATATCTATGCCGAAATCCTCTGCTGCTTTTATTTCTTCTAAAAGTTCGGCATTTTTGCAGAGGGTTTTAGTCGGAATACACCCTACATTGAGACACGTGCCACCATAGTGCAGCTTTTCGAAAATTGCTACCTGCAAACCAGCTTTAGCAGCCTTTACAGCAACATCGTATCCTCCAGGACCTGTTCCAATGATAATTAAATCTTTTGTTTCCATGGCACTACTCTTTATCAAGATCTTCAAATCTGAAAATGGCAGCTTTCACAGCTTTGACATCATCAAGCCGTTTGATAGGAGTGCGGTGAGGAGCTGTCTTAAGGAGTTGTTTATCAGCCTTTGCCTCTTCTGCTATTTGCTTCATAGCTTGGATGAAATTGTCTAGCGTATTCTTGCTTTCTGTTTCCGTAGGTTCTATCATGATGGCCTCATGGAATAGTAGGGGGAAGTATATTGTTGGGGCGTGGAAACCATAGTCGAGCAAACGTTTAGCTATGTCGAGTGTTGTAACATGAGTGGGATCTTCATGCTTTCCACTATATTCTTCTTTCATTCCATTGAAGACGAATTCGTGTTTGCACAATCCTTTTATTGGCAGTTCGTAATGGCTCTTTAGGCATTCTTTGATGTAGTTCGCATTCAGCACTGCCAATTTTCCGGCCATTGCTATATTTTCTTTTCCTAAGCTGAGAAGGTAAGCATAGCTGCGGACAAGAATTCCGAAGTTTCCAAAGAAAGAACTGATACTGCCTAATGCCTCTGCATCAACACGTACAGAGTAGCTGCCATCATCTTTCTGGTAGACTTGTGGATTGGGCAAATAGTCTTCTAAGTCCTTGCGAACACCAACAGGACCTGCACCTGGACCGCCACCACCATGAGGTGTTGAAAAAGTTTTATGCAAATTGAGATGAACAACATCAAAGCCCATGTCTCCTGGTCGGCAAACGCCCAGCATAGGGTTGAAGTTTGCTCCATCATAGTACATAAGTCCGCCACATTCATGCACTAAACGTGCAATTTCTGGTATTGAGGTTTCGAAGATACCCAATGTGTTGGGGTTTGTCATCATCATTCCTGCAATATCGTCCCCTAAAAGAGGTTTCAAATCTTCTACATCGACAGTGCCCTCTGGTGTGCTCTTGACTTCAACTATTTGCATTCCGCAGACTGCTGCGCTAGCCGGATTTGTGCCGTGAGCAGAGTCGGGAACAATAATTTTTGTACGCTTAGTATCTCCACGTCTTGTGTGATAAGTACGGATGGTCATGAGTCCCGTTAACTCTCCGTGAGCTCCCGCAAAAGGATTCAGAGTAAAGCGGCTCATGCCCGTGATTTCAGAAAGAGTTTTTTGTTCCTCATCATAGAGCTTTAAAACTCCCTGCGCTGTTTCTACGGGTTGAAGAGGATGTATCTGGGTAAATCCTGGTAGGGCTGCAACTTCTTCGTTGATTTTGGGATTATACTTCATCGTACAACTACCGAGAGGATAAAAGCCAGTATCAACACCAAAATTATTATTGCTGGCATTTGTGTAATGGCGAACAACTGTTAGTTCGTCGGCCTCAGGGAGTTCTACTTTGTTGGATCTTAGAAGGGTAGATGGTAGTTCTGCTGTCTTGTAACCTTCTATTTTACTTTTGGGTAAAGAATATCCAACGCGTCCTGCTTTGGAAATCTCAAAAATTAAATTCCCATAATATACATTATTCATAGTGTTTCCCTATTTTACTTGATGAGTTGAATGTATTGATCGATTTCTTCTTTGCTGCGTTTTTCAGTGACGGCTATAAGAATGTCGTTTTCAGAGTTCTCTATTTTGACTCCTGGGAAGATATGATGCTTTTCTATACTTTCACGAATGAATTTATCTACATTGCCTTTGTAACGCAAACAGAATTCGTTTAAAAAGGGTTTGTCGTAAACTTGTTTGAACTTACCAGTTTTGAGGAGTTTATCATGTAAATAGTGTGCACCAGCATAGCTTTGTTCGTTTACTTCTCTGAGCCCTTTCTCTCCCATAAGGCTTAAATAGATTGCAACATACAAACACATGACACCTTGGGCTGTGCAGATATTAGATGTTGCTTTCTCTCGTCGGATATGCTGCTCTCGAGCTTGTAATGTAAGGACAAAGCAACGCTGACCATTAGCGTCAGTTGTTGCACCGACAAGGCGTCCAGGCATCTTACGAACGTGTTCTTTCTTCGTGCAAAGATAACCGATATAAGGTCCTCCAAAATTAAGCGGGAATCCAAGACTTTGTGCATCGCCACAAGCAATGTCTGCACCCCATTCTCCTGGAGTTTTCAGTACACCAAGTGCAGAAGCCATAGAGTTGATAACAAAAAGTGCTTTATGAGAATGACATAGTTCAGCATATCCATCGAAATCTTCAATAACGCCATAGTAGTTGGGTTGAGCAACGATAATGCCTGCTACTTCCTCCTCCTGGAGGCGTTTAGCTAAAAACTCCTTATCTGTTACACCGTGAATGGCAGGAATACGTTCTAGGTTTACGTTGTGGAAGTTGGCATATGTTTCAACAACTCTAAGCGTGTTAGGAGCAAAAGTATCAGAAATAAGCACCGTGTTTTTTTTGCGTGCAGCATGAATACACATCATCATGGCCTCAGCTGTGGCAGTTGCACCATCATACATGGAAGCATTACTTACTTCCATACCTGTCAGGCGAGCCATCATTGTTTGGTACTCAAAGATGTAAGCAAGCGTGCCTTGGGATATTTCAGCTTGATACGGGGTATAAGAAGTTGAGAATTCAGAGCGAGATGCAATGTAGGGAATGATGCTTGGTTGGTAGTGATCATAAGCCCCAGCACCGGCAAAGCATATCGGAGTGATATTTGCTTCGGCTAAATCTTGAAGTTTTTTGCGAACTTCCATTTCGGATTTTGCTGAAGTAATATTCAGTTCTTGTTTGACTTTCAGTTCTTCAGGAATTTCTGCATAGAGTTCCTCAAGTGAGTTCACACCAATCGTCTTCAGCATTTCCTGAATTTCTTCTTCTGTGTGTGGAAAGTATTTGTACATGGTATAGGGAAAATTAAAAGATTTGGCTTTAGATTCAAAGGGGTGAATCTAATTGCCAAATCCTAAATGTTCTTTATTATTTGCAGATATCGGTATACGCTTGAGCGTCCATCAGGCTTTCAAGTTCAGAAGGATCTGAAAGTTTGACCTTAATAAGCCAATTTGAATAAGCGTCTTTATTGACTAACTCGGGCTCATCTTCAAGGACTTCATTTACTTCGACAACAACGCCACTAACAGGTGACGTTAAGTCGCTTGCTGCTTTAACGCTCTCTACAGAACCAAAACTGTCACCTGCGCTTATTTCTTCATCAATTTCTGGGAATTCAATATAAGTTACGTTTCCCAGTTGTTCTTGTGCAAAGTCGGTAATGCCGATATATGCATATTCGCCTTCTACTTTCACGAATTCATGCGACTCACTATAATAGAGTCCTTCAATGATTTTTGCCATAATATTTATATTTGATTAGGTTTGCCGTCTTGTCTTTTATTTTTTATAATTCTTCTGATAGAAGCGTTTCTTCACCACAATACCCTTGCGTGGCTTATTGTGGATTAAAACATCTACAGGAGTTTCAAGTTTCGCATAGTTTTTATCAATGAGAGCCATACAAATAAATTTTCCTGTCGATATGGATTTATATCCCGTTGTTACATATCCGATATCTTTTCCTTCAGCTTGTACAGGATACCCATTGCGAGGAATACCTTTCTCTTGAAGCTCAATACCAATAACTCGCTGCTTATATGTCTTGTTCTCTTTTTGATCTACGCAAGCCTCTTTCCCAAGAAAATTATCCTTTTCAAGCTTTACGAACATACTGAGTCCGCTCATGATAGGGCTAATTTCATCTGAGAGCTCATCGCCATAGAGTGGGAGGCCAACTTCAAAACGCAGAGTGTCTCGACATCCTAAGCCACAAGGTTGAATGCCTGCCTCAATAAGTTTATCCCAAATAAATTGTATGATGGTATGAGATGCATAGATTTCAAATCCATCTTCACCTGTATAGCCCGTACGTGAGATGATTATTTCTTCGTCCTCAAAGTGGATAGTCTTAAAGGTATAAAAAGTAAGATCACTGCACTTTATTCCTAAAACATTTTCTACGGTTATTTCACTTTCTGGACCTTGAATGGCAACTTGTCCATAAATGTCGCTTAGGTTTTCTGTCTTTACATTGAAATCCTTGGCATATTGAACGATATGTGCATAGTCTTTTTCTATGTTTGCAGCATTTATGACAAGGAGAAAGTCTTGTTCACCCATTTTATATACCAAGAGGTCGTCAATAGTTCCTCCATTTTCATGAAGCATCATGCCATAGAAAATTTTACCAATCTCTGCATCTTTAATATCGTTGGTAAAAATGTACTGAACAAATTTTTCCGCTTCAATCCCAGTAACTTTAACTTCGCCCATATGGCTTACATCGAAAACTCCGACTTTCTGCCGTACGGCTTCATGTTCAGCAACAATATTATCGTAGTATAGAGGCATATCAAAACCTCCAAACGGAACCATATTGGCCCCTAATGCTACGTGTTTGTCATGTAAACAAGTTATTTTATCCATAATTGATTATTTAGGTTTTAGATGTTATTTCACGGACACAATAGATTGAGAAGCTCATCCTCGCTCAGGTTACGAATTAGTTTTTCGGGATGATGTAGGTCTAGGATATGCTTTAACTCAGCTCGATTGTATGGTATTTCATGGAATAGATTATAGAAAGCATCTTTTACGTTCTTTCCAATTTCAAAGAAGTCTCCAGAAAGTGTTATAGAATCTATAAGTGAACCACGAAGGGTTATATTTACTTGGACTGTTCCGCACTGCTCAATACGCTCTGTTCTGCAAATGTCAGACTTTGCCTTGTGTCCCCATAGATAGGTTGGAGCATAGTAGGTCTGTTCTAAATCTTCAATTGATTTTATATCTTTTTCTGAAAGTTCCAAACTCTTATTGGTAAGCATGGCTATTAGCCGAGAGCGCAGAGTAGTAACATCGAAAGGTAAGTATTCCTTGAGTTCACCAATACGGCTTTTAACGCTAATGACGCCCTTTGACTCTAGCTTAGCTTTATCAGGGGTTAGCGCACCGATCATTTTCTCGACATCTGTTCCATAGAGCATAGTTCCATGTACAATATTTCTATTTGCTTGATGATAGAATGCATTACCGCAAACTTTTCTGCCATCTTCAAGAATAATATCATTACGACCCGAGACCTTTGTTGGAGCGCCTAGCTTTCTTAATCCTGCAGATACAGTTTCTGCATATTCTGCAAAAAGAGATTCAACATCGCATGCAGGCGTGATTAAGCTAATCATTATGTTATTGCGGTCGGCAAAGATTGTTCCTCCTCCACTTTTTCGACGACACAAGTCTATCCCATTTTTGTTGCAGAAATCCACATCTAATTCTGAATGTGGAATTTGATTTCTTCCAAAGACACAAGTAGGGGATAGCTGCCATGTAAATATATAGTTATCTTCATTAAAAGTTTCTGCTACGTATTCTTCTGCTGCAAGATAGAATGCAGCTCGCCTTTCCTCACAATTAGGAGGGAATACTACGTGGCAGGCTGGGAAGTGTTTGCTTTTCTCGCTCATTGTATTCGATTATTTTGCCTCAAAAATACAGAAAGATTCAATAAATAAAGGAATATTACAGTTTTTTTTCTTGTAATACTCCTTTTTTCTAATTTCTGCATAAAAAAGGCACAAGTCAAGAGACCTGTGCCTTAGAAATTATATCTGTTTTAAATCTAGCTTAATAAATAATTCATCTAATTGTTTAGGATCAACCGCTGTTGGGGCATCGAGCATAACATCTCTACCGCTGTTATTCTTTGGGAAGGCGATGCAGTCGCGAATACTATCGAGTCCAGCAAAGATACTTACCCAGCGATCCAAACCATAGGCGAGACCACCATGAGGAGGTGCACCATATTTAAATGCATTGATTAAGAACCCAAATTGTTCTTGTGCCTTTTCAGGAGTAAAACCAAGGACTTCGAATATTTTAGCTTGGAGTTTGGCATCGTAGATACGAATGCTCCCCCCACCAACTTCTATACCATTGCAAACCATATCGTAGGCATCAGCACAAGCTTTTTCAGGTGCAGTATCCAGTAGGGCTATATCAGAAGGTTTCGGACTTGTGAAGGGGTGATGCATTGCCATGAGTCGCTGTTCCTCTTCGCTCCACTCGAACATGGGGAAATCAACGACCCACAAGAGAGCAAATTTATTATGGTCGCGGAGCCCTAAGCGTTCTCCCATCAACAAGCGAAGCTCACAGAGTTGCTTGCGTGTTTTCATTGCATTTAGGCCAGAAAGGATAAGGATTAAATCATTAGGATTAGCCCCCATTGCTTCTTGGAGCTTTTGCAAAACATCTACACTATAGAACTTATCAACACTAGATTTGATTGTTCCATCTTCATTGACTTTTGCGTAAACAAGTCCCTTGGCTCCAATTTGTGGACTCTTTACAAAGTTTGTAAGTTCATCCAGTTGTTTTCTAGTATAATCAGCGCAACCAGGGACACAAATACCTCCAACATATTCTGCTTCATTGAAAACGCTAAATTCGCCAGAGCCTTTAAGGATGTCCATTAACTCGACAAACTCCATACCGAAGCGCATATCAGGTTTGTCAGAACCGAAGCGCTTCATGGCTTCAATCCATGGCAAGCGGAGGAATGGTTCATTTCCTAGTTCTACACCGCGTACGGTTTTGAACAAATATTTAGCCATTCCCTCAAAGGTGTTGATGATATCGTCCTGTTCTACGAAACTCATTTCGCAGTCAATCTGTGTAAACTCTGGTTGACGATCAGCACGAAGATCTTCGTCACGGAAGCACTTTACAATCTGAAAATAACGGTCTACGCCACCTACCATGAGCAATTGCTTTAGGGTTTGAGGGCTTTGTGGTAGTGCATAGAATTGTCCAGGATTCATACGGCTCGGAACAATGAAATCGCGTGCTCCTTCAGGAGTGGAACCAATGAGAGCAGGAGTTTCAACTTCCAAGAAGCCTTGTGAGTCAAGATAGCGACGAACTTCAAGTGTCATTTTGTGGCGAAGTTCCAAATTGCTGCGAACAGCATCACGTCTGATATCTAGATAGCGATACTTCAAGCGGAGGTCGTCGCCACCATCTGTGTTATCCTCTATAGTAAAGGGCGGAGTAAGAGATTCATTGAGGACATCGAGCATGTCGACGAGAATTTCTATTTCTCCTGTTGGCATCTTGTCATTCTTAGAAAAGCGTTCGCTTACAAGGCCTTCTATCTGGATAACATATTCACGTCCTAACTTATTAGCGCGGTCACATAGTGTAGCGTTGGTTTCATTGTTAAAAACAAGCTGGGTAATGCCATAACGATCACGCAGATCAACGAACGTCATACCTCCCATTTTGCGAGTTCTCTGTACCCAGCCAGTCAAAGTAACTTTTTGACCAACATTCTTAATGCGTAACTCACCGCATGTGTTAGTTCTATACATCGTTATTTATATTTTGATTTTTTATTTCGTGCAAAAATACAATTAAAAGGTGAAAAGAAGTAGCAATCAAATTATTTTCTTGAGCGCGAAACTACTAAGTCACGTTCTAATTTATTACTTTTGCAACAAACAAAATTTGAAATTATGAAAGAAAGAATTTTCTTGGTCTATCTTCTTGCATTCTTTATATCTGTTATCGGCATGGCACAAACAAGTCGTGACGCGCAAGCTGCGGCTAAAATATATGCTTATGGTGTGTACTATTTTAATGCTAATGGCAAACTCATTCGTATGCAGCCATTGAAAAATGCAGGTATGAAGCAAAAGGGAATACTTCGTCCTAAAAGTGTATTATATTTTTAACGGAAATAACTCAACGAATTCTAGTGAAAATGGGACTTTCTATATCTCAACATTAGGGAGCACCCAAAACATTGACAACTTCCACTTGATTCAGCTGGAGTGCAAGAACGGACAACGCTGGTACAAATATGTGAAAGTCGTGGGCTTCGGTAAAGTGAAAGAAGAACCTGTTGGAATTCCAGTTGTTACTACTGAATTGAAGCACGGCATTTATAAGCTGACTCCTGCTCTGCCATTATCTAGAGGCTGTTATGGTCTTTTCTATAATTATAGTAATGGTGTTCCTACTGAAATTTATGATTTTGATGTCCTATTTTAGGAGCGCTGCAGAGATGATAGACTCAATTTTGATTGAACTAAGCATTCTATATCGCAACTTTATTATCTGTTATAGAATTTAGGCGAAAAAAAAGCCAATAATATTATTGTTGATCAAGCTTCTCTTTTTATACTTTTAATATTTTCTCCGCAATACTATTTCTCTAGTATTGTGGATTTGTTTTTTAGGAGGAAAAGTTTCTTGTTATTCAGAGTGAAAATAGCGGACTTATCTAGGGAGGTGAAGAAATATCCTTATTGCGTTTGAAAATGTCCTTATTGTGTGAGCTGACATCCTTATAGTGTTTGAAAATACAATAAGGATATTTAGGAGAATATGCATATTAGTAGTGGTACCAGATTTCTTGCAACACTGGCTTTGGCAAAGCAGGAAGAGAATGCAGGAAAAATGATCGTAGCCTTACTTCCAGATACAGACGAGCGTTATCTGAGTATGGGTATTTTAGAGTAATAATGTAAAATTATTTGCAACTTCTTTTCAATAAAGGGCTCTTTTTGTGGCTTCTTTTTTGAAAAGTATCTTGCCTATATAATATCTTATTCGAAATTAAATCGCTAAATTTGCGCGCTGTATATACTTTCTTTTATATAAACCACATGAATTTGGATGCACTAACAGCCGTATCGCCAATTGACGGCAGATATCATCAGAAAACAGTTAGTTTGGCCCCGTATTTTTCGGAACAAGCGTTGATGAAGTACCGAATTTGCGTTGAAATTGAATACTTTATTGCCCTTTGTGAACTACCATTACCGCAGTTGCAGCATCTTGATAGTAGTTTGTTCCCACGCTTTCGTAGTATCTACGAGAACTTTTCTGAAGTAGATGGACAACGTGTGAAAGATATAGAAGCAGTGACCAATCATGATGTTAAGGCTATAGAGTACTTTATCAAGGAAAAACTCGACGAAATAGGTGATTGTGACACTTACAAAGAGTTTATTCATTTTGGTTTGACTAGCCAAGACATCAATAATACATCATTTCCAATGATGTTGAAGGAAAGTTTGAAGGACGTGTATCTGCCTCTTGTTGATGAACTTATTCAGCAGTTGAATGCCTACGTTGAGGATTGGAAAGATATCCCTATGTTGGCAAAAACTCATGGACAACCAGCTAGTCCTACGCGTCTTGGCAAGGAAATTCATGTGTTTAGTTACAGACTAGAACAAGCTAGAGTACAATTAGATAAAGCTGTACAAGAAATAAGTGGTAAGTTTGGTGGTGCAACAGGAAATTTCAATGCACATCACGTGGCTTTCCCTCAGTATAATTGGACTGAGTTTGCTAATAACTTTCTTGAGAAAAGTCTGAATATTCAGCGCGAACTGTTTACAACGCAGATTTCGAACTATGACAACTTCGGACAGGTCTTTGATGCTATGAAGCGTTTGCAAACTATAGTAATGGACCTGGATAGAGATATCTGGCAGTACATTTCTATGGGCTATTTCAAGCAGAAAATAAAGAAGGGCGAAGTTGGATCAAGTGCAATGCCTCATAAAGTGAATCCCATTGATTTTGAGAATTCAGAAGGTAATATTGGTTTGTCCAATGCTATTCTAGAATTCTTGAGTCGGAAATTGCCCATCAGTAGGTTGCAGCGTGATTTGACGGATTCAACGGTTATACGTAATATAGGTGTTCCTATGGGGCATGGAGTTATAGCTCTTCAAAGTACTCTTAAGGGTTTGCGAAAACTTGTTTTACATAAAGAGAATATTGATGCAGATTTGGACAATTGTTGGCCAGTTGTTGCAGAGGCTATTCAAACCATCTTGCGCAGAGAGGCTTATCCTAATCCCTATGAAGCCCTGAAGGCACTAACAAGAACCAATGAGGCGGTTACTGCTGAAACAATACTTGAGTTTGTTGAAGGGCTAGATATTAGCGAAGATGTAAAAGCAGAACTACGCGCCATTACACCACATAATTACACAGGTTTATAAACTACTAACTACAAAATAGCCGCGAGGCTAATATAACTTAATAACAATGAGTGATTTAGAAAACAATTTTTATCAGGACGGAGGCCATCGTGATGATTTCCAGCCGTCAAGTAACAAATCCAACGCTTTTCAGCAGCGTTCTTCTCGTCCCCGTTTTAATCGAAATCAGCGAGTAGGAGGTTACTCTTCAAGTGCAGGACAAAATCGCCAAGGCTATCGTCCTCGCTTTAATCAGAATAGGGAAGACTATCAACCGAACAATCGATATAATGAAGAGGAAAGAGGCGAACAAGGTTTTCGTCCGCGGTATAATCGTGATAATGGTTATCAGCCGCGTTCCAACAATTATAATCGTCAAGGCTCATACAATCGTCAGCAAGGCGAGTATCGTCCTCGCTATTCACAACAAGGTGAAGGTGGCTACCAGCCACGCCAGTATAACCAAGACTATGGTAATGAAGGTCAAGGTAATTATCAACATCGTTCTAGCGGCTATGATCGTCAAAATAATGGTTATGTGCGCCAAAGCAATGGTTATAACCGTCAAGGAAATAGTTACGATCGTCAACAACGTGGTGGCTTCAATCGTTCACGCCAGCAACGTTCATCGAGTGGTTATGATCCACATGCAAAGTATAGCCACAAAAAACGTATTGAATATAAGGAGAAGAATATTGATCCGAATGAGCCAATACGTTTGAATAAGTATCTTGCAAATGCAGGTATTTGCTCACGTCGAGATGCAGACAAATATATAGAAGCAGGCGTTATCACAGTTAATGGCGAAGTTGTAACAGAACTTGGAACAAAGGTGCTACGTACAGATACAGTTCTCTTCCATGATGCCCCTGTAAAGATTGAGCATAAGGTATATATTCTTCTCAATAAGCCCAAAGGCTATGTGACAACAAGTGAAGATCCACAGAATCGTAAGACAGTAATGGATCTTGTTCGCGGTGCGTGTCCTGAGCGTATTTATCCTGTTGGCCGTCTAGACCGTAATACAACCGGTGTGTTGCTTTTGACAAATGATGGTGAAATGGCTGCAAAGCTCACACATCCCCAGTTCATGAAGAAAAAGATATATCATGTATATCTTGATCAAAATGTTTCTGCTGCAGATATGCGCCAAATAGCAGAAGGCATTACACTTGAGGATGGTGAAATCAAAGCTGATGAAATCCAATATGCTAGCGATACAGATAAGAAGCAAGTCGGTATTGAGATTCATAGTGGAAAGAATCGTATTGTCCGCCGAATTTTTGAAAGTTTGGGCTATCATGTTAACAAACTAGATCGCGTATTCTTCGCAGGTCTTACTAAGAAGCATCTAAAAAGAGGGGATTGGCGTTTCCTCACAGAGGAGGAGGTGAATTTCCTTCGTATGGGGTCATTTGAATAATTGATAATATGAAACGTACAAAAATAATTGATGTACTGAAGCGCACAGATTTTGGTGCTGAAGTACTTGTTAAAGGCTGGGTTCGCACTCGACGTGGCAGCAAAAGTGTAAGCTTTATCGCTCTTAATGATGGCAGTACAATTAAGAATGTACAAATAGTAGCCGATAACGAAAAGTTTGATGAGGACCTTCTCAAAGATATAACAACAGGTGCTTGCATTAGTGTAACAGGAACATTAGTTGAAAGTCAAGGCTCTGGTCAGGCTGTGGAAGTTCAAGCAACACAGATAGAACTCTTAGGTACTTGCCCTGCTGACTATCCTATGCAGAAAAAAGGTCAAAGCTTTGAGTATATGCGTAAATATGCTCATCTTCGTCTTCGTACGAATACCTTTGGTGCTGTCTTCCGTATTCGTCACAATATGGCGATGGCTATTCACCGGTATTTTCATGAGCATGGATTCTGCTATTTCAATACTCCAATAATTACGGCTAGTGACGCTGAAGGCGCTGGCGAAATGTTCCAAGTAACAACATTAGACTTGGCACGTACAGGAAAGGAAGAGAAAGTTCCTTATGATCGTGATTTCTTTGGCAAGAAAGCTAGCTTAACTGTTAGTGGACAATTAGAAGGAGAACTTGGAGCTACGGCTTTAGGTGCTATCTATACCTTTGGCCCTACTTTCCGTGCAGAAAATAGTAATACTCCCCGCCATTTAGCAGAGTTCTGGATGATTGAGCCTGAAGTAGCTTTTATGGATCAGACAGAGTTGATGGATCTTGAAGAAGATTTCATTAAATACTGTGTACAATGGGCTCTTGACTACTGTATGGATGATTTAGAATTCCTCAATAAGATGATTGATAAGAATCTTATTGCAACTTTGCAGTCTGTTGTGAAGGAAGACTTTGTGCGTCTTACTTATGCTGAAGGACTTCAGATTTTGGAGGAGGCAGTAAAAAAAGGGCAGAAGTTTGAGTTCCCAATTACTGGTTGGGGAATGGATTTAAGCAGCGAGCATGAACGTTATCTTGTTGAAATTCATTTCCAACGCCCTGTGATTATGACAAACTATCCTAGCGAGATTAAGGCCTTCTATATGAAGAAGAACGAAGATGGAAAGACTATGCAAGGGACAGATGTTCTTTTCCCGCGCATAGGTGAAATCATCGGTGGTTCTGTTCGTGAAGAGAATTATGAAAAACTTGTTGGTGAAATAGAAGTACGTGGAATGGAAGAGAAAGACTATGGCTGGTATCTAGATACTCGCAAGTATGGTTCTTGCCCTCACGCAGGATTTGGCCTTGGTTTTGAGCGCTTAATTCTGTTCGTTACAGGAATGCAGAATATTCGTGATGTTATTCCTTTCCCAAGAACTCCTAAATCTGCTGAATTTTAAAATCTAGCTTTGGGCTTAGATTATAATAAAAGGGACTTTCATCTGAAAGTCCCTTTTATTGTGCTTTGTATTTTTACTTCTCAATAAGTGCAACAGCGTAAGTAGATATGCCCTCTTCACGTCCTGTAAAGCCTAGCTTTTCAGTAGTTGTTGCTTTTAAAGAAACCTCTGAAACTTCGATCTCCATCAAGGATGCCAATGTTTCTTTCATTTTCTCAATGTGGGGATTAAGTTTTGGATATTCGGCACAAATAGTTGCATCTATATTGCCAATGTTCCAGCCAGCCTTGTGCAGAAGATCTGTTGTTCTCCTAAGAAGAATTTTGCTATCAACATTTTTGTATTCTGTAGCAGTATCAGGAAAATGGTAGCCTATATCGCGGAGATTAGCAGCTCCAAGTAGAGCGTCGCATATTGCATGTATGAGTACATCTGCATCACTATGTCCTAATAAACCTTTGGGATTTTCTATAGAGATACCTCCCAACCATAACTTGCGTCCTTCTACTAATTGATGGACGTCATAACCAAAACCAACTCTTATCTTAACCATAATAAAATGTTTATCTTCTGCGTCCAAATAAATCTTTGATACCATCCATATCAAAACTCAAACCTACTCGGAATGTTTGGTCGAGAGGATTAGACGCACTGGTTGCAACTACGTAACCTGCATCAATAGATAGTACATTCATACGGAAACCTGCACCAACTGAAAAGAAACTACGCCCGCCTTGTGAGACATTTTCATTGTGGTAACCTCCACGGAGAGTGAATTTATCATTGTAAGTATATTCAACTCCGACTCCCCAATTGATTTCTTTGAGTTCTCCCTTAAAACCATCGGGCGCATCGCTAAAACTTTTGAAAATACCCTTTATGGAACTCATGTCATAGTACTTTTCACGTACACGCTCGTTATAATCTTCATTGCTCTCATCTGCATTTCTAAGCGGCATCGAAGGAACTAGCAATTTGTTTGCATCAGCACTAAATGAGATGCGATTGTATTCATTGAGTGGTATCATCAAGCTCCCACCTATACGCAAATTTGTAGGAATGAAGTATGAATAATCGCCCCCGTAATTTATCTTTGAACCAATGTTACTAACGTTGACACCAAAGGCAAGTTGACTCTCACGGCTTCCCAGCATCACATATTTGTTCCAATACATTGCTATGTCAGCAGCAAAGGCTGATCCCGCTTTTGTATTGTCATCATAGTGACCGCTCAAGTCAGAGTACATGTATCGAAGAGCTACAGCAGCAGAGAGGTTATCACTCAACATTCTACTATAGGCCATGTCAATTCCAAACTCATAAGGTTTTACAGTCATTGCGTTGTCATTTGCTACAGAAAAATCACCCAATGAGAAGTAACGCACAGAAGTACTCAATGCCTGATAGTCTCCTAGACGAATATAGCCTGTTGCATTCAAGAGAGCTATGCCTGTTGTAATCTTACGCAGCCACGGCGTATAGTTAAGAGAAACTCCAGCTCTACTAATTGTAAAGGGATATTTTGCAGGATTCCATTGCTGTGCATTAACATCTGGTTCGGTAGCAGCACCAATGTCACCCATACCACCAGCACGGGCATCAGCTCCAATGCTCTGCGAAGTAACTGCTATTAGAATAGGGTTAAATTTGTCACGTATATCGTCTTCTTTATTTGCAAGTGCGGGGCTTACAAGAAAGATTGTTGCCAAAAATAATTGTATTCTATTCACTTTTCTGTTAGTTTTCTGTTAATACTATAACGAAGATAATCTATGTTTATTGTTCTTTTTGCAAAGTGCGGCAGGATGATATTATTTTATTGTCTGACGATTATCATCTTCTTGCTCTTTGTCGTTATTTTCTTGTTGCTTGACGAAATGATAGATCGATAGATATAAACTCCTGCAGGCACAGGTCTATTTGCATAATCTATCAGCGACCAACGGATGGCGTCATAACCTGCATTAGCAGAAACCGAGGACTTTTCATTCCAAATGCGGCGTCCAGCTAGGTCATAAACTTCTACTGTGATATCTGACTTTTCATTAGAACTTTCTAAAGTAGTGACGAATGTAGTTGTCGTATATGCTGGGTTGGCAGTGGCGTTCACGTCATAACCTCCTGTGAGATCTTCGCTGACGAAAAAGTTGAGTGATACTGTTGTTGAGTTATCATTTACATCCCAAGCTCGAAGTGTTAACTTATGTCTGCCAGGCGAAAGATTTGTGAGTGGATATTGTATTGTCCCAGAAGTCGTACTTCCAAAGTTATAAGCAAAATAATCGTTCAAAACTATGATATTATTAACTTCACCATCAAGGCACAATTCTATATTGTGACCTATGCCCAGTCCATTGGCATTTATGCCTGACATATCGTGGAGAGTTGCTCCGAAGAGGGCTGAAGTGGAAATATAGCCACCATCTGGAAAATCTGTAGAGTTGAGATATACAAAAACTTTAGGGCCAAGTGTATCGCTGTTTTGCATTTGTATTGTTCCATTGAGATGGAACTGAGTAGTAGAGCCATGCGATTCTTCTGAATGATCTTCGTTGACGGCATAAAAGAACATTCTTCCTGTGTCTTCGGAATAGCTAATATCTCGCGGTACGACAACGTTGAGTTTGAAACGACCAGCACAAACTGAGTCGCTACCTTCAAAGAGCGCATTTTTACGATCTTGATAGACCATCGCTTTTTGGTTCGCGTTGTTATTATTTTTGCAAGTAATGTTTTCTAATCTGTCGTAGAGAGAGCCTGTAACTGTTCCATTAAAATCGGTTGCTACAACGCCATTTTTTACAATATGACCTGCAAAGCGTACCTTTTGACCAGCCTTTAGTTGAAGATTAGTGCCAGAGGTTATAGCTTGTCCATCAATGCTGTCTACTACAATTTTTCCGCGTGGAGCTGTAAGCGTGAGAGCAGGGTCTCCGAGTAAAGCATATTTAAGTTTATTCATAGAGCGATCGCCTGCACTTGCCACTAAGCTAACCTTTGCTAATCGCATTGCATCTCCTAGTGTATAAGGTTTCCCGTTGCTGTCGCTTGAAAGAACATAACGTGAGTAAGCTGCATTTAGAGCACGATTGTATATAGCGTAAACAGAGCGCGTAGCACAAACTATTGCAACAGAACCTTGCTTTGTATTGAATAGTGTTGCACGTCCGATATCTTCCATTTGTTGATCATAAGGAGTAATCTCACAGGATGCAAAAATCCAAAGCGGCATATTGCCATCCGTAGTTTTCTCAAAGTCGGAGGTCTGTAGCAATTTGTTATGGCTCAACTGGCGTGGACTTCCATGTCCCGTGTAGTTGAAGATGAGAGCTCCTCTTTTCAGCTCCTCTTGTAGCATACGCGTTACTTGAGGAAAAGAATTGCCTGTAGCAGAAGTTGTAATCGGGTAAGCATCCCAGTAGTATTTCTTTATTATTAGTTCATCATTAGCATTCTGTATGTTTTTTACAGTTGTCTCACTGTCCTCTTGATGGAGATTATTATCTCCATTGTCTGCTAGCATTATTACTCGGTTCTTCCAAGATCCGACATTTTTATTCTCCATATATTCTAGTGTTTTGTCCACTAGAATTTTAGCTTCTTCTTCAGTTGTGCAGATGAAGCGACCAATACCGATATCTACTTTATCCCTATTAGCAATGGCTATACCTTCACCATCATCAAGTAGACCGTAGTAGTCATCTGTCACATAACTATGAAGTGTTCCATGAGGAATATTTATAAGGTGATCATTCTGGCTCACTTCAAACGCCAATAATAAATCTTTTGCTGAAAGCGAGCCGCCTATCAACAAGCGATTATCCCAATAGCAGTTGCCGAAGAGTAGGAGATATCTAGGCATATCTGCTGTTGTTTTTGCTCTGTCGTAAAGCATTTTTAGGTATCGGCGGTAAGCAGTAGCATCTGGTGTACCAGAAGAGAACTCATTATAAAGTTGGTCTGCTCTAACAATTTTTACGCGTAGGCCTTCAGCTCCATGGGCTGCTGCTAAACGCTCAGCTTGCTTCTTTAGCTTACCACTCTCTGGAATGATGATGACCATATCTTGTGCTGAATCTGCATGTAAGTCTTGGTTTTCTACCATCCCTACTCGAGAAGGTTCTGCATAACTCTTTGATACATCCACAAAAATGTAACGCTGCTTCACATCGTCTATTTGTGCTATAGCTTTTGTTCCATTGATGGTGGTTTTCACTATGGTTGTTGGGACAGAGGCAGAAGCGATGCACCAAAGTTGAGTTGAAGTGTTTGCATTTTCTGCAAGCACCACTGGCGCAGATGAGCTCACTGTTGCTGGAGAAAATACAAAGGGGACTGAGGCATCTAATTTTCGAGGATAGGATGCGAGGATATAATTGAGACGTGCCGAATTCCCCGCAGTTGTAGTTATTTTAAAAGTGTTATTCTCTAGAAGAGAATCTATTGAAAATAGTGCACGCGTTTCTCTAGCACTTTCGGTTTCACTATCGTAAGTGCTGATTGAGAAATTTCCAAGACTTAATCCATTTGCCAGTGTTTCAACATTTGTAGCCTTTAGTGTAGATGCTGCACTTACAGCTACTGCAACTTTTGCAGTCCCACCTGCAAATCCTGGCGTAGACAGTGTGAACGACTGGGTATTGTTGTTAATAAAATCATAGTTTGAGAAAAATTCTGTACCTCCTTCATACCAGGCAAAAGCATCCTTTTCATACAATGCAGGAATAATGGAAGAAGTAATAGTGTCAGTAGTAGCCGCTATAGGTTCTACTACTTTCATCTCAAGCGGAGAATCGCCTTCTGTAATAAAGTAGTAAGAACCTCGGGAATAGGTGTTTTGCATGCGGTTCCATGCATTTTTTATTGCATCCCAACTCCACCGCAGTGTTCCCTCTGCATAAAAAAGCATAGAGCCTTTCCTACGCCAAGTTGCAACCTCACAAAGATCGTCAATGACACTATTGTCACCTGAAAACTCTAAATTTTGTGGCAATATGCGGCCACCATATCCGTAGATTTTAACGCGATTTATATTGCTAAACCCCCAACTTTTAAGTTTTGAGGCCGTCAGTTGGTAGATACCTTCTTCTGGAACGCTAATTTTTATCCATTTCCCTTTAGATAAAACGCTATGATTTGTATATCGTTGATTCAAACTGGGTAAAGCCTGTGCTTTGCGTACCATTACACGTGGCTTAGATACTAGTTGAATTTTACAGCCAGTCATGCGCATCCAATCTCCATTTCGATAGACAAAAGGAGTAAAATTCACATCTAAAAAACCTTGCTTCCGACTGATGGATAGTGATGTTTCCACCGAGGGAAGTTCTTGAGCTAACACACCTTTCTTTTTTAAAAGTTCTGTTTCTGCTTTGGTAGTCAAACGGAATTCGGGATAGATAAAATTCACGGACCATATAGAGTCAGCATAGTTTTCCCCCAAGTTAAACTGTGTAGAGAACAAAGTTCCTGGCGGAAAATCCTTTTCTGCAAAAGATGTAAATGGTTGGGCTATAAGAGAAATAGTTCCAGAGAGCCCTATGAGGAGTGTCAATATTCTTTTCGTATGCATATTTATTATAACGAAAACCTACCTAAGATTATTGTATTTAGTAACTTTGCCACCCAAGGCTGAAGAGGAGGGAAACAAAAGAAAGAGCCCAACTCCCAAAGAGAGTTGAGCTCCAAGTCGGGGCGACAGGATTCGAACCTGCGACACCCTGGTCCCAAACCAGGTGCGCTACCGGACTGCGCTACGCCCCGTTTAGCGAGAGCAAAAGTAATTCTAATTTTTGGAATAGCAAAGACTTTTTATGAAGATATTTATACTTAGCAACAATTACACCGAAATTGGAAGCATTTTTATGATTCCTGATACTGCGCTGAATCAAATAGGGCGACCTGCTTTTTTACCTGATTATGCACTTCCAGCAGTAGGACGTGCTCACCTTGTTATTCGTATCAATCGCTTGGGGAAAGGAATTTCAGAACGTTTTTCTTCTCGATATTTTTCAGAAATAACAGTAGGAGTACATTTTACAGCCTCACAGTTATTGAAAGAACTTCAAGAGCTTCGTGCTCCTTGGGATCTTGCTGTTGGTTTTGATGGGGCTGCCTCTATAGGGCGTTTTGTGCCTATGGGAAAGTTCTGCAATCATCACATAGAGATTCTTGCAGGAAAAAAAAGCCTTTGTGAATACGATACTCAAGAGATGTTAGTAAAACCTAACGAAATTGTTGCTAAGCTTAGTAGAACTTACCGACTATGTCAAGGAGATTTGATCTTTCTTGGTTCACCTATGATTTTCAGTACTGATATAGACACGCGGATTACGCTGTCTTTAGATGGTTCTTCTCTTTCTTCTTTTATGGTGAAATAAATAGCTTACTTCTCCAAGAATGACGGATGAATTCTGGTGCTATTATTGTAAGAGTCTACAAATGTAATAAGCCTATCAACTGACATCCTTATTGTGCCTGAAAATATCCTTATTACCCCAATTCGGTTTAAGAAACTCATGAAAGAGCGTTTCTTAAACCGAATTGGGGTTAAAAGATTATTATCGTGGGATTTTCCCATAAAAGATTGTAACACTTTAAACATTTATCATTATGAAAAAATTACTACTCTTTGCTATCGGAGC
>NZ_JACICA010000017.1 GCF_014195585.1 Alloprevotella rava | reverse complement strand
TTGCAACAAGCAAAGTAACAAAAGAGGCTGGAATCCTACAAGAGGGTTTCAGCCTTATTTTTTTGCCGTGTAAAACTTTTACCGGACAGCAATAAAAATTATTACTGTCCTGCAGAATGAGTACCTTTGTTCATGGTTATCATGTTTTGTGGTAAAAACAAAGATAAACCCAAAGGCTGAAATCCAACTATGAACTTCAGCCTTATTTTATGTGAGAGGAATAATTTTATCGGACAGCAATAGAAAAAATTAGAAGGCAAAGTGAATGATGTCGTTGAAGATTGCGTAAGCCATTAGCAATAGGAGAAAGGTCATGCCTATTTTCTCTGCCATTTCCATGAATTTCTCACTGGGCTTTCTTCGTGTGACAACTTCAGCCACGAGGAAGAGCGCATGACCACCGTCAAGGGCTGGTATGGGGAGAACGTTCATAAAGGCTAGCATGAGCGAGATAAACGCTGTAAGTTCCCAGAAACGCTGCCAATCCCATGTGGTGGGGAAGAGTGAGCCGATAGCACCAAACGACCCGATGGATTTAGCTCCGTCCTTTGTGAAGAGGTATTTCAAGTCGTCGATATAGCCTTTGAATACCCCCACTCCGTGTTTTACACCTGCGGGGAAAGCTGCTAGGAAGCTATAGTTGATGTGTATTTTCTCGTATTTCTCTCGAGAGGCAGTCCAAGTAGCTCCGAGAGAGAGCTGTGCATCAAGTTGCACCTTGAGCGTGTCGATACTCCCGTCTTTGTGGGCTACTGCAAGTGTAATAGTGCGTATGGCAAGGCTGTCTTTAGGGCTGCATCCTGGAGTGTGGGAGAAGACGCGTTGCAACATCGTTCGATGGTCCATATCGCTCGCTTTCTTGTTGAGCATTTCTGCAAGTCGGCTCTTCTCTAGCGTGAATTCGTTCCAAGTAGAGATGTTCTTTCCATTGAAGCCTACCACTTTGTCGCCAGCCTTAATGCCAACTTTTGCTGCTGCACTACCTGCCACAACGTTGTCGATGACACTGGGCATCAGTTCGAGCATGAAGGGTGGTTTGTGTTTCATCATGTCGAGCATATTCATATTGCCAGGGAGCGTGAGTGTAACCTCTTTTCCGTTGCGCAGAACGGTGCATGAGGTGGCCTCACTGATGGCGCGGTAAACATTGCCGATGCTCTGTGTGTTGTCGAAACGTGTGAAGGCCACTTCGTCGGTGCAAAGAGGGATGTCACCGTCTCTAAAGCCGTATTGCTGCGCTGTTTCGTTAAATTTGAAGCCGTCCTTGACATTCTCTATGGGCACGAAAGTTTCGCCCCATACGAAGAGAATCATGGCGTAGATGAAGAGTGCCACAATGAAGTTGACGATAACGCCAGCGAGCATCACGATGAGTCGCTGCCATGCTGGTTTAGCGCGAAACTCCCATGGCTGAACTGGTTGTTTCATCTGTTCTGTGTCCATCGACTCATCGATCATACCAGATATTTTGACATATCCTCCTAGTGGCAACCAGCCGAGCACGTATTTAGTGTCGCTCTTCTTGGGTTTGAAGCTGAAGAGATTGAACCAGGGGTCGAAGAATAGAGCAAATTTCTCGACACGAATTTTGAAGAGTTTAGCAGCTAAGAAGTGGCCTCCTTCGTGCAGAAACACGAGAATCGAGAGGCACAAGATGAGCTGGAGGGCTCTAATGAGAAATACTTCCATGAAAAATGGTGTTTAGTGTCTTGTTATGAGCGTTTATCCTTTAGAGGTCAACGCTTGTTTGTCTGTGTTTATTTGTGTGATTATCCTTGGATGAGTTGCTGAGTGTAACGCCGTGTTTCACTATCGGTTGTGAAATAGTCTTCCAGTGAGGGCGTGGCAATAAAGGGCACCTCCTCCATGGCCTGAGCAATAATGCGTGGGATGTCCATAAAGCCTATTTTTGTCTCTCTGAAGGCGCGATTTACTACCTCATTGGCCGCATTCATAATGCAGGGGGTGTTGCCGCCACGCTGACAGGCATCGTAGGCTAATTGGATACATGGGAATTTCTCTCTATCGGCTTTTTCAAAATGGAGCGTTTGTATCTCGAAGAGGTCGAGACGTCCACTGTTGAGCGGTAGGCGCTGAGGAAAGGAGAAGGCGTACTGAATGGGAAGACGCATATCTGGAAGGCCTAACTGAGCGATGATGGAGCCGTCTTCAAACTGCACAGCAGAGTGAATGATACTCTCTGGTTGCACTACAATCTCTATATCTGCGGGCTTGACATTGTAGAGCCATTTGGCTTCTATCATCTCAAAGCCTTTGTTCATCATCGTGGCAGAGTCTATCGTTATCTTAGCTCCCATCTCCCAGTTGGGATGGCGAAGAGCTTGCGCTGCTGTCACTGTCTGTAGCTCCTCAAAATTGAGCTTACGGAAAGGGCCTCCACTAGCTGTGAGTAGGATCTTCTCTATCTTATTGTTTCCTTCTCCTGCGAGAGCTTGGAAGATAGCTGAGTGTTCGCTATCAACGGGGAGAATCGGCGCGTGGTTCTCGAATGCTAGGCGTGTGATGATATCTCCTGCCACCACCAGTGTTTCCTTGTTGGCTAATGCAATGGTCTTGTGCGACTGAATAGCGTAGATAGTAGGACGAAGCCCTGCAAAGCCAACCATTGCCGTTAGAACAATATCTATGTTCTCGTTTTCTACTACTTCGCAGAGGGCTTGCTCACCGCGATACACCTTGATGTCGGTGTCGGCTAACGCTTCCTTTACCTGATTGTACTTGTCTTGATTGGCAATGACAACGGTATCGGGAGAAAACTCGCGGGCTTGCTGTATAAGCAGGTCGGCATTACTGCCAGCTGTGAGCGTATGTGCTTCGAAGAGGTCCTTATGCTGTCGGATGACATCTAAGGCCTGTGTTCCGATGCTCCCCGTAGAGCCGAGAATGGCAATTTTCTTCATTTAATGTGTTTATATAATGTCTATAGGTCAAATGAGGTCTAGTATACCTTCTGGCAGATTGAGTTGAAGGACTTTCTTTTGCAAGTCGTGGTGGAGCAGAAAATCATCATGAAAGGGTATTAAATGACCAGAAGAGAGCGAAAGGAGGATATTGACAGAAGAGTCGTCAACATCTGTAATTCGTCCTAGACTCCTGTTTTGTTGATCGCTCACTTCAAAGCCTACCAGTGCTTTGAGTGATGGGAGAGTGTCTGCATCTTCTTCGCTGATCGCTGCTGCAGGGTAGAACACTTCTGCCCCTACGAGCCGCTTTGCTGCAGCTTCGGTATCTATGTTCATTAACTTCAAAATAACTGTACTATCGTTCTTAAAACGGTACTCTTCCCAAAAGTAAGGCACTAGTATTCCGTCTCGATTGAGCACAAGATACTCAGCTTCTCCGCGGTCGAAGGCATCATTGGTGAATTGGAGTTCGACTTCTCCAATAATGCCTCTATAACGCGTGATGCGACCTATATATATAACTTCCTCTTCCCGAATCATTCCGTACGTTTGATATTAGCTCCGAGTGAATTAAGACGCTCTTCAATGTTTTCGTATCCGCGGTCGATTTGCTCGATATTGTCAATAATGCTTGTACCTTCAGCACTCATGGCTGCAATAAGCAAGGCTATACCGGCACGAATATCGGGACTCGTCATGCGGCGAGCACGAAGAGTGAAAGCGTTGTCATGACCCACTACAACGGCTCTGTGAGGGTCGCAGAGAATGATTTGTGCTCCCATCTCAATGAGCTTATCAACAAAGAATAAACGGCTCTCAAACATCTTCTGATGGAAGAGTACAGAGCCTTTGGCTTGCGTAGCTACCACGATGAGAACGCTCAGCAAGTCAGGCGTTAAGCCAGGCCATGGTGCATCGGCTACGGTCATAAAAGAGCCATCGATGAAGGTCTCTATTTCGTAGTGGTCTTGACGAGGTATATACAAATCATCACCACGATGCTCCATCTTTATACCTAATTGGCTGAAAGAATAGGGGATAATACCCAATTCTTCATAGGCAACGTCCTTGATTGTAAGCCCATCGCCAGCCAAGGCTGCCATGCCTATAAAGGAGCCTATTTCAATCATATCAGGCAAGATGCGATGCTCTGTACCTTGAAGTTCTTTTACGCCTTCTATGGTCAGCAAATTAGAGGCTATACCACTGATTTTAGCTCCCATACGGTTCAGCATCTTGCAAAGCTGCTGAATATAGGGCTCACACGCTGCATTGTAAATTGTGGTGGTTCCTTCAGCTAAAACAGCAGCCATAATGATGTTGGCAGTACCTGTAACACTGGCTTCATCGAGCAACATATAAGTGCCTTTGAGCCTGTCAGCACTGATTTCAAAGGTTTGTTGTTTTACAGAGTGACTAAACTTAGCTCCTAGTTTCTTGAAGCCAAAGAAGTGTGTATCTAGCCTACGACGTCCTATCTTATCTCCTCCTGGCTGTGCAAGAGCAGCCCAGCCATAACGGGCCAATAGGGGACCTAATAAGAGCACAGAACCTCGCAATTTGGAGCAACGTGATAAGAACTTAGTGCTGCGAAGATATTCGAGATTAAGTTCTTTAGCTTGAAAGGTAAAATCGCCTGAAGCATTTTTTGTGACCAAACATCCCATATCGCCCATCAATCTGATAAGATTGTTGACATCGAGAATGTTTGGTATATTAGTCATTCGAACGGGCTCAGCGGTAAGCAACGTTGCTGCTATCACTTCGAGAGCTTCATTCTTGGCTCCTTGAGGTGTTATTTCTCCTTTGAGGCGGTGACCGCCTTCAATAATGAAAGATGCCATAATTGAGGGGGGGGGATAAAATTATAGAGTCAGTTTACCGTCACTATATATTTCAAGATCGCGAGCTACCTTGTTGTCGGTAGCACTGCCACCTTTCCATGCTGCTAAATTACGCTTCATACGATTAGCAACAAGTAGAAGTCTGCTCTCTCTCTGTTCATCGTCTGGTTCTTCACTTAGCTTCTTAATAGCATTTTCAATCAAACGACCATAGTGACGATAGCGGATAGAACCTTGCGGATACGACAACTTCTGCGGACGACTTCCTTCTTCTCTCTTGCAAATTTCAACAGGATAGTCAATATCTAATTCATAGTTGGCCATATAGGCAAGATGATCCCAGAGTTTATGTGTAAAATTAGGGATATTCTTCAACTGTGGATTCAGTTGAGCCATAATGCGCACAATACGCTGTGCGTACTCTTGTCGCTTTGCACGGTCTTCTATGGTGCAGGCGTGCTCCACCATCTTCTGAATAAGTCTGCCGTACTCAGGCAACTTTAATTTCTCTTCGTTTGTATTGTATTTCATTTAGATGAGTTTCTTGGGTTGTGTAGCAATAAATTGTTTCAAATAGAAAGGTTCGAAATATGCTACATCTTCAAACTTATCTCTCACCCATACTTTTTCAGCAAGTGGAAACATATATTTGGCATCGGGAACAATGTCCGAGATAAAATGTGCATTGGGATGCTGTATGACACTGCTGCATTTCTCTGCTCCATTTCCAAAGAAATATACAGGCCCTTTATCTAGAAATTCCTTATAGGTGTTCTCATTCACAATATCAGCCGCAGTAGGACGTATAGTATTGAGTGCGCGGTCATAGACACTCGCATAAACTTCCATGCGTCGAGCGTCTATCATAGGAAACAAGAGGGCGTTTTCTTCTATCTCATGGTACAACAGAACCGGAACACACAGCAATTCTAACGTAGGAATAGCAATCAGCGGAAGATCGCGGCCATAGCAAATACCTTTGGCTTCGCTTACGCCTATTCTAAGTCCCGTATAAGAGCCTGGCCCCATACTCACTGCAACTGCATCGAGCGGAATAGCATGGCTATCAGCAAACGAGATAGCATCGCGAATCATTGGAGCAAGTACTTTGGCATGATTGAGAGCTGTTCCATCAAATTCTTTATATATACTCGTCCCATTTTCAGAGAGTGCAACGGAACAGACTTGTGTGGAAGATTCAATATGTAGAATGCAAGACATATAGCTACTATGCTTTGAACAAAAATTTGCTGCGAAGTTACAAACTTTCTATGAAAAATCCCAACGCTTTTGGCTAATCGCCCCATTTTCCCTAATTTTGCCAACAGAAAAGCAGTTGAATGGTCCGTCGTGGATAGTCTTTTTTAGACTAGACGAGGAAAGTCCGGGCAGCATAGGGTGCTCCGCTTCTTAATGGGAAGTTGTCTGCGAAGGCGAATAAACGTAGAAGAAAATAACTGCCTCCTTCGGAGGTAAGGGTGAGAAGGTGAGGTAAGAGCTCACCAGCGATATGGTGACATATTGGCTGTGCGTATCGGAGGCTGAAAGTTCGCGTAAACTGGCGCTTGAGGGCGACCCGCTCGAGCCAGAGGGTAGAACGATAGAGCCTATTGGTGACAATAGGCCAGGATAAATGACGGGCACATTTTTTGGGAATGGACAGAACCCGGCTTATAGTTTAACTGCTTTTTCTTTTTGTTTTCAATCATTTATCTAACTTGCATAGATTGAAAGCTTACTAAAGCAAATGTTCTATAGGAGTTTGATGTGGAAAATAAATCCCACACTCAGACAGAAGCAAACAAGGTTTCTCTAAACTACTATTTGTAAACATTTTTCGCGTCCTACGGCCTCGAGAATCGCTCAAAATCCAACTTCTTTGCCTGCGAACGAAAAGAACGCTAATTTGAAACATTACGAAAAAAGACTTATTTTCAATTTCTCAAGGAGAAATTTTATTTTCTATACTATAAATTTTATTTTCTCCTTGACAAATTAAAAATACAATAAGGGAATTTTCAAATACGATAAGGCTATTTGCTGACATCTTTATTATGTTTTCGAACGGAATAAAGAAAAAACGCCTTCATCCTATCGCTTTTACCGCAAAGTTGAGTTACGATCCGTAGGAAAAGCACCTTTTTCTATAAAAATAAGAACTTCTTCTTTAACTTTTTGTAAGACTTTCATCCAGAGTGAGTATTTACACTGTCAAGAAAAAAGAACAAAATTATTGATAGATGTAGAAGTTACATAAACACAGGCTGATGTTTCTTTTATTCCTACGCCCAACTAACGTTGTTTGCTCTCTCTTTCAAGTTTGCTACTATATTAGTATCTTTGCAGCCACTAATTAAAACTCGAATTCGCTATGCCAACAGCAGACGACAAGAAAGTTATTTTTTCTATGGTTGGATTATCCAAAATAATCCGACAAAACAACAAGCAAGTACTTAAAAATATTTATCTCAGTTTCTTCTATGGAGCTAAGATTGGTATCATTGGTTTGAATGGTGCAGGTAAGTCTACTCTTCTTAAAATCATTGCTGGACTTGATACGGACTATCTAGGAGACGTTGTCTTTGCCCCTGGATATACCGTAGGTTATTTACCACAGGAACCGCAGTTAGACGACTCTAAAACGGTAAAAGAACTTGTGCAAGAAGGCGTTCAAGAACAAGTTGACGCCATGAAGGAGTACGAGGCTATCAATGATAAATTTGGTTTACCTGAATATTATGAGCATGAGGACAAGATGAACGAACTCTTTGCCCAGCAGGCTAAATTGCAGGACTATCTTGATTCACATGACGTGTGGAATCTAGATAGTCGCTTGGAGCGCGCTATGGATGCCTTGCGTTGTCCGCCTGTTGACCAGAAAGCAGAGAATCTTAGTGGTGGTGAACGTCGCCGTGTGGCTCTTTGCCGTCTGCTTCTGCAAGAACCAGACATTCTTCTCCTTGATGAGCCTACCAACCATTTGGACGCAGAAAGCATTGACTGGCTTGAGCAGCATTTGAACCAATATAAAGGAACTGTCATTGCTGTTACCCACGACCGTTATTTCTTAGATGATGTGGCAGGCTGGATTCTTGAGCTGGATAGAGGAGAAGGAATACCTTGGCAGGGTAATTATTCTAGCTGGCTTGAGCAAAAATCTCAGCGTATGCAGCAAGAAGAGAAAGTGGCTAGTAAACGCCGTAAAACACTTGAACGTGAATTGGAATGGGTGCGTATGGCGCCTAAGGCACGTCATGCAAAAGGAAAGGCCCGCTTGAATAGCTATGACAAACTACTCAATGAAGACCAAAAGGAAAAGGAACAGAAGCTTGAAATCATGATTCCTAATGGTCCACGTTTGGGAAACAAGGTGATCGAAGCCACTCATGTGCAGAAATCTTTTGGTGAGAAAACATTGCTTAACGATTTAAACTTCATGCTTCCCCCGAACGGCATCATTGGAGTTATAGGTCCGAACGGTGCAGGTAAGACAACCTTATTCCGAATGATTATGGGGCTAGAAAAAGCCGATGCTGGAGATTTTAGTGTGGGCGAAACGGTGAAACTTGCTTATGTTGATCAGCAGCATAAAGACATTGATCCTGAAAAGTCTGTATACGAAGTTATCAGTCAGGGCAATGAACTCATGCGTCTTGGAGGTCGAGAAATCAATAGTCGTGCCTATATTAGTCGCTTCAATTTTAGTGGTGTAGACCAGCAGAAGAAATGTGGCGTACTTTCTGGTGGTGAGCGCAATCGCTTGCATTTGGCTTTAGCCTTAAAGCAAGAAGGTAATGTACTACTCCTTGACGAACCTACCAATGATATTGACGTGAACACACTGCGAGCCCTCGAAGAAGGCTTGGAAGCCTTTGCAGGTTGTGCTGTTGTTATTAGCCACGACCGTTGGTTCTTGGATCGTATATGTACGCATATCTTGGCTTTTGAGGGGAATGGTGAAGTATTCTTCTTTGAAGGTGGTTTCTCCGACTACGAGATTAACAAGGCAAAACGCCTTGGACAAGAAGCTTCTAAACCTATTCGATATCGCAAGTTGATGGAGAACTAATGAAAATAGTTGTAGCTTTTGCTGTTAAGGAAGAGGTCATAGAAATCCCTCTGAAAGATGCTATCATCATTCCTGTCATAACAGGTATTGGTAAAGCCAACGCAGCTTTTTCTTTAACGCGTGCAGTCCTACTTGAAAAACCAGATATGGTTCTTAATGTTGGTACGGCAGGCACACAGAAGCACTCTGTTGGTGACATCTTTGTTTGTAACCATTTTATAGATAGAGACCTTTCACACCTCAATCTTCCTGAGATTACATCAGAGTTGCATACAGAGCATCTTCTGTTCAGTCCGCATGGAGTTGTCAATACAGGCGACGATTTTGTCACTGATAGTGAAATCCTGCAAGGGGATGTCATCGATATGGAAGCCTTTGCTGAGGCTTTGGTGTGCAAAAGAATGAATCTTCCCTTTGTTTCTATTAAGTATGTAACGGATATTGTTGGAAAGAATTCTCTAAAAGCTTGGGAGGATAAACTCTCCGATGCACGCAAAGGTTTGCAACGTTTCTTTGAGTCATGTTAGAACAATCGTGCTAAGACGGGTGGGGGATAGGTGTTTTTCTCACTCTGCAGTACTAAACAAACATTGCTCTTTCATGTTTTTCTGCAACTTTGTGGTTTTACTTATGGTAGATCACGTGCACTATATAAACGTGTTACTATGTCTTCTTCATAGTGACACGTTTTTTCTTTTGTCCTCTTAAAGCTGTGTCTTGTTATAAGGTATATAAGGGGCATTTGCGTCATTCTCTAAACGCCGAAAAGCAGCCTCTTTTGTATAGTAGTCTGACGCAGCAGCGCAAACATCTTTATAGTATTTTCAAATTCAATAAGGATGTCAGCCGACAGCCTTATTATATCAGTTGACACAATAAGGATAATTGCAACTACGAACAGTAATCTTTTCCTCGTCAATCATTAAAGACGAAAAAAACATAATGATTTAATCTTTTTCTCTAAAAAAAAGTTTAGTTTTGCAGTATACACTTTTATCTATGGTACGCAAAATCTTATCACTCCTTATTTTGGGCCTCTTCTTCTATAGTTGTGGCAAAATAGATCTGCCTGATCCTCCGAAAAAAGGAGAGAAAAACGAACCAGGAAAAGTAGATCCGTTAAAGCCCTCTCAGCGCTCAGACACAATATCTGTTACGGAAGCACTTACAACGGGTAATGATTCCACCTATTATACAATAGTGGGCTATATTGTGGGCTATGCAAACAGAGGACATAAAGGCTTTGTTTTAGACTTACCCTCGGAATCTATGGCGTGTATTTTACTCGCAGATAAAAAGAATAACACAGACCATCTGCTTCCTATAAATATCGGCAGTCCCAATACCGAATCTCGTAAAATACTTGATCTTTATACTCACCCAGAGAATTTAGGGCGTAAAATTATGGTTGGTGGGTATTTAGAGAAATACTATGGAGTGCATGGGATAAAGAAACTTCGTGCTTTTGAATTTCTTGAAAATAAAGATACTATTTCACAGCAAGGGAAAACCTCTCAACTTCCCACATTAGAAACACGAGAGCAGGTTCTAGAGGGGAGATAGTAGATTTTTTCATTTTTTTCTACAAAACCTTTGGTGGATAAAAATTAAGTTCTACCTTTGCATCGCGTTTGACAAAAACGCTGGTTAATTCGCTTTGCGGAATCCAAGGAAGTTTGGGTGAGTGGCTGAAACCAGCAGTTTGCTAAACTGCCGTACGGGTTACCGTACCGGGGGTTCGAATCCCCCAGCTTCCGCTAACATTTGGCGCTTTCATCTAACGGTTAGGATACATGCCTCTCACGCATGGTATACGGGTTCGATTCCCGTAGGCGCTACAAGAAAAGAGAATCCTAGTGATTCTCTTTTTCGTTTACATCTTATCATTGAGTAAAACTTAAAGCAACAATGCTATGACCAATGAAGAAATGCAAAAGAACAAAGAGGTCTTTCAACAGTTGTGTAAAGAATTTATAAGGCGTGATGGTATTCTGAATCTTCTTGAATATCTTGATACAACCGACTTCTATGTGGCTCCTACCTCCACCAATTATCATTTGAACGAACCAGGCGGCCTTTGTAAGCATTCTATCAATGTTTTTCAAACGGCGTGTGGCATCTATGATGTGATTCTTGCTCCAGCTCTCAAAGAGAAGCGTGCTTGCTTTACAAAAGAAGTGACAATGGAGAGTATCGCCATTGCAACGCTTCTCCATGATCTTTGTAAGGTGGGACTCTATCATCAGACTGAGCGTTTCAAAAAAGACGAAAACAATCGTTGGGTGACATATCTTGGCTATGAAATCAACGATAGCTTTCCTCTAGGCCACGGTGAGAAATCCTGCTTGCTTCTTCATAGCTATATGAAACTCACCAAAGAAGAGATGCTCGCAATACGTTGGCACATGGGAGCTTTCGACTTGGGAGAACAGGGTTCTTCTAACCGCTTTAGTTTCTATAAAGCCCTTGAGGTTTCTCCCCTTGTAGCCCTTGTTCATGCTTCTGATTTCCTTTCTTCTAATTGTCTGGAACCTACACGGAATTGGAAGGAACTAATCATACGCTACAGTTAATAGGATAATTTTATCATAGTCTGTTAATTTCTCAAAGCTCTAATCTTTGTCTTCCGAGTACGAGTTTTGAAGGGATATATCGACTTTGCTTCTTCTGTTTTCATCTGCAACCTTCTTCCTTGAGGATGTTAATTTATGTCGATTTTATTATAGCAATAGTTCTTACTTGCTGCTTGTGATAATTTATTACTTTTGAATTTCTATAATTTTTACTCTTTTCCTCGAAGATAATCTACTTATTAATTTCTAGTTTTTCATTGTAGCTCCTTTTGTGGGTGACGTTGGAAGATTGTAGAGCTTTCTATTTAAATAGGTATAGGGGACAACCTTTATCATTCTTTTTATAGAATTTTAAAATTCGTATTTAGTATGCATCAATTTACATATCTTTTCGATTGTGATGGGGTAGTTTTGGACACGGAATCCCAATATAGCAAGTTCTGGGCACATATCGGGACGTTATATTATCCCCACGTACAAAGCTTTGCTGAAGATATTAAAGGAATGTCTCTCGTAGATATTTTTGCCTGCTATTTCCCTCATGAACCACAGCAAAGAGAAATAAAACAGCTTCTTGATAATTTTGAAGAGTCGATGGAGTATATTTATATTCCAGGTGTAGAGGATTTCCTGAAATCTTTGCGAGATAAAAAACTGCGTACAGCCTTGGTCACAAGTAGTGATCACAATAAGATGGCGCAAGTTTATAGCGCTCATCCAGAAATAAAAGATTACTTCGATTATATTTTTACAGCTGAGGATATACAACGCTCAAAACCAGCTCCTGACTGTTTTATAAATGCTGCAAGAAGATTTGATGTGGCGACGGAAGATTGTATTGTTTTTGAAGATTCTATTAATGGACTTACTGCTGCGAAAGAAAGTGGGACAAAAGTGGTGGGGCTTACTACAACAAATACAGAAGAAAAGATTATGTCTTTCTGCAATCTAATTATTCCTAATTTTATTGGTCAAACTCCAGACTCTATTACTGCTCATTTTGCTTTCTTATCATAAATGAGTAATTTTGCGCAGAAAAAAACTAAATAGATAGTATATGCCAGGATATTTGGTTGAAGACCAAAAAAAGGTGACGGCTAGGAAAATTCAAGCTATGAAGGCAGAAGGGAAGCAAATAGCTATGCTGACTTCTTACGACTTTACAACAGCTAGAATTGTTGACCAAGCAGGAGTTGATATGATACTTGTAGGCGACAGTGCTTCTAATGTGATGGCTGGCAACGAGACTACAATTCCCATTACCCTTGATGAAATGATTTTCCATGCTCGCTCTGTAGTCCGCGGAGTGAAGCGTGCTCTTGTTGTTTGTGATATGCCTTTCGGTTCGTATCAAATAACTGCTGAAGATGCTCTGCGCAATGCGGTTAGGATTATGAAGGAAACCGGAGTAGATGCCTTGAAACTTGAGGGTGGAGCAGAAATCTCGGATTCAATCAAGAGAATGGTTTCTGCTGGAATCCCTGTTTGTGGACATTTGGGCCTCACTCCTCAAAGCGTCCATAAGTTTGGCGGTTATGGTGTGCGTGCTAAAGAAGAATCTGAAGCTGCAAAATTGATTTCGGATGCCAAGATTTTGGCAGAATCAGGATGCTTTGCTATTGTTGTGGAGAAAATACCAGCAAATCTTACACAAAAGGTTGTGGAGGCAGTTCCTGTCCCCATAATTGGTATTGGTGCAGGCTTCGCCGACGGACAAGTTCTCGTCGTTGACGATATGCTTGGAAAGAATGAAGGTTTTCGCCCAAAGTTTCTTCGCGTATATGCAAATCTTGCCCAAGTGATGACCGATGCTATCGGACAATATGTGACAGATGTAAAATCAGGAGATTTCCCCAATGAGCAAGAACGCTACTAAAAACTTAGACAATGTGTGTCAAAAACGCGAAGGCGCGTCGTTGGCTGTAGTGCTAATGTGCTTAGCTAATTTAATGCTAAATGCATATATATTCTCACTGATCCCCATTATATATATGCAGTGGGGAGCAGAGACTACGATTTTTAGTGTCCTTGCCTTTACGATGGGACTTTTCGTTATAGGCCCTTTTAATTCATGGTTTGTTGAAACGTTTCCCCGTAAAACAGTTTGCTTAAAAAGTATCTTTTTATTGGCGTTTCCCTCTCTCCTGTTTCTCTATATTGTAGATTCCTTTTGGATGATACTTTTTTAGGGATTCAAGGGCTCTGTTTTGCAACTGCTCAAAATGCATTGTGCAATACGCTTATCAATGATTTGCAAGTGTCAAGAAACAGAACGCGCGGGGATAATCTTCTCAATAAATTTGGACACTTGGGATTGCCTTTCGGTTGGCTTTTAGGATTCTATTTACCTATGCTTTCAAAGCAATTCTGTGCGATACCTCTTTTTAGCTTTGCTGTCTCAGCATCTCCGGTTATCATTGCCTTCTTAGCTGTGGTCTTTATTCGTGTTCCATTGAAAGCTCCCATTCATGCTAAAGTGTTCTCAAGCGATCGCTTTTTACGTTTATCTGCTTGGCCGCTTTTTTTGCTCACCGTTCTTGCTGCGGCGATAGAAGGGTTGTTTGTCGGTTATAGTCTTTCTTGGAATCCTGAAATAATAGCTGCTAACGCTCTGTATTTAGGAGGAGGATTCCTGATTTCGCTATTGCTTCAGAAGGTAGTATTTGCCGATGCAGATACGCGTGCAGAGTTTGTGAGCGGAGTTGTATTCCTTTTGGGTGCACTGTTACTCTTCTTGCATCCGCTTGATATTGTACATTCTGCTTCGTTTTTACTTTTCGGTATTGGGACTGGCTTACTTTCAGCTCGTCTCCTAATATACTTCCTAAAACTTTCTGGACATTGCCAACGCGGCACTTCTCAGAATACGCATTTCTTAGGTTGGCGTTTAGGATTCGCCATAGGTATTATCGCAGGAATTAGCATAAACAATAATAGTATTATTTATATTTCGCTATTCCTATTGGCTATACTTTTTGCCATCTATTTGATTCTCATACATCCTTGGTTTGAAAAGAATAAAGACCGAGATTTTAAATTTAATGGCCATTAACAGTAAAGAGATAAATAAATAAAATAGAAGTTCACTAGTTTACTCTTTCTTGCAGAATACGATACAGAAAGAGGTCGGGGTTTTCTATGAAAAAACTTTGTACTTTGCTGCGATTGTACTAATTTCGCAAATTAAAAAATGTTTTGTCTACATGAAATTTAGAGAACATAAAGGACTAGACCTCTACAAGGTTAATCAAGAGGTTTTAAAAGATTGGGATAATTCGGACTTGTTCCATAAGAGTATCGAATTACGCGAAGGAAATCCATCCTTCGTTTTCTACGATGGTCCTCCTTCGGCAAATGGTCACCCAGGTATTCATCATGTCATGGCGCGTACCATTAAAGATATGTTCTGCCGCTATAAGACAATGAAGGGGTTTCAAGTGGAGCGTAAAGCGGGCTGGGATACTCACGGACTACCTGTGGAACTTGGTGTAGAAAAAGAATTAGGTATCACCAAAGTTGATATTGGTAAAAAAATCTCAATTGAAGATTATAATGCTCAATGCCGTAAGAATGTCATGAAGTTTACTTCCGAATGGGAGGAACTTACACGTCAGATGGGGTATTGGGCAGATATGGAACATCCATACGTTACGTTCGAGAATTCATACATCGAAACGTTGTGGTGGTTGCTGAAAGAACTTTATAAAAAAGATATTCTTTATAAAGGATATACGATTCAACCCTACAGTCCTGCTGCAGGAACAGGTCTTTCAAGCCACGAACTGAATCTGCCAGGTTGTTACCGTGATGTAAAAGATACAACAGTAACAGCTCAATTCAGTATTGTTGATCCCAAACCCGAAATGACGGAATGGGGAAAGCCCTACTTCATAGCTTGGACAACAACTCCTTGGACTTTGCCTTCTAATATCGCTCTTTGCGTTGGTCCACAAATAGAGTATGTTTGTGTTCAGACTTATAATCCTTATACTGCAGAGAAAGTGAGTCTTGTTATGGCTCGTGACCTTGTTGCAGCTTACTTTAAGACTGAAGGTGCAGAGGCAGATATTAACATCTATGAAAAAGGCGATAAGGTGCTTCCGTATCGTATTGTAGGTTCATGGAAGGGAACAGAGCTTGAAGGTATGCACTATCTCCAATTGATGCCTTGGATACGTCCTTGTCAGAAAGTTGATAAACATGCTCTTCAGTATGTTCTTGATTATGCTGCTGCGCATCCTGAAAAGAAATTTATTGCAGAAAACGGAAAAGATGAATTTGTTGAAATGGCAGATTGTGCTTTCCGCGTTATCTTGGGTGATTATGTAACAACAGAAGATGGTACTGGTATTGTTCATATTGCTAGTACTTTTGGTGCTGACGATGCTCAAGTTGCCAATGCAGCAGGCGTGCCTCCTCTCTTCCTTATAAATAAGAAAGGCGAAACTCGTCCAATGGTAGACTTAGAAGGTAAGTATTATGTATTGGAAGAGCTTGATAATAACTTTATTAGTGCATGTGTCGATAAAGACTCATATAGTCACCATGCAGGTGATTATGTAAAGAATACCTATGATCCGAAATTTAATGTAGGTGATGTGTGGGATTCAAAGGCTTCTGAAAAAGCGGAAGACTTGAATATTGTGATTTGCATGGAAATGAAGATGGAAGGCTTAGCTTTCAGCATTCAGAAGCATGTACATAATTACCCGCATTGCTGGCGTACAGATAAGCCTATCTTGTATTATCCATTGGACAGCTGGTTTATTCGCTCAACGGCTTATAAGGAACGTATGTCTGAACTAAACGAGACCATTCTTTGGAAGCCTACATCTACTGGTACAGGTCGTTTTGGTAAGTGGTTAGAAAATTTGAATGATTGGAATCTCAGTCGCTCTCGCTATTGGGGTACTCCTCTTCCTATCTGGAGAAATGATGAGGATGAAGAGATCTGTATAGGTTCAATTCAAGAGCTTTATGATGAAATAGAGAAGAGTGTTCAATCTGGAGTTATGAAGTCTAATCCTCTTAAAGATAATGGCTTTGTACCTGGCGATTATAGTGAAAATAACTATCATCTTATTGATTTACATCGTCCGTATGTAGACAATATAGTACTTGTTTCTGAAACGGGAAAAGCCCTCTATCGAGAGAAAGACTTAATTGATGTTTGGTTTGATTCTGGTGCAATGCCATTTGCACAGGCTCATTATCCCTTTGAAAATAAAGAGGCAATTGATGGTCAAACAACTTTCCCTGCTGATTTTATTGCAGAAGGTGTAGATCAAACACGTGGTTGGTTCTTTACGCTTCATGCCATTGCTACGATGGTCTTTGACAGTGTGGCCTTCAAGAATGTTATTTCTAATGGACTTGTTCTTGATAAGAATGGGAATAAGATGTCCAAGCGTTTAGGTAATGCTATAGATCCGTTTACTGCTATTCAGAATTATGGCTCAGATCCCTTGCGCTGGTACATGATTACGAATTCTTCTCCATGGGATAATTTGAAGTTTGACGAAGATGGTATTAAAGAAATTACGCGTACGTTCTTTGGAAAGCTTTTCCAAACGTATAGTTTCTTCTCAATGTATGCAAATGTTGATAATTTTGATGCAACAGCACCACAAATCCCCGTTTGCAAGCGTCCTGAGATAGATCGTTGGATTCTTAGTGAACTTAACACACTCGTCCTAAATGTTTCAAAAGATCTTGATGATTATGAACCCACTAAGGCAGGTCGACTCATTATGACTTTTGCAAATGATAACCTCTCTAACTGGTATGTTCGTTTGAACCGCAAACGCTTCTGGGCAGGAGAGATGGACGAATATAAACTCAGTGCTTATCAAACGCTCTATACTTGTCTCCTTACCATCAGTAAACTGATGGCACCTATTGCTCCGTTCTATTCTGATGAGCTTTATAGGGATTTGACAGCTCCTACAGGAAATACTCAGAGTGTGCACTTGACCGATTTCCCTGTATGTGACGAATCTCTTATTGATAAGAATTTGGAAACTCGCATGGAGATGGCACAGAAAATCACCTCTATGGTGTTAAGTCTTCGGAAGAAGGAACATATCATTGTTCGCCAGCCACTGCAAAAAATTTCTATCCCTGCGCTTAATCAAGAACAGAAAGAAGCTGTTGAAGCTGTTAAGCAACTCATCTTGGATGAAGTAAACGTTAAGGAGCTTGAGTTTGTTGAAGGCTCAATACTGGAAAAGACTGTGAAATGTAATTTCCGCGTGATGGGCAAGAAGTTTGGAAAGCAGATGAAGGCTGTTTCTGCTGCGGTTGCAGAGATGTCTCAAGAAGAAATTGCAACACTTGAGAGAGACGGTAGCATTTCACTTCCGCTTGGAGAAGAATCTGCCCTTATAGAACTTCAAGACGTAGAAATTATCAGTGCAGATATTCCAGGATGGACTGTTGCCAATGAAGGCTCTTTAACGGTTGCCCTCGATTTGGAAGTTACAGACGAACTTCGTCAAGAAGGTATTGCTCGTGAAATAGTGAAACGTATTCAGGCTTATCGTAAGGACAGTGGTTTTGAAATAACTGATCATATTAAAGTCACTTTCCAAAACGAACCTACATTGAAAGAAGTTCTCAACAAGTATGCTGACTATATCGCAGGGCAAGTTCTTGCAGACACCCTCACTTTCCAGCCCTCTGTTGAAGGTGTTCTTCTTGAGTTGGATACGCTCAAAGTCATGATGAATATTGATAAAGCATAAAATCTTATCCTCTCTATTTTCTCTCACGAGGGGAAGGTAAGAGGATATATTAGTGTAATAAATTATAAATTAAAGTTCAAGTTGATACATATCGCAAGAACTGCAAATACCCAACACTTCTATGCCAGACAAGACGCGCTATAGCGACGAAGAACTTGGAGAGTTCCGCCTGCTCATTCAAGAAAAAATAGCTCTTGCTACACGTGAATACGATGAGATTATGGATATCTTAATGAACAAAGATTCCAATGATGTAAACGATGAAATGCCCACCTATAAGGCTCTTGAAGAGGGGAGTTCTGCCCATACCAAGGAAGAACTTACCAATATGGGAGCCCGACAGCTCAAGTTTATCCAAGGCTTAAAAGCAGCTTTGGTTAGAATTGAGAACAAGACTTACGGCGTTTGTCGTGTTACAGGAAAGTTAATTCCCAAAGAGCGGCTTCGTGCAGTACCTCATGCAACAACAAGCATTGAGGGAAAGATGATGGAGCAACAACGTAAAGGTTGATAATGGATACAACTACTCAAAAACAAGCATCAACTAGAAAAAGATGGATGGTGGCTACGGCCATCATCCTTTTTGTACTTATTGTTGATCAGATAATAAAGTATCTTGTAAAGACCAATATGCAGCTCCACGACCACATAGATATTACTTCGTGGTTTCAGATTCTTTTTACAGAAAACAAGGGTATGGCTTATGGTATGGCATTCAGTGGTACATGGTTATTGACGATTTTTCGGCTAATAACTATTATCCCTTTGTTTTGGATACTTACGAGAATTATTAAGAAGCATCTGCCCATGGGGCTTGTAGTGTGCTTATCAATGATTATTGCTGGAGCTATAGGTAATATCATCGACAACTGTCTGTATGGTCTTATCTTTACCGAGAGTTATCCTGAATCTCTTGGTATGCCTATTGCTCATGTTGTACCTTTGGGGCAAGGCTATGGACATTTTCTTGATGGTAAGGTTGTTGATATGTTTTATTTCCCTCTGTTCACCTGGCCACAATGGGTACCCATTTTAGGGGGTAAAGTTTTCTTCAACGCCATTTTTAATTTTGCAGATAGTAGCATTTCTTGTGGTGCTATTACTTTGCTTCTTTTCTATTCCCGCTTCTTTCACATAAAGCAAAAGGAGGAATAGACAGGTCTTTTTCAAAGTTTTTGCAGCAATGAGAGTAGTATATTTTGGCATTTATCTTTTGGTCGTATTTCTTTTAGGTAGTTGTCGCAAGAAAGCACCTGAGGACATTCTTTCGCCATCAAAGATGGAAGAGATATTATATGACTATCACATTGCGCAAGCCATGGGGCAGCTTTCAGATAGTGCTGACTACAACACAAAACTTTATAGTGAAGCGGTATTCAAGAAATATGATATAACAGAAGCCGACTTCGATAAATCTATGGTGCATTATTCTCGACATGCTGATGAACTCTATAAAATTTATCAAAAGCTGAATGAGCGCTTTGGCTCTTCTGTAAATTCTTCAAAACTCAGCACCGGACATACTATTGTAGGAACTGATACAACAATAGTTTGGAGTGGCAACTCTTTAAACTTGCTGAGTGCCAATGGTAGAAACCATTTAGATTTTGATATTCCTGTGGATTCTACAGTTCAAGCAGGAAGTCAACTCATTATGCGCTTTTACACTCAGTGGATTTATCATGAGGGAGAGAAATCGGCCATTCTTAATCTTACAATTCATTATGCTAACGACTCTACCGTAGTGATGACGCGCAATATCTACGACAGCGGAGAGCAGACTTTGAGTCTGTGGGTAGGTGATACTCCAATTCGTTTCATTAATGGATTTGTTTACCAAGTTGCTACATGGGCAACTCGTCCTAAACTTCTTGTCATTTCTCAGCCCATGTTCCTATGTATTAATCCTAAAAAAGGGGATAAGACTGAAAATGAGCAGCAGAAATCAAAGGCGGACAGCACAGAGAGTAAGAAAGCCAAAAGCTCAGAACAACAGATTCAAGACAGTCTCCTAAATATTGACAAGGAGCATTCTAAGCAAAATCACTTTAAATAGCTATGGAGCAAATAGGAGTGAGTCGTCTCCATCTTCCTGATGGAACTATTCGTCATAATCAAGTGCTCATTTTTGAGGGTAAAAAACTTGTTCACTACTTTCCTCTAACAGAAGAAATAGCATTTACAAAATGGATAGGAGGGGACTATTATCTTAATCCAACAGAGCTTTCTCTCTACTAGCTCTCATCAATTTATTTCACTGATTTAGCTGCAATATACCGATTTTGCAAAATTTAGATTTCAAAACACCTATATATACGCAAAATAATATTAATTTATTTGCTCCTACCAACCTAATACATTTACCTTTGCACAATCAAACTAGATATTGTGTGAATTTAAAAAGCAATTAAAGTATGAAAAAGTTATTTTTGACGCTCATTCTCGCAGTAGCGACAGTTGTTGCCAGTGCACAGGTTTATGTTGGTGGCGAAGTAGGTTTTTGGCGTAATCCTGACGCAAACCATACCAATTTCACTTTTCAGCCAGAAGTTGGTTACACACTTTCTAAGCAGTGGGCTATCGGTACTAGCATAGGTTTCAAACACAACTACACCAAAGGTTCTAAGGTGAATGCTATCAACGTGTCTCCGTATGCACGTTACTCTTTTGCAAAATTTGGTCCCGTAAACCTCTTCGTTGATGGTGGCTTTGGCTTTTACAGTGTAAAGCCTAAGAAAGGTAATTCTGCTAGCGCATGGGAGGTAGGTTTGAAACCTGGGCTTGCTGTGAATCTTAACAAGAAGCTGAGCTTCGTTGCTCACGCAGGTTTCCTTGGCTATCGTGATTCTGATGATGCTATTGCTGACAAACTTTGGGAGAATGGCTTTGGCTTCAAACTGAGTGGAAACAATCTCCAATTCGGTCTTTACTACAATTTTTAATCACGAAGTACAGACTCTTATAAGAAGGCTCGATACTCTAAAGTGTCGGGCCTTCATTTTTTTCTAATCCGGCAAAATACAATACTTGTATTTTTTTTATATCCTTATTGCGTCTTCAAATAGAATACTAGCTTTTGAAAATAGCAGTATTCTATTTTTGAATCGGAGAATATGTTATGGCGAAGTAATAAGAAAGCATTTGAATTCTCTTGACAAACATGAGGGTTATTACAGCGTCAAAGCTTGCAGTGCCTAATCTATTACGATTTTTTTATTTATTTTTGCGGCTATATTTATGATACTTTATGGCTATGCAGAATGTTGATATATTTAAAGCTGTAGATTTCTATGACTTGTTAAGATCTACGAAATCTTTGAAGATTGTGGCTTTAAAAGCCAAAACTAAATACTCTCTCCTTTATATTTCGGATAAAGAAGTAACGTTGGGGTATAGATGCGTTGAGCGAATGATTCAAGCTGCAGAAGACATACAAGCAGCTATGGTCTATTCGGATCGCTACGATGACGCGTATCCTCATCCCGTAATAGATTATCAAGAAGGGGCTTTGCGTGACGATTTCGATTTTGGTCCACTATGGTTGGTGCGTACAGACCTGCTAAAATCGTTCTTTACAAATGAAGATTGTCGCCCACGTTATAGATTCTCAGCACTCTATGCACTTCGTCTCTATTTAAGCAGGAATGGAGCTATCTTTCATTTGAAAGAATATCTCTACTCTGTCACCGAAACGGATTTGCGTGCCAGTGGAGTTAAGCAGTTTGATTATGTTGATCCGCGAAATAGAGAAGTGCAATTAGAAAACGAGCGTATTTGCACAGAGCATCTCCGCTGTGTTGGCGCATTTCTCCCTGCCGAAGAGTTTGATGATTTGCCTCCATTTCTTGAGAAAGATGGCGAATTCCTCGTAGAAGCAAGTGTTATCATACCTGTTCGCAACCGCGTAAAAACTATTAGTGATGCAATTCAAAGCGTTCTTTCTCAAGACGCAGGTTTTGATTATAATATAATTGTAGTAGACAATCACTCCTCCGATGGAACGTCAGAAGTCATTGAAACCTTTAGCAGCGATAAGAGAGTAGTTCATCTCATTCCCAAACGCAAAGATTTAGGTATTGGCGGTTGTTGGGATTTAGCAATACGTGATGCACATTGTGGCCGCTATGCTGTACAACTAGATTCCGATGACTTGTATAGCTCCACGGATGTGTTAGAACGCATCGTTATGGCGTTTCAAAAGCAGAAAGCTGCAATGGTAATAGGTTCATATCGTATGGTTAACTTTCAGTTGGAGACTTTACCTCCAGGACTTATAGATCATAAGGAATGGACACCTGACAATGGTCGTAATAATGCGTTGCGTATCAATGGTCTTGGGGCGCCACGTGCTTTTCGTACTGATATTCTACGCAGAATTGGTTTCCCAAATACTTCTTATGGAGAGGATTACGCTTTAGGCTTGACCATTTCACGCCACTATCGCATAGGACGTATTTATGATGAACTTTATTTGTGTCGTCGGTGGGAAGGAAATAGTGATGCAGCTTTAAATGTAGAGCAAGTGAATAAAAATAATCTCTATAAAGATTCGCTACGCACTATGGAACTGAGAGCTCGCTGCTCTCTTAATGCAACTCGTAACCACTCGGTTGAAGCCTCAGAGGTCGCTGATTTTTTCAATCAGCAATTGGAGCGTTGGCAAGAAGTTGAAGAGAGATTCCGTGAACTTGATTCAGTAGAAATGAAAGAGTTTCCCATGGGAAACTCTTCACTTGCTGTCCAATATAATCCTTTACGTATTGTTTCAACAGGTGCAAAGATAGATAAGAAAACGATCAAGGCGCGTCAGTGCTTTCTTTGCAATGAGAATAGACCTTCTGAACAAGTATCTCTTCCGATCGCAGGGAAATTTCAGATTCTAGTAAATCCGGTTCCGATACTCCCTCATCATCTGACTATTCCCACACGTCATCATTTGCCACAAACATTCTCTTTGTTGCAGGATGTTATGAACCAAATAGCATGGAAACTAAAGGATGCTGTAGTTTTCTATAATGGGCCGCGTTGTGGAGCTTCTGCTCCTGATCACGCTCATTTGCAAGCAGGTGAAAAAGGAGTGATACCCATTGAGAAAAATTGGAAGTTCTACTCTTCAAAGATGCAAAAGGTTTGGCCAGTTACCCATTATGATGAATCCGAGCTACAAGACCATGGCTATTCTGCTACACAAGCAGGAATTTACTTATTGAAAGAATATGCTTGTCCTGGTTTTGTTATTGTGGGGGAGCGCGTAGGTAAAAACTTTCTTACAAATAAACTTTTTGATGTCCTCCCCATTGAGGCAGAAATGAAAGAGCCTGATGTCAATGTCTTGACATGGAAGGAGGAGGGTTTTCCAGTTCTAGAAGAGCGACTAGTAAGTATTGTTTTTCTGCGTCGCAAACATCGCCCTAATTGTTATTATGCAGAAGGAGATGCAAACTTTGTTGTTTCTCCAGGTTCTGTAGATATGGGTGGACTAATTATTACACCTCGTAAGGAGGATTTCGATCGAATGACAGCCAAGAAAGTGTGCGATATATTAAGAGAGGTTACTGCTACAGAAAAGGATCTGGAGCGCATTGCTAAACAACTACAAAACTCCAAACCACAGCGCACAGATATAACTTCTTCTCTTTCAAACTCAAACCAAACAGCAGAGCCACAAGTAAGTGTGGGAATCTGTTGCGGAAATGAAATTCGCTTTACCCTGCATGCTCCCTATATGGCAAAGGGGAGAAATGAAGAAGGAGTACAAGTGGTCACTTGCGAAAATGGAGGGATTTTTTGGAAAGGGAATCTTTATAGTGAATTGACTTTTACTCCGATTGAAAAGGAGGCTAGTTTCACACTGCAGGATGTTACTATTGGTGTTAACTTCCATTGGGAACGCCAGGAGGTTCAAACTTTCCGGGGAAAACTACGTTTATTGGTTCACGAAGGAAAGATACATGTGATCAATGAATTGCCCGTAGAGGATTATCTCCGCAGCGTTATTTCTTCGGAAATGAGTGCAACATCTTCTCTTGAACTCTTGAAGGCTCATGCTGTAGTTTCTCGTAGCTGGCTTTTCTTTCAAATACAGAAAAAGCAGAGGAATCGAGAAACAAATAGTAACTTCTTTTCTTTCCAGCGTAAGAAAGATGAATATATCCGTTGGTATGATAGAGAGGATCATACACTCTTTGATGTTTGTGCCGACGACCATTGTCAGCGGTATCAGGGAATAACGCGCGAAGTGGCAGAAGCTGTATCGCGTGCTATTGATGAAACTCATGGTTTAGTACTGGCTAATGAGGAGGAAATTTGTGATGCACGCTTCTCTAAATGTTGCGGTGGAATTTCTGAAACATTTGCCACTTGTTGGAACGATGAAGATATTGTTTATCTTCAACCTGTTCGCGATATAGAAGATTCAACTATTCCAGATTTAAGAATAGAAGAGAATGCAGATAAGTGGATCCGTCAATCGCCAGCAGCTTTTTGCAACACAGATGACAAGCAACTCTTGAAACAAGTATTAAACTCATACGACCAAGAAACTTCGGATTTCTATCGTTGGACTGTTTGCTATACAAAAGCGGAGATATCAACTTTAGTGAATAAGAAAACGGGAGAGGACTTTGGAGAAATTCTTGATTTGATTCCTATAGAACGAGGTGCAAGTGGGCGTCTCAAAAAGCTCCAAATCGTGGGTACTAATAAGTCGATGATAATTGGAAAAGAATTAGAAATAAGAAGAATTCTCTCAGAAAGTCATCTTTATAGTAGTGCTTTTGTTGTGGACAAAGATGATGCAGGCAATTTCACGCTGATTGGAGCAGGATGGGGGCATGGAGTAGGCATGTGCCAGATAGGTGCGGCTGTCATGAGTGAAAAGGGGTATGAATTTACCTCTATTCTTTCCCATTATTATCGTAATACAGTATTAAAGAAGATTTATTGATGAGCCAGAATAATAATGTACGCAGTCCATGGGCTTGGATCCCCTCACTCTATTTTGCAGAAGGTATTCCTAATATATTGGTAACCTTCTTAGCTTGTTTTATGTATAAGCGCTTAGGGCTCTCCAATACGGATGCAGCTCTCTACACTTCCTGGCTATATCTTCCTTGGGTTATCAAACCCTTTTGGAGTCCGATTGTAGAGATGCTAAAATCGAAGCGTTGGTGGATTCTTATCATGCAACTTCTCTTGGGAAGCTCCATGGCAGGAGTAGCTTTCACTATTCCCTTCCCACATTTTGTACAATGGACCTTGTGTTTCTTCTGGCTGATGGCTTTCAGTAGCGCAACCCATGATATAGCTGCAGATGGCTTCTATATGATAGCTCTAAATCAGCATGATCAGAGTCTCTATGTAGGTGTGCGCAGTACATTTTATCGCGTATCTACAATAGCTGGTCAAGGTATTCTGACGATATTTGCTGGCGCGCTGGAGACATATACCCGCAGTCCTTCCAAGGCATGGAGTTATACTTTCTTTCTTGCAGTAGCTGTTTTTACTTTACTTTATTGCTGGCACGCATTTATTTTGCCGCGTCCCCTTGATGATCAAAGTAAGGAGGCAAAATTAAATACAACCCAACTGACTGAATTCTTCCAAACTTTCATTAGCTTTTTCAAAAAACCAGGGATAGGTATAGCCATTCTATTTATGCTTTTGTATCGACTACCGGAAGCTCTTCTTACAAAGATTTGTCCGCTTTTTTATGTTGACCCTATAAATAAAGGAGGGTTGGGATTGGCAACAAGCGAAATAGGTTTCTTGCAAGGTACGGTAGGTGTAATCGGTTTGCTTTTAGGCGGAATCGTAGGCGGAATTGTAGTAGCAAAAGACGGTTTTAAGAAATGGCTTTGGCCGATGGTACTAAGTATTACCATTCCAGATCTAGTATATATTTTCTTAGCTTATTATCAACCCGATAATTTTATTTTGATAAATGTGCTAGTCTTCCTAGAGCAATGTGGTTATGGGTTTGGTTTCACTGCCTACATGCTCTATTTGATGTATTTTGCTCAAGGCCCCGCTAAAACGGCTCACTATGCTTTTTGCACAGGTTTTATGGCGCTTAGTATGATGTTACCAGGCTTGTTAAGTGGTTGGCTGCAAGAAAAAATAGGATATCTCAACTTCTTCATCCTTGTGTGTTGCCTAACACCATTAACCTTTATGGCAGCTGCACTTATAAAGGTTCCCAAAGATTATGGAAAGTAATCCTCTTATTGAGAATTTCTTTTATAAATAAAAAGGGAAGTCATTTTACTGGCTTCCCTTTTTATTTTTGCGGAAAGAGAGGGATTCAAACCCCCGATACCCGAAAGGGTATACTGGATTTCGAGTCCAGCGCATTCGGTCACTCTGCCAACTTTCCTTATATTGATGCAAAGGTAAAAAAATCTTAGTTCTATGCATCAACTTTTTTAGAACGTAAGAATCACAGCACTATGCGCTGAAATTCTTACCCTAGTGGGGGCTGTAGTATTAAGTGTTAGAGTTTGCGTTTTGCCAGAAATGAGTTCTTTGGCTTTTTTCGTCTGTGGTTTAATGCCTAAGTATTCAAATGCTGCAGAGGGAATATTGATGCAAATTTTTTTTTCTGTGTCAGCAAAGTTTGCCACAATTAGTGCTGTCTCTTTCCCCGTTGAGCGGAGCATAGCAAAGGTACGATGAGGATCGAAGTTTTCTGACGAATCGTTAACATACATAAGATCAAATTTTTTCCCCTCTCGGATAGCTTCAGAACTATTGATAATTTTAACTATAGAGCGATAGAAAGCGTAGAGTTTGGCTTCATTTTTATCCAAGTATTTTATACCACGTGTTAATTTCTGATAAGAAGGAACTCCCCAATAATCAAAAATTGTTGTTCGTCCATCTTCTCCACTAAAACCTTCATTGCCCATGCCATTTTCTCCTATTTCTTGTCCTGCATAAATCATGACTGGTGCCTTGTCGAGTGTGGCACTAACGACTAAAGCGGGTAACGCTTTTTCTGCATTTCCTGCAAAGAATGGAGAGGCGATGCGTTGCTCGTCATGGTTTTCGAGAAAGTGGAGCATGTGGTCTTGAATGTCATCAGTGGCTTGCCAGCAGTGAGTAATGGCTGTAGCAGAATTCTCTTCTCGAACGACGCTGCGCAATGTATCATACAGTCCAACTTTATCATAAAGATAGTCGAAGCCTCCCACGTGAATATAGTTGCGGTACTCTTCTGGATTATAAATTTCGGCAATAAAAGTCACCTTGGGATATTCTTGTTTTACGCGAGCAATGGCATGATGCCAAAATTCAACAGGAACCATTTCTGCCATATCGCAACGGAATCCATCAATACCTTTGGCTGCCCAAAAAAGGAGAATATCAGTCATTTTTTTCCACGTATCAGGAATGGGGGAGAAGTGCGTAGAGCGTCCATTTTGATAGTCGACACCGTAGTTTAGCTTGATTGTTTCATACCAATCATTGACTCCTGGCCAAGCACTGAAAACATCGTTTCCTGAGACGCGTGCAGGTATTTCTGTGTAAGAATTGTTATTGCCCGATATTCTGTCAAGATGTAATGGCTCGTTAGGGATATAGTAGAAATTGTTCTGTGCAGAAAAGGCGAGAGACGTATTGTCTGTTTCGCCTAAGTCTTTAATACCTGTAGGTTGACAGTCAGAATGATACTGGCGTGCAACGTGGTTCGGAACAAAGTCCATAATCATTCGTAAACCTGCCTTGTGAGTTCTTTCCACTAATTGTTTGAACTCGTTCATTCGATTGGAAATATTGACTGCTAAATCTGGATCAATGTCGTAATAATCTTTAATAGCATAAGGTGATCCTGCATTTCCTTTTACAACTTCAGTATTATCGCGAGCGATGCCAAAAGCAGAATAATCTGTCTTTGTGGCATGTTCAATTAGTCCTGTATACCAAATGTGGGTAAATCCCATATCTTTGATGCGTTTCAAGCGGCGAGCATCAAAGTCGTTCATCTTACCACATCCGTTTTCAGCCAATGTCCCATTATTTTTATTGAGAGTTACGGTATTTCCGTACAGACGAGGTAAGACCTGATAGATAGTAATTCTTTCCTGGCTCATAACAGAGAGAGGCACTGCCAAGGCAAGTGCACAAAGTAGTTTCATTATGTTTATTATTGACTTGTGAAAAACGGAAGAGCCTAATGGTAGTATACGCTGCGATATGCGTTTTCCCCCGTTAGGCTTTTTGTTTCGTATCAGATCATTTGTAGCGTTTCACGCGATTATTCTTCAATGCCTTGAATCTCGATATCGAGATTCTGTGCGCGAGCAATTTTAGAAACCATTCCTTGAAGGGCTTTGCCTGGACCACATTCTGTGAAGCTAGCGCAACCATCTGCTAGCATACTTTTAACTTCTTTTGTCCAAAGAACGCTATGTGTGAGTTGCTGAATAAGATTGGTTTTGATTTCTTCAGGATCTGTGTGTGCAAGACCATCATAGTTCTGATAAACAGGACAGATTGGTTTCTTGAACTCTGTAGTAGCAATGGCCGTTTTCAGTTCTTCTTGAGCTGGTTGCATGAAGGGACTATGGAATGCACCGCTTACGGGGAGAACAAGTGCACGTTTAGCACCAGCTTCTTTCAGAAGAGCACAAGCCTCTTTGATAGCTTCTTCATCGCCAGAGATAACAAGCTGTCCTGGACAGTTGTAGTTGGCAGGAACAACCAGCTTATCATCTTTACTCACTTGCTTGCAAATTTCTTCCACTTTTTCATCAGACATGGAAATGATAGCAGCCATGGTACCAGGTTTCACTTCGCAAGCAGCCTGCATCGCCTTTGCACGGGCTGCCACAAGTTTTAAACCATCTTCAAAGCTTAGGCAACGAGCTGCAGTGAGTGCAGAAAATTCACCAAGTGAGTGACCTGCTACCATATCAGGAGTGAAACTTTCACCCAGACAGAGAGCTTTGACAACACTATGAATATATACTGCAGGTTGCGTTACTTTCGTTTGTTTTAGTTCCTCATCTGTACCATTAAACATGATGTCTGTGATGCGGAAACCGAGAATTTCATTAGCTTTCTCGAAAAACTGTTTGGCAACGGGATGCTTCTCATAGAGATCTTTGCCCATACCGACAAACTGTGCACCCTGGCCGGGAAAAACAAATGCTTTCATGTAGCTTATTTTTTATTGTTGGATATCTGTACGCAAAGTTAATCATTTTTTTTGTTCATCCGACATTTTGAGTGATACTTGCCCAGCATGACAAAAGAAAATCGCTGTACTTTCGAAGAATTATCAAGAAACAAATGTGGAAATATGAATAGCTGTTTTCTATATCATTGCTAGGGATTTTATGTCTATAAATGCACTTGTGAGGAATGCAAAGATAAGAGAAACCTTTTGCATGTTCAATTTAAACAACGTGAGTTCGACGAATTATAAGTGTCTATAAAATTGGTGATTAGCGAAATTTGTTGTAATTTTAATGTGCTAACATACAAATAGTTACAAACAAAAATCGCTATGATCACCGAAGACGAAATTACAGAAATCTTTTGTGTGGCAGACGGCTTCTGCAAGTTTTTTGATGCTATGACAGCAAAATATACACTAAAACCTATTGGAAAAAGAAAATATCATCGAAATTCTACAATGTCAAAGGCAGAAGTCATGTTGATAATGATTCTTTTCCACACTTCCGGTTATCGCTGCTTTAAACATTTCTATCTTGAAAAAGTGCACAAAGTTTTCAAAGGAATAGCCCAAAGAGGAAAAAGCTCTATGGGTTGGTTCTTCGCTTTCAAGTTGCACTTAATTTACAATGAGAAAGGAGAGCTTCTTAACTTTATGATAACGCCGGGAGATATTGATGATCGTAAACCTTTGGAGTACAAAGCTTTTGTAGAGTTCATACATGGAAAACTCTTAGTTGACAAGAGATACATCAGTAAGAACCTTTTTCAGCGGCATTTCGTTGGTGGAATACAACTTATTAACCTCAATTCGGGATAAGCAGTTCTTCTTTTTCCTCAAAAAAGTTTCAATAAAAGCCTAAAAAGAGGATTGTTTTTTGTATATTTACTGTTGAAAATCAATCATATAACAAAATAACAATCCTCATGAAAC
>NZ_JACICA010000016.1 GCF_014195585.1 Alloprevotella rava | reverse complement strand
GAAACAATTATACTTCGGTTTTAGGTCAAGGCCGAAAGGATGCGTGTGCGGTTTAACAAACTCATGAAAAAGCGTTTCTTAAACCGAATTGGGGTTAATAAAATTCAGAATCGAATGTTTACCCCGTATAGATCTTGCTTTAGACATTATCAACTAACTCTATTTCAGACCATGTATAGAGCGCCACTTTGCCCTCTCGTGAAAAAAATATAACTTTGCACACGCAAAAAGAAAACTCAAAGAATGATTACAGTTACAAATCTGGCCATCCAGTTTGGAAAGCGCGTCTTATATAAAGACGTGAATATGAAGTTCACTAATGGCAACATTTATGGCATTATTGGTGCCAACGGAGCAGGAAAGTCAACGCTACTAAAAGCCATCAGCGGTGAATTAGAGCCTACGAAAGGTAGTATTGAATTAGGACCAGGTGAACGCTTGAGCGTCCTCTCTCAGGACCACTTTAAGTTTGACGAGCATAGCGTTTTAGAAACAGTACTTATGGGCCATACCACAATGTGGAGCGTCATGAAAGAGCGTGAAGTCCTTTATTCAAAAGAAGATTTCAGCGATGAAGATGGTATCCGAGTGGCAGAATTGGAAGATAAATTTGCAGAGATGGGCGGCTATACGGCTGATAATGACGCTGCCTCCCTACTTGAAGGTCTTGGCATAAAGGTTGATCTTCACAATAAGTTAGTAGGTGAACTCTCTGGTAAAGAAAAAGTTCGCGTCATGCTGGCGCAAGCACTATTTGGCGAACCCGACAACCTTTTATTGGATGAGCCAACTAATGATTTAGACCTTGAAACTGTAGAATGGCTAGAAGACTATTTAGGCAACTTTGAGCATACTGTGCTTGTAGTTAGTCACGACCGCCATTTCCTAGACCAAGTCTGCACACACACTGTTGACATTGACTTCGGAAAAATTACGCTCTATGCTGGTAACTATTCTTTCTGGTATGAATCCTCTCAGCTTGCACTACGCCAAGCCCAAAATCAGAAGCAGAAGTCAGAGGAGAAGAAAAAAGAGTTGGAAGAATTCATTCGTCGCTTCTCTGCCAATGCTGCTAAGAGTCGTCAGACAACAAGCCGTAAGAAGATGTTGGAAAAACTCAATGTTGAAGAAATTAAACCTTCTACACGCAAGTATCCAGGCATCATCTTCCAGATGGAACGTGAACCAGGCAATCAAATCCTTGAAGTTAACGATCTAAAAGCCACAACAGAAGATGGAGAAGTTTTGTTCAGCGATGTTACTTTCAATATAGAACAAGGCGAAAAGGTTGTATTTATCAGCCACGATCCACGTGCTATGACTGCCCTCTTTGAAATGATCAATGGTAACACCAAGCCGATACAAGGTAGCTATAAATGGGGCGTCACTATTACAACAGCTTATCTCCCCTTAGATAACACAAAATTTTTCAATACTGATTTGAATATGCTTGATTGGCTTAGCCAATTTAGTGTAGGCAATGAAGTATTCTTTAAAGCTTACCTAGGACGAATGCTCTTCAAGGATGAAGACATTCAGAAGAAAGTTAGTGTACTCAGTGGTGGTGAAAAAATGCGTTGTATGATAGCACGTATGCAACTCAACAATGCAAACTGCCTAATACTGGATACACCAACCAATCACTTGGACATGGAAAGTATTCAGGCATTCAATAATAACCTGAAACTCTTTAAAGGTAACATCCTTTTTGCCAGTCACGACCATGAATTCATCAATACCATTGCAAATCGCATCATAGAGCTTACGCCTAATGGTTGCATTGATAAATTAATGAATTATGAAGATTATATCCATGATGAACATATCAAGGAATTGAGAAATAAGATGTACGCAAAATAAACAAGTCATCTCTCTTAAATAAAACTGGCACACAATTTGTTTTGCCCACACAACATACATTCATTATTATATTATATATTATGTCAACAAAAAAACACAATAATAAAGAGGAACAAGAAATCCAAGCGAAAGATACAGCAGAAGAGCAAAACAACCAAACTGACAAAACAACTCTTCAAGCTGATGAAGAAGGAAAGGTTCAAAAAGAAGAACTTACGACAGAAGAGCAACTTGCAGCAGTAGAAGAAGAAAACGAAAAATTAAGAGACCAACTACTGCGCCAAATTGCAGAATTTGACAACTATCGAAAACGTACGCTAAAGGAAAAGGCAGAACTTATTCTCAATGGAGGAGAAAAAACGCTTTCCTCGTTACTCCCCATTTTGGACGACTTGGAGCGTGCCGAAAAGAATATTCAAGAAAACACAAATATTGAGACTCTCAAAGAGGGGCTAGATCTTGTTTTCAAGAAATTCCGCAACACGCTGGAAAAGCAAGGTTTGAAAGCAATTGAGACACAAAATCAGGATTTCAATACAGATTTTCATGAAGCCATTGCTATGGTTCCTGTAACCGATGGAGAACAAAAAGGGAAAATAATAGATTGCGTTCAAACGGGTTATACGCTTAACGACAAAGTCATACGCCATGCAAAGGTGGCTGTAGGTCAATAAAAAACATGGAAGAAGACTACTACAAGATTCTAGGTGTCGAAAAGGATGCAACAATAGATCAAATAAAAAAGGCCTATCGCCGCACGGCCATAAAATATCATCCGGATCGCAACCCCAATAACAAAGAAGCAGAAGAAAAATTTAAACAGGCAGCTGAAGCCTATGAGGTTTTGAGTGATCCAGACAAGCGCGCTAGATACGACCAGTTTGGAAAAGCAGGTGTTGATGGCGGTGCCGGAGGATTTGGAGGATTCGATGCAGGCGGCATGGATCTTAATGATATTATCCGCAACTTTGCACAAAAATTTGGTTTTGGCGGAGGCTTTGGTGGATTCAGCAGCTCATTCGAGGATGCAGGCAGTGCAGGATCGCGTAAATATCAAGGCAGCGACTTGAGAGTTAAGGCAAAACTCACGTTGCAAGAAATGGCTCAAGGCATCACAAAGAAATATAAAGTTCAAAAAGATGTGACTTGCCGTGAATGCCACGGAAGCGGATGTGAAAAGGACTATAAGCCTGAAACCTGTATCACCTGTAAAGGACGTGGCTATGTACTACATACTCGGCAATCTTTCTTTGGTATGACTCAAGTACAGGAACCTTGTCCAACGTGTCATGGAGAAGGAACTGTAATCAAAAAGCCGTGTAGCCATTGCCATGGTGAAGGAATCGTCAAAGGCGAAGAAATTGTAGAAGTAAAGATTCCTGCAGGTGTTGTTGGAGGCATGATTATTAAAGCCCATGGAAAAGGCAACGCGGGAAAGCACAATGGCATTCCTGGCAATATTCAAGTAGTCATTGAAGAAATCCCTCACCCTGAACTAATTCGCGATGGGCAGGATTTAATATACAATTTATTACTAACCATCCCTCAAGCCGTCCTAGGAGATTCCGTTGAAATCCCGACCATTGAAGGTAAGGCAAAAATAAACATAAAAGCAGGTACACAACCTGGAACAACGCTTCGACTTCGCGGCAAAGGATTACCTGCTATCAAGGGGTATGGCTATGGGACTGGAGATATTATTGTCAATATCAGTATCTATATCCCTGAGACCTTATCAAAGGCAGAGAAAAAAATTTTTGAAGATTTAAAAAACAGTGAGAACATCCAAAGCTCTCAATCTATTAAGGAAAAGATTTTCAAAACTTTCAAGAATTATTTCAACACATAATTATAATAGCTCCTTTCAGCAGAAAGGAGCTTTTTCAATATGAATTACTCAGAGGCTATTCATTATTTATTCACTGTAACACCTCTTTTCCAAAATCTTGGAGCAGGAGCGTATAAGCCTGGATTAAGAACAACTGAGATTCTTAATGAACACTTTGGACACCCACACCATAATTTTCGCAGCATTCACGTAGCAGGAACAAACGGGAAAGGAAGTTGCTGCCATACGCTAGCGGCAATACTTCAAGCTGCAGGCTATAAAGTTGGTCTATTTACCTCCCCGCACCTATTAGATTTTCGTGAGCGAATCCGCATCAATGGAAAAAAGATTTCAGAGCAATATGTAATTGATTTTGTAGAAAAAGAAAGAAGTTTCTTCGAACCACTTCATCCATCGTTCTTTGAAATTACAACGGCTATGGCCTTTAAATATTTTGCAGAAGAAAAAGTGGATGTAGCGATTGTTGAGGTCGGATTGGGAGGACGTTTAGATTGTACTAATATTATTAGCCCTGAACTCTCTATCATAACTAACATAAGTTTAGATCACCAGATTTTTTTAGGAAACACACTTGCAGAAATTGCAAGTGAAAAAGCAGGTATCATAAAAAAAGGCATCCCTGTAGTTATTGGAGAAACAGTTCTAGAAACTCGGCCTGTCTTTGAAGAAAGGGCCAGAGTATCAGACACTAAAATAATCTTTGCAGAAGACTCTCCTATTGTACTGAACACGTTTATCAATGGAAAAGACTTTAAAGTTTATAATACAACCATTTATGGAGAGATATATGGTGCTTTAATTGGAGATTGCCAAGATAAAAATGCAAATACAATTCTTACGGCAATCAAGCATTTAGATAATTTCAAGATTCCACTACAAGCTATTCTAAAAGGTTTTGCAGAAGTATGTGAAACAACAGGACTCATGGGACGCTGGCAATATATACAAAAAAAACCTACTGTTGTTTGTGATACAGGACACAATGCAGGAGGATGGAAATACTTGGGAGAGCGATTGACGAAAATCAGCCAAGAACAAACTCTTAGAGTTGTATTCGGCATGGCCAACGACAAAGATATTGATAGTGTTTTGGAAACTCTCCCAAAAGCCGCACAATACTATTGGGCTCACGCCAGCGTTGATAGAGCACTTACTGAATCACAAATTAATAAAATAGCTGGACAACATACACTTTTAGGGAAAAAGTTTACAACAGTAGAAGATGCTTACAAACAAGCTCTTCGCGAAGCCTCACCCAATGATTTTATTTTTGTAGGAGGAAGTAATTTTGTTGTTTCTGATCTTTTATCTTATCTATCTCAATAGTAAAGACTCTCCTTAGTGGAACTAAGAATATCCACTAAATATCGTGCTAACATCTGTTTGAGCAAGAACTATCAATTATGTCAACAGAAGTTAGCACATTCCTTTATATATTTGTTAAAATACTGTAAGTCCCCCAAAAACACCAAGAAAACTATGTAATTATTCTTAGTTTCTACAGTATCTTTGTAACCGTAAAATCTATATATTTGCATACAACTCATCAAGAGAACCATGGATAATTAGGACTACTAAAAAATAAAAAACATCATAGATAAAAAGAATTATGAGAAGATTTGCCTATTTAGCACTCGGCATCATACTATTTGCCAGCTGCAGCAAGAAACAACAAGGTATGCCAGACGCTGACAACAGTTATGCTGTAGAAACTGTCAACACGTCTAGTGCAGACTTAAACACAACTTATCCTGCAACGATAAAGGGAATTCAAGATATTGAGATTCGTCCAAGAATCTCAGGTAATATTACTCAGATTTATGTCGCTGAAGGACAAACTGTCCACCGTGGACAAACATTATTCACGATGGACAGCGAACAGTATGTTGCAGCAGTGAGAGCCGCAGAAGCTCAAATCAAAGTATGTCAAGCAAATATTTCCACTCAACGGCTCACTGTAGCTAATCAGCGCCTTCTCCATTCCAAGCAGATTATAAGTGACTATGCTATGAAGTCGGCAGAAAATCAATTACAAGCACTACAGGCACAACTAGCAAGTGCACAAGCACAATTGGCAGGTGCGCGCGATAATCTTAAATGGTGTACTGTGAGTAGTCCAGCAGATGGTGTCATAGGCCTTCTTCCCTATAAAGTTGGTGCGCTTGTTGGCCCTTCTATGACTGAAGCATTCACAACAGTTAGCGACATAGAGCGTGTTCATGTTTATTTCTCAATGACAGAAAAACAGCTTCTAGCTATGGCCCGCACTAGCAACGGAGGTGTGAAAGCGGCAATCAAAAATATGCCAGCCGTTCGATTGAAGTTAGCAGACGGGACTATATACGATGAAACAGGAACGGTAGATGCCATCAGTGGTGTAATAAACCAGTCAACAGGTGCCGTACAAATGCGCGCAACATTCTCTAATAGTCGTCATTTACTCCATAGTGGAGGAACAGGTAATATTCTGCTGCCGACGATTGTCAGCAATGTAATTAGAGTTCCTCAAGCAGCAGTCACAGAAATTCAAGATAAGAAATTTGTTTATATCGTCGGTACGCAAAATAAAGTTAAGAGCACAGAAGTCACCATTGAGGAACAGAACGATGGTACATACTATTATGTAACAAGTGGATTGAAAGCAGGTGACCGCATTGTCATTGAAGGTATTCAGAACCTAAAAAATGATATGGAAATCAAACCTATCACCTCTCAACAAGCAGCAGAAAAAAGAGCACAAGCTGCAAAAGACATAAAAGACGGAAAGCTTCCGTTCTAACACTTAAAGTATTGACATTATGTCATTAGATAGATTTATAAATCGGCCAGTACTGTCTACCGTTATTTCGATTTTCATCGTAATCTTCGGTATCATCAGTATCACATCACTGCCTATTACGCAGTATCCAGAAATTGCACCACCAACTGTTTCTGTATCAACTTCATACACTGGTGCAAATGCTCAGTCTGTACTCAACTCTGTTATCATGCCTTTGGAAGAACAGATCAATGGTGTTGAGAATATGGACTATATGACATCCACTGCAACAAATACTGGTCAGGCAAATATCTCCATTACTTTCAAACAAGGAACTGATGCTGATATGGCTGCCATCAATGTGCAGAACCGTGTAAGCATGGCGCAAGGTCTTCTCCCTGCAGAAGTAACGCGTGTCGGTGTCATTACTCAAAAACGTCAGAGCTCTATGCTAGTTGTCTTCTCTCTCGTTGACATGGAAGATAAATACTCGCAAGAGTTCCTTGACAACTATGCAAAGATCAATGTTGTCCCGCAGATTCAGCGTATTAAAGGTGTGGGCGAAGCTATGGTTATGGGAGCGGACTACTCCATGCGTATCTGGCTAGATCCTGCTAAAATGGCAGAGTATCACCTCATGCCTTCTGATGTCACTGCAGCCTTAGCGACTCAGAATATTGAAGCTGCTCCTGGCACGTTAGGTGAAAGAGAAAATCAAACCTACCAGTATACGCTTACTTGGAAAGGACGTCTTTCGACTGAAACAGAGTTTGGCGATATTGTCATCAAAGCATTACCAGACGGAGAAGTTCTCCGCTTGAAAGATGTTGCAAAAATAGAATTAGGTAGCAGTAGCTATAGCTTTGGCGGTAAGGTAAATGGCCATAAATCCGTCACATGTATTGTCTTCCAGCTCTCAGGAACAAATGCAACAGAAACTGTCAGCAATATCACTAAATTCCTTGATACCCAATCTGCCTCTCTTCCTAGCGGAATGCAGTTTGTACAAGCACAAAATGTAAACGACTTCCTTTTTGCTTCTGTAGAAGAAGTTATCAAGACTTTACTTGAAGCCTTTATCTTGGTATTCTTAGTTGTCTATATTTTCTTGCAAGATATGCGTTCTACGCTTATCCCAGCTATTGCTATCCCTGTCAGTCTGATTGGTGCCTTCTTCGGCATGAATCTCTTAGGATTCTCTATCAACCTACTTACATTGAACGCTCTCGTCCTAGCCATTGCTATTGTGGTCGACGATGCGATTATTGTTGTAGAAGGTGTCCATTCCAAGTTAGACCAAGGTTACTCTTCAACAAAGAAGGCCTCCATTGATGCCATGCGCGAGTTGGGCGGTGCCCTTGTCAGCATCACGCTCATCATGATGGCCGTATTTATTCCGGTGAGCTTTATCAGTGGAACATCAGGAACATTCTATCGCCAATTCGGTCTAACAATGGCAATCTCCATATTCTTCTCTGCGCTAAATGCGCTGACACTATCACCTGCCCTATGCGCCATCTTCTTGAAGGCACACGACAAGGATGGAAAAGAGAAAAAGATGAGTTTCATAGACAAATTTCATACTGCTTTTAATACGTCGTACGACCGAATCCTCGGCAAATATAAGAACTCGGTTGTGAAGATATGCCGCCATCCAATCATTGCTATTTCGGCCGTAATCATAGGTATTGCAGGACTTACGTTCCTCATGAAAGTCACACCAGATGATATGATACCATCTGAGGACACTGGTACCATCATGGGCTCTATCTCTCTACCTCCAGGAACATCTCAAGATCGCACAGACAAAATATTAGCTCAGGTTGATAGCATTGTTGCAGCATGCCCAGCAGTACAAAGTCATACACTCATTTCTGGCTATGGCATGACTGGTGGACAAGGTGCGAGCTATGGGTCTATTATTATCAAGCTTAAACCATGGTCGGAACGTTCCATGAGGGAAAATTCACAGATTTTAGCCATTCAATTCTTGCTTCGCTCACGCGATGTTATCAAGGATGCAAAAGTGCTGTTCTTCCAGCCACCTATGATTATGGGGTATGGTACCACAAATGGTTTCACTTTCTCCCTCCAAGATCGAACAGGTGATGACTTGAACAAGTTCTTCAAGGTAACGCAAGATTTTATTGCAAAGTTGCAAGAACGTCCCGAGATTCAACAAGCACAGACGACCTTTAGTCCTAATTTCCCACAATATCTTATTGATATTGATCCTGCACAATGTTTGAAAGCAGGCTTAACACCTAGCGATATCCTCACAACGCTGCAGGGCTATATTGGTGGTCTTTACTCCTCCAACTTCAACCGTTTCGGTAAACTGTATCGTGTTATGATACAGGCTGAAGGTGACAAGCGAATCAATACGGAGAGCTTGAAAAATATCATGGTGCGCAATGGTAGTGTAATGGCCCCTATCACGCAATTCATGTCCATCAAGCGTGTTTACGGTCCTGATAATATCAACCGTTTTAATATGTACACATCTATTTCCGTCAACGGTTCACCGGCTAGTGGCTACACTTCTGGACAGGCTATGAAAGCCATTGAGGAAACAGCAGCTCAGAATCTCCCAGCAGGCTATAGCTACGAATATTCTGGTATGACTCGCGAACAGAATAGCCAGTCGAATACTACAATCTATGTATTTATCCTCTGTTTGCTCTTCATCTACCTCCTTCTTGCTGCACAGTATGAAAGCTACATCCTTCCTTGGGCGGTACTGCTTTCTGTTCCTTTCGGACTTGCCGGTTCATTCCTATTCTTGTGGATAATGGGTGGTATAAACCAGATTCTTCCAATCTTCGATAATGCATCTAACAACATATATGTACAGATTGCGTTGATCATGTTAATGGGACTTCTAGCAAAGAATGCAATTCTTATTGTAGAGTTTGCCATCGAACGCCGCAAAATGGGAATGAGTATTACTTGGGCTGCCGTTCTCGGTGCTGGGGCACGTTTACGCCCGATCTTGATGACATCCTTAGCTATGATCGTCGGACTCTTACCTTTGATGTTCAACTTCGGTGTTGGTGCTCACGGAAATAGATCTCTCGGTACAACAGCTGTCGGAGGTATGTTAGTAGGCGTTATTTGCCAAATTTTCTTCGTACCATCCTTATTTGTCATTTTCCAGTCCATTCAAGAGCGTTTTAAACCCATGGTTTGGGAGGATATTGACAATAGCGATGCAGAAGCAGACATTGAGCAGTACACAAAAAAATAATCTCTATGAAGCCAGTTGGGATAAATTCCCTACAGAGCTTCTTTCCAAGATAAAAATTATGAAGAAATTTCTTTTTGTAATCATAGCAAGTGCTACCCTCTCGTCTTGCGGTCTCTATAAGAATTATCAACGTCCAACAGATGTGAAGATACCTAATAATATCTATAGAGATTCTTCCAAGCTAGAGAACATTACTGATGCCGATACTACAAACTTTGGGAATATGCCATGGCGCGAGGTGTTTGTTGATTCACGCCTTCAAAATCTCATAGAGAAGGCTATTACCAATAACACAAACTTACGCCAGGCTGACTTAACCATTCGTCAAGCTGAAGCTGGATTAAAGATTAGTCGTTTGGCTTTTCTTCCTAGCGTAAGTCTATCCCCTCAAGGCACAATTACAAGCTGGGACTTTAGTAAGGCAACAAAGACTTACAGCGTTCCTGTACAAGCCAGCTGGCAAATTGATGCTTTTGGCACATTGCGCAATGCTAAGAAACAGAGCGAAAAGAGCTTGATGCAAACGCGTGCTGCCAAACAGGCCACACGCACAGCAATTATTGCTTCTGTTGCCAATCTCTATTACACCCTTGAGATGCTCGATGCCCAACTTGCAACAACCAAAGCTACAGCAGAACTTTGGGATAAAAATGTAGCAGCAATGGAAACGATGTTTAAGGCAGGACTCACTAATAGCTCTGCTGTCTCACAAGCAAAAGCCAACCGACTTTCTATTCTTACAACCATTCCCACAATGCAAGCAAGTATTCAGAAAGTAGAGAATTCTCTCTGTGCGCTTCTTCATGAATCTCCATACACCATAGAGCGTGGAGTATTGGAAGACGTCAAACTTCCTTCGACACTTTCTGCAGGTATTCCTATGCAGTTGCTCTCCAATAGACCAGATGTGAGAAGTGCAGAACTTCAAATGGCGTATGCCTTCTACGGAGTTCTTGGTGCGCGTGGTGCTTTCTATCCGAAAATCACACTTTCTGGTGCAGCATCTTGGACAAATAGTGGAGGCTTGGGCATTGTGAACCCAGGGAAAATACTAGCGTCTGCTGTAGCTTCTCTTGTTCAGCCGCTCTTTGCACAAGGAAAACTTCGTGCAAATCTTGACATTGCTAAAGCTCAACAAGAAAGTGCCACACTCAGTTTTGAGCAAAAACTTCTTGATGCGGGAAACGAAGTGAACGAAGCTATCGACAACTATAATGCGGCAAAGCTCCGCGTTGACGGCAATAAGGAACTAGTAAAAGAACTCACGAAGAGTGTTGAAACCACCGATTTCATTTTCAAGAACGACAATTCTGTATCTTATCTTGAAACACTTACTGCTCAACAAAGCCTTCTTCAAGCTCAGCTGAATCTCATTAGTGCAAAACTCGATAAAGTCCAAGCCGTCATCAGCCTCTATCAAGCACTCGGCGGTGGCCGCGACTAAACCTTTATTTAACCTCTAACTTATGGCAAATCAAATTAGCCCACTTGCCTCTATTGCTGCTTCGGTACAACTAGGCGAGAACATCAAAGTAGGACCTTTTGCAGTAATTGGTGAGAATGTCGTCATTGGCAACAACTGCGACATTCACGCTCATGTATCAATCCTCCCACGTACTACTATCGGTTCTGACAATCGCATCTTTGAAAATGCAGTAGTAGGAGCAGAACCACAGAGTTTCCGCTACAAGGGAGGAGACAGTCGCATAGTTATTGGCAACGGCAATACCATTCGCGAAAATGTAGTAATATCTGGATCTCTAGATGCAGACCATGCTACAACCATTGGTGATGAAAACTTCATCATGGATGGCGTGCACATCTGCCATGATGTACAAATAGGTAATCACTGCGTTGTTGGAATTCATTCGCAGATTTCCGGAGATTGCTTAATAGAAGACCATGTCATCCTTTCATCGGCAGTTATCCTACAACATAAAGTCCGTGTAGGTCGGTACAGCCTTGTACAAAACGGCTGCCGTACAAGGAAGGACATTCCACCCTATATCATTCTTGGTGGAAATCCTGCGACATACCACGGGGTAAATGCTGACATTCTCTCACAATATGTGGGTCTCAGTGAAAAAATTCTTCGCCATATTTCCAATACCTATCGTCTCATATATATGGGCAACTTTTCTCTTGAAGATGCCCTCATCCGTGTTGGACAGCAGATTCCACAGAGCAAAGAAATTGACAATATCGTCAATTTCATCAAAGGCTCAGAACGGGGCATTGTGAGACGAATCAAAGAAGAAGAATAATAACACTTAAACTCACAATATAAGACACATAAAAAGACACGAAAGTAAAGAACTTTCCGTGTCTTTTTTATTGTTTTCTAAAATCTATAGAGTAGCATCTTTGCAGCTGAGTAAACAAAGAAAATCGCTCTCGTTTTTATCTCTAAGAGCATCAAAAATATCCTTATTAAATTTGCAAATACAATAAGGATATCAGCTGATATCCTTATTCTGTCGGCCAACATCCTTATTGTATTTTCAACAGCGATAAAAGACTGTAAAACAACCTAGTAAAGCGAATTTAACAAATGACTTATAGAGATTATAAAAGAGCAGATAGAAAAATAACTCTGACAAATAAAAAAACCGCAATATCTGCTTATAGATATTGCGGATAGGAATTTCTGCCAATCTGCAGTTTATTTTTTTGCTTGTTCACGCAAAATCTTTTCAATATAAACTTTCATGATTTCTACGGCACGAACGTTTTCACCTCCTTGGGGAATAATGAGGTGAGCAAATTCTTTAGTGGGCTCAATAAACTCACGATGCATAGGCTTAAGCACTTTTAAATAGCGGTCCATCACTACTCGGGCCGTGCGTCCACGCTCAACCACATCACGTTCTATAACTCTAATGAGGCGTTCATCGGAATCTGCATCTACATATATGCGCAAATCCATCATGTCGCGCATCTCTTTGCGATACAAAGCCATGATACCTTCTATAATAATAACATTGGTCGGCTCTACATGTATAGTTTCAGGTAAACGATCACAGATTGGAACACTATAAGTGGGTTGCTCTATTGCTCTCCCCTCCTTTAATTCTTTGATTTGCTGCTCCAACAAATCCCAATCAAAAGCATCGGGATGATCATAGTTCATCTTGCGCAATTCTGAAAGGGCTACGCCCTCAGGAGCACGCTTATAATAAGAATCTTGTGGGATTATGGACACTTGATTAGCTGGTAGTTGTTCCATTATCTTGCGCACTACCGTTGTTTTTCCAGAACCAGTTCCGCCTGCAATACCTATAACAATCATCGTAAAGATCTATTTGCTTTATTTCCGTTGTTTACTCCTATTTAAAATAGGTTAATGCAAAGATAGAGCAAAAATAAGGAAAAACAAAGAATCTAGAGATTCCTACGAAAGAAAGGCAAGGAATGCTATGAGCAAAAATGTCAGAGCGTGGCCTAAAACAATCAAACGAACATCAGCCTCTGAATAACCAGTAAGAGTTCTAACGGCATGAATTCTTACTAAATGTGATGAATTGATACGTTTGTGCAATTTCAAGAAAAGTATATACATCAAACTGCCTAAAAGAAGCTCACCAATAAATTCACTCCCCCATTCTAACGGACTTACTATCGACAAATACAACCGTGTCCAACTATTCAGAAGACTCCATGCAGCAAGACATAGCATTAAATTTCGATGTCTCACAAGGAAAGCTAGAAAGATTCCAACGGCGGGCGCAGCTGGAATAAGAATGGCTAAAAGTCCTACTCCTTCCCGATGATAATTTAATGCAAGAATAACCGCTGTCTTTGATAGTGTGCTAGGAGAGAAATAACTCTGAAGTATATATATACCTTGATTAGCCAACAATACAGTAGCAAATAACAGAACGAATATCAGCAACAGCTCTTGCAAATTATTATTGCGTATCAACACATACACGAAGAGCAGCATCAATGGTAGCCACAACGCAGGATGCGACAATACAGATGCTAAACTATCGAGAAATAAGGAATGATACTGCATAAGATCTTATAGAATATTTTTCTATCAAACTTTTTCCAAAGCAGCTTTTTCTAACCAGCCACTTGTTCCATCTGGCAAAATAACTTGAAGCCACATTCCACTTTCTGAAGAAACCTCCACTGTTACTCCCTCATGCAATGTCCGCAACTTGCGAGTCGAGGCTACTGCACCATCAAAAAGTTCACAATCTTTCATCACAACGCCCAACTGCTTATTGTAGTATTGATAACGCAGTTGATAAGCAAAAGTAAGGCTAGCCAAACTTAGGATCGCAACCAAGATAAGGGAGAAGAGAGAAACTTTTTGCATCCACACACTTCTCACAAAACGAAAGAGCGCTAAAACAACAAATGCAAGAAACAGAAAAGAAAGCCCCCAAAGAGCCCAAGCATCAGGATTGAGAGATGTACGAATGTTTCGAATCAGTGCGAAAAAAAACATTTCAGAAGGCGCATCAAACTTATCTTGTAATTTTATTTGACTAAGTTCCAAACTATGACGTATACCTGCATTAGCTGGTTCCAAACGCAAAGCGCGTTGGTAGTTAAGAATAGCATGCGGTAAATTATCTTGCCGATAATAGGCATTACCTAAATTGTTATACTCTGCCACATTGGGACTTTTCTTCAAGTCAGCTTCATAAATGCGCGTAGCTTCCACATAATTCTTTGCTGCATAAAGACTATCTGCCGTTTGCTTTTGCGCCATAGTAGCTACAAAGCCCAATAACCAAAACAACAATATATAGAAATGGGATTTCATAAACTTCTCATCTTTTCTTTATTTCCATTTTATTTAATACATCAAAAGCCTTACTCAATAGCTCTTGACGAGACAATTCTCCAGAAGGAGCAAAGCGAGCATATTCGCACTCCGAAACAATTCCAACAAACCTCTCGACGACAGCCTCATCAATCCCTGCTTTGTGAAGATAAAGCTGAATACTTTTCTTGTTAAAGTCACTTATCGCTATATGGAACTTAGAATCTGCATATTCTTGAAGTATGTGAGAAAACTCTTCATAAAATACTGAACTATCTGTAACTTGAAGCTTTGTAGCCAAAGCTTTCAGGCGCTGTTCTGCCACCCGACCTGCTTTATCACGTTTACGCCCTGAAATATCACGGACTTGAGAAATATACCGCCCTGCAAACTTATTTCCGGCAAAGCCCAACAGCAGAACCAATAAGGAGGAGATATAAAAAAACCAACTTCCAACCCAAAAAGGACTATCTAAATCGCAGGCAGAAACAGGCCCTACAATTATTGGGCTTATATCGCTCTTTCTAAGAGCCAGCTCCTCTTGAGCTTCTTCCTTAGACCGAACGCCTTTCTCTACATTCAATTTGAGCGCATCTATATGTAATGTCTCATAACGCTGGGTCGCAGGATTAAATACCTGCATATCGACTGCGGGTATTTCGTATTTTCCTACATTGTGAGGAATAAACGTATAATCATAATAAACCTCTCCAGTTGTTCCCGAAAATGTTACTGTCGTATGATAAGTCGTTTTGGGATCGTATGAGTCAAAATCCGTCGGAAAAGTCAGAACAGGAGCAGGAATAAGTTTCAAATTTCCAGTTCCACGAAGCGTCAAACGGTAAGTTGCCACATCGTTAGATCTTGGCACTTTTGTCTGCAAACTACTCGTGAGCTTAAACTGACCTACACCACCACAAAAGTTGGCAGGTTTAGGTTTAGGCAAAGGCAAGACTTCGATATTTGTTTCTAGAACTTGACGCCTTACTTTCACACCTACCATACCACTATCAAAGAACGCATCCAAAAGTTCAGAATATTGCTCTTGCTGCGCTACAACACAATCAAACGAAAGACTCGGAATAGACACTTTTCCCGTTTTTTGTGGGAAAATAACATACTGATAGATTACACCTGCTCGATATGATTTTCCCCCTACCAACTCATTACTCATTTGTATGCTTTTAACAGGAATCTCTTGAGATACTAAACCTTTAAAGTCTGGTTTACGCGTTAGCATAATATTACTGAGCCCTACCCCTAGCCGACAATAAATCTTGTAAGTTAATAAAATTGCCTCTTGCTCGAATACTCGCTTACGATTCGGTGTAACAGTTATAAACAAGTCTTTAGTAGTTACTGCTGAACCCACATTTTGTACAGCGTTTTGGCCGGAAGAAGAAGGCTGATATTTGGAGGACATATTTGCAGCACTCGCTGTTCCCTTCACACGAAGAACAGAGGGGGGAGAATGAAGAACGCGTCCGTTCAATGTCACAGAAGCAGTGCCTATTTTAAACACTCCATTCTTGCGTGGTGACAATATATATGTATATGTTGTAGAAGAAGAGGACGTTGTACGTCCATTTATCATTTGAATACTATTGGACGTAGATACATTAGGGCCTGAAAGAACCTCAAAATCTGAAAAAGAAGGACCACGAAAATCTTTCACATCAGAACTTCCTACTACAAATTGCACACGAAAATAGTTTTCACTTCTATCAACCACAGATGGAGCCTTAATGACTAGGGATTGAGCAGACATCAAGGTAGATAGAAGCAGCGAAAAAACAGCAAAGAAAATATACCTCATCATTCTTATTCACAATTTTGCTTACAAAAATACTGCTTGCCAAGCAGATAAACAAATATCCTGCCGAGAGCAAAGAAATCAAGAAGAGTTCAAAAAAAGAAGTTTTATAAAGAGCAGCTTATCTACAGTGCTAAAAAAGCTATGTCACCTGGAAAAGATGGCATAGCTTTAAAATGCTATGTTCAATAAAGACTAATAAATATTAGCTTTATCGTTTACTTACTTCAAAACAACAGTGATGTCCTTATCTTCTTCAGTTACTACGACTTTGTCTTCACGAAGTAACCAGCCCAAACCCAAATAGAGGTCTTTGTCGGCACGCACTTTTGTTGCTTTCTTCAAATCTTTGCCTGAAAGCTCTCCATTTACATTAAGAGCTTCCCAAATTTTTCCAGCTAATTCGCCAGCTTTTTCTTGAAACATAAACTTGAATTTAATGATTTTTAATGGAGATATTTTGTTTTATTTCCTTGCGACAAAGATAATCTTTTCTCAATGTAATATTTACATCATTAACAGTTTGCCATGAGATCTTACATACTTTCTATAAAATAATTCATATATTTCATTGTGATTTACTATTTTTGTAATCTGTATCTAGCAAGTATTCCTCAATAAAATGTTTTCTATACTTATTCCTACATTTGAATACGATTGCTCTAAGTTAATTGACAACTTAAGCACACAATGCCAAGAGTTGCACAAAGAGCTACCAACGGATTTTATGTATGAAATTGTCGTGAGTGATGACTGTTCCACTGAAGAACATTATAGAACTTTGAGAAAAAAGTTAGAAAACATATCTTCCTGCACGCTTATTCATCAACAGAAAAATACGGGAAGAGCACGCAATCGCAATATTCTAGTTGGAATGGCCCAGTACAAATGGGTTATTCTCATTGACGACGATGCTGAAGTTTGCACTCCAGACTTTATCCGAACTTATTGGACACATAGGCACGAAGCAGATGTGATTTGTGGGTCACTACAAAATCCACAAGGCAACCCACGAAGGAAGCATGAACTACGCTATGCGTATGAATACAATGCACAAAAACGTCGCTCGGCTCAATACAGAAACAGTCATCCCTATGATGCATTCACAACCTTCAATGCATTATTCAAAAAGGATATTCTTGAGAGATTTCCTTTCGATGAGCGTTGCAAAGAATACGGATATGAAGATGCACTTCTCGGTATTACTCTAGAAAAAGAGAAATGTAATATACTCCACATTGATAACCCGCTCATTCATGCAGGAATAGACAGCAGTTTGGATTTTCTAAAAAAGACAGAAGCCTCACTAAGAACATTAAAACATTTAGGAATGCCCATGCAGCTACGAGCAGGAACCTCAAGATATCATTCAATCTGTGAAAGATTACATACGACATGGCTCTTACGCCTTTTATTCCGACTTCTTAGTAAAAAAATAAGAAGGAATCTTTTAGGCTCTCGTCCAAAAGTATTCCTTCTCAATACGTATAAGTTACTTTATTATTCCCAACTTTAGAACGGAACCTCATTAGGAGCTGGTGGCATATCATCAAATCCTTGCGGGAGAGATTGATTCATCTTCGAAGAAATGATATTTACTTCTTCTCCAGGTAAAGGTATAGCCTGGTCGTCTTCAGGATTCTCAAAACGCACATATTTTCCTTTGAAACGTAGCGTCACATCACCGACCGAACCATTACGATGCTTTGCAATAATGATTTGTGCCATACCTTTGAGATTGCGTCCATGCTCATCAGCAAAGATATGGTAATACTCTGGACGATGAATAAAGAGAACCATATCGGCATCCTGCTCTATGGCTCCCGACTCACGCAAATCACTCAATTGAGGGCGCTTTCCTTCGATTCCCTCACGTCCTTCAACACCACGATTCAACTGACTCAAAGCAATAATAGGAATATTCAACTCTTTCGCCAATCCTTTCAACGAACGACTAATGGTACTTACCTCTTCTTGTCGAGAATTGTAAGACATGCCACTCGCATTCATCAATTGCAAGTAGTCAATCATAAGCATCTTTATACCATGTTCTCTTACTAAGCGACGCGCCTTCGTTCGGAGTTCGAAAACCGAAAGGTTGGGCGTATCGTCAATATACAGTTCTGCACCATCCATCAAACGTATCTTAGAGTCTAGCTGCGGCCATTCGTATTCTTTCAACTGACCATTACGAATTTCTTCACTAGGTATCTCACAGACATTCGCTATAAGACGATTTACAAGCTGAACGTTGGACATTTCCAACGAAAAGAAAGCCATAGGGATCTTTTGGTCAATCGCTATATTGCGGGCCATACTCAAGGCGAAAGCTGTCTTACCCATAGCAGGACGTGCTGCTAAGATAATCAAGTCAGTCCTTTGCCAACCGGCAGTCATCCTATCTAGCTCGTGATAGCCCGAAGGAATACCACTCAAACCATCCTTTCGTGCAGCCGCAGCCTTCAGTTGCTCTATAGCATCTCTAATAACAGGCTCAATACTGGTATAATCCTTTTTGACATTAGATTGTGAAAGTTCAAAAAGTTTTCCCTCTGCCTCCTGCATCAGGTCGTCAACATTGGTTGTTGCATCAAAAGCTTTCGACTGTATCCCTGATGTATAAGTAATCAATTCGCGCGCAAGGGCTTTTTGAGCAACAATTCGCGCGTGATACTCTATGTGCGCACTACTTGCCACCATACCACTCAACTGAGTGATATAGAAAGGCCCACCTATCTCCTCTAACTTGCCCTCCCTATTGAGCTGCTCTGTAACTGTGAGTATATCAACAGGGCGCTCGTCGTGGTAAAGCTGCTGAATGGCAGTATAAATCAGTTGGTGGCGGTGCTCATAGAAAGATGTGGGGCGAAGGATGTCAGAAACACGAAAAAAGGCTTCTTTCTCAATCATCAAAGCACCCAAAATAGCTTGTTCAAACTTCGGTTCTTGCGGTTGCAGACGACCTAGGTCATCTTGTATTGGCATAACATTCTGAGCCTTTCGCGAACGACGAGTAGTATTTGTTACGGGCATAGTCTCTACTTATATTTTAGGTGCAAAAGTAATACTATTTCTACACTACGAGAGCTAAAGCTATGAAGATTATCACTACCGCTCATAGCAACCAATCTCGGGCGCATTATCCTGCAAACGAGAACGCCCCATACGATCTGTAGGGTAATTATTGCTTATCCCAATGTCTGCGTGCCCTACTGCTTGAGACAAATTATCTAGCTGAAAAGTAAAGATCAATTTGTCGTAATTAAAGACGGGAATAAAGTTTTTCGAGTTAGAAAAATCTTTCGGATTATCTTCTTCCCAAAAGCAATTCAAGAAACGCTCATCAGCAACTTTCTCGGTATTCAACAAGCAGTTTCTAAACAAATAATTAAAAGCTATATTACTCTCCTTTTCCTGTTGCAAACCCTGCACATCGTCTTTATTCCGTCCAGTCACTATTGTATTGAAGACATTCAACGTTGTCAGAGGAAGACTATAGCTACCATCATAATTCGAGAAACGTAGAGCCACTCCATCGCCGCCTACTAAAGGATAGAACTGAGCTATGGTACAATGAATAAATTGAACATCTCCCCCTTTGATACTCACACAATCACCACCAGCATTGGTCAACTGACTATTGATAACAATCGCTTTGTTAGACTTCAAGGAAAGTCCATCACGAGCAACGTTATGAACAATGCAGCCATTCATTGTCAGTTTAGTTTGCGAGACATCCGAGCTATCACAACGAATGCCGTATTGTCCACTATGTATGTCTGTATACATCAAACTATTCTCATAGCTTTCAGCAGCAAAATAAACACCACCCCATTGATTGGGGATGCGATCATAAGGGATGCCGCTGAGCATATTCCCCAAACGGTCGCCACGCAATACCACGTTTTGTTGTGCACTACCTTCCGATTGTAATTTTCCTCTCACGATAAGACTTGCACCTGGATGGAAATAAAGGCGTGCACCTGCAAGCAATTTCAGTGTAGCTCCTTGTTCTACTACCAAACTATCAAAAATCTGATAAGGACGATTTGCCGTAAAGGTTGTATCCGACGAAATGGTGAGCCCTTTCAGGCGATAGACTCCTTGTGCGTATGCTCGCAACACTACATTCTGCACTTTTCCCCCTTCCGTTTGGAAAAAGAGACGGTCCTGTACTAGCTCAGGAATATCCTTATTGATTTCTGGAGTATTGAGAAAGAAAAAAACAAACATACTATCCTTCTTCGCGATCTCAAAATCGATTCCGACACCATTGGCCAGCATCTCGCCATCAATGTTGACACGGAAAGGGGAACTAGCTCCTCTCTCTAACCACGCTCGAGTAAGACGGATTGATTTATTGTTGGGATTATATACCTTGAAAGTATCCGTTTGAGTGGGAAATCCTGCCAATATCGTGTCAAGCGAAAGAGTGTCTCTATTGAAACGTAGAGATGCACTATTAGAAATAATATATTGATCATCATCTACGCAGCCGATAGCAACAAATAGTAATGCAAAAATGTAGAAAAACTTGCTCATAATAAAGATAACGAAGATCATTACCAATTATTACATAGAAACTCCGATAATAATAATTATTATTCAGAAAAACATTGAGATGCTTCAAATATTTATGCTACCATAAATAAAAAAGAATTAGTCGAAATTATTTTTCACGCATAACAAAAGGCAGAGAATACAAGATAAAGAGACGCTAAGCACCTTTTTATTTCTCAATCTATATCCAATCTATGCTCTCCAGAATAGCTGAAGATTGAAGTTTCTACCCTCGAATGAAGTAACGCAAATTTGAAATATTATGATTCTAACTAAGGAAGTATTTTCTCCTATACAAAGGGAAAATAAAATAAGGGGATTTTTAAATGCAATAAAGATGTCAGCTGATATCCTTATTCAATTTTCAAAAAGAACAAGGATAAAAATACCGAATCTATAAAAGACTTATAAGAAAAGACATTTGAAAACTTTTTTCTTGATTCTCAATAAACATAAGAGAGATAGAAATACTTTAATTTTCGTAATACTTTGCTGCGAAATAAAATAAGAATCATAATCTTACTAGCAAAAGATTAGAACCAAAAGAAGAAAAGAAAAAAACTAATGGGAATATCAAGAGAATATATACCCATTAGGCCGTATATAAAATAAAGCGTACAAACGACAGCTTCTTAATATCTCAAAATTTGTCCTGGTCGAATATGGCTTGTGACAGAAATATGATTTGCTTTACACAAGGCATCAAGCGAAATTTCTAACTTACGAGCAATAGAAGTTAAGTTTTCTCCAACGGCTACCTTGTGGTAGCGAGAAGGAGCAACTTCAGGCATAGGCTCTGTCTGAGCAGCCATCTCTGTTTTCTTTTTACTAGCTATTGAGGCAACTCCAGTAAACATATTTGGATTACCATTCTTGTGGAATACAAAATAGTCCCCCGTCACGTCTTGGTTAGGGAAATCAAAGAGTAATTCAGGATTTATAACAGCACCTAACAGACGACATTCAAAATGAAGATGACTTCCTGAAGAGAGTCCAGTATTACCTCCTAAACCTATGGGTTCGCCAGCCTTCACATAAGTATTAACAGATACCAGATGCTTGGAGAGATGCGCATAGATTGTTTCCAATCCATTGTTATGGCGAATAACAATATAGTTTCCATATCCACCTCCCTCATAATCAACGATGCGCACTCGGCCATCAAATGCAGATCGGATGGTATCGCCAATATAGACCTTTATATCTAGACCTTTATGATAGCGACGAAATGAAGATCGATAGCCGACTCTACTTGTAATGCGTCGGCTGTCGGTCGGCATTGCAAAATTACGTAAATCAATACGATAAGTTTCTGGAATCTGATCTTGGCTATAACAATGAGTGCGCGTGGTGTTCCAACTTGAATAAAGGTCGCCCGAAGGTTTTTCCACGCTCTCGCGCTGAATTAGTCGATTGAGTGCTAAAGAATCAACAGAGCGTACTTTTCTATCGATAGGGGCTTGCATAGATATCATATCTTGGGCAGTAGCCGAAAGCGTACATCCTAAGAAAAAAACACCTAAGCCAAGTTTTCGAAGTGCTGAAAAATTCATTCGTTCGTGTTACAATTGGGGAAGCAAAAAGGCTTCTTATTATATGTATTGGTCACAAAGTTACGACTTTATAGAATACTGACAATAAGTATATTCAAAAATTTAGTTAAATTAGTCATATCTAGATCGCAAATAAAGATTTTTTTCAGCGTATATAGAAATCTTTTGTAAGTTGCTGATACTGTTCAGATCGACGCCCGTTTTCATCCATCAATAGTAAAGTATCTTCTGTGAAGGCAGTGTCAATTCTTGAAAAACCACACAACAAACGCTTGGGTGCTTTAAGAGGACGAGTAACCACGTGGGTTAAATGATAAAGAAAGAAACCTCTAGCAACAGCTTCCAGCATAAAACTTTCACGAGCAGCAGTAGGAATGATAGCATACAAGCGTCCTGTATCACGTAAAAGTCGGGCAACTTGTTGTAATAAACTGGCGAAACTCAAGCTAGCAGTATGACGCGCACTGGATCGTGCAGCATCGGGTGGAAGAAGCTCTTCTTCAAAAAAAGGGGGATTAACCAATATAGTATCAAAGCCTGTGGAATCTTGGAAATTACAAATATCTTCGCACACAATATGGATACGCCTCCCCCATGGTGATCTCGCTGCATTTCCTATAGCTTGTACTGCTGCATTCCTCTCTATTTCAACACCATATACATTTGCTTGAGAACGCTGAGCTGCCATAATGGTGACAAGTCCAGAGCCACAACCTATGTCAAGAATTCGGCTGGATTCAGAAACTTCCGCCCAAGCTCCAAGAAGCACCCCATCTGTTCCCACTTTCATCGCACAACGATCATGGTATATTTTGAATTGTTTGAACTCAAAGTAATCTGTCATACCATTATAAACTTAAAAGTGCTAAAAATAGTATGAAACAACGACAATCTTTTATTGCCCTTTGGTGCTTCGAGGCGTTTAAGCTATCTTTGCTCTCCATTTTGGGATCTTTTATTTTTCTATTCTCTCATTGTCGAAAGATTTATCATGAACGAAAAAGATATTTCCGCTAATCCATTCTCTCTCATTGCTGATTTCGAGGGAGATATTGCGCAGTTGTTTGCAACACCTTTTGATGAGATTCTACCTGTCTTGCCACTGCGTAACTTGATGCTTTTCCCCGGCGTAGTTGCTCCAGTTACTGTTGGACGAGAATCGTCTCTTCGCCTCATAGAGCAAGCCGAAAAAAAAGGTACTGTCATTGCTGTTGGCTGCCAACGTGATGCAAGTGTTGAAACACCTCATGTTTCTGACCTCTACCCCATTGCTGTTGTAGCAAAGGTAATGCGCGTCATAGAACTTCCCAACGGCAACAAGTCTGCAATCTTGCAGAGCTTTGGTCGTATCCGTTTGGGAGACGAGACTCGCCAAAAGCCCTATATTCGTGCACACGTTGAGAAGTTGGAGGACATTTTACCTAGTAAGGATGATAAAGAATACAGAGCATTGGCTGATGCTTGCAAAGACACGACTATTCGCTTTGTCCATATCTCTGAAGCATATCCAGAAGAGGCTGCTTTCGCTATTAGAAATATCGGCCATCCTGTATTTCTTCTCAATTTTATATGTACGAACTTACCCTTTGAACTAGATGAAAAAGCAACACTCTTAAACGAAAACGACCAATGCCAGCGAGGTTATAAATTGCTCTCTATACTCAATCGTGAACTTCAGTTTGCTATTCTCAAACAAAATATTCAAAATCAAACACGTGAGGAACTAGATAAGCAACAGCGCGATTTTTTCCTCCAACAACAGATTAAGAATATTCAGAGCGAATTGGGCGATGAACAAAATGAAGACGTTACAGACTTAATAAATAAGGCCGGTTTCCTCGATCTGCCACCGAAAGTACGTGAAATCTTCGATAAAGAACTGAAGAAATTACAACGTATTCCTCCCCAGAGCCCAGATTATAACATAGAACTCAACTATGCACAAACACTTGTGAGCTTACCCTGGGGAATACAAACGGAAGATAATCTCAACATCAAACATGCAGAGAAAGTTCTGAATCGCAATCACTACGGAATGGAGAAGGTCAAGGAACGCATCTTGGAGCATTTGGCTGTTTTGAAGTTCCGCAACGACATGAAAGCTCCCATCCTGTGTCTGTATGGCCCTCCAGGAGTGGGTAAAACTTCTTTGGGAAAATCTATCGCTGACGCGCTAGGCCGGCAATACGTACGTATCAGCTTGGGAGGTGTACACGATGAAGCAGAAATCCGTGGACATCGCAGAACATATTTAGGTGCAATGCCTGGGCGTATTATCAAAAGCATACAAAAAGCAGCTACAGACAATCCCGTATTTATCCTTGACGAAATTGATAAGGTAAGTGATCGCAATTTTAATGGTGATCCGCAAAGCGCTTTACTTGAAGTTCTCGACCCAGAACAGAATAAAGCTTTCCATGATAATTTCTTGGATGTAGATTATGATCTTTCCAATATTTTCTTTATTGCAACAGCTAACTCTCTTCAGAATATTCCTGCCCCCTTACTTGACCGCATGGAAATTATAGAGGTGGAGGGATACCTAACAGAGGAGAAAATACAGATTGCTAAACGCCACTTAATTCCGAAAATAGAAGAAGAACTGAAAATAAATGCAGACTCTCCACTGAAGGTTAAATTTAAGCCCAAAGCCTTCGAGTTTCTCATTGAGAATTATACCCGAGAAAGTGGAGTGCGTCAACTTGAGAAGCAATTAGACAAAATTTATCGCAAGATGGCTTACCTCACTGAGATAGAAGAGTCTAATAAATTTAAGGACATAGGTATTGATGTTGCCAATATAGAGCAGTTACTAGGCAAACCATTATTCAACCGCGATAAATACCAAGGTAATAAATACGCAGGAGTAGTTACAGGTTTGGCATGGACAAGTGTGGGGGGAGAAATTCTATTCATAGAAACAAGTATAAGCCACTCTAAAGCTCCCAAACTTACACTGACAGGAAACCTGGGTGACGTAATGAAAGAAAGTGCTGTTTTAGCACTAGAATACATTAAAGCTCATGCAGAAAAGCTCAAGTTGGACAGTAATATCTTTGACCATTGGAGCATCCACGTACACGTACCAGAAGGAGCAACACCAAAGGATGGTCCTTCCGCAGGTATCACAATTGCCACTTCTTTAGCTTCTGCTCTAACCCAGCGAAAGGTACGCGCGAATACGGCCATGACGGGTGAGATCACATTGCGTGGCCGCGTTCTTCCCGTTGGTGGAATTAAAGAAAAGATTCTTGCTGCTAAGCGGGCTGGCATTAAAGATATCATCATGAGTGTGGAAAATAGAAAAGATATTGAGGAAATCAATCAAAAATATATTGATGGATTGACATTCCACTTTGTTGAGAATGTGTTTGAAGTTCTTGACATTGCTCTTCTCAAAGAAAAAGTAGACGACGCTATCAACCTTGACATAAAAGAAGATAATGACCATCACTGATAAGCGAGCTGGAGGATTCTTCACCCTTCAACATTCTGATACCAACTCTGCAGCTAGAGCTGGACGCATTGAAACTGACCACGGAACTATTGAAACTCCAATCTTTATGCCTGTCGGAACAGTGGGTAGTGTTAAAGCTGTACACCTGAGGGAGATAAAGGACGATATCAATGCACAAATCATCTTGGGAAATACTTATCACCTCTATTTGCGCCCTGGGCTTGAAGTCTTAGAAGCTGCAGGAGGATTGCATAAGTTTAATGGCTTTGACCGCCCTATGCTTACAGACAGTGGAGGATTCCAAGTGTTTTCACTCACAGGAATCCGAAAACTCACTGAAGATGGCTGCGAATTCCGCTCTCATATTGACGGCTCAAAGCATTTCTTCTCTCCTGAGCGAGTGATGGATATAGAGCGAACAATAGGTGCAGATATCATGATGGCTTTCGATGAATGCCCGCCAGGAACAGCAGACTATGCTTATGCACGAAAAAGCTTAACACTCACGCATAATTGGTTGAAACGCTGCGTAACTCAATTCAATAGTACTCAACCTAAGTACGGCTATCATCAGGCACTCTTCCCTATTGTTCAAGGCTGTATTTATAAAGATCTACGACAAGAAAGTGCGCACTTTGTAACAGACTTAGATGCAGAGGGATATGCTATTGGCGGACTTGCTGTGGGCGAACCTACGGACATGATGTATGAAATGATAGAAGTTGTCAATGATATCTTACCACAAGCCAAACCACGCTACTTGATGGGTGTTGGGACTCCCGTCAATATCTTGGAAGGCATCGAACGCGGTGTAGATATGTTCGACTGTGTAATGCCTACGCGCAATGGTCGCAACGCTATGCTCTTCACTTCAGAAGGTATTATAAATATGCGTAATGCTAAATGGGCTAAAGACTTCTCTCCTGTTGATCCCAATGGTACAAGCTTCGTCGACTTAGCTTATACCAAAGCATATCTCCATCACTTGTACAAGGCTAAAGAGTTACTTGCTATGCAGATTGGTAGTATCCATAATTTGGCATTCTATCTCTGGCTTGTACGAGAAGCTCGCAAGCATATTCTTGCAAATGACTTCTCTACATGGAAAAAAATGATGGTTGAGAAATTAAGCCGCCGCTTATAATTTCGTAATAAGATGAAGAAGATAACATTTCCACACTTCAAATGGAGAAGAGATAAGAAAGAGAAGACCGCCAAAAGGAAGTCTTCTCTCAAGGAGATGTTCGGTAATTTGCTCATAAAGATAGGATTTCTGCGCATTGATAGATACATCATGTGGCAGTTTCTCTCCACCTATATCTTCTTGATAGCCATCATTATTACCATTGCTGTAATCTTCGACTATAACGAAAAGATTGACAAGATTTCTTCAAGTCATGCAAGTTGGAATAAAATAATCTTCGACTATTATGCCAACTTCATCCCCTACTTCTCCAATCTTTTCAGCCCATTATTTGTCTTCATTGCTATTATACTTTTCACGACAAAGCTAGCAGGCAACTCTGAAATAATAGCTATGAAATCTACGGGTATGAGCTTTAAACGCTTGCTTCGCCCCTATATGATTTCTGCAACTCTCATTGCTGTCACCACTTTCTTTTTGGGAGCTTATATTATTCCACGTGGCAATGTTGCGCGTGTGAATTTTGAGAATCATTACATCAAAAAGAAAGACGTTACAAGTATTGACAACATACAAATGCAGGTAGATACGGGAGTTTTTGCTTATATTACACACTTCGACAACCAAACAAAAAGTGGTTATGGCTTCTCACTAGATAAGATTTCTGGTAAAAAACTCGTATCTCGCCTTACTGCACAAACCATTGAATACGATACGCTGGCAGATAAACGTTATAGTTGGACACTACGAATGTACGAAAAACGTACGCTGCGCGGTATGTGCGAAAAAGTGGAACGAGGAGACAAATTAGATAGTACCATCATGATGGAGCCTCGTGACTTTTTTTTCGTACGCAATCAGCAAGAAACTATGACCTTGCCTGAACTGAGCGAATTTATTGATAAACAAAAGTTGCGCGGTGCAGCAGGTATTAGCACCTTTGAAGTGGAATATCATAAACGATTTGCTATGCCTTTTGCCGCATTTATCCTCACATTGATAGGCGTATCTCTTTCCACGGAGAAAAGAAAGAACGGCATGGGAACAAGTATTGGTGTAGGGCTTGCTCTTAGCTTCGGATACATCCTTTTTCAAACGGTGAGTGCAACCTTTGCTATTAACGCAAATATGTCGCCTATGCTAAGTGTATGGATGCCTAACATTATTTTTGCCATTATTGCTTTTGTTTTATACAAACGCACTCCACAATAAATTTATGATTATATGAAAGAAAACGAAGATATTTATTTTGAGGATTTAGCTCTCTCTGATGATGTTCTAGATGCCCTCTATGACATGAGATTTGAAAAATGTACGCCCGTTCAAGCCCGTTGTATTCCAACAATTTTGGAGGGAAAAGATATCATTGGTATAGCACAAACAGGCACGGGTAAAACTGCGGCCTATTTACTACCTATTTTGACACTGCTGAAAAGAGAGCCCCATCCCGCGGAAGCCATTAATTGTCTTATCATGGCTCCCACGCGGGAATTAGCACAACAAATTGATCAAGCCTTGCAGGGATTTGGATACTATGTCAGTGTTAACGGTATCGCCGTTTACGGTGGCAATGATGGAGTGCGCTTCGAACAAGAAAAACGCAGCCTCAAACAGGGCGCAGATATAGTCATCGCCACACCTGGACGCCTCCTCACTCATCTTGATTTGGGGAATCTTGACTTGAGTCATACAACTCATCTTATCCTCGATGAAGCTGATCGTATGTTGGATATGGGATTTTCAGACGATATTCTAAAAATCGTAAAACAGCTACCAGAAAAGCGACAAACAATCCTTTTCTCCGCCACCATGCCAGATACTATCGACAAATTTGCTCGTAGCATTATGCACAATCCGGAAGAAATCAGACTTGCAGTTAGTAAACCCGCAGAGAAAATCCAACAGAGCATTTATGTATGTAGGGAAACGGATAAGAATACGATTATCCGTCATCTTTTCAAGCAGTGTAAACCGGAACGCGTCATCATCTTTTGTTCATCCAAACAAAAAGTAAAAGAACTCCATATTCTCCTAAAACGTGCTCACTTTAATTGCGAAGCAATGCATTCTGATTTGCTCCAACAGCAACGCGATGAAGTGATGTTGAAATTTAAGGCAGGTCACACAGACATACTTGTTGCAACAGATATTGTGGCACGTGGCATTGACATTAACGACATACAAATGGTTATTAACTATGATGCTCCGCGCGATGCTGAGGATTACGTTCATCGCATTGGCCGAACCGCCCGTGCTGGCCGCAACGGCATTGCAGTGACACTTGTTGGAGAAAAAGACCTCTTTGCTCTCCATAATATTGAAAAATTACTGAAGGAAAAACTAGCACGAACACCTCTACCTGAAGGACTTAAGGATCCAGAAAAACAAAGAGGAAAAGGGCGCAATACTCATAATAGAAAAAGAAATAAGAGTAGATGCAACCAAAAGTCCAATACTACAGATGAAGAAATAATAAGGAAATTGCACTAGAAACGATACTGTCCTACATTGATAATGGGACTCAAGAATAATACCAACGCAATTTGGGAATAAACCATAAAATGCAAGTTTCTTACCGTAAAGAAAAAAACACTTGCAGATTTATTAAGAGTGTACAAATTAATTCACTGAATATCAGAAAATATTTTTTTCAAGGAATATAAGATCTTATGAACAAGCAGCCCTCAAAGAGGGCTGCTTGTAGTATTATTTTTTATTTTATGCGTCTGCAGGAGCTTCAGTTACTTCAACTACTGTTTCTTCAACAGATTCAACTGCTGCCTCTGCCTTAGCAGCTGCTTCAGCAGCCTTCTTATCAGCTACTTTTTCAGCAATTTTCTCTTTCACCTTTTTTTCAGCTTCTAAGCGTGCTGCAGCAGCAGCTTTCTTCTCAGCAGCGGTCTTGACATTATCAGCTTCAGCCTTCTTCGCCTTAGCGTCCTTCCAAGCCTCAAACTTAGCTTTTGCAGCTGCTTCATCAAAAGCCCCCTTGCGTACACCACCATTGAGATGCTTCATCAACATAACACCTTCTGCACTGAGAATGTGGCGAACGGTATCTGTGGGTTGTGCACCACACTCAATCCAATGAAGAGCACGTTCAAAATTCAAATCTACCGTGGCAGGATTGGTATTAGGATTGAAAGTACCAATCTTTTCGATAAACTTACCATCACGTGGTGCTCTTACGTCTGCAGCTACGATGCTATAAAAAGCATAACCTTTACGGCCGTGACGCTGCAATCTAATTCTTGTTGCCATTTTTAATTAAATTTTATTAGTTTGAATTGTATGCCATTAACTCGTAATAGCGGCCGCAAAGTTACTTCTTTTTTCTTATACTACAATAGTTATGCAAAACATTTTAACTTCCCATACCACGACTATATCCTTTTGCAAGCCCACCTTCACTTGTTTCTCGATAAACAGAAGGAAGATCATGACCGGTTTCTTTCATCACTTCGACACATTTGTCATAACTAATACGATGAAGACCTTCTGCAAAAGTAGAATATATATTAGCATCTAATGCTCTTGCTGCAGCATGAGCATTCCTCTCTATACAAGGTATCTGCACTAACCCACATATAGGATCACAGGTCATCCCTAAATGATGCTCCAATCCCATTTCTGCGCTATATTCTATACTAGCAAGGCTACCACCGAAAATATAGTTAGCAGCAGCGGCAGCCATAGCACAGGCGACTCCCACTTCTGCTTGACATCCACATTCTGCTCCACTAATACTTGCTAAGCTTTTTGCCACATTACCAACTAATCCAGCGATGGCTAAGGCATGGAGAATTCGCTGCTCTGGAAACTTACGAGATTTAGCAATATGATACAAAACTGCAGGAACCACACCACAACTACCACAAGTGGGAGCAGTAACGATCTCTCCACCACTTGCATTTTCCTCACTCACCGCCAAAGCATAAGCAAAGACAAGACCGCGTGTTTGCAAACTAGTTCCATACCCCATCGCTTTAATAAAATAATCGGGAGCCTTACGACGTAAATTTAATACACCAGGAAGTACACCTTCATGAACTAAACCTCTCTCAACAGATGCTTCCATTGTTTTCCAGACTCTATCGAGATAACTCCAAATCTGCGGCCCCTCACAATGTTCTACATATTCCCAATAAGATTTTCCTCGTTGCTCACACCATTGCTTTATATCACTAAGATGGTTGAGGTCGTAAACATCAGGAGTTTCTAAAGCTTCGCTTCCTTCTTCAGCTAAAGCTCCACCTCCAATACTATAAACAGTCCAAGGATCACCATATTCTGCCAAAGCACCAGCACATTCAAACATCATTCCGTTTGGATGAAACTTTGGCATAATATCAGCTCGCCAAATAATTTCACAAGTTTCTCCAAAAACTTGTTGAATAGCATAATCTGTTAAATGACCGCGCCCTGTTGCCGCAAGTGAACCATATAAAGTAACACGAAATCTTTGTGCTTCTGGATGCAGAGCTAAATACTTTTCAGCCGCAAATCTTGGTCCCATTGTGTGCGAAGAAGAAGGTCCCTGCCCTATTCTAAAGAGTTCTCTTAGACTTTTCATAATTCTTTTTCTTTGATAATACCTCTTCTGTAAGCGATCAGCAATTTCTCAAGATCAACAATCTGTCCTCTTAGTTCTTCTCCTTTGTCTGTATCACTTACCATTTCGCGATGTCCCATCATTTCAACAATTTGCATGGTACTCTTGATGTCTGTACCATTAGCTATAGCATCTTCAGTGCTCTTAAATGGAGCATGTTGAACTAATTGGAAACCACGACTGTGATACACAAGAGTGTAACCAGCAATTCCTGTTGTATGATGGTAGGCCTTAGCAAATCCACCATCTATTACCATCAAACGACCTTCTGCCTTAATTGGATTTTCTCCAGAACCAACTTTCACAGGAACATGCCCGTTGATAATATGTCGATGCTTTCCTATTACACCAAAAGCATCCATCAGATTGTCACAAACATCTGCTTGTTCTCGAAGATGATAATAAAAGCCTTTCTCTTCTTCATGTGTTTCTTTTTCAGCAACAAAATAACGCTCAAAAGTAGCCATCTTCGACTTATCAAATAGTGGGCTATTAGGGCCACACCATAAATACCAAAAATAATCACAGGCTTGTTGCCGTTCTGCAGCATCAAGACCATCATCAAATGCTGCACGAATTTCTTGTTCAACAAGAGTCATCAATTCTTGCCCACCAACCTCATTCTCACATACTTTTACTTTTCGTAAAGAACCATCAGAATTAAGTGGTACTGAAGCATGAAATAGTAGATTAGAATTGTATACTCCCCACATAGAGCCATGCGACAAAAGACATTGAACATGACGCTGGAGTTTATCGCTAATAACAAAACTATGAACGAGGCGTTCAACAACCCAACTCTCTTCTTCTGTAAGCATAAAAGGATTTAATTCATCCAGCGTTGGAAAAAAAGAATCTAACAAACCATAGTCCTTACCATAAAGAGAGACTTTTTTATCATGAATCCCCGCTAGAACTCCACGGTCTTTCATTTCCCACTCGGGATACTTCTCATAAAGCTGACCTTCAAGTTTAAATTGAATAATCGCAATTGCTTTATGCATCTGAGCTAACAGGTGGATTTCTTTTTCACTCAAATTCCTTCCTGTATCCTCTAATTTAGGAATGAAAATCTCACAAGGATCCTCAGAATAAGTTTCCATTGCAAAGGTAGAAAGTGGCAAAAGATTTATAGCATAGCCTTCTTCTAGCGTTTGCATGTTTGCATAGCGTAAGGATAAACGTAGTACACTGGCAACACAGACTGGATTTCCAGCTGCAGCTCCCATCCATAGGATATCATGATTCCCCCATTGTATATCCCAATGGTGGTAATTTTCTAAAGTGTTTAAAATTAGATGGGCACCTGGACCTCTATCAAAAATATCACCCAATAAATGCAATTGATCTACAGCCATACGCTGAATAAGATAACAAAGAGCTATAATAAATTGGTCGGCCCGTTTAGTGCCAATAATCGTTTGAATAATGACATTTACATACGCCTCCTTATTATGATCTTCTGTTGATTCATGCAAGAGTTCTTCTATTATATATGTAAATTCTGAAGGTAAACTCTTTCGCACTTTTGAACGTGTATACTTCGATGAAACTCGACGGCATACAGCTATCAGTTGGTTTAGCGTTGTCTGGTAATAATCTTTTATATTCTTATCTGTCTGCTTTACTAATTCCAGTTTCTGTTCAGGATAATAAATTAAAGTACACAAGTCCGTCATATCCTTATCTCTTAAAGAATTAGAAAACAACTCTTGTACCTTTCTTTTAATATTACCAGAAGCATTGCGAAGAACATGTTGGAATGCCTCATTTTCCCCATGAAGATCTGCCATAAAATGTTCTGTAGGCTTTGGCAGATGTAATATAGCTTCTAGGTTTATAATTTCTGTAGTAACACTTGATATAGTCGGAAAATCTCGTGCTAGTAAACGCAAGTAACGCTCACTATCTAATACACTTTTTAAATTGGGATGTGTCATAATTATATCTTATTCTTTATGCAAAAATAAGTATTTTTCTTTCAATAGATAATACGGAGAGCTATTGAAATTCTTGAAAGCATAAGTACCCAAGTGAATAACATTAGACATTAACAACCAAGCCCTCATTCGCCAATATTGTCTGTGGGAAAACTTGCTGAGCTTCTTTTAATAGAGTAGATTCATTTTCATATCGAGCAGAGAAATGCCCAAGCATCAACTTTCCAACTTTTGCAGACTTAGCTAGCATAGCAGCTTGGCGTGCTGTGGTGTGCATCACTTCTTGAGCACGTGCAGCATTTTCTTCACAAAAAGTTGCCTCATGATATAATAGATCTATTCCTGTAATCACCTCAGCTAATTTAGGAAGGTAGCACGTGTCAGAACAATAAGCATAGCTTCTAGGAGCTTCTCCAGGAAAAGTTAGGCTCGAATTGGAAATACATTCACCATTAGGTAGAATCCAATCCGCTCCTTCTTTTATACTATTAATTGCATAATTAGGAATTCCATAAAAATTGATCATCTCTCTACGGATATGCGGCAGGACTCGTTTTTCTCTGAAAAGATAGCCACAACATAACGCCCTATGAGACAAAGGAATCGTATACACTTCTACACTCCTATCCTCATAAACCAAATCCATTATCCTAGAGTTCACACAGTGAATATTCACAGGAAAGCCTATACTCTTTTTATAGAATTCTAAAAGTGGCTGTAAAAAATCTTTCAAATCTTGTGGTCCATATATATGGATAGGAGCTGTGCGTCCCAACATTGAAAAGGTCTGGATAAGCCCAATAAGTCCAAGACAATGGTCTCCATGAGTATGAGAAATAAAAATCGTATTAAGATGAGAGAATTTTAAACGAGTTTTCCTAAACTGAATTTGTGTTCCTTCGCCACAATCAATCATAAATAATTTTTCTCGCAAGTTTATCACTTGAGAACTTGGATGATGTCTCAATGTAGGCAAAGCACTTCCACATCCCAATATATGAATTTCAAATTTTTCCATTCGTTTTCTCTTCCTTAATAGAGCGCGAATTTAGCCGGAATATTTGTATAAAGAAAAGAAATTCATAGAAACAATACAAGTTTGTAAACAATGACACACCTGAGTTAACCTGTTTATTACAGAAGAAAATTATAATTTTGCAAACAAAAGATTATATAAAATGCACAGCAAAGAAGAAAAATTAGAAGCTTTTGGACGCCTTCTTGATGTAATGGATACACTTAGAGAAAAGTGTCCTTGGGATCACAAACAAACGTACGAAAGTTTGCGCTCTAATACCATTGAAGAAACATATGAATTGTGTGATGCTCTTTTACATAGAGACAGCAAAAACATTTGTAAAGAACTTGGAGATGTACTTCTTCACATTGTCTTTTATGCTAAAATTGGGAGCGAAGATGGAAACTTCGACATAGCAGATGTTTGCAACCAACTTTGTGATAAGCTCATATTCCGTCATCCTCATGTTTTCCCTCCTCAAGGAGAAGAGAAAATAGAAGTGAGTACGGTAGAAGGGGTTACTAAACAGTGGGAGCAACTAAAAACTATGGAAAAAGATGGAAATAAAACAGTTTTAGGTGGTATTCCAGAAGCACTGCCCTCGCTCATAAAAGCTTATAGGATTCAAGATAAAGCACGTGGAGTAGGCTTTGATTGGGAAGAACGCTCACAAGTTTGGGATAAAGTAAAAGAAGAAATCCAGGAGTTTGAAGCAGAGATAGAAAAGCAAGATATAGAAAAAGCAACACAAGAATTTGGCGACATTTTATTTAGCTTTATAAACGCCGCACGCCTTTATCATATCAACCCAGATAATGCACTAGAGTGCACAAACCAAAAATTCACACAAAGGTTTAATTATCTAGAAGAACAAACCTTAAAAAAAGGCATTCAACTAAAAGATCTTACTCTTAGTCAGATGAACGAAATTTGGGAAGAGGCAAAACGCAAAGGGCAGCATAAATCCTACAACAAACAACAAGCATAAAAAGTCCACCTCACTATGTAACATTACATTTTTTCAGCTTAAAGACTCTCTCCTTAACTTGCATAAACTTTGCTATTTGGCAATAAGTTCGTATTTTTGCCCACATATATTAAATGCAAAATCTCTTTACATGAAAAGACTTTTAGCCTTAATAATAGGAATATTGCTTTTTGCAACAATCTCAAAAGCGCAATCAAGCGTAAAACCTTTTATTATACCAGAATTAACTGAATGGACCGCTAGCCAAGGGATCTCCAAACTAAGCGGCAGAGTTATTATACGGTCTAGTCAACTCACTTCAACGGCTAAACAGCTAGTAGAACAATACAACTTACTAACAGGCAAAAAACTTCTACTAGCCAAAGATAAAAAAAAAGAAGGAGATATTATCCTTGAGATTATTAACGATAGAACATTAGGGAATGAAGGATATAAATTAAATATCGGCAACAACATCTGCGTATTAGCTAACTCAAATACGGGTGTCTTTTGGGGAACACAAACTCTTCTTCAAATGATAAATCAAGATGGACTACTAAAGAAGGGTACAGCTCGCGATATTCCACAATATAAATTGCGTGGACTAATGATTGATGTAGCCCGCAAGTTTATGCCTATCGATTATTTACGAAATTTAGTAAAAATCATGTCCTACTATAAGATGAATACACTTCAAATTCATCTTAATGATAATGGGTTTCGCCAATATTTCGAAAACGACTGGGATAAAACCCCAGCCGCCTTTCGACTTGAATGTGACACATATCCAGGTCTTACAGCAAAAGATGGAAGCTACACAAAACAGGAGTTTCGCGATTTGCAGAAGCTTGCAGAAGAACATCATGTAGAAATTATTCCTGAAATCGATGCCCCTGCACATGCGTTAGCTTTTACTCATTATTGCCCTGAAATTGCTTCAGAAAATTATGGTAAAGATCACCTAGACCTTTTTAATCCTAAAACGTACACTTTCCTTGATGCGCTCTACAAAGAATACCTCGAGGGAAAAGATCCAGTATTTCGAGGCCCACGTATAAATATAGGAACAGATGAATATAATAATTCAGACAAAAAGGTTGTAGAGAAATTCCGAGCCTTTACGGATCATTATCTAGCCCTTATTGAGAAATATGGAAAACAGCCAATGCTATGGGGAGCTCTCACCCACGCAAACGGAGAAACTGAGGTTAGAAGCAAAGGCGTCTTAATGAACATTTGGTATAATGGCTATGCAAATCCAACAGAAATGAAAAAACAAGGCTATGAACTAGTTTCTATTCCTGATGGATATGTATATATTGTACCTGCTGCTGGATATTATTATGATTATCTTAATTGCCCATTCTTGTACAATAATTGGACTCCTGCCCAAATAGGTAATAAGAAATTCGAAGAACAAGATCCAGCCATTAGAGGAGGCATGTTTGCTATTTGGAATGACCATTATGGTAATGGTATTTCGACAAAGGACATTCACGATCGTCTTTATCCTGCATTGCAAACCCTTTCTGTGAAATGCTGGACTGGTCAAAAGACTACCCTGTCGTATGCTACGTTTGATTCTTTACGTACAAAACTATCTGAGGCACCTGGGGTTAATGAATTAGGACGTTTGCCCGAGGACACTTTAAAACTCTGCAGTATTTATCCAAATTCGTCATTAATTTTGCCTGTGATTGAAGCAGGATATGGCAACACTGTTTCTTTTGATATTGATTGTTGTAAAGAAAATAATGGAACTATACTCACTCAGAGCAATAACTCAGTTTTCTACTTGGCAGATCCAGAACAAGGAAAATTAGGCTTCGCACGTGATGGGTATCTCAATTGCTTTAACTATCGCTTACCTACACAAGGAAAAGTGAACATCCGTATTATCATGACAAATCGAGAAACGCAATTATATATTGATGGTAACCACAAGGAGACTCTTGGTGCACAAAAAGTTTGGGCTATATACCCAGAGAATAAGCTCAACGTTATGCCTGGTGCCGAATTCACTCCTACTGTGTATGCCCCCATTGAAAAGAATGCGCTATACTATCAACGTACACTTTTCTTCCCGTGCCAAAAGACTGGAAATTTTAAGAGCAACGTAAGTAACCTCGTAATATCTGTAACACAAAAAAAATAGAATATGCAAGCTGAAGAATTGGAAGAAATCAGACAAGAAAATAAAGGCGGAATAAAACTTGAAGAGTTAAGTCTACTTTTCCTATCTCACTGGTATTGGTTTATATTTGCCGTTCTTGTGAGTTTAAGTGTCGCTGTATATAAAATTATGACGACTCCTCCCATTTATACCCGAGCGACCTCTTTATTAGTAAAAGATGAAAAATCCACAAACTACTCCACTGTTAAGGATTTCCAAAATTTAGGAATTGGGGTAACCAATACTAATATTCGAAATGAAATCCAAACAATTAGTGCATCTGAAAATATGGTAGAGGCAGTGAGACGCCTTCACTTGGATTTGCAGATGACTGTTCCTCAACGCTTGCGTGAGCGTCCTCTTTATAATGATGCTCCTGTAACACTACAATTTAAAGACTTACCAGAACAACAAACCTTTACTTTCAAACTTAAAATTGTAGATAAGACCCATGTAAGACTCTACGATTTCAGTCATGAAAACGACTTTACAGCCCCTATTGGGATTACGTTCAAGAGTCCTTATGGTGCTTTACAAATCGATCTTACTCCATCCTTTTCCAACAAATGGATTGGAGAAGAAATTACAGTACATAAGTATAATGTAAAGTCTGTTGGGACAATGTATTCTAGCAGATTATCTGTAGGTCAGACTGATGAAGAATCATCAATTATTGATCTTTCACTAAATGATGAAAACCCTGAAAGAGCCGAAGATATTCTTCGTTCTCTTATCAGTGTTTATAATGACAACTGGGTGAAGGATAAAAACCGGATGGCTGAATCAACAAGTGAATTCATCAACGAGCGTCTTAGCAATCTAACAAAAGAACTTGGTGACGTTGATTCCGACATTGCCAGCATCCGAAGCCGCAACCTCACCCCTGATGTGCAGGCTTCTACCTCTATGTATATGTCTCAGTCTAATGATAACTATAAGCGTTCGCTCGAATTACAGAATCAGCTCAGTATGACGCAGTTCCTAGAACAGTCACTACGAAACAATAGTTCCAAGCAGCAATTACTTCCTCTTAATACTGTAGGCAACGCAAATATAGAGTCTCAAATCGAGGCATACAATACATTGCTCCTGGCACGCAATGATATTGCAGCTAACAGTAACGAGCAAAATTCAGAAGTGAAAAAGAGCGATGTAAAATTGATGCAACTGAAGACAGCCATTCTTCGCTCTGTTCAAAATACAATAGCACAGATAAAGTCACAGATCGCAAACTATCAACGATCCGAAGCAGAAACTAACAATAAGATTGCACTCAATCCTAAACTCGAAAAAGACCTGCAAAGCGTTAAGCGTCAGCAGGATGTAAAGCAAAGCCTTTACATCTATCTGCTGCAAAAACGCGAAGAAAATGAGCTCTCAAAAACTTACACGGCATGGAATACTCGTATTATCCAACCCCCCTTTGGTAGCGATGCCCCCACATCTCCTCAGAGAAGCCGCATTCTGTTAATAGCTTTATTTATTGGTTTTGTTGTTCCAGGCTTCCTCCTATGGCTACGCGAATACCTAAATCAAACAGTCCGTGGACGCAAAGATATTGACTTCCTCAACATTCCTTTTATTGGTGAGATTCCCAACTTGGACATTCGCAACCACTGGTGGCAAAAGACACAACACAAGCAACGTGAAATTGTCATTAAGCAAGGCAATCGCAATATGGTAAACGAATCATTCCGTATTGTAAGAACAAAATTACACTACTTCTTGGGAGCCATCACAAACAAAGCAGATGGTGTAACAAATAAGAAGCCACAAGTAATTATGGTAACGAGTTTCAATCAAGGTTCTGGTAAAACCTTTATTACAGCTAATCTTGCTAAAACCATTTCACTCAATCATCATCGTGTTCTTGTCGTAGATATGGATATTCGCCGTTGTTCCTTGTCTCAAATGCTTCCACAACGAACAAAGAATGGAGTTAGTGCATATCTTAGTGGCATCACAGACAATATAGATGAACTGATCGTCAAAAATGCTTTTGGTGAGAATGTCGATATTTTACCATCAGGCATAGTACCTCCTAACCCCACAGAGCTTCTACAGTCTAGTCGATTGACAGCACTCATGAAAGAAGTAAGAGAGAAGTACGACTACATATATCTCGACTGCCCACCTATTGAGATTGTTGCCGATACATCTATTATAAAGCCCCATTGTGATGCAACTCTTTTTGTTATCCGCGTTGGTGTTATGGATCGCCGTCTCGTTCCAGAAATTGAGAAACTATACAAGGAGAGCAGCTATAATAATATGGCTATTATCCTTAATGGCGCTAACTATATTAGCGGTAAATACGGAAGCTATCGCTACGGTTACTCGTACGGATATGGTGGTTATAGCTATGGTAATTATGGACATTACGGACAAACTAGCGATGAATAATTGATTAATAGATCCCCCTAACATAGCAAGCTCTCACAGTGAGAAATACAGTTTCTTTTCCAAACGATTCTCTAAATGTTCAAGATAAGGCATTTAGAGAATCGTTTTTTACCTCTTATATTCAGAAAAAGGATTACTCTCAATATTATTCATAATTTCGTCGTCGCTCAGGACTCAAATATATCATATTTTTTCTAACGTAAGAAAGTTTTTAAAGCATCATCCTCTAAGCGCAACTTTTATTGACAACCTAGATTCTTCTTGTCCTGTACTAAATAAGTTGACAGTTCATAAACTCAAAAAAAGATTATGTCAAGATTAAAGTACAGCGAAACAGAGAAAGTCCTGTTGTTGCGTTCTTACCTGCAGAGCGGTATGGACGCTAAAAACTTTTCACGTAGTCGTGGAGTTCCTTATACCACCTTCCGCTATATTTGCAAGCAATATGGCACTCCTGATCTCTCTACAATCGAACGACTTATGAAAGAAACAAAAATCCCGAATACTGTCGATAAACTCCAGTCTCAACTCTCTAAAGAGCGCAAAGCCTATGAGGCAGAGATTAAGCGCCTTAAGAAGGCTCTTTCTGAATCCGAATTGCGATGTTTAGCCAACTCCACCATGATAGATTTAGCGGAGAAAATGTTTAATATCCCCATCCGAAAAAAACGCGATGCCAAGTAATCAATACTTTGTCTCAGAGCTAGGAAGAGAATACGTTCGTGCGGCGTAATGTCTCCTTTCTCTGCGATTATCTTGGCATAAGCAGACAAGGTTATTACAAGTATATAAATCAAGAAAAAGAAGAGGAAATCCTAGGAACGAGTATCGTCCTATATGCCACAGAGCTACGCAAGGACCTCCCCAAAGCAGGCATGCGCGAACTCTATGAACTGTGTCGTCGCAAGTTCCAATCTAAGTTCTCCATTGGTCGCGACCAATGCTACAATCTCTTCCGTTCCAACGGCCTGTGTCAGCGCTACCGCAAACGGCCTCGGACAACCTTTTCAAATCATAATTATTTCATTTTCGATGACTTACTTAATACAACCCCAAAACTCAAGCCCACCCATTTCGGTCAACTCTGTGTTGCCGACATCACCTATGTTGCCACTCAAAGAGGTTGGGCATACCTCTCACTGGTAACAGATGCCGCCTCAAGAGTCATAGTAGGTTGGCAGCTCCATCCCACTTTATCCAAGGACGGCCCCATAGAAGCCATGAAGAAAGCTATCGACTTCTATAGAGTCAACCATGTCAACCTAACAGGGCTCATCCATCACTCCGACCGAGGCACTCAATATTGCTGCAATGAATACATTGCGCTATTGAAAGACCTCGGAATAAGAGCCAGTATGACTCAAACAGGCGACCCTCTACAAATGCCCTAGCAGAGAGAATCAACAACACCGTAAAGAACGGATGGCTCTTTGAAACACAAGAAAAGAGCTTCGAGGAAGTAAAGCAACTCGTGCAAAAAGCCGTTGATATATACAATCGAGTACGCCCCCATCAAAGTTTAGAAATGAGGACACCTCTCGAAGAAATGAAACGCTTATTAGAACAAGCAGCATAGCACAATGTCTCTCGGGGGCTACTCGCCTCCTGCCGACAGCACCCCCTCGGTGTTTTTCATACCTCTAGCAGCCATCGCAAATAAAATAGAAAGCCAAATAAATTAAAAATCCTTATCTTTGCCACCATAAGGCAAGTGTCAACCTAAAACAGATTTAGGAATAACAATGACAACCTCCCATAAACTTAACTTCAGGAGCTGTCAACCAAAAGATATTTTAACAAACAGAACTGTTAACCTTTTTCAGGACAGAGCAATAAGGCTACCTAAATGAGTAATACAATGAAATTTATCCTTATTCCGTCCCAAAATACGATAAGGAAATCTACAAATACTATTATTGTATTTCTAAATTACCTGGTTCATCCCCGAATTGCGTTGGTATTATTTTTTTCTTATAAAATAAAAGCTGTCTATTCATTATCTTTGTGGTTGCCCAACCTCATTAGAAATGAACGACAGCTTATTATATCAGGCATATGGTGTTAAGAACTACTCATATGCTCGTACTGAGTACAAAGGTAAAGCCA
>NZ_JACICA010000015.1 GCF_014195585.1 Alloprevotella rava | reverse complement strand
TCAATAGTAAATATACAAAAAACAATCCTCTTTTTAGGTTTTTATTAAAACTTTTTTTGAGGAAAAAGAAGTACTGCTTATCCCGAATTGGGGTTGAGAGATTGCGAAGGTGCTTGAGAATCAACAAATCATACATTAAACGAATCGGCTTACTCGGACGACCATTGTTCTGACAATATAAAGGAAGGAAAGCCGTATCGAATTTCTCCCAATCTATTTTGTTGCCAATTTGCAGAGAGGATGTGATTGATCCAGTATGTCCGACAAGCTGTTGAATAATGAAGGTGTATTATGGGGCTTTTTGATCATAAAAATCTGCAAGTTTCTTGCCATAAAGATAATAAATCTTGTAGATTTATCAAAAGAACATGCATGTTAATTTACTGAATATCAGATATTAGCAAATTGTTTAAGGAACAATATTTAGTAATAGAAAGCGCAAAAGTAAAACGATAAAAGCAGAAGAGATACAGAAACTGCAATGACAAATAAGGATAAAGAACAAAACGGCATAAAGCTTGCTATACTTATTTAATCACATAAGACGAAAATAATATTATGACATACAAACTTTCACCAGAACTCACCCAGGTGCTCACCTTCTGCCGCAAGGCTATGAAGGAGAAAGCATTGAGCGACATCTCCACCGACTGCCTGCTGCTCGGTTTGCTCCACGATGAGATAAACCAAGCCATGCAAGTGTTGCAGTCGCTATCGTGCCCTATAGAAGAGCTGAAACAGCAAATCACAGCCCGTTTGGACGCGCTGCAAAAGTCCACCCTCCCACCCCCCGACGAGCTCATTCTGAGCCTTGAGAGTCGCCGTTTGTTGCGGCTAACGCTCCTCGAAGCGCGTCGCTATGGTGAAGAGATGGCCAACGAACTACACCTGCTCCTTGCCATCCTTCACGACTCGAGCAACGCAGCGCGCAGTCTTCTTAATACATACAACATAACCTATTCCATCGTGACAGAAAACCTCCCCCAATCTCCCCAGATAGAAGGCTCGTTCGGATTCTCCGACGACGAACCACCCCGTCCGCCCATGGACGGCGAAGAGCGTTCGCATAAGTTTGCCAATGCAACGCAAACGCCCAGCGATGGCAGTAACTCGCCTACCCCGATTATCGATAATTTCGGAACCGACCTCACGGAGAAAGCCGCTCAGTGCGCGTTAGATCCCGTTGTGGGCCGCGAGAAGGAAATCTTGCGTGTGGCACAGATTCTGTCGCGTAGAAAGAAGAACAACCCCATTATCATCGGCGAACCCGGTGTGGGCAAGAGTGCCATCGTGGAAGGCCTGTCGCAACTCATCGCCTCCCACAAAGTGCCTCGCCTGCTTCAGGACAAACGCATCATAGCCCTCGATATGGCCTCGATTGTGGCCGGCACACAATTCCGCGGACAGTTTGAAGAACGCCTCCGTCGCTTGATAAAAGAGCTCAACGCCCATCCCAAAATAGTGCTCTTTATCGACGAGATCCACACCATTATCGGTGCTGGTTCAGCCCCAGGCAGTTTGGACGCCGCCAACATCCTAAAACCCACCTTAGCGCGCGGAGAAGTGCAATGTATCGGCGCCACCACCACCAATGAGTATCGCAAAATCATCGAGAAGGACGGAGCTCTAGCCCGTCGCTTCCAATCAGTACTCCTCGAACCCACCTCCGCCGAAGAGACCCTGCAAATCCTCAACAACATAAAAGACCGCTACGAGGAGCACCACAATGTGACCTACACCACGGAGGCCCTAACAGCGTGTGTGCACCTAACGGAACGCTACATCACCGACCGCTCACTCCCCGACAAAGCCATTGATGCCCTTGACGAGGCCGGAAGTCGGAAACACCTACTTGAACTCAATGTGCCGGCAGACATCGTTGCTATGGAGCAGAAAATAGCCGAATTGAAGCAACAGAAAGATAAAGCCGCTAAGGCGCAGGACTACGAACGTGCTGCCCGCTATCGCGATGAGTCCGTACAACTCCAAACACAGCTGAACAAACGCAATCGCCAGTGGCTTGCAGAGCAAAAAACATATCGTCAGACCATCACAGAGGACGATATTGCCAACGTGGTGAGCGACATTAGCGGAGTGCCCGTACAGCGCGTGGCACAAAGCGAAGCAACGCGCCTGAAAGGTATGAAAGACGAACTGAACAGTCGCGTAGTGGCACAGGACACCGCCATAGAGAAGCTCGTGCGCGCCATCACGCGCAACCGCATGGGCTTGAGGGGGCACGACCGCCCCGTGGGAACATTCCTCTTTGTGGGCCCTACAGGCGTTGGTAAGACCTATCTGGTGAAATGCTTAGCCGAACAGATGTTTGGCCGCAAGGATTCGCTCATTCGCATTGATATGAGTGAATATGGCGAGAAATATTCCACCAGCCGACTCGTTGGCGCTCCTCCGGGATATGTGGGCTACGAAGAAGGCGGACAACTGACAGAGAAAGTGCGCCGCCACCCATATTCGGTGATTCTTCTTGATGAAATCGAAAAAGCACACTCCGACGTCTTCAACACACTTCTGCAAGTGATGGACGAAGGGCGCATGACCGACGGCAACGGTGTAACGGTGGACTTTCGCAATACGATCATCATCATGACCTCTAACACTGGCACGCGCCAAATCCGCGAATTTGGACAAGGCATCGGCTTCCATGCGGGCGAAGTGGGCAAAAACAATCACCAATATGCAGAAACAATTGTAAAGAAAGCCCTGCAACGCCAATTTTTACCAGAATTCCTCAATCGTCTGGACGACATCATTATGTTTAAGCAGTTAGAAAAGACTGATGCACAGAAGATTGCCAAGATAGAATTAGACCTCTTAAACAAGCGAATAGCCCCCATGAACCTTCATCTCGATCTGTCCACAGCCGCAATGGACTACGTGGTGGAGAAAGGCTTTGATGCACAATATGGAGTCCGCTCACTGAAACGCGCCATACGAACAAATGTGGAAGATCGCCTATGTGATTTGCTCCTCGAAAGCACCGAGAATCAGGCCGCTCGCACCATTCGCTTCGATGTGGGAGAAGGCGAGCTGAAAGTTACTATCACCGAAGATTTAGCCCACGAGGAAACGCCTCATCAGGCACGCGAAAAAGCGACCGACGAGGAAGATGTGAAAAAATAAGTAGCAGCGACACCTTAGAAATAGCAGGAAAAGTGAGGAAAAATGAGTAAAAAGTTGTAACTTTGCTCACATCTATAAACAAACACCTAATAGCGAAAATGGAACATACATCTCAACTTCTTACAGAAGCAGCTGACAACATCCGCGTGCTTGTTGCAGCCATGGTAGAGAAAGCAAAATCAGGACACCCTGGAGGTGCCATGGGTGGTGCTGACTTCATCAATGTTCTGTATTCAGAATTCCTCAAGTTCGACCCCGATTGCCCCTCTTGGGAATGTCGCGATCGTTTCTTCCTTGACCCTGGCCACATGTCGCCGATGCTCTATGCTCAGCTGATGCTTTGCGGCCGCTTCACGATGGACGAGCTCAAGCAATTCCGCCAGTGGGACTCTCCCACAGCAGGTCACCCCGAACGCTGTGTAGAACGCGGCATCGAAAACACCAGCGGCCCATTGGGACAAGGTCACACTTATGCCGTGGGTGCAGCCATTGCAGCTAAAGCCCTCTATGCGCGCACAGGCAACCCAGGTTTCAAGCGTGAAAAGATCTATGCTTTCATCTCCGACGGCGGTATCCAAGAGGAAATCTCACAGGGTGCAGGACGCATTGCAGGTCACTTGGGCTTGGATAACCTCATCATGTTCTACGACTCCAACGACATTCAGCTATCCACTCCTACGAGCGATGTCATTAGCGAAGACACAGCTTTGAAATATCAAGCGTGGAACTGGAACGTTATTGAGATTGACGGCAACGCCCCCGTACAGATTCGCGAAGCCCTGACCCAAGCCAACAAAGAAAACCAACGCCCCACCCTCATCATTGGTCATACGGTGATGGGAAAAGGTGCGAGAAAAGCCGATGGCAGTAGCTACGAAAAATGCTGCCAAACTCATGGTGCTCCCCTTGGTGGCGACAACTATCTACAGACACTCAAGAATCTATCTGCTGATGTTGAAACCCCCTTCCAGGTGAGACCAGCAGTGGAAAAAATGTATGCCGAACGCCTCGAAGAACTGCGCAAAGAGGTACGCAACCTGCGCGCAGAAGAACAGGCATGGGCAACAGAGAATCCAGCTAAAGCACAGTTGCAAGCCGACTGGTTTGCCAACCGCCTTCCTCAGTTGCCATGGGACGAAATAGAGCACAAAGCCAACTCGGCAACGCGCAATGGTTCGAAGACCATCCTCGCAATGCTCTCCGAACACGTCCCCAATATGATCGTTAGTTCTGCCGACTTGTGCAATTCCGACAAAACTGACGGCTTCTTGGCACACACCACGGAAATCTCCCGCACCAACTTTGCTGGAGGCTTCTTCCAAGCAGGCGTTAGCGAATTGTCGATGGCTTGTATCTGCATCGGTATGATGCTCCATGGCGGTATCATCACAGCAATGGGCACATTCTTCGTTTTCTCCGACTATATGAAGCCCGCCATACGCATGGCTGCCTTAATGGAAATCCCAGTGAAGTTCATTTGGTCGCACGATGCCTTCCGCGTGGGCGAAGATGGTCCCACTCACGAACCTGTGGAGCAGGAAGCACAGATCCGCCTGATGGAGAAACTGAACAACCATCACGGCAAAGACAGCGTGCGCGTTCTGCGCCCTTGCGATAATCAAGAAAACACGCAGTGCTGGAAGATGGCAATGGAAAATACAGACACGCCTACGGCTCTCATCTTTAGTCGCCAAGATGTGCGCGACCTTCCAGCAGGAACCGACTACACACAAGCTCAGAAAGGCGCCTTTGAAGCCATCAAAGAAGCCAATCCCGACGTTGTCCTTGTGGCTAGCGGTTCAGAAGTTGGCACCTTGTGTGACACTCAGCAGCTGCTCCAAAAAGAGGGCATCAAAGCCCGCGTAGTGAGCTGCCCCAGTGAAGGCCTCTTCCGTCAGCAATCTAAAGAATATCAAGAAGAACTGCTCCCCAAGAATGTGAAGACATTTGCTTTGACAGCAGGCTTGCCCGTCACAATGGAAGGTCTTGTAGGCCCAGAAGGTCGCATTCACGGACTGAGCAGCTTTGGCTTTAGTGCTCCGTACAAAGTGCTCGATGAGAAATTAGGTTTTACGCCCGAACATATTTATAAAGAAATCGTCGACTTCTTGAAACAATAAGTTAGTAGATCCATAAACACAACACAGCACATGGGACATACCTCCGACGAGGTTGTATAAAACCCATGTGCTGTGTTATTATATAAGGTTGGAGAAAATATAGTCGGAGATAAAAATCCCAGAACGCGTGAGGCGTAAATGATTATTGACACATTCCAAATTACCCTTATCTATAAACGGCTTAGCCCGTAGCAGAAGCTGCTGACGCTTATCAGAAGGCACCTCCTGCAGGTTGAGCCCTTGCATCATCCGCATACGCGTGAAGACAAGTTCCTCAAAGCGCTCCTCCTCCGTTAAGTTTTCAACCGAATGAGGGGGAAGTCCAGGTGCAGCAATATAAGCCCGCAAATCGGCGTTATTGCTGCGACGTGTACGCCCATCAAAACCATGTGCCCCTGGTCCACTGCCAATGTACGGCAAGCCTTGCCAATACCTAGAATTGTGTTGGGAATGAAAGCCCGCACGCGCAAAATTAGAAATCTCGTAGTGCTCAAAACCTTCACGTTCGGTCATTTCTATCAAGGTTTGAAACATCGAGAGTTCCATCTCTTCCTCCACCTCTTTTACCTGCCCTTTCTCCCAGAGTTTGAAGAGTGCAGTACCCTCCTCTATCATCAAGCAATAGCTCGAAAGGTGCGTAATGGGGAGCGACAAAGCCAATTGTACATTCCCTCTCCATTCCTCCAGCGTCTCATTAGGAAGCCCATAGATAAGATCAACACTGATATTCTTTATCCCCACGCTATCAATCCGCTCAACGGCCTGAATAGCCTCTTGGGCTGTATGGCGCCTATTTAAGAATTTCAAACGCTCATCATTGAATGTCTGAATCCCCAAACTAATGCGATTCACGCCCAAACGGGCAAGCTCTACGATAAACTCCTGCGTGACATCATCGGGATTAGTCTCCATCGTTATTTCAGCATCAGGCACGAGAGAGAAGTTATGATGGATCGTTTCAAAAATCTGCGATAATTGCAGGAACGTTAACTGCGAGGGAGTGCCACCACCCAAGTAGATAGTAGAAAGCTCCTCACCACGATAGAGTTTCAATTCCCGACAAAGCGCATCCGTGTACTGCTGGCGCAAATCCCTTCCTAAAGTAGTGGAATAGAAGTCACAATAAATGCAACGCTTACTGCAAAAAGGAACGTGTATATATAGTCCTGACATGGATAAAATTTTCGTCTAAATTACTGCTTTTTTTAGGTAAAAAGAAAAAAACAGCTAAATTCGCATAAAAGACTTGTGTTATGTATCTAACAGTGAATAATGCCTCTGCTGGCTCTGGAAAGACATTTACATTGGCAGCAGAATATGTAGCCGACTTGGTAGCTGAACTTCATGCAACTATTGGAGCCTACCATATCCCTTCTTACGCTATCAATGCCCATCGTCGCATCTTGGCTATAACCTTTACAAACAAAGCAACAGCAGAAATGAAAGAACGCATACTGCAATATCTGTATGCGCTCTCTCAACAGCAGGATGATGCCTTCCTCGAAAAAGTAAAGGAAAAACTTACTTCGTTCTCTGTTAGCGTATCAGACCAACAAATTGCAGCCTTTACACGAAAAGCACTTATAGACATCTTACACGACTATAACCAGTTCCATGTAATTACTATTGACTCCTTCTTCCAAAAACTGCTTTCTTCGTTAGCTCGAGAACTCAACCTACCAGCTAATTTGAAGGTGGATATCAACAACAACGAGGCAATAGAAGAAGCTGTAGACTTACTACTGCGCGATCCTGAGCCTTCAGAACTTGGCTGGCTAAAAAATTATATCAACCAGCGTAATGCAGACGCACAGAACTGGAACATAGCAGAAGAAATAAAGAAGTTTTCCTATAAAAACCTCTTATTGGAGGACTATCAGCTACTCCCCGACACAGAGAAGGCTTTTATTGCTGACAATGCAAAGATGAATGATTTCATCAAGAGTCTGCGAAAAATCCTTAGAGACATAGGCGAGCAGTTCAATAATACTCTGCAGCAAATTAAAGATGAATTTGAAGCCTCTCTTGAAGAACATAGCAACTCACGTAGCATAAAGCCATATTTTAAGAATATGCCTAAAGCACCGAAAGAGGGCATGGAAAAAATTCTAAATGGCGATGCAAGACTTTTATTGAAGAAAGCTCAAGACAATGCTGAACTATGCTCATTAGAAACAAACTTTATTGAGCAACTAAATGAATTAGAAAAAGCTCGAAAGGAATATGAGGAGCTATCTAGTACAATTGCTCTTATGTTGAAAAACCTAAGTCCTCTACGCCTATTAAATGCCATAGAGAAAAAGCTTGATATTGTCAATCAAGAGCACAATCGTTTCTTGCTAACAAAGACGAAACTCCTATTCCATACCTTTATTGACGACCAAGATGCTCCTTTTATCTTTGAGAAAACAGGAAACTTATATAAGCACATCTTGATCGATGAATTCCAAGATACCGCTAAAACGCAATGGAACAATATTTGCCATTTGCTTCTTAATTCCATGTCAGAAGGAAATACCAACTTAATTGTAGGAGATATTAAGCAAAGCATATACCGTTGGAATGGCGGAGATTGGAGACTACTTATGAATATGAGTAAAGACCCCAAACTAGCTTTACTAGGAGAGATAAAAACAGAAACGCTGAATGACAATTACAGAAGTAAGAGTAATATCGTACACTTCAACAATAAATTCTTTATTGAAGCAGCAAAGCAGCTCGATGAAGAGTCTAACACCACCCTCCTAAGAGAAATTTACACAAAAGAGACTACTCACCAAATACCGAAAAAAGGAAAAGGTGGATATGTATATGCGTGTATTTCAGAAGAAAAAGAAACTCCAGCATTCTCTGATGAAGAATTCTCTCTTTCGGCTCAAATGCACAAACTCCACCAAGCAGGCGTTGCTTGGAAGGACATGTGCATTCTCATTAGAAAGAGAAACGATGCAGCAAAGATTATAGAAAACATCACTGATATCGAGTTTGTTTCTGACGAAGCCTTTGCACTCGGTAGCTCCTTAGGCGTACAGCTCATCATTCATCTTCTGCGTATCTTGGACAATGAGGAAGATACAGCCGCTATATACTTTGTTATAAAGGCCTATGAGGAGTATATTCTTCAGGCTGAACCATCGCACAGCAACAAGCTAGAAGACCTCCCCAAAGACTTCTCTTCTGACATTGACTACTTAAGAAAGATGCCTCTCTATGAGCTTATACTTCGCCTCATAGAGATATTCCAACTTGATAAACTTAAAGAGGGGTCCACCTACCTCCTTTCATTCCTTGATCAAACATTAGATTATATCAGCACTAATCCCCATACCATCAACAGCTTCTTACGAAAATGGGAGAATGCACTTCAGAGTAAATCCATCCCTTCATCTAAAGTGGATGCAGTTAGAATTCTGACAATTCATAAATCGAAGGGGCTTGAATTCCATTCTGTCTTTATTCCAGATTGCACTTGGGAATTAGGTACAACAAACAGCGACCACCGCTCCTTTCTTTGGTGGGATAATCCCTTTATCAGAAAAGAGAATATGCCACATATCCCCATTACTCCAAGCTCTCAAGCTAAAAATTCAAAATTCAAAACACAATACGAAGAAGAAATGAACCAACGCCACGTTGATAATCTCAATTTGGCCTATGTTGCTTTCACTAGACCGAGGTACAATCTTTTTCTATGGGCTAATACAAAAGGCAAAAAAACAAACGATGATATGGGACTCTTGCTAGCTTCCACACTCAAAGCCTTATATGACACAGATTCAATAGAGCTTCAAAATGAAGAAGCCCCCTTAACGCACGAGCAAATAGAGTCCCTATCTATCTATGAAATAGGAACCCCCGAAGTTCCCAAAATGAAGGCAACACAAAAAGTAGAGAAGAGCGACAACCCTTTTGTTTATACGCCCGAAGAGAAAAGCATTTTCTTTAAGACCTTCCCTGCCCGCCTATCCTTCCGTCAATCAAATGACTCTCTAGAGTTTATGACTGAACTACAGGGAGAAGACACCTCCAAATTTAAGATAATGGATCGTGGAAAGATTTTCCATAGAATCATGCAAAATATAAAAGTTGCCGAAGATATGCCAAAGTCTATCAAGCACTTATCCCAACTCGGCATTATTTCTGAAGGTGAAATAGAAAAGCTTCAAAACCAATTCACGGAGTATTTGTCCGCGCATCCAGAATGGTTCGATGGATCGTGGAACGTATTTACAGAAACAACACTTCTTAAGAGTGGCAATGCTGAACATCGCGCAGACAGAATCATGACAAGGGGCAATGAAACTATTATTATAGACTTCAAGTTCGCTCAAAAGGAAGAAAAAAAACACATCCTACAGGTGCAAGGATACATGAAACTACTAAAGGAAATTCGTCCACAAGTAAAAGGCTATCTTTGGTATGTAGACAAAGGTTTGACTATTCCCGTAGAATTGTAGCTCCCACACTTCTCTCATTCTATTAAAACAAAATCTAATGAAATACTTCCTTGAACTAGTTGCTCAAGATATAATATCTAAAGCACAGTATTCTAATGATTTATCACAACTTGTTTTAGTCTTCCCAAACAAGCGTGCTAGCTTATTTTTTAATCGCCACCTAGAAAGTCTACTCAAAGGGAATGCTATTTGGGCGCCACAATATATGACTATCAGTGAGCTTTTCAAATCGTTTTCCCATAAAACTCTAGCCGACGATATTGAAGTTGTTTGTCGCCTATACAATATATATGTGAGCCAAACACATTCAAAAGAAAGCCTAGATCATTTTTATAGTTGGGGGGAACGCCTCTTGGCCGACTTTGATGACATTGACAAGAACCTCTCGCTAGAGCATGACGTACAGAAAGTTTTTTGCAATATCAGCGATCTAAAAAAGCTAGAGGACGATGGCTATATCACGCCTGAGCAACGCGCTGAATTATATGCTTTCTTTCATAAGCACATTAAAGGAGACTCAGGTATTCACGACAATTTTTTTGAACTTTGGGACCATTTATATGATATCTATAAAGCACTCAACGATGAACTTTCGGCTAAAGGTGAAGCCTATGAAGGAGCACTCTATCGGGACGTAGTGAAAAACCTTAAGCAGGGTACGCTCATATGCCCTAAAGAAGTGAAACAATATGTTTTTGTAGGTCTCAATGTCCTCGATTATGTAGAACACGAATTACTGACATGGCTTAATCAACAACAAAAAGCACGCTTCTATTGGGACTATGATAATTTCTACGTATCCGAACACAATGAATACGAAGCAGGTATTTTCATTAGAGAAGATCTTCGTGAATTCCCCAATGAGTTACCAGCAGAACATTTCAACAACCTATCCCAACCGAAGGAAGAATTTGAAATCGTACAAGCACCAGGCGAAAATGTGCAAGCCTTTTCTCTTGCCGATTGGCTACAACTCTCACGCGGGCATCTCGACTTACAGAATCAGCCTCGCACAGCTATCATCCTCTGCAATGAAGAATTAACTGAACCTGTCCTTCATGCACTCCCAGCAATTGTTAGTGAGACTAAAGACGGGACAGATACAGCAGAACTAAAGGTGAATATCACCAAAGGTTTCCAACTGACGCATACGCCTGTCTATACCCTCATCGACCAACTCCTAAGTACTGCTGAACATTCACAACGTAAACGTTCGCACGAACACCTGCTTCAGCTCATTCAATTTATTATTGAACGAGCAGCACGTAATTCATTGCAAAACAATAATCAAGAGAACACAGAGGATAGTACCAAGCATCAATTTATCTCACTTCTTTATACAGAAGCCTATTACAAAGTTCACACTACGCTTGAACGCTTCATTGCTTTACTTTGTAATAAGACGCTACAAGTCACAACCTTCACGCTCCACCGCCTCATCAAACAGGTTTTAAGCAAGCTCTCTATTCCTTTCCATGGCGATCCTATTGATGGCATCCAGGTAATGGGACTTTTAGAGTCACGTAATCTCGACTTTGACAACGTCCTTCTACTATCGGCCAATGAAGGAAAAATTCCGAAGCTTGAATCAGAAAACTCCTTCATTCCTTACACTCTGCGCAAAGCATTCAATCTGACTTGCTCGGAGAAGAAAAATGCCGTATATGCATACTATTTCTATCGCCTCCTTCAGAGACCTAGCAAAGTGCGCATACTCTACAATTCTACAACAGACATTGCCACTGCCGAGCCTTCACGTTTTCTCCAACAGATAGTAGTTTCTAAAATCTACGATAATATCCACCACGAAACGTTGGTGGATATTCCCCAAAGAGAGGCATTAAGCGAAGATCCTATTCAAAAGCCCGACAATCTCTTTGATATCCTCAATCCATTGGGAAGAAACGGAGAACGCAGAATGCTCTCCCCTTCTTCCTTGAACGCTTATATCGAATGTCCTCTCAAGTTCTATTACCAAAAGGTAAAAAAACTAAGAATTCCTGCTCCCGACGAGATAAAAGCCAATAGTTTTGGTAATATTTTTCATACTTCTGCCGAGCTGCTCTATAAGGAAATTTGCGGATACAATAAGGAAAAAAACAAATACAATACTCCTATTATTTCAAAGTCGGATTTAGAATCTTGGCTCTCCCCATCAAAGGAGATAAAACTCCGTCAATTCATCTTTCAGGCATATAAAAAAGAAGGATTATTGCCCAATGCGCTCGTAACAGAAATTGTGCTCACCTATTTGCACAATCTCCTCAAGTTTGACAGTAAATTTGAGTTTCTAAAAATCTTGACACTCGAAGAACCCCATGGGACAAAGATCGAGGTGATGGTCAATGGAGTGAAACGCGAGTTTGCTATCGGAGGTTTCGTAGACCGCCTTGATATTGCTACCCTTCCCAAGGAGAATCCCACAGTAAGAATTGTCGATTACAAAACAGGCTCAAAGAAGCAAGTCGCAAAAGATGTGGAGGATCTCTTCAATACAGACGGCAAAGCACACCCCGGATATCTGTTCCAAACATTGCTTTACGCCTTATCGGTGAAGGAGAAAATCACGGAAGTGGATCAGTATTCCGCTGCTCTCTTCTATCCGCACTTCTCCACACAAGAAGATTATGACCCGAGAATAATCATTGGAGAGGGTAATGACAAAAATATTCAAGATCAAGTCTTTAAGGACTTTAAAGAGAATCTAAAACATCTCATTGAAGACCTCTTAGACGCATCTGTTCCATTCATTGCAACCCCCTCTAAAGATAGCTGCAAATACTGCGACTTCTATCGTCTTTGCGGACAATCCATAAAAGAAGACATATGATACTCCCCATTATAAGCCCAGAGATTTCAAGCATTGCAAACAATTATCGCGTTGGAATTATTGAAGCAATTGCAAGCAATCAAGCCACATCCTCCCAGCTCTTAGAGGAAATAAGATCTTGCTCATCTTGGCTTCAAGAGAACTTCACGACAGATTTCATCAAAGAGCGTTCCAGCATTGCTGCAACACGAGCTGCCTATAAAGCAGCAGGAAAAGATCCTAGCAGATATCGTCCATCGTGCGAACAATTGGCCCGAAGAGTGTTACAAGGTAAAGAACTCTATTCCATCAGTATGTTGGTTGACCTTGGCAACCTTATTTCGCTTCAGAGCGGCTACAGTGTCGCAGTACTTGATGCTGCCCACATCAAAGGGAATACTATCACCTTTAGCATTGGTCGTGAGGGCGAAGACTATGAGGGCATTGGCCGGGGACCGCTCAACATTGCCCACTTGCCTGTTTGGCGAGATGAAATAGGAAGCTTTGCTACACCAACGAGTGATAGTGTGCGAACGCAGTGTGAGCCAACAACAGAGAAGATTCTCATCATCATCAATGGTTTTGATGGAGATGTAAAACATCTTACAGAAACGATGGTCTACACAGAAAAACTGCTCTTACGCTTCTGTGAAGCTGAAGAAATACATTCGGCTATATATCCCTAAAACAGCGCAAGCAACAATTCAAAACATATTGTTCAACCTAACAACGTCTCAATTCAGAATGATACCCAATCTAAAAGAAGTTGTATTTCATGATACTCCCTTTGCAGAGCTCATGCACAAACGTATCTACAACGTCCTTCTGATAGCAACAAAATATGATGCTTTTATGCTGGAAGATGATGGACGCGTGGACGAACAAATATTCAATGAGTACAACTCTTTGGGCTTACGCTACCCACCTCGCTTCACACAAGTAACGTCTGAAGAGGAAGCTCTCATAGAGTTAGCCGATCGACATTTCGAACTCGTCATTGTCATGCCGAATATGGACAACCGGGATACTTTCGCCTCGGCAAAAGACATTAAGCGGCAGTATCCCGATATTACCATTGCTGTGCTAACTCCTTTCTCAAAAGAGGTGACACGGAGAATGGCCAAAGAAGACCTCTCAACGGTCGACTATGTCTTCTCGTGGCTGGGAAATGCGGATCTCCTTCTTGCCATTATCAAACTCATAGAGGATAAATGGAACGCAGAACATGATACGCGTGAGGCTTCCGTGCAGAACATTCTTCTTGTAGAAGACAGTGTGCGATTCTATTCGTCAGCTCTCCCACTGCTCTATCATTTTGTGCTCGAGCAGAGTTTGGAATTCTCTAAAGAAGCTCTTAACGACCAGCTAAAGACCATGAGAATGCGCGGTAGACCTAAGATTCTATTAGCGCGCTCATACGAAGAGGCAAAAGAACTTTTGGAAAAATTCAACGACAACATTCTCGGAGTTATCTCTGACATGAGCTTTATGCGCAATGGGAAGAAAGATCCTATTGCAGGAGCACACCTTGGTGAATACATAAAGAATCAAGATCGCCACATACCATTGATATTAGAATCGAGTGAGGATAGCAACATACAATATGCTCACAAACTCGGGGCTTCCTTTATCAGTAAAAACTCTAAAAGCTACCCTCAAGACCTCCGCTCTGAGATAACAAAACATTTTGGCTTTGGTGATTTTATTATTATAGACCCAGACACGCAGCAGCCCATACATCGCATCAAATCACTCCATGATTTGCAACTTTATATCTGGAAAATTCCTGAGAAATCTCTACGCTACCATCTAAGCCACAACCATTTTAGCCGCTTCTTCTTTAGCCGTGCTATGTTCCCGCCAGCAGTGGTACTAAAACACATAGATGTGGAGGAATACACACATATGGATGAAGCCCGCCAGCTTATCTTCGATTTGATTGTAGAATACCGACACATGAAGAACGAAGGAGTGGTTGCTATTTTCCAAAAAGATCGCTTCGACGAATATGCTTCCTTTGCACGTATTGGTCATGGCTCATTGGGCGGTAAAGGACGCGGTCTAGCATTTATGTCGGCAATGGTGCATCGCTATCCTCGATTGTCCACACAAACATTTACCGTAAACATTCCTAAGACCGTTGTTGTTTGTACGGACATTTTCGATGCGTTTATGGAAGAAAACAAACTCTACTCTCTTGCACTAAGCAATGCCAACGATGAGGAAATACTAGCTGCTTTTGAGCAGGCTACACTACCCAACCAAGTATTGGAGGACTTGCTCTCTTTACTAGATGTTGTACATGGCCCCATAGCTGTTAGATCTTCTTCGTTATTGGAAGACTCCCACTACCAGCCCTTTGCTGGCATCTACTCCACATACATGATACCGCATACCGAGAATAGAAAAGAAATGATGCGGCTCTTGAGAGGAGCTATTAAGGCTGTGTATGCAAGTGTTTTCTATCGTGCTAGTAAAAGCTACCTCACAGCTACTCAGAATCTCATAGACCAAGAAAAGATGGCCATTGTCATCCAAGAAGTAGTTGGTACAAAGAACAATAAGCTCTTCTACCCTACAATGAGTGGTGTGGCTCGCTCTCTCAACTTCTATCCTCTCGGACGTGAGCAAGCAGAAGATGGCATTGCAAACATTGCCTTTGGCTTAGGGAAGTATATTGTCGATGGTGGGCAAACACTTCGCTTTTCCCCCAAACACACAAACCATATACTTCAACTATCTACACCTGAATTGGCACTAAAAGAAACGCAAACTCATTTCTTTGCGCTCGACTTGGAGAATCTAGCTCCAGAATTCAGTACCAGTGAAGCTTTCAATCTGCTCAACCTCAATGTTACTGACGCACAAGATAATGTGAGCCTGCAACAAGTAGCGTCAACTTATAATTTCAATGACCACCGAATTATTCCTGGAGCTCAAAAAACAGGACGTCGTCTCATAACCTTCGACAGATTACTCCACTATTCTCCTTTTCCTATTGCCAAGACCATAGAAAGCCTGCTCAACATTGGGCGCAACGAGATGGGCCGACACGTAGAAATAGAATTTGCTCTTGATGTCTCTAATTACGAAATGGCACATTTCTATCTTCTCCAAATTCGCCCCATTGTAGATAATCGAGAAGACGTTGGAGAAGACATAGTCATAAAGGACGACGAAGCCCTATTGTTGTATTCTGAGAATGTCCTAGGAAATGGTATTGTTTCAGACGTACAAGACATCGTTTATGTTCCATCAGCCAATTTTGATGCAGCAAAAAACAAAGAAACAGCACAACAAATTGCAGAAATCAACGAACGCTTAGCTGCTGATGCTAAAGAATACGTTCTCATTGGTCCGGGACGCTGGGGATCTTCTGACCCTTGGTTGGGTATTCCCGTACAATTTTCACAAATCAGTGCATCCAGAGTCATTGTTGAGTGCGGCCTTCCCACCTATCGAGTCGATCCCTCCCAAGGCACACACTTCTTCCAAAATCTCACGAGCCTAGGTATTGGATATTTCACCATCACTCCTTCCATTGGAGACGGCTCTTTTGATGAAGCATGGCTCAACCAACATCCCGCCCAACTTGAAACATCTTTAGTACGCCATGTCCATTTGTCTGCACCTTTAACAATCAAAATGGACGGCCGCCACAGCAAAGGAGTTATTTTGAAAGGAGAAGATTAAATTAGTATCTTCCCGAACACCTCAAAATAGATTCTCAAAATTCAATAATTAGATTATTATATTAAAGTTTACTTCTATCACGCCTACTTAGTTGCGTTTTTGTCAACCAATCAACTTGTGGATTTCTTAAAATTATTCATAAATTACTATTTTCTCTGCAGTTTTTTAGCAGTCAAAAACTTCTTTCTGTATTTTTGCGATACATAGAAGTTCAGATACTACATGAAGAAGTCTACCATTTGGGCTATTGCCTCTGTTATGGGAATTTCATTCCTTTCCCTTCTTTATCTTCAAACACGGTATATGCAGGAGGTTATAGACATACGCCGCGAACAAATTGAGGCTGTTGTCACTCGCTCTATGGCACAAGCAGCACGTGATATCGAAATCGATGAGACGCAGGAAAGACTCCGAAAACAAAGTGAAGTTCCCAAAGATTCTGCCCACACACAATCGCTTGATGATGTAGAGAAGAAATTTGCTAATTTCCACACGTCCTCAGGTATTCCAAAGGCTTTTCTTCCAGAAAATTTCAACGATAGCTCAACCAACGAATTTAAAGTAAAAATTCGCGAAGCATACTTGTATAAAAAAGGCTTGCTTGACGAGGTGGCCTATGCTGCATTATATAAATCTAGCGACCAACCTCTAGCCAGACGTGTAGTAAATATTGATTCAAAGTTAAAACAAGCTTTTATCAATAATGGCCTTCGACTAAGTGACGATTTCACATACCATTATGTGATTCTTAATGCCAACGGGGACACGATTGTGCAATGCTCCGACTATGACCCGCAAGGCTCTGATAACAGTTTTCGGCAAGAGCTCTTTGAACACGACCCACGGCCAAAGATGGGAGTTCTATATGTGCACTTCCCCAATATGCAGAAATACATATTTCTGAGTGTGCGCTTCATCATTCCAGCCATTCTCTTCACGTTAGTATTGCTATGTATGTTTGTATTTACAATCTACACCATCTTCCGACAGAAGAAGCTGACAGAAATTAAGAATGATTTCATAAACAATATGACGCATGAATTCAAGACGCCTATTTCAACTATCTCCCTTGCTGCACAAATGCTCCAAGACCCATCAGTCACAAAGGGCGAAGATATGTTAAAGCATCTCTCAGGCATTATCAATGATGAAACAAAGCGTCTGCGCTTTCAAGTCGAGAAGGTTCTTCAAATGTCAATGTTCGACGAAAAAGGAGGTACATTCAAGCGAAAGGAAGTTGACCTCAATAACCTCTTGAAGGATGTAACAGATACATTCCGACTGAAAGTAGAAACTAATGGAGGTAATCTCAGTGCCCATTTAGATGCAGCAGATACCATTGCTTTTGTAGACCAGATGCACATGACAAATGTTATCTTTAATTTGCTTGACAACGCAATCAAATACAAATCTGCAGACAGAAAGATTGAATTAACGATACAATCGTATAATAAAGGAGACAAGATTTATATAAGTATTCAAGACAATGGAATCGGGGTAAAAAAAGAAGATTTAAAGAAAATTTTTGAGAAGTTCTATCGTTCACATACAGGCAATCGACACGATGTTAAAGGATTTGGCCTAGGACTGGCTTATGTAAAAAAAGTGATAGACTATCATAAAGGGAATATCCACGCAGAAAGTGACTACGGGAGAGGAACCAAATTTATAATAAGCCTCCCTATCATCAAGAAATCATAAATCAATAAAATATAAACCCGCCGGCCTAATTTAGGCAAGCACAAAAAATAAAAAATTATGGACGAGAAAAACAGAATCAGAATTCTCCTCTGCGAAGACGAAGAAAATCTTGGACCGCTGCTCCGCGAGTATCTACAAGCTAAAGGCTTTGACACAGAACTAGCAGTGGACGGAGAAGAAGGCTACAAGACCTTTATGGCTGAAAAATTCGATCTGTGCATTTTAGATGTTATGATGCCTAAAAAAGATGGGTTTACACTTGCTAAAGAAATTAGATCCGTCAACGAATTTATTCCTATCATTTTTTTAACGGCTAAAACGCTGAAAGAAGACATCCAAACAGGTTTTAAGATTGGTGCTGACGACTATGTCACCAAGCCTTTCTCTATGGAAGAACTTCGCCTCAGAATTGAAGCCGTAATGCGCCGCGTCAGCAACAAACAGAACCGTGCACTCTCTTTCTATAAGATTGGTTCATATGAATTTGACACGAAGAAGCAAACACTCTCACGTGGTGGTAAAATTCAAGATCTGACAACAAAAGAAAGTGAACTTCTCAACCTCTTGTGCGCACATGCTAATGACGTCCTCCTGCGCGATGATGCATTGAAAGCAATCTGGTTAGATAACAACTATTTCAATGCTCGCTCTATGGACGTGTATATCACACGTCTCCGCAAGCATTTACAAGAAGATGAGAACGTGCGTATCATCAATGTTCACGGCAAAGGTTATCGCTTGATTATGCCCGATGGAGAATAATTCCTAAGACAAAATCAATAAGTATTGGATTTAACGATTTGTTTTGGAATTATATTCCATATAATAGAAAAAATCGTTAAATCCATCTTTTTTAAATGATTTCAAACTACCTTTGTACACAAAACAACTGAATATGAGACAAAGAATATATGGCATTTTGCTTGTAATTATAGCAATGATCAACGTCTTCCAATCTTGTAGCGACAATGACTCGTATGCAGAAAAACGAGAAAAAGAGAAAAAGCAAATCCAAGCCTTCCTAAAAACAGGGGCCTTGGTAGTGGACAAAGATTCGGGCGACTCGTTAATATATGTTCCGCCCATTAAGACAATCACAGAAAGCCAATTCTACGCCAACGATTCAACAACCAATGTTTCTAAGAACGAGTATGTGCTTTTCGCAAATACAGGCGTATATATGCAAATCGAACGTAAAGGAACAGGAAAGAAACTTGAATCGGGAGAGACCGCAACGGTCATCTGTCGTTATACAGAATTCAATATTGCCACAGATAGTATTCAGACTTCCAATAATGTTCTTACTTACGAAGGTCATCCAGATATCATGATAGCACAGAACACTTACGGAACACTGACTGGTACTTTTGCAAGTGGTGTTATGAAAACATTCTATGGTAGTTCTGTGCCTTCTAGTTGGCTTGTCCCTTTACAATTCATCAATCTAGGACGTCAGGCTTCTGATACATCAGAAATTGCTAAAGTACGATTGATTGTTCCGAGTACGCAAGGACAATCTAATGCAGCACTTTACACCAATATTTATCCATGCTATTACGAAATTACTTATCAGCGTGGCCGATAAATTGCACTAAAACAAATTAAAAGGATTGCAAAATCATGAAATCACGCATTTCTGATTTTGCAATCCTTTTCTTTAAAGAACAACACTAAGTTTTGTGGTAGAAAAGAAATAGATGCGATGCGAAAAATAGAATTACTTGCCCCTGCTAAAAATGCAGAAATCGGAATTGAAGCCATACGGCACGGAGCAGATGCCGTTTATATAGGGCCGCCAGCTTTTGGTGCTCGCGCTGCCGCAGGAAATAGCATTGAAGACATAAAGCGTTTATGTGACTTTGCGCACCTATTTGGCGCAGCTGTTTACATAACTTTCAACACGATCTTATACGACAACGAATTAGTTGAAGCTGAAAGAATGATTCAACAGCTTTACGAAGTGGGAGTTGATGCCCTGATCGTACAAGATCTCTCACTGCTAAAGATGGCTCTCCCCCCCATTGCTCTACATTCCTCAACACAAATGGATATGACAAATGTAGAGAAAGCCCTATTCATAGAAAAGATGGGATTCTCTCAGATTGTTTTAGCACGCGAGTCGTCAATAGATGAAATCAGAAAGTTTTATGACGCAGTAAATATTCCGCTTGAGGGCTTTATTCATGGAGCATTATGCGTAAGCTATTCAGGACGCTGCTACGTGTCTGAAGCATGCTTTGGAAGAAGTGCAAATCGCGGACGTTGTGCACAATTCTGCAGATTGTCCTTCGATCTCATTGATGCCACAGGTCGTATTATTGAAAAAGATAAGCACCTTTTGTCCTTACAAGATATGAACAGAAGTGCATCTATCGAAGAAATGATGGATGCAGGTATATCTTCTTTCAAAATCGAAGGACGCCTTAAAGATCTTAACTATGTAAAAAATGTGACTGCATTCTATCGTCAGGCAATTGACAAGGTAATTGATAAACGCCAAAATGATTATTGTCGCACTTCTTGCGGTGTTTCCACCTACAACTTTACGCCCAATTTGAGTAAAAGCTTCAATCGAGGATTTACAGAATACTTTCTTCATGGACGCTCTAAAGTACACAATTTTTCAACTCCTAAAGCGCGAGGAGAATTTGTGGGCACTGTCGAAAGATCCAATAGAGATGCTTTCTATCTAGAAGAAGATGTAAACATTGCAGCGGGTGATGGACTTTGCTTCTTGAATAGTTTTGGAAAACTAGAAGGCTTCCGTGTCAATAAAATTGTGAATGGTGCAATTTTCCCTGGTCGCTCTGTACGCATCCCTCGAGGAGCTAAAATTTTCAGAAATCTCGATATAAAATTTGATGCTATGCTGCAGAAGAACTCTGCAGAACGCAAAATTCAAATAGAGATCACATTCAACGAAACCTCAGAAGGATTTTCCATAACTATTGCAGATGAGCAAGGACACAAGATAGCGAAAGATTTTGCCCTAGAAAAGACAATTGCAAATACTCCGCAACGCGAAAATATCATCAAGCAATTATCTAAATGGGGCAACACTATTTTCTCAGTTAAAACATTCCGCTTTAATACGGAAGAATACTTCATCCCCTCCTCTATTCTCTCAACTTGGCGACGTGAAATGGAACAGTTGCTAATTGAAGAACACCAAATAAAGTATCAACGGCCGCAGCGAAGACAAACAGCAAAAGATTCCACCTATTACACACAAGAGTTGGACTACACAGCCAACGTGTCCAACCACCTTGCTAAAGAATTCTATGCAGAACATGGTGTCAATCATATCGCTCCTGCTTTTGAACTCAAACCTCCACAATCGCCCACATTAATGACCTGTCGACATTGTATCCGATATGCGCTAGGACATTGCCCTCAGCGGTATAGTTCGCCCCTTTCGTGGAAAGAACCATTATATTTACAATCATCTGACGGTAAACGTTTTCGCTTAAAGTTCGATTGTGCAAAATGTGAAATGCAAGTCCTTCAATCATAAGAATATAAGTCTGTATAAATATCCTTATTGCATTGCAAAATACAATAAGGATGCCAGCTGATATCCTTATTGCGCCAGCCGACGCGCTTATTCTATTTTTGAAGCACCTACTAAATAGGTTTCACTGATTAGGAACCTATCTACTGCCCAACCGAGTAGCAATATATAAGTACACTGCTTTTAATACAGCAGTTAGTACATTAAATCTTGATAGATATTTGGGTGGTTATATAAAATACTGTTACTTTGTTGCAGTAAAAATATAACCCTAAAATGTAAAGCCATCATCGGTATAATATATACTTATTTTTAGATTTAGATAGATCGGATGCGACAGATTTTTCTCCCTTTTTTCTTTCTCCTAGTAGCATCAATATTGTCCAGCTGTTACTATTCTCATCCAAATAAGTTGGATCATTGGGTCTCCACAGGTGCCCAATATGTAGATTCTGTAAACTTCATGATAGCTCATCACTATTGGGAGGGATACAACTTAGAGACAACAGACTCTTTTCAACTTACTCAGACACTACCAGAAAGTTTCGAAGCGCAAGAGATTTCTCATCTCATGATAAAAGCAAAGGAACATCTCGTTGTTGCAGACATTCGATATGTTCCAACAGATTCTGTTGATTCCGTGTGGGTGAAAGTGGCAAGTGAACAATTTACACAAGGATGGGTACGCGAAAAAACCTTATTAAGCAAAGCCACTCCTAGCGATCCCATTTCTAAATTTATTAACAACTTCAGCAATAGCCGAACGCTTATCTTTATAAGCCTCTTAGGATTATTCATCTTGCTTGTTGTAATCCAAATGATATGGAAAAACAAAAGGCCACAAAGCTTTTCTAGACTTTTCTATCATTCAACAGGATTGTTAGCTCCTGGAGGATGGAACGGAGCTTTTAGAAGCATATATCCTACGCTGCTCTGCTTAACAATCTCTGGATCTGCGACACTATACGGAAGTATTCAAAAATTTGTTCCAATTACATGGGTAGAATTTTATTTCCACCCCACAGTCAATCCGTTCTCACCAGAACTCCCGCTCGTCTTGGCCCTTTTCATCGCCAGCGTTTGGTTGTTCCTTATTATATGGTGCACAGTAGTTATAGATTTGCTGCATCATGAATTGTTTCAACAAGTGGTAGTTCATTCTATGGGACTTGCTTGTATCTGTATAATCCTGTATCTGGTATTTACCCTTTCAGTTCAAATTTATATTGGTTTTCCTCTACTCTTAGTCTATTGGATATATGCCATTTGGCGGTATCGCAAGCAACACTATGTAAAGCTACATTGTGGCAACTGCAGGGCAGAAATCTCTCAACTCGGAACCTGTCCATATTGCGGCGCAATCAACAAATAGTTGTACACTCTCAATAACATCATCAAGTAATGACAAATATATTTATATGAGGAATTGGCAGAATATATTTTATTTTCTTGTTTCAATCTGAAAGAATACATAACTTTGACCTCAGAATTTTGAATATATATGTTCATGACTCAGAAAAGCAGTTTAGTATCCATTGCTCATCTCGCAAAGTCTGATTTGACTTACTTATTAGAGATGGGAAAGGAATTTGAGAAACATCCTAATCGCAAAATTCTGGATGGAAGAATAGTTGCTACTTTATTTTTCGAACCTAGCACACGCACTAGGCTCTCTTTTGAGACTGCGGCCAACCGACTTGGTGCAAAGGTAATAGGATTCTCAGATCCAAAAGTTTCGAGTTCTACAAAAGGAGAAACATTAAAGGACACAATTATGATGGTGGCCAACTACTCCGATACGATTGTGATGCGCCATCACCTAGAAGGCGCGGCACTAAGAGCTAGCGAAGTTTCTCCTGTTCCTATTGTAAATGCAGGTGATGGGAGTCATCAACATCCCTCTCAAACATTGCTTGACCTTTATTCCATTCAACAAACACAAGGTTCTCTGGAAAATCTCAATATATTCTTGGTGGGCGACCTAAAATATGGACGTACAGTTCACTCCCTAATTATGGCTATGCGCCATTTCAATCCCACTTTTCATTTCATTGCTCCGAAAAGTTTAGAGATGCCAGCTGAATACAAATACTTCTGTCAAAAGTATGGCATACGGTTTACTGAAACTGAAGAATTTAATGAAGATATCATCTCAAAGGCCGACATCCTTTATATGACAAGAGTCCAAAAGGAACGCTTTACAGATCTCATGGAGTATGAGAGAGTCAAAGACACTTACATACTACAACGTCGGATGCTTTGCAAAGCAAAAGATAATATGAAAATTCTTCATCCACTCCCTCGTGTGAATGAAATCTCACAGGACATTGATGACGATCCACATGCATACTATTTCCAACAAGCCAAAAATGGGCTTTATATGCGTGAAGCAATACTCTGCCATGTGCAAGGAATAACATTAAACGATATTAAGTCTGACAAAACGATTCTTGATATTTAACTATGAAAAAGGAACTACAGGTTGCAGCGTTAGATAATGGGACTGTTATTGACCATATTCCTAACAACAAACTTTTTGAAGTTGTCCGCATACTACATCTAGAGAAATGTCCAGAATCTAGCATTATTGTTGGTTTTAATCTTGATAGTAAAAAGATGGGACATAAGAGTCTTATCAAAGTAAGAAACCACTTCTTTACTGATGCTGAGCTAAACCAACTCAGTATCGTTTCTCCCAATTTTACACTTTGCATTATCAAAAACTACGAAGTTGTGGAGAAAAAGACGATAGAATTGCCAGAGGTTGTAAAGAACATCGTAAAATGTCCTAACCCCAAATGCATCACGAATAATGAACCGATGCCAACACTATTTACAACATCAGATCAGAGCAAAGGCATTCTGCAATGCCACTATTGTGAGAAGGAAATCAATGTAGAAGATGTAAAGTTTACGTAAGGAGAATACATATAATAAAAGACCATCAAAATAAGACCTAACTTTTAATAACTAAAAACATGCTTAGAGACAACGAAATCTTTAACTTAATTGAAGAAGAGCACCTACGTCAGATGAGAGGAATTGAGCTGATTGCCTCTGAAAATTTTGTCAGTGACGAAGTAATGAGAGCTATGGGCTCTTGTCTCACAAACAAGTACGCTGAAGGTTATCCTGGGCACCGCTACTACGGAGGTTGCCAAATTGTTGACAAGACGGAAACGATAGCCATTGAACGTCTAAAAAAACTCTTCGGAGCTGAATACGCCAATGTTCAGCCCCATTCAGGAGCACAAGCTAACGCTGCAGTTTTGCTCACAGTTCTCAAACCAGGAGATACATTCCTCGGATTGAATCTCGACCACGGCGGCCATCTTTCCCATGGGTCTGCAGTAAATACCTCTGGTATTCTTTATCATCCAGTGGGTTATAATCTCTGCAAAGAAACAGGCCGCGTTGACTACGACGAAATGGAGAAATTGGCACACCAGCATAAACCTAAACTTATCATTGGTGGTGGCTCTGCTTATAGCCGCGAATGGGACTATGCTCGTATGCGCAAAATTGCAGACGAAGTAGGAGCACTTCTTATGATAGATATGGCACATCCTGCAGGCCTTATCGCGGCAGGGGTTCTCGACAATCCCGTGAAATATGCTCATATCGTAACTTCCACTACCCACAAGACGTTGCGTGGACCGCGTGGAGGTATCATCCTTATGGGAAAAGATTTTGAAAATCCTTGGGGACTTACAACAAAGAAAGGAGAAGTTCGCATGATGTCAAGTCTGCTTAATTCTGCAGTATTCCCTGGCCAACAAGGCGGCCCACTAGAACACGTCATTGCTGCTAAGGCTGTGGCTTTCGGAGAAGCTCTACAACCCGAATTTAAGGCGTATCAAACTCAAGTAAAACTAAATGCAGCAGCATTGGCAAAAGAGCTATCAAAGAGAGGCTTTGAGATTGTCAGTGGTGGTACAGACAATCATTCCATGCTGGTTGACCTTCGTAGCAAATATCCAGATCTCACTGGTAAGGTAGCTGAGAATGCACTTGTTGCATCCGATATCACCGTCAATAAGAATATGGTTCCGTTTGATACTCGTTCTGCATTCCAAACTTCTGGTATCCGTTTAGGAACTCCAGCTATAACTACGCGTGGAGCAAAAGAAGACTTTATGGCAGAAATTGCTGAAATGATTGAAACAGTACTCAACGCACCAGAAGATCAAGAGGTAATTGCAAAAGTACGGGCAAGAGTCAATGCTACAATGGCTCACTACCCCATCTTTGCTTGGTAAATAGTATGATTTCATAAGAAAGTGACGAGTTCGCGGTATTCACGGACTCGTCACTTCAACTAATCAGGATTTTTTGTAATGAATCACAAGAAACTGTATATTCTTTTAAGTTCTCTCATTGGTCTTTCCCTCTTAGTGTTTTGGATGTTTTTTGCCAATTACACTTTGAAGAAAGACACCTATTTATATATTGATAGGGACGATACGCTTGACTCTATCTACACAAAATTGGATAAAGAAGCAGCCCTGGGGCATTATGCAGCATTCCGCTTCCTTGCCTCTCTTTCTAACTACCCCCAACACGTACATCGTGGTCGCTATAAATTGAGCAATGTCTCGCCGCTTAATTTGCTTCGCAATATGCGGAATGGAAAACAATGGCCAGTAACGCTCACTATTCCCATTCTCCGCACTACAGACGATTTGGCTGAATTCTTAGGTAAAAACTTCGAGCCCTCTGCCGAAGAATTCAAAGCAGCTTTTGAGAGTAAAGAAGTGTGTGAAGAATTTGGAGAAACACCTGCCACTATCATTTGCTTGTTCTTACCAAACACGTATGAGATTTATTGGAATACGACTCCGAAAAACTTGCTAAGCAGAATGCAAAAAGAGAGTGACGACTTTTGGACTTCTTCACGCAAACAACAAGCCTTCGAAGCAGGTCTGACTCCTCAACAAGTCATCACTATAGCCTCAATCGTTGAACAAGAAACTGCTAACAACGATGAGAAACCTATGATTGCAGGAATGTATATCAATAGATTTCGCCAAGGAATGAAACTTCAAGCAGATCCCACGGTTAAATTTGCAACAAAACAATTCTTGCTTAAACGAATCAGTGGAAGTATTTTGCAAACAGATAGTCCTTATAATACTTATAAGTATGCAGGTCTCCCCCCTGGCCCGATTTGTGTCCCATCACTGGCTAGCATAAAAGCCGTGTTTAATTATGTGCACCACGACTACTTTTATATGTGTGCAAAGGAGGATTTTAGCGGAACTCATAATTTTGCAAAAACTTATGCCGAACATCAAGCAAATGCAAAACGCTATACAGATGCCCTAGATAAACGCAACATTAAGTGATAGATGCTCTAGATTTTTACTATCAATTATTATTGTCTCTCTTGCTTTTAACCCCAATTCGGTTTAAGAAACGCTCTTTCATGAGTTTCTTAAACCGCACACGCATCCTTTCGGCCTTGACCTAAAACCGAAGTATAATTGTTTCACGCAAATTATAGGTTAGAATAACGTGAGCTGTTTTACACTCTGCTTTACATCCCTATCAAACTCCATGTTGATGGAAGGCTTTGTGTCGTAGAAAGTATATGCAGCTATACCTGCCAAAAGGTTAACGATGAAATTAGCGATACTTCTATGGCGTGTGTGAACTATCTGTGCAACGTTCTTCAACATATCATTGATAGTCTCTATGATACTTCTCTTGCGAAGCATGATTTTATCATGCACATCCATTAAGCGGTTCTTCATATTAGTCCGTATTCCTGTTACGATGTGTACACCTCTATCAAAGAGTGAAGCAAAAAGTGATTGAGAAATATAACCTTTATCGGCATATAATTTTCCAAACAGATCCTTCGTCAAATCGTTGAATACTTTTGGGTTACGGTCGTCTACATTGGCTCGGGTTAGAGCAAAATTGAGTAGTTCGCCTCGTTCATTACACAAAAGATGAAGTTTGAATCCATAGTACCATCCCATCGTACTTTTCCCCTTTTGGGCATAACCTTTGAATACGCGATTACGGGATTGTCTCTTGTTGTCGCACACGGGAATACGTGTAGAATCGATAAAGGTTATCCCTGTGCATTCTCCCATTAATCCCAGTTTGAGAAAGAGCAAAAGGGGTATTGCAACACGAGGCATACGCTCAACAAAGAGTGTATAGGAGAGTAGATTGGGAAACTCTTTTTTTAGTTCTCGGCAAACATAAAAGAGATAGAAATGTTTGAAATTCCGAAATGTATTGCTGTGGAACAATATAAGAATTGTGATCATTTCAGCATCACTCATTCGCCCTCTTCTCTTGCGATGTTTTGGACTATTGGCAGAGGGATTTGAGAGCGAAAGAGAGGTTTTGTTCAATTCTAAATGATATTCTTTGCAGAAATCATCTGCAATACAATAGATTTCCGTAACTTTGCTGACAAGTTTCATGAGGATTGTTATTTTGTTATATGATTGATTATCAACAGTAAATATACAAAAAACAATCCTCTTTTTAGGCTTTTATTGAAACTTTTTTGAGGAAAAAGAAGTACTGCTTATCCCGAATTGGGGGTTTTAGCATAACTACAAATACAATAAGCGCTTCGGCTGATAGCCTTATTCTATGAACTGGTATCCTTATTGTATTTGAAAATACAATAAGGATATTAGTTATTGTCAGAAATATCTTTATCGGGACGAACGATAACGGTACCTTTCGTAAATCGATTTGGTTTCCTAGTTATATTATGATAATCAGAAGGAGCCATTATTGGAGAACCAAGGTCTTCTCGCCCACCATATCCTCGCCATCTTGCAATAATATCTTCCACATATTTACTAGTTTGTGAACCAATCATGTAGCCATATTTTACTACATCATCTGTATAATACTTATACGTGGACAATGCTTGCACAAAAAATAAAACATCACTCCACGAATCTGGATTTTTCCCATACTTTCTAGCCAACGCCTGTGCATCCTTAATGTGCCCAGGTCCTGCATTATAGGCGGCAAGAATAAAGCGGATTCGTTCACTTCCATCTCTTATGCCAGAAAATGAACGTTGCAAAACTTTTATATAGCGCGCAGCAGCTTGAATATTTTCTTTGGGAGCATAAACATCTGTTAGTCCAACGCTTGCTGCCGTTGCAGGCATCAACTGCATCAGCCCTTGTGCACCTGCTCCACTTCGAGCATTTGGATCGAAACCACTTTCTTGATAACATTGAGCAGCAATAAGGCGCCAATCCCATCCTGTTGTTCGAGCTGCATCTCGGAAATAATCATCGTAAACAGAAATAATTCCTTTTTCTCGAGAAAGATACGGAGATCTTACGTGTCGATGCACTACGAATCGTTGCTCTATTCGTTGTCGTTCATCTTTCTGTACTTTATCCTCAAGCCCCTTCTGATACCAATGCTTCAAGGCATCAGCCAAGTCTTCATTCTGAGAAGCAACAGCCCAACTTGTACCAGCTTTCACATCAGATACTCCAGCAGCAGTAAGTTTGCTCTGAGTTATCTCTTTCTTTTTCAATGGATATACAGCAATATCTATATCTCCTTTTGATAGCAGTTGGCAAAGCTCCTGCGTGCTTTTTGCTAATTCAACTCTAATATGCAATCCGTTCTCTTGAGCAAAATTTTGCGCTAAGGCAAACTGTAACCCCATTGGAGCTCCGTTATAATCAAAATAAGTATCAGGTCCAGAGATCGTACCAATGATCAGTTCCCCAGACTCTTGTATGCGCTCCCAGTCATAGCCAGTCGCATTTGTTGTATTTGTTTTAGAGAAGAGTGTAGACTTTTCATCCTTTGCCGCTTTCTTACAAGAAGAAAAACAGCAGAAAATCAACAGAAATACTATAAGGTTCCTCCACATTTCTTTAATTTTGCAACAAAATTAGTAATTTTTTATTGTTCATGTATAGACACATCGTTTTGTTCAAGTTCCGTGACGATATAGCCCCCCTAAATCGTGAGAAAGCCTTTCTTTCTTTCAAAGAAGGTATTGAAGCTTTGCCAGCAATTATCCCTACAATAAAAGAAATTGAGGTAGGAGAAAATAAGAATGAGAGCGAAGTGTGGGATATCTGCTTGAATAGCTTGTTTGAAAGTCTTGAAGACATTAAGGCTTATGGCCTACATCCTGCGCATCAAGAGATAGCAGCAATACTAAAACCTTTGCTAACCTCGCGCTCTTGTGTTGATTATAAAACTTCGATAGATTAAGGTAAGCAGTGAATCTTTGACGAACTATTTAACTCCTCAGAGATTCCCTCCTTACCTTTTCTTTTGCAAAAAACTTCAGGATTGAGGAGATCGTTACGGGCTTTCCTCCTTGTTTTGTTTTGAAGTTCCTTGGCATTATTGTATTTTCGCATAAAATTAAATAATTCTATTTCACACAGCATGGAAACAAAGTACATCTTCGTGACGGGCGGTGTTGCCAGTTCATTAGGTAAAGGCATTATTGCGGCCTCCATTGGCAAGTTGCTTCAGGCACGTGGTTTTAACATTACTATCCAGAAGTTTGACCCCTATATCAATGTCGATCCTGGAACTTTAAATCCATACGAGCATGGCGAGTGCTATGTGACAGATGACGGCCGCGAGACCGATTTAGACCTCGGTCACTACGAACGCTTCACTGGAATTCGAACAAGTGCAGCCAATAATGTAACAACAGGTAGAATATACCAAAACGTTATAGAAAAAGAGCGCCGCGGAGATTATTTGGGAAAAACAGTGCAAGTGGTCCCCCATATCACCGATGAGATTAAGCGCGCAATGCTCTTAAATGGAAAAAAATATCACTTCGATTTTGTAATCACTGAAGTAGGCGGAACAGTTGGCGATATTGAGAGTCTTCCTTTCTTAGAAGCTATCCGCGAACTCAAGTGGGAGTTAGGACAAAACGCATTATGTATACATTTAACGTTTGTTCCCTATTTGGCTGCTGCAAAGGAATTGAAGACAAAACCAACGCAGCATAGCGTAAAAGAGCTGCAAAGCCTAGGTATTCAGCCAGACATCTTGGTTCTCCGCACAGAGCACTCTCTCAGCGAAAGCCTCAAGAAAAAAGTTGCCAACTTCTGCAACGTAAGTCCTGATGCAGTCGTACAAAGCCTTGACCAACCCACCATTTACGAAGTCCCATTACGCATGCAAGAGCAACATCTTGATGCAACTATAATGAAGAAGATGGGAATGCCTGTAGGTGAAACTCCGGGACTTGGCCCTTGGCGCTCTTTTTTAGAACGTCGTCACAAAGCAACAGAAGTAGTCAATATAGGTCTTATAGGTAAATATGATTTACAAGATGCGTATAAGAGTATTCTCGAAAGCCTCTCGCAAGCAGGCACTTATAATGACTATAAGGTTAAGACCACTTTTATCAACTCTGAAAAGATTACAGATGCCACCGTCGAAAATATGCTGAAAGGTATGCATGGCTTGGTAATCTGTCCAGGTTTTGGACAACGCGGTATTGAAGGAAAAATCATTGCGGCTCGCTATAGTCGCGAACATGATATCCCAACCTTTGGTATCTGCCTCGGTATGCAAATGATGTGTATCGAATTTGCCAGAAATGTTCTTGGGTATGAGGATGCAAACTCTATTGAGATGGATCAGCAAACCAAACATGGCGTGATTGACCTTATGGAAGAACAAAAGAATATTACAAATATGGGCGGCACTATGCGCCTAGGCGGCTATGAGTGTCTACTGCGTGAAGGAAGCCGAGCTAGAGAAATCTACCAGAAGGAAGAAATCCGCGAACGCCACCGCCATCGCTATGAATTCAATAGTTCATATCGCGAAGTATTCGAAAATGCAGGAATGAAGTGTACGGGAACTAATCCCGAAAGCGACTTAGTAGAAATTGTAGAAATTCCAGAGAAGCAATGGTATATCGGCGTTCAATTCCATCCTGAATACACTAGCACCGTACTGCACCCACACCCTCTTTTCCTCAATTTTATTAAAGCAGCAATAGTAGCAAGCAAGAAAGAAAGAAAAAAATAAATGGATAAAAATACTCTCACTGGATTATTCCTTATAGCATTAGTACTGATAGGATATAGTTATTTTGCAAAGCCTCAAGATGCTCAACCACAAAGCACAGAACAGACACAGGCTACACAAACGACTCCTTCAACAGAAATAAAGAACCAACAACCCATTCAGCCTCAAACGGTTGATAGCAGCGATGTTTTCTATACAGCTTTGACAGATAGTCAGGCTGCACTTCCCGTTGTTCTTCGTAATGAGAAAGTAGCTGTTACTATCTCTCCGAAAGGTGGTAGCGTGAGCGAAGTTCACCTGCTCAAGTTCAAGTCATATAAAGACTTCCATGAGCAGACTAAAAAAGATCTAACACTATTTGATGCAAAAACAGCACAAATGGAGTTCCAAATGGAAACAACAAAAGGTCTTTACAATCTCCATGGCTACATCTTCCAAACTATAGCAAAAACGGACTCTTCTTTAACACTTGCACTTGGAGCCACAACTGGCGATACGCTCTATATTGATTACACTCTACTCTCTAACACCTACATGGTAAATGTAGCTTTCCGTTCAAAGGGACGTTTATTTATAAACAAACCTCTTCAGATTGCATGGAACGACAAAGTGCGTCAACAAGAAAAAGGTCTCTACTTTGAGAATATGTACTCCACCTTGACATACAAAACGAAAGATGGTAATACAGAAAAACTCAATGAATACAAATCTGCAGAAGAAAAGCTCGAAGGAGCAGTTTCGTGGATAGCATTTAAAAACCAATACTTTAGTGCTGTGATCATTGCAGGAAAAGAAGCTTTCAGTAATACTGCATTAAAGAGCGATACCTGCGGTGAAAATAGTGGTTTTGTAAAAGACTATAGTGCACAACTTGCCATACCGTTCGATCCGTCAGGAAAGAATCCCACACAAATACAGTTCTACTTTGGTCCTAACCAATATCGGTACCTTCAAAGTATGGAAAAATACCGCATTAGCCAGCAAGAATTAGGACTGCAAGATTTAGTGTATCTCGGCTGGCCTATCATCCGTTGGATCAACAGATTCTTTACCATCTACGTCTTTGACTTCTTTACAGGCTTTGGAATGAATATGGGTATTGTTCTACTCATCATTACACTCCTTCTCCGTGTTCTTGTCTACCCTACAACGCGAAAGAGTTACATGAGCAGTGCCAAGATGCGCGTCCTCAAGCCTAAAGTAGACGAATTGCAAAAGAAGTACCCCAACAAGGAAGACGCCATGAAGCGCCAGCAAGAAATGATGACGCTCTACAGTCAATATGGGGTAAGTCCTATGGGGGGCTGTTTACCAATGCTCATTCAGATGCCCGTGTGGATCGCGATGTTCAACTTCATCCCCAACGCCTTTGAATTGCGTCAGCAGTCTTTCCTTTGGGCCGATGACCTCTCTACCTATGATGACCTTATCAGCTGGGGCAGCGACATTTGGCTTTTAGGTGACCATCTTAGTCTATTTTGTATCCTTTTCTGCGGTACAAACCTTTTGTATTCTTGGCTTATGATGCGCCAGCAACAAGAGAGTATGAGTGGCGAACAGGCACAGCAGATGAAACTTATGCAGTGGATGATGTTCCTCATGCCTGTATTCTTCTTCTTCATGTTTAACAAGTACTCCAGCGGTTTGAACTACTACTATTTCATTTCTCTGCTTACAAGTGCTTTAACAATGTGGTATCTTCGTCGTACCACAGACGATGCACGACTTTTAGCTAAATTGGAAGAAAATTTCAAAAACAACAAGAACAATCCCAATAAGAAGGTGGGTGGTTTTGCAGCACGCTTACAAGCTCTTCAAGAGCAACAGGAAGAATTACGCAAGAAACAAGAAGCTTTACGTAATCGCACTAACAAATAAATTCACAACCAGCTGATACGTTCTCTTTGAAAAAATTAAAGAGGCGTATCAGCCTTTTTAATACTAAGCACAGATGATAAAGTCTATTGTAATTGCAACGGCTCTTGCCGCCACGACAGCTAGTGCTGACGGGTTTATTGGAAAAGTAAGTCCTAAACTTTCTTCGGACATTATGACTCCCGAAGTTTTGTGGCAAATGGGACGTCTCGGAAGTGTTAACCTCGCGCCCAATGGAAAGACTGCAGTCTACTCTGTTAGCTACTATAGTAAGGAGCAAAACAAGAGTCACAGCGTCCTCTATCTTTTGGATATGAAAAGCAAGGCAACACAGCAACTCACAACAAGTGAAAACAGCGAACGTGGCGCTATCTATATAAATAATGGGCAGAACATAGCCTATCTCTTTGGAGGACAAGTGTGGATGATGAATGCAGATGGTAACAATCGTGTACAAATCTCCCATGAGAAAGATGAGATTAGCGACTTCCTCTTTTCGCCCGACAGCAAGAGAGTTATTCTCATAAAGACCGTTCCACAAAATACAAGCATTCAGCAGAATGATGCAGACTTGGATAAGGCTAGCGGCATGGTTATAAATGATCTCATGTATAAACATTGGGATCATTATGTAACAACAGCCCCTCATCCTTTTGTCGCCACTTTCAATGGCAACTCTATTACTGACGCCGAAGATATCATGAAGGGCGAACCTTACGAATGTCCCATGGAACCATTCGGAGGAGTAGAACAGTTGGCGTGGAGTCCCGATGGAAGTCAGATTGCATATACTTGTCGCAAAAAAGCAGGATTGAAATATGCCATCTCCACCGATAGTGACATCTATCTTTACAATCTTGCCAACAAGACTACACGCAATCTCTGCAAACCTGAAGGGTATGTAGCTCCAGAAGTGAAAGTTACAGAGAGTTTAGAACGACAAGCCATTAACTCTCCTCATTCTACAGTCGATTGCAATATGGGATATGATCAAAATCCTCAGTTCTCACCAGATGGAAAATATGTTGCATGGAGCAGTATGATGCGTGATGGATACGAAAGTGATCGTAGCCGCCTCTGTGTTTACGAACTAGCTACAGGGAAAAAGACTTACGTTACAGAATCCTTTGAAAGTGGCGTCAACGAGTTCCTATGGCAGCCCGATAGCAAGAGTTTCTATTTTAGAGGCTGCTGGCATGGCAAGACAAACATCTATGCTACCAACCTTCAAGGGTGCGTAAAACAGCTGACAAATGAAACGGCTGACTACGTTTTAGTATCTCTCAATGCAACGGGTAAAGGGGTCTTGGCAAAACGCCATAGTATGTCCCATCCAGATGAACTCTTTGAGATTATTCCTCAAGGTAAATCTGTTTCCATCCAGCAACTAACGAACGAAAATAAGCCCATTTTCGATCAACTCACGATGGGAGAAGTAAAAGAGAGATGGGTAAAGACAATTGATGGAAAGGAAGAGCTCGTTTGGGTTATTTATCCGCCTCACTTTGATGCGAACAAAAAATATCCCGCCCTACTCTTCTGCGAAGGTGGACCACAGAGTCCTGTATCTCAGTTTTGGAGCTATCGTTGGAACTTTCAGATGATGGTAGCCAATGGATATATCGTTGTTGCTCCTAACCGTCGAGGACTTCCAGGCTTTGGCATGGAATGGCTTGAGGAGATTAGTGGTGACTACACAGGCCTTTGTATGCAGGACTACTTAAGTGCAATCGATGATGTGGCTAAAGAACCCTATGTTGATAAAGAACGCCTTGGTGCTGTAGGTGCAAGTTTTGGTGGCTTCAGTGTTTACTGGTTGGCAGGTCATCACGAAGGTCGCTTCAAAGCTTTGATAGCACATGACGGTATTTACAATACGCAACAGCAATATGTGGAAACTGAAGAAATGTGGTTTCCCAATTGGGATCTTGGAGGTGCTCCTTGGGAACGCCAAAATGGAGAAATTCGCAAAGCCTATGCTGAAAGCCCTCATCTCTATGTTGATAAATGGACGGCTCCTATACTTTGCATTCACGGACAGCGCGACTTCCGTATTGAATACACACAAGCCGAAAGTGCCTTTGCAGCAGCTCGACTGCGCGGAATTCCTGCACAAATGTTACTCTTCCCAGATGAGAATCATTGGGTTCTCCAGCCTCAAAACGGAATTCTTTGGCAACGTACCTTCTTCCGTTGGCTTGACCGTTGGTTGAAAAAATAAGAGCCATCCACACATAAAAAAGAAATAATTATATATATTATGACAGAAAAAATCCAAACTACTCTGAGAGATTCAGCAGGAATGCGCTGGACCGCTCTTCTCCTGTTGGCCTTGGCCATGTTCTGTGCCTACATATTTGTAGATATTCTCTCCCCTATCAAAGAATTGATGCAGGAGCAAAGAGGATGGGACTCTACTGCTTTCGGAACTATGCAAGGTTCGGAAACATTCTTGAATGTCTTTATCTTCTTCCTCATCTTTGCAGGTATCATTCTCGACAAGATGGGCGTACGTTTCACTGCTATACTCTCTGGAGCTGTTATGCTAGCAGGCGCACTCATTAAGTATTACGCCATCAGCGATAGTTTTGTAGGAAGTGCGATCGACGTTTGGTTTACGAATAACCTCAATCACATCCCCGTCTTTGAACAATTGGGCGTTTCCCCCTTCTATGAAGGTATGCCCGCCTCCGCCAAAGTGGCAGCCTGCGGTTTCATGATTTTTGGCTGCGGTGTAGAAATGGCAGGTATCACAGTTTCTCGTGGTATTGTAAAATGGTTTAAGGGACGTGAAATGGCTTTGGCAATGGGCTCAGAAATGGCACTTGCACGCCTTGGCGTTGCCACTTGCATGATTTTCTCTCCGTTCTTTGCCAAGTTGGGCAACCAAGTAAATGTTTCTCGTTCAGTAGCATTTGGTGTTGTGCTCATCTGCATTGCTTTGATCATGTTCATCGTCTATTTCTTTATGGACAAAAAACTCGACTCTCAAACTGGCGAAGCAGAAGAAAAAGACGAACCCTTCAAGATTAGCGACTTGGGTAAGATTCTCACAAGTATGGGGTTCTGGCTCGTTGCTCTGCTCTGCGTTTTATATTACTCTGCCATCTTCCCCTTCCAGAAGTATGCCGTAAATATGCTTCAGTGCAATCTTTCATTCACAGAACTGCCTAAAAGCTCTTTCTGGGCGTCTTCAAGTGTAACAATCGTCCAGTATGCTATCATGCTATTAGTTGCAGCTTCTGCCTTCATGTTCAACTTCATGAAGAAAAAAGCACTTAAATACACCATGCTGACCATCTCTATCTTTAGCCTTGTCGTTTATTGCTATATGGGCTATATGCGTCAGTCTGCAGAATCAATCTTTGCTGTATTCCCACTCTTGGCTGTTGGTATCACTCCGATACTTGGTAGCTATGTCGACCACAAAGGAAAAGCAGCATCTATGCTTGTTTTAGGTTCACTGCTCTTGATTTTCTGTCATCTCACCTTTGCTTTTGTTCTTCCTGAGTTCAAAGAAAGCCAAGTTGGAGGTGTTATTGTGGCATACGTAACAATTCTTGTTCTCGGGGCGTCTTTCTCTTTAGTTCCTGCCTCACTTTGGCCCAGTGTTCCCAAATTGGTCGATGCAAAAATCATTGGATCTGCCTATGCCCTTATCTTCTGGATTCAAAATATCGGGCTTTGGCTGTTCCCCTTGCTCATTGGAAAAGTGCTTGATAAGACAAATATTGGTGTGACCGATCCCACGCAACTCAACTATACAGCTCCGCTGATTATGCTTGCAGGGCTTGGTGCAATTGCTCTTGTTATTGGCCTTATCTTAAAGATTGTTGATAAGAAGAAGCACCTTGGTTTGGAAGAACCGAACATTAAGGAATAGTCAATAAATCTAGATAGTAATAGGCAGAAAAATCTTACGGATTTTTCTGCCTATTACTATCTAGATTTCCCACCATACAAAGAATCAGCTCTTGCCGGTTTTCTCTTTCTTTAATTCCAGAAAATATTACATGGGGAATAACCCATAAAGTTTTGAATCAATCATATCTGTAATTTTTTCAAAATCTTCTGGATTACTTTCAAATTTAGTAGTGTCACCATCTACTATAATAAGATGATGATTATAGGTTTTAATCCAATCCTCGTAGAGCTTATTTAGACCTTCCAAATAATCTATGCGGATGGACTTCTCATACTCACGACCGCGCTTTGCAATCTGCGAAACCAGATTAGGAACAGTCGAACGAATATAAATCATTAAGTCGGGTAACTTTACCAGCGACATCATCAAATCAAATAAGTCCGTATAGTTTTGAAAGTCTCTATTGCTCATCATCCCCATTTCATGCAAGTTTGGTGCAAAGATACGGGCATCTTCAAAAATAGTACGATCTTGTATAATTACATCATTGCTCTTCGAAATTTCCACAACATCTTTGAAACGTTTGTTGAGAAAATAGATTTGCAAATTAAACGACCAGCGCGACATATCACCATAAAAGTCGTCTAGATATGGATTATTGTCCACAGGTTCGAAATGTGGCATCCAGTTGTAGCGTTTAGCTAGCATCTTTGTCAGAGTTGTCTTTCCGCTACCAATGTTTCCAGCAATTGCTATATGCATAATAAATATATGTTTTCAGGCTCAAGCCATTAGAATAAACCATAGAGTTTTACATCTATCTTATCAACGATAGAGCTAAAATCCTCAGGGTGTAAGAGAAAATCAAGATTATCGACATCTATAACGAGCGTCTCACCTTGATAGCTATTGAATATAAAATCTTCATAGCGTTTATTGAGGTTTTCGAGATATTGAAGAGGTATAGCCTGCTCATATTCCCGCCCACGCTTCTGAATATTAGCCACAAGATGAGGAACAGAGGAGCGAAGATAAATGAGTAGTCGAGGATAATTTACTACGGAAACCATACAGTTAAAAAGCTCCATATAAGTTTCATAGTCACGATCCGACAAATGTCCCATATCTTTGTTGTTAGCCGTAAAAACATAGACTCCCTCAAAGATTGAACGATCTTGAATGATAGGAACTTGGCTATGGGATATTTCTAATAAGTTTCGAAAGCGTTCTTTCAAGAAAAACACCTCTAGATTAAACGACCATCGGGGGACATCCTTGTAATAATCATTGAGATAAGGATTATTATCTACGGCTTCAAAATGGGGTTTCCATTTGTAATGCTTAGACAAAAGGGTAGTCAGCGTGGTCTTCCCACTGCCTATATTTCCTGCGATTGCAATGTACACAGTATTTAAAGTTGTTGAATTTGTTTGTGCAAAGGTAACTCATTCAGAAGGATACATCAAACGAAAATGAAATAATATTGTCAAACATAATAAACACCAATGCCTAAAATTAAAGTATACCTTCGGTTTTTGCAGAATACGAAAACGATAGAAGAGAAAAACAAGGCTAGGTGACTGACACACGGACTGCTGATTATTAAACATTTCCAGAAAAGTCTTGATGCGCACAGCTTTGGAGCGAGAGCAACTTAATAATTTATAAAAAAAAGATGCAATAAGAAATAAATTTGTACTTTTGCTCTCTAAAGTGTTTCAACGTATATGCGCAAGGCCCTACTCTATATTTTCATTTTCTCACTTTTTTTGACGGGATGTAATGAAACAAACAATCTTTTGAAGTCATCTGATTATGACTACAAGTATGAAGCAGCCAAACATCTTTATGCCGAAGGACATTACAATAGTGCTTCTTATCTATTGCAGAATGTATTAACGGCCATGAAAGGCTCTAGCAAGGGAGAAGAATGTCTTTATTTACTTGGGCTAACCTCTTTAAAGTCCAAGAACTATGATGCTGCTTCTACCTACTTCAAGAAATATAATGAAACCTACCCTAAAGGAATTTATGCAGAAGAGGCTAAATTTAATACAGGTATGGCTCTATATTTAGGTACCCCAGAACCTAAATTAGATCAAACAGCTACGTATCAAGCGGTTAATCAATTTCAGCATTTTTTAGATGCTTATCCTGGTAGTCATCTTAGAGAAAATGCACAACAATGTATTTTCGAATTACAAGACAAACTTGTAGAGAAGCAATACCTCAATGCTAAACTGTATTACGACTTAGGTTCTTATATTGGCAATGGTGTGAATGGTAACTATGAAGCATGTATTATAACTGCTGAAAATGCCATTAAAGATTTCCCGTATACAAAACGCCGCGAGGATTTAGCATATCTTGTCCTGAAAGCCAAGTTTGATTATGCACATAATAGTGTTGCTCAAAAGCAAGAAGAGCGTTTCAACGATGCAATAGATGAATATTATGGTTTCTTGAATGAATATCCCGAATCTAAATATCTCAAGGATGCCAAGGATTATTACGACAAAACGCCTATAGCATATAAACGCAGTACAAATAATTAAGACAAATCTTTTCTGCTTTAGCCTCTCGCCTACTAGATACTTTCAAAAGAATACAATAAAGAATAATGAATATGGATTACAAAAACAGCAAAGCACCCACAAACACAATTACACACAACATTATGGACTTTGCCCGTAGTACAGGAAACGTCTATGAAAGCGTTGTTATTATGTCGAAGCGCGCTAATCAAATTGCTGCTCAGATGAAAGAAGATTTGAGCAAGAAGCTGAAAGAGTTTGCTCAATCCAACGACAATTTAGAAGAAACTTTTGAGAATCGCGAACAAATCGAAATTTCTCGTTACTATGAAAAGCTTCCTAAACCGACGTTGATTGCAATTGACGACTTCCTCCACGATAAAATTTACTATCGCAATCCGGCGAAGGAAAAAGACATGTTGGACTAAACCTTTTTCTAGTATGCTACAACGCATTCAAAGCGTATATCTTTTACTGGCCGGATTGATTCCGGCCATAGCCTTATTCGCACCTTTAGGATTTTTCTCTAAAGAAAATGGCTCATATATTATGATGGCAACAGGCTTTATAGCAGCTGAAATAGCTCCATACTCTGGCAGTTATCAAATCCCATGGGGTATCGACACCTTTACAGTGCTGACCATTATCCTTTCATTACTCAACATTATCAAATACAAAAACCGACCACTACAAATAAAACTATGCAACTGGACGGTTTTAAGTATTGTATTGTTCTATGTGGCTTATATTGCATATAGCATTACATTCAGTCAAAACACTGCAACAGATTTTACACCTGCTCTCTGCGGTGGTGCTCCGGCTCTCTCTCTCATCTTTGTTATCTTAGCAAAGACTGCGATCAAACGTGATGAAGCACTCGTCAGAGCGGCCGACAGAATAAGATAAAATAAAACAAAGCTAAAGTAGGCTTGATATCAATAGTCCAAACCTACTTTAGCTTTCTCCCCTATAACAGAAAGAACCATGAGTCTCAACAAAGCTATGCTCATCGGCAATGTTGGAAAAGAGCCCAACATCCGATATATAGACAACGGCGTTTGTACAGCCGCATTCCCTTTAGCCACAACTACTCCTGGTTACATCCTGCCTAATGGAACACAAGTGCCAGAGCGTACGGAATGGCACAATATTATGCTTTGGCGAAAATTAGCTGAAGTGGCAGAAAAATATGTACATAAAGGAGATAAACTCTACATTGAAGGAGAAATTAGGACGAGGAGTTATCAAGACAAAAAAGGCACAACTCGATATATCACAGAAATTTGGGGAAAAGACATGCAGATGCTTTCACCCAAGCCTCAAGTTGCGCCAGCTCCTATCAATACTGAAACAGACAAGCGAGAAGAGAATGCCACGACTTCTGACAAACCCTCACTTCCTTTTTGATGCTCCAGACATCTTGTTTTGGCATGCTACCGAAACTGTTGAGGAACTTCTTTCTTTACTCCCACCAAAGCAACGATATAATGAGGAAATAGAACTATTTGGAGCTTTATCGCGAAAAAAGGAAAGGCTGGCAACTCGAGTACTCCTACACGAAGCTTTAGGAACAGAGGCTAACATCGACTATCTCCTCTCACACCGCCCAGTCCTTACATTTCCCAATAAAGAAATCAGCATTAGCCATTCGCATAGCTATATTGCTTTATCAACTGCAAGCTTTCGCCACGGAATTGACATTGAAGTTTATGGTTCTAGAGCTTTGAAACTTCACAAAGCATTCTTAAATGAATCAGAAGTTGAACTCTTAACAAAAAGAGAGCCAGAACAATTGGCCACTATGTTATGGAGCGCGAAAGAAGCAGTCTATAAATTCTTTGACATACAAGAAATAGATTTCTCCAAAGATATTCTTTTTACAAACTACACAGTCAACACGCTGCATACATATCTTCCTCGATTCAAGAAAGAATGTATTGTACATTATTTTTTTCTACAAGATTTTGTCCTTACTTATGCCATACAAGGCTATAAGTAACGTGAGTTCGACGAATTCAGAACAGAGCAAGCTGTGTATCAATTGTCCTTTGTACATTGACACACGGCTTCTTTGGGAACAGACAATAGGCTGCAATAGCGCCTAATAAATCGCCGATGAAATTGTCAAAGCATCTATGTCTGGAGTGCTCTACCTGCGCAATATTCTTAAGCTCGTCATTCACAATTTCTATAATGGCTCTTTTTCTGAGTAAGAGTCTGTCAGAAACGCTCATCAAAGCTCCTTTCATGTTACTTTTCAATTTGGTAATAACCCCAATTTGGTTTAAGGAAGTCTTTCTATTTTGGTGTTAATAGTGTACAGTTCCTCCTTTCGATCTTTATTCTCGACCGAAAGAAAAGTGTTTCACAAGAAGTTTTTAGAATAGAGTCAACAGCTTCACTTTCTCTGTTTCTCCCATCTCAAACTCCATATTGATGGAAGGCTTTGTGTCGTAGAAAGTATATGCAGCAATACCTGACAAAAGGTTAACGATGAAATTAGAAAGGTTCATCCCCGAATTGCGTTGGTATTATTTTTTTATAAAATAAAAGCTGTCTATTCATTATCTTTGTGGTTACCCAACCTCATTAGAAATGAACGACAGCTTATTATATCAGGCATATGGTGTTAAGAACTACTCATATGCTCGTACTGAGTACAAAGGTAAAGCCA
>NZ_JACICA010000014.1 GCF_014195585.1 Alloprevotella rava | reverse complement strand
TGAAACAATAAATCTTCGGCCTAAAACAAGGTCGAAAGAATCGTTGTGGACTATAATCTGAGTAAAAAGGAGGGGACCTTAAACCGAATTGGGGTCAGAGAATACATACCTCATTTTTTCTGTCGTATCTTCGGTTAGGATAATTTCTTCGCCGACCTTTCGGGCTGTCAGTCGGATAGCCTCGCCCATACAACCGTAGAATATACCCCACACCATCGTCTCGGGATTAAAAATGCGAAGTGTCGTTCCGTATTCGGCATCGGGTTGTTTATCTATCAGGCGTTCCTCGCGAGAGGGAACGATAAAGAGGTCTTGAACTGCCGTACCGTCCAATACTCGGGAGAATATCCATTCGCCTTTTACTCTTCGTGGCTTGACATCTTCCAAATGGTCATTCCACACGATGTTCCATTCACCTATCAAGCAGCCGAAGAAGTCGTATTCTTCGGGGATTCGTTCATTTCTTGCATTACTACACAATGCTGTTATAAATTCATTCATATCGTTTTTATTTCTTGTTCTTCGGAAGTTTTTGCGAAGCTTGTTCTATTTTCTTCTCATCTCGAGTAACCTTGCGTTCCAACTTCTTTATATCTTCTGCAGCAGGCAATTCTTCTGGTTTGATACCACGGTTTCCCAACATGGCACGCACACTTTGATTGTTTTGAATATGCTCTCGAGTGATGGACGGTTCTCCGTAAAGGTCTTTGTTTTCTACATTGTAATTGGTCATTTCCGTGGCGAGATTTTTAGCAGCAATGGTAAGAGTGGGCAGAAAGTCTGCCAGCGGTCTATTGGATTTCACGCCCAACCGTTTTTTCATATCTTCCGTAGTGTGCCCTCCGAAAAGAGCCGTGTCACCTTTAGAGCGTATTCGTCCAAAACCTTTATCGTCCACACCGCGTTCATATATATTTTGCGACAATTGTTTTTCTGCTGCTCTCAATTTGTCCCGTGTTTCCAAGCGAGAAAGCAAGTTTAGTCGCTCTTCTATCAGCTCAGCCTTCCGTGTTTGAACAGCAAAATAACTTTGGGCAAAGGCAATCTCTTCTTTCTTTGGATCACCGTTTTGAGCAATGAGATAACAAGCGTAACGAGTAAGCATAAAATCAGAAACTTCACGCTTGGCACCACTACCCAAATCTACCATTTTCGTGACTTCACGAAAATGGTCATCTACATTGATGTCCTGCGACTTGCACGAGGCGACTGCCCGATGTATGGCAACGAGAAAATTCTCCCAGCGAGCATAGCCCAATATCGTTTGCAGTTCTCGTGCAAACCAAACCTCGATTTGATCTTTGGCATCATCACTTTCTATATGCCGAACAATGCCGTCAAAAGTTGATTTATATTGTAATATACTATTCTTATCCATTGTTTTTTATTTTCTTGTGAATCCTTCAATTGTATGGGGGTTGATAACAAAAAAAATAACATCAGTAAACCTCTAAATGCAATATGATTTTTATATTAGAACTTGGATTGTTTGCGAAGTCCAATTACTGCATTTGCAATATCTTGTTGAGCACACCTATTACTCCATTCTTTCCAAAATTTTATAGTTGCACTGTCAGGCTTAATTATTGGTTCTGAGATTAAAATCCTTGTCGGTAACAAAGAAGCATCTCCTACTACCAATGCTTCTCCAATATCTAAGATTGGAAGAACTTCTGTTAGACCGGCAAGATTATCGGGTAAAAGTCTTTTAATTACGGTTTGATCTTCTGCATTAGAAAGCCGTAATGAGATAAAGTTGTTGCATTGACTTAAAACTGTTCTATTAACCTCTGCTGGTCTTTGACTTATTACTACTAGACTAACGCCATATTTTCTTCCTTCTTTTGCAATTCTTTCAAAACTTTTCAAACTTAATTCAGAAGCAGCATCTTGACTGGTTCTTTCAGGAATATATAAATGAGCTTCATCACAAAGCAGACAAATTGGATGTTGATTTTCTTTTGTTGTCCATTGTTGAACGGTGAAAATAATTCTTGCAACCAATCCAATTACTAATGGCAAAACATCTGATGGAACCTCCGAGAAATCAATAATTTTAACGCCTGCTTTTTTACCATTAAGTTCTGAACCATGCATTAAAGCACTACAAAGATCATTTAACCAATTTAACTGTAATTCATCATCTGAAACTTGGAAAAGAAACCCAATACGTTTATCGTCTTTTTTTGCTTCAAGTCGTTGAATAAATCTTGTCAACTTTCCAAAGAATGGACCTTGCTTTTCTTTTCCTGCAGCTCCAGGAACCATTTCTTCGTCAAGGCGTTTTAATTCTTGAAGCACCTTTTCTAATTTATAAGGGATAGGGCTATCAATAGTAATACTATCTTTGAAAATAGTATCTTTCACTTCATCAAGATATTTTTGTTTTTCTGTAAATACGGTTTTAGAAAATAGCATTGCTTGATTGGGGGCATTGCTATCACTACGGTCAAGCAACATTGCTAACATCTCTTCGTAAGTCAATAACCAATAAGGCAACATCAAAACGCCGTTTGTAAGATTACCTTTTTTTCCTAAATCAGAAGGATTGGCAATTCTGAAATGCTGTATTCCGTCTGCCTTAAAATTCTCTCCACTATATTCTCCGTGTATGTCAAACAAAATAGAATTTGCCATTGGTAATTTAGCAATCTGTTCAATAATTTTGGCAACACACCACGATTTCCCCGAACCAGTACTTCCTACAATAACTGCGTGCCGTTGGAATAGTTTATCTCCATCCAAAAATGCTTCTGCATTTTCATCTATAGAATATTTCCCAATAGAAAGAGGTATTTGATATTTCTCTTTCGTGGAAATAGTTTGCATAAACCTTGTAATGTTTTCTCCGTCTATAGGGAAGCATTTGGCCTCTATTTCTGGAACAGTATCAAGCGTTCTTTTAAACACATTCTCTTTTTCTCCGTGCTTATTTAACAATGTCCCAATTAAGTTCACTTTCAGAATATTTTCTGTAAAAAGAAAATTATTCAATCCTAAATCTTCACCTACTGGTTGCTCGTCATCAGTAGCCTTACGAGTTATACGATTTATAATTCCAATTAAATATTGTCCAGCTTTTGAGCTTTTGATTGCAACCAAATGATTAACCTGTAACTTTCTTAACTTATCAAGTTCTTCAACTTTTACGATAAGCGTTGCTGTGTCAACGCTAAAAACAGTTCCGATAGAAGCATTATCTTCAAAATCAAAAATTACCATATTTCCTATTTTATTAGTTTGATATATTCTGAAAGTTGCCAATAGCTAACGCCTTCAATTGTATGTTCTCCCTGATTTGAAGAATATATTTTTGTGTGGTTGCCACGGCTTTCTTCCATAAGTATGTAATTCTTACAATCTCCATCAATTATTGCCTCTTTTGTTTTTGGGGTTAATTCTTTTGTGATTACAATTATTGGTTTTGATTTTATCTGTTGAATGAGTTTTGGTTGAACGTGTTCATCATTGAACCCGTAACCAATACACAGAAATCCATTTGCGTTTTGAATTTCTGTATCTGCCTGTGTAAAAATAGTTCTATATGGTTCTTTATGTGTTTCAGCATACTTGCTAAGTCCGGGAGTTACAATCAATGGCTTATAGCCTTGTGGAATATTTTTACATAGTGGCAAATGAATGTTTTCTTTATTCGGTGTTTCAAACCAGTCTAATGATCCATGGACCTTCCATATATTAACCTGTCCGCTATATCCTTTTATATTTGCCAAGGCATTCGTATGAATGCTGTCTGAAAAATGTCCAATATAGTTGTGAGCATATCCTGTACAGATAAAAGCGTTTGCAATACTTGCACTATATTCTGCAATACGATCATAATTGGTAGTAACTATGGAAAGTTTTCTATTAGTCGTTGAAAGCAAATGTTTCATTAATATTGCCAATGGCACTTCCTCTCCATTCAAAACAAATTGTTTGTATGCTTTTAGGTCAGTTTCAGAGATTCGTTCCCAAGTTGCTTTAAGTACAGATTTTAGAACAGTATCGTTGAGTTGTATTTCTAACAATGTTTTCTCTAAATCCTTTGTTTCTTCAAGACTTTTTTTAAACGCCTCAAATTGTTTTCTATCTGAATCCTCTTCAAAGTCTAATGTGTGTTTCAAGTGTTCGCCAAGTGTCCACATTGAAGGCAATCCAAACGAAACAGAAGCACCACTACCTAATACGAGCAATGGGACTTTATTAGACCAATCCTGAAGTTGTTTTAACAATGCATCAAAATCCATATAGCTTTCCTTGGTTTATGTTCTTGTGTATAATCTCAGATAATAACCACTCCATATATTCTTTCAAAATTTTCTTATAGAAGAAAGAATTACTTTACCGTAAAGGGATAGAGTTGTTCACTTACACGTTGTTCCGACTTCTTCCATCCCAAACCCTCATAGAAAGCCAATGCCTTTGGAAAAGCTTTTACTCCCAATGTGATTAAAGTAAATTTCTGTCTCATAATTTGTACATTATAGAGTTTGCCACAAAGTTACTCATTCATAACGAGAAAGGCGAAGAAAATAGCAAGAAAACAGGGCAACTGCATCAAAATGTAAGTGCCTGATTATCAATCATAGTTTTGAGAGCATTCCTTATCTTTGGGTATAATCTCCGAAATGCAATCATTTGAAAATTAGCAACTTGTATTTTCTCGAATTTTTTGATGCGGTTGCCATGGCTGAAGATAGGGATTTACAACAGTTTCCTAAATTTCATTTCAGCCAATCTGTTGATTTCATCTTTGTAGGTCTCAAGATGATGCAGGATGATGTTTTCTACATAGATGCCAATGGTCATATCTCTGTTTCTCATCGACATGACTATCTCCGCCAACGTGTCCTGCAACTCTTTGGCGATATAGATGGTCTTGCGATTTTTCAAAGTGTTGCGACAGATGAAAAGCGACTCATAATCGCCTTTGTCAGCCTTTCGTCTTTCTCTTCTTGGGACTCTTGAAAAATCCTTTGACATAGGTTCGTCATTTGGACGTTCCGATTCAACACACAGCTCTTCAGATTGAGAATGTTTTATCTCACTCTCTTTTTTTTTCATGGGAATACCCTGTGAAATAAGTTCTCGGATGGCAACGGGATCTACCTTGCCATTTTTGTTCTCTGTCATACTTCCTTAATTTTTATTGTTATACAATTCACTGTTCATTACGTTGCCAAGATGTTTACCGATGGAGATGAATACATCCGTTATCGGAGATATATCCAATAATTGGCTTGTACCAGCAGGGCTACATCCTTTTGTTCATACCCTTTCTGTGGAGATGTTAATTAGCGTCCATCAATACAATCGTTCGATTGTATCTGCTTTCGCACATTCCCACGTTCGAGTGAAAGAATCAAGGATATGTTCTTTGGTATATACCCTCGCCTATATCGCTCATCGAAACGTGATGTTATCGAAGACGCACACCCTCACCGACATATTCGACAGTGCAAATATATGGCTCGGTGATGCTGTAATCAGTGTGATTTCCTTTAGTGCGTACTTGTGGCGTCAATTTGGATAGTTATGGCTTCATATGAGGTAATGGAGTTAGACATGACGCTTAGTAATTTTGCACCCAAGCGGTAAGCCGAAGCTTTCGAGACATAAAGCGCTCTTTTTTGAGTGATTCGTTTTCGTCCTTCATGGACAGACTTATTTGCATCGGGCAAATAGCAAGGTATGCCTTGCGTTACCCGAAATTATTTCGGTAACTCAAAAACCCTTGCTCTTGGCAGAGGGCGGAACATCTCCGAAGTCGGTGTTCTTGAATAGAAGTTTTCGTTGTTTTGATTGGCTATTTTATCGTGAACGCTCTCTGAGGGATTTCAATTGTGTTTAGCACGTCCTATTTCCAGAAGAGAGAATTACAAACCATTAAAATCCAAAGTAATGACAAAGAGAAATGTGGGACGACCTCCCAAGAATGAACGAGCCGACCATTGTTGTATGGTTCGATTTACGGACACAGAATTTGCTAGTTTCCTAACGCTATTCGAGCAATCGAGGCTTCAAAATAGAGCCGCTTTTATCAAGGCAAGGGTCTTTGATGAGACCTTTCGAGTGATAAAAGTGGATCGTTCGTTGCTCGATTACTACCAAAAACTGACAACTTTGTACGGACAATTTCGCAGTGTCGGGGTGAATTATAACCAAACTGTAGTCGCTTTGAAAAGCAATTTTACTGAGAAGAAAGCCTTTGCGATGCTCACCAAGTTGGAGAAACTGACACTCGAATTGGCAATTATTGGAGGGGAAATCGTACAACTCACTCGTGATTTTCAAGAGAAATGGCAACATCGGTAATGACCTTTTACTGTGTATTATTATTCCTTAATGAAAAAATCAGGCTTCCCTTTTACTTTCGGAAGCCTGTTTAACCTTTTGATGGTGATTACCGTTTCTTGAACTTGCCGCCTTTCAGGTCGCTCTCCACCATACGTCTGTTGAGTTTCTCTCGGAGTTCGTCGAGGAAATAGGTGCGGCTATCATCTTTACGACGTTTCATGTTCATATAGACGTTGTAGCAGTTCTTTATCTCCACTCTGAAGATCTCCGAGAGAGTATCTGCCAACTCCTCTACACCTATTTCTCCGTTGTTGATACAGTCGCAGGTGTCGAGAGCGTAAAGAAGTTCAACTAAATCTGTTGCTTTGCCTGTCCAACAGAGTTCCTTCACAGGTCTGACTGGCAAGGCAGGAAGAAGTCCCTGCATTCGCAGCTTCAGTAATTCAAGCTCCGTGTCAATGACAAAGAGCAGTTCTGATACATTTTTTCCCCTCTCCGTCCATTGAATCTCCCCTTTGCAAGGGTTGTAGGCAAAAGCGTGTATAACGGAGGGTACGAAACAATGAGACTAAATCTCTTTCTGCATCACATAGGGCAATAATCTTCAGAATAAAATTGTCTGACGCGTTTTGTATCTGTCCTTTTGTAGAGCATAAAGAGATTATTGTCTTAAAGTCTTCAGTTTGAATAAGTCTTAGCATAATCATATCTTTTATGTTCAACATTGTAGATTCTCTGTTGTGAGATGTGATTTATGACGTATTTCCCTATGAATTTGAATGGCAAAGAACAGTGTCATCAAAGTTGCAAAGACGTCGGCTACCGGTTGTGCATAAAGCACTCCGTTCAATCCCCAATATGATGGAAGCAGCAATATTACAGGAATAAAGAAGAGTCCTTGTCGTCCAATATTGAGCAAAAGGCTTTGTCGTGCTCTTCCGATTGCCATATATAGTGTGGAATACACAAACTGGAAGCCGAAAGTGAAAAACATTAGCGTATTGGCTCTAAGGGCAATTCGTGCAATTTCTTGCATTGTTTCATCTTTGCCGAAACAACTGATAATAGGAGAAGCAGACACGAGTATGAAAGTGCTCCAAAGTACACAAAACGAGGTTGTGAGTATCAAGGAACAACGTACTGCCTCTTTTAACCTTTGGAAATTTTCTGCCCCATAGTTATAGCCAGCCATCGGTTGAAGTCCCTTAACAAATCCGAAAACCACGTTCGTTCCCAATGTTACAATTTTCAAAACAATGCCCACTGCTGCTACAGCCTCTGCCCCATATTTCACAGCGGCTTTCTGCAACAAACTAATGGAAAGGGTTTGAAGTAATTGCAGAAAGAGCATCGAGATACCTATCTTGATGATGTCCAAGTACATTCTTATTGTGGGAATAAACAAGGTAAATGATACTTTTACCTTTGCTTTCATAAAGAAGCGGATGTAAATGATTGTCGTAATGATTCTTGAAAGAATGGTTGCCCATGCTGCTCCTTCCACACCCAAATTGAAAGTGTAGATAAACAAAGGGTCTAATGCAACATTGACGACAGAGCCTATAATCATTGCCGATGCAGATGTTTTCGATACTCCCTGAGAAACGATAATATTGGACATCGACACATTCAATGTTCCTATGACACAACTAATAATAAAGAGTCTGCCGTATGCTTCTGCTAAGTTTATCATCTCCTCGTTTGCCCCCATGAAAAGCAGGATGTCCGGTAGGAACGCATTACATACAAGGGCAATGAGAGCAGCTAAAATTATAGAAGTGATCACCGAGACGGAAGCGACCTGGCCTGCTTTGACAATCTGCTTCGCCCCTAACAAGCGAGATATATACACTCCGCCCCCAACACCAAACATCAGCCCTATCCCAAGAAACAACAACGATAAAGGGAAAACAACTGATACGGCAGCGACAGAAAGAGTTCCCAAACGTGCAACCCAGAAAGTATCTACCACATTGTATATCGCCATAATCAGCATTGCGATGACAATAGGTATCCCCAATTTTGTCAAGGCTTTCATCATACTTCCTTCTTGCAAAATATTCACAGCGTTGTTCATCCTTGTAATCCGTATCTTTTTAAGTAAATAAATTCCGCTGCAAAGGTACAGTGGGATACAGGTCGTCACAATAGACGAACAAAGGGGATAATAGCACTATTCGTGGTAATTCTTTCTGAAGAGCGTTGGAGAAACTCCTGCAACTTTGGTAAACAGTCGTGTGAAGTAGGAGTAATCGTCAAAGCCCAAACTATGTGCAATCTCTTTGACGGAGGCTTTCGTATAGACTAACTGACGTTTAGCCAATAAAATAATCTCGTTTTGGATATGGTGGCTTACACTTGTCCTCAGAACAGAATTTACCGCCTCATTCAGATAGGCAACGGTAATGTTCAGCCGTCCGGCATAGAATGATGGCGAACGGTTGCTTCGGATATTGTTTTCCAGCAAATCCCGAAATTCCCATACAATTTCCTTGTGTCTGGTCACTGTCCCCTGCAATTTGGATTGAACTATTGTTGCATTTACAATGTTCTCTACGACCAACCCTACAATGACGGTGGTCAGTCGCTGAACGACTGCTTTGGCAGATGGATTTTCCATGCCACTCAGTTTGCAGTCGAGAAGTGATAATAATGGTTTCAGTTCCGATATGTCGGAGAGTTGTATTTCTTGGCGACCGTATCGCTCCAATGTTCGTTTTTCCTCCTCGTTTACCAATACAGAGTCGATAATCAGAAACGTTGCGGAAAGATTGAAAGCGTCGATGATACGGTGTACTTGTTCCGGACGGATGATGACCAGACTTTCCTTCCCGAAAGTGTATTCCTCGAAATCAATATTCAGACAGCATTGCCCATCCTCTATGAAGCCAAAGAAATAATAGTCGTCAGTATGAGAAAAGGCATATCTGTCTGAAGATACTGATGTTTTAGATATAATCGTCTTCAGATAGACTCCAAAATCTGTGAGTTGTGAACTTCTATGGATTGGTAACTGGGGCATACTTTAAATGTTTTCTACCAATATTTCCCGAATAAACTCCCAAGCCTCCTCTATACGGTAAGATATTCCCGGACGGATGATAGCGTACATGTCGGTGATGAACTCATTGTCTTTCAACTTGGTTTCCATATTGGCAAGGAACTGTTTGCATGTGGGAGGTTGCTCTACCACAAATGCCATATACTGGCGATAGCACTCCAATATTTTCGTTGCATTCGTATCATTATTCTTCATCGCCCAATAGAGATCGAAGAGGTCGCGTCCTTTACGGCGTTGATATAATGCCCGAAGTTTTGTTCCGAGCAGTTCTTCCAGCTCATAGCAAGTTAAATCACATTTTCCTGTAAACCATGAATTGGTTACTTGAAAAGGAATCTGTTTCAGTCCCAACACACTGAAATGCTCACGGGTGTTGATTTCTATTTTCAGCCGCAGGTCGATGACCGGAGGAAACTCCGATTCAAAGCGATAAATGACCGTATTGTTATGGATATGCTGCTTGACTGTCCGTTTCGTTCCCAAGAATACGAGCCGTTCACGTATTTCCTTCAATATCGGGTTAATCGGAGCCGGCTTTATCTGTACTAAGTCAATGTCTTCCGAATAGCGTACCTGTGGCTGTATGTAGAGCTTGTGCAGAGCCGTACCACCACGAAACGCCAATGTCTCCCTGATGAGTGGCGATGAGAACATTTCCACCAGTGCACGACTGATAACCAAATCTTGTTCCACTTGTGCTTCGTTTGTCCAAGGGGCTACGGATTTCCATTCGAGGATATATCGTTGAGGTATCATAAAATGTCTGTTTCTATTTCATCGTTTACAATGACTTTCCATTTTTCATCCAATGTGCCACGCTTCTCTGCCGAAAGAGAAAGATATTGGGGATATACAGTCCGCTTGGCAATGACGGAAGACAAGCCCTTTGTCAGGTCTGCTTTTTCCAACAGACTCTCAAAGATGTAGCCCAAACGCTGTATGATAGCTGTAGGGTAATAGGTTGCGGTGTTTCGCAAAGAGGATTTGCTGATACATTCAGACAATTCATCAATAATACCGACAACCCGTGCCAATCCGAAAGTGCGTTGGTTTTCCACAAGGTCGAGCATTGTCGCCTCCGGAGTGGACACATTCACATATCCCGTTCGAGTCTTCATCTGTGTAATACAAGAGTTATTCCACTCTTTCTTTATGTTGAAAGCAATATGCAACCTGTCATTCTCAATGTTTCTGACAGGAGGCATACCTGTAGTAACAAAAAAACGCATCGGTTGCTGATGGGCTGCCCCGTGAAGTGCGGCAGCCGATAAAAGAGAGATGTAATAGTCTCGTCCTATATATCTCATCAAATCATCGATATACATAAGAGGAGGAACGTTTTTTTGCAGGGAAAACTCCGGAGTGATAATTACGTAAAAGCCTCGTCTGACAAGTGCAATCTCTCCATTACTTGCCAAACGGGATAAGGATACCTGTGCGATTTTTCTGCCATATCCGCTTTGTTGCATCACCTCTTCAATGGAAAACGAAATTCGCCCCACCGACAAGACCTGTCTGATAAAACCGCTGTAAGAAAATCCTTTTTCTGCCATATCCTTATTTTTTAATAGTAGCTATAATAGCTACCGTTTGCAAAGATAGACTATTCAAAAGAAAAGCCCAAAGATTTAAGTAAGAAAATAATTTCAACTGTCTTTTACATTTAATTATACCATACATCCTTGGAATAATACACAAATAAAATTGGATTTGTTTTCTTCTCCGAAAGCCTGCCAATTATCCACCTTCGCAAATTCTTTGCCTTTGGTGTGGCAATACGAAACGATAGAATCGTTATCATTTCCATACCATACAAATCTGTAAAGCCGTGTTCAAAGTGGAGCGTTTGCATTGCTTCCGTCTCCATCAAAAGACCCTCTTTGAATATCGCTTTGATTTGTGCGTTCACTTTTCCGGAGAATGCCCCTAGTAGGTCGGCAATCTCACAAGCCGACATCCAAATGGGAGCAGACGGGATGTGTATTTCTCCATTCTCACTGATGGTTATGATTTCTCTTTTCATCGTGTTTCAATATTCGTTGTTCTTTCGTCTTTCTATCAGTCTATCCATATCTTCTGAGATTTTCTTCTCCGAAATCTTCGCATAGGTCTGCGTACTGGTAATGGAAGCATGTCTCATCATCTTGGCAATGCTCTCCGTGCAAATCCCTTCGGAAATCAAAAACGATCCGAAGCTGTGCCGGGCTTGATGGTAGGACAGATTCTCCTTGCGTCCGATGATGACGCCCAGTTCGTGTATCTCAAACCACATCATATCCCTGCTTGGCAGCGGAAAGACGGGTTGCGTGTCATCTGTCGTGTTATACAGGTTGATAATCTGCTCGGCTATCGGATGCAGGGGAATGAATGACTCTACTTTCGTTTTCCTGCGGTTAATCCGTATATAACGCCTTCCCTAAGCTGTCTTTCCTATGTGATGCGGATAAAGCAATTGTGTATCAACATAGGCAAGCCCCGTAAAACAAGAGAAGATGAAAGTCCGTCGAGCCAGCTCTTTCAAAGGGTCATTCTGTGGCAATTTAAGTTCCAATAACTGTTTTAGCTCCGCTTTGCTGATGTGCATACGCTTGGCAGGTGGCTTCTTCTCATATTCGACTTCTTCCAATGGATTGGCTCTAATAATCTCATGGTCAACAGCAAGGTAAACTAATCGGTTCAGCCAACAAAGGCAATGGTTGGTCTGCGATGCTCCGAAGTTTTTGTATCGTTTCAGATAAACCTTGTATTCCCGTCCGAACTCCTCGGTGATGTCTGAGAAAGCAATGTCGCTCATGCCTTTTGACTCCAAAAACTCGCGGATATAACTTTGGTAATATCTTGAACTCCTGTATGTGGAGTTTGAGCCTATTTCTTTGGCTCTTATCGCAAGGCGTTCTCGTTCTCTTTCTCCCATCCGGAGTAAATGAACGGGGACTACGACATGTCCTGCGATTTCGTTTTTCAACAGTTCCGCACTGACAACGCCGTATTTCTTGAGCAGATCCTCATAAAGCTGTTCCGCATTACTGCGGAACTTCTTCAGACGGTTGTTTGTCCGTGCATCTGAGGCCTCTGCATTTTTGGCGTTCCATTGTTGGGGGTTGCAGGAGATACCCGTGGTGATAACGGTGTTCTTTCCGTCAATGGAGATTCGGCAAAGGACGGAAGTTGTACCATCAGAACGTACCTTGTTGCGATTGATATAGAGTAGTAAAGAAAATGTGCTACGCATAATTCGTTTGTTATTATGGGGTGTTTATAATATGAGTTTCAAATCCTTTGTCGCTTCGATGTATTTGTCCATATCCTCGAAGAGTTTCTTCGGGGTAACCTTCGCGTATCTCTGAGTAGTTTGTAGGTTCGAATGTCCCAGCATCTTACAGATGGTTTCTATGGGCACTCCTGCTTCCAGAGTAATCAGTGAAGCAAAGGAATGCCTTCCGGCATGGTAGGTCAGGTCTTCCTTGATATCGGCGAGAACCGCAAGGCATTTCATCAGGCTACGCAGGTTGGGGTGATAAAGCATCGGAAAGAGTGTCGGACGGATATCGTCGTTGTATTTCTCTATCAATTCGAGGGCTTCGGGCAGGAGTTTGACACAAGCTTGAAGTTCGTTTTTCTTGCGGCAGTATTTAAGCCATAGATTTCCTTCATCATCCGTGAAGAGATTGTCCCGTGTAACCGATACCGCATCAGCATAGGAAGTTCCCGTATAGCAGGCAAAGAGGAAGAGGTCTCTTGCCAAGATATGGGAGGTACGATGTTCGGGAATAACCAAGTCTCGGATTTTCTCAAAGGATTCTCGACTTAGGGCTTTCGGTGTCTTCTCCTCTTGCTTGGGGAGACTGAAATGAGCGAAGAAGCATTTATCGGCATATCCTTCCTTGTAGGCTCTACGGCATACTTTTTTGATGATGGCGAGGTAGTGTCGGCAGGTCTCTATGGCAAGTCCTTTGTCGTCCACGACAAAAGACTGATAGTCGTGAATGAATTGTTCGGTCAGCTGACCGAAAGCAATGTCTTTGGAGTGGAATTTCTTTTGAATGAACTCCGCCAAGGTTCTTCGAGTGTAGAAATAGGCGGGGTATGTTCCTTTTGCCCGGTCTATCCCGATACGTTTACGGAGTTCCTCGCAGATGATGTCCGTCATTGCCAGTAAGGTCATCTGTGTTTCGAGACTTCCCTGGAACAGATTCTTGACGGCTTCCGCATCAAAATCCATCTTGCGCTCCACCAAGGTGTCGAATGCCGCATGAATGGAAAGCAGCAACTTGTCCAATTTGGCATTGACCTCCACGGCTTCATTGCTTTTACCGTTCAATCGACTCTCACGGGGATTCCATAAGTCAGGGGTACAGGAGAGTTTGCAACTGAACTGCACCATAGAACGATTGACGGTAATGCGTCCCATGATCGGGGCTTTGCCCGACTTGTCGGGTCTGCTTTTTTTCAGGTAGAGCAACACCTTGAATTTCTCTATCTTCATACGCTTTAACTTTATGGGCAAAATTACCCGTTATCAAAGCGTTCTCTGATACGCAAAATATTGATAAACAGATAAGAAGAAACCGAATGAGAAAAATTCTTCCAATAATCGTTACCTCACTTTGTTCGGGAAACAACAGGATAACGGTTTGGTAACTGAAAGGTCTCAATATCCCACACTGTTCTGCCTACCTCTATCTGTTGCAGAATATAGAAAAACGACTAATTCACAACCAGTTACCATATTTCTACCTATATTCCTCTTATACTTGCTTATGCTTGTATTTACCACATGGCTCGCCACACTTTCGGCACGATGACTCTTAGCGCAGGTATTCCCATTGAGAGCATTGCCAAGATGATGGGGCATGCCTCCATATCAAGTACTCAAGTATATGCACAGGTGACAGACAGCAAGATTTCTGAAGATATGGACAGGCTCATAGACAAGTACAAAGCAAAGGACAAAAATACCACAAATGTAAATATGGAAGCAGCAACAGACACAAAGACAATTCCGCTTGTTGTCAAATCAAATGGCAGAAAGGAGGAAACAGTATGAATGCGAACAATAACTGCCAAGGAAAGACAGGCGTAAACAAATATTAACTATATGTTACGTGAGGATTTGACCGTCACAGAAATACATGGATATCTTCAATTTAGTTGAAACTCAAGTTATACTGGGAAATCGCAGAAAAAAAATGAGATCACTGTCCGTCCAGCCATACTTAGGGCCGTGTGCACTTTAGGCTTGAGAACCTAAGCAAGTCTATTTCTGGAAACTTGGAGCGATCTCGATAGAAGTTGAGATAACCAGTATCTTTGAATTTCTTTTCATAGATATTTACCAGGGATAAACATCAACGCCACATCCCAATTATCACCTGATAGTTGGGATTTTTTGATTAAACTTATTACCATAAGAAAATAAAGTCTCTAACCTCTTATAGTCTGATAGGATGCCTGTCTTTCCTTATTTTTCCTTTAATCTCCTTCTTTTGCTAATTCCCAATTATTCTCATTATATATCTATAATTTAGCACTTTGATAACAGTATCCATCATTAAAATTATCAAGCAATGGAATCAAACAACAATGACAACTATGTGCTGGTCTTGGAAGAACGAAAAGGAAGTGGGTAAACTCTCCGTTGTATCGGGTATCGACGACAAGGGCAAACTCCAGACAACTGAAGCCACAGCCGCCAACCAAGCCGCGTTTTTGACGTTCAATGGCAGGGACGAACTTCTGAAGAACTTCATGACCAATTTCTTCAAACAGTTCAACGAACCGTCCCGCTTTGGGCTTTACAAAGTTCTGGCAAGCAATGTGGAGCAAGGCGTAGAAGGGCTTCGTGGTATGCTTCTGAACAAAGATTCCGCCGAGAACAAGCAAAAATTTTATGTTTTCGCTGGTAGAGAAGAGATGCAATTCCCGCGCTCTCTGCGTGATTGTTTTTGTCCTTCCACGCTTGCAGTGCGACGCTTCCTGCGTCGGAGTCCTCTCTGTCCACTTCCCCACGGGTTCACCCTCGCCCTCGCTCGAGCATCACCCACGGTTAAGCATAGTGCGCCTCCGCCAGAGGCAGGACTTCACGAAGATAATGCTTACAATTTGGAGGAAGAAAAACCACCTCTTCAAGAGGTAATAATTTAGTAATGAAATAGTATTCAGAAATACTCTTTTACAGCAAACTCAAACTGATCCATGAAAATTTGTTTGAAAGCATATAGATTATTCTGCTCATAGAAGATGAGCATTGCTTTCTTATAGTCGATGGAATCTACAGAGCGGAAACTTAGCGGACAATAGCCATTAGCTATCATAATAGCATTGCTCGTGATACGTGCCGTACGCTTGTTTCCATCTGAAAAAGCTTGAATATAGGACAAAAGCACTAAGGTGAGCAGGGCTTTCTCAAAAACATTTTTCTTTCCATTGACCAAATCACAAGTGTCGTGCATTGCTTCACGAATTTGGAACTCATTATCGAGAGGGCGATAGTTTGTCCCTGTAATACCTACACGGCGACGACGAAGTCCCCTATCAACAGAGAGATCTTTGGTCAGCAGTTGATGAATGTCTTCAATATGGCTTATACTAAGTTTCTCCAGATAATCTGGATTATCAAGGAGAAAATGAAGTGCATCCTTATGATTAAGAAGCATGACAGCTTCTTCCTTTGTCTTACCATCAGCTGTCTTGCTTTCACGCAGGAGGCGTTCCGTTTCCAGCAGAGAGTATGTATTCCCCTCAATCTGTGAAGATTTCCAACTAAGGTCAATGCTCAGTCGCTCCATTTCCTTGCGATATTCACCAACAGTTATTCCATTGATATGCTTTCTGAACTCATCTTGCAACTGCACAAGATGAGACATTTCTTCATCAGTAAAAAGCGAAATAGTGGGAAGCTGTCCACGAATAAGTTCAAAGTTGAATGACGTCTGCACTTGGCGATCGTCAATATCTAAAGCAAAGTACGTATCTAAATTGAGAGGCATCAATAGATATGCTTGATTTGAAAGACGATAACGTGTTGCACGAGCTTTTCCTACAACAACTATATCACCCTTTTGTGCAGCTGAAGACAAGATTCGCTTCAATGAAGCATCGCTTCCGTCAAAACTAATACCTAACTTTATTTCATCGCGCGACGATAGCGGATCGTTATGCAGAAATTGTAGTATTTCGCGTGTAATATCCATAGGTTAAAAATCGAATCGGTGCAAATTTGGTGATTTTCTTATATAAATCGGCTCAAATTAAGCTAAAAAACACATCAAAAAGGACTCTTTTTGAGCCGATTCTCTTCAGAGATATCTTTTTAGGGAATTATCAGCCTCTATATTACGACGGAAAAACGTGGGAGTTAATAGAAAAAGAAGCAATGCGCAATAAGCCCTGTTCATTTTTTTATAAACAAAAACCGAGAGATTTTAGGCAAGTCTAAAAATCTCTCGGAGTAAGAAGTCGATAGCAATAGGGCGTTAGCCAACTGTTGCAGCAGAAACAGGGCAGTTGATAGTGCCACTCTTATAATAGTAGGTACCATCCACAACAATGGCTTTCGCTTTTGAGCCGGAAGTGGAGATATTGATAGTTCCACCATCGAAAGTGAAGTTTCGGTCTATCTTCATGCCGCGCGTCTTGCTCTCATCGGCCTGTCCCTTGTTATGGGTAGTGCCCGTGAGCGTGATAGTAATGGTGGGAGCTATGCCCGAAGCGTTGTTGACCAGCAAATCGGTAGCGGTCTTTATGCCTTTTTGTCCGTTGCCCGAACCAGTGATGGTGATGTTGCCTCCGCTGATGGTAATTAGGCTATCGGCCTTGATTCCCTTCACATCATTGGCAGCATCGAGGGTTATCGCCAGTGTTCCGCCAGAGATGAGCAGTTGTCCGTTGTTCTCCTCGGTGGAATCCTTTGTTGCGCCTACATCTATGCCGTCTGATTTTACGCCCGCAATCGTAAGTCTTCCTCCCGCCATGCGGAAATACTGCCCAACATGGAAACCATCCGTCACGGCAGAAACCACAGAGATATGTCCCAGAGAAGAATGCAGTTCGGTGTATTCGCCAGAAGCAAAGGCGTGTGCTTTGCGTCCTGTCAGCGTCAGCGTGCCCCCACCTACGAATTCGGCGTGTCCGCGAACGTAGAAGCAGGCTTTCTGAGAACCTGCGGCGGCATCGGTCAGCGTGTTGGTTGTCCCTTCAGCCAGCACCACTTTGATGCGCTTTCCGTTCTGCACATTGATGGCGGCACCTGATAAGGAAGTGAGACCCAGACCTTTGAGCGTGAGTCGCATCTTATAGCTACCCGTTTGCGTGAAACTACCATCAGAGCTTGTGCCACTCAGAACGTAATTGATTTCCCGCGTCAGACCATCGGCGGATGTGATACTCACGTGTGCGCCACTGACAGAAGCCGTCAGATAAGGGGCAACATCGCCCGCCATAAACACGCGCGCACCGCTGTTGGAGTATTCCACCTCCACTTGCCCCGCCGTGACGGAGCGCGTATTGACAACGATGGAGTCAATATCGGCAATGGAATAGGTGCGCCCTGCAATGGTCAGCGTTGTACCGTTGTCGTAGGTCATATCGCCTGCATCAGCAGCTGAAACGCCCACGCAAACCGAACCTTGGTAGATATTGAGTGTTTGTGCCTCAACAGCCAAAGTGCAACACATTGTGATCAAGAGGAGAAAAAGCTTTTTCATCGGATGTAAACTTTAGAGGTGACACTGCCAACACTGACGAGGTAGAGACCGCGCTCCAAACCAGAGCATATCTCTTCTGTCCCGTTCCAACGCTTGCGGAAGTTGGTGAGCAAACGACCGTCAGTGGTGTACACACGAATGGTTGTGCCCACTGGAGCCAATACGCTGATGCTGCTCTCCCCTATCGTGACGAGCGTTTGCCCACCTGTGGGATTGAGAACACCAGACACTTCGGAGGTGAAGAACATCTTGGAGAGACCTGTCAGGGGCAGCGTGGTTGTACCTTCCGCGCTGGTGGCGGTCAGTGTATTACCAGAAAAAGTTATCTTCAAGCCGTTGGCGGTTAGGCTTTTCTGCGTGCCATCTGTTTGCTGAAATGTCAGATAGCTATAAGTTTGTGCCTTTGCGCCCGCTGCGAGGAGCAAGAAAGCGGCGAGGATAGAAATACGTTTCATAGGCGAGTGTATGGAATCTTAGAAACTGAAATTATAGCCAACACTGATGGCGTGGGAGTTGGCATCGTTGTCGCCATCATCCCCATTGGTGTAAACATAGGCCAACGAAACAGTATGGTGGCGCTTCACCTTCCAATCGCCACCCAGAATCCATCGGCGTTTGTCGAGAGAAAAGCCATTTGCCAAATTGTTGCTAATCTCAAAGGAGGTGAAAGGCGTGATGGGGCAGTGAGCTATGTTGTACGACACTCCGAGACGTGAACGCAAGAAATGCTTTGTCTTAGCTCCCTTTTCCTTTACTTTGCTCTCTTTGTAAGCATAGACATTGCTGTCGTAAGTACCTTGGTAAGTAGCTCCCTCATAGGTGTCGGGATTGACCACTACGCCACGGTATTTATTCTCCGTCACGGTGACGGCCATGTTGCGAGTGAGCTGATAGCGTTCGCGCAGGGAGAAGGTGAAACGTCCCACACTGTATTTCCCCGTAGCATCGAAATGGAAACGATGCTTCGCACGCCAGTAGGATTGCTTCACATTGTAGCCGTTCATCTTATTGGAGCTGTTGTAGTGAACTTTTTCCTCCGGTCCAGAATAGTCGCGAATGAAGTCGTATCCCACGCCGAGTTTCAGAAACTTGAGGGGTTTATAGTTCACTCCCACGCCTAAATCGGTGCGCGTGAGGCGGCTCACAGCATCATCGAAGCGCATACCAGCAGAAGCCTCAACGGAGAAGCGTCCCAACTTTTTCTCTACGCCCACTTCGGGCCAAAGGCCGAAATCATCGGCGGCAGCGGGCAGCGACAGCATGGTGGCTACCAGCAAGATAAATGATTTATTCAAACGCATTGTCGTCTTTGAGGTTGGTCATGTGATCCACTGTCTTTAAGCGGTTGGAGTTGTCAATATAATAGACTCGGAGCATGGTCATATCTTTGATGAAATCCACAGCCCCCACCTCCACACGCTGAACCTTTACGCCAAGACGCTCTTCCAAATCGGCCTTGAGCTCTTGGCTCTTGTCGGGCGTGATGAGTTTGATATTGTCGTATTTTACATACTTGCATCCCACTTTCCGCTGCAAAGCAAAACGCTCTGCCCCCCATACCACACTGAGGAAGATTACGTTTGCCATGAGCTTCTCCAAGAGGTCCATGTGGTCAGTAGAGCCATTCACCACGGAGATTGCAACGAGATAGAAAAGATAGGTCATCTCGCGAATGGGTACACTCTCCGTGCGGTAGCGCAAAATACCGAATACGGCGAAAAGTCCCAATGCTGCACCAATCTCCATCTGCGATCCATTCATCAGATAGATCATCATGAAGATGGCAACGCTCAGGAGGATAAACGTGAAGTAGTAGTCGCGGCGGCGGCCTTTTGGATAGTAGAGGAAATGGCAGATAATCCACACCATCAAGAAATTAAGGCCAAAGCTAAGGCACAATTTGATGAGTTCAATCCCTTCAAAGGTTTCGTCAGGGGAGAGAGGGCGCAGAAGCTCGGAGATATTAGTTAAAAGAGTCATGCTATTTGTAAATTTATTTCATTGGATTGTCTTCAGCCTTCCGCATAGCGATGCGCTGAATAGTGTGTAGTTTTTCTTTGATGAGGTTTTTCCGCAAGGCATCATTAGTCAGTGCCGAACCGATGCAGTATTTGCTAAAGCCGCTGGGCTTGATGCGCAAATGGAGAAGGTGGTCAAGCACGGGCGAAGGCACTCGGCCATCGCGTTTGAGCTCTATGACGGCAACGTTCTCAAGAGCCGCTCGGCGTTGCGTTTCAAAATTTTCCAGGTGCAAGTTGAAATCTATTGTTAGTCGCTCCGTCTTCGCGCGGTTCACCAGCGTAATGCGATGAAAATGATTTCCTACGGAAGGAGCAAGATTGGCAAATGAGAGCCCCGTTTGCTCGTTGAGAAATTCCTCCCCAACGCCCCCTTCTGCAACAGCTTGAATGGAGGGTACTTTTATTCGTTTTTTGCGCGTCTTGCCGTGATTGTTTTTCTTTTTTATTTCTAAAAATGACAGATCTGATTCCACATAGGTTCGCGCCCTCACCTTCATGCGCGGCAAGTGGCCCGTTTCGTGCGTATGATAGAGGGGATGTTCGTTAGGTTCATCCCAATACACCGTGCGATACGAAGAGATGCGCAGCCCCTTCACTTCCTGACAGAAATAGTCCTCATGGAGCCGACCGAGCAGGCATATCAGCGTATCCACATCGGTCACAAATTTTTGGTCCATACGCTTCATAAGCCGTATTGAAGACATTTCTTCCAGAGAAATAGGCGACATGGTCTGCACAATACTCTTTAGCTTTTGTGTCTGGTTGTCTGTCATAACATTCCTACATATATGCGGATGTGTATTCAAGTCGCAAAAATAGTTAAAAACGCTTGCTCTGCAAACATTTTGTAGGAAAACGACAAATACGAGGAGCAAAAAATATATTTCTCTGACTCATCCTACCGATAGAAGCCTACTATGCACCATTTCTATCATAAAAAAGCAGAAAAAGTTTTGAGAGTTTCGAGCGAACCACTAACTTTGCAACAATTTCCTTTTGGAAACATAACATAACAACAATTTAAATTTTTAATTTCTCACTACTATGGCTTATGTAATTAGCGAAGACTGCGTTGCATGCGGAACTTGCATCGACGAATGTCCCTCCGGCGCAATTTCCGAAGGCGATCGTTACTCTATTGATCCTAACTCTTGTGTTGACTGCGGTACTTGTGCAGACGTTTGCCCATCAGGCGCAATCGCTCCAGGCGAGTAATCCTCTGTTTCAACAAAACAACAGACTCAACGGCTCAAGTCGAATATGGACTTGGAGCCGTTCTTTTTTATCGCGCCACTACAAAAGCATACCGTTCTTCTTCTCATATTCCTTTCTGATTAGGAACAGTGCGTTTCAAACTACACATTCTAGAAGGGCAGAGCATACACAATAAATACCGCGACCCGCCGTTAAGTTTAGAGATATGACTCCACTCAAACACATATATTGCCTACTGCTCGCTATGCTGTTCGCCATGAATGGCATCGCTCAAGAGCGTAAAATTCAGAACAAGCCCTATATCGATGAGCGGCAATTCCATTACGGTTTCTTCGTTGGCGTTCACGATCAAGGTATAAAACTGCAAAATAGCGGCCACATCGACCCCAATTCTGGAGCACAATGGACGGCGGAAAACGATGGGCAGAACTTCGGCTTCAGCGTGGGCATCTTGGGCGATTGGAAACTGACCACTTGGCTAAACCTGCGCCTCAGTCCGGGACTCCATTTCGGTTCGAAACACATCAAATTCCGCAACCTCGCCGATGGAGAAATCAAGACACAAGACATGAAGTCCTGCTATATCGGAATGCCCATCGACCTAAAAGTATCCGGCCCCCGCTTCAACAACTACCGCCCCTACGTGATTGCCGGAATTGCTCCCATGTACGACCTCACGAGCGGCAAACAAACACTGCTTCGCTCCACGCCCTACACCACGACCCTTGAAATAGGTCTCGGTTGCGACCTCTACCTCCCCTACTTCAAGCTCATCCCCGAACTAAAATTCAGCTTCGGCCTCAACAATATTCTCCGTAAGAATCGTCCTGACTTGACCGATTCTTCACAATACCTCTTCACGCAAAGCGTTGACCGTGCCACTTTCAACATGATCTCCCTCTGCTTCTATTTTGAATAGAAGTCTACGCTCCCGAAAGAGACGCCCCGAAAGAAAAGATTTGAGGTGTTTTTTAAAACACTACTACGAAAAACACAATGAAACTAGGATATATACACAGCAACAAAGAAGAACAGGCTCGGGTATTGCAAGTTTTGAAGATGACTTCGGAGTCTGTCGCACTTGAGGAACTGGGTATTGGGCGTATTCGAGAAGCTTTTGCCGACAAGATGTTTCCAGGTGTATCCACCCTGCAAAAACATATAAAATACTTTTCGCTCATGCCGCAGCTCTATCGCAAAGCTACGGAGAAACGCTACAATCGCCCCAATGAAGTGAAAGCAGAGATAGTACGACTGGAGCGAATTATGACCAAAAACCTATATGAAGGGAGCACAGACAAACGGGGCATTACGGGGAGCGATATGATCAATAAGAATTCGAACAGCTATGTGAAATACGATCCTGCATACATCTACAATTCGGGATTGCAAACTTTTGAAATCCTACGCAGCCCGCAGTTGCACGAGCTTATCTATTCGGCTTCAAAAGCTCTTCACAATGAACCAAAAGCTATCAAGAGCGAGGATGAAGATACGAATAATGACACGGGAGAAAAGCCCAATTTCTTTCAGTTCTGCTCCTTCCCCAATGTTGATTATGATTTCACGCAGCGGTGTTCTTTAGACCTCACTGCGGAGGATAAAGCTTTTATTGTCGACCATATTCTTAATGCCAAAGAGTGCAAAAACTCTTTGTTGCGCTACATTGTGGACAATCCAGATTTCCCGATAGCTGAAACTTTTGAGCAAATCCCACCCGCTCTTCTTCCCGCAGATTTAGCAGAAACTCAAGACTTAGCAAGGCGCTTCGCCGACTTTATGTACATGATACATATTCGCTACAACTATATTTTCTCTCAATATCAAGACGAAGAATTGCGCACGCTCTTTGAGGAGAAGCTCGCGGAATTTCGCAATAGCGGCACAGATATCGACAAGGTTCTAAATGCTATAACCATCAGTGAGAATAGCAGTAAGAGATTTTGCAAAAACATTACGGAACAACTCTTTGCCAACGACACGCAAGTGGGAGGCGCCTTGGACCAACTCATTATCAAGCGTGAGAAGGACGTCAAGAAATCGCGCCGAAAAATAGAAAATCCTGCTTACACCTACAACCCGAAAAAACGCATCCACTTTTACAAACTTTCCTATCGATGGGAAACAGTAAAAGTTTTTGCGGATGAACTAAGAAAAGACACAAAACCATGACGGATACTTTATGGAATGATATTGTCTATACCGAAGTGATGCAGAGCGATGGCTTTGTAGTGGATTATGCAATCTGTACCACTTATAGTCTGGATATGCCTACGCTGCTTTCGGTTCCCTTCATGTTGGGAACCATGGTAGACTTGACCGAGGACACCATGCGCTCACCACACTTCATTTTAGAAACCATCAACCGCTCCGCGGATAAATTTGCTGTGTTCTGTAATGCAGGGTGCATTGCAGTACCACCAGCCAACTCCAAATTATACTCACTCCTGGAGCGCAGCGTTGTGCAAGTGACATTGCCCGCTAATGGTCATGGCTACATCAACTTCCACCCGAAACTGTGGGTCATCAAAGAAACAAATCCCGAAACGGGCGAAAAGCAAATTAAGCTGGTAGTACTCTCGCGCAATCTAACCTGTTCGCACGATTTGGATGTAGTGTGCGAAATGGTTGGAAAAATCGAAACGGAACCTGCCACTGAGAAGGCACAGGAAAAACACGCCCCACTTGCCGACTTCCTCACATGGCTCATCGCTGAAGTCGATGGCCCTACGATGGAGAAGAAAATAAAAGCCATTTGCGAAGACATTCGTTACATCGAAAGATTCAATTTAGAGAACTCTCCTTTTGAAGATTATAACTTCTTTCCTATGGGTATCTCCCAGCACGATGGAACCACAGAATGCTTAGAGCAAAACATCTTGAAGCATGCGGCAGAGATGCTCATCATATCTCCTTTTGTAGACCACAACATACTCCAGAAAATGGTGAGCTGTACTCCCAATGCAAAAAAGACTTTGATCACAAGACACTCTTCCATCAAGCCAGAAATGATGCAAATGTTCAACCATGGCGTCTATGCTCCAAAGGAGGTGCTAACGGACAAAGTGGAAAAAGATGTGATAGTAGACTTACACGAAAAAGTGTATTTCATTCGCTCTCAAGAAGGCAACCAAAGCTATAACCGCCTCTATCTTGGTTCTACCAATGCCACAACAAATGGTTTTGGGCGCAATGTTGAATTCTTACTCCAATTGCAGTTTTCTCCCTATAAAACATCTTACGATAAGTTTCGCAGCGAACTTATCAACGACAGCGATGAATGTATGTTTGAAGAGGTGGTAGCAATCCCTGAAGATGATATAACTAAGGAAGACGTACCCAACGAAATGGTACTGCGCACTGCCATTGCTGCCATACAAAAAGCAGAAGTCAATTTATGCGAATCTCTTTACTCCATCACCATTCACTGCTGCCAAAGCCAACTCCCCAAACAGTCCCTTTCACTCTATCCATTAGGCTGCGAAGGGATAGAATCAAACTTAGCTGATGGAATGGTATTTACAGATTTGGAGCTGGCTATGCTCACCGAGTTCTATGTCATCCAAACTGGTGACTTACGCCGTGTGATAAAGATTCCAACAGAAAGAATGCCAACAGAAGAACGAGACAAGGCTATTTTCCGCTCTATTATCAACACCAAGACAAAGTTTATCAACTATCTTTCCTTCATGCTCACCGACGACATAGAACAATACATCGTGGAGACTCAGCTGTTGGAAAAAGAAAACGACAGCGACAAAGCTTCCTCCTTGGAACAAATAATCTGCACTTCTCTCTATGAAGATATGGTTAGAAAATCCTACACCAACCCCGACCGTATCGCTGCCATTCGGCAACTCCTCGATAAAGCAGAAGAAAACGTGCGCCCAGAGAATTTCAAAGAGATGTACGACACGTTCGAAAAAGTTCTCAAACAGATCAAACGCTTATGAGCCAAGACATAAAAGATTTCCAGCGCGCCACTGCCGAACGCATTCTCCACATCTATAAAAAATTGGGGCATCGCCGTGTGTTGTTGGCCGATGAAGTGGGATTGGGCAAAACCTTTGTTGCCCGACAGGTCATCCAGCTGGTGAGAGAGTGGCACAAGGAGATGAACGATGATTTCTTCAAAGTGGTCTATATCTGTTCTAATGCAAACATAGCCGACCAAAACATAAAGAAATTAGGCATTGACAACTGCATGAGCATCAGCGATAGCCGGCTTTCTATGCAGCACCTCCACATCAAGTTAGCCGAAAAGCGCATTGCTCAGCAACAGGACGAGGGGAATATGCCCGAATCCATCATTCCGCTCACACCCTCCACCTCTTTCCGCTTCTATAGTGCGCAAGGCATAGCCAAAGAACGCGCTTTGATTTGTAATATCTTGTGCCGGATGGATTGCTTTACTGTCCATAAAAGTGAAGTGCAGAAATTTCTCAGTTGTGGCGTAAAACATTGGCAAGAACTTATCAATAGCTACAACTCCTCCATCCAACAATGTGGAGAGGACTATCTACAAGAGATCCATAAAAAACTACAAACAAAGCTCTCCAACGAAACGGCGAACCAACTCTTGGAGTTCGCCCAAAATGGTTGCGACTATCAACAACGCTCTTCCATCATCAACACGCTGCGCCGCATTTTTGCAGAGATTAGCATTGATATGCTCGATCCCGATTTGGTTGTGATGGATGAGTTTCAACGCTTCAACTCGCTCCTGGAACAAGGCGAGGACGAACAATCTATGCTGGCAAACAAGTTCTTCGACGACAAACGCTCCAACACGAAGATTCTGCTGCTTTCGGCCACTCCCTACAAACCTTATTCTACACTCGAAGAACTCAACACTGACGGCAAGGACGAGCATTATAACGACTTCCTGAAAGTGATGGATTTCCTCTTTGCTACCAAAGACAAGACAAACCAGTTTCAGCTAATTTGGCAAAACTATTCTGCCACGCTAAAACGAACCGATGTGGTCAATTTGCAACCGCTTATAGCTGCAAAAAACTCAGCAGAAGAACAACTATACAGTGTTATGTGCCGCACGGAGCGTTTCAATAGAGGCATCATCAATGATGATCAGGTGAAAGATGTGCAGGTTCTTCCTGAGGACATTCTTTCCTTTGCTGAATGCCAAAAGCTGATGGATTGCCTCTCAGAAGAGAATCCTAACACTCGTCTGGGAAATGTTCCGATGGAGTACATCAAATCTTCGCCATATTTGCTTTCCTTCATCGACAAATACAAACTGAAGGAGAAAATAGTGAAGGCTCTACAACAATCTGATGCAAAAAAACATCACAAGATGGATACGCTGCTGCTCTCCAAGTCGGCCATCAACAAATATAGGCCTATAAAAGCTGGCAGCGGCAAACTGAAATATCTCCACGACCTCATTTTCGGAGCACACGGCGAAAAGAAAACACAATTCTTGTTGTGGGTTCCGGCTTCCTATCCCTACTACAAAGCGGGAGGACTTTTTGAGACTGACGAAGCCAAAAGTTTCTCCAAAGTCCTGCTCTTTTCCTCCTGGGAAATGGTACCCAGAATGATTTCCGTGATGCTTTCCTACTACGAAGAGCTTTACACCTTTGGAAAATTGAGAGAAAGCGATAAGCAAATACGTTATACCGCCCAGAAGAAGAATCGTTATGGTGAGAATCGTTTGAAGGCCGATAGTCTTTTAGAATATCCTTGCCAAACACTGGCTTCTGTCTTCTCCCCTGCCGATTTCTACGGCGAAGAACTTTCCACCATTCGAAAAGAAATCAAGCAAAGGATTCAACAAAAATTGGTTGAACACGAACTGCTCCGTTCTCTGCCACAGCGTGGGCGAAACAATGCCAGAATCATTCTCTCTATCATGAAAATTCTCGATGGGGAGACACCCGAAGACGTGACCAATCTCTACATACCGCTCAACGCCTTTGATGTTCTGACAAATATTGCCATCGCCTCGCCGGCTGTCTGCGCCTACCGACAATCAAATAATAAAGACGACGCCCAACGGGTGGCGAAAGCCGTTATTTCGGTTTTCAACAAACCCGAAAGTGCTGCCATCATTGATGTTTTATACAGCAAAAAAAGCGAGGAGGACTACTACGAGTCCGTACTCGATTACTGCGCCGTGGGCAACTTGCAAGCTGTGCTTGATGAGTATGCCCACATGGTAGAAACCAACTTCTTGGGCGAAAGCATCACTGATTCGATCATCGGCACCAGCAATCTGAGCATCGACACCAAGAACTCATTGGGCAAGGAGGAGAAAAAACAACAGATGCGCTGCCACTTTGCCATTCCGTTTATCGACAAGACCATCACAGACAAATCCGTGGCGCGCTCCAAAAACATTCGCATGGCTTTCAACTCGCCTTTCCGTCCCTTCGTCCTCTCCAGCACGTCCATTGGGCAAGAAGGATTGGACTTCCATTGGTACGCTCGCAAGATAGTGCATTGGAATCTTCCCTCAAACCCTGTTGACCTCGAACAGCGCGAAGGCCGCATCAACCGCTACAAATGTTTAGCCATCCGCAGAAATGTGGCAAAGCTATACAGCAATGAAACTTTCCACACTTGGGACGAACTCTTCGCTATGGGATATGCCGAATTGAAAGGCTCTTTTTCCGACATTGTGCCCTACTGGTGCTTACCGACGGAGCAATTAACCAGCAAACAGCGCGAAAAGCTCGAAGAGATCGAACGAATAGTGCCGCTCTATCCGCTCAGTCGCGACAGATACAAATTCCAACGCCTCATCAAAGTGCTCGCCTTGTATCGCATGACACTGGGGCAACCCCGCCAAGAGGAACTCTTAAACCTATTGGAAAATATGCACCTATCAGAGGAGCAACTCAAGGAACTCACCATTGATTTATGCCCTTACAACAAGCAGAAGCGAATGTAGCCCATCATCTCTAACACGCAAACAGCTGATTATAAGCCACAAACACTCCAATCTATCGAAGCAAAAAATATCCTTATTGCGTCAGCTGACACAATAAGGATGTCAGCTGACAGCCTTATTGTATTTTCAAACGCAATAAGGATATTTACGCTGTGCTTTATCGCATCTTTTCTGCTCCTTCAGAACAAGATGCAGACAAAGTTTTCAGAACTCCATACCTATAATAAATTCGGTGAAATCGGCCTTGGTGAGATGGGCTTTCACATCGCCGCCGAGATAGAAACCTTTCCAGCGCGGGAAGTGGTAGCGCAGACCGATGCGCTCATAGTAGGGCTTTTCCTCCCATTTAGCTTCCTGCCCCATTTGGCGGTGGAGATACACGCCTAAGGACATAGCTAAGGAGAGATGATGATAGAAAACTTCATGACGCGCGGCAAGTCCCACCGACCACGGGGAATGGGGCAACTGAACACCTGCTGCACGATCGAGCGTAGCAATATGGTGCGCCGCCTGCGCATAGTTCAAATCAAGCCCAATGCCACTTGCCCAGCGCCGCGCATAGCGGTACATGAAATTGAATTGCATACTATAAGTGGGATAGATACGGAAATGTCCCGTGCGATAGTCGGGGTGCGACGGAGGCGTATTATATTGTGTTTTGAGCCAATCCTCCAAGAGAGATTTTCCGCCTACACCCAACTGCACGCCCCAATAGGAGCGGCGAGCAAAGGAGTGCAACGCCCCTTTCCCTGCCTGCTGCAGTCGGAGATCTTCAGCAGGAGCTGAAGGATAATAGATGAGGGAAAGACTTGACCCCACGGTGTTTTCCCCCTTATTGGGACGATCGAGCGCGCCATTACTGTGGTGGCGAAATTCTACGCCCAACTGCATCGCCCAATGCGGCGAGAACCAATAGGAAGCGTGAAATCCGGCACCGAAATAAATATTCCAGCGACTCCCCAAGAGTTCGTTGTCAACATTATTATGCCGATTGTAGAAACGCGAAGCTATGCCAACACCGAAATTGAGAGTGTAGCCCACTTCCCAATGGGAGCTGCGGAGCAAAGGGCGCGAGAAACCTCCATAAAGCGTCCACACCTGCCCCATCCGCGACACATAACCGACAGGTACGGCCAGTCCCCAATCAGGCGCAGCCTCTTTGTGCATCGTCACATTGTGGTAATTGCCCCAAAGCAAACCCACGGAGAAAGTCGGGAAGTTGTAGTCCACCGCAAAGGAGTCGGCATCCTCGGGGCGCGTGCGATAGTTCAGAGCCAGCCCTACGCTGATGTTCTTGTTTCCATGTAGCCACATCCGCTCGTAAGGGTCGATTTTGAGCACACGGCCGGGCATCACTTCCAGTGCCACGCCCAGGTGGGCACTATCGGGACGGAACGTTGGCACCGAGGTTTGAGCCAAGGTGCAGAGGGAGAAAAGGGAGAAAAGGAGAGATAGAATTTTCAAAGTGTTGGAGTTTTGAAACCGCAAGATAGAAATTATTTTAGGAAAAGTTTTGACCCAACGAAAATAAACACGTATCTTGCGCAACATGATGCTATTGAACTTGTTGACAACCTTGCTCTCTGTCCTGCTCTGGCCGTGGCTTGATGCCCCTCCCATGGATGCGCGGCAGGAAATTTACGCCGATCTCTATCGCGCGGCAGGGAGCTTATATGTCTATAAGTCGCCACGTTATGAGAAATACACACCTACGCCACGAGGCTATAACCCCGTTGCGCTCCAACTCTTTGCGCGCAACGGTTCGCGCTATCTGATGCAGGAAACGGACTATGAGCGGCCGCGCCAAACCTTGCAGCGGGCGCGAGCGGCGGGAAAACTGACAGCGTTGGGCCGAGAGGTGCTGGCAGAGGTGGATTCGCTCGCTGCAATGGCACGAGGTCACTACGGCGAAATCACGCGTGCCGGCATCGAGCAGCATCGCGGCATCGCGCGCCGCATGTTCTATCGGCACAAAGAGATATTCAGCCAAACCAAAACCATAGAGGTGGTTTCAACGCCTTCGCTCCATTGTCAGCAATCTATGCAAAGCGAATGCTCACAATTATTAGCACTCAATCCGCGCCTGCAATTCTCCACCGACATCGCCAGTCACAGCTGGTTTTCAGGCCTCATCAGTGCCCACACAACGGAGCTGTCCTCCGTTAATCCCTATCGGCTGATGGGTAGCCTTTTCAACGACACGATCTACATCCGCCAACACATTGAGCCCAGCTCTCTCTTTCAACAGCTCTTCTTGCTAGCGGCCAATATCCAGAGCTTGGACTGCCATCTCAACCTTTTCCGCATCTTCACGCGAGACGAATGCTACGCCTACTGGCGGGACGACAACTACAGTATCTTCCGGAAATATACGCGCACCCCTCGCTTCGATGCAGGCAAGGAAATGACGGAACTGCTCATGAGCCGCATCGAGCAACAAGCCCAAAAGAGTTTTGACTGTCAGCAGCCGAGCGCGATGCTCTGCTTTGGCAACGAAGAGAATCTGCTGCGCCTCTGCGAAGCGCTCAACCTCAACGGATGCTCGCTACAAGCCCCCACTTCGGAGGAGGTGGCCACTCATTGGCGTAGCTATCAGCTCTTTCCGCTGGGTGCGAACTTGCAACTCGTGTTCTACCGCTCCCGGAAAAATCCGCGCATACTTGTGAAGGTGTTACTCAACGAGCGCGAAGCCCGCATCCCTATCCCGTCCGACACTGCTCCCTACTACGATTGGGAACAAGTGAAGCTCTTTGTGCGCCAAATGCTGGCGAGGCAATGAGCCATCGCCTTATTCCCCTCCGCCCAAAAGACCCACAAAATTCTTTAATTGCTTTGCTTTCCGAGGGGCTTATGGTATCTTTGCGCACAATTATCAATCAATTAAATAGCTATCATGGCTCAACAAGAAGACGTTTTCAAGAAAATAGTATCTCATTGTAAGGAATATGGTTTCGTATTCCCCTCCTCCGAACTCTACGACGGACTCGGCGCTGTATATGACTACGGTCAGAACGGTGTGGAGCTGAAAAACAATATCAAGCAGTATTGGTGGCAAAGCATGGTGTTGCTCCACGACAACATTGTGGGAATCGACAGCGCCATCTTCATGCACCCCACTATCTGGAAAGCCAGCGGCCACGTGGACGCTTTCAATGATCCCCTCATCGACAACCGCGACTCGAAGAAACGCTATCGCGCCGATGTTCTCATTGAGGATCAGATTGCCAAATACGAAGAGAAGATAGAGAAAGAGGTAGCCAAAGCACGCAAACGTTTTGGCGATAGTTTCGATGAGGCGAAATACCGCGAGACAAGCGAGCGCGTTCTCGAAAATCAAGCAAAGCGCGATGCCCTTGAGCAGCGCTACAAAGATGCCATGAACGGCAACGACCTGCAAGCTATCAAACAAATCATTCTCGACGAGGAAATCGTCGACCCCATTAGCGGCACGCGCAACTGGACTGATGTGCGCCAGTTCAACCTAATGTTCAAAACATCCATGGGCTCTACGGCTGAGGGCGCAAGCGACATCTATCTCCGCCCCGAAACGGCACAGGGTATCTTTGTCAACTATCTCAACGTGCAGAAGACAGGCCGCATGAAAGTGCCTTTTGGTATCGCCCAAATCGGTAAGGCTTTCCGCAACGAAATCGTTGCTCGTCAGTTCATCTTCCGCATGCGCGAATTCGAGCAAATGGAGATGCAGTTCTTCGTGAAGCCTGGAACCGAGATCGACTGGTTCAAAAGCTGGAAAGAGATGCGTATGAAATGGCACCAGGCTTTGGGCTTCGGTGCGGAAAACTATCGCTTCCACGACCACGAGAAACTCGCTTTCTACGCCAATGCAGCCACCGACATCGAGTTTAAGATGCCGTTCGGATTCAAAGAGGTAGAAGGTATCCACAGCCGTACAAACTATGACCTCACGCAACACGAGAAATTCAGCGGAAAGAGTATCAAATACTTTGATCCTGAAACGAAAGAAAGTTACACGCCGTACGTCATCGAAACAAGTATCGGTGTGGACCGTATGTACCTCTCGGTGATGTGCCATGCCTACCAGGAAGAGCAGCTCGAGAATGGCGAGACGCGCACAGTGCTCAAACTGCCCGCTGCCCTTGCTCCAGTGAAGCTGGCCGTATTGCCGCTCATCAAGAAAGACGGTCTGCCCGAAAAGGCGCGTGAGATCATGAACGATTTGAAGTTCCACTTCAACTGCAAATACGAAGAAAAGGACACCATCGGTAAGCGCTATCGCCGACAAGATGCTATCGGTACGCCGTACTGTATCACCATCGACCACGAAACGCTGACTGACAACTGCGTAACGCTTCGCGACCGCGACACGATGAAGCAGGAGCGCGTGCCCATCAGCGAGCTTCGTTCGCTCATCGAAGACAAAGTAACCATCACTGGCCTTCTCAAAAAATTGCAATAATAACAACACTGTCCCGCTTCTCATCCAGTGAGGAGTGGGACAGATAATTTCCTTCGACAATCAGCATTATGAAAAATCTTTTCAAAATCCTACTGACGGCAGCAGCCTTGGTGCTGACCTTCGCCTCTTGCTCGGAACATCTCAATTCCGAAAACGACGATTTCGCCAACAACTGGAAAGGACAGAACACAGCTGCCTTTGCCGAACACATGAAACAAGCCAAAGCGGCCATCGCTACGGCTAAGGCGCAGTATGGTTCCGATTGGGAAGCCCACTGCAACTATCGCATCTATCGCTACTTCGGCTATACGGACAATACAAAAGCTTCCATCAACGACTCTATCTGCGTGGAGATTGTGAAGCAGGGAACTGGCAGCGGTTGCCCGCTCTATACTGACTCCGTCAGCATGAACTATATGGTGCGCCTCATCCCTTCGGCCAGCTATCCCTCGGGGAAACTCATCGACCATTCTGGTCAGACAATCAATGAAGAGGATATTTTCAGCACAACCCATTCAGCTCCGCGCCACTTCCTCGTGAGCAAGCAGATTTCAGGCATGCAAACGGCTCTGCAACACATGCACATCGGCGACCGCTGGCGCATCTATATCCCCAGCGATTTGGCTTATGGTTCTAACAACCTGCTCGGTAGCTCCGGTATTCCGGCCTACTCCATGCTCCGCTTCGATGTAGAACTCAAAGCTTATGCCCGCGTAGGAACAAAGCTCTGATGCTAACGCATATACACATAATAATAGCCGCAGTAATTTCATTTACTGCGGCTATTGTTGTATTGAAAAACGCCCTATTCAGCTTTATTTTTCCTTAAGTCCTTCCGACAGATTCACGGCAATTCCGCGACGCTGCTGGTCGTCGGTGAGGGGACGGAGGCGGCGGAGGAAATCGGTGTAGTTGCGGCGCGAAGGATAGCTCCAACCAGCTTCGGCCAAGGCGGCGGCGCGGGGGAAGGCTTGATAGTAGATACGCTCCGTGGAGTTGATACATTCGCTCCAAAGTGTGCCACTAACGCCGAGCAGGTTCTGACGCACAAAGGTGCTGTCCTGTCCCCATGCGGGATCGAGGCGGTAAGTCTGCTGAAGCGTCGTGACGGGCATTCCCCAGTTCACCTCCGGCATATCGCCGCGCTGCTGCGGATAGTCGAGGTAGCAGTGTTCGCCAGGACAGAGCATGATTTGAGCTTTGTTGCGCACGGCTGCATCGATGGCCATCTTTGTCAGACCATGACGCCAAGCATAAACAACGCAACCAGGTTGTATTGTTTTGAATTCTTGTTCGTACCAATACATCGGCGTCTTCTTCAGCGCCTTGAGTCGGTCGATGACGCGGTCGAAGAGATACTGCTGCAACTGCCAGTTTTCCGTAAATCCTTCTTTGCGCTTCAGCTCCTGACAAGCGGGGCAATCGCTCCATGCACCCAAAGGTGGCTGACCGGCTTCGTCGCCTCCCAGATGGACATAAGGAGCTGGGAAAACATCGGCCAACTCCGTAAGGACATTGTCGAGAAACTCATAAACAAAGGGTTCGGCGGGGCAGAGCAATTCGTTGCTCACGCCACACGTCAAGCGAATGGGTACGGGCTTCTTGGCACACGACAGTTGCGGGAAACAATGGACGGCAGCCACCTCATGTCCTGGTAGTTCTATCTCGGGGATAATCATAACGTGATACTGCGCGGCGAAGCGGACGAGTTCGCGCATCTGTGCCTGGGTGTAGAAACCACTGATGCGCTCGGGCATATCATCCATGCCCACACGGTCGGAGGCTTTCTGCGTGAGCTGCGGATACTTCTTGATTTCGATGCGCCAGCCTTGATCGTCCACCAAATGGAGGTGCAGCGCATTGTATTTATAGCGAGCCATTTCCACGACAAAGGCCTTCAAGTCGGCAAAGGGAATGAAATGGCGCACAGGGTCGACCATCAATTCGCGGATCGGTGTGCGTGGTTGGTCAGCAATGTGCAAGGCGGGGATTTTCTCAGAGCGCGCACCTGTTCCGTTACCGATGCAGAGCTGCTCGAGCGTCATCAGTCCGCGGAACACACCGGCGGCTGTCTTGCCTTTGAGCACTACGCCTTTCTTGGAAATGTCCAAAGTATAGGCTTCATCGTTGGGGAGAGAGGAGTCGAGTTGGAGCTGAATGGTCGGCCCTGTCTTGCGGCGCACTTTCATATAGGCCGTGCGCTCTGCGAGTATGCGCTCGGCTTGCAGCTTTTCGTTGTTCAATTCTTGAGGGGCTGCCACGCCAATCACATCGGCCCAACGGAGGGGACGATGGCGGATGCGTTTCCGCTTGTCGCCGCTCTCCGCTGCTTCCTCAAAGGTTTCTTCAGGGAACACCTTCAGCGTGAGCGGTTGGGGTACGAGAATTTCCTCTGGGCGGCACACGTTTGCCATTTCCTTTTTTGCAAAGAAATGTCGCCAGCCTGGCGCGCGGCGGTAGTCCTTGCGAGCCCGCTCCGGAACAATGAGTTCCACGCGGCGGAGGTCGATACCGTCGAAGGCATTGTCGGCGCAAATGGGTGGCACAAGGGCCGAGAGGCGCACAGTGCGGAGGCCGCTGCAATTGGCAAAAGCAAAGGGAGCGAGGCGCGTAGTTCCCTCAAAGGAGAGTTCGCGCAACTTGCTGCAACCGTTGAACGCTGAAGCCTCTACCACGCGGGTAGTGGCGGGGAAACGCAAGCGCCCACCGATGCCCTTGCAGGCAAAGAAGGCTTGGCTACCCACAGAGTCGAGCTGCTGCGGCAAAACGAGCGATCGCAGCCGGTGGCGCGAGTGCATAGCGTTGCGGGGAATCACCGTGCAGTCGGTTTTAGAAAGATCGAGGGAGGTTTCGTTCACCTTCACATCGCGCAGCTGGCGGAAGTTCTGCGCACTGACGGGTAAACCCATGAGTAAGGCCACAAAAAAGGCGGAAAGTGTTTTCATCCTTATGGTGTTACTGATTTGAAATAATACTGTTTTATTGCGGGTCGTTCATCGTCAGCGTGCGAGTACCGTCCTCGTTTTCCACGATATTGACGCGCACGGCATCCTCGGGGAGCATATTTTCAATGAGTTCGGGCCATTCCATGAAACAAAGGTTGCCCGAATAAACATAGTCCTCATAGCCGATGTCGTAGACCTCTTCTTCCTTCTTGATGCGATAGAAGTCGAAGTGGAAGATAGGCCCTTGCGGCGTGGCATACTCATTGACGATGGCGAAGGTGGGAGAATTCACCTCATCGTCCGTGCCAAGCGCTTTGCAAAGTTCTTTGATAAACGTAGTTTTTCCCGCCCCCATTTTTCCATAAAAGGCAAAGACTTTGCGACCTGCCATGGCGGCGATAAACTGCTGGACTGCTTGCGGCATACTCTCCAGCGAAGTGATTTGTATTGTTGTCATATTGCGCTATTTTGTCATTTTCGGCGAAGATAGCATAAAACTACAAAATAAGAAAGTATCCCCGCTGCGGATTAGCTCCCTGGAAAGGCTTTGGCGCAACGGATTGGAGACGCCCCCATCGGGACAGCCAACGGACAGGAGTATCACGGCGTTTGTCTGAAGCCTTGCTGCGTCAGACCAACGAGGAAGAAGAAAAACGCCTATGGAGATGCGGGGAGGCACGTCCATAGGCGGAAGAAGTTTATAATATGATTTCTTACGAACATTTAGCGAATGAGTTTCTTTATCCCTTCGATGAGCTGTTCGAGCGGCATACCAGTACGGTCGCTCATGGCTTGTACATCCACCTTTCCTATCATGAGCCGACCAAGCGGCGTATTGAGCATTTTGAATTTGGAATCCAATTCGGGCAAACGACTTTTGAGCGCGGGATATTGCGCCAGCAGATCCTTCAAGCGAGTTTGTGGCGTGATTTCCGTCACGGCTTGCGTTTCGGCAACTTCGGTTTGTTCCGTCTCAACTTGGGTGGGTGCTTCGGCAGCTGCTGGGGCATCGCCATTGCTCCAGGTGAGCAGCGTTTGCGAACCTTCCAAAGCGCGGATGTGTGTGCAATCCTGCATCATTTCGAGCACACCACGGAAGTTGCCCTCCTTGTCGCGCACAGCCACATATATAATATAGATGAACAATCCCGGCTTATTGATCCAGAATTCGGCCTTGTCCTGTTCGCCACTTCTGAGTTTGTCGATCACTTCGCGAACGATGTGGGCACTCTTGCGCGGATGGCAATTCATCACTTCGCGCCCGATGACGTTCTTACTACGCGGGAAAATGCGGTGGTCAGTGTCGGAATAGAAACAAACGAGTTCGTTCTCGTCCACAAAGGAGATGTCGATGGGCAGGTGCTTGTAGATCAGATTCACCTGCTCCAGGGTGAGTTTTCCCGTTGCAACGTCCAGGATGTTGTTGCCTTTGTCAGCATAACCATACTTAGCGAGCAGGGCTTGCAGGTCGTTGGCAAAATCGTTCTGAGCAGCGGGGGCAACTTGCGGCTTCACTTCGGTAGCGGTATGCTCCACCTCGAAGAAGGCAAAGCCGATTTCCTGATCGCCACTCTTCATGTCTTCAAATTCTTCGGCGCTGATGAGAGCGAGAGATGTGGGATAGAGGATGAATTCTTCCTTCTGCATCAAATCGCGCGCATATAGCAGCACGCGTTCTTGCTGCTTGATGAAAGCGTCCTCATTGTCCTCGCGCAGCAGGCGTTCGGCTTCTCTGATTTCATCGCGCACCATATCGTCGAAAGTCCACATCGTGGTCGTGGGGCGGGTAAAACCTTTCTGCTCAAGCACGGGGTAGAGCTGATTTTGCTTGCGCTTGTAGTGTAAGGGGTATTGACTGATTTTCTCGTAGAGTTCTAACCATTGGTTTTTAATCATGGGATATTGCACCAAATCCTCCACCGCCAAGAGCAAACGCTTCATTTCCTCATTCTCTTTGAGATAGTGCATAATGGGGTGGTCGGCAGGAAGATTGGGCAAACTATTGTCGATGGCATCGCCCAGCATATCTATCACGGAATGCACATCCTCACGGATACATTCATCGCTGCTTTCTTCCGTCATCGTTTGTTCTATGTAGGCCACATGATAGGCACTAACTTTTCCCACACGTTCTTTGATCTGCTGTTGGGCTTCGGCAGCCGACAGTTTACCAGCTTTGAAGGCATTTTCTATCTCGAAAAGCGCATTGAGCTTTTCTGTATCCATAGGTGGAAGGTAATCTTTCATTCTATTGTCCATATCGTATTCAATTTTATTATTTGCAAAAATAAGCATAAATCAAATAAGAAAAAAGCCCTATACTGATGGAGGAATAAAGATTATCTGTACACAAAATATCATCCTACTCATTCTTACACCCAACATTCGCTACAAAACACAGGAATTACGCCTTTCCAGAAAAAGGATTTTTCAGTCCATAATTTGCCTTATATCACACTACCCTCGCCCACAATGTATAAAGATTCATGCGGTCACCTCCCCCACGCTCTCCTATCCACCAATAAGCTGCTACAAGACTGATTTTAAGCCACTTATATACGCTCAAAAATACAATAAGGTTGTCAGCTGACAGCCTTATTGTGTCGGCTGGCTTCCTTATTGCGTCAGCTGACACAATAAGGATATTTACGAGGGGGATAGACTTATGGGACAGGACGCGCTGTTTGCTGATAAATACCACCTATCTGATGATTCAGGAGATAGTTTCTCTCTTGTTTTCCTTATTTTGCACTTTAGTTTTCCATGTTTGGCACGCTTTTAGTATAAAGGCATTATCGCAAACAAATACGTAAATAATCAAAACTAAAATACAAGTATTATGAACATTCAACCATTAGCAGACAGAGTTCTGGTGCAGCCACAAGAGGCTGAAGAGAAAACAGCCGGTGGCATTATCATCCCCGACACCGCAAAGAAAGAACGTCCCATCGAAGGTAAGGTGCTGGCCGTTGGGCAAGGCACAAAAGACGAGGAAATGGTTCTGAAAGTGGGCGATAAGGTACTCTATGGAAAATATAGCGGTACGGAAGTGGAACTGGACGGCGAAAATTTCCTCATCATGCGTCAGAGTGACGTTTTGGCAGTAGTGAAATAATCGTTTTCAAGAACTAACATTATACATTTCAAAATAAAGATTTATCATGGCAAAAGATATCAGATACAATGTGGATGCGCGCGAAGCGCTCCGCGAAGGTGCTAACGCTTTGGCAAACGCAGTGAAAGTAACTCTCGGCCCTAAAGGTCGCAATGTGGTAATCGACAAAAAATTCGGTGCTCCGCGCATCACGAAAGATGGCGTTACAGTGGCAAAAGAAATCGAACTGGAAGACAGTTTCGAGAATGCTGGCGCACAGCTCGTGAAGAGCGTTGCGAGCAAGACGGGCGACGATGCCGGCGATGGTACTACTACTGCTACCGTCCTGACGCAGGCCATCCTGACTGAGGGTATGAGAAATGTGGCAGCTGGTGCTAACCCGCTCGATCTGAAGCGCGGTATGGACAAGGCTGTGGCAAAAGTGGTAGAAGGTATCAAGGCACAGGCTGAACAAGTGGGCGAAAGCTACGAGAAGATTGAGCAAGTGGCAAGCATCTCTGCTAACAACGATGCCGAAATTGGTAAGCTCATTGCCGATGGTATGCGCGCTGTCAGCGTGAATGGTGTTATCACCATTGAGGATGCAAAGGGTCGCGACACGGTACTCAAGACTGTGGAAGGTATGCAGTTCGACCGCGGTTACCTCTCTCCCTACTTCGTGACTGATTCTGAAAAGATGCAGTGCGACATGGAGAAGCCGTACATTCTCATCTACGATAAGAAGATTTCTAACTTGAAGGATTTCCTCCCCGTGCTCGAACCAGCAGCACAAAGCGGCCGTCCTCTCCTCGTTATTGCTGAGGATGTGGACAGCGAGGCGCTGACTACGCTCGTAGTAAACCGCCTGCGTGGTAGCTTGAAGATTTGCGCTGTGAAAGCTCCTGGCTTCGGCGATCGCCGCAAGGCCATGCTGGAGGACATCGCTGTGCTGACGGGTGGCGTTGTTGTGAGCGAAGAGAAGGGCTTGAAGCTCGAACAGACTACGCTCGAAATGCTCGGTTCTGCCGATAAGGTGACCATCTCTAAGGAGAACACGACCATCGTGAACGGTGCTGGTCAGAAGAACCTGATTCAGGATCGTATCAACCAAATCAAGAACGAGATTGCGAACAGCACTTCTTCTTACGACAAGGAGAAACTCCAGGAACGCCTTGCAAAACTGAGCGGTGGCGTTTGCGTACTCGAGGTGGGTGCTGCTTCTGAAACTGAACAGAAGGAGAAGAAGGACCGCTGCGACGATGCGCTCTGCGCTACGCGTGCAGCTATCGAGGAAGGCATCGTGACGGGTGGCGGCGTGAGCTACATCCGCGCACAGAAGGCTCTTGATGATCTGAAAGGCGACAACCAGGACGAACAGACGGGTATCGCTATCATCCGCCGCGCTATTGAAGAACCGCTCCGCCAGATTTGCTATAATGCTGGCATCGAGGGTGCTGTGGTTGTAAACAACGTTCGCGAGGGCGAGGGCAACTATGGCTACAACGCCAAGACTGAGAAGTACGAAGACCTCCGCGCTGCTGGTGTTGTTGACCCTGCAAAGGTGGCTCGCGTTGCACTTGAAAACGCTGCTTCTGTTGCTGGTATGTTCCTCACCACCGAGTGTGTCATCTGCGACAAGAAGGAAGAAAATCCTGCTCCCGCAATGCCCGCTCCCGGCATGGGCGGCATGATGTAAGCCAACCCTATCGCTTCATAGCGAAGAAAGATAAAAGCAAGGGATAGTTACACGATAGTAACTATCCCTTTTAGTTTCATAGATATTTTCCTTCACTTAAATATTCATATCCTATCTCGATTTAATGTTGTGTATGCCCTATTTTATCCATGTATGTAATACCCAAAGCAGACAAAACAAATACGATATGAATACTGATTTGCATAATCGTGTGTTGTGTGTCGATATTCTCGGCTACAAATGTTTCCAACAAATGGACGGCAGAAATACTGATGAGCGATATCATCAACTTGTGCTTTAATGCATTTGGATTTATCTTACCAAGATAACCAAACTGATTACAGTCCTTGTCCTTCTCAATAATCTCCAATCTGCTAACAAACGACCAGTATCCACCAATTACGCACACAATGATTAGATTCAAAACCATAGAAACATCCACAATACCTATGGCAAGCATAAGCATGGTTTCTTCTGTGAAAGTCCCTATATATATCAAGCTATGTACGACTTCTTTACAAAAAACGTAAGAATACATTCCCATCACTACGCACATACCAAGATACACAGGAACTTGAAGCCATCGACTTTGAAAGATACACCATTCAATAGCCTTTTCCAATTTATTCCCCATAAAATTTATATTTAAAGTATTTGCATTAAGTAATCAACGATCTTTGTGTGACGCTGGCGGATTTTATCTTTATCCCAAAGTTGGTCTTGCGCCGTCATTCGCTGAACTTCCAACTGCTGTTGTAAGTGTGTATAGCTTTCACGCTTTATCTGAAATCTGCCATTGCTCAATGACATATTATGACTGCCAGACAGAAGCAAGTAATTGCCCAAACACTCCAAATATCGGTTATAGAAGTCTTCATCATAAGGGCAATAACCATTATCAGCTTCTTTATTTTCGGTTTGTGGTGCGATGTGCTCGAGGTGTGGAGTCTCAATGCTGTCATATCTGACAGGACTATAACCAGACTTTCCGCTGGCTATCAGATAGTTTTCGTATTTCCATAAGAGAAACTTTGCGGTTTGATGATTCATCCCCATATTGAGGCAACGAGCAAGCTCTTCATTATTCCAATATCCCCACCAATCATTTCGATTTTTCATCCATTCAATATGATTGACAACCGTCATGGCATTAGATCCCATTTCCTGATAGCATTTATTGAGACGCCACAGTAAATTAGCACGAGTACCGATAATACGATTGCGCAAGAATATTTGTTCCAGAGATTTTGCCAATAGGTTTAGTCCATCTTGTTCCATACCATTACGCATGGCTTTAATGACAAATGGGAACATGATACCTTTGTCTGCCGACACCAACAAAGCATGATAGACCATATTTTCTCTTTCTTGCTGGAGGAATTTAGCTGCTTGGGTAAAGCAAGAAGCCAATAAACGTGTGAAGTCACGTATAAAAGCAATACTATCGGCTTTATTTAAATTTTCATTTACGAAGTCTGTGGAACTGATATCGTCCAAATTATTTCTATAAATCTTGACGGTATAATTCAGAATATTATCTTCATCGAGATAGTTCTCTATTAGACTAATTGATTTATAGATATGCTCAAATCTTTCTGTTGTGTCTGCCAATATAGATTCTGTTTCTTCAGCTGGCGCATGTAAATGTATATGATACATAAACTGAGCCTTAATGATTTCCAATTTGGTAGGTTTCTTCCCACGATTGTTTTGAAAGATAAACATCTGTACAGCCTCGGCGGCATCCTTTACCACATGCGTAGTGCATGCAGCATGGGTGATGGCGTTGAGAAGAGCTAAGAGATCTTTCTCTTCGATGTCTGCGAGGCGTGCTTTAAAATAATCAAATGCATCCGCAATTCTCGCTTTTGAAAGAGTGTCTATTTCACTACGATCAGTGGACGTTTGGTCTATGATATAGTCACGGAACATCTGATTGTCATAATCCACTGTTGAAAAGCGATATTTACTTCTCTGTTTAATGGTGTTACAATAGGCTATATACAAGTCATCATCGAAATCTTCTACCTTTACAATGCTTCTAATCTCTTTCAATCGTTTATAGAGGGCAGACAGAAATATAACGGTTGTTGTCAATCGTTGTTGTCCATCTATAATAGCATACTTGTTTTCTCCTTTCTCCTCAAAAAGAAAGTGACCGAAATAGTATGCTGTAGAGGAGTGGCTGTTTACATAATCTTGTATGTCTGACAGGAATGTGTTGACTTGTTTTGGGCTTTTGTTTGAGAGATCTGTATCCCAGGAATAAGCTCGTTGATAGTTAGGCACACTAATTGACTTTCCTGCCAACAGTGTTGATATGTTTGTTGATGATTCCATAATGATGTTTTATTTTATCCTCCAATTCAAAATTATGAATTGGAGGCTAAAGAATGGATTTAACGTGCAGAACGTGTGTTTATCTTCTTCCCAAAGCGATCATAGGTGTCTAGCCATGAGCTACGCCGCACAACGAAAGTGTCGCCTGTAACACTGACAACAATACCAATTGTCTCACTTAGCGTTTTGTACTTTTTGCCACTTTCATCGTAGAGGTCGTACCAAGAGCTACGTCTAACTATAAAGAAGTGTGGACCATAACCCACCACTTCACCAATAGTTTGCGATAATGTTTTTACCTTTTTCCCCTGTTCGTTGATAATGTCATACCAAGAACTACGGGGTTCAATCATTGAAATAGCCATAATAGATTTCTTTAGGTCGTACAATTCCTATGGACCGTTTTATTTAATAGGTTAATATACAAGAAGCGTGGAACTGTATGCTCCACGTCCTAATGCTCAGGCCCTGAGAAAACCTTAATAGACAGATGTGGGAATAACAGCCCCACGCTATATGCGTGGAGACCATTACGACCTTTCTTGTCTATTATTGCTTTAAGTTTCTCAGGCTTCGAGCATACAAGAATAGGGCATAACGCCTCTTTTACCAAAATATATGAGCAGATAATACGCTCACATCGCAAAGATATTTTTTTCTTTCAATATACCAAAGAAAACTAAAATATTTGATACAAAACTAAAAGAAATCCTTCAGAAACAAGGAAAAGGATGAACCTGCAGCACTATTGATGTAGATATCCATTTACTCTTTTTGTTTGAAGTTTAACAAGTTATCAACAAAAAAGAACAAGGAACGGAGTCGACATGGACTTCTTCCTTGTTCTTTTATACAGATATAACGGTATCTTTTACTTCTCCATTTGGAGACCGAGCTTCATACCATCGTAACTTCCTGCGAGCTTAGAAAGCGTGGAGAGGGTAGTATTCCCAGAGGCTGAACCGAGAAGGGCGGCAAGTTTGAGAAGGCGATCGCTATCAAACAGTAAACTGATTTTGCCATTGCTCTTAGCTACGTTTGCACTCATAGAGCCAAGGCCTAAGAGCGTGGTAAACTTGATCGTTTTATTTTTGCTATCAAGAGCGTAAGTACCACTGAGATTGCGACCGCCAACACTGGCCTTAAACGTCTTGTCCTTATTAAAAGTGAACGTACAAACTCCTGGTTTAATACCAACCTTACTCAACTGTTCATTGATTTCGCTTTCAATTTTATTAGCTGCCACTGCGCCACCGGCTTTCTTCAAGAGGTTCTCCGTTTCAAAAACACAATCGGTGCTCGTGTACTTCCAAGTGCCATACAGATCCTCTTCCGTGATCGTCTTAGAGCCTAAAAAAGAACTGAGGATATTACCAAACAAACTGGTAGTGCTCTCGCTCTTTTGATTATTAGCCGCAGTAGTTGTCGTTCCACCAAGGACATTAGAAAGCGAAGCATTACCCGTTGTCCCACAGGATGTCAGAGTGAGACCAGCAGCAACCACCGCCGCTGCCAAAAATACATTTCTCTTCATTTTATCTTAAATCTTTATCTTGTTTAGTGCCTGCAAATTTACACAGACTAAAACAGCTCACCAAACTAAAACTTTACTCTTCTCTTGTTTTTTCGAATAATTAAAAGAATGTTCTTCAAGAACTTCAAGGACTCTACAGAAAAGCCCCCAGAATGTCTCTCTCACAAAGCATACAAAAAAAAGACTCCCATCAGATTATTACTCTGATAGGAGTCTCTCTTATTAAAAAAGGCGGCGACCTACTCTCCCGTCTTGTGGACAGTACCATCGGCGCGACCGGGCTTAACTTCTCTGTTCGGAATGGTAAGAGGTGGA
>NZ_JACICA010000013.1 GCF_014195585.1 Alloprevotella rava | reverse complement strand
TTCGATGACTTACTTAATACAACCCCAAAACTCAAGCCCACCCATTTCGGTCAACTCTGTGTTGCCGACATCACCTATGTTGCCACTCAACAAGGGTGGGCCTACCTCTCACTGGTAACAGATGCCGCCTCAAGAGTCATAGTAGGTTGGCAGCTCCATCCCACCTTATCCAAGGACGGCCCCATAGAAGCCATGAAGAAAGCTATCGACTTCTATAGAGTCAACCATGTCAACCTAACAGGGCTCATCCACCACTCCGACCGAGGCACTCAATATTGCTGCAATGAAATACATTGCGCTATTGAAAGACCTAGGAATAAGAGCCAGTATGACTCAAACAGGCGACCCTCTACACAATGCCCTAGCAGAGAGAATCAACAACACCGTAAAGAACGGATGGCTCTTTGAAACACAAGAAAAGAGCTTCGAGGAAGTAAAGCAACTCGTGCAAAAAGCCGTTGATATATACAATCGAGTACGCCCCCATCAAAGTTTAGAAAAGAGGACACCTCTCGAAGAAATGAAACGCTTATTAGAACAAGCAGCATAGCACAATGTCTCTCGGGGGCTACTCGCCCCCTGCCGACAGCATCCCCTCGGTGTTTTTCATACCTCTAGCTGCCATCGCAAATAAAATAGAAAGCCAAATAAATTAAAAATCCTTATCTTTGCCACCATAAGGCAAGTGTCAACCTAAAACAGATTTAGGAAACAACAATGACAACCTCCGCTAAACTTAACTTCAGGAGCTGTCAACCAAAAGATATTTTAACAAACAGAACTGTCAACCTTTTTCAGGACAGAGCAGTTTAAAAGCTGTTTTTTCCTTATTCTATTTGAAAACACAATAAGACTGTCAGCCGACATTCTTATTACATTTGAAAATATCTTTATTGTATTTTTTCTTTCTCCTCTGAAACTTCAAAATTTCCCTATTGTAGTAGTGCGTTGAATCTATGCTCTTTTCTTGTCAGCAAAATTTGATTCTATTCAATTCTTGTAGATATAGATTTCGGGATTTCTTTACAATCTTCTTTTTTGTTTGTCGTATGAAAGTTCTTAAGTTTTGCACAAACTCTTTTGTGTCTTTTTTATTCTTACTAATTGTGAGATTCCGTTATCTTAGAAACAATTTATCTGTAATATCTATGATATGAGATCTATACAAAACTCTCGCTATAATTTGTTTATTTTATTTTTGTATCTTTGAAGCATACAACAGGAATCCTCCTTTCCAGATTTGCCGATATATTGCAGGTTTACCGCAAGGGCTGGCAGTTCTTTTTTCAAATGACTAAGATAATCGATAAGAATCCCATTCATGGTATAATGGAGATAGCCTACACCAAAGATAACAAGCTGAGATCTCCCACTATGAAAAGTTTGGGACTTGCTTTAGTTTTTTTCGGCTAGAAGTTTTAGATCATTTGTGTAGTTATACAAAACGAAAGCAAAGAAGAGTGGATGAGCCCTGCTTCTTTGCCTCCGTTTTATGAAAGCTAATATTATTAGAGTGCATTCCATTTGCCGCCCACAAGCCTCCACTGGATTTTTACATCGTTCCAGTATGTAGGCCAACCACCAAAGATTCCTCCTAGGAATAATGCATGAATCTTGTGCCAACCTTTGGCTAATGCAATTTCACAATTCTCTCGCGTGTCGCGTGGGGCGTATACTCCTGAATTGTCAATATAGAGTGTGCCGTCAATACTTACTTGTGTGAGCAAAGAAGAAAATTCATACACACCCGTCTCTGGAACATAGAAGAACCCTTCTGCAGTTGCAGCGTAATTCTTGACGTTGCGCACATCGCTAGGAACGTTTGTTAGAGTGCGTACAACTTCAATGCGATCTGCCTTAAGGGTTGAGTCGGCCTTTGCATTTTTTAGCTGTTGAGGAGTTCTATATTCTCCCTTGTATTTACGAATTATGTAGCCTTTTATGGTAGGAGTACTGAGTGCGAAAAGGGGAGTTTGTTTGTTAATTTCAATCTTACGCACATTGCTGAGTAAACCACATGGAAGAAGAGTTGCAGTATTTAGCGTTGTGTTTTGATCAATTTTGATTGGCCCCGTATAGCGCGTTGAATGCGCGGTAGGTGTTGTTCCGTCAAGTGTGTAAACAATCGGGAGATTTCGTTGAGAGGTTAAAGCAACAGTACGTGAATGGATAAAAGCTAGCTTGTTGGAACTAATTCCTTCAACACTGGGAGCTGGAATGTAGAAATTGATGTGACGTTCTTTGAGGCGTAGCGTAAAATCGTTATCAAGACGACGTTGGAAATCAGAGAAATCTTTATTGCTTTCTTTCGTCCATCCTACTTCTGCCAAGGCAGCTCCACGCGGCCAAAGTCTATTTTCTAATGCTGCTGGACCGAGGGTGTATTCTGTCCAATTGTTTCCTTGAACACCTAAAACAAGTGAATCTAAACCTTGTGTAGACAGAGCAGAAGGTACAGGATTATAGGCATAACACTTATCTAGTGGAGCATATCCTCCGATGCTTGTAGGTTCATTCATGAAATCGCCTTGGTAATGATCGAAGTACAGACCATGACTTCCTGGCGTCATGATGACACTATGGCGTTTCTGAGCTGCAATGATACCACCTTCTTCTCCACGCCAACTCATAACAATAGCATCTTTGGGCAGATTTCCACCTTCAAGTATTTCATCCCAACCTATGATGCGCTTGCCCTTTGTTTGTAGGTATTTTCCAATGCGTTCGATGACGTAGTCTTGTAACTGAGCTTCTCTAGTGAGTCCCAGAACTTTCATGCGAGCTTGGCAACTATCACATTTTTCCCATTCAATGCGCGGACTTTCATCGCCACCAATATGGAAATAAGTCGAAGGAAATAGCGGCACAAGCTCATCTATCACGTTATTCAAGAAGTTAAACATATTTTCTCGGCCAGGGCACATTACAATGTCCTCGACCCCCCAAATGATTCGTGGTGTTATCTCTTCTTTATTGCAGGATAGGTCAGGGTAAGCCGCAATAGCTGCAAGTTCGTGACCTGGAATTTCTAGTTCAGGGACCACTTCTATATGGCGTGCTGCAGCATAGGCCACAATCTCACGAATTTCTTGTTGAGTATAAAAACCTCCATATTTGTTTCCTTCTGCATCTATTCGCCATGCTCCCACATCGGTGAGTTTTGGATAGCGCTTAATTTCAATGCGCCACCCTTGGTCGTCAGTTAAATGCCAATGAAAGCGGTTTAACTTTAGCGAAGCCATTATGTCAAGTTGCTTTTTGATAGCAGCAACGGGCATAAAGTGACGACTAACATCAACCAAAGTTCCGCGCCAAGAGAAGCGAGGTTGATCTTCGATTCTTACCATAGGGATTTTGAGTGGCCAGTTAGGCGTGCGTGCATTGGTTGATTCTACAAATGGTGGGAATAATTGAAGTAACGATTGATAAGCCCAAAAGAGACCATTTTCTGAAGATGCAGAAAGTTTTACTTGTTGAGGAGTTACCTCCAAGAGATAGGCTTCTTTTCCCTTTATTGTTGGATCAATAGCAAAAAGAATAGAAGATGTTGCTGCTTTGTGAGAACTCTTCAATCGAACGCCTGTAGATGTTTGCAATTTCTCTATAAAGGCTTGAGCAACTCTACTTGCTCCTTTTCCTTTGCCTTTCGAAATGACAACAGTTTGAGGAGATAGTTGAAAACTGCCACTTCCCTCCTCAACAATCGCAGGGCGTGGGATGATGTTTACTTGTCCCATAGAGGGAAGCAAAGACAGCGCAAAGAAAAGAACTGTGAGAACTTTTTTTATCATTTTTGTATAGTTAGATGTAATGTCTGCGAAATTACGTAATATTTTTTGATTTTCTTTAGAATAACTAATCCAAGAAGAAAAGTGATTTCCTTATTCCATAGATAAATACTAACTTTGTAGCAGAATAAAGATAACCAAAATGGAAGGAAAGAAAAACTCTCCTATATATATATCAGGTCCTTGTGTTATAGAATCGACAGAGTTGCTTGAGCTGGTTGCGCAGGAATTAGTTCGGATTCGTAACGCTCACGGAATAGATATAATTTTTAAGGCTTCTTTTGATAAAGCTAATCGCACATCTCTATCTTCTTTTAGAGGCCCAGGACTGGAGAAAGGACTTCAGATGTTGTCGGATATAAAGTTGCGTTACCACTTAAAACTAACGACAGATATTCACGAAAGTTATCAAGCTAAAGCAGCAGGAGAAGTTGTAGATATTTTGCAAATACCTGCATTCCTTTGTCGTCAGACAGATTTGTTAGTAGAAGCATCTCGGACAGGATGTGTTGTTAATATCAAAAAAGCACAGTTCCTTTCTGGCAGTGATATGAAGTATCCTGTTGAGAAATGTCGTAAATCAGGAGCTAAAGAAGTCTGGTTGACAGAAAGAGGAAATTCCTTTGGCTATAACAATCTAGTAGTAGATTTCAGAAATCTTCCTTTAATGGCTCAATGGTCAGACCGCATAATTATGGATTGTACGCATAGTGTTCAACGGCCTGGGGCTGGAGAGGGGAAAACTGTTGGCGATAGACAATTTGTACCAATGATGGCACATGCAGCTAAGGCTTTCGGTGCGGATGGTTATTTTTTTGAAACACATCCACAGCCTGATATGGCTCTTAGTGATGGCCCTAATATGCTTCCACTTAATGATTTGGAAAATCTCATTGTAGAATTAAGTAATTAGTTGTCTTATGAGTAAGTATATAGATGTAGCGATTCAATGTCTTAGAGAAGAATCAGAAGCCATAAAGGAGTTAATTCCTTATGTCAATGAAGATTTTGATAAAGCTATTCGCCTTATTTTAAATTGTCAAGGCAAATTGATTATTACAGGCGTTGGAAAGAGTGGACATATAGGAGCTAAAATTGCTGCAACACTTTCTTCTACGGGTACTCCTAGTTTCTTTGTTAATCCCCTTGATGTTTTTCATGGAGACTTAGGCGTGATTACTGCTGATGATGTAGTATTAGCAATTTCTAATTCTGGACAAACAGATGAACTATTGCGCATCCTCCCTTTTCTTCTTGATATGAAGATACCTGTAATAGGGATGTCGGGCAATCCTTGTTCACAACTATCTGAATATTCAACTGTTCATTTGAATTGTGGTGTGAAAAAAGAAACAGGGCCTTTGGGCTTAGCTCCAACTTCGTCTACAACGGCACAACTAGCGATGGGAGATGCTTTGGCGTGTGCTCTTATGGCTGCTCGTAACTTTCAGGCATCTGACTTTGCCCACTTTCATCCTGGCGGTTCTTTAGGGCGTCGGCTACTTACACGGGCAAGGGATGTGATGCGTACAGAGGATTTACCAGTAATTCCTCCTTCTATGAAGATGGGGGAAGCTGTTATACATGTTAGTAACGGCCGTCTCGGACTTTGTGTTGCAGAGGAGGACGGCAAAGTGGTTGGAATCATCACAGATGGCGATGTACGACGTGCTATTCAGTCCTCTCAAGATAGTTTTTTCCAGAAGACAGTGGCAGACTTTATGACGCGCTCACCAAAGACTGTAGGAGTAGAAACAAAGATTATGCAAATTGAGGAAATCCTGCAAGAAAACAAGATTCATTGTGTTTTAGTTGTCGATTCAGAAGATCATTTATTAGGTATTGTTGATACGTTTAGAACACAACTTTAAGTGGTTGTAAATGATTCTAATATTCATACATTTTTCTGAATATCTGGGTAAAGAATAGCAGATGTGTAAATACAATAAGGATAAGAAAATAAATAATAATAACAAACTCTTTTCACAATTAGGGATGTGTCAAAGTCGCTTTAAACACATCCTATTATTGTCTTTGCTCTTTGTACTTCCTTCTGTATTGAGGGCTGCACAAACGGACTCTCTCGTCTTCACAACAAATAATAGGATTGTTATTTTCAAGAGTGGACAAGAAAAGTTTTCAGATCTTTTTGCTGCAATTCGGCAGGCAAAGAAAAGTATTCATCTTGAGTATTTTAATTTTAGAAATGATTCTATTTCTGCAGCTCTCTTTTCGTTGTTAGAGCAAAAGACAGAAGAAGGGGTAAAAGTACGAGCTATCTTTGATGGCTTTGGTAATGCATCCAATAATAGACCTTTGAGGCGTAGACATTTGGATTCATTGAATAGGCATGGAATTGAAATATATGAATTCGATCCATTAAGATTTCCGTATGTAAATCATATCATACCGCGGGACCATCGAAAAATAGTAGTAATAGATGGAATTATTGCTTATACGGGGGGTATGAATGTTGCTGACTATTATATTAAAGGAAAGTCTGAATTTGGTGCTTGGCATGACATACATGCTCGTGTAGAAGGTGATGCTGTGGGGCAATTGCAAAAGGCCTTTTTAGACTTTTGGAATCTTTGGACTCAGCAAAATATCAATGGCGCACAATTTTATCCTGGATATCGTGATGCCACACAAGAGTTTTCTCATTTGGCATCTGATACGTGTAGCTCAGCAGGTAGAAAACGTATTGCTGTCGTTAATCAAGGTCCAGGATGTCCCAAGAAAATTATTCATACAACATTCTTGCAGCTCATCAATAACGCAAAAACGCAAATACAAATAATAAATCCTTATTTTACGCTTTGTCACCATATTCGGAGAGCACTCAAGCAAGCAGTAAAGCGGGGAGTCGATGTGCAAGTGATGGTTTCTGCCAAGAGTGATATTCCTATAACTCCACGCATTGTTGAACATAATGCTCATCGGCTTATGAAGAAAGGAGTTAAGATTTATTTTTTTGAAGGAGGTTTCCATCATAGTAAGATAATGATGGTAGATAGTATATATTCTTTTATCGGTTCTGCTAATTTGGATAGTCGTAGTCTATCTTTCGATTATGAATGTAATCTTTTAATCAAAGATAAACCTACAACTGAAGTATTACAAAATATTTTCAAAAAAGACAGAGACGAGAAATGCTGGCTATTAACTCCTAAAACATGGAAGGAAAAGTTTAAACCTTCCCGACGCTTTGCTGCATGGTTTTGGCAGTGGCTTGCTCCGTTTGTGTAGTTTTCTTTTAATTACGATTTAATTGCAGAATAGAAATGGATTCTTTTGATTATAATGACGGATATAATAGAAGCCTCTTTTACAAACAGAATGGACCAAAAGAGGAGAAAATAGAGGAGACAAATCCTTCTATAGGTGATTCATATGCTACACCAGCTAGGGATACAACTTTTTCAATATGTAAGGCTTTAGCAATTATTTGTGTGGTATTATCTCATGCGGGAGGTCCTTCGTGGCTCTTAAATATTGTATTCCAGTTTCATGTTCCAGTCTTTCTCATTTGTGCAGGATATTTTTTTAATACCAAGTACCTCAACGATGAAAAAACTTATATAGCAAATCGTATTAAAGGTTTATATTTCCCGTTTGTACGCTGGTCGATTTTTTTTCTGGTATTCCACAATTTTTTGTTCTATTTGGGGATTCTCAATGAACAATATGGAAATGCTAGCGGGGGAGTAACTCATCCATATAATTTTACTCAGTTTTCTCAACGTCTGTGGAGTATAGTCTTCAATATGTCGGGATATGATGAATTCCTGGCTGGTGCTTTTTGGTTTTTCAGAGCTCTCTTTATTGGTAGTATTGCTTTCTTGTTACTTTATAAGATTTGCGTGTGGTTTTTTGTAAAAAATGGGAAAGAAGCTTCTAAATTCTTCATTGGTGGAATAATTCTAGGCATAAGTCTGCTGATGGCTACTTGGCTTATTCTTGGTAATCTAAAGATTACAGGTATTAGCCAGGGGGGATATCGCGAAGTAATGGTGGTTTGCTTTATGGCTATTGGCTATATTTTTCGACAAGCCATTGATAAAGCGTGGTTAGATAAGATTCAGAAAGAGCGATTTGGCGTCATCTTAAAAATCTGTTTGCCTGCATTTCTCCTGCTGATTTTAGGATCTATATTTTTTCCTTCAAGCATGACTTACCGACCTGATTTCTTAGGTTTTCTGTCGTTGCCTTTTACAGGACTTGCAGGTTTCCTTTTGCTCTATTATTTCAGTATCTGGTTACGAAAAAAAGAACATATCTTGAAGCGGATACTGATCTATTTAGGAGAAAATACGCTGTATGTTTTTGCATTCCATCTTTTGGCTTTTAAGCTGGTTGGTATTCTAAAAGTTATAAGTTTGAACCTTCCATGGGAAATGATAGGAGGGCATCCTGTTGTGATAGAAGGAGCTGGACATGATTTCTTTTGGTTGATTTATCTTCTCGTAGGTATTTTCGGTCCTTTAGTTTGGATTTGGACATATCGCAAACTTGAGTCATATTTTGGATTTACCTTGTCTTATAGCAACTTGCTAAATCAAAAAATAATCAATGTCGTATTCTTCACTACTTTTAAAGTTTTGTGTTTTATAACCCTTAGAAGTTGGCGCTTTCTTTGTACTCTTTACAAGGGTGTTTGGCTTTTCTTTTCGAATCTGGTGCAAGGCGTTAAGGATATAATAAAAGCATCGAGTCCTGAAGATGAGTAGACGAAAAAAGACATTTAATGAATCGTATTATAGCAGTGTTCATAATAACTTAAATTTGAGATGTTATGTACAGAACCCTTTGTTTTCTTTACTTACTTTTTGCAATATTAAATTTGGCAAATGGTACACCAGTAGTGGGTGATTCAACAATTATTAAGCGACCTCGAATAGGTTTGGTACTTGGAGGAGGTGGTGCAAAAGGTGCTGCAGAGGTTGGAGTTTTGAAGGTGCTCGAAGAAGAAGGAGTACCTGTTGATTATATTGCAGGTACAAGTATTGGTGCCATAGTGGGAGGCTTATATAGTGTAGGATATCGTGCCGATTCTTTGAGAGTATTGCTGCGTAATGCCGATTGGCAGCAGCTATTAGCAGATAAAAGGTTGAGAATTGCTGAGACGTTTAATTCTAGACAAAGTAATGAGACATTCTTAATCTCTGTGCCTGTACCTTTCCTAAAATCTCACAGTGTAGCAGCTTCTACCCGTGGTTTTGTTGAGGGGAATAATCTCTACAATTTCTTTTCGAAATTGACAATTGGTTATCATAGGATGCATTCCTTCAAATCTTTGCCTATTCCTTTTACTGCTATTGCTACAGATCTTAAAACAGGTCAAGAAATAGAAATGGATAGTGGGTCTTTACCCCTAGCTATGCGTTCCAGTATGTCTATTCCTGGTTTTTTCGAACCAGTCCAATATGGAAGTCATCTTCTTGTAGATGGCGGAACGATCAATAATTTCCCTGTAGATGTTGTAAAAAAAATGGGTGCAGATATTATTATAGGAATAGATCTTAGCCAACAGACACGGTTGCAGGGAGAAGAATTGAAGGGGCTCGCTGCTGTTATACATCAACTTGTGAATATTATGGGGCAGCAAAAGTATAAGGCCAATACGAAAGTATTGAAAGAGAGTAATACTGATATCTACATCAATCCCAACTTGAAGGAGTTCGGAACAATGAGTTTCTCTCAGACGGCTATTGACACAATGTACAAGCGCGGTTATGAGGCAGCCGATTCTCTTCGTTACAAATTTCGAAAGCTCCGTGAATCTTTAGGCATTGCTAAATCTAACAATGTTTTCTCCACAGATGTTCAGCACCATTCTTCTCCTGATTTCTATAGTATTGAGAATATAAATTTTTATCTCTTAAATGCTGATTCAACTTCATCTTATAACTTGTTACAAGATGAGAAAAATCATAGACTATTATTGCAACGGTCACAACTGGTAGAACATTCTATCATTGATCAAGTTCAATTGGAAAAAGCTGTTGAAATGCTTCGGGGCATGGGAATTTTTTCTTCTGTCCAATACACATTGTCAAGTGTTGCTCCCTACAATCTGGATTTTTATCTTGACGCTAGTAGTGATGCTAGGATCAGTGTGGGAGCACGATTTGATAATGAGTTTGTTGCTTCAGTCCTAGTAAATATGTCTAATCTTAATGTTTTTTCTGGACAGCATCATTATTCATTTACTGCCCGTCTTTCTAAATTACCGTATTTTAAAGCTGAGTATTTCTATGGTCATCTCTTTGGAGCCCGTCTTGGGATTTCTTATAAGTATCAATATAATAATTTTGATGCGTATGTGGAGAGAGAAAAAATTGCAGGTTTAGATTTTAATCAACATTCATGTAGTCTCTTCTATTTGCAATCACTACGAAACTTCCAACTTTCAGCAGGAGCTTTATTCGAATATTTTCATTTTCGCCATTCACTATTTCAAGAAAAGTATTCTAAGAATAAACAAAACAATGCACATTTCTTGAACTATTTTGTTCAGCTTTCAATGGACAATTTCAATCGTCGATATTTTCCAACACGTGGTTGGACAGCAGATGCTTTAGGAATGTTGCACACAGATGATGGCTTTGGTTATAAGCAAAAAGCTCCTTTCTTGTCTGTTTCTGTTACAACTTCAGCTGCATGTCCTCTTACCTCGCGTTTTACTTGGATACCAAGTGTGCGTCTCCGTTTTCTCCTTGGTGATAATATGAATTTTGTGTATTCAAATGTGATAGGCGGAAACTTTAATGGTATGTATATGCCACAGCAACAGGTTTGGGCCACAGCAACACACTTAAATCTGATCAATAATAAGTTTGCAGCAGTTTCTTCAACCTTTCGTTATCGTTTGCAGAATAATATATATATGAGTGCAATAGGGGAGTATGGTAAAACATCAAAAGATTTTAATGGACTTATTCGTGGTCATAATCTTTGGGGCATAGCTCTCCAAGCTGCTTATGATTTTATTCTTGGTCCACTTAGCTTGCAAGTAAACTATTCCAATATTTCTAAATCTTTCTCTTGGTATGTTAATGCTGGATTCTATTTTTAAAGCTTCATATTTGTCTGTATTTTTTCACGAATGATTAGATTTATAGATATTTATCAAAATACTGACCAAGGGAAATAAAAGAAATTTTGCTTTTAAGAAGACTTCAATGCAATGTATAAGAGTGTCGATGCGGCTTGTTACTGTGCTCAAAACGCTTAAAAAGTGGCTTATTTCCAAAAAGCATATTATAATTACGTTCTAAAATGTAGTTATGGAATTTTAATTTGTAACTTTGCCACAATAAAGAAGAATAACTAATTGAAGATAAATGATAGATCAAGACAGAATTTTAAAGGTCGATATTGAAAAAGAGATGCGACAATCTTATATCGACTATTCTATGTCAGTGATTGTTTCCCGTGCACTACCAGACGTTCGCGACGGCTTTAAGCCTGTGCAACGCCGTATCTTATATGGTATGATGGGGTTGGGAAATACGCATGACAAGGCCTATAAAAAGTCAGCACGTACAGTAGGTGAAGTTTTGGGTAAGTATCATCCTCATGGCGATAGTAGTGTTTATGGTGCGCTTTGTCGTATGGCCCAAAATTGGAATCTACGCTATCCCTTGATTGATGGTCAGGGAAATTTTGGTTCTATTGACGGCGACTCGCCTGCTGCAATGCGTTATACCGAAGCTCGCTTGAGCGTTCTCGGTGAGATGATGATGCAGGATTTGGACAAGGAGACTGTTGATATGATGAATAACTTCGATGATACATTGAAGGAGCCAACAGTTCTACCAACGCGTATTCCTAACTTTCTTGTCAATGGTGCCACAGGTATTGCTGTAGGTATGGCAACAAATGTACCAACTCATAATCTTGGAGAGGTTATTGATGGTGCAATAGCTTATATCGACAATCCAGAAATTGATGTGGAAGGTTTAATGCAGTACATTAAAGCACCAGATTTTCCAACAGGAGCATCCATTATGGGGCTGCAAGGTGTTCGTTCTGCCTATCAAACTGGTAAAGGGCGTATTGTTCTACGCGCGAAAACAGATATAGAAAATGGTCCTCAGCACGACACTATTGTTGTTAGTGAAATTCCTTATGGTGTTAATAAGGCTGAGCTTATTCGCGATATAGCCAATCTTGTTAATGACAAGAAGATTGAAGGTATTTCCAATGTAAATGATGAATCCGACCGTGAAGGTATGCGAATCGTCATTGATGTAAAGCGTGATGCTAATGCCAATGTTGTTTTGAATAAGTTATTTAAGATGACAGCGTTGCAAAGCAGTTTTGCCGTTAATTGCATTGGTTTGGTTCACGGACGCCCAAAAGTATTAACGCTGAAAGACTGTATCTCTGTTTTTGTTGATCATCGTCATGATGTAGTAATCCGTCGTACGCAATATGAATTGCGCAAGGCTCAAGAACGAGCACATATTCTTGAAGGCTTAATCATAGCTAGCGACAATATCGACGAGGTTGTTCATCTCATTCGTTCAAGCAAAACTCCTTCAGAGGCTATTGAAGCTTTGAAGAATCGTTTCGAGCTTGATGACGTTCAAGCAAAGGCTATCGTAGATATGCGTTTGGCGCAGCTGACAGGTTTGCAACAAGAGAAACTTCATGCAGAATATGTAGAATTGGAACGTAAGATTGAATACTTCAACCAAATCCTTACAGATGATGATCTCTGCCGCAAGGTGATAAAGGACGAACTCATCGACGTAAAAGAAAAATATGGCGATGAACGTCGCACAGAGATCAAGCTGAGCGCAGAAGAGTTTAATCCAGAGGATTTCTATGCTAATGATGAAATTGTGATAACAATTTCTCATTTGGGATATATTAAGCGCACGAATCTTGATGAATTCCGTGCCCAAGCGCGTGGAGGTGTTGGTAGTCGCGGTGGTACTACACGCGATTCTGATTTTATAGAGTATATTTATCCTGCAATGATGCACGATACGATGCTCTTCTTCACTGCATGCGGCCGCTGCTATTGGTTGAAGGCATATGAACTTCCGGAAGGAACAAAGAATGCAAAAGGTCGTGCTATTCAGAATATGCTCAACATCGAAAAGGATGACGCCATTAATGCCTGCCTCTATGTGAAGAAACTCTCTGATGCAGAGTTCTGCAATAGCCACTATGTTGTATTCTGTACGAAGAATGGTACGATAAAGAAGACCTCTCTATCCGATTATAGTCGTCCACGTGCTAATGGTGTTATTGCTATCAACATTCGTGAGGATGACCGCGTTGTGAGTGCTGTTCTTACTAATGGGACTGACGAACTTGTTATTGCAAATAGAAATGGCCGTGCCATTCGTTTCAATGAAGATTCCGTTCGCGTTATGGGACGTACAGCAACGGGTGTCCGTGGTATTACGCTTGATGAGGCAGACGATGAAGTAGTAGGAATGGTTTGTGTGAACGACCCTGATAAAGAAACTATTATGGTTGTCAGCGAGAAAGGATTTGGTAAGAAGAGTGCCATTGAAGACTATCGTAAGACAAATCGTGGAGGTAAGGGGGTAAAAACTCTCCAAATTACGGAAAAGACTGGTAAGGTTGCTGCCATTAAGAGCGTTACAGATGATGACGACTTGATGATTATTAATAAGAGCGGTATAGTCATCCGTCTGAAAACTTCAGAAGTACGCGTAATGAGTCGTGCTACGCAAGGTGTAAAACTTATCGATCTCAAGAAGAGAAATGATATGATTTCTAGTGTTTGTAAGTGTCCTACTTCCACGGAAGAGGATGAAGAATTTATTGATGAAAATGCTGAAAACCTAGAAAACCTAGAAAACAATCAACAAATAAATACGGAAGAATAACCATACATATTAAATAAATAAATCTATGAAACGTATTATGTTATCACTTGCACTGATGGTTGTTGCAGGCTCAGGCTTTGCACAGAACAGTGCTCACTTCAAGGCTCAAGCTTTGATGCGCGACAAGAAAGACTATGCTCAGGCAGCAGAAGTTTGTGAGCAAGCTATTGTCAATCCGAAGACAACAAAGTTTGCCGAAATCTATCGTGATATGGGCTTGGCTTATGCAAGTCTATTCAACAATGAACTTGCGAAAGCGGCTAGAGAACTTCCTTTTGATACCATTGCTTTCTGCAACTATTTGGATAAAGCTGTAGACGCCTTTACAAATAGTCACTTGGCAGATATAAAGCCTGATGCAAAAGGTCGAGTTAAGCCTGAGTTCGAGATCATGAATAAGATGAATCTGAATCAGATGTTGAATTATTTCAATTATGCAGGTGTTTTCAAAGCACAGGGAGGAAAAAATGAAGAATCCCTGAAATACTTTGAAAAATACATCAATATGCCAAAGAATCCTATCTTCTCTCAGCATGAGACAGATTCTATCTATAAAGTAGGTCTTCATGAGTACTCTCAGGCTGCATTCAATGTTAGTTTGTTAAATTACAACTTAAAAAACTACGAGGCAGTCATTAGTAGTGCGGATTTAGCACTGAAAGATGCAGAACTTGATAAGCAGAATGTCCATGATGCTTACGTGATGAAGTCAAATTCTTTCCTCATGCTTAAGGATACAGTCAGTTATGCTAAGACGTTGCGTGACGCTGTTGCAGCGACAGCGGGTGAGGGCTTTATGAGTGATTTGATTACTTATTATATGCGTCGCCAAAATCGTGCAGAAGCGATTCAGATGGCTGATGAGTTGATTAAGCAGAAAGGTTCAAATAAGACTTCTTATTACATCAAAGGATGCTTGGAAATGAATATGACGCCGTATAACTACACATCTGCCCGCGAAGCTTTTGCAAAGGCTATGGAGTTGGATCCTGATTATCTTGAGGCCAATACAAATATGGGCGTTTGCTGGATTCAAGATGTACAGGATAAAATCAACGCCAACTATTTCCATTTACCACGTGGCAACGACAATGCTTCTGCAACCAAGTATAATAACATTGTCAATACGCAGATAAATCCTTACTACAAAAATGCTCTTCCTTACTTGGAGAAAGCGCGTCAGTTAGCTCCTGAAAAGCCTGAACTATGGGCGCAAGGCCTCTATCTCTGCTATACTAATTTGAAGGAAACAGCCAAAGCTAATGAAGTGAAGCCCTTTGTTCCCAAAAACTAATTGTAGCAGAATTTAGCGTATTGCTGGTAGCTTTTTAGTTACTTGTATTCCTGAAATGCATAGTTACAGATAGTTGTAACTATGCTCTTTTTATTCAGACAGATATTCATGCCTAGTCAAATCTTAAGAATGTTTGCTGTTTTCCTTGCAAAGTGCTATATTTGCAGTATTGAAAAATTTCTAGTTTTATACTCGACGTTTTATGACTACAGAAGAGGAGTTTCAAAAGGTCTTAGCAATGTGTCGTGACTTGTTTATAAAAAAAATGCACGACTATGGGGTGGCTTGGCGCATTTTACGCCCAACGTCACTGACAGACCAAATATATATCAAGGCCAATCGCATTCGTACTTTGGAGACAAAAGGTGAGGCGTTGGTTGATGAAGGAATAGTTCCAGAATTTATTGGTATTGTGAATTATACTGCAATGGGGCTTATTCAACTAGAAAGAGGAGTATCTTCAGGAAATGATATTTCCAATGAAGAAGCATTAACCCTTTACGATAAGATGACTGTGAGTGCAATGGAACTGATGCTAAAAAAAAACCACGACTATGATGAAGTGTGGCGTGCAATGCGTGTAAGTTCTTATACCGATTTGATTCTGATGAAGATTTCCAGAACAAAGCAGATTGAAGACTTACAGGGGAAGACGCTAGTGTCTGAAGGTATAGCTGCCAATTATCGTGACATGATGAATTATGCAGTTTTTGCACTAATCAAACTAACGCTTGAATAAGCCGTTCAACATATTGCTTTTTTGGCTGACAAGAATAAGTGTATTGCTCTTGTCGGTTGTATTTATATTTTCTGGCTTTGCCAAAGCTGTTGATCCTGTTGGCATGGTCATAAAGCTGAATGCCTATTTTCAGCATTGGGGCTTTCACTTTGCAGATAATAATATCTGGCTTCAGATGCTTGTAGGAGCAATGGCAGCAATTGAATTGCTGTTGGGAGTGAATTTGTTGTTGGGAATACGTCGCAAACTTACAACTGTTTTTACAGTTATTTTTATGCTTGTCATGACAGGCATAACATTGTATGTTTTTCTCTACGACCCTGTTCCTGATTGTGGTTGTTTTGGTTCAGCCTTGGAACTGTCCAATTTGGAGACATTGCAGAAGAATGTTGTGTTACTTGCGGCCTCTTTGTTTTTATCAGTACGCCCACAATATATACTTCGATTAATTTCCGAAAGAAATCAATGGATTACAGCAGTATGTTCTTTGGTCTATGTGGTGAGTATAACTGTTTATTCTTTTCGCCACTTACCCGTGATAAGTTTTACGCCCTACAAGGTAGGAGTAAACATAAAAGCTGCCTATGAAGGGAATATTCCCGACCAAGCAGCAATGGAATTGGCCAATTTATATTTTTACACAACCAAGGGAGCCGACGTAACATACGAGGTGCTTTCAGATACTTCCTTCACCTTTCTTCTTACCTTACCTGAAGAGAAAGAGGCCGATGATGGAAATAATGATCGAATCAATGACTTGTATGATTATTGTGTCGATAAGCATTATAAATTCATAGGTGTGGCCTCTCAAGCTTCAGGAAATCTTTCTGATTGGATTGATCGTTCAGGTGCTGCATATCCGATGCTTTTGGGTGAGCCTTCACAGCTGAAAGCAATGGTGCGTTCTAATCCTGGTTTGCTCTTGCTGAAGAATGGTGTCATTATCGGTAAATGGAGCCAAAATGATCTTCCTAGCGTTGATGACCAAACTAAAATATCCGAAATAGTGAAAAGCGGTAATCCTACTAAGAGTGGCTTAGTTCTATCACTATGGTGGCTTATCCCAGTGCTATTGGCAATCCTTGCTGATCGCATATGGATTGGAAGTAAATTCTACAAACACTATATTTTCAAAAAAATAAAACAAACAATTATGCGAAAGAAAATTGTAGCAGGTAACTGGAAAATGAATAAGAACCTGCAAGAAGGTGTTGCTTTGGCAAAGGAACTCAATGAGAAACTTACTGCTGATGCTCCGAAGTGTGACGTTGTCATCTGTACTCCGTTTATCCATTTGGCTTCTGTTGCTAACATCCTAAATCCGGAACTGATTGGTCTTGGTGCTGAAGACTGTGCTAACAAGGAGAAGGGTGCTTATACAGGCGAAGTTTCTGCAGAAATGGTGAAGAGCACAGGTGCTCAATATGTAATCCTTGGTCACAGTGAACGTCGTGCTTACTATGGTGAGACTCCCGAAATTCTTCGTGAGAAAGTAAATCTTGCTTTGGCTAACGGCCTCGAAGTGATTTTCTGCATCGGTGAGGTTCTCGAAGAGCGTGAAGCTAATCGTCAAAACGAGGTTGTTAAGGCTCAGTTGGAAGACTCTTTGTTTGATTTAACTGCAGAACAGTTCTCTCATATTATTCTTGCATACGAACCTGTTTGGGCTATTGGTACAGGCAAGACTGCTACTTCTGACCAAGCTGAGGAAATGCACGCATTCATCCGTCAGACTATTGCTGATAAGTTCGGTGCAGAAGCAGCAGAGAATGTTTCTATCCTTTATGGTGGAAGCTGCAAGCCTAGCAATGCTAAGGAACTCTTCTCTAAGCCAGATGTTGATGGTGGTCTCATTGGTGGCGCAGCTCTCCAGGCTGACGACTTCAAGGGAATCATTGATGCCTGGAAATAAGTTTATTTGCAACTTAACGAACAAGAAAAATTCTTGTTAAGAGACAGATAAAAAGGTAGGCAAGTGTGCTCTCGTATAGAGATACACTTGTCTACATTCTCTCAATAAATGACTTTTATGCTAAGGATTTACCTATTCTTTATAGCCTTGCTTCTTCCTTTTTGCATGAATGGACAAACTTTTACAGAACGTCTTAAACAGCAACGTTCTGGACAGGGAAAGGTTGTCGTTGTGCAAGATTCTATTTTGGAGCGGATAGTAAATAATAAGTCTACTTCGGTTCCAGTAAATGGGACACGTCCTATAAAGCAGGAACAAACACCTCAAAAAAAAATTGAAACAGCTCCCAAGAAGGCAGACGCTATACCTGCAAAAAAAGAAGAGGTTTCAACTTCAACTTCTTCTGGGGGAGCGGATGTGAAAAATAGTGCTGAAGCTCGTGCTCGTGCTGCACAAGAAGCACGTCTCAAAGCTGAAAAGCAAAAAATGGCACGTGAGAACTTCACAGAGGCGGCGAGTTATATGGCTCGTGCTCGCTACAAAGCAGAAGGTTTTAGAATACAAGTTTATACTGGAGGGAATTCTCGTACAGATAAGGAAAAGGCTCAACAGTTGCAATTGCGCTGTCGTCAAGAATTTCCTGAACTTTCTGCTTATGTCCATTTTGTTTCTCCTCATTGGATTTGTCGTGTGGGGGATTTTAAGGATAGAGAAGAAGCTCAGCGTTATGCCAATCAGATACGGAAAAAGAGATTAAGTTACGAAGTACGAATTGTTAAATCATCAGTATTGTTAGCAAGATAAAATAATGATACAAGAAGAAAAAATAGAACGCCTTAAGGTGCTGAATGCGGAGATATTGGCACTTTTGGGGGAGACCCCTCAGAGGGAGGGATTGTTGAAAACTCCTGAACGTGTGGCTAAAGCACAACTGACTTTAACGCGTGGTTATGAAATGGACGCTAGTGCTGTTCTTAATTCTGCCAAGTTCCAAGAGTCCTACCAACACATGGTTATTGTGAAAGATATTAATTTCTATAGCCTCTGTGAGCATCACATGCTACCTTTCTACGGTAAGGCTCATATTGCCTATATTCCAAATGGCTATATAACAGGCTTATCAAAACTAGCTCGCGTAGTCGATATTTATTCTCATCGCTTGCAAGTTCAGGAGCGTATGACTCAGCAGGTTATGGAGTGTATTCAAGATGCCTTGAACCCATTGGGCGTGATGGTAGTAATAGAAGCAAAGCACATGTGTATGCAGATGCGTGGTGTAGAGAAAGAAAATAGCATGACTGTAACTTCTGCTTTTTCGGGTGCGTTTAATCAAGCAAAGACTCGTGAGGAGTTTCTTGATTTGATTCATAACTCCAAATAAAATGAAAGATATCTTGGCAATCGCAAAAAATATATTATTTTTGCATTGCTAAAACGCGGTAATAGCTCAGTTGGTAGAGCGTTGGCTTCCCAAGCCAAAAGTCGCGGGTTCGAGCCCCGTTTACCGCTCATTTTATGTTGTACTTTTAGAAAGAGAAGATACATACAACTTTGTGAAAGTTTCTGATTTTTTTTCGATTGTATATGTATATAATATTCTTCCCTAAAAGTGTGTAAATCTGGTTTACACTTGTTTTGAAGAGGTGTCCAATAAATTTATTTATTCCAGCTTCAGAGGATAGCATCCAGAAATAAATGCCGTTTTTGTGCGTGTGTAAGTTTGATTGTTTTCTTGATTTTTTGCAACTACAAGATAAGATCAAAGGCGCTTATACACTTTTGGGACCCCAATTCGGTTTAAGAAACGCTCTTTCATGAGTTTCTTAAACCGCACACGCATCCTTTCGGCCTTGACCTAAAACCGAAGTATAATTGTTTCACGCAAATTATAGGTTAGAATAAAGTAAGCTGTTTTACACCCTGCTTTGCATCCCTCTCAAACTCCATGTTGATGGAAGGTTTGGTGTCGTAGAAAGCATATGCAGCTATGCCAGCTAAAAGGTTAACGATGAAATTAGAGATACTTCTATGGCGTGTGTGAACTATCTGTGCAATGTTCTTCAACATATCATTGATAGTCTCTATGATACTTCTCTTGCGAAGCATGATTTTATCATGCACATCCATTAATCTGTTCTTCATATTAGTCCGTATTCCTGTTACGATGTGTACACCTCTATCAAAGAGTGAAGCAAACAGTGATTGAGAAATATACTCTTTATCGGCATATAATTTCCCAAATAAATCCTTCGTCAAATCGTTGAATACTTTTGGGTTACGGTCGTCTACATTGGCTCGGGTTAGAGCAAAATTGAGTAGCTCACCTCGTTCATTACACAAAAGATGAAGTTTGAAGCCATAGTACCATCCCATCGTACTTTTTCCCTTTTGGGCGTACCCTTTGAATACGCGATTACGGGATTGTCGCTTATTTTCGCACACTGGAATACGTGTAGAATCGATAAAGGTTATTCCTGTACACTCTCCCATTAATCCCAGTTTGAGAAAGAGCAATAGAGGTATTGCAATACGAGGCATACGCTCAACAAAGCGTGTATAAGAGAGTAGATTGGGAAACTCTTTTTTTAGTTCTCGGCAAACATAAAAGAGATAGAAATGTTTGAAATTCCGAAATGTATTACTGTGAAACAATATAAGAATTGTGATCATTTCAGCATCACTCATCCGCCCTTTTCTCTTGCGATGTTTTGGACTATTGGCAGAGAGATTTGGGAGAGAAAGAGAGGTTTTGTTCAATTCTGAATTATATTCTTTGCAGAAATCATCTGCAATACAATAGATTTCCGTAACTTTGCTGACAAGTTTCATGAGGATTGTTATTTTGTTATATGATTGATAATCAACAGTAAATATACAAAAAACAATCCTCTTTTTAGGCTTTTATTAAAACTTTTTTGAGGAAAAGAAGTACTGCTTATCCCGAATTGAGGTTTGAGGGATTGTGTCTCCTTTTTTTGCAGACCGTTGTAAGATTGTGAGACTCTTTGGAAAAAGGTTCAAGAGTTTATGCTTCTTTGCAATAGCTGACGTAAAGATATTTATAGGAGACTAAGATAAACTCATTAACTGGTTTGATGCTACGTGAGTAGATAAATGGTCTGAGCAAAAAAGACTATAATAATTTGATCCTCTGAGAAGAATATGTTATTTTTGCAAGTCGAATTCTCAAACCGAATACAAATATAATTATATAAGTATGAATATCTCATTAGAAAAGAACACGCCCGCTACAGCTGTCATCACTTTGAAGATGGAGAAAGCTGACTATGAGGCTGACGTAACAAAAGCAATCAAAAATTTCTGTCAGAAGGCTCAGATGCCGGGCTTCCGCCCTGGCAAAATTCCTTTTGGCATGGCTAAGAAAATATACGGTGCCCAGGCTAAGATGGAAACTATCAATAAGCTTCTTTCTGATAAGCTCTTCTCTTATATTCGTGAGGAGAAACTGAATATCCTTGGTGAACCATTGCCTAATGAGCAACAGCAAACTCAAGATATCGAAAATCAAGATGAATTTGAGTTTACTTTTGACGTAGCTCTTACGCCTGAGTTCAAAATTGAACTTACAAGCAAAGACACTATCAACTATTACGAGATCGAGGTAAGTGAGGAGCAAATTGACCAGCAGGTGAAGGCTTTGACACAGCAAGCCGGTCACCCTGAGGAAGTAGAGGAATATAAAGAAGGCGATATCCTTCGCGGTTTGCTTGCAGAACTTGGAGAAGATGGGCAGCCTATCGAGGGTGGTGTACAAGTGGAAAAGGGTAGCCTTATGCCTCAGTACATGCAGTCTGACGACCAAAAGAAAATCTTTGATGGCGCAAAGAAAAATGATGTTTTGACATTCAACCCAGCTAAAGCTTATGGTGACACAGAGTTGGCTTCTCTTCTTCATATAACAAAAGAGGAGGCAGAAAATCATAAAGGCAATTTTAGCTTCCAGGTTAATGAAATCAGTCGCTATGTTCCAGCTGAACTCAATCAAGAGTTCTTTGATCGTATGTTTGGCAAGGATGCCGTGAAGAGCGAAGAAGAATTCCGCGGAAAGGTGAAAGAACAACTTGCTAAGCAGTTTGAGGCAGATAGTGACTATAAGTTCTTGCTCGACCTTCGTGCCTATGCAGAAAAAAAGGTAGGTGAAGTGGAATTCCCCAACGAGATGCTGAAGCGTATAATGATTGCTAACAATAAAGATAAGGATGCAAGCTTTGTTGAAGAGAATTTCGAAAATAGCGTTAAAGAGTTGAAATGGCACCTCATTAAGGAGCAATTGGCAGAAGCTAACAAGGTGAAGGTTGAAGATAAGGATATCAAAGCAACAGCACTTGAGGCTGCTCGCTTCCAGTTCGCTCAGTACGGAATGGCAAATATTCCTGATGAATATCTCGAACAATATGCACAGCAGATGCTTAAGGATCAAAATCAAGTGAATGGTCTTGTAGAGCGCGCTATCGATAGTAAGTTGACAGGTGTTTTGAAGGAAGTTGTTAAGCTGAAGCGTACGACTGTTTCTCAAGAATATTTCGGAAAGTTTTTTGAAGAAAAGAAAGATTAAGCTTTTGTATTTATAATATGACTAATAGAGTAGGGGCAGCCAATAAGGTTGCCCCCTATTTGCTAAGATGTAAATATCTCTAGTCATATAAGTGTCGCTTTTGGCATAAGCTTTGTAATAACTTCTTTGTATAAAATATTATAATGATAAGGAATCGACATCAATCTATATGATAAAATCAGATTTTGAGAAGTTTGCTCTATCAAAGGGCATTAGCAGCATGACAATAGATTCTGCAGTGAAAGCACAAGCTCAGTATTTGAATCCCTACATCCTTGAGGAACGTCAATTGAACGTTACACAGATGGATGTTTTTAGTCGTCTTATGATGGATCGTATCATATTTTTGGGGACTCAAATTGATGACTACACGGCTAACACGCTTCAAGCACAGTTACTCTACTTAGATTCTGCAGATCCTGGTAAGGATATTTCTATTTATATCAATAGTCCTGGTGGTAGTGTTTATGCCGGACTAGGAATCTATGACACTATGCAATTCATTGGCTCTGAAGTTTCTACTATATGTACAGGTATGGCAGCAAGTATGGCTGCGGTCTTACTCGTTGCTGGTAAAGAGGGAAAACGTTGGGCGTTGCCGCACAGCCGTGTGATGATTCATCAACCAATGGGGGGCGCACAAGGACAAGCAAGTGATATTGAGATTACAGCTCGTGAAATTCAGAAACTAAAGAAGGAACTTTACACTATTATCGCAGATCATAGCCACCAATCGTTTGATAAAGTTTGGGCAGATAGTGATCGCGACTATTGGATGACAAGTGAAGAGGCCAAAGAATACGGCATGATAGATCAAATTTTTAAGAAAAGTAATAAAAATGTCAGATAAGAAGCATTGTGCCTTTTGTGGTAGAGATGAGGATGAAGTAGATTTATTGCTTTCTGGCCCAGAAGGGTGCATATGTAATGACTGTATTGAAAGAGCTTCAGACGTACTTAAGGATGCTGGATTCTATTCTGGCCGTTCTTCTGCTCGCAATGGCAAAAAATATACCCCCGTCAACTTACGGGAGATACCTAAACCTAAGGAAATCAAGGAATATCTTGATCAATATGTAATAGGTCAAGACGACGCAAAGCGTTATCTTAGTGTCTCCGTTTATAATCATTATAAACGGCTAGTAAAGTTAGATGATACAGCTAAAGAAGATGGTGTAAGTATTGACAAGTCCAATATCATTATGGTAGGAACAACTGGTACTGGGAAGACTTTGCTTGCACGTACTATAGCAAAGCTTTTGGATGTTCCTTTTACCATTGTGGATGCTACAGTTTTTACAGAAGCAGGGTATGTTGGAGAGGACGTAGAGAGTATCTTAAGCCGTCTTTTGCAAGAAGCCGACTATGATAAAGAACGTGCAGAGCGAGGTATTGTTTTTATTGACGAAATAGATAAGATCGCTCGTAAGACAGATAATCCTAGCATTACTCGTGATGTGAGTGGAGAAGGAGTCCAGCAAGGTTTGTTAAAATTGCTAGAAGGTTCTGTGGTAAATGTTCCTCCAAAGGGAGGACGAAAGCATCCAGATCAAGATTATGTCCATGTTGACACACGGAATATTCTCTTTATATGTGGCGGTGCATTCGATGGAATAGAAAAGAAAATTGCTCAGCGCCTCAATACGCATACTGTTGGTTACAATTCTGTGAGCAACATAAAGAAGTTGGATCCGAAAAACTTGATGCAGTATATAGAGCCAATGGATCTAAAAAGCTTTGGACTTATTCCTGAAATCATTGGTCGTCTGCCAGTCCTAACATATCTAAACCCTTTAGATAAGGAGGCTTTGCGTCGTATTCTTTCTGAACCCAAGAATAGTTTGGTGAAGCAATATATCGAAATTTTCCGTTTAGATGGAGTTACTCTTCAGTTTGAAGATGACGCACTTGATTATGTGGTGAATAAAGCGCTTGAATATAAACTTGGTGCACGTGGATTGCGCTCTATTATGGAAAGCATTATGATGACTGCCATGTATGAAACTCCTTCTACGCGAAAGAAGAAGTTGATAATTACACGAGAGTATGCAGAGCAGGAGTTTGATAAGAAAAAAAGCAAACTTGCCTAATTTCTAATTCACATAACTTTTATAATCCAGCTAAAATCCTACCTTTACTCGACAAAGAGGGATTAGCTGGATTCTTCTTACATTGTAAATTAGAAATAGGAGAGAGTTAATAAAAATGTAGCTGATTTCATTAGTTTTTATATGGACATTTCTAAAACTTTGTTTTATCTTTGTTCTGCCGAAACATAGTAATATGTATATATCATAAGGGCATATAATGATATGATAGAAAGGTCTGAAATACATAACGCACTAAAGAAGTATTTTGGTTTTGATTGTTTCAAGAAGAACCAAGAAGATATTATTCTATCCTTGCTCAGTGGTAAGGATGTCTTTGTCCTAATGCCTACAGGTGGAGGAAAGAGTATGTGCTACCAGTTGCCATCTTTACTGATGCAAGGAACTGCAATTGTAATATCTCCTCTAATAGCGTTAATGAAAAATCAAGTGGATGCTATTCGTCATATTTGTGAAGAAGATGGTGTTGCTCATTTTATAAACTCCTCGCTTAATAAAGGCGATATCGATCACGTGAAATTAGATATACTTTCTGGTAAGACAAAACTTCTCTATGTTGCTCCTGAGTCTTTGGCAAAGCGCGAATATGTGGAGTTTTTTAAAACCATAAAGATAAGTTTCTATGCAGTAGATGAAGCACATTGTATTTCTGAATGGGGGCACGATTTCCGTCCGGAATATAGAAATATCCGGGTGGTTATAGATGAAATTGGACGAGCACCTATTATAGCTTTAACTGCAACTGCTACAGATAAAGTTCGATTTGATATAAAAAAGAGTCTTGCCATTCAAGATGCAGAAGAGTTTAAAAGCTCTTTTAATAGAGCTAATCTATATTACGAAGTTAGGCCTAAAACAAAAGAGATTAACAAAGAAATCGTTACTTTCATTCGTCAGAATGCAGGTAAAAGTGGTATTATTTATTGTTTAAGTCGCAAGACTGTTGATGAACTAGCAAAAGTGTTGCAAGCCAACGAGATAAAAGCAAAACCATATCATGCAGGTTTAGAACCTGATGAGCGTTCGCAGACTCAAGACCTATTTCTTATGCAGGACATTGATGTGATTGTTGCCACAATTGCTTTCGGAATGGGCATAGATAAACCTGATGTCCGGTTTGTTATTCACTATGATATTCCTAAAAGTCTTGAAGGCTACTATCAAGAAACAGGTAGAGCTGGGCGTGACGATGGGGAAGGAAAATGTATAACGTTCTATTCTCCTGATGATTTGAAGAAATTGGAGAAATTCATGGAGAAAAAAGGAGAGCAAGAACGAGAAATCGGTTATTTACTTTTGGCAGAAACAGCAGCTTATGCAGAGAGTTCCATCTGCCGTCGTAAATTACTCCTACATTACTTCGGTGAGGAGTACCTCAAAGATAATTGTGGAAATTGCGACAATTGTTTAAATCCAAAAAAGAAAGTGGAAGCTAAAGAAGAGTTGGAGAAAGTTCTTAATGTGATTCTTGCAACGAAAGAAGTTTTTAGAGCAGAGCACATCAAGGATATACTTATGGGAAATAAAACAGAAAGTGTTCGAGATTATAAGCACGATGAATTAGAAGATTTTGGATGCGGAGAGAATGAAGATGAACATATTTGGAATGCAGTAATCCGCCAGGCACTACTAACTGGTTATCTCAATAAGGAAATAGAAAATTATGGTGTTTTAAAGATTACAGATAAGGGACGCCAGTTTTTAGAAAAAACTGTATCTTTCCAAATTATTAAGGATCAAGACTATAGTGAAACATCTGCCACAGAACCTGTACAGAGTGGGGCAGATTGTGCAGTTGCACCAGAGTTGTATGATATGCTCCTGGGATTGCGAAAGAAGATGTCCAAAGAACTGCAAGTTCCTCCCTATGTAATCTTCCAAGATCCTTCATTAGAAGCTATGGCCACGGTATTCCCTCAGACATTGGAGGAACTAAAGAATATTCCAGGTGTTGGTGAAGGAAAAGCTAAGCGCTATGGAAAGGAATTCTGTGATCTTATTCGTAAATATTGTTTAGATAATGATATTGATCGACCAGAAGATATACGTATTCGTACTGTCGCTAAAAATTCAAAATTAAAGATAGCGCTTATTCAAGCTATAGATAGAAAAGTTGCATTGGATGATCTTGCTGCTGCAAATGGTATTGAATTCGATGAACTTTTGGATGAGATAGAATCCATTGTTTACTATAGTGGCAATAAAATAAATATAGATTATTTCATAGATGACATTATGGACCCAGAAGTTGTAGATGCAATCTATGAGTATTTCCGAGAGTCAGATACTGACGACATAGATGCTGCCCTCGAAGAACTCTCCGAATATGAAGAAGACGAAATACGATTGGTGCGAATTAAATTTATGTCAGAAATGGCTAATTAAAACTACGAACGAACGAGTAAAAGATATGACTACATCAGTAGAAGAACCAAAGAAAGAAAGTCTGAACTTTATTGAGCAGATAGTAAAGGATGATTTGACCGCAGGAAAGAATGGAGGCCGTCTGCAAACACGATTCCCGCCTGAGCCCAATGGATATATCCATATAGGTCATGCTAAGGCCATCTGTATGGATTTTGGCGTAGCCGAGAAATTTGGTGGAGTATGTAACTTGCGCTTTGATGATACTAACCCTCAGAAGGAAGATACCGAGTATGTTGATGCGATTCTGCGTGACATAGAATGGTTAGGGTTCAAGTGGGAGAATATTTATTATGCTTCCGACTATTTTCAGCAACTTTGGGATTTTGCAGTTCGTTTGATAAAAGAAGGTAAAGCCTATGTTGATGAACAATCTAGTGAGGAAATAGCTGTTCAGAAAGGAACTCCGACTGAGCCTGGCATTCCAAGTCCTTATAGAGATCGCCCCATTGAGGAGAGTTTGGAACTCTTTGCTAAGATGAATACGGGAGATATTGAAGAAGGTAAGATGGTACTGCGTGCAAAGATTGATATGGCCAATCCCAATATGCACTTCCGTGATCCGGTAATCTATCGAATTATAAAACATCATCATCATCGTACAGGTGATACGTGGAAGGCTTATCCTATGTACGACTTTGCGCATGGTCAGAGTGACTTCTTCGAGGGAGTAACGCATTCTATTTGTACTTTGGAGTTTGTTCCTCATCGTCCCCTCTATGACTTTTTTATAGATGAACTCAAGGAGCAAAAAGACCTAGATGACAATCGTCCACGTCAGTTTGAATTCAATCGTCTTAATTTGACATATACAGTTATGTCAAAGAGAAAACTCCTCGCTCTTGTTCAAGAAAATCTTGTGGATGGTTGGGACGACCCTCGTATGCCGACAGTTTGTGGTTTACGTCGCCGCGGTTATTCTCCTGAATCAATCCGGAAGTTCATCAATATGATTGGTTATACGAAATATGATGCACTTAATGATTATTCTATGTTAGAGGCCGCAGCAAGAGAGGACTTAAACAATAGATCTTTGCGTCTTAGTGCTGTTCTCAATCCTGTGAAACTCATTGTAACAAACTATCATCCTGAAGATAAAGACGCTTCAGAGGAAATGCTTGCAGTGAATAATCCAGAGAATGAAGCAGAAGGTACTCATGCAATAACTTTTAGTCGCGAGCTTTGGATTGAACGTGATGACTTCATGGAGGAAGCTCCGAAGAAATTTTTCCGTATGGTTCCTGGTAAAGAAGTTCGCTTAAAGAATGCATATATTGTAAAATGTACAGGATGCAAGAAAGATGCAAAAGGCAATATTGAGGAAATTTATTGCGAATACGATCCTGAAAGTAAAAGTGGTATGCCAGGAGCTGATCGTAAAGTGAAGGGAACTTTACATTGGCTCAGTGCAAAGCATTGCTTACCAGCAGAGGTTCGTGTTTATGATAAACTTTTTAGTGTTGAAAATCCAGCAGTTGACGAACGTGATTTCCGCGAGTTGTTAAACCCAGATTCAAAGAAAGTCGTGAAAGGCTATGTTGAGTCTTATGCAGCTCTACCGGGTCTTACTCGTTACTTGCAGTTTCAACGCATTGGTTATTTTACTTTTGACGATGATTCAACATCAGATCACCTTATCTTCAATCGTACTGTCGGCTTGAAAGATAATTTTGCAAAGAAGAAATAGCTATTAATACTGATATTTTCTAGTTGTCCAACAAAAAGTTTGCTATAAAGCAGGGCCTTTTGTTGGGCAACTTTTATTTTCATTGCATGTAAATAATGGAAAGAAATATATAGTGAGACAGTTCTAAGTGATAGTATTTATTAAAAGTTGTATATTTGTTTAGTTTTTAGAATTCTTCTTATCCTTCCTTTTTTGACTACATTTGCAAACAAAATAAATATAGACTATTTGAGAAAGGAAGGCTTGATATATGTTTCTTTTGAATGGTTAACCACAAACAATATAAAAAGATGTTTGGACATATTGCAGAATTCACGACATGGCCTATTTTGACAGGACTAATTATTATTGGCTATGTAGCTAATTGTATCATGAATGGTGAAGGAAAAGGTTGTTTTCTGAATTTATTTATAGGAATAGTCGGCAGCTACGCTGACTCTTTTATTAGTCATGTGCTGGATATAGAACTTTTCGGTAAAGCCTTTTTTACCAATTTTGTTTTCTGTGTACTAGATGCTCTTTGTGTCTTGTGAATCTGGAAGATTTTTTTTGATTAGTAACTCTTATTCTCGTTTTATAATTTTTGTCTATAGAAGAATAATCCTGATATGATAAAAGTATTTGTTATGAATACCTGCCCTGATTGTGAAAGTATCGAGATGCAGGTTAAGCATGATTCGCGTTTTGAATTGATTGATATTGGTAAACACATTCGCAATCTAAAGCATTTCCTAAAATTGCGTGATTCGCTCCCTGCGTTTGACAAAGTAAAAAAGCGAGAGGCAGTGGGAGTGCCTTGTTTTTTGCTTGACGATGGCACAATAACTTTTTCACCTGAAGATTTGGGACTAAAGTCTGATCTGGAATCTATCGGAGCACGGTGTAATCTTGATGGGAGCGGTTGTTGATATGGCAGAAACAGATTGGAAAAGTGCCTTAGCTGCTCTTGGTGCAATAAGTGAAAGTGACGAGAGCGAGAATAAGTCAGACGTTGTCCGCAAAAAACGTGTAGGAGTCGTCTATTCCACCAATCCAGACTATGACTATTCAGTGTGTGAAGAGACTGAACCTGAAACGATTCCGAAGCATCGACAGAAACTTCATTTGAGTATGGAGCGAGCAGGGCGTGCTGGCAAAACTGTTACTATTGTAAAAGGTTTTGTAGGTACTGATGCTGACATAAAGGCACTCTGCAAATTGTTGAAGCAGAAATGTGGAGTAGGAGGGAGTGTTAAAAATGGAGAGATTATTATTCAAGGCGACCATCGGCAGCAACTTTTGAATATACTAAAGAAGGAAGGTTTTCAGCTATAATAATATAGATTCTCTATTTATAACTACTTTTGTTGCAGTAGATACAATGAAGATGTCAGCTGATAGCCTTATTCTGTCAGCTGATATCCTTATTGTGTTTTTTTACACAATAAGGATATTTACAATAGATAAAGCACTTTACAAAAGCTTCGCTAAGAGAGGATTTAAGAGACATTTTACTTATTTTAGAAAAGATGTATAAAATGATTTTAGATACTTAGTTGATATCTCTTTTGTACCTTTTCCGTTGAGAAACAAGAATAATTTTTTTCTATATTTCTTCGGATAATTCCATCTCTGAAAGCCATAATTTCAGAAAAAAGAACGAAAGGAGATATAATGACGTTTAAAACTAGAAAATGCTAATAGAACACACGCACAAAACTAGTGAAACGCTTTGTAGAGTGAGCAGAAAAATATAATTTTGCCTATTATTTTCAAATTATAAATTAAAAAAACTTCAAAATGGCTATGAAGGACGGAAAGAGAGTTTACACATTTGGCAACGGTCAAGCAGAAGGCCGCGCTGATATGCGTAACGAATTAGGTGGCAAAGGTGCCAACCTCGCTGAAATGAACCTCATTGGAGTCCCCGTTCCTCCTGGGTTCACCATCACAACAGACGTATGTAACGAATACTACGAGATCGGACATGACAAGGTCGTAGCACTCATCAAGGATGAAGTGGAACGTTCTTTGAAGCATATTGAGAACTTGACAAATCAAAAGTTTGGAGATGCAGAAAATCCTCTCTTGCTAAGTGTCCGTTCTGGTGCTCGTGCATCAATGCCTGGTATGATGGATACAATCCTCAACCTTGGTCTTAATGACACTGTTGTTGAAGGTTTAGCAAGGAAAACTGGTAATCCTCGTTTTGCTTATGATGCTTATCGTCGCTTCGTTCAGATGTATGGCGATGTGGTGATGGAATTGAAACCTGCTTCAAAGGAAGAGATCGATCCTTTTGAAGAAATTATCGAGAAGGTTAAGGAACAAAAAGGTGTTAACACTGATAATGAACTTGAGACCGAAGATCTGAAGAAGTTGGTTAAACTCTTTAAGGATGCCATCTTAAAACGTACAGGCAAACAGTTTCCCGATGATCCGATAGAGCAATTATGGGGGGCCATCTGTGCTGTCTTCGACAGCTGGATGAATGAGCGCGCTATCCTTTATCGTAAGATGGAAGGAATTCCACAAGAGTGGGGTACGGCTGTAACCGTAATGGCTATGGTCTTTGGTAACATGGGTGAGACCAGTGCTACAGGTGTTTGCTTTAGTCGTAATGCTGCAACAGGTGAAAATGTATTCAATGGTGAATGGCTGGTAAATGCACAAGGTGAAGACGTTGTTGCTGGTATTCGTACTCCACAGCAGATTACATTGGCAGGAAGCCGCCATTGGGCCGAGCTGCAAGGTATTTCTGAAGAAGAGCGTGCAACAAAGTATCCTTCTATGGAGGAGGCTATGCCCGATATGTACAAAGAGTTGGATGCTCTGCAAACTAAGCTGGAAGAACACTACCGCGACATGCAGGATATGGAGTTCACTGTGCAGGAAGGCAAACTTTGGTTCCTCCAAACACGTAATGGTAAGCGCACAGGTGCAGCCATGGTTAAAATTGCAATGGATCTGCTTCGTGAAGGTAAGATTGATGAGAAAACAGCAATCAAGCGTTGCGAGCCATTGAAACTTGACGAACTTTTGCACCCAGTATTCAATAAAGAAGCATTGAACCAAGCAAAAGAGCTTACACGTGGTCTTCCCGCAAGTCCAGGTGCTGCTTGCGGTCAGATAGTGTTCTTTGCTGATGATGCAGAAAAGTGGCATCATGATGGACATAAGGTAATTCTTGTGCGTCTTGAAACAAGTCCTGAGGATCTTGCTGGTATGGCCGAAGCTGAAGGTATCTTGACTGCTCGTGGAGGTATGACTAGCCATGCAGCAGTGGTTGCTCGCGGTATGGGCAAGTGCTGCGTCAGTGGTGCAGGTGCTGTAAATGTAGACTATAAGAAACGCACCATCGAAATTGATGGCCAGATTCTGAAAGAAGGTGAATATATATCTCTGAATGGTACAAACGGTCATGTCTACAAAGGTGAGATTCCTACACAGGCAGCTGAACTTAGCGACGATTTTGCAGCTCTGATGGATTTATGCAGCAAATACACACATCTTCAGGTACGTACCAATGCTGATACTCCACACGATGCTGAAGTAGCAAATCGGTTTGGAGCAGTAGGTATCGGTCTCTGCCGTACGGAGCATATGTTTTTCGATAATGAGAAGATTATTGCTATGCGCGAAATGATCCTAGCAGAAGATGCAGAAGGTCGTGAACGTGCTTTGGCAAAGTTGTTGCCTTATCAGAAGGAGGACTTTAAGGGTTTGTTCAGAGCGATGAACGGATATCCCGTAAACGTACGTTTGCTTGATCCACCACTCCATGAGTTTGTTCCTCATGATACTCTCGGCCAGCAGACAATGGCAGACCAGATGGGCGTTAGCGTTGAAACAATCAAGCAGCGCGTTGAAAATCTCTCTGAGCACAACCCAATGTTGGGCCATCGTGGTTGCCGTTTGGGAAATACATTTCCTGAAATCACTGCAATGCAAACGCGTGCCATTCTTATGGCAGCTTGCGAACTGAAGAAGGAAGGATTTGATCCTCATCCCGAAATCATGGTTCCTCTAGTTGGTAATGTTCACGAATTTGAAAACCAAGAACGCGTCATTCGTGCAGAGGCTGCAAAAGTTTTTGCAGAACAAGGTCTTGAGATTACGTTCAAGGTTGGCACTATGATTGAGATTCCTCGTGCAGCCCTTACTGCTGATAAAATAGCTACGCACGCAGAGTACTTCTCTTTTGGAACAAATGACTTGACGCAGATGACCTTTGGTTATAGCCGTGATGATATTGCAAGCTTCTTACCTGTTTACTTGGAGAAAAAGATCTTGAAGGTTGATCCATTCCAGGTTCTCGACCAGAAGGGGGTAGGTCAGCTTATCAACATGGCAGTAGAAAAGGGGCGCTCTGTTCGTCCCGAACTGAAATGTGGTATTTGCGGTGAGCACGGAGGTGAACCAAGTTCTGTCAAGTTCTGCCACAAGGCTGGTCTTAACTATGTGAGCTGTTCTCCATTCCGCGTACCTATTGCACGTCTCGCTGCGGCGCAGGCTGCTGTAGAGGAATAATCGAAGGTGAAATTATAATTAAAGAATTATGGGTAAGAACTTTCAACAGGAGCTTATCCATAATTCTTTTTATATGTCTATGGGCCAAGAGCTGTTTATTAAGAAATAGTCAGTAATTGAAACCATGAACCCCAATTCGGGATAAGCAGTACTTCTTTTTCCTCAAAAAAAGTTTTAATAAAAACCTAAAAAGAGGATTGTTTTTTGTATATTTACTATTGATTATCAATCATATAACAAAATAACAATCCTCATGAAACTTGTCAGCAAAGTTACGGAAATTTATTGTATTGCAGATGATTTCTGCAAAGAATATAATTTAGAATTGAATAAAACCTCTCTTTCGCTCTCAAATCCCTCTGCCAATAGTCCAAAACATCGCAAGAGAAAAGGACGAATGAGTGATGCTGAAATGATCACAATTCTTATATTGTTTCACAGCAATACATTTCGGAATTTCAAACATTTCTATCTCTTCTATGTTTGCCGAGAACTAAAAAAAGAGTTTCCCGATCTACTCTCTTATACACGCTTTGTTGAGCGTATGCCTCGTGTTGCAATCCCTCTCTTGCTCTTTCTCAAACTGGGATTAATGAGAGAATGCACAGGGATAACCTTTATCGATTCTACACGTATTCCAGTGTGCGAAAACAAGAGACAATCCCGTAATCGCGTATTCAAAGGGTACGCCCAGAAGGGAAAAAGTACGATGGGATGGTACTATGGATTCAAACTTCATCTTTTGTGTAATGAACGAGGAGAACTACTCAATTTTGCTCTAACCCGAGCCAATGTAGACGACCGTAACCCAAAAGTATTCAACGATTTGACGAAGGATTTATTTGGAAAATTATATGCCGATAAAGGGTATATTTCTCAATCACTTTTTGCTTTACTCTTTGATCGAGGTGTGCACATCGTAACAGGAATACGGACTAATATGAAGAACAGATTAATGGATGTGCATGATAAAATCATGCTTCGCAAAAGAAGTATCATAGAGACTATCAATGATATGTTGAAGAACGTTGCACAGATAGTTCACACACGCCACAGAAGTATCGCTAATTTCATCGTAAACCTTTTAGCAGGAATGACTGCTTATGCTTTCTACGACACCAAACCTTCCATCAATATGGAGTTTGAGAGGGATGCAAAGCAGGGTGTAAAACAGCTTACTTTATTCTAACCTATAATTTGCGTGAAACAATTATACTTCGGTTTTAGGTCAAGGCCGAAAGGATGCGTGTGCGGTTTAACAAACTCATGAAAAAGCGTTTCTTAAACCGAATTGGGGTCATGAAAAATTTTCTCACCTTTTTTCCTGAAGACCGAAAGCTATTTCTCTTTTCTATGCTCCCGATGAAATAATTAAAGAAAAAATATCTAAATGTTACCAATGCGACTTGTAAGATTTTTTCTAATTATACTTTTACTTATAGCTGTTTAGAAGTCTTTTCCTTAGACAAAAATTGTAGGGCAAGCATCCAAAACTGAAGTTCTATAGTAAATCGAGAAAGCGTAAAAGAAAGAGTAGCTATTATAATAAATATAAAGTTTTACCTTAAGCATCTTTGCATGATAAAGCAAAATACTTTTATAAATATGGGAATGAGTAAAATAAAAAAACAAAGGCTTCCCCCAAAAGCAAGTCCACACAACACTCCGCTAATAATGCAAACAGCTAGAAGGTATACAAACGTAATGATCAAAGTAAGATTACTCGGCATTTAGCAAGGATTTAGAAAATGGGATAAAATAGATGAATCTGACATTTTTCAAGTTAATATCTGCGATAATTAAATAAGCCCTGATTTTTCTACTTAAAAATTTTGAATTATCGGATTTCTCCTTTACATTTGCAAAATCATAGTATTTAAAAGAAAGTTATTAACTCTAATCATTAACCACTTTTATAATTATGAAAACCGAGGTAATTATGCAAGCCCTAGAGGCTAAGCATCCTGGAGAAAAAGAATATCTCCAGGCAGTAAAGGAAGTATTACTTTCTATTGAAGATGTTTACAATCAGCATCCTGAGTTTGAGCGCGTGAAACTTATCGAGCGCTTGGTAGAACCTGACAGAATCCTGACTTTCCGCGTGCCTTGGACCGATGATTCGGGCGAGGTGCATGTAAACTTAGGCTATCGCGTTCAGTTCAATAATGCCATTGGTCCATACAAGGGTGGGATACGTTTCCATCCTTCCGTTAATCTTTCTATCTTGAAGTTCTTGGGCTTTGAGCAAACCTTCAAAAATGCACTGACAACATTACCTATGGGCGGTGCTAAAGGTGGAGCAGATTTCTCACCACGTGGAAAATCTGATTCAGAGATTATGCGCTTCTGCCAAAGCTTCATGCTGGAAGCCCATAAAATTCTAGGTCCAGATATGGATGTTCCTGCTGGTGATATTGGTGTAGGTGGTCGTGAGGTTGGCTATATGTTTGGAATGTACAAGAAACTTACGCATGAACATACTGGAACTTTCACTGGGAAAGGTCAAGAATTTGGCGGATCTATCCTTCGTCCAGAAGCAACTGGATATGGTGCTTGCTATTTCTTGAAGCAAATGTTGGCAGATTATAGTATGGAAGTGAAAGACAAAACTGTCGCTATCAGTGGTTTCGGAAATGTAGCTTGGGGGGCAGCTAAGAAAGCAACAGAGCTTGGTGCTAAGGTTGTAACTATTAGTGGACCAGACGGATATGTTTACGATCCAGACGGCATTAGTGGCGAGAAAATTGAGTATATGCTCGAGCTTCGTGCTAGTGGTAATGACATTGTTGCTCCTTACGCTCAGAAATATCCCAACGCAAAGTTCATTGCAGGTAAGAAGCCTTGGGAAGTAAAGGTTGATATCGCTATGCCATGCGCTACTCAAAATGAGTTGAATGAAAATGATGCAAAGCATTTGGTCGCAAATGGTGTAAAATGCGTTGCAGAGGTTAGCAATATGGGCTGTACTACAGAAGCTATCGATTACTTCATCGAAAAGAAAACTCCATTTGCACCTGGTAAGGCTGTTAACTCTGGTGGTGTAGCTACTTCTGGTCTAGAAATGACTCAGAATGCGATGCATTTATATTGGACAGCAGAAGAAGTTGACAAGCATCTTAACCAAATTATGACAGATGTACATGCTCAATGCTTACAGTATGGTAAACAAGAAGATGGTTATATCAACTATGTTCGCGGTGCAAACATAGCAGGTTTCATGAAAGTTGCCCGTGCCATTATTGCACAAGGAATTCTGTAACATATAATTGTTTCCTCTCTAGAAGCAATGACTAAAAAGGGAAGAGCCAGGCTACGAGCTTGGCTCTTATTTTTTTCTAAGACTATCAAGATTTATGCGCACCTATATATGCAGTCTTTGAACTAAGAACGTAGGGTAATATTCCCAAAAGTGTGTAAGTTTGTTTCTCCTCGCATAGGTTGTTTCGGTCATCTCTTTTGCAACAGAGCCCAAGAGAAAGATTACGGCCTCTGCAGAAGGTAGAGCTCCTCGTAGGCGCAATGTTCGTTTATAGCTACGATTGAGACGTTCTACCCCGTTGGTCGAATAAATCATACCCCGAACACTCTCTGGAAATCTTAGATAGGTGAAATTGGGGATATTGCGAGGGGCGGCGAGGGAGGATAAACTCCTATAATGCTTCCCCCAACGAGCGGCAAATGTACATAAATTTTCAAAAGCTTTGAACGGCGTAAAGCCTTTTTCTTGAATCGGGAATAATTCTTCTAGCTTCTGCTTTAGTATCACTTTGTCCTTCTTTGAAACTTGATTTAGTACGTGACGCTTGAAGTGAACCACGCACAATTGATGAGCTGCTTGAGGGAATGCCGAACAAATGGCGCGCTCTATGCCTTGCAAGGCATCTGAAATAATCAAATCGATCTGCTCTACACCGCGTTCCTTAAGGCCGTTCAATTCCAACTTCCAATTCAAAGCCCCTCCTGTAGGATGATTCACCACACAAAGAAGATACTGTCCTAGGAGCTGCAAGCCCCCAAGGAACGTGGTGTGCAACAAATCGACTTGATTGTGTCCGATGTTTTGAGCGGCATCGAAAATGCGGTATGTTCGGCTTTTCCCACGGCACTGCACCAACTTTGCGTCGTGCATTTCAAACGGAAGGTGTTGAACACCGCTTCCTTAAAAGACAAAGCCGAGGTCTGGGAGGAACTCAAAGAACTCTTTCCCATAGAGCATACCGACATGACGCCTCTTGCGGCCTATGAGAAATTGCGTACCTTTGCGCAGCGTTGGGGCAAAAAGTACCCGAGCCTTGCCCGTTTGGGCAATGAGCGCAACGCGGCCTATTTTACCTATATGAGGTTCTCCGACAGTGTGCGCCGAATGATTTATTCTACCAACTGGGTGGAACGATTGAATAGAAGCTACAAAGCGCACTTTGCTCATGCGTGGGGCGATGCCTTCTCCCGCCTTGGTGGTTTATTTCTTGGGGGCTGTTGCCAAGGAGAAAACAGAAGGGACATATGCAAGACGGCTGCCATATTTTCGGAAGTGGAAAATCAGGTAAAATGGCAATGAAATATCAGCATCAGGGCAAGGACGAGGAGAATCTTACACACTTTTTCGGACATTACCACAAAGAACCTCTCGAGTGCCATCGGGAAGCAGCCCCAACATCGTGTAATAAGCCTCTTGAGACACACTATCGTTTCGGCGAGTAGAGGAAAAAGTAGTATCAACGGGGCGAAAGCTGGCGCGATAGCCACTTATATATCTCGTCTTTACTTGTCCGTGAGAAGAAACTAACTTGCTGCTTACTATAATGATGCCCATAGATGCGCTCACAGACAGATCCTATGTCTTCACAGGTTGCCCGTACGCGTGCGAGGAATATACGTAGCTCAAAACTACAACCAGCACCACGCCAACGACGAGGCCGAAAACCATTACATTGTTCACCAGGGTGATCCTTTACCCAAAGAGCACGCTCTTGTTTGGAAAATGTATCTTGCTGAATTATATTGTATTGCAGAATGTATTCTGCAATACAATATAATTCAGAATTGAACAAAATCTCTCTTTCTCTTTCAAATCCCTCTGTCAACAGCCCCCTGTTTATAATTGTAATTATGTTTAATTTAAACAATAAGTAAAATAATGCATCTTCATTAGTACTGGTTTTATTAGGGAGGACTGAATATATATCATAGATTTTAGTATATTTGCGATAGAAACGAAATGATATGACGACCCATCTTTGCAAAAATTTCGAACACAAATATATATATATTCCAACTATTGCTGATAGTCGAGGAAATTTGGCGATTATTGACAATGCAAAATCTGTTTTGCCGTTTAAGGTTCAACGAGTATTTTGGATTTATAATGTACCAGAAGGACAAGTTCGTGGTTTGCATGCTCATAGAACGTGTTCTGAAGTTTTAGTAACTGTAAAAGGTTCACTTTCTGTTATTTTAACGGATAAAAATGGCACTAAAGAATATAATTTGAACAGCCCGAATAAAGGCTTACTTATTCGCCCGTTTGTTTGGTGCAAATTAGAAAAATTCAGTTCTGATTGCGTCTGCATCTGCTTTGCTTCAGAAGCGTACGATGAAACAGGTTATATTAACGATTGGGATTCTTTTTCAGAGCTTATTAAATAAAAATGAAGATTAGTCCATATAAATCTACAGATAAAGATCTTTGGGATCAACTTGTAGAAGGTTCTAAAAATGGAACTTTCTTATTTCTACGTGATTATATGGATTATCATAAAGATCGTTTCTCCGATTGTTCTCTGATTGTTAGGAATGCAAAAAATACTCCTATTGCTTTATTTCCTGCAAATTATGTTGATTCTGAAAAGCTTGTAGTATCTCATGGAGGTTTGACCTATGGTTCTCTCCTTCTCTCTCATGAAGCTACAGCTGTGGATATTGGAAAAGTTTGGAAAGAGATTCGAAGATATTATAAGCAGCTAGGTGCTGATTTACTGCATCTTAAAACAATTCCATACATCTATCATAATTATCCCTGCGAGGAGGAGAAGTATTGGCTTTTCCGTTCTGGAGCAAAACTACTATCATGTGGCTTGTCTTCTGTAGTTGATTTGAGGAGTCCTCTTTCTTTTAGCAAGTTACGAATGCGGAAAGTTAAAAGAGCGCAGCAATCAGCTTTAGAGGTAATACTCAATGCTCCCCTATCCCATTATTCTGGATTTTGGGCTATTCTAGGGAAAGTTCTTCTTTCCTATCATAACACATTACCTGTACATTCATTGGAAGAAATACTATTGCTTGCACAACATTTTCCGCAAAATATACAGTTGGCTATTGTTCTGAAATCAGATAGTATTATCGCAGGCTGTGTTCAATATAAGACAAAAAATGTCAATCATATTCAATATATTGCAGTTTCAGAAGAGGGCCGTAATAAAGGAGCTCTTGATTTTCTTTTCTATCACTTGATTCAGAATTCTCAAAAAGAAGGTTTCAAGTATGTTGATTTTGGAATTTCTACGGAACAAGATGGGCACTACCTAAATGAAGGTCTACTTTTTCAGAAAGAAGGCTTTGGTGGCAGAGGAATTTGTTACGACAAATATGAGATAAACCTAAATGATTAGCTTCTTAGACATACAGAAAATATCACAAGAATTTCAGCCAGAATTATCTTCTGTTGTAGAAGAGGTCGTAAACTCTGGCTGGTACTTGAATGGAAAAAAACTATCAGCTTTTGAAGATGCTTTTGCTAACTATATCGGAGTTCAGCATTGCATTGGCGTAGGAAATGGTTTAGATGCCTTGACGTTGATTTTGCAGTCGATGAAAGATCTTTACCATTGGAAAGATGGAGCAGAAGTTATTGTCCCTGCCATGACTTTTGTTGCTAGTGCACAAGCTATTGTTCGTGTAAATCTTACTCCTGTTTTCTCTGATGTCTCTTCTTTTCACTACACACTTACTCCTGAATTAGTTTCTTCAAAAGTTACTAAGAAAACCCGAGCTATTCTACCCGTCCATCTGTATGGAAAGACCTGTAATATTGAAGATTTGAGAAAAATATCAGCAGCTTATAATTTGCGAATTATTGAAGATGCTGCTCAAGCTCATGGAGGACGATATTTCTCGGGAAAGAGAGTTGGGTCGGAAGGTGATGCTGCAGCATTCAGCTTTTATCCAGGTAAAAACTTAGGTGCTTTAGGTGATGGTGGAGCTGTGGTTACTAATAATTCTTGTTTGGCAGAACGCGTAAGAATGTATGCCAATTATGGGGCGAAAGAAAAATATAATCATGTCATTCAGGGAGTCAATAGTCGCTTAGATGAGATACAAGCAGCTGTTCTTTTGCTCAAATTAAAAAAGCTTGATGACGATAACAAACAGCGTCGCCATATAGCACATATATATAAGACAAATATCAAGAATCCATTTGTAGTCTTACCTCAATATGCTGCCAAAGATAGTGTTTTTCACATCTTCCCTATTTTGGTAGATAAAAAAGAGAAGTTTCAAATCTATCTCAAAGAAAAAGGAATAGAAACTTTGTGCCATTATCCCATACCTGTTCACAAACAGAAATCATTTTCATCATATAACTCTTTGACATTCAAAGAGACTGAATACATTGCGGCTCGAGAAGTTAGTCTCCCCATAAGTCCTGTTTTGACCGATGACGAAGCAATGTATATTTCACAAGTGATAAATAACTACAACGATAAATAAAGTTCTAACCATGTCCATAGATGTACTTATTTGTTCCCTCAATAAGGGTATAGTTCGCGTTGATGAAGTTATGCTTCCTCCTCGCTCTGATGTTCATTATATTGTTTCTTACCAGTATACAGACGAACGTTACCTAGACTTAATACCAGAGTCCCTTTCCCAACGAGAAGATGTTACATTATATAAATATAACGGACAAGGGTTGTCGGCAAATAGAAATTTGGCGATGGAAAAATCAACGGCAGAACTTTTTATGTATGCCGACGATGATACACACTTTACAGAAGAGACTTTTGATACAATCTTTGAAACATTCAAGCAAGAAACAGAATTGGATATAGCTTTTTTTAGGGCAAGCACTTACACAGGAAAGTTGCTCAAATCTTATCCTGAGAATGAGCAAATGCTCACTGCAATGCCTAAAGATTATATCATTTCTGCTATTGAGATGGTTTGCCGCCGAGAAGCTGTACAAGGCAAAATACGCTTTGATGAACGCTTTGGTTTAGGCACAAAGTTTCTTACATGTGGCGAAGAAGAAATCTGGATGGAAGATGCTGTAAAGGCAGGTTTCAAGATGAAGTATTTTCCCTTTAAAATTGTGGAAACTTCTACTCTTCTCAAGAAGTCTATGATATATGTAGATGCGGGAGTTCAACGTAGTTATGGCGCGATACTTTACTATAAATACGGGCGCAAAGCATGGCTTAAAAGTTTGCAATTTGCTTGGTGTTCTGCAAGAAAGCGTATGTGCCATTTCAATCCATTCTTCCGGCACTTGCTAGAAGGAATTGCTTATATGCGAAAAACTGAATAAAAGGAAAGATTTTTATGATTTTAGAATTATTAATATGCACGATAAACGAAGGTGTGCGTCGTGTGCCAAACATATTATTGCCCCAAGTAGAGAATGTTCGCTATTTAGTGTCGTGGCAACAAACAGGTACTGTCAATATTGACTTACCTGAAGATCTCAATCGCCCAGATGTTCGTGTTATTACGCTTGAAGGTCGCGGTTTAGCAACCAATCGTAACAATGCTCTCAAGAATGCTCAAGGTGATATTCTTCTACTTTCTGATGACGATACAAAATATAAAGCAGAGAATCTACAAAATATCGTCCAGAAATTTAGAACATATCCCAAAGCAGATATGATATGCTTCAAAGCCGTGGATGCAGAAGGTAAAGAGATAAAGCAGTATGCTGAACAACCTTTTATTTATGCAAAACGTCCAAAAGGAACTTTCTTTAGTTCTTGCGAAATAGCATTCCGTAGGAGCCTAAATCTGCCATCTTTTGACGAACGTTTTGGGCTTGGCTCTCAATATTTGGCTTGTGGAGAAGAGGAAGTTTTTCTTGAAACAGCATATAAGAAAGGATTAAAAATCATATTTTTACCTGAAGTTGTTGTTGAAACAAATTCGGACACAACAGGGAAACATTTCTTAATAAACGCAGCTGTTCGACGATCTAAAGGTGCTGTTCTTTGCATCATTTACGGCCCATGGAGTGCCCGCTTACGGTGTCTCAAAAAAGCCATGCAATACGACGAGCTCCCACTGCAACAGCGCATGAAGTTTTTTGAAGATATGATTCAAGGTATCCATTATATACAATATGGGCATCTCTAATCCGCTAATATCGATAATCATTCCTTTCAGAAACCGAGAAAAATACATCCAACGAACCTTAGCCTCCTTTCGTCGCATCAAATATCGACCGATAGAACTAATCTTCGTTGATAATGCTTCAGAGGACAATTCTCGGCAGTTTGTAGAGCACTTTCTTCAAAATATAGCAGAGGATAAAGTGGTTATAATGCTTCTTACTGAGCCTATTGTTGGAGCTTGTAAAGCTCGAAATTGCGGACTTCATGCAGCTCATGGAGATTTTGTTTATTTCTTTGATGACGACGACGAAATTTCTGCTGATTTCCTAGATGAAGCATTCCCCCATCTCTATGATAATGATATTGTAGCTGCTCCTACACGAATGATTTTCCCTACAGGCGAAGAGAAAGTGAGATATACCAGTTTTTCTGATAGTGTACGCGATCAAATTTTAACTGGTATGCTTTCTACTCAAAGTATGCTTATTCGAAAATCGGCCTTAATTAGTGCAGGAGAATGGAATGAAAAGCTACCCAAATGGAATGATTGGGAACTGGGTGTACGTTTGCTCAAGAAAGGACTGAAAATAACTTGGTTAAAGAAGGTATATCATCGTATATATCAGCATCCAGATAGTTTAACAGGTCCTTCGCTTGCTACTACTTATCCCCTACTTCAACCAGCTCTATTAGCTGTTGCTTCACTTTCCTTGACCGATTCAGAAAAAAGAGCCCTTGCTGCTAAGGAGTTGATTATTTCCCGCGAGTTAGAAAAAGCTGGAGAGAAACAGCAAAATCGTATCATCATAACTCGCAACCTAAAACTGTATCCCTCCTTATTTTTTTTCTACTTCTATTTAAGGTTGATAAGCAGAGGAGCTTGGAAGTTTTATCGTACTTTTTGGTCATAAATAGCTAGTATATTTTGGCCCTAAAAATATCCTTATTGCGTTTTGAAATATCCTTATTGCGTCAGCTGATACAATAAGGATATTTTCAAATCCAAGTATTGTATTTTAATCATCTTTGTTATTGACCTATATCTTTCATATATAATGTATTAACGAATTGCAAACTAACTAGGAAAAGTATGTATTATTGCTGAAATAAGATAGTAATAATTTTGCATTCATCCTAAATTTGTATATTTGCACTAAGATGAATGAGGTAATAGTTACAGATGCAGCTTTGCGTGAAGCAGCTGGCAAAGGCTCAGATGAATTTCTCGCAGTGGTGATGGATGCCATTTGCGCTTCAGTGAATAATGAACTTACTGCAGAGACAATGATGCAACTAAATGCAGAACAGATAACCCTCTATGGCTTTAAGATTTTGCACGAAGAAGTCATGGATGGTGGTTTTGTACAGTTGATTCACAATGGATATGGTCCTTTTGTCTTTCTCAATCCTTTTGCTAAGGCATTGCGGCTTTGGGGACTTCACGATCTTTCCAAGTTGGTATACAAAGGCCGAAAACTTTTTGAACAAGATGCAGAAGAACTCACACGCGAGTGTAGTGATGAAGAGTTTATGGCCCTTTTTGAGCAATTTCCACAATATGATGACTTAGATGACGAATTTGTAGAAAATGAAGAATCCTATGTTGATGGAGTGGCTCATTACGTAGACGAACACCTCGCAAACTTTGTTACTATCATAAAATAAAGAAATGGCAGGAAAAAAGATTGTTCCATCAAGGATAAATATAAAAAATAAGCGAGCAGAACACGATTATTTTATCATAGACCAATACACTGCGGGAATTGTCTTAACTGGCACAGAAATTAAGAGTATCCGTGCAGGAAAAGCTGGCCTTGTAGATTCGTTTTGCTTCATTAGTAACAATGAAATTTGGGTCAAGAATATGTATGTTGCAGAATATAGTTTTGGCTCTTTTAATCGTCACGAAATACGTCGCGACCGAAAGTTGCTTCTCAATAAGAAAGAAATCAGACATTTAGCAGATGAAACAAAATCCCCTGGACAAACTATTGTCCCCTTACGTCTTTTTATCGACGATAATGGTCGTGCTAAATTAGTTGTTGGCCTTTGCCGAGGTAAGAAGGAATACGACAAACGCGAAACTTTGAAAGAAAAGGAAGGACGTAGGGAAATGGATAGAGTTTTAAAGGGACATAGATATGGGACTTAAAGAAGCTGTAAAAGATAGAATACTTATTTTAGATGGTGCTTTAGGTACCATGATTCAAAAATACGGATTGTCCGAAATGGACTTTCGTGGAAAACGATTTGAATACTTGCCTGGACAGCAGCGTGGTAATAATGATTTATTGGTGCTCAGTCGTCCCGACGTGATACGAGAAATCCACACGCGTTATCTTGAGGCTGGTGCAGACATCATCGAGACGTGTACGTTTAATAGTCAAAGTATATCCTTGGCCGACTATCATTGTGAATCGTTGGTAAAGGAAATAAATTTTGTTGCAGCACAATTGGCACGTACATGTGCTGATAAATTTTCAACACCAGAAAAGCCTCGTTTCGTTACTGGTTCTGTTGGCCCAACCAATAAGACTTGCTCTTTAAGTCCAGACGTTAACGATCCAGCTCTTCGAGCTTTACAGTTCGATGAATTGGCCGCAGCTTATCAAGAACAAATAGAGGCTCTACTTGAAGGAGGTGTAGATGCCATTCTTATTGAAACAGTTTTTGACACTTTAAATGCGAAGGCGGCGGTGGTTGCTGCACAAGCAGCTATGAGTACGGTGGGAAGAGAAGTTCCTATCATGCTCAGCGTTACAGTTGCGGATAAAGGTGGACGCACCCTTTCGGGGCAGACACTCGAAGCTTTCTTGGCATCATTCAGTACAATGCCGATATTCTCTGTGGGGTTGAACTGTTCTTTTGGTGCAAAGGACATGAAGCCATTTCTTGAAAATCTCGCGGCAAAAGCCCCCTACTACATATCTGTGTACCCCAATGCTGGATTGCCAAACTCTTTGGGAGAATACGATGAGACTCCAGAGCATATGGCTTCGGAAATTGCAGAATTTCTTGATGAAAATCTGATAAATATCGTAGGCGGATGTTGTGGAACTACTGACAAGTTTATTGCAGAGTACTCTAAATTACTGAAAGGTCGTACTCCACACCAGCCTGTAGCCGCTCCCACTTGTCTGTGGCTCTCTGGTTTGGAATCTTGTGAAGTTCGTCCAGAACGAAATTTTACAAATATCGGAGAACGCTGTAATGTGGCAGGTTCACGCAAGTTCTTGCGACTGGTTTCAGAAAAGAATTATGACGAAGCCATTGGCATAGCTCGCAAACAAGTGGAAGATGGAGCTCAGGTTATTGATATAAATTTCGATGACGGCCTATTAGAAACAAAAGAAGAAATGGTGCATTTCCTAAATCTTCTTGCTTCCGAGCCAGATGTAGCGCGTGTACCTTTCATGATCGACTCTTCGAAATGGGACGTTATACTTGCAGCCCTCAAATGTGTACAGGGAAAATCCATTGTCAATAGTATTTCTCTGAAAGAAGGAGAAGAAACTTTTCTCTCTCATGCACGTGATATACAAAAGTATGGGGCAGCTGTTGTAGTAATGGCCTTTGATGAGACGGGGCAGGCAACAAGTTTCGAACGCAAGATTGAAATATGCAAACGTGCCTATAATCTTCTTACACAGAAGCTACACTTTAACCCCAATGATATAATCTTTGATCCTAATGTCCTAAGTATCTGTACAGGTATTTCTGAGCATGATTCTTACGGCTTTGATTTTATTCGCGCTGTAGCTTGGATTCGCGAAAATCTGCCAGGTGCGCACGTCAGTGGTGGTATCAGTAATTTATCCTTCTCTTTTCGAGGTAATAACTACTTGCGTGAGGCTATGCACACAGTATTCCTCTATCATGCTATCCAGAATGGATTGGATATGGGTATTGTAAATCCCTCTTCTACAATTACATATTCTGATATTCCTAAAGACTTGCTCGAAGTCATAGAGTCCGTTATTCTCAATACGCGTGATGCGTCGGAAGAACTGATAAGCCTTGCACAGCAAATGACAGATCAACAGAAAAATAAAGTTGAGCATAGTCAGAAAACAGAAGAGTGGAGAGATTTCCCTTTAGATAAACGGCTTTCTTATTCGTTGCGAAAAGGAATCGATAGTAATTTGGAAGAAGATCTATCAGAAGCTCTTGGGAAATATGCCCATGCTGTTGATATTATTGAAGGCCCTTTAATGGACGGCATGAATGAAGTTGGAGATCTTTTTGGAGCAGGGAAAATGTTTCTTCCACAAGTAGTTAAAACTGCACGTACGATGAAGAAAGCTGTTAGTATTCTGCAGCCCCATATTGAGGCTGAGAAAAAAGACGGAAATAGTGCAGGAAAAGTATTGATGGCCACGGTGAAAGGAGATGTCCATGATATTGGAAAGAATATCGTAGGGGCTGTACTCTCATGTAATAATTACGCCATTGAAGATCTGGGAGTGATGGTTGCCCCTGAAGACATTGCGGAAAAAGCCCTTGAAATAGAAGCTGATGTTGTTGGTCTAAGTGGCCTTATTACTCCTAGTTTGGACGAAATGACAAAAACGGTGGTAATGATGAAAGAACGAGGTATAGAAATCCCAGTTCTTTTGGGCGGTGCTACAACAAGTCGCTTACACACAGCCTTGAAAATTGCTCCTAATTATGATGGCCCTGTGATATGGGTAAAGGATGCGTCACAAATGGTTATAGCTATGTCAAAGTTGTCGAATCCAGCTACTGCGGACAACTATATTGCTGAAAACTATAAGCAGCAAGAAATCCTGCGTGATAAACATAATATAAAAACTACGCAAGATGTTGATTTTAAAACTGCTAAATCTGACAAACTCAATCTTTTTAATAAATAACTTATGAAACGATTACTAACATCACTCTTTGTGATTTTATCCTGCTGTGTTCATGCAGTTGCGGGAAAGTACATCACTGTTGAAGGAAACAGGCTGATGAAGGATGGAGCTCCCTACTTCTATGTCGGTGCTAATTTCTGGTATGGACCAATCCTTGGCTCTAAGGGAGAAGGTGGCAACCGTGAGCGTTTAGTTTATGAGTTGGATTCGCTGCGCTCTATGGGTGTAGATAACCTCCGCATTCTCGTAGGTGCAGAAAAGGGTAGTAAATTTGCAAATTCTGTTAGCCCTGTTCTTCAGTCAGCGCCAGGAGTATATGACGATGCTCTCTTTGATGGCCTCGACTATTTACTTGCTGAAATGGCAAAGCGTAATATGGTTGCCGTACTCTATCTCACAAATTCTTGGGATTGGAGTGGCGGTTATGGATTCTACTTGCGTGAGACAGGCCATGGTGATTCTCCTTCTGCAGAAGGTCCTGGTGGATTTGAAGCTTACTGCAACTATGCTGCGAATATGAATAGTGATGCAAAAGCTCAGAAGCTTTTCTTTGATTATGTAAAGACCGTAATTGCTCGTACGAATAAATATACAGGTCGCAAGTACACAGAAGATCCTACCATTATGGCTTGGCAGATTGCTAATGAGCCACGCCCTTTCTCCAGCAAGGAATGCGACAATATGGTACAGTTCTTGGCGAAGACAACGAAACTGATTAAATCATTGGACAAGAATCATCTCGTATCTTTAGGAAGTGAAGGTATTGTAGGGTGTGAAAACGATGAGGGAATATGTGAACGCTCTGTAATGGATAAGAATGTGGATTACATGACAATACACATTTGGCCAAAGAACTGGAATTGGACTTCTAACGATCGCTTAACGGAAGCACTTCCGAATGTTTATTTGAAGGCAAAAGACTATATTGCTCGCAACTCTCGTATTGCAGATAAGGCGGCAAAACCTATTGTTATCGAAGAGTTTGGATATCCACGCGATCATGCCTTATATTCTGCAGAAGCAACTGTATCTGCCCGTGATAATTTCTACAATTTCATTTTCCAACAAATTATACAGAGCAAAGAAAATAATGGAAATATTGTAGGTTGCAATTTCTGGGGATGGGGCGGTAAAGGACGCTTAAACGGAAACCGTTGGAAAGCAGGCGATGACTTCCTTTGCGATCCTCCACACGAGCCACAAGGATGGTATTCTGTGTATGATTCTGACACAACTACTACGGATTTAATTAAAGCTGCAGTAGAGGCACTGCGCAAATGAGAGTAATAATAACACTATTATTGCTGGTTTTTCCTGTAGCATTAATGTCACAAACTAAGAGTCGAGTAAGGAAATCTACGGATTTCCTTTTCTCGACTCCTATTGCTGCAGGTATAACAACAGCCTTGATTAAGAAAGATTATGTGGGGCTTAAGCAATTAGCGTTTTCTACAGGCACAGCTATTGTTACAAACTATGCTTTAGAGCTTTCAGTAAAGAAAGTGCGCCCCGACCATACAGGGAAACATGCTTTCCCCTCTACTCATACACTCATTGCCTTTACTGGTGCAGAATATGTACAGCGGCGTTATGGATGGAAATGGGGGCTTCCTGCTTTTTTCGTTTCGAGTTATGTGGCCTGGGGAAGAGTTAATGCAGAAAAGCATGACTGGTGGGATGTTGCTGCTGGGGCGGCAATTGGCATTGGTGCAAGTTATGCTTTTACAAAGCCTCTTAAGAATGCAAATATAACAATAGTACCTGCTCACAAAGGAGTAGTTATCACTGCTACCTTCTAAGGACTTTCTATTCCTTAGGACTAATTTCCTTTCCTCATATACAAAGTGGAGTTTATACGCTTAGTGTTTCATCGGTTCAATAAGAGTTTTTACTCCTTTGATTTTCTCTCCAGAAATCATTTGCAAAAGCTGGCTGACTTTATTTCGTTTTATAGCTACATAGGACTGATGTGACGTAATATCAATTCTTCCTATTTCAGCTGATTTTAAGCCACCTTTTTTGCAAAGAAATCCTAAGATATCACCCTTAGAAAGTTTATCCTTCTTTCCTCGACCTATATAGAGTGAACGCCATAAAGGAGCATGTGCTTTTATGGGAGAATCTGAAATATCTAAACTCTTATATTCCTTTATATAGTCTGGAATATTTTCTTCGGGACCAACCAACAAATAGTTACTTCCTGTATTATCCCATCGAGCTGTTCGGCCTGAGCGATGAATAAACTCTTCTTCCTTGTTAGTCAAATGATACTGTACAACATGGCGTACTTCTGGAAGATCTAAACCTCTAGCAGCTAAATCAGTTGCAACTAAGATATTTACACTTCCAGCACGAAATCTGTAGAGATTACGCTCTCTAACCTCTTGCTCTTGCCCTCCGTGATAATCTACACAGGAGAATTTGTTTTCTTTTAAGTATGAAAGAATGCGGGCTACACTCTCACGATGCGCTACAAACACAATTGATGGTTCCCCTCTAAAAGAACTTAAGAGGCGTCCTAATGTTTCTAACTTGTCCCTCAGCGGACTTTTTACAACATATAGCTTACTTTTTTCATCAGAGTTTTCTACTGTGGACAAATAATCTAACGTAACTGAATTTTTCGTCTTTTTCTCTGGGAATGCAAAGTCTGGCATCTCTTCTATATTTGTAGCAGAAGTGAAAATGCGCTGTTTAATATGCGGTAGCTTTCTAATAATTTTATCCATATCATCTTGAAAGCCTAGCTCTAAGCATTTATCAAATTCGTCAATAATAAGAGTGTGGGCAGCTCCTGTAAAGATATTGTCCTTCTCTATGTGATCTAGCAGACGTCCAGGCGTGGCAAAGACTAGCAGAGGTTTTATTTCTCGAATCTGCCTATGCTCATCCATTGTAGGGCGACCACCATAGAGACAGAGGCTTCTGACTCCTTTCAGCTTCATTCGCTGAAAAACTTCATTAGATTGTAAAGCAAGTTCTCGCGAAGGAAGAATTATAGCCACTTGCAATACGTTCTGATCGGCCTTGATTTTTTCTACAATTGGCAAAAGATAGGCAAGAGTTTTACCTGTACCTGTTGGAGAAAGTAGAGTAGTATTTTTTCCACTCTTAATTGTTTGATAAGCTTTTTCCTGCATCTCCGTAAGAGCATCAAAGCCAAGATTGGTCAGTATAATATTGTGTTCCATTGTGTCCATAAAAAAGAGTGAGAATAAAGAAATTACACGGATTTCTTTTAAGGAAATCCGTGTAGTAATGTAGCTGTAGCTTATTTATGATTAGTTAAACCAACGTACATAGCAGAAGTCCTGACGATGAGGCAATAACGAATTTTTCGGGAACATACGGTAAGCAATCTTGAAGCTACCAGCAATGTCAATTTCGTTCTTGAGTTCGAAGGTATAAAGATTACCTTCATGCCCTACTACGTTCATCGGGATAACGCGCAATAAGTGATCTTGTCCTTCAGCAGTACCAACGACAACCATTTCTATACCAATTGCGTCGTCAAGTCCTTGTGCGTCTATGGTCACACGTGATTCGAATTGTTCACCATTGATGTGAAGACCATTGTTGTCATTCGTGGCTTCTTTCTTAACAACTTGAATGCTGTCCCAACGTTCTGCTACAAGTTCCTTCCAAGCTACAATTTCTTTTGCAAGCTTGTTGTTGTCTGCTGATAGAGCCTTGAAGCGGCTTGCCTGAGGAGTATAGAAACGATCATAGTAATCATCTAATTGGCGTTTCATTGTATAGTGAGGAGCAATTTGAGCAATGCTATTTTTCACCGTACGCACCCAATTCTCGCTGTAACCTTTACGGTTACGAGCATAGTAAAGAGGTATAATTTCTTGTTCGAGCAATGAATAGATCGTTGATGCGTCCAACTTATCTTGATATTCTTGATTCTCATAAGTACGGCGGTCTGTTAGTGCCCAACCTGCACCTTCACGATAACCTTCATACCACCAGCCATCAAGAACAGAGAGATTGATCACGCCATTCATAAGTGCTTTTTCTCCTGAAGTACCAGAAGCTTCGAGAGGACGTGTTGGTGTATTCATCCAAATATCAACACCGCTCACCAAGCGACGTGCAAGATGCATATCGTAATTGTCAAGAAACAGAATCTTGCCAATAAATTCTGGACGCTGAGAAATTTCGTAGATACGCTTGATCAGACCTTGGCCTGCCCCATCTGCAGGGTGCGCTTTTCCAGCAAAAATAAATTGTACTGGGTAGTCAGGATTATTTACAATCTTTGCTAAGCGATCGAGGTCGCTAAAGAGCAAGTGTGCACGCTTGTAAGTAGCAAATCGACGAGCAAATCCAATGAGTAGTGCATTGGGATTGATCTTATCAAGTAGACTTACCACGCGGCTTGGATCACCATGATTCTTCAACCAGTTTTCGCGGAAACGTTCGCGGATATACTTGATAAGTTTATTCTTTAGCGCCAAGCGTGTCTTCCAAATTTCCTCATCGGGCACTTCGTAAATCTTTTCCCAGATCTTTTCATTCGATTCATCTTCCAAAAAATTCTTATCGAAGTACCTATTGTAAACAGATTTCCATTCCTTTGCGCTCCATGTGGGATAGTGTACACCATTAGTAACATATCCTACATGACTTTCTTCTGGGTGTGAGTTGTAGATATTATACCACTCATCGTGTGTGCGAAAATCGTGTTCTACGCGCTCTTCTTCGGGCATATATCCCTTCCAGATATTTTTGAACATCTGCTGACTTACACGGCCATGCAACCAGCTAACGCCATTAACTTCCTGGCAGGTGTTGCAGAGGAATGTAGACATACAGAAGCGTTCTCCGTGATCGTCTGGATTCGTACGGCCAAGACCGATAAAGTCATCCCAAGTGATTCCTAATTTTTCAGGAACCCACCCCATGTACTTACCGAACAAAGCTTCATCGAAATAGTCGTGACCAGCAGGAACAGGAGTGTGAACGGTATATAGAGAGGAAGCACGTACCAACTCTAAAGCTTCACCGAAAGAAAGACCTTGACCAACATAATCAACGAGGCGTTCAACGTTGCAGAAAGCAGCGTGACCTTCGTTGCAGTGGTAGATGTCTTTCTTGATGCCCAGCTTCTTCAAAACAAGCATACCACCAATACCGAGCAAATATTCCTGCTTGATACGATTTTCCCAATCACCGCCATAAAGTGCATGGGTGATATTTCTATCATATTCGCTGTTTGAAGGAATATCAGTATCGAGGAGGTAGAGAGAAATACGACCTACATTTACCTTCCAAATTGCAGCATGAACGAGATAGTTGGGGAAAGGAACATCAACAACAAGTTGATTACCAGTCTCATCAAGAACTCGCTCAATTGGGAGTTTATCAAATTCTTGTGCCTCGTAGTTTGCAATTTGCTGGCCATCCATAGACAGATTCTGGGTGAAATAGCCATAACGATATAAGAAACCTACAGCACAGAGGTTAACATTTGAATCACTAGCTTCTTTCAAATAGTCACCAGCTAAAACTCCAAGACCGCCAGAGTAAATTTTGAGAATATGGAACAGACCATATTCCATGCAGAAGTATGCTACACTAGGACGCTTCTCATTAGGTTTTACGTCCATGTACTTGCGGAAATTCTTATATACCTTATTAACACGATCAACAAGTTCCTTATCTTTGCTAAGTTCCGTCAAGCGGTCATAGCTCATGCGTTGGAGCATATCAATAGGGTTTTGATCGCATTTGTGATCAAACAAATCATGGTCAATGCTGCGGAATAACTCAATACCTTCAGGATTCCAAGTCCACCACAGGTTGTGTGCCAATTCGTCAAGCTGTCGTAATTCAGCAGGGATATGGCTCTGAACATTAAAAACCTCCCAGTTCGGCTGGTTAGCGTTGCTTACTTTGACTTTCATAAATTATTTTGGTTATTATTTTAATTTTTTGCTCAATGCAAAATTATATGCTTGGTAGTAATACTTAATAAAGTTGTTCCACTGCGCTTTGTCGGCCAGTGCAGCAGCATTCTTGCGCATCTTATTGCGAATAGTTTTATTTGCATTCAGAACTTTTATCGTTGTATTGCAGATATTTTGTGCCACATCAAAATAGTTGTCATCATTTCGGTGTAACACTTCTACGCCATTTTCGATCATTCCTCTGTGCTTCAGAGTAGCATCCACCCATTGGCCAAAGCCACTTAAATCCGTTGTAATACATGGTATCTTGAAAGCACAAGCCTCGAGCGGTGTATATCCCCAAGGTTCATAATAGCTTGGGTAGATACAGAGGTCATTTGCCAGTAGAACCTCATAATAAGGCTTATTGATGATACCATCTTCTCCATCGAGATAACACGGAAGGAGGATGACTTTTACAGGGTTGTTTCTGTCGTTCATCAAGGAGAGCGAGCGCATTGTATTGAGAATGGCATCCTCTCCCTCATTGTAGAGTTCGTGCGTCAGATACGGATTGGGTAATGCTGTATTTGGAATTTCCTTTTCTGCCAATCGTTGTTGCAGGTCTTTGCGTGGCTCTTTCATCCAACAAGGTACTTCTATCAAGGCCAAAACACTGGTTTTACAATTTTCAGTAGATTGGCGCTGTAATTCGCTGTTGAGATTAGCCATAGCTTGAAGGAATACATCAAATCCTTTGCAACGGAAATCATTGCGGCCACTTGTTGAAACAATCATGGTACTATCAAAGAGTTCTTCACCCAGTAGAGCAGACGCAACTCTCAGCAAATTCTTTCGAGCTGCTTTGCGCTTTGCGGTGAATGCAGAACCTTTCGGAACGATGGTATTGTCGAAGCCATTGGGCAGAATCACATCTGCTGACTTCTCAAGCAGTTGGGCACATTCTTTGTCGGTAAACGTTGAAACAGTAGTGAAACAATCAGCAAAATGGGCACTTTGCTTCTCCACACTATGTTTTGCATCCATATGGAGTTCTTCGGCCATTTGATCGCCATTGTAACCATGGAAGTATTTATAGAGCTGCTTATTATTGCTCGTAATAGAACGGCCAATGCTTGTGGCATGGGTCGTAAAAATAGTGGCAATACTTGGAGCAGCCTTGCACAAATGTAGCATACCCAAACCAGCCATCCACTCATGAGCTTGATAAACAACTTTCTTATTTTTGTGGATAAGTGAGAGGTATATAATCTCTACAAAACGTGCTGCAGCATAAGAGAACATAGAGGCTTCATCGTAATCGCCATAGGCTTTGTCACTTTGAACTCCAAAATTCTGCCATACTGTTCTATATATAGAATTGCGTTGCTCGAAAAAAGGTTGGAAATCTACTAGAACGGCAATGGGCTTGCCTTCAACTTGCCAACGCCCTATCCTAACATTTACACCTTCCTTTGCTGCGGCTTCACGCCAGTTCTTTAAGAGTTTTTTATCTTCTATAAAATCAGGATTGTTTTTTCCTTGCCATACATCTGGACCTAAGAATATAAGCTTATTACCATATTCTTTAAGTAGTGTCTGTGCTCTCGATGACAAGACAGTATAAATGCCTCCGACTTTATTACAGACTTCCCAACTTGCCTCGAAAATAAAGTTAGGCTTGAGTTGCTTACCTATCATTTTTTGTATTTTGGGTGCAAAGATAGTCTTTTTTATTGAGTTCTTGTTTTGAAAAAGTATTTAGTTTATAGTGCAATAATTTTAATTTGTTTTATTTTTTATTCTTTTAGGAGAGATTGTTTTAAGGTGAAGGAAAATGGCTTTACCTTTGTACTTAGTACGAGCATATGAGTAGTTCTTAACACCATATACCTGATATAATAAGCTGTCGTTCATTTCTAATGAAGTTGGGCAACCACAAAGATAATGAATAGACAGCTTTTTTTATAAGAAAATAATAAATCCTTCGTCAAATCGTTGAATACTTTTGGGTTACGGTCGTCTACATTGGCTCGGGTTAGAGCAAAATTGAGTAGTTCTCCTCGTTCATTACACAAAAGATGAAGTTTGAAGCCATAATACCATCCCATCGTACTTTTTCCCTTCTGGGCATACCCTTTGAATACGCGATTTCGGGATTGTCTCTTGTTTTCGCACACTGGAATACGTGTGGAATCGATAAAGGTTATCCCTGTGCATTCTC
>NZ_JACICA010000012.1 GCF_014195585.1 Alloprevotella rava | reverse complement strand
TGCTTGCAAATATAGCGGAAGGTGGTATAAGGAACTCCACGACTACGTGAAAAATTTTTAGCGTCCATACCGCTCTGCAGGTAAGAACGCAACAATAGGACTTTCTCTGTTTCGCTGTACTTTAATCTTGACATATATCTTTTTTTGAGTTTATGAACTGTCAACTTATTTAGTACAGGACAAAACGCAATAAGGATGTCGGCTGACTTCTTTATTGTATTCTTGGATGGGATAAGGAGAAAAACGTGTTTTTGCCTGACTTTTAGTGCTGCGAAAGAGAAAAATCGATCTAAATCCCTTCTTTTGTTGCGCTTTTTTGAGTTACGTTTTACGAGAACTATATTTGACGTATTCAACTTAAAGCTGTTTAACATTTAGATTGTGAAAACGATTTGTCAAATAAAACGACAATTTTATATGTAGATTCCCTTCCCTATAAGAAAGGATCTAAAAGTGCTTATAAGCATACTCTTCAGTTGTAAGAAATGAAGGCCGTTAGCTCTTCTTGTTTTGCTCAGAAATTGCGAGGCAGCACGAGATGGCAGACACCCATATTTTTTTATTATCTTTGTCATCCAAAGAAAAAAGTTTTTTCATGCGAAAGATTCTTTTGATTTTATTATTCTTAGGGCTTGTGATGGCGTGTAACCAAAAGACGGAAACAGCATCACCCACAGTTGTTGCCGAAGATGTAAATATCCGCTTGGCAGTTGTTCCCATAGTGGACTGCTTGCCTTTCTATTATGCGGAGGAAATGGGGCTCTATGATAGTTTAGGACTCCATTTGAAATTGTGTCCTTTCGAAGCTCAGAACGATTGTGATACTGCTTTGTTAGGAAGAAGCGTTGATGGAGCTTTCATGGATACTGAGCGTTTTGCCTTTCATCGGAAACGTGGCGTATCACTCGTTCAAGAAATGCAAACAGAGGGGGAGTGGGCTTTGCTCAGTTCTGGAATGTTGCGCATCAAGAAGATGAAAGATTTGGGAAATAGGGTATTAGGACTACCTCAGCATACTGCTGAAAATCTCTTGGCCGATCAAGCTCTTCGGCAAGCAGACATGAAACCGGCGGCACTGGTACGAGTTCAAGTGAATAGTTATAGAACGTGTGCTTCTATGCTGGAAAACAACCAGTTGGATGCTGCAGTTCTGCCTGAACCTTTTGCTACGGAAGCTCGCCTGTTAGGTGCGCGCCAGATGTATGAGGCCCGCGGTGCAGAGAAAAGTAGAGGAGCGATTGTTTTTTGCTCCAAATATGTTGCGGATAAATCACATGCTAAATTTTTGGAGCTTTTGCGACGTGGTTATAATCAAGCCGTTGATAGTTTGAATAAGCATGGCGTGAAATGCTGTCTCCCCATTTTGCTCAACCACTACAAGATTTCTCAGCAAGTGGCAGACTCTTTGCATTTGCCCCGTTATTCACACGTTCGCGCAACGAAATAATCGCTGCGCTTTTTAGAAAAAAGAATAAGATGGATGCTAAAACTTTTCAGGTTCTATATGACGATGCTGTGAAGGCTATCCTAAGAGAGCAACTCTCTGATGCCTTATCAGCACTCAAAGGTCTTGCCGTAAACCTCCAGTTTCCTGCTGATAGTTGGCAGGCTGTGATGATTCCCGATGCTCTTCAGCAGCTAACTGAAAACTATCGGATGCTATTGCACTATTGGGAAAAGGGCATGGACGATCCAGCACGTAAGGCAATGCACCAGCAATTTCTTCGACAAGCTTTGGAAATTGCAGATAATTATTATTTTGCGCAATTGTTGGAGGAAGACTATTCTTACTTTGCTTCTGTGTGGAAGCGAACGCATGAGAGAGCTTCAGCAGCTAGTGGTTTGTCTGAAAAGTTTGAAGCAACCTTTGCTAGCGCTCCTTGGGGAAAAGAGGAAGCCCAAATGCAACGTCTGCGATTTGCTGATGCGACAATTTCTATCGAAGAGCAACAAACTATGGCTACAGCCTTGTTTCTCTCAGCTTGGGAAGTGTTCGATCTGAATAAGTTGCAAATTTTGTTGGAGGGGGCTGTTTCTGCTCCTCCGAAAGTGCGTGCACGTTGCATCGTTGGTGCTTTACTTCTGCTGATTAAATATGCTGGTCGCTTGCGTTTCTACCCCGAGGTGGAGTCGCAACTGACACTGTTGCAGGATGATGCCGCTTTTGTTGATGCTCTTCATAAAGTTCAAGCGCAGTTGTTGCTGAGCATTCAGACTCAGCAAGACAATCAGAAGATGCGCGAGGATATTATGCCCGAATTGCTCAAAGCGGCCCACAAACTGAAGGACCTTACCAAGGGTGATCTTTCAAACTTGGCAGAAATCAATGAAACTCATCTCAATCCCGAATGGGATGCTGGCGGAGAGAAGTCGAAAATCAGCAAAAAGATGCACGAATTCTTAGAAATGCAGCAACGCGGTAGCGATACTTTCTATACTACATTTGCGCAAATCTCTCGGCAGCAAGCATTCTTTAATGATGCTGCCAACTGGTTTGTACCTTTTAGCTATTCGAATCCTGTGTTTGGTTCTCGAGGCGAGGCCTACTCTTCTATGGATGCCGTTTTCAATAATAGGCCCGTTTGCGACACGGAGAAATATTGTATGGTATTCATGCTTCAAAGTCTTACCGATGAGCAATTACATAACTTGGGCAATGGAGTTCGTAAGATGAGCGATATTCCTGAAGAACTGATGGACACTTTCGACTCGGGCGAAGAAGAATTGCAGCAGCAGATTCGTTTCTACCTGCAAGATCTCTATCGTTTCTTCCATCTTTTCCGTTTTCGCAGTGAGCACAACAATCCTTTCAAGCTGGATTTGACTTTAATCTCATATCCTCATTTACGTCCATTCTTCTCTTCTGTACCTATTGCCTTGCAGTTTGCCAACTCTTGTTTTAAAAAAGAACTCTGGAAAGAGGCTCTTTCATTCTTTATGGTCATTCCTCCTGAACAACGCACAGCTTCTGTGTTGGAAAAAATGGGATATGCTGAAGAGCTTTGGGGATTTGTTTCAGAAGCCGTAGAATATTATGAGGAAGCTCTCCGCTTGCATCCTGATTCGGAATGGACACTCCGTCAGTTGGGCCGACTCCATGTAGCAACAGGGAGCTATGAGAAAGCTCTCGACTTTTACGAACGCCTGGAAGCTTTGTGCCCAGAAGATACCGACTTGCTCTTGCGTATCGGAGAGTGCTATATGTCTTTGCATCAACCAAAATTGGCGTTCAGCGTGCTCTATAAAGCGGACTATTTGCAGCCCGAAGGGAAAGCCTTACGCGCACTGGCTTGGTGCTCTCTGCTTTCGGGTAATACGGAGCAGGCAGAAACATACTATTCTAAAATTCTTACCCTCAATCCGTCAGCTTCCGACTATTTCAATGCAGGACACTCTGCGTGGTTGAACCACGATATTGCTGAAGCCGTCCGTCGTTATCAAGCTTGCGCCGAAAGTAGTAAACTGGATTTTGTGGCTCCCGATTTCTTTGATAATGATGCTTGGCTGTTAAAAGAGTATGGTGTGACACGCAATGAGCTTTTACTGATGCGTGATGCGATAAATAATAAATTAAACTAAAGAATCTTTGGCGTAGTCTGTTATCTTCTACTGTCAGTTTCTTGTTCTTGTAAAATTGAGTATAAAATGAAAATGTTTATGTGTTCCATTCAGATGCAATCGCTTCAAAAAGTTCTACGCCTTGGCGTTGCTATAGGTTCGTTCTTGCTTTTTGTTCCGCTTTCTGGCCAGCGTCGGGCCATTACAAAATACTTTTTTCAATCTTTTCAAGGAAAGGAAACGCTCTTCCCGATGTCGAAGCCGCTCAAAGCAGGTCAACTCGAACAAGCGAGGCAAGAAGTTTGGAATTGTTGGCTCAAGGCTAATGCTCAAGATTCTCCACTGCTCATTCCGCTTACTGCGCTCTCTGACGAGACACGCGGACAATGGGCCATTCCTGAGACGCTTGAACCCAATGCTCAACTAAATTATTACTATGGCCGAAAAGGCGCATCCTCGGACGCTCAGATTCCCGCTTTCATATATCTTCACGGTAGTGGTCCACGGGATGCCGAATGGTCTACGGGACTGAAGTTGGCACAAATCTTTGATGATGCTCCCAGCATTTATTTTATTCCTCAAATTCCTCAAGAGGGAGAGTGGTATCGTTGGTATCAGCGTTCTAAACAATGGTTTATGGAGCGTTTGCTCCGTCAGCTTTTTATCAATCCACAGGTGGATGCCAATCGCCTTTATCTAATGGGCATCTCTGAGGGGGGGTATGGTAGTCAGCGCTTGGCTTCGTTCTACGCCGACTATTGGGCTGCCGTAGGCCCTATGGCAGGAGGAGAACCGCTAAAGAATGCCCCTGTTGAGAACTTGCGTAACACGCCTTTCAGCCTGCGAACAGGTGCACAAGATTTGGGCTTCTATCGAAACTTGCTGACACGTTATACCCGCGAGGCTTTGGATAGTCTGGGCCGACTGAATGGTGGTGAATACCACCATTGGGTGGAACTGATTCCTAATGCTGGGCATGCCATCGACTATAGGCGCACACCTGTATGGCTGAAGCAGTGGAAGCGCGTGCCGGCTCCCTCGCGCGTTAGTTGGGAGGATTTTGAAATGGATGGTAGGCATCGTCGCGGCTTTGCCAATCTGCAAATCGTTCAGCGCCCCAATGCTACGGAGCGCACCCGTTATGAGGAAAGAATAGAAGGAAATGTGGTGGATTTGACCATACAAAATGTTCACTATCAGACATTAGAAAAAGATCCTCGTTGGAGTATTGAACTGAAGTCGGCGCGCACCTATACGCCTGCTTCGGGAGGACGTTTGATAGTCTATTTCACTGCTGAACAAGTGGATGTTACGCGCCCTGTTGTGGTGAGAGTGAATGGAAAAACTGTGTGGACGGGGCTTTGTGAGCCAACAATGAGCGCGATGATCAATAGCTTGGCTTGTTTCTACGATGCTGAGCGCATATATCCCTTTGCCATTGACGTGAAATACTAAAGTATAAATCTCAAAACCTTATTTATTCATGAAATTCTTAAAGATATTAAGACTTTCCTCTTTGTTTTTGTGGGCCACATCTATAAGTGCGCAAGAAGGCATTTATGGCGATTATGCAGAGCCCGAAGATTCTGCTACAGTTGAAAGGACAGCCTGGGAGAATTTGCCCAATAAGTTGCAAATGAGTTGGGGATCGCGCGATATTCATTATGAGAAATATCAACCTCCTCTGTTTAGTGTGACAACAGATACAGTTGTTTATGCCTGGAGAGGAGAGCGCGTTGGTGTGCAGGCTGTTCTTTTTTCTCGAGAAGAAGTAGGGCCTCTTTCTTTGCGTATCTCTGGTAACAAAAGTTTGGGAGGAGCTGCGCGCTTTGTCAATTATGTTTGGACGGACAACTTTCGTGGTTGTGGTAATCACCCCACGGGTTGGGAGCCCTACTTAGTCCCGGATGTGATAGATTTAGAAACAACGAAGATGCTTGAGAAAGAAACGACACGCCCCGTATGGTGTACGTTTGAAATACCTCAAGCGGCAAAACCTGGCCCATATAGTATCCGCCTGAAGGTACTTAATGCGCGCAAGAAAGTAGTGGGACGCTTGAATTTAAAAGTCATGGTGCAGGAAAGAGTGTTACCGAAACCCTCCGATTGGAAGTTTAATTTGAACTTTTGGATGCAGCCCTACGCAGTTAGTCGCTACTATCGTGTCCGTCCATGGAGTCAGGCTCACTTCGATGCCTTGCGCCCTTACATGCAGATGCTGGCTCGTGCAGGTCAGAAAGTGGGTACGGCCATTCTATTATATGAGCCATGGGGAGCGCAGAGTAATGATAAATTTGAACCTATGGTGTTGACAACAAAAAAAGTTGACGGAAGTTGGGCTTACGACTATACTATCTTTGATCGTTGGATTACATTCTTGGATAGTTGCGGCATAAATGGACAAATCAATTGTTTTTCGATGATTCCCTGGGATATGAGCTTCCGCTATATGGATGAAGCATCCCAAAAGTATGCTTATCTCAAAACTTCTACTTCTTCAGCAGAATATGAGAAATTTTGGACTGACTTTCTCCGGAGTTTTGCCGAACATTTGAAAGCAAAGGGATGGTTTGAAAGAATAGTGATAGCCATGGATGAGCGCGGACTTGATGCGATGACAGACGCTTATCGTGTGGCGCAGCAGGCTGTTCCAGGTATCAAGATGGCACTAGCTGGCAACTACCATAAGGAATTGGCAGATAAATTGTATGACTATTGTGTGGCCTATGGGCAGCATTTTACAGACAAAGAAATCGCTATGAGAAATGCAAAAGGATGGGTGACGACAACTTATACTGCCTGTCCCGATGCAGAGCCGAACGTTTGCTCCAACAATAGTCCTGCAGATGCTGCCTACCTGCCTATCTATTGCTTGGCTAATGGTTTTAACGGTTTCTTGCGTTGGGCTTGGATGAACTGGACAGATGCTCCACTGCAAGATACACGCTTCCGAATGTTTACGCCTGGTGATACATATATGGTTTATCCTGGCGGTCGGAGTAGTATTCGTTTTGAACGAGTTATAGAAGGAGTTCAGCAGGCTGAAAAAGTTCGCCTATTGCGCGAAGAATATACTAAAACAAACAATACGATTGCACTTCAGCAACTCAATGGGCTTATTTCAGAATTTGCATCAGGTAAGGTGGACGCTGAAAGGCCGTCGAGCTTTTATGTGAACCGATTGGAAAATCTCCTTAATGATACTTCTCAAAGAGCCTTTGACAAGAAGCATTGATCGCTGATATAGATATATTGCGGGGGGGACGGTTGTGTAGAACTACTCTGGCTAATATTTTAAGACAAGGTCTCAACAATCTAAAACAGATTCTTGAGACCTTGTTCCTTTTGATATTTTGCTTTTAGAATATCTACTCCATTTGACGCCATCTTCAAGTTTTAATTCACCAGAAATATTTTCAAAAGAAGTTGATAGAGCAGCTTTTTCAAAAAGCAGAATAAATAAGCCAACCTAGATAGATGGAGAAAACACCAAGGAGTGTGAAGCCTTCCCAGCGTTCAATTTTGTATTTTGTGAAGGACATTGCCCATACAAGTATAATCGACAGGATTAGCATTGTTAAGTCGATGGTTGTGATACCTCCCAAGTTTTTCATTGGGGAGATAAAACCGGTGATACCAAGGATGGCGAGAATGTTGAAGACATTAGAACCTACAACATTACCGATAGCAATGCCGCTCTGACCCTTGCGAGCAGATATGATAGACGTGGCGAGTTCTGGCAGTGATGTTCCGCCCGCAACTATTGTCAGACCTATGATGGCATCTGATACGCCCAATTGTTCGGCGACTGTACTTGCACCACTCACAAATAAATTACTGCCGACAATCAAGCATCCAAGTCCGATGATAATAAAAAGGATACTTTTCCAAAGGGCTTGTGATTTTTCGGTTTTAGAATCCTCTGTTTTCCCATTGCGAGCTATTTGCAACGTATAGGCAAGGAAGAGTGCAAAGCCGATGAGCAACAACAGCGAGTCGATTCGTGTGAGATTTCCGTCGAGGCAAACGGCTGTCAGTAGGAGGGAGGCAACGAGCGCAAAAGGAATATCTTTAATAATAGTTGCTTGCGAAATGGAGATTGGAACTACTGCTGCGGCAGCCCCCACAATGAGCAGGCTGTTGAAGATGTTTGATCCTACGATATTTCCCAATGCTAATCCCGTGCTACCTTTAAGGGCTGAGACAACAGAGGTGAATAGTTCAGGAGCACTTGTGCCCATGGCTACAATGGTTAGACCAATGACAATTTCAGGAATGTTCATCTTTCGTGCAATGGCAGCAGCTCCGTCCGTAAACTTGTCTGCGCCCCAAAGTACTGCGATGATACCAATGAGAATGTAAGCGATGCTGAGTGTCATGAATGAATTAAAATAGATAGTTAAGCATATTCCAGACGGCTATGATGTGGCAAATGCTTCCGCCGAGAATAAAGAAATGAAAAATACTGTGCATATAGCGGCGCTTGTGTAGCGTATAGAATAGGGCTCCAGTGATGTCGCTTATTCCTTCTGCTATCAACCAACCGAAGGAAGAGGCTGGAAGGCTGTGGATTAGAGGATTGAATGCCACTAAAATACTCAGCCCCATGCCAATGAAGCAAATGGTTTCCAGATTACTGTGGGCTTTGAGTTTATGGAAACTCATGATCGTACCGATTAGAGCACAGAACCATACAAAAATGAAAAGTCCCCATCCCCAGAATCCTATCTGTCGTAGGGCAATGAGTGTAAAGGGAGAGTAGCTTCCAGCAATGTGCCAATAGATGGCTGCATGATCCCATTTTCGCAGGATATGTTTCATTTGCGAGTCTTCACGAGCAGCGTGGTAAACGGTAGATGCAATATAGGATGTCAGCATACCGAAGATATATAGGATGATTCCTACTGTAGCCCAGCCATCTGTTCGTGTCAGACAATAATATAGAAATAGGCATCCAAAGATAATACCAATCAGGATACCAGCTGCGTGTGACCAGGAGTTGATCTGTTCTTCGCGCCTTGTATAAAACGCCATGGAAAATGTCTGCTGATTTTGTGTTCGCAAAAATAGTCAAAGTTTTGTGATAAACCGAACGTTTCTGATGCTTTCACTACTATACCTGTGGGAAGCCGATAAAAATGTCGTACTTTTGTAGTGCGAAGATTTGCTACGGAATGAATAGATTTATACGCTTGTTGAAGGATTGGACGCTACCGGTATCTATAGCTTTGGGAGCTGGTGTCTACCTGATTTTTGCTTATACGCCGGGATTGGAACAGGCAAGTGCTTTTTTTGCTCCTATCATGGAGACGATTTTACCGATGTTCATGTTCTTTATTCTCTTTGTGACCTTCTGTAAAGTTGATTTCAGAAAGATGATACCTGTCCGTTGGCATTTGTGGATAGGTGGACAGCAGGTGCTATTTGTTTTATTGATGGTTGCTCTCATTTTGTGCTTTTCTTTGAAAGGAGATAACCTTATTCTGGCTGAAGGAATTTTGGCTTGTATCATAGGTCCTTGCGCTGCGGCAGCTCCTGTTGTTACGGCAAAACTAGGTGGTAATTTAGAAAGTATGACTACGTACACTTTTATTTCCAATTTCATAACGGCGGTACTAATTCCTGTGTTTTTCCCATTAATAGAACCGAGAACTGCTATTGACTTTGCGGAAGCTTTCTTTCTCATTCTTTATAAAGTGACACTCGTTCTAATTGTTCCTATGGGGTTAGCTTTCATTGTGAAGCACTTCTTTTCTCGATTCCATTATTGGGTGATCAATGTGAAGGATTTGAGTTATTACCTTTGGGGAGCTTCACTGACGATAGTGACAGGAACAACAGTAAAAAATATTTGTCATGCTGAAACTTCAATTTCTTTTCTTTTGCTGATCGCAGCAATGAGCCTCTTCCTCTGTTTCTTTCAATTTGCTATTGGTTGGAGAATTGGTTCTCGCTGCGGAAGTATTGTAGAGAGTGGTCAAGCATTAGGACAAAAAAATACAGCCTTTGCCATTTGGATTGCTTCTGTCTATCTCAATCCTCTCAGCAGTGTAGGCCCAGGTTGCTACATCCTGTGGCAAAATATTATCAATAGTATTGAGCTCTGGCAGAAAGGAAAAGCAGGGAAGATGAAGGCTAGTTGATGGGCTGATAAGTCTCATAGGAGTTGTAGCTACAACTACAGAATTTCTGGCTGCAAGTTGCTATGCCGTATCTCGCCAGCAATAGAATATTTCTTTGCACCTGAAATTCCTTTAAATAAAAAGCGCAGACAACTCTAGAGTTGTCTGCGCTTAAAATATGTAGTGATAAATTATTCTGCACTCAGTGTAAAGCGACGGAAAGCTATAACGGTGAGCTCTTTACCACCGCGCTGCAGATATTCCTGAACAGTAATAGTCTTATCATCAACGGGCAAGCAGTAGTCCTGATTGAGGAGACAGCTCTGCTTGTAGAACTTGTTCATACGACCGTTTGCGATGTTCTGAATCATTGCTTCAGGAAGGTTTGCAGCTTTTTCTTCAGCTGTTTCCTTCTTGATGCGACGGATGTCTTCAGCTTGTTCTTCAGTGATTTCCTTCTTAGCAATGCCTTCTGCGATGTGTTCCTCGTTTTCAGCAATGTAGAGGTTGTAACCAGCTTTCTTCAAAGCTGCTTGAACAGCCTTTTCAACTTGCTCGTCGCGAGTCTTCTCAAGAGCAACCTTGAGTTCTTCATCGCGAACGTCAGCGGGGATATCTTGCTCGCTTAAAGAGAGAGGATTAGCAGCAGCAATGTGCAGTGCCAAACCATGGCCCAGTTCTTCGTTATTTTGGTTGAGTTGAACGAGTGTGCAGAGGCCATTCTTCTTCTGATGATTGTAAGAATAGATATTCTCACCTTCGAGGAAGAGGTAGCCATCGAGCTCAGTCTTTTCACCTGTTACACCAGCACGGGAAGTGATAGTATCAGCAACAGTCTGACCGTCCGCTAAAGTAAGTGCATTAACTTCATCAATGTTTTTAGCCTTAGCTGCTACAGCTGCATCAAGGATGCCCTGAGTCAGGTCAATAGTGTCCTGGTTGTTAGCAACGAAGTCTGTTTCGCATTTAACAGCAATCATAGCTGCAAAGCCGTCAGCAACTTTAACGAGTACGCAACCATTTGCAGTTTCGCGGTCAGAACGCTTAGCTGCAACAGCCTTACCTTTTGCGCGGATGATTTCTATAGAAGCGTTGATATCTCCGTTAGTTTCTTCGAGGGCTTTCTTGCAATCGCTCAAACCAGCGTTCGTCAACTTGCGGAGTTTCTTGATCAGTTCAATATTAACTGCCATAATTGTTTAGGTTTGTTTAAGGGGGTTATGAATAAAAGAGAGTTTAGGGTAAGGACATAAAAGCGCTCACCCTAAACTCTATATTTATAGCAAGAGTTTACTCTGCAGAAGCTTCAGTTTCAGCTGCTGCGGGAGCTTCTTCTTCCTTACGAGCACGAGCTGCGCGCTTGCAGGGAGCCTTTTCGCCTTCCTGCTTTTCTGCAGCATCCTGATCTGCCTTTTCTGCCTTGCGCTCTTCGAGACCTTCAGCAACAGCACCGCAAACAGCGTCGAGGATAACAGAAATGCTGTCCTTTGCGTCGTCATTAGCAGGAATTACATAGTCAACAGAGTTGGGGTCAGAGTTTGTATCCACGATACCGAAAACAGGGATGCCAAGGCGCAGAGCTTCTTTGACAGCGATGTGTTCTTTCATCACATCAATAACAAAGAGAGCTGCCGGCAAACGAGTGAGGTCAGAGATAGAACCGAGGTTCTTCTCGAGCTTTGCACGCTGACGGCTAATCTGAAGGATTTCGCGCTTTGAGAGGTTAGAGAAAGTACCATCGGCAGTAAGTTTGTCGATGTTGGCCATTTTCTTCACTGCCTTGCGGATAGTTGGGAAGTTGGTGAGCATACCGCCCGGCCAACGTTCAGCAACGTAAGGCATATTAACGCTAGCTGCCTTCTCGGCGATAACGTCCTTAGCTTGCTTCTTAGTAGCTACAAACAAGATCTTTTTACCACTCTTAGCGATATTCTTAAGAGCTTCTGCAGCTTCGTCAATTTTTGCTACAGTTTTGTGAAGATCGATGATGTGAATACCGTTGCGCTCCATGAAGATATAAGGAGCCATTGCGGGATTCCATTTGCGCTTGAGGTGACCAAAGTGACAGCCTGCCTCAAGAAGTGTTTCAAAATTTGTTCTTGACATGATGTGTTGTTTACTTTCTTTGTTAGTTGAGAGTGGTAGTTGAAGGACTACAACCCATGGATTTGTTCAACCAGCCATCGGGTAGACTTTTCTAAATGAGTGTCCCGAAGGTTTAGATACTAAACGCCAATTCAGCAGACAATGCCGATTAACGTTTGCTGAACTGGAAGCGACGACGTGCTTTGGGCTGACCCGGCTTCTTACGTTCAACCTGACGAGGATCGCGAGTAACGAACCCTGCTTTGCGAAGAGCTGATTTGTCTTCGGGGTTGAGTTTGTAAAGTGCGCGAGCAATAGCAAGACGGAGAGCCTGGCTCTGACCAGTGAAACCGCCACCATCGATATTTGCCTTAATATCATACTTCTCGAGAACTTCTAACAGCTGCAGGGGCTGCTTAACAACGAACTGCAGGATAGAGCTAGGGAAGTATTCCGTCAAATCGCGTTTGTTAATTGTGATTTTGCCAGTACCTTCAGTCAGGAAGACACGGGCTACAGCGCTCTTACGGCGACCTAATGCGTTAATTGTTTCCATTTACTGCTTTATTTATACTGGTTAATATCAATCTGCTTGGGGCTTTGAGCTTCGTGCTTGTGTTCACCACCTGCATATACATACAGATTGTCAAGCATCTTAGCGCCTAAGCGGTTCTTAGGGAGCATACCCTTAACAACGCGACGGAGGAGTTTGTCTGCACCGTTTGGCTTTGCAAGGATAGAAGCGGGTGTGTTTTCACGCTGACCACCAGGATAACCTGTGTAGCTGTAGTAAATACGTTCCGTCATTTTCTTACCCGTCAAGCGAACTTTGTCAGCATTGATGATAATAACATTGTCACCACAATCTACGTTCGGAGTGAAGTTTGGTTTGTACTTACCGCGAAGCAGTTTGGCAACTTTTGAGCCGAGACGGCCTAAAATTTGGTCCGTTGCATCAACAACTACCCATTCTTTCTGTGCGGTCTCTTTGTTGGCAGAAATGGTCTTGTAACTTAAAGTGTCCATTTTTTGTTTGTTTGTAACTACTAATAATTAAAATCAGCGCCCGATGGTTCTTTAGCTTGGCTGGCTGGCCAAAGCTGCACAAGCGTAACCCTCTGACATACAGTGCTAAGACACTGCTTGATAATAATCGGCCCGCAAAAGTACAAATTTCTTATAATACGGCAAAGGCTTTGGCTTCTTTATTTAGTTTTATTACTTATGCTTGATATATTTATATGGCTGCATATCATCTCTCTCGTGCAGATATTACCCCTTAATATGCGCTATTCTTCTACTAATGAAAACTTGTATTTTGTTGTCACGTTGTCACAGTGGAGCTAAACATGTTGATAAATAGTGATTTATGGAGGTGACGATAACTTTTGTTCTTGATTTTATTGTCACACCGTTGTCACGCGTCTAATGTCTATGTTTTCAAGAAGTTATGGATAGAGTGTGACAACGTGACGACGTGACAACAAAAAAAGATTCTTAGGGATAGGGGTATTGCTTGTGTATATTGTTTTTAGTATTTCAGTCGTCATTACAATAAGGGCGTTGGCTGCTGCAATAAGGATGTCAATTGATGGGCTTATTGTATTCTCAAACGCAATAAGGATATTTGAGATTATACAATAATATTCATTTCTTCTCCTTCGCGAGTGTTTTTGACAAACACTCTTGGTGTGGGAGTGTGTAGAGGTGTTAATTTTGTATTTTAGGCGAAGTAAATAGTCGAAGTTGGTTGTTTTTATCTATACTGCGGCATTCCTTCGGCTACCCACTTCATTACCTTTGCGGGGGCTTCTTCTTGCTGAAGTTGGTATTTCATATAATCCATATAAGGGGCAACATGCTCAAAGAATTTGCGATAACCACGACAGAGGTAATTGAGTCCAGCGTTTCCATATTTGTCTTTCGTAAAACGAAGGCGCGGACACTCCCCATGACAGGCAAATAGCCATTCACATTCTTTACATTCCTGTGGTAGAGAGTCCTTTTTATCTGCTCCAAAAGCTTTTTGCTCTGGAGAATTCGTTATTTCGACAAGAGGTTGTTCGTTTATGTTGCCTATTTTGTATTCGGGGAAAACAAAATGGTCACACGCGTATACATCGCCATTAAATTCCATTGCAGTTGCATGACCACACGTTTCTGCCAGTGTACATATTCCGGGAGGTACTCCCATCCAGTTGGCCAAGGTGGCATCGAAGAGCTGTATGTAGTACTCTCCAACATCATGCCGTACCCACTCATCGAAGATTTTGCAAAGAAAGTCACCCCACTGTTCGGGTGTGACGCTAAAATCCCATATGTCAGAACTTTCTTCTGTGGGAGAGGATAGTTCGCGCCCATCTGAGTGCTGAAGTTTTCGCTCTACAATTGGTGTGAATTGAATGTAATGGCAATGAATTTCTTTGAAGAAATGGTAGAAATCTAATGGGTAATCACCATTGAAATCATTTACTACAGCCAGCGCATTCCACTCTACATTATATTTGTTGAGTAGTTGTATCCCACGCATCACCTGCTGCCACGTTGGCTTGCCTGAGCGTGAACGCCGATACTCATCGTGAAATTCTTGTGGTCCATCAATGCTTACGCCGACAAGGAAATTGTTTTCGTGAAAGAAGCGTGCCCATTCGTCTGTTATGAGAGTGGCGTTGGTTTGAATGCAATTATTAATATTTCTCCCTAGCCCGTATTTTCGTTGCAACTCTAGCGCATACTCATAGAACTTGATTGGGCGCATGAGTGTTTCCCCACCGTGCCAAGTGAATAGAACATTGGGAGTAGGCTGCATCTCTATGTACTGCTTAGTGAAGCTTTCGAGCAGATCTTCGTCCATAATTTGGTTTGCTACTTTGGGGTAGAGTCTTTTTTTCTCAGTGTAGTAGCAGTATTTACAAGCAAGATTACAGATAGAGCCTACAGGTTTCAACATCACATATTGCGGTTGAATGCTGATGGCTTGTAGTTCGTTGCCTGATATGTTAAAGGGATCGGCCGTGTGCTTCATTGAGCAGAGTAGCTTGAGGAAAGGTTGTGGAATAAAAGCGGACTACAAGACCATAGTCTTGTAATCCGTTTGCTAGGGTTGAATATTTTACGAGAGAATTAGATGAGGTAATCCTTTTCAACGTCTTTGAAGAAGCGGTAAGTACCATGTTTAATTTCTTCACAGGCAGCTTCGTCACACACCACGATTCCGTGGGGGTGGAGTTGAAGAGAAGAAATAGTCCACATCTGAGTGACAGCACCTTCCACTGCTGCTTGCAGTGCGCGAGACTTATTGTGTCCGTTGCAAAGAATCAGAACTTCTTTCGCACTCATGACTGTGCCAACACCAACAGTAAGAGCTAATGAAGGTACATTTTCTGGTTTGCCACCAAAGAAGCGGGCATTAGCAATTCTGGTGTCTGTTGTGAGTGTTTTGATACGCGTACGGCTTGACAGGCTAGAACCAGGTTCGTTGAAAGCAATATGTCCGTCAGGACCGATACCTCCAATAAACAAATCAATACCGCCAGCATCCTTAATCATCTGCTCATAGTGAGCGCACTCAGCTTGCAAATCATCAGCATTGCCATTCAAAATGTGAATATTTTCCTTCGGGCAGTCAATATGATCGAAGAGATTCTTCTTCATAAAGGTGTGGTAGCTCTCAGGATGATCTTCTGGAAGATTTACATATTCGTCCATGTTGAAAGTCAGGACATTCTTGAAACTGATACGACCTTCTTTGTGGGCTTTAATGAGTGCCTGGTACATACCAATAGGGGAAGAGCCAGTAGGAAGACCTAAAACAAATTTACGGTCGTCAGTTGGATTGAAAGCATTGATTTTGTTGACTACGTATTCAGCAGCCCAAAGGGACAGTTTCTCGTAGTCTGGTTCGATAATTACTCGCATGATATTTTTGTTTGAATGTTAGGCTTTATAGTTTAGGAAAACAGCCCTTGATTATAGGATTAGTGCAAAATTAAAGATTGTTTTTTGGAAAAAGTAGGAAAAAAGTTTTTTTTTGATGTGTAGATGGCAGAATAAGCCTAAAATGTTTACGATAATTATAAGAATGATAGAGTAAAACAGCTTCATTCTCTCTCACGCTATAAAAAGTGAGTGAAGCTAATGGGAGAACAGTCAACTTTCTTTATGAGAATAACTGAAAATAGAGATATGTAAATGTTTTTTTAGAAAGCCGAAAATGTCGGCACACATTGCTGCTAAATGTGCAAATAAAATGTATTGTCATCGAGTTTTGATATATTGCTTTATTGAAAACTGCAGTTGTCAAAGAAAAATATGAAGCTAAAAAAAACTTTAAAGAGATATTTGCTTACCTTTGTCACCAGATTCTACAAAAAAACTATATATCAGACAATAATTATAACTCAATTATGAACCAAAAGAAACTTCTTGTGTGTGCTGTGCTCTCTATGGGTAGCTTTCTTTGTGCGCACGCTCAAGACCAAGTAGTGAAGTTGACCACGAGTAAAGGCTCTGGAACAACACTAACTTTGGTTGTCAATCGTTCCGCCCGTAATGTGAAGGTGGACTGGGGCGATGGAACCCCCGTTGCCTATGAAGTAGCGAACACTCCGTTACAAACTCTGACGGGAACAGTGAAAGGCCAAACAATTACGCTGACAAGTGGCGGTCAGTTGACCACACTTATTTGTGAGGAACAAGAGCTGACGGCGCTTGATGTAACTGGAGCAAAATCTCTTCAGTCACTTTATTGTCAGAACAACCGCTTGGCAACTCTTGACGTTACTCGCTTGAGTAAACTGACAGACATCGATGTTAGCGGAAATCAGATTTCAGCTCTGACATTGAGTGAGGGTAAGAATCCGCTTTTGGAAAATGTGAATCTTGCTAATAATGGAATGCAACGTTTGAACAATGGCGGTAATTTTATTATTCGTGCAGCCTCTTTGCAGCATATCAATGTGAGTGGCAATAAGTTTACGGGTATCTATGTAACTTCTAATGTGAACTTAGATGCTTTGCAGTGTACTGGTAATAAGTTTACTCGTCTTGACCTTAGTCGTGTTGGCGCATTGACTACTCTTGTTGCTAACGACAATAATCTTTCTAACATCACCATGACCTCTTCTACTGGACTTCCAGAACTTCGCCAACTCATTCTTGATAATAACGAGTTGGCAACATTGGATGTTCGTCAGAGTAGCCATCTTTATGATTTGTCGGTGTCCAATAACAATATGTCAAATCTGGTTATTCCTTCTATTAAATTAGGTTCGATGAACTGCGGAGGAAATGCACTGTCATTCCGCTCTCTACCGGTTGCACGTTTCCAGCCAGCTACAGGCTACTTTGCCTATACCCCGCAGGCCGATTTGGATATCACAAGCAAATTGAAGAAAGCAGATAATGGCGCATATTATGTTGAGCAAAATGTAGAAGGCTATAGCGCGCAGAATAATACTAAATATATTTTGAATCTTACTGACTACCGTAAGGATAGTGGTGGTGCCAATACCGTAAATTTTACTTTCTACTCTGAGGATGAGTCCGGCAATGTAACGGAGCTAGAGAAAGCATCAGCAGCTAAGCGCGATTTGGATTATACAGCTAGTAGCGGTAAGTTTACCTTTATGACGCCCAAGAAAAAAGTCTATGCTATTCTTACGCAGCGCGACTATCCAGGGTTGAACATCAAAACTACTGTTTTTGCGGTGGGTAAGGATCAAGCTACAGGTATTGCTACAATTCAGACCTCAACGGATGCTTCAACTGTTATCTACGACTTGCAGGGCCGCCGTGTAGCTACACCAGAAAATGGTACCTTGTATATTATCAATGGAAAGAAAGTGTTATACAATAAATAAAGGAGAGCAGTAATGAAGAATATACGAAAGATAATGTTGACAGGTTTTGCTGCACTAAGTCTTTTAGCAGCAATTCCTTCCGTCGCTCAGAGTACTCTGCCTACGGGGGCTCTTCCAATGATTGTGACTCCTCACAATCAGACACTCAATTATAAGGAGCGCACTTTGTGCTTCGATATCACAGCCAATGTTGACTATACCGCGACAAGTGATGCAGCTTGGGCCACTGTAACAAAGAGCCAGAATGGTATCTATGTACATGTGGATCAGAACTATTATGGTGAGAGTCGTACAGCTAATATAACTTTCAAAAGCGCGACTACAGATCTTAGCCAAGTGCTGAAGCTGACACAGCAGGCAGATGCTAGTGCAAACGAACTTCCGCAAGATCCTGTTATTCGCCCAACAAATGTTACGGCCAATAATTCTATGTCGGGTCATTCCGCAAATCTGACTCTCGATAAGGATTATGCTTCTATTTGGCATACTGCCTGGGGAGCAGGTGGCTTTAATGTTACCGAATCAAATCCAGCTGTTTTGACTTATTCCTTCTCGGGCAACAATCAGATTGATTATATCAATTATGTTCCTCGTCAGGATAGCCAAACGAACGGTTCTTTTGAGAAGGTGCAAGTGTTGATTCGTCTTCAAGGTGAAAGTGCTTTCACTCTATACAAGACGTTTAACTGGTCTGGTGATAACTCAGTTAAGCAAATCTCCTTTGAAACTCCACTCAAGAACGTTGTGCAGATTCAGTTTCGCGTATTGTCTGGCGCAGGCGATTTTGCAAGTTGTGCTGAAATGGAGTTCCGTCAGCGTACTTCAATGTCAGCTTTTGATATCTTTACCGATGATCTCTATGCGTCTTTGAAACCAGGTGTAACAGAAGCTCAAATTGATACGATTAGTGTACCTCTGATTCGTGCTCTGGCTCATCAGCTTTACAATGGTACTTATTCAACAAAATATCGCGTAGCAGAATATCCTTGTTATAATTCTCCACGCTATTATAGCAAGCTTTGGAATGCTCCAGGTAAGTATTATGACCAACTTTCTGGCGTAACAGGTATCAATATCCCTTCTGGCTCAACTACAGCAGTAGTTGTGCGCGGTATACCAAGTGGTATGAATGTTACGTTGAAGGTTGTTGCATGGTACGAAGGAAAAGATGGCGGTAATTTTGATGGTGGTAACCCTATTACTTCTACTTTTGCTCTCAACAATGGTATCAATGTCATTAACTACACTTTTGGCTATGATGGTTTGGCTTATATCTGCTACACGGCAGAGGGCAACTCTTCTGATTATGCCCCAATAAAGGCTCACTTTATCAATGGTCAAGTTAATGGCTATTTGAGTCCGGAGAAGACGAACGAAGAAATGCACGCACTGACAGGAAATGCAAAGAATATTTGTATGGATGTTGTTGGCAAACATGTTCACTCTGTCTGGACCTCTAAGGGGTTGCACAATTATTGTAAGTCAACAGATGGTACTAGTATAGGCTATCGTCAGTATATGAATGTACTTGATACACTCATTACTTGGGAGCAACGTTTGTTGGGCTTTGAGAAATACAATTCTCTGCCTAATCTCCGCACTATGGCTTATTCGAACTATACCTATTATATGTTCCAAGGCGGTTTCGGTGTAAGTTTCCACCACACTCAAGAGCGCCGCGTGCTTAATTGTAGAACGCTTGTCTACAATGATGAAGATGCAATTTGGGGACTCTCTCATGAGTGGGGACATCAGCACCAGATGTTGCCCTACTTCAACTGGGCTGGTATGTCGGAGGTCAGCAACAATATGAACTCCTATTACAATGTGATGCACATGGGCTATCCCTATGATCGTGAAGGTCAGTTCCGTAATTGGATCAACTTTGCCAATAATGTTGTTCTGAACGATAATGCTTATGCTAGCGAGAGAAAAGTCAGTGAGCATCGTCGTCAGGCGTTCTTACATCAAGACGAAGTAAACTGGAATGCAGAATTGCAGGATTTCACAAGAACAACGGGGGCCGACTCTGTTATTACGGCTTGCAGCGTAGACGCTACGCGCGGTTGGGCATTGCAGGATTTGGGCGTAAACCATGCGCTTGCTCCGCTTGTTGACCTCTACAATTATTTCTCTGAGAATGGTTTCCCTGATATTGCTCCGGATTGGTATGAAAGTCTGCGCCAGTCTGACAATGCAGAAGGTTCTAAGATAGAGAAGCAGAATGGTCTTGACAAATATGAATTGTTGGCGTCTGCTCAAAATGGAAGTAATGTGAAATGGAATGCGTATAAGACAGCTTATCCCACATCGGTTTGGACAACCCATAATTTTGTAGTTCCATCTCGCGGTTGGTATAGTAACAGTGTGCCATTTATTTTCAACTACATCCGCAAGGTGAGCCGTTTGACAGGCTATAATCTTACGCCGTTCTTTGAAAAGTGGGGCTTCCTACGTCAGGTAAGTATGCGTGTGGGCGACTATGGTGATAAATGGTATATCCTCATACCGTCTATGTATGATGAATTTGTTCAGGATATGGATGCTCTCGGTTTGCAGGAATGCAATGCAGAAATGATTCGGACAATTTCTACTTATAGAGGTAAGCGCTTTGCGCGCCCTACATTTCCTAACTAAATAGTTTGAATATATTTATAGTTTATCCCCGGCTTTCAGAGTCGGGGATTTTTATTTTTAGTCGTGGCTGTTTTCAGTGTCTTCGCAGATAGTTCAGAATTGAGATTTTCCTTATTGTATCTGCGAATACAATAAGGATGTCAGCTGATATCCTTATTGCATTTTGAAATGCTATAAGGGTATTTTTATACGCTTTTGTAGGGTGTGAAATTTTGGCTTTGTTATATCTGAAAACTGGAGAGAAACGAAAGGTGATATGTACTGTTTTTTATCTAACTTCGCAATATGGAAGTAATATTGTATATAATAATAGGTGTGGCACTTGGAATGGCCATTGCCTATGTGCTACTTCAGAAAAGACTGATGCAGCTAAATTTAGAACTGAGGCAGAAAGCGACAGAGCTCCATCTGCTTCGTGAACAAACAGATAAGGAGGCTAAGTTGCGAGCAGAGAAGCTAACAGAACAGATGAATGCCACAAAAGAGCAAATGACTAATTTGGCGCAACAACTGTTAGAGCGAAATGCGGAAAAACTGAAGTCGGAAAATACAGAATCAATTGGACAGATCACTCAACCTTTGAAAGAAGCCATTGGAGAGATGCGGCGAGAACTTACTCAAAACCGTGAAATATCAGCCGCTAATTCGGCTACATTTCAAGAACAACTCCGACAGATGCTTGAGAGTAACGAGCGAGTGGGGGAGAAAGCTGCGAATTTGACTCAAGCTTTGCGTGGAGACAATAAGGCACAGGGAAATTGGGGAGAGGTGATTCTCGGTAATTTACTCTCATGTCAGGGACTGCGCGAAGGGATTGATTATGATTTACAAACTCGCTTACGTGATGATTTGGGCCAAGATCTAAAAAATATCGATACCGGTGCATCAATGCAACCCGATGCAATTTTACATTATCCTCACGAACAAGATGTTATTATAGATGCAAAAGTTTCGCTCAAAGCTTATGACGACTATGTGAATGCACAGAGCGAAGAAAGACGAACTGTTGCATTGACGGCCCATGTAAGGAGCATACGTGATCAGTATCAACGTTTATCTAAGAAAGATTATAGTAGCTATGTTCAGGCTCCTCGCAAGTCTATAGACTTTGTGGTGATGTTCGTTCCTAATGAGAGTGCGTTGCAGCTAGCGTTGACTGCTGATCCCCAATTATGGTATGATGCTTTCGACCATAAAGTGTTGATTGCCGGAGAGTTGAATCTAATGGCGATATTGCGTATTATTCAGATTGTTTGGCGGCAATATCAGCAAGCAGAGAATCAGCAGCGAGTTTTCCATATAGCTGAAGAATTGTTGGACAGATTGGGTGATTTCTTGAAGCGTTATCAGAAACTAGGAGATACTTTGCGCAATTCGCTAAAAGTATACGAAGAAGCTGAGAAAAAAGTTTTTTCAGGTCGACAGAGTGTTGTTCGAAAAGGTAACGAACTGAAGGCTCTCGGTGCGAAGGAGAATCCGAATCGTCCCATACCTTCAGAGCGTCAGGATATAGAGTTACTGGAGCAAGATGAGGAGTAGTTTTAGCATCTTTCCTTTTTACATATAGACGAAATAGAAGCACTATTCACTCATTGTGGATAGTGCTTCTGTCTTATAATAGTGCATCAATCTACTTCATTAGTTGATTGTTTTCATCAGGGAAAACAACGGAAGGTTTGTGAGCTTTAGCTTCTTCAGATGTGAAGCCGGCATAGCACATAATAATAACAATATCGCCAACTTGAAACTTGCGGGCGGCAGCTCCATTCAGACAGATACAGCCGCTTTTACGCGGGCCTGGGATGACGTATGTTTCGATACGTTCCCCATTATTGTTGTTAACTACGTGTACGTGTTCATTTGGCAGAATACCTGCAGCATCCATCAAATCTTCATCGATGGTGATACTGCCCATATAGTGGAGGTTGGCCTCTGTAACTGTGGCACAATGTATCTTTGCTTTCAGCAGATTTAGAACCATAAGAATTATCCTTTATATTTAATATTATCAATCAGACGGATTGGTTTTTTGCCACAATACACTGTGATGCAACCTTGAATTTCAGTGGCATCAGTCCATGCTGTTACGTTTTGCAGCGTACAGGCATTGACAATTTCAAAGTACTCTACATCCAGCCCGTTTAGCGCATTGAGTGTGTTAACAACAAAATCGTGCGTTTCTTTTACACTATGGTTTTGTGCATAGTCGACACTGATAAAGAGAATTCTAGATATGTTTACCGCCAACTTTCGTTCCTCGTCTGTTAACAAGGTATTACGACTGCTCAAAGCTAATCCATTTTCTTCGCGAACAATAGGGCAGGGGCAAAGTTCTACAGGGATATGGAGTTCTTCAATCATTGCACGAACAACAGCTATTTGCTGGAAGTCTTTCTCTCCAAAATAAGCGCGATGAGGTTTCACCATATCAAATAGCTTACTTACTATCTGGCACACTCCATTGAAATGGCCAGGGCGGCGCGGACCTTCCATTACGCTTGTAATAGGCGGATAGTCGAAATAGCGAGTGTCGGGCTCAGGATAAATTTCTTCGGCATTTGGGGCGAAGACATAATCTGCGCCGATTCTTTCCAATAGTTGTGCATCGGCTTCCAGTGTGCGCGGGTAGTTAGCTAAATCGTTTTTATCGTTGAATTGTGTGGGATTAACAAAAATACTAACAACGGTAATGTCATTTTCCTTAACAGATCGGCTGACTAACGAGGCATGGCCAGCGTGTAAAGCTCCCATCGTGGGGACAAAACCAATGGTCTTGTCTGCGGTGCGCTCTTGTTCAAGGAAGTCCGTAAGTTCTTTTACGGTTTCTGCAATATACATCTTTAATTTGTGTTTGGAGTTGTGGCATTCTTTGAGAAATGCCCTGAAATTTCGAGGCGTAAAATTAAGGTAAACTGATAGAAAAAACAAATTCACCCATTCTAAACGTACTCAAAGTGGTGAGAAATAAGGAAATTGCGATTTAGAGTACTCATTTTTCGGTTTTTTTGTACCTTTGCACCTAAATTAAGTTGAAGGCTAGGACATATTCCTTTATTTCAGAGATATGTTCTTTCATATTACAAAACTAAATGAAAGCAGATAAAGTTTTATTTATCACCCAAGAGATTACCCCGTATGTTCCAGAGACTCAGATGGCACGCATGGGGAGAAAGCTCCCTCAATTAGTACAAGAATCAGGTCGTCAGATTCGGACATTTATGCCTAGATGGGGGAACATCAACGAGCGTCGCAATATGTTGCACGAGGTGATCCGCCTTTCGGGGATGAATATTATAATCGACGATACAGATCATACGCTTGTAATAAAAGTTGCCTCTATTCAGCAGGCACGTATGCAGGTCTACTTTATCGACAACGATGATTATTTCCAAAATCGTGGTATGTTAACTGATGAGGATGGTACAGAATATCCTGACAACATCGAACGCGCAATTTTCTATGCTCGAGGCGTGCTTGAGACTGTTAAGAAATTGCGTTGGATTCCCGATGTTATTCATTGCCATGGTTGGATTTCTGCCGTTGCACCATTGTTGATAAAAACAGCTTATCACGATGAACCTGCTTTTCAAGACACAAAAGTGGTGTTCTCTGTGTATGGTGAAACGCCGAAGAATAATCCTGCTGCTAATTTCCGTGAATGTTTGAAGTTCCGTAATATTGATGATCAATTATTGGACAATACAAACATTGATTTCTCTAGCCCAGATGCTTTAGCACAATTAGCTGTGACTTTCAGTGATGGCCTTATTCAGACGGAAGAAGGAGTAGCAGTGGAAACACTAGACTTTGCCCGTAAAATTGGAAAGCCTATTCTTGAATATCCTGGCGAACCTACAAGTGAAGCCTATACTGCTTTCTACGAAACGCTTTAATTGGATAGACAATTATATAGTACGAGTTTAGCGAATTTGTGTCAAGAAGTTCTTTTATTTCTCAGACAAAATTCGCTAAATTCGTGATATTTCGTTAAACAAATCTTGTTGATTTATTTGAATTCTTTATCTTCGCAGATAATAATGAAGCAGATTTTTTTATTGTGCTGAGCGCAGAATCTGTAGTCTAAAATAGCTAAATACATATCAATGAAGTATACAGCCCCCCTATTGGCTTTTGCTCTTGCCGGAGCACTTGCATCTTGCAGCGACGATACGGCAACGTTGGGTACAGGTGTTTTGCCAGGCTTTGACAAGATTGCCACATCGCAGGCTACCTATAGTGTAACATCGCGTTCGGTTAAGATGGATTCCGTATTGGCCAATACGAGTACTTGTTATTTGGGTTCAATAGTAGATCCAGAAAGCCATGCTACAACTTCTTGCAATTTCTTGGCTCAATATCATATGCGAGAAAATTACTCGTTTCCTGCCAAGAATCGTATGGTGAGTGTAGATTCTTGTAATATTCGTCTCTACTTTAGAACCTATTATGGCGACTCTCTGACAACAATGAAGCTCTATGTCCAAGAATTGGATACGAACAAGATAATGAGAGAGGGAACGCACTATTATACGACGATAGATCCCGGGCAGTATGTGAGTACTACAAGTCCTTATCAAAAGACGATCACCTATAGTATCCGTGATTTGACGGGGCGTGACTTGCGTACAAGTGCAGACTCTTTTAAGGGTAGTGTTGTCGTGAGACTACCGAAGGAGTATGCGCAATACATTGTCGATAAGTATTACGAAAATCCGGCATACTTCAAAAACTCTTATAGCTTTATTCATCATGTTTGTCCAGGCTTTTATTTTAAGACGAGTGATGGGGTGGGCTCTATGCTGAAAGTAGAAACGAGCTATTTGAATCTGTATTTCCGCTATCTTCAGAAGACTGCTGCAGGAAAAGATAGTATTTGTAGTGGACAGGAATCAATGGCTGCTACGGAAGAAGTAATCCAAAATACGTATGTCGATAATCAGTTGCCCCCCTCAATGCTTAATGCTGCCAATGAGTATTCTTATGTGAAATCTCCAGTTGGCATCTATACAGAGGTGGAATTGCCGGTTGATGATATTGTAGCAGGAAATCACTATACCGATTCTATCAATCAAGCAAAAATCACTTTCCGTTGTTTAGATAATCCCACTTCTGGAAATTATGCGCTGACGAAATCGTCAACACTTATTTTGTTGCCGATTTCTGAGATGTATTCATTCTTTGAAACAAAGACGCTGCCAGATAACCTAACAAGTTATACGGCAGATTATAATTCAGACTACAACTCATATGTCTTTAATAATATTGGACAGTTAATTTCGTCAATGAAGCGTGCCAGAGATAAAGGTGCAGGTGTTATTATTGGTGAATCTGAGGCAAGTCGTAAAGCTAAATATGCTGCTTGGGAATCAGCTAACCCTAGATGGAATAAAGTAGCACTTCTGCCTGTGAGTTCAGAATATACCTCTGTGAAGAATAATTTGACGGGAAAAAATACCCGTCAGCTTCTCCGAGTGAGAAATGAATTAGGTCTGTCGAGCGTTAAATTGCAAGGAGGCCCAACAGGTAATAATCTGTCAATTTCTGTTGTTTATACAAAATTCGAAAAATAAGACTACAGCCTCCTCTTTTTGAGGAGGCTTTTTTATTGCAATAAATGAAAGCACTACTCTTTGCTGCGGGGCGTGGAACTCGCTTAAAGCCTCTGACAGATTCTATGCCAAAAGCCTTAGTTCCTGTTGCTGGTAAACCTCTTTTATGGCATACATTGACTCGTCTACGCGAGGCGGGTGCTACAGAAGTTGTTGTAAATGTACATCACTTTGGTGAACAAATCATTAGTTATTTGGATAAGCACGATTTTGGAATTCCTGTTCATGTGAGTGATGAACGTGAAGAACTTCTTGATACAGGAGGAGGATTGCGTCAAGCAATGAAACTTTTTACGCCCAATGATAATCCCATATTGATTCATAATGTGGATATTCTTAGCAATGCTCCTTTGCGTGAGTTTTATGAGGCAAATAAAGATGCAGATGCAGCACTGATGGTTAGTGAGCGAGTAACGAATCGTTATTTACTTTTTGATGACAATAATTATTTGTGTGCTTGGACCAATCTTCAGACAGGAGAAGTGCGAACGCCTTTCCAAAATTTGGATATTGCCTCTTTACATCGCTATGCTTTTAGTGGTATTCATTTAGTGTCTCCTAGATTGCTTTCTTTTTTGGAAGAGTTTCCAAAGATTTTTCCTATTATGAATTTCTATTTGCAGACTTGCGACCAACTGTCGTTTCGAGGAGTTTTTACTCCCCCCCTCCGTCTGCTTGATGTTGGTAAACAGGATACACTGAAGGAAGCAGAAGATTTTCTTCTTACGCTTTGATGTAAAAAACTATACACCTCTTATAAATAAACTGTCTGGTAGAACGATAAACTTTTATTTCGTTGTCTACCAGACAGTAATGTTTTATGAGGGGAACTCTTTATTCTTTCTTAGCGTCCAATAACGGGAGGTGATAGTAGTTGAGGCTGACCACCAATAATAGAGAACGCTTCTTTTCCGAAGTATTCTCTTGTTTGTGCTTGTGCAGCAGTAGGTCGCGGCAGGTGTGCTTGATCAAATTTTACAAAGTCCTCAAAGTTGTAAGTCCATGATTCGCCCAAAGCTGTGGACATTACACGCTTATATATTGCTTCTCGTGATGGAGCATTGAAGCCATGACGATTGTGAAACATCATGCTATCATCTGTCGGACGCCATCCTCCATGAAGATATCCTAAGGCTCCTTCGTAGATGCCTAGTTTCTCACCGAAGAAATCTCTTGATTGGTAGTTTTTGTTGGCTAGGATATGATTCCAGGGTGTTTTAGTAGCAGAGAAAGAGATGTTGTTTGCCCATCCATACTTTTTCTGCAATTCACTGTATTTGTTAACTTGAGAAAGAGGAATACTCGAATTATTTGATTCATAGGCATATTCATCAAGTAATTTGGCTAAGCCATGTCCTAAAGTTTCGTGGCATAGAACTGCGCGGTAGGTTTCACATTTAGCATCATTATTGATGAGCGGTACATAGGCAATGGCAAAATTGCTCATTTCTCCTTCGAAAGAAATGCCAAAGTGGGTTGTTCCTGCATGTTGTGGCGTATTAAGGATAACAGCAGTAACTACTTCATGTAGTCTACTTGCTGTTTGGAATTCTTCAATATTCCTCAAAGCTGCCACTACCTTGTCAAAATTACCAGTTATAAGCGAACTTCCATTTCCTTGAATCTCACAATCGAGAGCTGTTTTATAATTTGCACCGAATGCGTTGTTTTGAGAAACAAGGGTAACTTGCCATACATCGAAGTATTCGCGAAGCGATTTTACAGGTTCTTCAGTAAAGAGGTTCTCCATTGATTGATTCATAATCTCATCGTAACGGCCAGAGTTTATTTCACGATCCACGAAGCCATCTCCCATGAGAACAATAGGAATGCCTGCTCCTTTGGTATGTCTCTGTAATTGTTTTATGGAATTATTACGAGAAAAGTCCGTGGAAGTTTCAACTGGTAAACCTTCTTGTACAATGTTGAAAAATCCTGAAGTAATATATACTTCGTCGTGGTTATTGGGATTTACGATGCGAATATAGAAAGTTGCAGTTCTTTTCTCATGCGTTTCGTTGGGTTCAATGGAGAATTGGTATTCACTCTCTTCTAAGCTTTCATTTACCTCGCTTGTCTTACTCCCTACGTTGGCATCTTTTTTTGCTTTAATCCACGTCGGTTTGGCAGATTGCGAAACAAATAAAAGTTTATATCCGCGTATATTTGAAGAAAATTTTACACTCAAATCTCCACCTTTAATACCAACATTATAAACCTGCTGTTCTAAGTTGATAACATCGGCCTTTTCTTGAGAAAATTTAATCTGAGAGCTTCCACTTGTGGAGGTTAGGAGTAAGATGCCTTCACGAACTTTCCCTGTATTATTATATGACTTTGCAATGATTTTTAATTGCTGATTGCCTGCAGAGCCCGTCATGGGCGATATGGTTGCCCAATCTACGTTTACGCTTGCTTTCCAAGATTCTGGACAAGAGAAACTTACTTCTTTTTTACTGTTTTTCTCGACGGCCAGTCTTAAGGAAGCTTCTGGTGTCTTTATCGTAAAAGGAGATACTTCATTACCATTATTTTCCGATGAGCAAGCAACCAGCAAGAAAATACTGAGCATTGCCAGCATCCGACTAATCTTGGCTTTCATATTATGTCAAAAATTAAAGCCGTTCCAGTATATTGAAGGTTATAATTGGTATTATTTTCAGAGCTGGAACGGCTATTGTTATATTGTTTATTTAGAAGGCGCGGTTAAGTCCAAACGCTTGATTTCTGTTGTTTGAAGTCCATCATCACTCATTCCGATGACTATTGCATGGTACTTTTTACCAGCAGTAATATTTTGGTCACCACTGATTCCTGTTTCTGTATTGGAAATAGTTTGTTCTCCTGAGTGAAGCAGTTTGGAGGCTCCCCAATTGTAGTTTCTTACTATACCCATTTTTTCAGCATCGCCCATGCGTCCCATCAAGAGGTTGAAGTCGCTGCCACCATAATTCTTTTCAACGTACTCATCCTCTACGAAAGTTACGAAATACTTTTCGGTATTGGAGGAGGGAATAACTTTGATTACAGAGACAACCTTACCATCTTTGAGAGTTTGGCTGACAGAAGTTACATTGAAAGTCATTTGGCTAGTAGCCTTCCACTCTGGGGTAGTAAATTTTACTTTTACAAATGGAGTAATAAGTACAACAGGATTCTTGGGATTTTCCTTAGATTGGAATTTACATCCGTAAGAGTAGAATATATATGTTTTTCCTGGACTCAGAATTCGAGTCTTCCAAGAGTGATTACCCTTTTGGCATGCACTCTCCATTTTAGCATACCAGGGTACGAAAGGAGGTGGGACAGCCTTATAGAATGCAAAGTCATAATTGGCTATAAAGGCAGAGTCAGATTCGTGTTTTGCGTATTTATCCCAATCTGTCTGAGCTGTTTGATAGGGTATATTAGGATCTGAAGGAGTAACATTGAATGTAGCTCCACGATAGTTGAGTTCTGTTACTTCCATCTTGAAAGGAGAAGTTGATGTTGTGACTACTGCACTAACTGTTTTTGATTCCAACTGTGGAGACTTCGCAGAAAGACTGAATGTGTATTTTGTATCAAAAGAGAGGAGAATATCCTTACTTCCAATAATTTCGGCACTTGTTTTTTGGGTCTCTCCCTTAACGACTGTAGTTTTTACTCCATCAACTTCTGTTGAAAGTTCATAGACATAAGCCGTTGCATTTTTTACTTCTGTCCATGAGAAGCTCAATTTGATGGGGTTGTCATCTGTTTGTTCATGTTGCACAATCTCAGGAGCTGCCAACGAAGGTTTCTCTGTTTCATCGCTGCACGATACAATTCCCATGAGAATTACGCTCATGAGCAACATCCATTTCATTAGATTCGTTTTCATAGGTTTTTTGTTTGGTGAATACTAAGAATCTTTAATCATTATTTGGATTTTACAATGATGGCTGCAAATCTAAAATTTTCTTTGTATTTTACCAAATAAGTTTGATCTTTATTTTCTTATGCTACGCTAAAGGAGAAGTATAGCACCATAGTTATTATTGGGCTTGCAGATACAATAAGCGCGTCAGCTGATAGCCTTATTCTGTCAGCTGATATCCTTATTGTATTTTCAAACGCAATAAGGATATTTACGATTTTATAATACACTTAATAAAAAGTAAGTTTCTTTATTGCTGTTCATAAGGTTTTTAGCAAATGCCAAAATGTTCTTTGAAAGTTTTGTGGTAAGTTTCTTTCTAAGAATCTAGATTTGTAGTGGAAACATAAAACGCCTCAGCAGATAAAAATGCGAGGCGTTTTGTGGGTGTTTTGATATATGACCTTATTTCTTAATCAGGAATAGGGTTATGAGTGTCGTTGCAAAAGAAGCAATTGATATCCATGTTCCAATTTGTGTCAGACTATTTGCGTTGTTCGTAGATTGGTTTGCTTTAAATTTATTGGGCTGTACGATTATAACATCGTTCTGGCGGAGATTGTAGACGGGAGAGTTCATTAGATTCTTGGAACGAATGTCTACATAGTAGGATTTTGTTTCGTTGCCTTCTTGGCGCATGACGAGAATGCGATCACGTCGGGCTGTAATATTAAGGTCTCCAGCTTGTCCGATAGCTTCGAGCAACGTAATGTTGTCGCGACCAATCTGAACTCGACCAGGATTCTTGACATCGCCAAGAACGGTGATGAACTGGTCGTAGGCATTGATAGTTACAACGGCGTCGTTGAGGATTCCGTTGCGGAAGAGGTTTTGTATTTTTGCCGCGGCATCAGAACGTGTGAGTCCACTAATTTTGATACGCCCCATGCAAGGAACATCAACTTCTCCGTGTTCATCAATAGTGTAGAGGGCTACTTGGTTATTTTGACGAGCTGTTGCAGAGCCTACTTGTTGCTGCGCAACAACAAGGTTATAACGTACCGCTTGATCGGGAGTAGCTGCACTGCTTACGATTATACTAACCTTATCGCCCGGCTGTAGTTTCATTGCTTCAATGGTTTGAGTAGAGAAGCTTTCACGGTTATGCATGTCTTGGAAATAGATAACCTTTTCCTGTGTGTGGCATGAAGAGAACAATGCCAGCACCATTATAATAAGCAGCAAAAAACGATTCATTATAAATTGATAGCTTTGTTTTGTACTATAAGTTATGAAATTGTTGCAAAGTTAGGATAATAATTTTAATTTGCCATAAAAACTTATCTTTTTACAATTTTCTTGAAAAAAGAAAGGACAGTCAAGAGACCGTCCTCTTCTAAATGAGTATTAATTATGTGTGGAAACACTATTACTTTTCAACAGATTTTGTTGCAGGAGATTTTTTTGTACTGGTCTTGCTCTTTGTTGTAGACTTCTTAGGTGTAGTTTTCTTAGTTGCTGTCTTTTTGGTCGTTGCTTTTGGTTTGGTTTCCTTTACAACTTTTGTTTCGGGAATAGGAGTTTCTGCGTTGCCGCCAACTTCAAATTTAGCCAACATTAAGCGGAATTTTTCTAGTTCGCGGTCCTTTCGCTCAAGCTCTTCTTCTTGGTTTTTGATAGTCGTGAGAAGCGGATCTAATTCTTCGTTCTCAATATCGGGATAAAGACTATTGACGCGCGCAATAAAGTCGCCAAGGATGTTCATATAGTTGGTGAAAGCATCATAAGGAGAGTCGTAAATACCTCGATAACCTCCATAGCTATTAGCCTTAGTAGACATAAAGCGCAGATTGTTGGATGCTTGCAGGTAGTCGAAGTCTTGTTGTAGGCGACGATTACGGCTAATGCGGACACGGTCGGCAATACTATAGAGTTTGTCGAAAGCTTCTTGCTGCATAATGTTGCCTAGCCATGGAGACATGTCGCGCTCTTCGTCTACCCAACTGGTTGGGTATTCCACAATGAGATCTCCAGATGATTTTACTTTGCTTACGATTTCAGAAGGTGTGGAGAACGTGATGCCACGCTGGCGAAATTGTTCGGGAAGTGCTTTGAAGAATTCTAGAATATTACTGTTGAGCGGTTGGAAGATTCCAAGTGCACAAAGTTCCATGAAGATATTTATAATTTGTTCTTCTTCTGGAAGTTGTGCAATCCAATTGGCATACTTATCCGCAAAGAGTGGATACTGACTCCAGCTTGAGTCATTGAAACGATAACTAATGTCTTCGGACAAACTATGGTCGCGAAGGAGCAGTTTTAATTTAGGATTGCGGCAACAGTTGTAAACAAAATGTGGACTCTTCCAGCCAAGCACATGTTTTGCTCCTTCTGCTAGCATAGCATTAAATCCCATTTTTGCAACAATCTCACCAATTTCGTCATCGTAGACTAGACAAGAGTTGCGGAATACTTTAGGCTCTTGTCCAAAGAGCGTTTTAATCTTGTGGCAAAGATGGCGAACCTCAGCTATGAAGCTCTCTTTATTTTTAAGTGAAGAGAATCCGTGGGAGTAGGGTTCCGCAAGGAATTCAACGCAGCCAGTGTCGTTGAGTTCTTGTAGTAACTCCAGCACTTGTGGTGCATGGTTTTCCAGCTGCTCAATGGCACAGCCTGACAAGGAGATTGCACATTTGAAGAACCCCTTATTCTTGTTGGCCATCTCTATGAGCGTTTGCAACGCAGGGATATATGACTTCTCTGCAGTTTCAGTTATAGAGCGCTCATTCTCGTAGTCGTCATAGTAATAATGGTCTGTACCAATATCGAAGAAACGATAGCGCTTCAGATGGATATTCTGATGTATTTCGAAATATAAGCAAATGGTTTTCATATTGTATGCTGCGAGATTATTAATTTAGGAGATTCTGGTAACAATTATAGATGCGTTGACCCACCTTTTCCCAGGTGATTTCATCGACCTCTCTTTTTCCCTCTTTTGCCAAATATTCATGGAGGGAATCATTGGTACAAATAGAGTATATAGCATCGGCCATGGCGTGAATGTCCCAATAGTCTGTCTTGATACATTTCTTGAGAATTTCAGCACAGCCACTCTGCTTACTGATGATAGAAGGAACATCACATTGCATAGCTTCAAGTGGCGAAATACCAAAAGGCTCGGAAACAGAAGGCATGACATAGACATCACTATCTCTAAAGACTTCATACACTTGTTTGCCTTTCATGAAGCCTGGGAAGAAGAAGCGATCTGCTATGCCGTGAGATGCTACTAGGTTGATCATTTCTTCCATCATATCGCCTGAACCAGCCATACAAAAGCGGATGTTGCGTGTACGGTTGAGTACAAGAGCTGCCGCTTCAACGAAGTATTCTGGTCCCTTTTGCATTGTAAGACGTCCGAGGAAAGTGACAACTTTTGTTTTCTTTTCTTTGAACGGCTTCCGCTGATTTACCATATCGAGAATTTCTTGATCCAGCGGATACACTGCATTATGCATAGCAATGCATTTTGCAGGATCTTGATGGTAGTGATTTATTACAGTCTGGCGGGTAAGTTCGCTGACGCACATTATGCAATCAGCGTGGTCCATTCCGTCTTTCTCAATGTTGTAAACCGTGGGATTTACGTTGCCTCGACTACGATCAAAATCTGTTGCATGAACATGGATGACAAGAGGTTTGCCGCTTATGTTTTTGGCGTGAATGCCTGCGGGGTAAGTGAGCCAATCATGCGCGTGTATAATATCGTACTGCTGTTGGCGGGCAATGACTCCTGCAACTATAGAGTAGTTATTAATTTCATCGTATAGATTACTCGGATATTTTCCAGAGAATTCAATACAACCTAAGTCATCGGTCATTCGGTAATTGAAATCGGCATAAATATGGTCACGAAGATCATAGTAAAGCTGTGGGTCCATCTTGTCTCCAAGGCGTTGTTTGACATAGTCATAGTTGACGTCTTTCCAGACAATGGGGGTTTCGCTCAGTCCTATGATGTTCATAAAACTTTTGTCCTCATCGCCCCAAGGTCGAGGAATACAAAAAGTTATATGCGTGTCAGGCTGTAGGGAAAGTCCTTTCGTAATGCCGTAGCTTGCTGTGCCTAAGCCTCCGAGGATATGTGGGGGAAATTCCCAACCAAACATTAATACATTCATTGTGTTATAGTTGATGATGCTTGACGTTTTATTTATATCTTCTTAATAATCCTCTTCTTCCATGATTCGGAACTTTTCTACAAGGTGCAGTGCTGTTAGAATACCACTGACGTTCATGGCAAAAGAGATCGCTCCACGGCCGCTAAAGCGAGGATTTCCGTCGAAAAGTTCTGGGATTGTTCCAACGCAGTGATAGAAGAGCTCTTCTTCAAATCCAATGAGTTGTCGTTCGATATAGTTGACTCCGCTCATCTTGTAGACTTTGAGGTAGGCATTGAGATAGAAGCCTGTCAGCCATGGCCACGCAGTTCCTTGATGATATGCATAGTCACGCTGTGTTTGCTTACCTATATACATAGGGTTGTAGCCTCCACTCTTTGGAGAAAGTGAGCGAATGCCTTTAGGAGTTACGAGTTCCTTTGTGCAAACGTCCAAAACTGTCTTTCGTTCTTTTATGTTAAGCGGAGAATATTCCAACGCAATTGCAATCAATTGATTGGGACGAACGCTCCAATCCATCATATTGCCATCAACATAATCGAGAAGGTAGCCATATTCATTGAGGAACGTATTCTTGAACGAAATAGCTACTTTCTCTGCCATGCGATGAAGTCGGTTTGCTAAATCTTTTTCTTCTTCTGTTCCGGCTTCTAAAAGGAGCTCTTCAATGAATTTCAGAGCGTTATACCAGAGAGCATTGAATTCTACAATATATCCCGAACGTGCCACAATTGGCTTACCATTAGCGACGGAGTTCATCCACGTAATGGCTTCTTCTTTACCATTTGAATAGAGCAAACCATTTTCATGAAGGAAGAGGTTTGGATGCTTACCGCTCCAGATAAAATCTAGCATATCTTTTAGCAAGCTGCCATATTTCTCATAGCATTGTTTGCTGGATGTGTAAAGCGCATAGTTTTGTACTGTACGAATGGCCCAAAGTAAGACATCTGGTTTATCCATTTCATAAATTTGCACACTAATGGGACGCTTATTTATATAATCGTAGATGGCTTTTTGAGCTGTAGTCATGTATGATTCAAACTCTTCAGTCTCTCCAATTGCGAGTGTTAATCCTGTAAGTCCTATGAACGTATCACGAGCGCGAGACTTAAACCAATGATAGCCAGCAAGGAGATAGGATTCGCCATCTTTTTGGAATTTGAACTGGTGGGCCGCGTGAACGAGGCAATGATAGAAACTGTCAAGAGGAAGGCGTGGAGCAATTTCCTTGTCCATCATGGCTGAGAGCTTAGAAGGTTCTTCTGGTTCTTTAACCGATGCAGAGAAAACAATACTTTCTCCCGTTTTTATGGGCATTTCAAAATAGCCAGGAACAAGAAGATCTTCTAACGAATTATAGCCACGCTCTCGTTCCTTTGGATATTCAAGTCCCATGTACCAGTTTGGGTCGTAATGAAATTCTGCCTTATCGGTGGTTAGCTGCATGTTGAGCTCTGGATAGCCTTTATATAGGCACATTTTTATGCCATTCTCAATGAGCTTGTAGCTCTTGTCAGCAGTACCATTGGCATGAGTCCATTCATGAACATTTCGGAAAGCTAAGAAAGGACGAAGTCGGAGTGTAGTTGGGCTGTGAGCCTCAACTAGTGTGTAGCGTATGTATAGACGAGAGTTGTGGACACCATAGCTAATTTCCTTTTTCAAGACTACACCACCAATTCTATATGTCCATGTAGGAACTTTGACCCATTCAAATTTTGTTATATACTTATGTCCTTTGGGACTATAGTTTTCACCTTGGTACTTATGCAGCCCCAAGTTGAATTCTGCGCCATGTTGAATAATAGTTTCATCTAGGGCCGAGAGAATCACGTGGTTTTCTTCATCTAATTCAGGAACGGGAACTACCAGCAGACCATGATATTTGCGGATATTGCAGCCTACTAGAGTTGTGGAGCAGTATGCACCAGAGCGACTTGTGATCAGAAACTCCTTGAAGAGGGAGTCCTGAAGGTTTGTCATCTGCGTTTTATCGAATTGCAAATAGGACATAGTAAAATAATTTATGATTAAGGTTTGATATTACTTTGACAGATTTGTTTTGTACCATCATGCCATGCAGACGGCTTTATTGTTGTCCTAAAAGCAAAATTATACAAAAAAATGATATAAGGATATTTTTTATGTGTTTTTTTATTTGAGGCTTGATAAAACTATATGCAGGTAATATCTTATCGTTGAAAGTTTATGATTTTTGCTTGTCAGAAGAGTTTAGAAAAGTCTTTTTATTGAGTGTTTTACGAATTACAAGTGATAAGCTCATTTTCATTTTACAAATAATCGTAAATATCCTTATTGCGTTTAAAAATACAATAAGGATGTCAGCTGAGAGAATAAGGCTATCAGCTGGCGGGCTTATTGTATCAGCAGAGTAGAAAGAGGTTTTCTTTTATTGAAGTAATTTGCAATGCGCTTTTTACTACAATTTTGTGAACTAGATACATACAGCCGTTGCAGATTTTGAGGAGAAATATATTTTCTATTTGTTGTCAATCTTGTTCGCTTTTATGTTCACCATTATAGTTAGGCTGTATGCTGGTGTATTGAGATTGTCAAAAGAGCGCCTTATTATGTTTCTTTTATGTGGAGATTTAACATAAAAGATGATAAGTAGCTTTACCTAAAAAGCGTTCTTTATATGGAGTTGTCAAGTAGAGAAATTCAATAAGAGCGGACTTTTGATTGCAGGTGGATTTGTAAGTTGGAATATTTATCTTTCTGTTTAATTCTTGATTTTCAATCTTTCATGGTAGTATATAGCCGATAGGCTTCAATCGCTGTATCTGTTTCTTGGATGATTGTAAAGTATGATTGGCACAATTGTATAGACTGTGCTTTTACAATAGAAAAATACAGACAACGCTGTATGAAAGTTTAGGAAAAGATGTTAAAGTCTTGTGTAAATAAAATAGCCTTCTTATATTTGTAGCAAGAAATGTTATAAAACATACTTTTAACTTTGTTGTTTTGACTTTTCATTTAATCTTATGAGAATGGCTTCAAGTTATAAATGGGGATTGTCGGAGATTACTGCTTTAATGAATGATTTGTGGCAGCTTCTTTCTGAAGATGAGAAGCAAACTTTTGCTGAAAGTTTGCGGGTAGTGACCTATCGAAAGCATGAACCTATTTATGAAGTTGGTGATACGCCTGAATACCTAATATGTTTGATTTCGGGAAAGATTAAAATATATCGTGATGGTGTAGGAGGCAGAAGTCAGTTGCTTCGTTTGATGCGACCTGTTCAGTATTTTGGCTATCGTGCTTGGATGGCAAACGAATGTTATGTAACTTCTGCTGCAGCCTTTGAGGATTCTGTTGTTTGCTTGATTCCTATGCCAGTGGTAAATCTTGCCCTACAGAAAAATAATGCGTTGTGTAGATTTTTTATGACGAATTTAGCACAAGCGTTGGGGAGTTCAGATCTTCGTACCGTTAGTCTTACTCAAAAGCACATACGTGGACGCTTGGCAGAGTCTTTACTCTTTTTACGTGATACTTATGGTGTTGCAGAGGATTCTCAGGCTATTGCAATTAAGATACCTCGTGAAGATTTGGCAAACCTTTCTAATATGACAACATCTAATGCCATTCGCACACTTTCCGATTTTGCCGTAGAGCAACTAATCGTGGTAGATGGGCGGAAGATTACAATTCTTGATGAGCAGAAACTGAAACTTGTCTCAGAGATTGGTTGAAGTTTTGTGAGTTTTAAGGAAGTATAAATTCTATTTCCTCTTTTAGAATTCCAACCTTCAGTGTTTTCTCTTTATGTGGTATAACGTGTCCATCTATACTGACAGTGGCACGTCCGATTTCGGAAAATTCCACTTCTTTTGTTCGCCACACGTCCAAATTTTTATGCTTGAGAAAACGTCCAGTAAAGAGTAACCAAAGTCCATGTGCAATTTGTAGTGACGGCGTGTCTGATATGACGCTGATATCGAGTAGCCCATTGTAGGGGACAGCACTAGGAGTTTGCCCGTAGCCAGTAGCTGAGCCAATACAGACAGTCATGGCATTTTTCTCAAACTTTTCGCCTGGTAGGTGAAAAGCTATTTTGAAAATCTTGCGTTTGAAAATTAAAAGCATCGCAGAGAGAAGTGAGGATAGAGTTTTTCTTCCTAAGAACCTTAGCGTAGTTCTTTTGATATTGGTAATGGATGCGGCAAGTCCAATATTGATACAATCAAGAAAATATAAATGCTCTTCTTTTCCGAAAACATCAGTTAGTAGGCAAGTTCCAACATCGATCTTGCGCGTGCGTTGCTGTTTGAGTGTGCGGATAGTTTGGCGGTAGTCGGAAATCTCTTTTTCCATGAAAAATTTAGCAAAGTCGTTACCATATCCATTGGGAATTACTCCAAGTATAGGATGAGAAACTGACACTTCCATTATACCATTGATTGCTTCATTGAGAGCAGCATCTCCTCCAATTATTATTACGGTCGAATACCCTTCTTGGGTCATCCGCTTTGTGATGTGTTTAATAGAGCCTTGTTCCTGACTTTCTATGAACTCATAGTTTGTCAATTCTTCTTGAAGAATTTGTTGGATCTTTTTCTTCAAGTGACGGTTTTTATGCGAACCTTTCTTTGGGCAGAAGATAAAGCCCCATTTTTGAGAGTTAATAGTGCTCATGTTCTTACATATAGGGAGCTAGTATTTTTTCAAGATCTTCTTTACTTATAGGTAGCGTTGGTGGAGTAATCCAGTTGATAGGTGTACCCCTTCGTTCCATGCCTCTGAACCACGTCATTTGTCGTTTGGCAAATTGATGAATGGCAATCTCTAATTTATTGAACATTTCTTCATAAGATAATTGCCCAATAATATGCAGCGTTAGATATTTATATTCAAGGCCATAGTACATCAGGTCTTCAGCTGTAACTCCTTCATCGAGAAGATTACGGATCTCATCAAGCATACCTCTTTTCAGTCTACTCTTTAGTCGTGCGGTTATTCTTTCACGCCTAATTTCGCGGTCTACTCCGAGGCCTAAAGTAAGACTGTTGAGTTTTGGGAAAGGCCTATTTTCAAGTGGACACTGCTTGTAGTATTCTTCAATCTCTATCGCTCGGATAGCTCTTTGGGTAGTATCTATATCAGTAGTATTATGTAGTGTCTTATATCCTTTAAGGATTGTTGTTAATTCAGATAAACTTTTTCCTCCAAGCTCTTTTCGTAGTGTGGGATTTTGAGGAACAGGGCTCAGTCGATAGCTACGAAGAATACTTTCTAAATATAAGCCCGTACCACCGCACACTACTACACGTTTTCCTCGTTTACGAATATCGTTATAGGCTTGCAGAAAATCATGTTGATATTCGTAGACATTGTATTTATAGCCTGGCTCCACAATATCTATAAGGTGATAGGGGACAACTGTTCCTTGAAAGGTATAATCTTCTAAGTCTTTCCCTGTTCCAAGGTCCATTCTCCGATATACCTGTCTGCTATCTGCGCTGATGATTTCTGCATCGAGCATTGCAGCTAAGTTGATCGCGAAGCTTGTTTTTCCGCAAGCCGTTGGGCCTAATACTGTAATAATATCGTATGTGTCCATATACCGCGAAGTTAATGTTTTTCTACAACTACTTTATTATAAAGATGCAAAAAAGCGAGAAGAATAGAGAGGATATAATAAAAAAAGACCATTCAGCTTTCGCTGAACGGTCTTCATATAGCGTAATTAAATAAATTACTTGTTGTTGTATGCGTTCATAGTCTTGATTAGTTCAACAACCTTGTGGCTGTAACCAATCTCGTTGTCATACCAAGAAACAACCTTAACGAACTTATCAGTGAGGTAAACACCTGCATTTGCGTCGAAGATAGACGTACGAGCATCGCCAAGGAAGTCAGAAGAAACAACTGCATCTTCAGTGTAACCAAGTACACCCTTCAGCTCGCCTTCAGAAGCTTCTTTCATTGCTGCGCAGATATCTTCCTTAGAAGCAGAGTTCTTGAGGTTAACAGTCAAGTCGACAACAGAAACATCCAAAGTTGGAACACGCATAGAGATACCTGTCAGCTTACCGTTCAGTTCGGGAATAACCTTACCTACAGCCTTAGCAGCACCCGTAGAAGAAGGGATGATATTACCAGAAGCAGCACGGCCACCACGCCAGTCCTTACCGCCCTTAGAAGGACCATCGACTGTCAGCTGAGTGGCAGTTGCAGAGTGAACAGTAGTCATCAAACCGTTTTCAATACCAAACTTGTCGTTCAGAACCTTTGCGATAGGAGCCAAGCAGTTAGTAGTGCAAGATGCGTTAGAAACGATAGTTTCGCCAGCATACTTGTCAGTATTTACACCGCAAACGAACATCGGAGCTTGACGGCCGTCTTCACCTGCCTTAGAAGGCGCAGAAAGGACAACGTACTTAGCACCAGCCTTGAGGTGCTTTTCTGCGCGATCCATCGTAAGATAGAAACCAGTAGATTCAACTACGTATTCAGCACCTACTTCACCCCATTTGATGTCTTCAGCATCGCGCTCTGCGAAGATGCGGATATCCTTACCGTTAACGGTCAGAGTGTGTTCGTCCTTAATTTCTACAGTTCCATCGAAACGACCGTGCATAGTGTCGTATTTCAGAAGGTAAGCGAGGTAATCAACAGCCAAAAGGTCATTGATAGCTACAACTTCAACATCGTTCTTGTTAGCCTCTTCGAGAGTGGAACGGAAAACGAAACGGCCGATGCGACCGAAACCGTTAATACCAATTTTAATCATAACGTTTGTTAGATATTTAAATAATTATAGAGATGTTCTCTTCTTTAAATCAGATTTCAAATATCAATGATACTTTATTTCTGATTGCGCTGCAAATTTACAAATAAACTTTTATTTTTGCATCGGCTACTCAAAAAAATAATTAAAAGTTTGCTGACGAATAGATAATTAAATAAAACAGAATTATGGGAAAAATAATTCAGGAGTTTAAGGACTTTGCGGTGAAGGGAAATGCTATTGATATGGCTGTCGGTGTTATCATCGGTGGCGCATTTGGCAAGATTGTTTCTTCTATTGTGGATGATATTATCATGCCTCCTATAGGTTGGTTGATAGGTGGAGTAGACTTTAAGGAATTATCTTTAACACTTCCTGTTAATCCTCTCAATGAAAGTGCAGAACCTGTATCCATCAATTGGGGAAACTTTGTGCAAGAAACGCTGAATTTCATTATTATCGCTTTCTGTGTCTTCTTATTAGTGAAGCTTATCAATAATTTCAAGAAGAATGAAGCGCCTGCTCCTAAAGCCTCAGTAGAACCAAGCTCAGAAGAGAAACTGCTGACAGAAATTCGTGACTTACTTAAAGAAAAGAACTAGGCGGTTAGTTATGGTATAATAAAAAATAACTGTCTTATATCCTTGATTGTATTTCAGAAAATCCTTATCCTATGGATGAACCTCTATAAAATTAAAGGCTTTGTGTTTAGGATGTGTTTTACAATAAGTAGATATGGAAAGAACTTGCTTGAGAAGTCTTATTTGTATTATAACAACAAGGTAACTTTATAAGTTTTGCTTAACTTTGTATGCAGAATATAAATTCTTTCTAAGATGCAACAGAAAATCGTTATTCTTGATTTCGGTTCGCAAACGACGCAACTTATTGGGCGTCGGCTTCGTGAACTGGACACTTTCTGCGAAATCCTCCCTTACAACAAGTTTCCTCAAAACGATCCTAACGTCATTGGCGTAATCCTTAGTGGTTCGCCTTATAGCGTTTATGATCCTGAGGCTTTTAAACTTGATTTGAGTGAAATTCGAGGGCGTTATCCTATTTTGGGCATTTGTTATGGTGCTCAGTATATGGCTCATGTTAATGGAGGAAAAGTTGAGCCTACTGGTAGTCGCGAATATGGTCGTGCAAATCTGAAGACTGTGGATACGACTTCTCCTTTGTTTAAGGGCTTTGATAAAGATTCTCAAGTATGGATGAGCCATGGCGACACGATTACGGCTCTTCCAGATGGGTTCCGTTGTATTGCGTCGACAGATTCAGTTGAGTTCGCTGCCTATCAATCGGAGAACGAACCAATTTATGCTGTTCAATTCCATCCAGAAGTTTTTCATTCGCTTCAAGGTACACAATTGCTGAAAAACTTCGCAGTAGATATTTGTGGAAGTAGGCAAGATTGGAGTCCCGCCTCCTTTGTTGATACTACAGTGGCAGAACTAAAAGCTCAGTTAGGTAATGATCGTGTGATTCTAGGTTTGTCTGGTGGTGTTGACAGTAGTGTTTGTGCAGTATTGCTGCATCGCGCCATTGGAAAGAACCTGACGTGTATTTTTGTTGATCATGGAATGCTGCGAAAGAATGAGTTCCGAGATGTACTCAACGATTATGAATGTTTGGGACTGAACGTTATAGGGGTTGATGCCTCTGAGAAATTCTTTAAGGAATTGGAAGGCGTAACGGAGCCTGAGCAGAAGCGTAAGATAATAGGTAAGGGTTTTATAGATGTCTTTGATGCAGAGGCACATAAGATTACTGATGCTCGCTGGTTGGCACAAGGAACGATTTATCCTGACCGTATAGAGAGTTTGAATATAACGGGTAAAGTTATCAAGAGTCATCACAATGTGGGCGGTTTGCCTGAAAAGATGAATCTCCGCTTATGCGAGCCATTACAGTGGCTTTTCAAAGATGAAGTACGTCGCGTTGGACGTCAACTTGGAATGCCAGAGCATCTCATTACTCGTCATCCTTTCCCCGGTCCAGGTTTAGCAGTGCGCATTTTAGGCGATATTACACGTGAAAAAGTACAGGTGCTACAAGAAGCCGACGATATATTCATTCGCGGTCTGCAAGAATGGACTACAGAAGTGGATGGAAGACAGGTTAGTTTGTACGACCAGACATGGCAGGCTGGCGTAGTTCTGCTTCCCATTAAAAGTGTCGGAGTTATGGGCGATGAGCGTACATACGAAAAAGCTGTGGCGCTGCGCGCTGTTACAAGCCAAGATGCGATGACAGCTGATTGGGCTCATCTTCCTTATGAATTTATGGCACAAGTGAGCAACGATATTATCAATAAAGTGAAAGGTATCAATCGCGTATGTTATGATATCTCATCAAAGCCGCCTTCAACAATCGAGTGGGAGTAACCTACTTTTGAAATACATTGCAGCATTAAAGGAGCGGAATTTTTCCGCCCCTTTAATGTTTTATATTGGGTACGTTTAGAATATTGTTTATCTTTGTTCTCTTTTGAATGCTATTAATAAATTATGGTCATTATAACTAAGTTACGACAACTCTCTTTTCGCACAGGAGTTATAGTCCTTCTAATATGTATTCCTTTATATATAGCATCATTTGCTCAGATGCTTTTTCCTTTTTCCGCAGCTACCAAAGGCTTTCTGTGGGTAGTCTTCTTTGGTCTAGCTAAAACATTCCAATATGTAGGAGGACTTATTATAGGTGTTGAGGGGGTAAAGCGTTTGAAGCAGTATTTTCGGAGTAAAAGGGAGGAGAAGTTATAGTTCCTTTTCTCTTTTTTTGTTACTTTTGTTTTTCTAAATCGTCAAGACAAAAGAATAAATAATATGGAAAATTTACAAGAAGGATATCCTGTTATCCACTTTTCAGGAGAGACAAAACGATATTGTCAGACTTTGGACTTGCGTGATGAGCCTGAGTTGATAGCAGTCTATAAACAGTTACATTCAAAAGAAGGTATTTGGCAAGAAACACTTGATGCTATCCATGCCGCGGGTGTTTTAGAGATGGAAATATACCTGCTTGGCACACGCCTTTTTATGATAGTTGAAATGCCGGCCAACTTGGATTGGGACGCTGCTATGCAGAAGATGGGGCAAATGCCGAAACAGAAAGAATGGGAGGCTTTAACGGCTCAATATCAAAAGGCTGATCCAAATGCAGGAAGTGCAGAGAAATGGCAGCTTATGGAGCGTATTTTTCATCTATACAAGTAAGATAAAACAAAAGCGATTTATCCCGCTACTAATGTAAAAATAAAAGGACAAGTCTTAGACTTGTCCTTTTTAGTGAGCCGAGAGCCGGACTCGAACCGGCGACCTACTCATTACGAATGAGTCGCTCTACCAACTGAGCTATATCGGCGACCTTTTTGCAAATTTCATTTCTGAATTGCGGTTGCAAAAGTAATGTATTATTATTTTCCGACAAAATCTTTTGCTTGTTTTTTATTGAACTCCTATGATTTTATGGGTCTGCAACGACAATCGCCATATGGGATTCGCCTTGATAAAATTAATAGTTGCTTGCAAAATTTTTTTGTTCTCTGCAAGATTTCCAGTATCACAGGGTTGGAGGTAGCGATGTTTGGATTCAATGTCTAAATAGGGGTTGAACTCTACTTTTGTGTAAACTATTTTCAGCTCATCACAATGTTTCAAAATGAGATCTGCCTTCTGCTGAAAATTATTTTTAGGGGAGAGCGTGACCCAATCAATACCTTTGGGTAATTCATGTGTGCCGTTTGTTTCGATGGCAATGAATTTTCCTTGGGCATGTAATTTTTCTAGCAGAGTCTCTTTAACGAATAGCGATGGTTCTCCTCCAGTAAGCACTACGTGTTTTGCAGGAAAATTCTTTGTATTGCTGAGAATTTCCTCTTCGCTCATCATATTTCCTTCTTCATGGAGCGTATCGCAAAAAGCACATTGAAGATTACAACCCGAGAAGCGGATAAAAATGGACGGCGTCCCCGTCCAAAAACCCTCGCCTTGGAGAGAGTAGAAAATTTCGTTAATCTTGTATGTCATCCTTTTCGTAAGTTGCGATATTTCCTTCAGATTCTTGGAAAGATACTTTATAGCAATGAGGAATCTGTTCGCAAATCCATCGCGCTAAATTCTCAGCTGTTGGGTTAAAGTCAACAACATCGTTGGCACAGCGATGATCGAGCTGTCCGCTTACGATATCTTTGACGTGTTTAAAATCGACCACCATTCCGTTCTCATTGAGTTCTTTTGTTTTGCAATAGATTGTAATGATGGCGTTGTGACCGTGAAGGTTTGTACACTTGCTCGCGTAGTTGAGCGTGAGATGGTGGGCAAAAGCCACTTCAATTCTTTTTTTGATGTAATACATAATGGGTGTTTCTTTCAATAAGCCGTGTTGGTTTTCCCATAAACAACACGATGTATTTGTTTACTGATATTATTAAACTGTTCATTGATAAACTTTTCGTCAGAACTCATCAAGCAAAGCGGAAAAGGCTTATCTGTATCTCTATATGGCGGTTGGAGATAGGCTTTGGGGCAGAAATGTAGCCCATGACGTTGATAGAATGCAATACGCCGTTGAGCAATTGTGTCGCTCTCTGGTGGTTCCACTTCGATAATAAGTGGTTTTTTGATTCTTTTAAGTATGAGAGATAAAGCCTCACTGCCTATTCCTTGCCCTCGTAGGCTAGGATTTATGGCAAAATGCTCACCATAGATGAAGCCCTCCATGCGCCACAATATAATGAAGCCAGCAAAGTTATTATTGTATAGAATAGTCCACGGGAGTGTTTGACCTGATGTCAATGTTGTAACCCATTGTTCTGCAGGTCTACGCTCCTCAATGGGAAACGCCTGCTGATAAAGCTGCAGGGCTGCTTCTAAATCTTCCAATGGGGCGAACGGACGAAGGCTCACTTTATTCTTCATTATCTTCGATGTGAATCGTAACAGTGTAGAATTTCTTCAAACGTTCACAGAGGTGCTCTACTCCGTTTAATGGGATTGTGACAGTCAGGTGTTGTTCTCTGGAATCATATTCTCGAGCAAAAATTTCTGCACCTTCTTCTCGCAAAACTTTCATAATAGCGTCTACCTCAGTATAAGGAACACTTACTCTTATTTTCTTGGTCACAATCTTTTCTTCGGTGACTGCTTGACTGAGTGCTTCTAATGCCGCAGCTTGATAAGCCCGCCCAAGGTTGGCCGCTCCTAATGGAGTGCCTCCATAATACCGAACTACAATAACAAGAACATTCGTTAAATTTTTTGATTTGATTTGTCCTAAGATGGGGCGGCCAGCAGTTCCTGATGGTTCACCAGCATCCACCCCACGCGTCCGTTCTCCGTCATACCCTAAGGCATAGGCGTAGCAAACGTGGCGGGCATCATAATAGTTCTTCTGATACTTCTTGACAATTTCTTTTATCTCTTCCTCGCTTTCTACATGTATGGCAAAGGCAAGGAAGCGGCTGCGCTTCTCCGTATAAAGCCCTTCTCCTGGCGTTGAAATAGTGAGGTAGTGGTCAGTCATTGTAGAGCTGTATAGAGATATGACCGACGGGCACATCTGATTTATGAAGTCAGTATGGCCCGTCGGTTTGAGGCTTGTCTATTAGTTGAAATAATACAAGAATGTAGCGATACCCTCCAATGCAGGTTTGCGCTGATCCTTGATTTCAATTTTGAATTTAACTTCGGCTTTACAGATTCCGCGTAAGTTTTGAATGTCGTGGAGAGATGCAACAAGGCGAAGGCTGGAACCAGAGAGTACAGCCTGACCAAACTTCATTTTGTCCATTCCGTAGTTGACCATCATCTTGAGATTATTGACCGTGATGATTTCTCCCCACATATGTGGAAGCAAACTCAGTGTCAGATAACCATGTACAATCGTTTGGCCAAAAGGACCTTCTTTAGCGCGTTCGGTATCAATATGAATCCACTGATGATCAAGTGTGGCATCAGCAAATTGATTGATGCGTTCTTGATTAACCTCGAGCCATTCGCTCGTTCCAATTTCTTTGCCTTTTAGGGCTGCAAATTCTTCGTATGAGTTAATTGTTACCATAATCTATTTCTATCGTTGTGAGATTTCTTTCATAATCAAGGATTGAATCATAAAGTTCTGATCCATCTTTACCTGCACTTGATATGAGCCGAAAGTTTTACCCTCATTGTCGCGAGTTATATGCTGGTCAACGGAGAATGTCACATTGTAGTTGCTTCCATTCTTCACAATGTTATAATTGTTGTTGACATTGAAATCACATTCCTCGATATGCTCATTGAACATATTGGAGATGATATTCATAACATCGGCCTTCGTAGCTTTCTTTTTAGAGAGAAACTGTTCCATTACTGGTGTGATACATCCTGCAATGCGGTTTTCATCATTATCGCCAAAGGCATCATAGAAAGTTGCAATAGTTTGTGTGACGCCAGCATATTCAGCCTCAGTGATTTCCTGGTCCTGCTTTTGGCCTTGGGCAACACTTGCTTCTGAGAAATAGCGCCCTTGCGGGTGTTGTTCCATATAGGCGTTGTAGGCTTCTGCTGTACCCAGTGATTGTGCTCTCACCCAGTCGAGCGAGTCAATTTTCTGGTCACATAGATTGCTATAAAAGGAATTGGAAAATTTATCTTTAAAAGAAATAAAATCGGTCGTATTGCTGGAGTTCTGAATCTGCGACCAGCTATTCTCCATCTGCTTAAATTCATCCATTCGCTCCCTTACGTCGTTTGTATACTTACTGTTGGGGTAGCGGTCAAGGAAAGCTTGGAAGTCTGCGCTACTATTGCTTTTATCTAGAGCATCATAGGCTCTCTGTTCTTGTTCGGATGAGGCAGTAGAGGTGGTATAATAGTAGACACCACTGCCAAGAATCAAGAGTACAGCGGCCACAATTGCAGCAATGATAATGCTCGTATTGTTCTTTTTGGGAGGGGTAGGGAGCGGGGTTTGCTGATTCTGAAAAGGAGAGGTTTGTCCAGATGTGTTTGTCGCATTTATTTCTGGAGTTGGTGGAAACTGTCCTTCCTGTGTAGTTTGATTATATTCCATTGTGATTGAAGTTAGTTAGACTATTTAGGTACAAAAGTATTATAAACGAATGGAAAAGAAAAGAATCTTATTATTTTTTGATTTATACAGCTTTTTCAGTATCCGATTCTTTTATTCAAGACATGCGAGAAAATAACATTAGTAAATGACTGCGTATTTTGTTTGTTTTATTTGACAATGTGTTTCTTTGTTCTGGAGGCGAATTTTACAAAATGTTAAAGAAAAAATATTTGAAAGGGTGGGGAAAAGAGCCGTCTTATCGGTACACTACTCAACTTTTTGGTGAAGTTGACAGGAAAGAGGGGAAATTTGCATAAAATTGGTGGTCGGGAGGTGGCAAAGAGTCGTGTTTTTCCTTATTCTCTCAGTTGACACGATAAGGATGTCAGCTGATTCCCTTATTGTGTTTGAAAATTTCTTTATTGTATTTGGAACTTCTCACCAAGAAAATAAAACTCTTCAAGGAGAAAATAATTTTTTTCGTTGAGGAATTTCAATTTTGTGCCGAAGATGTGGATTTTGTCCAATTTCGATAGTGCTTCGAGATTGCGTTATTTTTGCCTATCGAAGGAGAATTTAAATTCTCCTTCGATTCTCGTGACTGTAGATTGTGAATTTTATTTACATAACGCATAGGGTGGAATATATACTTTATTGTTTTGCAGATATCATCCGCTTTTGGGGAAGCGAGAGTAGCAAAAGTTTTCCGTTAGCAGTTGAGCTATTTTATATTCTACAAAAGTTAGAGAATTCACTTAAATCTGATTGCTTATATTGTTTTTTCAATAAATCGTATATCTTTGTCTTTTGATAGTTTAAGAAATCTACTCATTAGGTATAATGACTTTGTATTTTATACTCAGTGCATAAATCGATGAACTCAATATATGAGTTCTCTTTTTGTTTATGATATTTTCATTTATTCTAAAATAAAAAAGAAGCAGTAAGTTTGTTTCACCTACTGCCTCTTGATTTACTATACTTGTTGTGTATATTTTCAGCTTATCCACCAAAGTTATCGTACATGATATTCTCTGGTTCAACCCCTAGACTGTCGAGTAGTTTTACAACCGCATTCGACATCGGGCCAGGACCGCACATATAGTATTCAATATCTTCTGGAGCTTCATGGTTCTTAAGATATTTTTCCCACATCACTTGATGCACAAAACCTGCCGTATACTCTACGCCAGCTTTATCAGCAGCAGGGTCGGGACGGTCGAGTGCGAGGAAGAACTTGAAGTTGGGATATTCTTTCTGCAATTTGAGGAAGTCCTGTAAGTAGAAAACTTCGCTAAGAGAGCGCGCACCATAGAAGTATGACATCTTTCGATCCGTTGTGTGGAGCGTTTTAGTCATATGCATAATTTGCGCGCGAAGTGGAGCCATACCTGCTCCACCGCCAACCCAAATCATTTCGTTCTTCGTTTCGAAGCGTGGATGGAAGTCGCCGTAAGGGCCACTCATCATTACCTTGTCTCCTGGTTTAAGAGAGAAGATATAGGACGAAGCAATACCAGGCATAACGTCCATCATGCCACCACCCTGATCTTTGGGCTTAAAGGGAGGAGTGGCAATGCGTACAGTTAGCATGAAACGGTCGCCTTCAGCAGGATAGTTGGCCATGGAGTAGGCACGAACAGTTTCTTGCGTGTTTTCGCACTTCAAATCAAAAATGCCAAATCGTTCCCAAGTGCCGATGTATTGTTCACCAATGCTTTCCTTATCAATATCGACATTGTAATCCATCTTATACTTGGGAATCTTAATTTGAGCATAGGAACCTGGAATGAAGTCCATATGTTCACCCTCAGGGAGAGCTACAATAAATTCCTTGATGAAACTTGCAACGTTCTTGTTGCTGACAACTGTACACTCGTATTCCTTAACTCCAAGAACAGAATCAGGAACTTTTACGCTCATGTCACCCTTGACTTTTACCTGACAGGATAAGCGATAGTTTTCTTTAATTTCCTTGCGGGAGAAGTGCCCCTTTTCAACATCAAGAATTTCGCCACCACCATTGACTACCTGGCATTTGCACTGACCGCAACTTCCTTTACCACCGCACGCAGAAGGAAGATGGACACCAGCGTCACCAAGAGTGGAGAGTAAACTTGCGCCTTGAGGAACAGAGAATGTGTCTTTGTCGTTGACTGTAATGGTAACATTGCCACTAGGAAGCAAATAACGCTTAGCAACGAGCAATATGACAACCAATACAATGATGATTCCCAAGAAAACACCAATACTATATATTATAAATTGTATATCCATTATTTTGTTTTCTTACTTATTTAGATATTTAGTCCAGAGAAGCACATAAAAGCCATGGCCATCAAACCTACTGTGATGAAGGTGATGCCGAGCCCTTGCAGGGGCTTAGGTACATTTGTATAAGCCATCTTTTCGCGAATAGCTGCAAGTCCAACAATAGCTAAAAGCCAACCAATACCAGAGGAAAATGCATAAATTATAGAATCCCAAATATCGCCAATATATTGCGAGCTTGTTGGATCCATGTTAATGCGCTGTTGCATGAAAAGACTTGCTCCCATGATGGCACAGTTTACAGCAATCAATGGGAGAAAAATTCCCAATGCAGCATAAAGGCTTGGTGAGAATCTTTCAACTATCATTTCGACAAGCTGAGTGATACCTGCAATTACAGCAATGAAAAGAATGAATGAGAGATAGGAGAGATCCATTCCGAAGATACCTTTCTCAGATAGAACTTTTGTCTGGAGTAAATAGTCGATAGGGACGGTTACTAAGAGTACAAAAATTACAGCAACTCCTAAGCCAAAGGAGGTTTTTACATTTTTGCTTACTGCAAGGTATGAACACATACCCAAGAAGGAAGCAAAGATCATGTTGTCGACAAAAATCGAGCGAACGAATAAACTTAATGCGTGTTCCATAACTGTCTATTTAATTATTGTCGACATCTTTTACTATAGATCGATGAACCCAAATTACACAGCCTAAAAGAATCATGGCCATGGCGGGCATTGTCATCATACCATTATTTACATATCCTGCATCGTAGAAACTTTGTGGTATAATTTGAAAGCCCATAAGACTGCCATTACCGAAAAGTTCGCGTACGCCTCCCACTACGACAAGAATCCACGCATAGCCTAATCCGCTACCTATACCATCAAGGAAGCTTGCAATAGGGCCGTTAGTCATAGCAAACGCTTCAAGGCGGCCCATAAGGATGCAGTTTGTAATAATCAAACCAACATATACGCTCAACTGTACGCTTACATCATAAGCAAAAGCTTTTAGTATCATGCTGACAATCGTTACAAGTGCGGCAACTACAACAAGCTGAATAATGATACGAATACGTGTTGGGATTGTTTTACGAATAAGTGAAATAATAAAGTTACTAAATGCCGTAATAATGGTGACGGAAAGTCCCATTACAATGGCTGGTTCGAGCTGCGTTGTTACAGCTAAAGCAGAGCATATACCTAGAACTTGAACTAAAATAGGGTTGTTCAAATTTAGGGGAGTTACAAAGGCTTGCTTATTTTTTTCTGATAAGAAACTCATACTCCTTTAATTATTTATTTAAAGAGGCAAGGTATGCCTGATAGTTTTTGAGATATTCGTGAATCATGTCGTTTACACCATTGGAGGTGAGAGTGGCACCTGTGATACCATCACACTCTGTGTTGGCATCTTTAACTGTGCCCGACTTCACAACCTTGAGTGCAGGTGTTCCGTTGAGGTAGGCTTTCTTGCCTTGGAATTCTTTTTGGAAAGGCTCATCTTTGATGAGTGAACCAAGACCTGCTGTCTCACTCTCATGTGAGAAATAAGCGCCGTAAATTGTTTGTCCATCGGCATTTAGTGCTACGAAGCCCCAAATAGAGCCCCAGAGGCCTTTACCTACCATGGGAATGACGTACTTTGTTTCGTTTCCAACTTTGCAGACATAGAGAGGTAGGCACTCAGAAGACATACTCTTGCGATCAACTTTAAAGCCATCTTGATCTTTCTGAGCTCCTTGCTTTAAGATATCTCCTTTGGCATTTACAATTGCATCGGTCATGACAACTTCTTTGTATTTATCCTCGGTCTGAACTTTGTCCACATTACGGATATTCAAGGCTGCCAAAATCTGCTGTTTTTTGTCGATGCGTTCGTTTGAATCGGAGCGCTCCTTCAAGCCTGCATAAGCAAAAGCAAGGAGGAATGCCACTATCACGACAACAACAGCTGCATACGTGATGGTATAAGCGTTACTATTAGTATTTAGTTTCATAGCGGTCTACTTTTATTTCTTCAAACGATTTGCGCGCTTTGTAATATTACGCTGAACGACAATATGGTCAATAAGCGGAGCAAACATATTCATAAAGAGGATTGCGAGCATCATTCCCTCTGGATATCCAGGGTTTAGGACACGGATGGTGATTGCTAATGCACCAATAAGGAAACCATAGTAGTATTTACCCGTTTCAGTACGTGCCGAAGTTACAGGGTCTGTTGCCATGAATACAGCACCAAAGCAGAAGCCACCTAGAACCAGATGTTCGTACCAAGGAATATTTGCTACAGCATTATTCTCCATTCCTGCTACATTAAATAAAAATGCCACAATAGCTCCGCCAGCAAATACGCTTAGCATAGTTTTCCAAGAAGCAATCTGAGTCCATAGAAGAATAATGGCACCTATAGCAATGGCAATAACGCTAGTTTCACCAGTAGAACCTGGTATCAGCCCTATTACCATGTCGTAGAAACTTGTGTTCGATGCGGAATTAGCTGCTGCCTCTCCTAACGGTGTAGCCATAGTTGAACCATCGGGAAGGGCATACCCTAGTCTACAAAAAGTTTCAGTAGAAATCCAAACTTGATCTCCTGTCATTTTACTGGGGTAAGCAAAGAAAAGAAAGGCGCGCGCGATAAGCGCGGGGTTAAAGATATTCATACCTGTACCTCCGAAAATTTCTTTTGCAAAAATAACAGAGAACGCAATGGCTACAGCCATCATCCATAACGGAGTTCCAACTGGAAGAATTAATGGGATTAGTAATCCTGTCACCAAGTAACCTTCGTTAATTTCTTCTTTTTTCCATTGGGCTACAGCAAATTCAATCCCAAGACCTACTGCATAACTTACAATAATTTTGGGAAGCATTATTGCGAAACCATAGAGGACCATGGACCAAATAGAGGTTTCGGCAAGTTTTCCGGCTATCAAAGCATTTTGGTAACCAATATTATACATGCCAAACAGCAAGGCAGGCAGGAGTGCAATGACAACAAAAGACATGATTCTTTTTGAATCAATGGCATCGTGAATGCTCACCCCGATCTTTGAAGTAGTATTAGGTACGAGAACAAATGTCTCAACCCCTTCAAATACGGAATGGAATGCGTGAAGTTTTCCACTCTCTTCAAAATGGGGTCTTACCTTATTAAAAAAATCTTGTAACATTATTTCTATGCGTTTTCTTTTCTGAGAAGGTCAAGACCTTCACGTACAATGCGTTGTAACTCAAGTTTTGAGGAGTCTATATATTCTGCTACAGCAAAGTCCTCTGGTGCAACTTCATAAATGCCAAGTTCCTCCTGACGATCTATGTTACCCGTGATTATTGCTTTGATAAGATAGCTTGGGTAGATATCCATTGGGAATACGCGTTCGTATTCTGCACTCATTATCATATGACGCAGGCCTCCTTTAATGCGACAATCTGGCGCATAACTTTTTTTGCGGAATAACCAACTGAAATAGCTTCGACTAGTAGAAAAGTCGTTTAGGCGAGGTGCAATCCAACCAAAAACTTCATGAACATTGTCGCCTTCAGGGATAGCACAAAGTTCTGTAACATGGGCTCCTAAGAAACCTTCTAAACTTGTGCGTGTACCAACAAGTGGATTACCATTGATGATACGTGTATGTTCTTGTCTTTTCAAGTTGTTGCCTATAATATCTTTGATAGCAGCACCTATCTTTGTCTTAATATAAGTAGGTTCACATACTTCACTCCCTGCAACAGCGATGTTTCGAGTTAAATCAATCTTACCTGTTTTAAATAATCTACCTATAAAGATGACCTCTTCTGCCCCAAGAGTCCACACAATTTCTCCTTTATTAATGGGGGAAACATGGTTAATTTGAACTCCTATATTGCCTGCAGGGTTAGGGCCTTGAAACACATTTACTTCCGCGTTGTGAAGAGACATTAAGTCTGTGTTTTTTTGATCTGGACTAATGCCAACATGTACTTTCGCTATTTTTTCAAGTACGCTAATTCCTAGTTTGAACTCTTCTTCTTGTCCGTTTACAACATAACTAAAGTCAGCTGCTAAAGGCATCTTATTAAATGTTGATACAAAAATACCTTTAGGTAAGTCTGTAGGAGAAGCAGTTACATCGTAGGGGCGTTGTTTGAAAAAAGCAAATAAGCCAGATTGAAGAAGTCGCTCTAAGATCTCTTCTTTGCTAGTTTTTTCAATGTCTAAAATAGGCCATTCTTTTATTTCTTGATGCGCATCTGGGGTGATTCGAATAAATTGAATTTTTCGACGATCACCGCGCTCAATTTCTTTTACAATGCCGCTTACAGGCGAAACGATTTGAATCTTGCCAGTTTGCTTATCGGTAAATAGCGGCTCTCCAGCTAATATGTGATCTCCTTCTTTAGTTATTAAGCGTGGTGTTATTCCATAAAAATCTTGTGGAGCGACAGCATACTCAGTTACAGAAGAAACTTCACGATAAGCCTTCAGCGCAACCCCCTCAAGCTTTAGGTCAAGACCTTTCTTGAGTTTATATAAATTTTCCATATTGGTAATATTATCCTATTTTAGTGTGCAAAGATAAAATTAATTTCTCAAGAGGCAAACACTTTTTAACGACTTGTCTCTCCTTTAGCTCAAAATACATGTTTATGTTAATGACTTTTGACTTTTGTTTACAGAAAGGCTTTCAATAGAAAGGATAGGCTAGTCAGCTGGCGCAATACTTCTCTCGGCTGACATCCTTATTTCATTTTCAAACGCAATAAGGAAAACAGTGTTTGCATTCATTATTTATATAGTGTGTCCTCTCCCCGCAAAGTTATAATAAAAAACTTTGTTTTTTTGTAAGGTCTACACAGTCAAGATGTTAAGATCTTGTGAGGCTTTGCCAAAGCTTCATTTGGCGAAAGTTTGAAGTCTTTCTTGGCTCTTAGTCTGAAGTTTTAAAGACGCTAGTTTTAAGCGTTTATTTTGTCAGGTCATTCCGCCTAATCCGCACTATTCGCACCCCAATCCTCCTTCAACTCCCTCTCCATTCCTCACGGAATCTCGCCATTTTCTCCCTTAAATCCTCCACTCTAAAACTTTTTTCAAAAAAAGTGCAGTATATTCTTTGCTATTCCAAAATCTCGTAGTACTTTTGCATCCGCAACCGAGAAACGGGGGTGCTCCTTGTGGTTGTCAACTGTGATCTTTGAAAGAATTGACATAAACTTTTAAGAAGAGAAGTACAAGAAAAAGAGAACAAGATGCAGAAATGTATCATGTTCGGGTAGAATTGTAGAAATCAACCGTTAATTTTCTTATAGATACGGCGTTCTGAGTAAAAC
>NZ_JACICA010000011.1 GCF_014195585.1 Alloprevotella rava | reverse complement strand
AAAGTCAGCAATGGCAAAGCCGAGCATTACTAATAGCCCGAAACTTCTAGTCCTCCAGAGTCAGCTATACTGAAGAGGTACTTTTGTGTAGTAACATTCAGAAGTGTTCAGATACGGACATACTTCTGTACAGGGATACATTACTAAATTTACTTGTTATGATTTTGCAATGATGTCAGACTTATTTAGGTGGTTATAGCACCGGGGTTCCACCTCTTACCATTCCGAACAGAGAAGTTAAGCCCGGTCGCGCCGATGGTACTGTCCACAAGACGGGAGAGTAGGTCGCCGCCTTTTTTAATACAAGAGACTCCTATCAGAGTAATAATCTGATAGGAGTCTTTTTTTGTGTGTTTGTAGAAGGGAGCGAAATCGGGAGGATGCATATAGGGCCGTGCGTAGCTGCGAGATAATTGAGACTCTGGGGGCGCGAATGAATTGGATATACCTAAGGGGGACATTACCAAGGAAATACTGCTTTTCTCGAATTGGGATAAAAACTTACTTCTTTCGAAAAGGTTTCATTTTTGTTTGTTAGATTTGCAACATATTCTCCAATGATGAATTTATGATAGCAAGCATTAACTTACAGCCCATTTAGATACTGTCCTAAAAAAGTGTGTAAGCTTCATTGTTCTTTGTTTGATTTTTGAATTCACTACAAATATAAGAACTTGGGATCTTACACTCTTTTTTAGGACAGTATCGAATTAAGATGGCAATCTTAATTTTTTATTATAAAAATGCTAAGTGTGTTTGTCAAATCGGATATTTTTCCTATATTTGCATTGTTATCGTTTTACGAAATCCAAAAATAAAGAGTTTTGAAAGTAAGAAACGCGATATTTATAGTAGTTGCAGCACTCTCTATGGTATTTACCACATCGAGCGCGGCAATTTTCCGCTCCACACTTATAGGCACTATTGAGACTGCAAGTCAAGTTTATGATGATCCAACAGGGGAGACAATTGTTAAGACGGCTCTCCAATATCTTGGGACAAAATACCGTTCTGGAAGGAGCGGCCCTGGAGGTTTTGATTGTTCTGGATTGACTAGCTATGTATATAAATTGAATAACGTACATCTCACACGTTCTAGTCGCTCTCAGTTTACAGAGGGAACACCGATAATGAGTATTAGCAATTTGCGCAAGGGCGATCTAGTTTTCTTTGGAGGCTCACGCAGTTCTAACTCTGTGGGACATGTAGGGATTGTAACAGATGTAGCAGATAATGGACAAAGTTTTAAGTTTGTTCATGCAGCTAGAACAGGCGTACAGGTAGATTCTTCTAACCAGGCTTATTATAGCCGGCGTTATATAGGAGCTCGTCGAATTATTGATGAAAAGTAAAGATACTACAATATAAGTCTTGCCACTTTCACGATATAGTGAGAGTGGCATTATTTTTTTCATTTAAAAGTAGTATATTTGCATTCAAATATAGAATATGTTTAGCATTCTTAGTATAGCAAGTTCCGAAATAAATATTTCCCAGTTTGACCATTTTCTTCAGCGACTGATAGAGATGGGAATTGGTGTGGGCAAAAACATACTAGCTGCTATTGTTGTCTATATCGTTGGCCGCTGGATTGTAAAGCTGCTCAATAAAGTTGTGGCAAGTTTTCTTCTTCGTAGTAAGGTAGAACCCACGGTTCAAACCTTTTTGAAGAGCCTTACGAATATCCTGCTCACTATTCTGCTCCTCATTACAGTAGCCAGCACCTTAGGTGTTAATACCACATCTTTTGCAGCTCTCTTAGCCTCTGCTGGTGTTGCTATTGGTATGGCCTTGTCTGGTAATCTCCAAAATTTTGCAGGTGGTCTTGTCATTCTTCTTTTCAAGCCCTATAAAGTAGGAGACACTATAGAAGCTCAAAGCAATATCGGCGTTGTTCGTGCAATTCAGATATTTCATACTATCATTGAAACCGCTGATGGTCGTAGAGTCTATATTCCCAATGGAACAATGTCTACTACGCTTGTTATCAACAGCGATCAAACCGCTTTGCGCCGTGAGATATGGACTGTAGGAATCGAGTATGGAAATGATGTGGAACACGCACGCGAAGTTATTATCAACTGCTTGAAGCAAGACCCGGCAATCTTGACAGAGCCAAAGGATATGCAGGGCAATGCGCTTGATCCTTATTTTGTTCAAGTGGCTAATCTCAGCGCGAGCAGTGTAGAACTCACCGTGCGCGCCTACGTTCTTCCTCGTGATTATTGGGCCGTACGTTTCCGTATGCAAGAAACTTTTTATAAGGCCATCAATGAAGATCCAAAACTCAATATACCGTTTAACACTCAAACGCTTTATGTCGTCAATGACGATAAGGTTACTACGAAAGGGGGTGACAAAACATAGTAAGAAAGAAAATCTATTCTAACTCAAACTATTAACTACTTTGTTAGGGCAAATAGTCGGAAATGTAAGGACAAACTCAAAAAATAAAAGGATTGTTTTGTTCTTCATTAAAAATGCACTAATTTTGCACCTCGCAAGAAGTATATCTCCCTCGCAATTATTAAATAACAAAATAAAAATAACGAAACATGATCGTAGTACCCGTTAAGGAAGGCGAAAACATTGAACGCGCCCTCAAAAAATTTAAGAGAAAATTCGAAAGAACAGGTATTGTTAAGGAGCTCCGTGCTCGTCAGCAGTACAATAAGCCCAGCGTATTGAAGCGTCTCGCTAAGGAGCACGCTGTTTACGTACAGCAGCTTCGTCGCGCAGAGGACTAATCAGTTCTTTTGCTTGATAATAGAGCAATGCGTTACAGTCTTTTATAGGCTGCAACGCATTTTTTGTGAACCATATTTAGGACGAGGATAAATAGAGATAAATGTGAATATCCTTATTGCGTTTGAAAATGCAATAAGCCTGTCAGCTGGCATCCTTATTGTGTCAGCTGACGCCTTTATTGTAGCGGAGCAGCCAATTATAACGGTAGAGAATCTGAAGAATCTGACTCTTCTCCAGCAGTTCTTTTACTGTTGTCACATCGTCACGTTGTCACACTTTAATGATTAAAGCTTTGAAATAGTTTGTGTTATGTGCGTGACAACGGTGTGACAACAAAAAGGCAGAGGGTGAGTTGTTGTCACGCATATAAATGCTTGTCCATCAGCTTGCTTTGTCTATTTGTGACAACGTGACAACAAAAAGAGATTTTTTATAGGAGGAGAGAGCTTTGTATGATAGAATATTTAGTGAGAAGTTTGTAATATCTGATAGATACTTTTATAGTTTAGTTGTTACGGTAATAATTAATATCGATTCTTTGTTGTCACAGAAAAAATGAATAAATTTGGTTCGTGATAATATGGCTTATGGAGCCAGAATTAAGAAAATAAACTAAAGATGACAAAAGCGAAACCTTTTATCAAATGGGTTGGTGGTAAAAGCCAGTTAATAGAGCAATTAGACGCATTGCTTCCAGCTGACTTTGATAAATGGCAAGATGTGACATATATTGAGCCCTTTGTAGGTGGAGGGGCAATGCTTTTCTATATGCTTCAGCGTTATCCTAATATACAGCGCGCAATTATCAATGATATAAATAACGATCTTACGACTTGTTATAAAACTGTGCGCGATATGCCACAGCCACTCATTGAATCATTGAAAGCGATTGAAGAACGTTATCTAAATCTTAAAGATGAAGAACAGAGAAAAGAATTCTTTTTGAATGTTCGTAATCGATATAATGAGAAGAATTTATCTCCTATAGAGAATACAACGCTTTTTTTCTTTCTGAATAGAACTTGTTTTAATGGTTTATACAGAGTTAATAAAAAAGGGCACTTTAACGTACCTTTTGGGAAGTATGTTCATCCCAAAATTTGTGATGAGGAGATAATTTGTCGCGACAGTGAATTACTTCAGCGTGTTGAGATTCTGACGGGCGATTTTGAAGAAACTTTTAAGTATTGCGGAAATCATACTCTTTTCTATTTCGATCCGCCTTATCGCCCTTTGAGTGATACGTCTAGTTTTAATAATTACGCTAAAGAATCATTCAACGATGATGCCCAAGTACGCTTGAAAGAGTATTGCGATAAGCTAAATGCTGCGGGGTATAAATTCATGTTGAGTAATTCGGACTGCAAGGGGAAGAACGAAGAAGATAACTTTTTTGATTCACTTTATAGTGCGTATCAGATTAAACGTGTCTGGGCTTCACGCAGTGTAAATTCTAATCCAAATAAACGAGGTAAGCTTACAGAAATTTTGGTACATAATTATCCAGAGATAAAGCAGGCTGTTTTGCGTGATAATGTATTGCATGACTTGTTTTCAGTAGAAAAAGCTTGTGTGTATTCTATAAAATAAAATACTTATGAGAAACTTTGATATATTTATGTCTCAACTATATGAGACAAATCAAACACTTGATTTCTTCTGTGATTTTGATAAGATTTCAAAAAATGTTGATGATGTAAAGTTGAGCCTTTGCATGCTGAATAGCTTGATAGGAACTTCAGATATGCGTCAAGCTGTGGAAACAATTTGGAATCGTGATAGAACGGCTTTTAATGTTATGGATATACTGATAGCTGTTCGGAGTGGGGGTAAGAAAAAAGTTTTAGATTCTTTGGGCCGTTGTGTAGAACTAAATACTTTGTTCAGCTCTGTAGATGGAGTGATGGAATTCTTGAATAATACGGGTTTAGCTTCTATTTTCCAATCAAGGAAGATAACTAATCTCGTAGATTATGTGTTTGGCGTAGAAACGGGGTTGGATACAAACGCGCGGAAGAATAGAAGTGGACATATTATGGAGGATATGGTTTGCCAAATTTTTACTGAAAATCAAGTTGAATATAGGCAAGAAGTGTTTTCTAGCGAATGGCCTTTGATTACACAAGTTCTTGGTAATGATAAAAAACGTTTTGACTTTGTTGTAGAAACTCCAATAAAAACTTTTCTTATTGAAGTGAATTTTTATAATAGTGGTGGTGGATCAAAACTAAACGAAGTGGCTCGGTCTTATTCAGATATTGCCCCTAAGATAAATTCTGTTCCAGGATTTGAGTTTGTTTGGATAACAGATGGCGTAGGATGGCAGAGTGCAAGGAATAAACTTCAAGAGGCTTTTTCGAAAATTCCGAGTATTTATAATCTAACGAACATAGACGACTTTATATCTATTGTTAAGCGATGATGTCATCCTATTATAAATCTCCTAATAATGATTTCACGCTGATAAAAGGTGACTGTGTAGAGACATTATCAAAGTTTCAATTTTGTTTTGATATGATCTTTGCAGACCCACCTTATTTCTTGTCAAGTGGGGGGATAAGTTGCCAAAGTGGGAAAGTGGTCTGTGTTGATAAGGGCGATTGGGATAAAGTTCTGACGCCCGAGGAAATGGATGCTTTTAATTTGCGTTGGCTTACGGCTTGCCGTGAACATATGCGTGATAATGCCACCATTTGGATTTCTGGTACACATCATAATATTTTTAGTGTTCAGCAACAGCTTTTGAAACTAGGGTTCAAGATATTGAATGTAATAACATGGGCCAAGACAAACCCTCCACCAAATATTTCTTGTCGATATTTTACGCATAGTACAGAGTTTATTATTTGGGCTCGCAAAAACTCAAAAACGCCTCATTTTTATAACTATGATTTGATGAAAGCATTGAACGCTGGTAAGCAAATGACCGATGTGTGGCAAATACCAGCAATAGGGAAATGGGAAAAATCCTGCGGGAAGCATCCTACGCAAAAACCGATAGCCGTACTGTCTAGGTTGATTCAAGCTAGCACAAAACCCAATGCTTGGATTCTTGATCCTTTTAGTGGTAGTGCAACTACGGGAATAGCAGCAAATCTTCTTGGTCGGCGTTATCTGGGGCTTGAAATGGAAGAAAACTTTTTAAGTATGAGCAAAGCTCGAAGAGAGGATTTGGAGAATGTTTCTATCCGTCAGAGTTATATCGAGCGATTACAAAAAGGGAATCATATTCTTTCATCTTCTTTTTTATCATTTGCCGAAGAATCTGAAAGCAGCTATTGTGCTCCTTGGTTGTGATTTCTCCCCTTTGTCTATCCAGATTATTTTTTCAGCACAAAAATTTTGTGATAATAGAATAATATCTTTATATTCGCAGATAGAAAGATATACAACGCGAAATGTCACTTGTAGAAAAGTTTTTGGACTATTTAGCCGCTGATAAAGGGTACTCGCTACGGACGATAGAAGCCTATCGCAACGCATTGGAGAAGTTTGAGAACTTTTTTCGGAATGTCGATACAGATCTAGAGTGGGAAACTCTGGATTCCGATGTTATTCGAAACTGGGTGGTGGAGCGTTTGGAAAATGGGCTTTCAGAGCGTTCTATGAAACAACATTTAAGTGCCGTCCGTTCTTTCTATCGCTTCCTGTTGCTGACTAAGGTCGTTGAAAAAGATCCTTCACATCTCGTTAGTAATCCGAAAGTGGGGAAACAACTTCCTACTTTTCTGAAGCAGAGCGAAATGGACCGTCTGCTCGATGAGGTGAATTTTACTCAAGATTTTGAGGGGCGTCGCGATCATCTGATTCTGCTCACGTTTTATTCCACTGGTATTCGTGTCAGTGAATTAGTTGGGTTAGATCGATCGGCTGTTGATTTCTCGCAAAGTCAACTAAAGGTGACGGGAAAGAGAAATAAGCAGCGTATCATTCCTTTTGGTGAGGAGTTGCTTTATGACATGAAACTCTACGAAGAAGAATTGCTGTCACTGACGGGGCAGAACGATGGTCCACTCTTTGTTGACAATAAAGGACAGCGTCTCAGTACGGCGCAGGTACGCTGCATCGTGGGAAGGCATCTGTCGAAGGTTACGTTACAGAAAAAAAAGAGTCCGCATGTGTTGCGTCATACATTTGCTACTGTTATGCTTAATAATGGGGCCGACTTAGAAGCCGTTAAGGAGCTTCTCGGACACGAGAGTTTAGCAACAACAGAAATTTATACGCACACAACGTTTGCCGAACTCAAAAAAGAATATGAAAATGCCCATCCTCGGGCTTAACCATTAAAAAAAGGAGGTTTTTATGGAAATCAAAGTTAAAGCTATCCATTTCAATGCTACTGACAAGCTTCAAGACTTCATCGAGAAGAAAGTTGCAAAACTCGAAAAACTCGAAGAGAATATCACCAAAGTAGAAGTAACACTTAATGTTGTAAAACCTGAAGCAGCGAACAATAAGGAAACAGCTTTCCACCTCTTTGTTCCTGGTGCAGAACTACACGCAGAGAAAACTTGCGATACATTTGAAGAAGGCGTAGATCTTTGTGTAGATATCCTCAAACGCCAATTGGAAAAACAAAAGGAAAAGAAATCGGGTAAGTGAAGTCTTGCGAGATAAATAAAAAGTTGTCCGTATGAAAAATTCTTTGAAAATGTTTTGCGGATAAAATTTAATCACTAACTTTGCAGCCGTTTCGGGAAAGGTCCTGACGACTGCAAAGTTTTCCAATCTCAGAAACATGGGCAAATACCAGAGTGGCCAAATGGGGCAGACTGTAAATCTGCTGGCTTACGCCTTCGGTGGTTCGAATCCATCTTTGCCCACCTAAGCTTATTAAGCTACTTGCGGAAATAGCTCAGTTGATAGAGCACTAGCCTTCCAAGCTGGGGGTCGCGGGTTTGAGCCCCGTTTTCCGCTCGTTTTGCGGAAATAGCTCAGTTGATAGAGCACTAGCCTTCCAAGCTGGGGGTCGCGGGTTTGAGCCCCGTTTTCCGCTCGTGTTTGCTGTTATAGCTCAGTGGTAGAGCACTTCCTTGGTAAGGAAGAGGTCACGAGTTCAAGTCTCGTTAACAGCTCTACCTCCTCTAAAAAACGAGGATTCGGAATAAGATATTCATTCATATAAATTAAATAAAGCTATGGCTAAAGAAGTATTTGAGCGTACCAAGCCGCATGTTAATATCGGTACTATTGGTCACGTCGATCACGGTAAGACCACTCTGACTGCTGCTATTTCTAAGGTTCTTCATGATGAAGGCTTCGGTGGCGAAGATGTTAAGTCTTTTGATCAGATTGACAATGCTCCTGAAGAGAAGGAGCGTGGTATTACTATTAATACCTCTCACATCGAGTATGAAACTGCAAAGCGTCACTACGCTCACGTTGACTGTCCGGGTCACGCCGACTATGTGAAGAACATGGTAACTGGTGCTGCTCAGATGGACGGTGCAATCATCGTAGTTGCTGCAACTGATGGTCCTATGCCTCAGACTCGTGAGCACATCCTGCTCGCTCGTCAGGTGAACGTTCCTCGTTTGGTTGTGTTCCTGAACAAGTGCGATATGGTTGAGGATGAGGAGATGCTCGAACTCGTAGAAATGGATATGCAAGAGCTTCTTCAGGAATATGGCTACGAAGAGGATACTCCTATCATTCGTGGTTCTGCCCTCGGTGCTTTGAACGGCGTTGAGAAGTGGGTAGACAGCGTTAAGAAGTTGATGGATGCAGTTGACGAATGGATTTTGGATCCTGTTCGTGATACTGATAAGCCTTTCTTGATGCCTGTTGAGGACGTGTTCTCTATCACTGGTCGTGGTACTGTTGCAACTGGTCGTATCGAGACTGGTATCGTTAAGGTGGGTGACGAAGTTCAGTTGCTCGGTCTTGGCGAAGACAAGAAGTCTGTTGTAACTGGTGTTGAGATGTTCCGTAAGACTCTTCCTACTGGTGAGGCTGGTGACAACGTTGGTTTGTTGCTCCGCGGTATCGACAAGGAAGAAATCAAGCGTGGTATGGTAGTTACCCATCCGGGTGTTATCAAACCTCACAAGAAGTTTAAGGCTTCTATCTATGTTCTTACTGAGAAGGAAGGTGGTCGTCACACTTCATTCGGTAATAAGTATCGTCCTCAGTTCTATCTCCGTACTATGGACTGTACAGGTGAGATCCATCTCCCTGAAGGCATCGAAATGGTAATGCCGGGTGATAACGTAGAGATCTCTGTAGAACTTATCTATGCCGTTGCTATCAACGAAGGTCTTCGTTTTGCAATCCGTGAAGGTGGCCGTACGGTAGGTTCTGGTCAGATTACTGCAATTCTCGACGATTAATCGAAAATTATATAAACAGGCCTCTTCTTAATTGAAGAGCCTGTTTTCTACGGGAATAGCTCAGTTGGTAGAGCACTGGTCTCCAAAACCAGGTGTCGGGAGTTCGAGCCTCTCTTCCCGTGCTAATTATAAGAACTCATGTTAAATAACATAGTTACATATTGCAAGAATTCTTACGACGAACTAGCTCATAAGACCACGTGGCCAACCCGCCAGGAATTGACGCATAGTGCAATTATTGTACTGGTTGCTTCCCTTGTACTTGCGCTCTTAGTGGCTGGCATGGATTGGGTTTTCCGTACTATTATGGAGCTTATCTATTCTGTCTAAATTTTAATTCCTTCAAGTAAAATGGCTGAAGCATCAGTTTCAATGGCTTGGTATGTCCTTCGCGCAATCAGTGGCAAAGAGACTAAGGTGAAAGAGTACATTGACGCCGAAATAAAAAACGGTAGCCTCAATGGAAATGTCGCTCAGGTTCTCATTCCCACTGAGAAAGTCGTACAGATGCGCGGGAACAAACGAGTTGTAAAAGAAAGAAGCTATCTTCCTGGCTATGTTTTGGTGGAAGCTAGACTGGTAGGTGAGATTGCACATATTTTGCGTAGTACGCCTAATGTATTAGGTTTTCTTCCGGATATGAAAAACCCGGAACCGTTACGTGAAGCAGAGGTAAACCGAATCCTTGGAAAGGTTGACGAGATTGAGGACGATGTCAAAGACATGGAAATTCCTTATATCGTTGGCGAAGTGGTAAAGGTTACGGAAGGTCCGTTCGCTGGCTTTACTGGCGCTATCGAAAAGGTAGACGAAGAGAAGAAGAAAGTGACGGTTACCGTAAAGGTTTTCGGCCGCAGTACAGGTCTCGACCTTGGTTTTATGCAAGTTGAGAAGGAATTGGGTTAATGTTACGTAATCTCAGATTCCTTTATAAATTAAATAATAAAAATAACAATGGCTAAAGAAGTTGCTGGATTAATCAAATTACAGATTAAAGGCGGCGCTGCAAATCCTGCTCCTCCCGTAGGTCCTGCTTTAGGTTCTAAGGGTATTAATATTATGGATTTCTGCAAGCAGTTCAATGCCAGAACGCAGGATAAGGCTGGAAAGGTTCTTCCTGTTGTAATTACGTATTACGCAGATAAGACTTTCTCCTTCATCATCAAGACTCCTCCTGCAGCAGTGCAATTGCTTGAAGCAGCAAAGAAGAAGAGTGGTTCTGCACAGCCCAATCGTCAAAAAGTGGGAAGCGTTACTTGGGAACAGGTTAAGGCAATCGCTGAAGACAAGATGGCAGACTTGAACTGCTTCACTATAGAGGCCGCAATGCGTTTGATCGCCGGCACGGCTCGTAGCATGGGTATCACGGTTTCAGGTGAATTCCCCGAAAATAAATAAACTTCAATTTTAAAACAAGAATGAGTAAACTGACAAAAAATCAGAAAGCCGTCGCTGGTAAAGTTGAAGCAGGGAAAGCTTACACGCTGAAAGAAGCCGCACAACTCGTTAAGGAAATTACTACAACGAAGTTTGATGCTTCATTGGATATCGACGTACGCCTCGGTGTAGATCCTCGCAAGGCAAACCAGATGGTTCGTGGCGTGGTTTCTCTTCCGAATGGTACGGGTAAGACTGTCCGCGTGCTCTGCCTCTGCACTCCTGACAAGGAAGAAGCTGCTAAGGCTGCCGGTGCTGACTATGTAGGTCTCGACGAATATATCGAGAAAATTAAGGGTGGTTGGACTGATATTGATGTTATCATCACTATGCCTGCCATCATGGGTAAGATTGGTGCGCTGGGTCGTGTACTCGGTCCGCGTGGCTTGATGCCTAACCCTAAGAGTGGTACTGTTACCATGGACGTTGAAAAAGCTGTCCGTGATGTAAAACAGGGTAAGATTGACTTTAAGGTTGATAAGGCAGGTATCGTACACGCCTCTATCGGTAAGGTTTCTTTCACTCCCGAACAAATTTTCGGAAATGCAAAGGAATTCATCGATACTATTATCAAGTTGAAGCCTTCTGCTGCAAAGGGTACGTATATTAAGAGTATTTATCTTTCCTCAACTATGAGTCAGGGTGTAAAAGTAGATCCCAAATCTGTTGACGAAGCTTAATAGGAATAAGAATCATGAGAAAGGAAGATAAAGCTATCATCATCGAGAAACTCGGTGAGAAACTCAAAGAATATGCTCACTTTTATCTGGTAGATGTTACAGGTTTAAATGCTGAAACTACCAGTGCATTGAGAAGAAAGTGCTTCAAGTCAGAAGTTAAGATGGTTGTTGTTAAGAATAACCTTCTTCACAAGGCACTTGAACAATCTGAAACTGACTTTACTCCTCTTTATGATACTTTGAAGGGTACAACAGCCGTGTTCTTCTGTAACACAGCTAATGTTCCTGCAAAGCTTATCAAAGAAGAAGGTAAAGCAACAGGTATTCCCGCTCTGAAAGCTGCTTACGCAGAAGAAGAAATCTACGTAGGTGCTGAAAACCTCGACGCACTCGTTGCAATTAAGAGCAAGAACGAAGTTATCGCAGAAGTTGTGGCTTTGCTGCAATCTCCAGCGAAGAACGTTATCTCAGCTCTTCAGTCTGGTTCACAGACTATTCACGGTGTGCTTAAAACTTTGGGCGAGCGCCCTGAGTAAGCGATTGAGACCCGCTATATAACATAGATTTTAAAAACAAATAAATACATTAAAGAAAATGGCAGATATCAAAGCTATTGCTGAAGAATTGGTAAATTTGACAGTAAAAGAAGTTAACGAGTTGGCACAGGTCCTCAAGGATGAGTATGGCATCGAACCCGCAGCTGCAGCTGTTGCAGTTGCTGCTGGTCCTGCAGCAGGTGGTGCTGCAGCAGCAGAAGAAAAAACTGCTTTCGACGTTATCCTGAAAGATGCAGGTGCTGGTAAGCTGAAGGTTGTTAAGGCTGTAAAAGAACAGTGCGGCCTCGGTCTGAAGGAAGCTAAGGACCTCGTAGACGGTGTTCCTAGCAAGCTGAAAGAAGGCGTTGCTAAGGAAGAAGCAGAAGCACTGAAGAAGGCTCTCGAAACTGAAGGTGCTGTTGTAGAAATCGCCTAAGTCAATTTCTGATAAGCATTCGGTTAAGGATCCTCTGGTAGAGGGTTCTTAACCTTTTTGTGTCTATAAACTACTTTGACTCTTTCGTCAAGGTAAAGTCCAATCAACAAATTCAATAGAATGTCCAAAATTATTGATGGTCGCGTAAACTTCGCGTCAGTGCAAAATCCGATGCCTTATCCGGATTTCCTCGACGTGCAGCTGAAATCCTATCGGGATTTCCTCCAACTCGACACTCCGGCAGAAAAGCGTAAAAACGATGGTCTGTACAAAGTTTTTGCTGAGAATTTCCCTATCGCAGATACTCGCAATAACTTTGTGCTTGAATTCCTCGACTATTATATCGATGCTCCACGTTACACGATAGAGGAATGCCTCGAAAGAGGTCTTACGTATAGTGTGCCTCTGAAAGCAAAACTTAAATTGTACTGCACGGATCCAGATCATGAGGATTTCGATACGGTTGTTCAAGATGTTTTCTTGGGCCCCATTCCTTATATGACGGAAAATGGTACCTTTGTTATCAATGGTGCTGAGCGTGTTGTTGTGTCTCAGTTGCACCGTTCTCCGGGTGTATTCTTTGGTTCAAGTGTGCACGCCAATGGTACTCAACTTTATAGTGCGCGTATCATTCCTTTCAAGGGTTCTTGGATTGAGTTTGCTACGGATATTAACAGCGTGATGTATGCTTACATCGATCGTAAGAAAAAGCTGCCCGTAACAACTCTTCTTCGTGCTATCGGTTTTGAAAGTGATAAAGACATTCTTAAGATTTTTAATCTTTCTGATGAGATCAAGGTCAATAAAACCAATTTGAAGAAGGCCGTTGGTCGCAAGTTGGCTGCACGTGTTATGAAAACGTGGGTAGAAGACTTTGTTGATGAAGATACAGGTGAAGTTGTTTCTATTGATCGTAGTGAAATCATTCTCGAGCGTGAGAGCGTTATTGAAGCAGAAGATATCGAAAAGATCATAGATTCTGGTGCACAGACTATTGAAGTACACCATGCTGATACTTCTTCAACGGATTACAGTATTATCTTCAACACTCTTCAGAAGGATCCATGTAATTCCGAGTCAGAGGCTGTTACTTATATCTATCGTCAGTTGCGTAATGCTGATCCTGCGGATGATGCAAGTGCGCGTGAAGTTATCAATAACCTTTTCTTTTCTGATAAGCGTTATGACCTTGGAGAGGTTGGTCGCTATCGTATGAATAAGAAACTTGGTTTGACGACAGATAATGATACTCGCGTCTTGACTCGTGAAGACATTATAGAAATTATCAAGTACCTTGTTGAGCTTATAAACTCTAAGGCTACTGTTGATGATATTGACCACTTAAGTAATCGTCGTGTTCGCACGGTTGGTGAACAATTGGCAAACCAATTCAATATAGGTCTGGCTCGTATGAGTCGTACCATTCGCGAGCGTATGAATGTTCGCGACAATGAGGTGTTTACTCCGATGGATTTGATTAACGCTAAGACAATTTCTTCCGTTATCAATTCCTTCTTCGGAACAAACGCTCTTTCTCAATTTATGGACCAAACAAACCCGCTTGCAGAGGTTACTCATAAGCGACGTCTTTCTGCTCTTGGTCCTGGTGGTCTTTCTCGTGAGCGTGCTGGTTTTGAGGTTCGAGACGTACACTATACTCACTATGGCCGTCTTTGCCCGATTGAGTCTCCTGAAGGTCCAAACATCGGTTTAATTTCTTCTCTTTGTGTTTATGCAAAGATTGACGATCTCGGGTTTATTGAGACTCCGTATCGTCAAGTGAAAGATTCAATTGTCGATTTGAATAACAACAACGTTGTCTACCTCAGTGCAGAGGAAGAGGAAGATAAGATTATTGGCCAGGGTAATGCTCCGCTGAACCCAGATGGTACTTTTATTCGTTCGAAGGTAAAGTGTCGTCAGGATGCAGATTATCCTGTTGTTCCGCCTGCACAAGTTGACTTGATGGACGTTGCACCGCAGCAGATTGCTTCTATTGCTGCTTCTTTGATACCTTTCCTTGAGCACGATGATGCTCACCGTGCATTGATGGGTTCAAACATGATGCGTCAGGCAGTTCCTTTGATTCATTCCGAAGCTCCTATTGTAGGTACAGGTATCGAACGTCAAGTTTGTGTTGATTCTCGCACCATGATTTCTGCAGAGGGTGATGGCGTTGTCGAGTTTGTGGATGCAACTACTATCCGTATCAAGTACGATCGTTCAGAAGATGACGATTTTGTTAGCTTTGATTCAGCAGTAAAGGAATACCGTATTCCAAAGTTCCGTCGCACGAACCAAAATATGGTCTTTGACCTTCGTCCAACCTGTACTGTTGGCCAGCGCGTAACAAAAGGTGAAATCCTAACAGAAGGTTATGCTACGGAAAATGGTGAGTTGGCTCTAGGTCGTAACCTCCTCGTTGCATATATGCCTTGGAAGGGATACAACTACGAGGACGCTATTGTACTCAACGAGCGCATGGTTCGCGAAGATATTCTTACTTCTATTCATGTTGATGAATTCTCTCTCGAAGTCCGTGAGACGAAGCGAGGAATGGAAGAGTTGACTAACGATATTCCAAATGTTAGTGAAGATGCAACGAAAGACCTTGACGAGAACGGTATTATCCGTGTCGGTGCTCGCGTTGTACCTGGTGACATAATGATTGGTAAGATTACGCCGAAGGGCGAAAGCGATCCTACTCCGGAAGAAAAATTGCTCCGTGCAATCTTTGGTGATAAGGCAGGCGATGTTAAAGATGCTTCTTTGAAGGCGAATCCTTCTTTAACGGGCGTTGTTATTGATCGCAAACTCTTTAGTAAGGCAATCAAAACACGTGCTTCTAAGGCCGCAGATAAGATTACGCTTCAGAAACTTGATGATAAGTTCCAACAGGAAACTGAAGAACTAAAGAATCTTATGATAACTAAACTTCTTGCTTTAGTGGAAAATCAGAAGATTCTTGGTGTAAAGGATACAATTGGTACAGAAGTAATTGCAAAGGGGGCTAAATTGACAAAATCTGTTTTAGAAACCCTTGACTTTACCTCATTGCAGCTTAATAACTGGACTACGGATAATCGTATAAACAATCTTATTGGTCGTCTTATTCTGAATTATCTCCATAAATATAACCAAAAAGATGCAGAGCTTAAGCGAAAGAAGTTCTCTATTACAATAGGTGATGAGCTTCCCTCTGGTATCATTCAGATGGCAAAGGTTTATATTGCTAAGAAGCGTAAGATTGGTGTGGGTGATAAGATGGCAGGTCGACATGGTAACAAGGGTATTGTTTCCAAGGTCGTACGCCAAGAAGATATGCCTTTCTTGCCCGATGGCCGTCCTGTTGATATTGTCTTGAACCCGCTGGGCGTACCTTCGCGTATGAACCTCGGTCAGATTTTTGAAGCTGTGCTCGGTGCTGCAGGTTATCGCCTCGGTGTTAAGTTTGCTACGCCTATCTTTGATGGTGCACATCTCGAAGACCTTTGCGAATGGACAGATAAGGCCGGCTTACCGCGCTATTGCTCCATGCAGCTTTATGATGGTGCAACAGGAGAGGCTTTCGACCAGAAGGCAACTGTAGGTATGACCTATATGCTGAAACTCGGTCACATGGTTGAAGATAAGATGCACGCACGCTCTATCGGTCCGTACTCTCTCATTACTCAGCAACCCCTTGGTGGTAAAGCACAATTTGGTGGTCAGCGTTTTGGTGAGATGGAGGTTTGGGCACTTGAAGCTTTTGGTGCTTCTCATGTGTTGCAAGAAGTTCTCACTATTAAGTCCGATGATGTAACAGGTCGTGCCAAGGCTTATGAAGCAATCGTTAAAGGTGAACAGATGCCTACTCCAGGTATTCCTGAATCTCTCAATGTTCTGCTCCACGAGCTTCGCGGTTTGGGTCTCAGCATCAAGCTCGACTAATCCCAAAAACTCTTTACACAATTATATATATAGAATATCATGGCTTTTAAAAGAGACAATAAGATAAAGAGTAACTTCACGAAGATTACCATTGGTTTGGCATCTCCAGAAGAAATTCTGGCAAACTCCTATGGTGAGGTTCTGAAACCTGAAACCATCAACTATCGCACTTATAAACCAGAGCGCGATGGCCTCTTCTGCGAGCGCATTTTTGGTCCGACAAAGGACTATGAGTGCCATTGTGGTAAGTACAAGCGCATTCGCTATAAAGGCATCGTTTGTGACCGCTGCGGTGTTGAGGTAACAGAGAAAAAGGTACGTCGTGAGCGCGCAGGCCACATTGCGCTTGTAGTCCCCGTGGCTCATATTTGGTATTTCCGTTCACTTCCCAATAAGATGGGCTACCTCCTTGGTATGCCCACGAAGAAGCTCGACTCCGTTATCTATTACGAGCGCTATATCGTGATTCAGCCAGGTGTCTTGGTAGATGATGTAGAGTATATGCAGTTGCTTGAGGAATCTGAATACCTCGAACTCCTTCGCAAACTCCCGAAAGAAAATCAGTATCTTGAAGATACAGATCCCAATAAGTTCATTGCTAAGATGGGTGCAGAGGCTATTTATGACCTTTTGAGCCGTCTTGACCTTGACCAAATGAGTTATGAGCTTCGTGACCGTGCGAATAGCGACTCTTCACAGCAGCGTAAGAATGAGGCATTGAAGCGTCTTCAGGTTGTTGAATCTTTCCGCGCAAGCAAAGAAACTAATCGTCCCGAATGGATGATTATGAAGATTCTGCCTGTTACACCGCCCGATCTCCGCCCACTCGTTCCTCTTGATGGTGGTCGTTTTGCAACGTCCGATTTGAACGACCTCTATCGTCGTGTCTTGATTCGTAACAATCGTTTGAAACGACTCATCGAAATCAAAGCCCCTGAAGTGATTCTTCGTAATGAGAAACGTATGCTGCAGGAAGCTGTTGATAGTCTTTTTGACAACTCTCGCAAGAGTAGTGCCGTTAAGAGCGACAGTAACCGTCCGTTGAAATCTCTCTCAGATGCTCTTAAGGGTAAGCAAGGTCGTTTCCGTCAGAACCTACTTGGTAAGCGTGTTGACTACTCTGCACGTTCTGTAATCGTTGTTGGTCCTGAGTTGAAGATGGGCGAATGCGGTCTGCCAAAATTGATGGCAGCAGAACTCTATAAGCCGTTTATCATTCGTAAGCTCATTGAGCGCGGTATTGTTAAAACGGTAAAAAGTGCAAAGAAGATTGTAGACCGTCGCGATCCCGTGATTTGGGACATCCTTGAATACGTGATGAAAGGTCACCCTGTGCTCCTTAACCGTGCACCGACCCTTCACCGTTTAGGTATCCAGGCCTTCCAACCGAAGCTCATTGAAGGTAAAGCAATTCAGCTCCACCCGTTAGCATGTACGGCTTTCAATGCCGACTTCGACGGTGACCAGATGGCTGTTCACCTCCCCTTGAGCAACGAAGCTATTATGGAGGCAGAAGTATTGATGCTTCAGAGCCATAATATTTTGAATCCTGCCAACGGTGCTCCTATTACAGTACCCTCACAGGATATGGTTCTCGGTTTGTATTATATCACAAAACTGCGTAAGGGAGCCAAGGGAGAAGGCCTTACTTTCTATGGTGCAGAAGAAGCTATCATTGCTTACAATGAAGGTAAGGTAGATGTTCATGCTCCAGTGAAAGTTATCGTTGACGATGTTGACGAGAAAGGTTTCCCGCTCCGTCACATGGTTGAAACTTCTGTAGGTCGTGTCATTGTTAATGAAATAATACCTCAAGAGGTTGGTTTCTTCAATGGTATCATTTCAAAGAAGTCTTTACGCGATATTATTGCACGTGTAATTAAGACTGTGAATATGGCTCGTGCTTGCGAATTCCTTGATGGCATTAAGAATCTGGGCTATCGTAAGTCATACGAAGGTGGTCTTTCGTTCAACCTTGATGATATTATCATCCCAGTTGAGAAGAAAGATATCGTACAGCGCGGTAATGATGAAATCGATCAGATTACATCCAACTATAACATGGGTTTCATTACCGACAAGGAGCGTTACAATCAAGTGATTGATACGTGGACTCACGTTAATACGGACTTGAAGAAGACGTTGATGAAGCAGATGACAGAAGCCGACCAAGGTTTCAATGCTGTGTTCATGATGTTGGATTCTGGTGCTCGTGGTTCTGCAGATCAGATTGCTCAGTTGGCAGGTATGCGTGGTTTGATGGCTAAGCCGCAGAAAGCCGGTGCCGAAGGCGCGCAAATTATTGAGAACCCGATTCTTTCTAACTTCAAGGAAGGTATGAGTGTGTTGGAGTACTTTATCTCTACTCACGGTGCTCGTAAGGGTTTGGCCGATACCGCTTTGAAGACTGCGGATGCTGGTTATCTGACTCGCCGTTTGGTGGATGTTAGCCACGACGTAATTATTAACGAACTTGACTGTGGCACACTCCGTGGTCTCGTATGTACAGCTTTGAAGGATGGCGATGAAACCATCTCTTCTTTGGGTGAGCGTATTCTCGGCCGTGTCAGTGTTCACGATATTATTCATCCTACAACGGGTAAGCTCATCATTGCAGCAGGTGAAGAAATCACAGAATCTGTTGCTGACGAAATTGAAGCAAGTCCAATAGAAAGTGTTGAAATTCGTTCAGTTCTCACTTGTGAGAGCAAGCACGGTGTTTGCCAGAAGTGTTATGGTCGCAACTTGGCTACTCATCGCTTAGTGCAGATGGGTGAACCTGTTGGTGTGATTGCAGCACAGTCTATCGGTGAGCCTGGTACACAGCTTACTCTTCGTACGTTCCACGCAGGTGGTATTGCTTCTAATGATGCTGCAAAAGCAACCATTATTGCTAAGCAAGATTGTCGCGTAGAATTTGAAGAACTTCGTACGGTTGAAATTACCAATGAAGACGGAAGTGCGGGTAAAGTTGTTGTGGGTCGTTTGGCCGAAGTTCGCTTTGTTGATGAAAATACGGGCATCGTGCTCTCTACCCAGAATGTACCTTATGGAGCTCAACTCTACATCAAGGACAAAGATCATGTTGAAAAGGGAACTGTGATTGCTAAGTGGGACCCTTTCAATGCTGTAATCGTAACAGAGTTCTCTGGTAAGCTTCGTTTCAATGATATCATTGAAGGTGTAACTTATCGTGTAGAACAAGATGAAGCTACAGGTTTGCGAGAACGCATCGTGATAGAGTCCAAAGAGAAAAATAAGATCCCAACAGTTGACATTCTCAACGAAAAGGGTGAAATCCTCCATAGCTACAACTTCCCCATCAATGGTCACATCGTTGTTGAGAATGGCGAAACTCTCACAGCGGGTGAAATTCTCGTGAAGATTCCACGTGCTGTTGGTAAGGCTGGTGATATCACTGGTGGTCTTCCCCGTGTTACTGAGCTCTTCGAAGCTCGCAACCCGAGCAATCCCGCTGTTGTTAGTGAAATTGACGGTGAGGTAACAATGGGTTCACTGAAGCGTGGTAATCGCGAAGTCATTGTGACTTCTAAGCTTGGCGAAATCAAAAAGTACCTCGTTCCTCTGTCAAAGCAGATTCTGGTGCAGGAAAACGACTATGTTCGTGCAGGTGAAGCCCTCTCTGATGGTTCTATCACTCCGTCTGACATCCTCTCAATCATGGGTCCAACGGCAGTACAAGAATATATTGTGAATCAAGTGCAAGACGTTTACCGTCTTCAGGGTGTGAAGATCAATGATAAGCACTTTGAGGTTATCGTTCGTCAGATGATGCGCAAGGTACAGATCAATGATCCAGGTGATACTCGCTTCCTCGAACTCCAGATGATCGACAAACTCGATTTCGCAGACGAGAACGATCGCATTTGGGGTAAGAAAGTTGTTGTTGACTCTGGCGATAGTGAAACAATGAAGAAGGGTATGATTGTAACGGCTCGTAAGCTCCGCGATGAGAACTCTCAGTTGAAACGCCGCGACCTCAAGCTTGTTAAGACTCGTGATGCTGTTGCTGCAACGTCCACTCAGGTTCTTCAAGGTATCACGCGCGCAGCATTGCAGACTAAGAGCTTCATGTCTGCCGCTTCCTTCCAGGAAACAACTAAGGTGCTCAACGAAGCAGCCATCAGTGGCAAGACCGACCAGCTCGACGGTATGAAGGAGAACGTTATCTGCGGTCACCTCATTCCTGCAGGTACAGGTATGCGTGAGTTTACTCACCTCGTTGTAGGCGATATGGACGATTATAGACGCATGCAAAAAGAAGAAGCCGAAGCTGCAGAAGCATAAACTTACTTCTTGCTATATAAAAAGTGTCGCTTTTAAAACTAGAGCGACACTTTTTTGTTGCATTGATTCTTCTATACTAAATGTAGTTTTAGAGGACAGTATCAAAGCTATAGGTTTCCTATATCTAATTTTGAGACAAATAAAAAGCGGACAATCTCTTCAGATTGCCCGCTTAAATTTATGGATGGCCAGTTTTAAGCATTGCCTTGGGGAACACCGAAGGGATTTGCCGTCTTGCTACCAGCTTGAGCTAACTCGGGAAGTTCGATAGAGCCAAACTGAGCCTCATATTTCTGAACATTATCTTGCAAAGCAGCCAGCAAACGCTTAGCATTTTCAGGAGCTAACATGATGCGAGCTACTACTGGAGCCTTGGGCATACCCGGGAGTACACGAACAAAGTCAGCAATGAACTCAGCATGAGAGTGCGACAGAATTGCGAGGTTTGCATAGTTGCCCATTGCAACTTCTGGAGTCAGTTCAATCTGAAGCTGACCATCTTGGGGATTGTTTTTATCTTCCATTTTAGTCAAAGTGTTTATTATTAAAGATTTGTCTGTTTTTGCTATTCCTATACGACAAAAGTAGCCTATAAATGTCGAAGAGCCAAGTAAAAAAACTAATTTTATTGAATATTCAACGAAAAGATATAGTTTTTTGCTGAAAGGTTTGCATATATCAAAATTTATATGGAATTTTGCGACGTCTATTTTAGGCACTTAAAAGAACTCATTGGAACGATGGACAACTTAAGATACTAATAATATAGAAATATAAAGTCACTAATTTTTTATTTAACTATGCGTAAATTATTTACATTGATTGCAGCAAGTGCAATGGTACTTGGTGCAAACGCACAGGGCTACGAAGGCAATAAGTTCTTCGATAATTGGTCTTTTGGTGTAGAAGGTGGTGTTAATACAGCTACTACTGCTCTTCATCAAGTAAGCGGCTCTAATAAGGCTTGGAAGCAAGGTGCTTTCTTTGGTGGTATGCGTGCTATTGCAGGTGTTGAATTGACGAAGCAGATCGCTCCTGCTTTCGGTATCGCAGTTCAGGATCGCGCAGCTTTTAACTGGACAGACTCTAAAACGGTTGTTGACTACAACGACTTGGTACTTTTGGCAAAGTTGAACTTCATGAACTTCTTCGGTGGTTACACGGGTACTCCACGTACTTTTGAACTTGAAGGTGTATTTGGTGGTGGCTGGCGCTACTATTTCAACAAGAACGCTAACTATATTAATAACTCTTGGGTTAACAAGTACGAGAAGACAGATGGTACTGGCCGTAATGATTTTATTGCAAAGGCTGGTTTGAATCTGTTGTTTAATCTCGGCGAGAAGAAGGCTTGGACTATTGCTGTTAAGCCCGCTATCGTTTGGGATCTTGACTATTTCTCTTATCGTGGTAATGATCCTTATAATGGAGCTCGTTTTAATATGCACCATAGCAACGTTGAAATTATGGCAGGTCTTACTTACCACTTCAAGAGCTCTAATGGTGCTCACCACTTCACTATTGTTACTCCACGCGACCAGGCTGAAATCGATGGTCTGAATGCACGTATCAACGATCTCCGTGGTCAGCTCGCTGATAAGGACGCTCAGCTCGACGCTGCTAACCGTCAGATCGCTGATCTCCAGAACCAGCTCAACGACTGCCGCAACCAGAAACCAGTTGTTAAGGTGAAGGAAGACACTAAGCGTTTGATGGAATCTGCTGTAACATTCCGTCAAGGTAAGAGTATTATTGATGCTTCTCAGATGCCAAATGTAGAGCGTGTAGCAATTTACCTCAAGAACCATCCTGAAGCTACTGCATCTATCAAGGGATATGCTTCTCCTGAAGGTCCTCTGGATTTGAATAAGCGTCTTGCTGTTGCTCGTGCTAACGCTGTTAAGACTATGCTCGTTAATAAGTACAAGATTGCTGCTAATCGTCTGAACGCTGAAGGTCAGGGTATCGGTAATATGTTCTCTGAACCTGAGTGGAATCGTGTTGCTATCAGCACTATCATCGAGAAGTAAGATTTAGACTTACATGACTTTTTATATGAGAGCTGGAAGTTTCTTCCAGCTCTTTTCGTTTTTTTACTAAGTTGATCTTTTGATAAATAGAAATAGCTGAAGAGGGAAACAATTGAGCTATTCTTTTTATCTATACTTCAAAAAGGTATAATTTATATTAAAAGCATTGTCGCAGATTGGAGGAATCAGTAATTTCGCGGACGAATAGATTATATATAACAATGAAAAAAATAAAGGTAGCAATAGTTGGCTATGGTAATATCGGCCACTATACATTGCAGGCTCTTGAGGCTGCACCCGATTTTGAAATTGTGGGTATTGTTCGTCGTAATCCTGAAGAAGAACAACCGCAAGAACTTGCTCCTTACAAGGTAGTGAAGAATATAGCAGAACTTGGTCAGGTAGATGTGGCGATTCTTGCTACTCCCTCACGTAAGGTCGAAGAAACTGCCAAACTTATTTTGGCTTTGGGTATCAATACCGTTGATAGTTTCGATATTCATACAGAGATACTGAGGCTTCGTTCAGAACTTTCTACTTCTGCTTTAGCAAATAATGCTGTAAGCATCATCTCTGCTGGTTGGGATCCCGGTACAGATTCAATTGTCCGCACAATGTTGCAAGCCGTTGCTCCAAAGGGCTTGACATATACAAACTTCGGTCCAGGTATGAGTATGGGGCACACTGTGGCTGTGAAAGCGATTAAAGGTGTGAAAGCTGCGCTTTCTATGACGATTCCTCTTGGTACAAGTATTCATCGTCGTATGGTTTATATCGAATTGGAAGAAGGGACTGATTTTAAAGAGGTGGAAACGGCAATTAAGAACGATCCTTATTTTGTGCATGATGAAACGCACGTTCAGCAAGTTTCTTGTGTGAATGATGTTATTGATATGGGACATGGTGTGAATCTTACGCGAAAAGGCGTTAGTGGAACAACTCAAAATCAGCTTTTCGAATTTAAGATGCACATCAATAATCCCGCACTCACCGCTCAGATCCTTGTTTGTGCTGCTCGTGCAACCATGCGTCAGCAACCTGGTTGCTATACTATGCCTGAAGTTCCTGTCATCGACCTCTTGCCTGGAGATCGCGACCAGCTCATCGCAGAATTAGTTTAGTACTAAAAATGAATGATACTATTGGGGCGAAGTGATTCACTTCGCCCCAATAGCGTTTTCTATGGTTCGTCAGGCCACGGCACTTGTTGTTTGTTCCGTTTCCATGTAGGCCGTTGCGCGTTGTAGGTACGTAGAGAATCGGAAAGTTCCTGCGCAAGTTGTTGTGTCAAGATGGGCTGAGCAGTTGAAATATCATTTCGTTCGCCAATGTCTTCCTTGATATTAAACAAACGCTTTTCACGTGTTTCCCAGAAATAAACAAGGTGATAATCGCCTTTCATAATCGCCGAGTAAGCTCCGTATCCCTCTTCGCGTGAAACGCCTGTTGTCCAAATGTTAGGGAAATGCCAAATAAATGTGCGTTCGCGCCGTTTGTTCGGTTGTTTTAATAAGTCTACAAAGCTGATTCCATCCACATTTTGCAGCGTCTTATAACTTTTTACACCTGCCATCTCCAGAAGCGACGGAAAGAAATCCTCTATCATAACGCGATTGTCATTAACCGTTCCCGCTTTTGTCACTTTGGGCCAATAAACAATCATAGGCTCTTTTATTCCGCCAAGGTAAGCTGAGCCTTTACCTGCCCGCGCAGGCCAATTCTGATCATAGTCTTCTCTTCCTTGTCTGACGGCTACGCCTTGCCCGCCATTGTCAGACATGAAAATAATGATCGTGTTTTGAGCAGTCTTGGGGTGTTGTTCGAGAAAATTCATCAAGTCGCCCAAACTCTTGTCCATTCCCTCCACTAGCGCAGCGTGGTTGATTTCGCTTTTATTGAGGCGCGCTTTTAGTTGCTCGTCATAAACGCCCTGTCCGTCACGATCTTGGTAGTTGCTTGTGAAGCGTGTGTCAGGTTGGTAGGGGATGTGGATAGCGTAATGCGACATATAGAGAAAGAATGGTTTCTTTTCTGCAATAGGCTTTTTCAGATGTTCTATCGCCTCCAGCGTTAAAGCCTCAGTGAGGAACGTTCCTTTTTCATAGTATTTTTCTAAACCACCCACATGAAAATCTCCATGTCCATAATTTTCCGCAGCCAAGTAGCTGCCAGGACCTCCATTAGCAGCTCCCGCAATGTTTATGTCAAATCCCATTTCTAATGGATTTTCTCCAGGCGTTTGCTGCGCACCAAAGTGGGCTTTGCCGCAAAGTATGGTATAATATCCGTGGTCGTGTAGCAGTTGTGGTAGGGGAGTGATAAAAGTGGCCCGCCCGAAATTAGCATTGCTCTGTGCCTTTTCTGGTTGAATGCCATTACAGTTCCATTCGGGCAAATCCACAGAGTCGCTGGGAGAGTCCGTGGTCCGATTGAAATGAATCGTCCAGTTTGTCACACGATGGCGGGCTGCGTTCATTCCCGATAGGAGCGAACAACGCGATGGGGAGGAAATAGCGCATGCATAAGCTTGAGTGAATTTCACGCCCATATTGGCAAGTCGTTCCATATTTGGTGTATGGTAGCGATTATTGAGCGGAGTGGAACGGTCCCAAAATGGAACAGATGTTTCTTGCCATCCCATATCGTCTACAAGAAAGAAAACAATGTTCGGGCGTTGCCGAGCTTGCAAGGGAAGGCTTAGTGCAAAACCTGTTAAGGCCATTCCGAAATACGGATGAAAGTTCTTCATGACTGTGTCTATGAAATGCGTTAGATGTTATGGTTGCAAATATACATTTTTGTAGGACAACTTGTTCTGCGCTCTCATAAAATGCGCGAAAATCTTAAGAATCATGGTTCATCCCCTTTTGTGCGAGTTGTTTAATTCTATGTTTCGAAGTACATCTAATAAAAATGGTTCATCCCCGAATTGCGTGGGTACTTTTCTGTACTCATAAACACCAGTACAATTTTGGGATGAACCTTATTTTTCTCATTGCAAGCGTTGAGGGAGTAAAGATATGCGTGAGCAGAAGTGGATGCTGTGCGATACAGCTGAGGACGATGGATAGAAATTGTTGCTTCTATTATCACTCCTACCAGTAAAAACTTGATTTTTGTTGTCACGTTGTCACCGCGGAGTAAATACGCTGATAAACAATAGGTTGCGGGTGTGATAACGAATTATTTGTTGTCACGCGTTGTCACGTTGTTGTCACGCGCTCAATCCATAGATTTTCAGTTAGTTATACTCAAAGTGTGACGACGTGACAGCGTGACAACAAAAAAACAAACTCGGGAGAGGTGTGTGTTTTCTCTTAGTTGCGGCCTTATTTGTCGCGCTCACAAATACAATAAGGGTGCGAGCTGACGCAATAAGGATGTCAGCTGACAGCCTTATTGTATTTTCAAACGCACTAAGGATATTTGCGGGAGGGTTGAGGTTAGTGGGACTCAAGGATAACACCAATGCAATTCGAGGATGAATCATAAAAATGGGAGAGAGTATGGTAGTATCGTTGTTCTATGAGAGTGTGTGAAATCAAGAATTATCGTAGCCTATTTTGATAAAATAAAGAATGCAACGCTCGGAAGAAGTTTCCGCTGAATAGACGAAAGAGAAAAAGATGCTAAATATAAGTTGTTGAAATCTTGTTCGTTCAGATTGTTTTTCATAATTTTGCAGCCGCTAAGGCATATTGTATGCCTACATCTCGAGTAAGAAAAAAATAAAACAAATATATAAACAATTAAAAATCAACAAAATGCCTACTATTCAACAATTAGTAAGAAAGGGTAGAACAGCAGAGACGGCTAATTCAAAGTCACCTGCTCTTGATTCTTGCCCGCAGCGTAGAGGCGTGTGCGTTCGTGTTTATACCACAACGCCGAAGAAGCCTAATTCAGCAATGCGTAAGGTGGCTCGTGTTCGTTTGACGAACTCTAAGGAAGTCAACTCTTACATCCCCGGAGAAGGCCACAACCTGCAGGAACACAGCATTGTGCTTGTTCGTGGTGGTCGTGTAAAAGACCTTCCTGGTGTTCGTTATCACATCGTTCGTGGTACATTGGATACTGCCGGTGTTGCTAATCGTACGCAGCGTCGTTCTAAGTACGGTGCTAAGCGTCCCAAAGCAGCTAAGAAGTAATTAGAAATAAAATTTGGTTTGCAGAAAGGTTGAGTAAACATCGCAACGGCGAGTTGAAGAACAAAGATGCAGCCCATTAAAACCAATAAGAAAAATGAGAAAAGCTAAACCAAAAAAACGACTGATCCTTCCGGATCCCGTTTTCGGAGACCAGAAGGTTTCCAAGTTTGTGAATCACCTGATGTACGATGGTAAGAAGAATATCTCTTATGAGATTTTCTACAATGCTTTGAATCTCGTAGGTGAGAAAATGAAGGACAATGAAAAGTCTCCGCTGGAGATTTGGAAGGCTGCCCTCGATAAGATCACTCCGCAGGTAGAGGTGAAGAGCCGCCGTATTGGTGGTGCTACTTTCCAGGTGCCTACAGAAATTCGTCCCGACCGCAAAGAGAGCGTCTCTATGAAGAATATGATTGCTTTCGCTCGTAAGCGTGGTGGTAAGACTATGGCCGACAAGCTCGCTGCCGAAATTATGGACGCATTCAACGAGCAGGGTGGCGCATTCAAGCGTAAGGAAGATATGCACCGCATGGCTGAGGCTAACCGTGCATTCGCTCACTTCAGATTCTAAACAGAAAGTAGCATAAAATAACAATGGCAAAACAAGATCTTCATTTGACGCGTAATATCGGTATCATGGCTCACATTGATGCTGGTAAAACGACTACATCCGAACGTATCCTCTTCTACACTGGTAAGACTCACAAGATCGGTGAGGTTCACGATGGTGCAGCAACGATGGACTGGATGGCTCAGGAGCAGGAGCGCGGTATCACTATTACTTCCGCTGCTACAACTTGCTCTTGGAACTGGAATAATAATTCTTATAAGATCAACCTGATTGACACTCCGGGACACGTTGACTTCACTGCTGAGGTTGAGCGTTCTCTCCGTGTTCTTGATGGTGCTGTAGCTACTTACTCTGCTGCCGATGGTGTTCAGCCTCAGTCTGAAACTGTTTGGCGCCAGGCAGACAAATACAACGTTCCCCGTATCGGTTACGTGAACAAGATGGACCGTTCTGGTGCAGACTTCTTTGAGACTGTACGCCAGATGAAGGACCTTCTCGGTGCAAACCCTGTTCCTGTTCAGATTCCTATCGGTGCAGAAGAAAACTTCAAGGGCGTTGTCGACCTCATCAAGATGAAGGCTATCCTTTGGCACGATGAGGCAATGGGTGCAGACTACGATGTAGAAGAAATTCCCGCAGAACTCGTTGACGAAGCTCAAGAGTGGCGTGATAAGATGCTCGAAGAGGCTTCTAATTTCGACGAGGATCTCATGACGAAGTACTTCGACGATCCTGCTACTATCACAGAAGAAGAAATTATCGCAGCTCTTCGCAAGGGTACTGTAGCTATGGAGATTACTCCTATGCTCCTCGGTTCTTCTTACAAGAATAAGGGTGTACAGCCTTTGCTCGACTACGTTTGTGCATTCCTTCCCAGCCCTGTGGATGCAGTCAACATTGTTGGTACTAATCCTGAAACAGGCGAAGAGGAAGATCGTAAGCCTAGCGAAGACGAACCTACTTCAGCTCTCGCGTTTAAGATTGCTACTGATCCATACATGGGCCGTCTCGTATTCTTCCGCGTTTATTCTGGTAAGATTGTTGCAGGTTCTTATATCTACAATAGCCGTTCAGGCAAGAAGGAGCGCATCAGCCGCCTCTTCCAGATGAACTCCAATAAGGAAATTCCTATGGAGAGCATCGACGCTGGTGATATTGGTGCAGGTGTAGGCTTCAAGGATATTCATACAGGTGATACTCTTTGCGACGAAGCACACCCTATCGTTCTCGAATCTATGGACTTCCCCGATCCCGTTATCGGTATCGCTGTTGAGCCTAAGACTCAGAAGGATATGGATAAGCTCTCTCTCGGTTTGCAGAAGCTCGCTGAAGAAGATCCTACTTTCACCGTTCGTACTGACGAGCAGAGCGGTCAGACCATTATCTCTGGTATGGGTGAGCTCCACCTCGATATCATTATCGACCGTCTGAAGCGTGAGTTCAAGGTAGAATGTAACCAAGGTAAGCCTCAGGTTAACTACAAGGAAGCTATCACGAAGACTGTTAACCTCCGCGAAGTTTATAAGAAGCAGAGTGGTGGTCGCGGTAAGTTCGCAGATATCATCGTTAACGTTGGTCCAGTGGATGAAGACTTCACGGAAGGCGGACTCCAGTTTGTCAACAAGGTTACTGGTGGTAACATTCCTAAGGAATTCATTCCTAGCGTACAGAAGGGTTTTGAAAGTGCAATGAAAGCCGGTGTGCTCGGTGGCTTCCCTCTGGATAGTCTCAAGGTTGAGTTGCTCGATGGTTCTTTCCATCCCGTTGACTCTGACCAGTTGTCATTCGAAGTTGCAGCCCTCCAGGCTTACAAGAACTCTTGCTCTCAAGCAGGTCCTGTTCTGATGGAACCAATCATGGCTCTCGAAGTTGTAACTCCAGAAGAGAACATGGGTGACGTTATCGGCGACTTGAACAAGCGTCGTGGTCAGGTTGAAGGTATGGAGAGCAGCCGCAGCGGTGCTCGTGTAGTAAAGGCTAAGGTGCCTCTCGCAGAAATGTTCGGTTACGTAACAGCTTTGCGTACTATTACTTCAGGTCGTGCTACTTCTTCTATGACGTACCACCACCACGCACCTCTTTCTTCTTCTATCGCTCGCACGGTACTTGAAGAAATTAACGGCCGCGTAGACCTTATCAAGTAAAAAATCACTACTGCCCAGACGGCAGGCTAACGAATGACTCTTAGCCTGCATGTCTTTGGCAGATTATTCAAAACAAATAAAACAATGAGTCAAAAAATTCGTATCAAGCTGAAAAGCTACGACCACACTCTCGTTGAGAAATCAGCAGAGAAGATCGTTAAGAACGTAAAGGCAACCGGTGCTATCGTAAGTGGCCCGATTCCTCTCCCCACGCGCAAGCGTATCATCACTGTAAACCGCAGTACGTTCGTAAACAAGAAATCTCGTGAACAGTTCCAGGTTTCTACTTACAAGCGTCTTATTGATATTTACAGCGCAACTCCCAAAACGGTAGATGCTTTGATGAAGCTCGAACTTCCGTGTGGTGTTGAAGTTGAAATCAAAGTGTAGTCGTTAGATTCACTATTCAACACAGTATAGCTCCTTTTTCTCTTTGTGAGAAAGAGGAGCTTTTTTATATTTCTCTTTCTTCTTATCATCGGAGTTTCTTGAGCTTTATAGCGTTTTTTTCTGACAGATCATAGGATGAAGTATTTCTGTGTTTTTATTGCACGTTTTAAATAAAATGTATAAAAAACTTGTGTATTTCTGTATATGTGCATATCTTTGCACCAATTTATATAAAAGCAGTTTTTTGGATCATGTGATTCAATGTAAAACTTAGAACAATGTATATAGAGATATAGGGTGCATAATTTTTTCCTAAAAACATCTTTCTGTATAAAATAATTTTGATGTATAAATGAATACATTCATATAAAAAATAATGAAATGAAAAAAATCAAACTCCTTTTGTTGATGTTGCTCTTGTCGGTAATACCAACTGAGCTTTATGCCTATACTGATGGGCAGATTGTTACGTTCAATCACATGACTTATAAAGTGACGTCGTCAACTCTGCGCAAGCTTGCATTTTTGGGTCCTGATGAAACAATTGTTGGCTTATTGGAGATACCTGGAACGGTTAAAGATAATAAAGGTACTACTTTTACTGTTACTCGCGTATCTTTTGTTAATCCTTATCATTGTAAAAACATCACTTCGGTTAAGTTGCCTGAAACTGTTACTCACTTAGATGTGGGGGTTTTTAAGGATGCGAAGTTGGAGTCTATCACCATTCCAAAGAATGTACAATACATCGAAGAAAATGCAAACACTCAGTTAGCGAAGGTACCAAAGTACAAGGTGGCTTCTGATAATCCTTATTTTATGGCAGACAGCGATGGTGCCCTCTACTCAAAGAGTGGAAAGACGCTGCGTGCTGTCCCTTCATCTATATCTCTTAATAATGGGGCTTATACAGTTAAGTCCTCCGTAGATAGTATTACAAAATCGTGTTTTAGTAAGATTGCGGATTTAAAAAAAATAAATCTTCCGCTTAATCTGAAATACATTTCTGTTGGTTATCCTTCTATTGCTCCAATTGAAACGCTTGAGAAGTTTGAAATACCCGAAGGGGGGACATTTAAAACTATAGATGGGGTACTTTGCAAAGATGATGTACTTATGTTCTATCCTCGCGCTAAGCATGAAGTTAATTATACAGTACCTAATGGTATAACCTCTCTTGCAACCTTCTCTATTGCTTATCCCAAGGATATGGAAAAAATAGATTTGAATCAGGTTACCACTATGGCCAAATCTTCGCTTCTAGCTGCTTACAAACTCACTGAAGTCACCCTTCCTAAGGATCTAAAGAAATATAATCCTACTACAAAGACGGGTATGGAGCCTGGTTGTATTGGTTCTTGTTCAAAACTTGCTCAGTATATAGTTCCTACTGATAATACAGACTTTGAAGCTGTGGAAGGTGTGGTTTATTCTAAGACAAAAAGAGATGTTCTCTATCTCTATCCAGCAGGAAAATCTGGAGATACCTACAATATTCTTCCAACAACGAAAGTGATTGAGGCCCTGGCTTTTTGGTCTGTACAGAATCTTAAGAAAATGACCTTTCCTGCAGGATTGGACTCTATTAAAGATGAGGCTTTTCGTCAGCTGCCAAAGCTTGAAAAAGTGACATTTGAGGAACCTTCAAATATTAAGCATCTTGGTAAAGCTGTTTTTAGAGCGTGTTCGGAATTAAAAGAGGTAACATTGCCTTCACAAGTGACATCGCTTGATATTCCTTTTGCTGATTGTGGCAAATTAGAGACAATTAATGTTCCGGATGGTTCCAAACTGAAAACGCTCCGTTCTAACTCTTTTTCTTCTAACAAAAATTTGAAACATTTCAAATTTCAAGGAACTTGTCAGCTTGAAAAAATTGAAAAAAATGCTTTTGCTTACTTGAAAAATCTTGAGTCTTTTACATTCCCCAAGACAGTAAAAGAAATTGAAACCAATGCTTTCAGAGGCTGTTCGGGTATGAAAACAGCGGAATTTCCTTCTGATGCCGATATTGAAGTTATTGGTCAGGGTGCTTTTGCAGATTGCGGTTTGACGAAATTTTCCGTCCCTAAGAACGTAACGAAAATCGACCGTGAAGCATTTAACAAGTGTACGGCTCTAACAGTTGTCGACATCTCAGAGAAAACTACAGATATTAGTCCTGAGGCATTCAAAGGTTGCTCTAAGCTTATAGCGCTCAACGTAAGCCGGAAACACTCTGTCTATTCCAGTGTTGATGGTTACCTCTTGTCTAAGAATAAAGAAACATTGATAATCTTCCCTCCAGGTAAAGCTAATGTTCGCTTTACACTACTGCCTCCTTCTATTAAGAAGATTGGCGACTATGCTTTCTTCGACTGCAAAGAGTTGAAGAATGTGGTTATTCCTAACTTGGTAGAATCTATTGGTAAGCGTTCTTTCGGCCTTTGTTCGAATCTCAATACAATCACTTTCCTCTGCGATAATAAAATTAATTCTGCCAATATCAACCAAAAGAAAAGTGAAAGGTCTTTTGATGATGGCGTAGAAGCTCCTAATTTGATGCAGAATATTGACATCCATGTGCGTAAGGAGAAACTTAGCGATTACACTGGTGATACTTTCTACCAAAAGTTCAAGTCCATCAGCCCTTCTTTTGAGAATGGTACTGAAGAATACATCGCTGTATCAGATATGGCTGTGGATATGCTCAAAACAAAGCGTGAAGATGAAACGTTTGTTTTCCCAGCAAAAGTAACTCATAAGAGTAAGAACTATGTGGTGAGCTTAGTTGGTGACTATGCTTTTGATGGTGTTAGTGACAAGGTGAAGGAAGTTGTTGTAACGAAAGATGTTACGTACGTTGGTGCTAAGGCTTTCATGACCGATAAAGCTCATGATAAGAGTACCATTCAAAGTGTTTTCTTTATTGAAAGTAACCCGACTGAGGAAATGTTGAGTACCACTCGTTTTGACCTCGATGATACGAGCAAGAACTACAACGAGTTTGCTAAGACAACTACTATCTACGTGAAGAAAACAGCTCTTCCCACCTATAAGAGAGTATGGGCTAAGACGGTTTATAAGAAAGAGACCGATACTGAAGAAACGAGTCCTTTTGATTTCACTTCACAGCTTGAGTTCAAAATCAAGGACGTAAAGATCAGTAAGAAATATGGTACTTTCGCTCGTGAGTTCGATGTGGATTTTAGCGATTACTACAACCAGAAACATCATTCTGCAATCGCAGCTTTTGTTGCTAGTACTAAGATTTTGAATGGCATTGGTGACTATGGCACAACTGATAAGCATGTTCAGATGACGAGTGTTGACAAGAAGGGTGGTTATGCTAATTCTTATTCTTACGTACCAGCCAAGACTGGCGTGCTTCTTAAAGTAATTGATAAGGAAGCTACAGATGCTGACTTCTATTACACGATTGGTGAACAAGATAACCAAACTTACACAGTTGTGGACAATGTTATGACAGGTGTAACGGTGAATCCTGTGACTCCTCTTGTGGGTTACTTCTGCCGATCCTGTCTACTTGGTACAGAAGGGTATTTTCTGTAAGGCCGAGAACAATATTGCTAAGTTCCCCATCCACAAGGCGTATATGAAATTTAGCGCTCTTCCTGCTGGTGCACGTGTCTTCTTCGATTTTGACGATACAACAACTGGTATTGAGAGTGTTGAGGTAGAAAATACAAACCGTGGTACTGGCACTTACTACAACCTGCAAGGTCAGCGCATCAATAAGCCGCAGCAGGCAGGTCTTTACATCCTCAATGGTGCAAAAGTTATTGTCAAATAAAAATACAGAAGACTCTATACAATGGAAAAGAAATATTATGTAGCTCCTAAAGCAAGTCCCATCACCTGGGCTGCTGAAAGTTTGATGCTTGTTGCCAGTCCTGGTGTAGGTGGGGGTTATAATCCCGGAGAAGAGATTGATACCAGAAAGCAAGATCCTACTGAAGAAGATGGAGGTTTGCACATTTGGGGCGACAAGAAATCTCTTTGGGAAGAGTGATAATCGCAATTTCTCTCTTCAATAGTCGTGAAGGCCTTTTATGGGCATCATGATTGTTGTGAGTTCAAGATTTATAACTGATTGAGGGAGCACTATATAAGTGCTCCCTCATTTTTTAGATTTACTCTCTAGCTTTATCTCAATCTCCACAATTGGATTTGTGTTGCGTAGCTTCTTCTTCTGCTCTCTTAAATGAGGAATCTCTATTGCGCTTTTTCCAAATGTTTCTTAGCGGAGGAGTAGCAAAGTGGTGCAGCGAGTCGTAAATACCCGGCTTAAGGGTCAAATATCCTTATTGTGTTTGCGAATACAATAAGCCTGTCAGCTCACAGCCTTATTGCGTCAGCCGACGCCCTTATTGTATTTGTGAGCGCGACAAATAAGGCCGCAACTAAGAGAAAACACACTCCTCTCCCGAGTTTGTTTTTTTGTTGTCACGCTGTCACGTCGTCACACTTTGAGTATAACTGACTGAAAATCTATGGATTGAGCGCGTGACAACAACGTGACAATGCGTGACAACAAATAATTCGTTGTCACGCCTGCAACCTACTGTTTATCAGCGCATTTACTCTGCGGTGACAACGTGACAACAAAAATCAAGTTTTTACTGGTAGGAGTGATAATAGAAGCAACAATTTCTATCCACTACCCTCAGCTGTATCGCACAGCATCCACTTCTGCTCACGCATATCTTTACTCCCTCAACGCTTGCAAAGAGAAAAATAAGGGGTTCATCCCAAAATTGTACTGGTGTTTATGAGTACAGAAAAATACCCACGCAATTCGGGGGTGAACCTTATATAGTTGGGAAAGTATTGTAAATAAAGGAAAACTGCAATATGAAGATGTGAAAACGGGCGCTAAAAAGTATGAATAAAAATATTTGCGGGAAATTCTTTGTGATATAAAATAAGTTTTGTAATTTTGCACCCGCGAAAAGTAGGAAACGTTGGATACCTGCTTTATTATAAGGGCGTTAAGTCCGATAGTTGCGAGAGCAACATGCGCCCCACTTCTCAGTCGCGATGGGATTTGGGCTACGCACAAATAGATTTTAATATTTTTATTTACATAAATTAATCAAACTGAAATGCCAGGATTATTAGGAAAGAAAATCGGAATGACATCCGTTTTCAGTGCCGACGGCAAAAACGTGCCGTGCACTGTTATCGAAGTAGGTCCTTGCGTGGTAACTCAGGTGAAGAACGTTGAGAAAGATGGTTACGCTGCCGTTCAGGTAGGTTTCCAGGAGGCAAAAGAAAAGAATACTTCTGCTCCTCTTCTCGGTCACTTCAAGAAGGCTGGTACCACTCCCAAGCGCCACTTGGCTGAGTTCACAGGTTTTGACAAGGAACTGAATTTGGGCGACACCCTCAGTGTTTCTGATGTATTTGCAGACGAAGATTTCGTTGACGTAGCAGGAACTTCTAAGGGTCGTGGCTTCCAGGGCGTTGTTAAACGTCACGGTTTCGGTGGTGTTGGTCAGGTGACTCATGGTCAGGATGACCGTTTGCGTAAGCCGGGTGCTATCGGTGCTTGCTCTTACCCCGCAAAGGTTTTCAAGGGTATGCGCATGGGTGGCCAGATGGGCGGAAAGCGCGTCACTACTCAAAACTTGAAAGTTTTAAAAGTTATCCCTGAGCACAACTTACTCTTGATCAAGGGTTCAGTTGCAGGATGTAAAGGTTCAATCGTAATTGTTGAAAAGTAATGGAAGTTAGCGTATTTAATATCAAAGGTGAAGATACCGGCAGAAAAGTTACTCTGAACGATTCTGTTTTCGGCATAGAGCCGAATGACCACGCCATCTACCTCGACGTGAAACACTACATGGCTGCTCAGCGCCAGGGTACGGCAAAGTCTAAAGAGAGAAGCGAACTGAGCGGTTCTACTAAGAAGCTCGGTCGTCAGAAAGGCGGTGGCGGTGCACGCCGTGGTGATATCAACTCACCGGTGCTCGTTGGTGGTGCTCGCGTGTTCGGTCCGAAGCCCCGCAACTATAGCTTCAAGCTCAACAAGAAGGTGAAAGCTCTTGCTCGTCGTAGCGCTCTTAGCTACAAGGCACAGGAGAATGCAATTGTTGTTGTTGAAGACTTCACTCTGGAAGCTCCCAAGACGAAGAGCTGTGTTGAGTTTACTAAAAATCTCAACGTTGCCGATAAGAAGGTGCTCGTAGTTTTGCCAGAATCAAACAAAAATGTATATTTGTCAGCTCGCAACTTGCAGAATGTTCGCGTTGCCAACGCTGCTGAACTCAACACTTATCGTGTTTTGGATGCTAGCGTAATGGTTGTAACGGAGAATGCTCTGAAAGGTATTGAGGCTGTCTTAACCAAGTAAGCTACGAAGTAAGATATGGCATTCATTATCAAACCTATCGTCACTGAGAAGATGACGGCTCTGACAGAGAAGGAAAATAAGTTCGGTTTTATTGTAAAGCCCGAAGCAAACAAGGTCCAGATTAAGTCGGAGATTGAAGCTCGCTACAATGTTCACGTAACAGCAGTAAACACTATGATTTATGCTGGTAAGAACAAGTCACGTTATACTCGTGCTGGTCTTGTACGTGGTCGTAGCAATGCCTTTAAGAAGGCAATCGTAACCCTGAAAGAGGGCGAAACTATCGATTTTTACAGCAATATCTAAATAACTGATGGCAGTACGTAAATTTAAGCCCACTACACCGGGCCAGAGACACAAAGTTATTGGTACGTTCGAAGAAATTACTGCATCCGTACCAGAAAAATCTCTCGTTTACGGTAAGCGTGTAAGCGGTGGTCGCAATAACGTCGGTAAGGAAACTATGCGTTACCTCGGCGGTGGTCACAAAAGAAAATATCGCTTTATCGACTTCCAACGTGAGAAAGATGGTGTACCCGCAGTCGTTAAAACAATCGAGTACGATCCGAACCGTTCAGCTCGTATCGCTCTTCTGTTCTACGCAGACGGTGAAAAGCGTTACATTATCGCTCCTAATGGATTGAAAGTAGGCGACCAGCTTATGTCTGGCGCTGAAGCAGCTCCCGAAGTTGGTAATGCTCTTCCTTTGAAGAATATTCCCGTAGGTACCGTTGTTCACAACATTGAGCTCCGTCCCGGTCAGGGCGCATTGCTCGTTCGTAGTGCAGGTAACTTCGCACAGCTAACATCACGCGAAGGTGACTATTGTGTTATCAAGTTGCCTAGCGGTGAAACTCGTAGAATTTTAGGTGCTTGCAAGGCTACGATTGGTAGCGTCGGCAACTCTGATCACGCTCTTGAATCCTCCGGTAAGGCAGGTCGTTCACGCTGGTTGGGTCGTCGTCCTCACAACCGTGGTGTTGTTATGAACCCTGTTGATCACCCGATGGGTGGTGGTGAAGGTCGCCAGAGTGGTGGACACCCGCGTTCACGTACAGGTTTGTATGCTAAGGGCTTGAAGACAAGAGCTCCGAAGAAGCAATCGAACAAGTACATTATCGAAAGACGTAAAAAGTAACCTAAAGATTAAAGTATGAGTCGTTCACTTAAAAAAGGTCCGTACATCGCAGTTTCTCTCGAGAAAAAGATTCTTGCCATGAACGAAAGTGGCAAGAAGAGCGTTGTTAAAACATGGGCTCGCGCATCAGTGATTTCTCCCGACTTCGTCGGTCACACTGTAGCAGTTCATAACGGCAATAAATTCATCCCCGTCTATGTTACCGAGAACATGGTAGGCCACAAGTTCGGTGAATTTGCACCGACACGTAAGTTTGGTGGTCACGCTGGTAACAAACGATAGGCTTTCAATCCAGTAATAAAAAGTAAATAGATAAATGGGAGCAAGAAAAAGATTAGCGGCTAACGCTAGAAAAGAAGCCCTGAAGACCCAATATTTCGCTTCATTGCGAAATGTTCCCTCCTCTCCCCGCAAAATGCGCTATGTCGTTGATATGGTTCGCGGCATGGAAGTAAACCGCGCATTGGCAACTCTCCGCTTCTCTAAGAAAGCAGCAAGCATGGATGTTGAAAAACTTCTTCGCAGTGCTATCGCTAACTGGGAGCAGAAGAATGACCGCAAGGCTGAGGATGGCGAATTGTTTATCACCAAGATTTTTGTTGACGAAGGCGTAACGCTGAAGCGTATGCGCCCTGCACCTCAAGGTCGCGGTTACAGAATTCGCAAACGTTCAAACCACGTGACTCTTCACGTAGGAACTAAAACTAATGATTAATCGAAAAGAAGTATGGGACAAAAAGTAAATCCGATAAGTAACCGACTTGGAATTGTTCGTGGTTGGGATTCTAACTGGTTCGGCGGTTCTAACTTCGGCGATCGTATTCTCGAAGATAGCAAACTCCGTAAGTATCTCGATGCACGTCTTGCTAAAGCCAGCGTTTCACGCATCGTGATCGAGCGTACCCCAAAACTCATTACGATTACTGTATGCACCGCTCGTCCGGGCATCATCATTGGTAAGGGTGGTCAGGAAGTTGACAAGCTCAAGGAAGAACTTAAGAAAATCACTGATAAGGACGTACAGATTAACATCTTCGAAGTGCGCAAGCCGGATCTCGATGCAAACATCGTTGGCCAAAGCATCGCTCGCCAGATTGAAGGTAAAGTAGCATATCGTCGCGCTATCAAAATGGCCGTTGCTAATGCTATGCGCATGGGCGCCGAAGGTATTAAGGTACAAGTTTCTGGCCGTCTGAATGGCGCAGAAATGGCACGTAAGGAAATGTTCAAGGAAGGTCGCACTCCGTTGCATACCCTCCGCGCTGACATCGACTACTGCCAGACAGCAGCTCTTACGAAGGTTGGTCTGATTGGTATCAAGGTTTGGATTTGCCGTGGCATCGTTTATGGCAAACGTGACCTCCAGCCAAACTTTACTCCTGAGAAGGAGACCGGCCGTCGCGAAGGTGGCGATCGTCGCGATCGTCGTCGTTTCCGTGGCAACAGAAACAACAACCGTTAATTTGTTTAGAGTATTATGTTACAACCGAAAAGAACAAAATACAGAAGACCGCAAAAAGGCCGTTGCAAAGGTAATGCACAGCGTGGTAACCAGCTGGCATTTGGTAGCTTCGGCATCAAGAGCCTCGATACACACTGGCTCACCGGTCGCCAAATCGAAGCTGCTCGTATCGCTATGACGCGTTACATGCAGCGTGAAGGTCAGAGCTGGATTCGTATCTTCCCTGACAAACCTATCACTAAGAAGCCTGCTGACGTACGTATGGGTAAGGGTAAAGGTGATCCCGTTGGATACGTTTTCCCCATCACACCAGGTCGCATTATCTTCGAAATCGAAGGTGTTCCCTTCGAAGTAGCTAAAGAAGCTCTTCGCCTTGCAGCACAGAAGCTTCCCGTTACTACTAAATTTGTTGTAAGACACGATTACGATAAAAACGCTTGATTATGAAAATAGCAGAAATCCGTAAAATTGCAGCCAATGAGCTCCAGGAGCGCCTTGACGCAGAGGTTGAAAAATACAACCAGATGCTGCTCAATCACAGCGTTTCTCCTCTGGAAAATCCCGCGCAGATTAAAGAGGCTCGTCGTACGATTGCCAAGATCAAAACGGTGTTGCGCGAAAACGAACTCAACAATAAATAATAGTCCAGAATGGAAGCTAGAAATTTAAGAAAGACAAGACAGGGTGTTGTTGTCAGCAACAAGATGGACAAGACAATTGTTGTTGCAGCAAAGTTTAAGGAGAAACACCCGATTTATGGTAAGTTTATCTCTAAAACGAAGAAGTTCTATGCTCATAGCGAGGAGAACGATTGCAATGTAGGCGATATTGTCCTGATCATGGAAACTCGCCCTCTGAGCAAGTCAAAGCGTTGGAGAGTTGTTAAAATCGTAGAAAGAGCTAAGTAATTATGATCCAAGTTGAAAGTAAATTGAACATAGCCGACAATAGCGGTGCTCGTGAGGCTGTCTGCATCCGTGTACTGGGCGGTACTCGCCGTCGCTATGCTTCTGTAGGTGATGTTATTGTTGTGGCTGTTCACAACATCATCCCTTCAAGTGACCTGAAAAAAGGTGCTGTTTCCAAGGCTTTGATTGTACGCACTAAGAAGGAAATTCGTCGTCCCGATGGTTCATACATCCGTTTCGATGACAACGCTTGCGTTCTTCTGAATAATGCTGGCGAAATCCGCGGTAGTCGTATCTTCGGTCCTGTTGCTCGTGAACTCCGTGCAACGAACATGAAAGTCGTTTCTTTGGCACCTGAAGTTCTTTAATTCAAAGTAAACTGAAACAGTAATGACTAAGTTACATATTAAAAAAGGCGATACCGTTTACGTAAACGCTGGCACAGAAAAGGGTAAGACGGGCAAGGTTGTCCGCGTACTCATTGACAAGCAGCGTGCTATCGTGGAAGGTCTCAATATGGTTTCTAAAAGCCAGAAACCGAGTGCCAAAAATCCGCAGGGTGGCATCGTTAAGATGGAAGCCCCAATTCATATTTCGAACCTCAACGTGGTTGACCCGAAAGACGGAAAGACTCCGACTCGTATCGGCCGCCGCCTGAATGAGGCTGGTAAGTTGGTTCGCTTCGCTAAAAAATCAGGAGAGGAGATCAAGTAATGAGCAATACAGCAAGTCTTAAAAAAGAATATGCAGAGCGCATTGCACCGGCTCTGATGAACAAGTTTAACTATAAGTCAACGATGCAGATTCCCCGTCTGACTAAAATCGTCATCAACGAGGGTCTTGGTTTGGCAACTGCCGACAAAAAAGTCATTGACGTAGCTTTGAACGAATTGTCAACAATCACTGGTCAGAAGGCTGTTGCAACAGTTTCCAAGAAGGACGTTGCAAACTTCAAGCTTCGTAAGAAGATGCCTATCGGTGTTATGGTTACTCTCCGTGGTGAGCGTATGTACGAATTCCTCGAGCGTCTGGTTCGCGTGGCTCTGCCTCGTATCCGCGACTTCAAGGGTATCGCAAGTAAGCTCGATGGCCGTGGCAACTATACGCTCGGTATCCAGGAGCAGATTATCTTCCCCGAAATCAATATCGACACTATTGAGCGCATGACAGGTATGAACATCACGTTCGTTACTACTGCTGCTACCGATGAAGAAGGTTTCGCTCTGCTCAAAGAGTTCGGTCTTCCCTTTAATAACGCTAAAAACAACTAAATTAAAATATGGCAAAAGAATCAATGAAGGCACGTGAGGTAAAACGTGCCAAACTGGTAGCCAAATACGCAAAGAAGCGTGCAGCGTTGAAGGAGATTGTTAACAAATCGCAGGATCCTGTAGAAGCTTACGAGGCTGCTCGTAAGCTGCAGGCTATCCCCCGCAATGCTAATCCTATCCGCCTGCACAACCGTTGCAAGCTGACGGGTCGCCCCAAAGGCTATATCCGTCTCTTCGGCTTATCTCGTATTCAATTTCGCGAGATGGCCTCTAGCGGTCTCATTCCTGGCGTAAAGAAAGCAAGCTGGTAAATTCCTTTTTATTATTTAATATTGTCGGGATAGTCCCGATTAATTAAACAACCAAACAAATGACAGATCCAATAGCAGATTTTCTGACGCGGTTGCGCAACGCCATCCAGGCTAAGCATCGTGTGGTTGAAGTGCCCGCATCAAACCTGAAGAAGGACATTACGAAGATTCTCTTCGAGAAAGGTTACATCCTCAACTACAAGTTCGTTGAAGATGGTCCTCAGGGAACAATCAAAATCGCTCTCAAGTATGAGCCTGAAACAAAGGCAAGTGCTATTCAGAGCTTGCAGCGAGTTTCTCGCCCTGGTATGCGTAAGTATACTGGCTACCGCGAAATGCCGAGAGTTATCAACGGATTGGGTATCGCAATCGTATCCACTTCCAAAGGTGTAATGACAAACAAGGAAGCATCCGTTGAGAAGATTGGCGGCGAAGTTCTTTGCTATGTATATTAATTAGGAGGTTAACATGTCTAGAATAGGTAAATTGCCGATTAACATTCCTGCTGGCGTTACAGTTGACGTCAAGGATAATGTAGTGACCGTTAAGGGTCCGAAGGGTGAGCTGTCTCAGACGGTTAATCCCGCTATCTCAGTTTCCCTTGAAGAAGGTCAAATCACTTTCGCTATCAACGAGAACAGCGATGTAGACCAAAAGCAGAAGCAGGCTTTTCATGGCCTCTACCGCTCTTTGGTTAACAATATGGTTGTTGGTGTTAGCGAAGGCTACAAGAAAGAGATGGAGCTCGTAGGTGTTGGTTACCGTGTATCCAATCAAGGCAACTTGATTGAATTCTCCCTCGGTTTTACTCACAGCATCTTCCTCCAAGTTCCTGCTGAAATCAAGGTTGAGACTAAGAGCGAAAGAAACAAGAACCCGTATATTAGCCTTGAGTCCTGCGATAAGCAGTTGCTCGGCATGGTTTGCGCCAAGATTCGTTCTTTCCGTATGCCTGAACCTTATAAAGGAAAGGGTATTCTGTATATCGGTGAGCAGATCCGCCGCAAGAGTGGTAAGGCTGCCGGTGCTAAGTAATTTTAATAGAATAAGATTATGACTACAAGAAAAGAACAACGTCGCATTAAAATTAAATATCGGGTACGCAATAAGATCTCTGGTTCTGCTGCTCGTCCCCGTCTGAGCGTGTTCCGCAGCAATAAGCAGATTTACGCACAGATCATCGATGATGAAGCTCAGAAGACGCTTGCTAGCGCTTCTTCTCTCGGTTTTGAAGCCATGCCCAAACAGGAACAGGCTGAGAAAGTAGGTGAAGCTGTAGCAGCAAAGGCCATCGCAGCAGGTATCACTACGGTTGTTTTTGATCGTAATGGTTACCTCTATCACGGTCGTGTAAAACAGGTGGCAGATGGTGCCCGCAAAGGTGGACTTAAATTCTAAAGATTATGGCAAACAGAGTAAATGTTAATAGCGAAGAATTAAAGGATAGACTGGTTGCTATCAATCGTACAACGAAGGTAACTAAGGGTGGTCGTACGTTCACATTTGCTGCTATCGTAGTAGTTGGTGATGGTAAGGGCGTTATCGGTCTGGGCCTCGGCAAGGCTGGTGAAGTTTCTGCTGCCATCGCTAAGGGCGTTGAAGCTGCAAAGAAGAACCTTGTTCAGGTTCCTGTACTCAAGGGTACGGTACCTCACGAGATGACGGCTCACTATGGTGGTGCTGAAGTTATCATCCTTCCTGCATCTGAAGGTACTGGTGTTGTAGCAGGTGGCGCTATGCGTGCCGTGCTCGACAGCGTAGGTATCAAAGACGTTCTGGCAAAGTCGAAGGGTTCTTCAAACCCTCACAACCTTGTGAAGGCAACAATCGCTGCCTTGAGCAATATGCGTGATGCACGTACGGTTGCTAAGCAGCGCGGTGTTTCATTGGATAAAGTATTCAGAGGATAATTCGACTATGGCAACAATAAAAGTAAAGCAAATTAAGAGCAGAATTCATGCTCCCAAAGACCAGAAGAGTACACTTGATGCACTGGGCCTGAAGAAATTGTATCGCACAGTAGAGGTTGAGGACAACCCCATAATGCGCGGTATGATTCGCAAGGTAAGCCACCTGGTTGAGATTGTTGAACAGTAAAAACAAACAGAAAGTCATGAAATTACATACTTTAAAACCCGCGAATGGCTCTACGCATCATGATAAACGAGTAGGTCGTGGTCCCGGCTCTGGCATGGGAGGCACTTCTACTCGTGGTCACAAGGGTGCTAAGTCGCGTTCTGGTTACCACAAGAAGATTGGCTTCGAAGGTGGTCAGATGCCGTTGCAGCGTCGCTTGCCGAAGTTCGGCTTCAAGAATATCAACCGTGTTGAATACAAGGCCATCAACCTCAGTGTTCTGCAGGCTCTTGCTGAGCAGAAGAACTTTGAGAAGATTGGTCGTGAGGAACTGATTGCAGCAGGTTTCATCTCCTCTAAGCAGTTAGTGAAGATTCTTGGTAATGGCGAACTCAAGGCTAAGTTAGCAGTAGAGGCTAACGCCTTCTCCAAGACTGCAGAAGCTGCTATTCAGGCAGTTGGTGGAATCGCAACTAAGATCTAATTATGAAGAAAATAATCGAGACTCTAAAGAACATCTGGAGAATTGAGGATTTGCGCACGCGACTCCTCATTACTCTCCTGTTCATTGCCATCTATCGTTTTGGCTCTTTTGTAGTACTGCCAGGCATTGATCCTACTCGTCTTGCAGCTCTGCAGAGCCAAACGGAAAACGGTTTGATGTCCCTGTTGAATATGTTCTCAGGTGGTGCATTCTCTAATGCCTCTGTATTTGGCCTTGGTATTATGCCCTACATCTCTGCATCTATTATCATTCAGATTTTGGCTGTAGCCGTACCGTATTTCCAAAAGATGCAACGCGAGGGTGAGAGCGGACACAGAAAAATCAATCAGTACACTCGTTGGCTGACAATTGCCATTCTTCTGTTCCAGGCTCCTACCTATATGATAAATCTTCGTTCACAAGTAGGCCAGAGTGGTGCATTCATGGTTGGTGATACGTTCTGGTTTATGTTCTCGTCTACGATTATCCTTGCTGCAGGCAGCATGTTCATCCTATGGTTGGGTGAGCGTATAACCGATAAAGGTGTAGGAAACGGTGTTTCTCTCATCATTATGATTGGTATTATCGCACGCTTCCCTAGTGCTATTGTTGAGCAGTTCACTTCTTCTCTCTCTGGGGCAGAAGGTGGTGGCTTGATAATGTTCCTTTTCGAACTTATTGCACTGCTCTTCGTTATGGCACTGTCAATCCTGCTTGTAAAGGCTACTCGCAAGGTTCCGGTTCAATATGCAAAGCGTATCGAGGGTAACCGTCAGTTTGGCGGAGCACGTCAGTACATTCCGTTGAAGCTTTTCGCTGCCAACGTAATGCCGATTATCTTCGCTCAAGCCATTATGTTTATCCCCGCCACCATGATTATGGCGTTCTCTAAGGATGGTTCAAATCCAGTAGGGCATCTTCTCTCTGATCAATTTAGCCTTCCTTACAATATCATCTACGTTATCTTGATTGTTCTCTTCACCTATTTCTACACGGCTATCACTATGAACCCCGTGCAGATGGCTGAAGATATGAAGCGCAACAGTGGTTTCATCCCTGGTGTAAAACCCGGTAAAGCTACGGCAGATTATATCGACACAGTTATGACAAGAATTACCTTCCCAGGTTCTCTTTTCATTGCGTTGATAGCAGTTCTTCCTGCATTTGCTGTACTCTTCGGTGTTAAGCAAGGTTTCGCTCAGTTCTTTGGTGGTACCTCTCTGTTGATCCTTGTCGGTGTTGTTATCGACACTCTTCAGCAGATTGAGAGTTACATGCTTGTTCGTCATTACGACGGCTTGCTCAACGCTGGGCACACGCGCAATCGTTCAGGCGTAGCAGCATATTAAGAAAATTTCCATTTAAACCGATTCGGATGATATGTCTGAAAACGGAAGATGAGATAGAGGCGCTGCGAAAAGCAAATCTGCTTGTAGCAGCAACTCTTGCGGAAATCGCAAAAATTGTTCAGCCGGGTGTAACTACCCGCAAGATGGACACCCTGGCTGAACATTTCATTCGCGACAATGGTGCGGTCTCAACTCTTAAGGGATGTCATAATCCTTTTGGTCCCGCCTTTCCAGCATCCATTTGTACCTCAGTTAACGACACAATCGTTCATGGTATACCAGACGACAAACCGTTGAAGAATGGTGATATAGTCTCAGTGGATTGCGGAGTTCTCCTTGAAGGCTTCTGTGGAGATTCATGTTACACTTTTTGTGTAGGTGAAGTGAAAGCAGAAATCAAGAAATTACTTTCAGTAACGAAAGAAAGCCTTTATAAAGGAATTGAACAAGCCATTGTTGGAAACCGTTTAGGGGATATAGGGCATGCAGTGCAGCATCACGTCCAGCAATATGGATACGGTGTAGTCCGACAATATGCCGGTCATGGTATAGGAAAGCAAATGCATGAAGCCCCCATGGTTCCTAATTACGGGACGGCAGGCACAGGCATAGCAATCTCCAATGGGCTTTGCATCGCCATAGAGCCAATGATAACAGAAGGTGGTCCTTCATTATATCTATTGCCCGACCGTTGGGGAGTAAAAACGCGCGATGGTAAATATGCTGCACATTTTGAGCACACTATAGCTGTTCACCATGGTAAAGCTGAAATCCTCTCATCATTCGAAGACGTTGAACAAATAGAAAGAACAAAACATTAATATGTCTAAGCAGTTAGCGATAGAACAAGATGGAACAATTGTTGAAGCATTGAGCAATGCAATGTTCCGCGTAGAGTTGGAGAATGGGCATGAGATAACTGCCCACATCTCAGGAAAGATGCGTATGCATTACATCAAGATCCTTCCCGGAGATAAGGTAAAAGTGGAGATGAGTCCCTACGACCTTTCAAAAGGTAGAATCGTTTTCCGATATAAATAAAAAAGCAAAATAATAATGAAAACAAGAGCATCCTTGAAGAAACGATCCGCCGATTGCAAGATTGTACGTCGTAAGGGTCGTCTGTATGTGATTAACAAGAAGAACCCTAAGATGAAATTACGTCAGGGTTAATCAGTTTTCGCAAAGTAATAAAACAAGTATATGGCAATAAGAATTGTTGGTGTCGATCTGCCTCAGAACAAGCGAGGCGAAATCGCCCTGACCTATATCTACGGATTAGGTCGTAGTAGCGCGGCTAAAATCTTGGATAAAGCCGGTATTGACAGAGACATTAAAGTAAAGGATTGGACTGATGACCAAGCAGCAAAGATTCGTGAGGTTATTGGTGCTGAATACAAAGTAGAGGGTGACCTCCGCAGCGAGATTCAGATGAATATTAAGCGTCTCATGGACATCGGTTGCTACCGTGGTATCCGTCACCGTGCAGGTCTTCCTGTACGCGGCCAGAGCACGAAGAACAACGCTCGTACTCGTAAAGGTCGCAAAAAGACCGTTGCAAACAAGAAAAAGGCTACTAAATAATAATTGATTATGGCAAAGAAAACAGTTGCAGCTAAGAAGCGTAACGTTAAGGTTGACGCAATGGGTCAGCTTCACGTTCACAGCTCTTTCAATAATATTATCGTTTCCTTGTCGAACAGTGAGGGTCAGATTATCAGCTGGTCAAGTTCTGGTAAGATGGGCTTCCGTGGTTCCAAGAAGAACACTCCGTACGCTGCTCAAATGGCAGCACAGGATTGCGCCAAGGTAGCTTTCGACCTCGGTCTTCGTAAGGTGAAAGCTTACGTTAAGGGTCCCGGCAATGGTCGTGAGTCCGCTATCCGTGCCATCCATGGTGCAGGTATTGAAGTTACCGAGATCATCGATGTTACTCCGCTGCCCCACAATGGCTGCCGTCCTCCGAAGAGAAGAAAGGTATAATTTCAGTAGCAAGTTGAATTGTTATATTAAAAGCTAAAATTAAAAACAATGGCAAAATATACAGGTCCTAAGTCTCGCATCGCACGTCGTTTCGGCGAGGCTATCTTCGGTGCTGATAAAGTTCTCGCAAAGCGTAATTTCCCTCCTGGCCAGCACGGCAATGGTCGCCGTCGTAAGAGCTCTGAGTACGGTGTCATGCTTGCTGAGAAGCAGAAAGCTAAGTACACTTATGGTGTTCTTGAACGTCAGTTCCGTAACATGTTTGATAAGGCAGCAGCAACCAGCGGCATTACCGGTGAGATTCTCCTTCAGTATCTCGAATGCCGTCTTGACAATGTTGTATATCGCCTGGGTATCGCTCCTACTCGCGCAGCAGCTCGTCAGCTTGTAAACCACAAGCATATTACTGTTGATGGTCAAGTAGTGAACATTGCTTCTTACAGTGTAAAACCTGGTCAGATCGTTGCTGTACGTGAGAAGTCTAAGAGTCTCGAAGTAGTTGCTGACTCTTTGGCAGGCTTCAACCACAGCAAGTATCCTTGGATCGAATGGGACGAAAGCGTTAAGGGTGGCAAGCTTCTGCATATGCCCGAACGTGCTGACATCCCTGAGAACATCAAGGAGCAGCTGATTGTCGAGTTGTACTCTAAGAACTAAAAAGCCTTTCTCCCTTCCCCTCTTTTTTGGAGGGGAGGAGAGGAGGAAACTTTTGGCAAGTCTTTCCCGACTTGTCTCATAGCCTGAAAAGGCTTTACCCAAAAATCCTAAATAAAAAGAATTAATGGCGATATTAGCATTTCAAAAACCTGACAAAGTGATCATGTTGGAAAGCGACGATAAGTACGGAAAATTCGAACTTCGTCCTTTGGAAACGGGCTTCGGTACCACTGTCGGAAATGCCCTCCGTCGCATCCTGCTCTCCTCTCTCGAAGGCTATGCCATCAATACCATCAAGATTGAAGGTGTTGAGCATGAGTTTGCTACCGTACCTGGAGTCAGCGAGGATGTAACCAACATCATCCTTAACTTGAAGCAAGTACGTTTCAAGAAACTGGTAGAAGAGTACGACACTGAGAAGACCCAGCTAACCATCTCCAACTATACGGAGTTCAAGGCTGGTGATATCCATCTCAACGGATTTGAAGTGTTAAATCCTGATTTAGTGATTTGTCATTTAGATTCGAAAGCCTCGATGACCATCGAACTGACTGTTAACAAAGGCCGTGGTTATATCCCCGCAGATGAAAATCGCGACTATTGCTCTGACATCCATCAGATAGCCATCGACTCCATCTACACTCCCATCCGCAATGTTAAGTACAGCGTTGAGCCGTATCGTGTTGAGCAAAAGACCGACTACGACAAGCTCGTGCTTGAAATCACTACGGATGGTTCCATCCAGCCGAAAGACGCGCTGAAGGAAGCAGCTAAAATTTTGATCTATCACTTCGCTCTGTTCTCCGATGAGAGTATCACCGCGGGCAACTCAACAAGTATAGACAATCCACCGATTGATGAGAATACCCTCAAGATGCGTCAGCTCCTCAAGCAGAAGCTCGCCGATCTGAATCTTTCAGTTCGTGCGCTCAACTGTCTCAAGGCTGCCGATGTTGAAACATTGGGCGATCTCGTTCAGTTCAACAAGTCTGACCTCCTCAAGTTCCGCAACTTCGGTAAGAAATCACTCACCGAGCTTGATGATTTGCTCGAGAGCAAGAATCTGTCGTTCGGGATGGATACAACCCTTTACAAATTGGACAACGACTAATTGAACGACAAAAGTTGTCCGTAAACTCCACAGTTGTTCGCAGCCTGCTGAGTGGCATTAGCTAAGGCCGAAGCCCTCGACTCGAAGCAACAACCAACATTCAAAAAAATGAGACATAATAAAAAATTCAACCATCTGAGTCGTACTGCATCCCACAGAAGCGCTATGCTTGCCAATATGGCAGTTTCTCTGATCCAGCACAAAAGAATCACTACGACTCTTGCCAAGGCTAAGGCTCTGAAGAAGTACGTTGAGCCGCTCATCACCAAGAGCAAGAACGACACAACGAACTCTCGCCGCGTTGTCTTCAGCTATTTGAAGGACAAATTCGCAGTTACAGAATTGTTCAAGAATATCTCTGAGAAAGTGGCTAACCGTCCTGGTGGCTACACTCGTATCATCAAACTTGGCTTCCGCCAGAGTGATGGTGCAGACATGGCTTTCATCGAACTTGTTGACTACGATGAGAACATGGCTAAGGAAGAGAAGAAGGCAAAGCGCACACGTCGTAGCCGTAAGGCTGCAGCCGCTGAAGCTCCCGCAGCTGAAGCACCTGCAACTGAAGCTCCTGCTGAAGAAGCAGCCGCTAAATAATCGACACAATTCTCTATTGCATATTTTAGCCCTGCACAGTGATGTGCGGGGCTTTTTATTTCTATAAACTTTTTGAGTAATTCTCAAATTCTCCATTTTTCTTTTGTAAAGGTTTGCGGATTTTATTTAGAATTATTGCTGTCCGGTAAAAGTTTACACACTTTTTCGGACATTACCTTTTATTATCCTCTTTTCCTTAAAAGCTGTGCGACACCGAAGAAGTAGGATAGTTTACGCGCCTTCAACGGATGTGTACAATTTTTCTCCAAAACAAGTCTTTTGCTCTTCCTGCTCCTCTTAAAAAAAACTTGCTACCTGTCGCACATTCTGAGGCTTAAAATCATAAATAACATTTCACTGTTGTAACTTTTTTGAGGGCTCTTCACTTTTCGGATGAAAGTTCCGTAACTTTGCCTTTTTCTATACGATTTTATAATGACTACAAAATCATTTTCTGCGGGACTTACCGATGAGCAAGTGCTGGAAAGCAGGCGCGTACATGGCGATAATGTCTTAACGCCAGCAGCCAGGGAATCACTCTTCCGTAAGTTTCTTCATAAGTTTCAGGACCAACTCATCATTATCTTGCTCGTAGCAGCCTCCTTGTCCATACTTGTTGCGTGCTATGAGTTTTTTGTATTCGACTTTGGCGTTTCCATTTTTTTCGAGCCGTTAGGCATTGTCATAGCCATTCTTTTGGCCACAGGCTTGGCCTTTTATTTTGAGGTGCGCGCAGAACGTGAGTTTGCCGTACTCACGCAGGTCAACGACAACATCCCTGTGCGCGTAGTGCGCAACGGACATAACCATTCCGTGCCCCGTCGCGATATCGTCGTGGGCGACTTTGTACTGCTCGATACGGGCGATGACATCCCCGCCGATGGAACTCTGCTGTCAGCCAATAGTTTGAAAGTCGACGAAAGTACGCTGACGGGCGAACCCATCTGTTCCAAAACCACTCACACCGAACTTTTCGATGCCGAGGCAACGTTTCCCTCCAATCGCGTGCTGCGCGGTACGAAGGTGATGGAGGGCAACGGTAGTTTTCTCGTAGAAGCCGTTGGCGACCATACGGAGAACGGCCGCGTTTTCCGTGCTGCCCAAATCGACAATGGGGAGCAAACACCCCTCAGTAGGCAGCTCGACAAACTCAGCATCTTCGTTTCCCGCGCCAGTTATGTCTTGGCCGCCCTCATCCTGGTGGGACGCACGGTGGAGTACTTCCTCTCCGCTCCTCCCACGTTCAATTGGATTTTCTTTGCAGGGTATCTCCTTTCCAGCATCATGATAGCCGTCACCATCATCGTAGTGGCTGTTCCCGAAGGCCTCCCCATGGCCGTCACGCTGAGTCTGGCCTATAGTATGCGCCGCCTGCTCAAGGCCAACAACCTCGTGCGCCGTCTCCACGCCTGCGAAACGATGGGCGCCACCACTGTGATTTGTACCGACAAAACCGGAACGCTCACCGAGAACCGTATGCGCGTGGCTCATGCCGAGGTGCTAGCAGAAGCTTGCTTTGCCGAAGCCCTCGCTGTCAATTCCACCGCCACGCTCGATGATACCGATGCCGACCATATCCAAGTGCTCGGCAACCCCACCGAAGGCGCGCTTCTACTCTGGCTTTCCGAGCAGCATCACAACTATGAAGCCCTGCGTTCTGCGGCAGCTGTCGTCGATCAGATACCTTTCTCCACTGAGCGCAAATATATGGCCACGCTCGTCCAGTCCTCAGTTGACCATCAGTGGCATATCTATCTGAAAGGAGCAACGGAAATTCTCTTCCGCTTCTGCCCCCTGCTCGATAGTTTCCGCCAACAATCCATCCTCCAGACTCTCCTTTCTTATCAGCAGCGTGCTTTCCGCACGCTCGGCTTTGTAGATATTGCTTTCTCCTCCCAAGAGACTGCTGAAACCGAACTCTCTGCTCTTCGCCACAGCGGCACGCTCATAACGGCCGATACAGCCGTGCTCACCAGCACCTTTCAGGGCTATGTGGCCATCTCCGATCCCGTTCGCGCCGAAGTGCCCGCCGCCATTCGTTGCTGCCTCGACGCCGGCATTGGCGTGAAGATAGTCACGGGCGACACCCTCGGCACCGCACGCGAGATAGGCCGACAAGTGGGTATCTGCTCCAATGCCGATTCTGCGCAGGCTTTCATCACCGGTCCAGAGTTTGCCGCTCTCAGTGATGAAGAGTTGATAGAACGCGTAGCCCATCTGAAAGTCATTGCTCGCGCTCGCCCGATGGATAAGAAGCGATTGGTTGAAGCGCTGCAAAAGCGCGGCGAGGTAGTGGCCGTTACGGGCGATGGTACCAATGATGCTCCTGCTCTGAAAGCGGCTCATGTGGGTCTCTCCATGGGCGACGGTACGAGTGTGGCTAAGGAAGCGAGCGACATCACGATTATCGACAATTCGTTTAGCTCCATTGTTAACGCCGTCATGTGGGGACGCTCGCTCTATAAAAATATCCAGCGTTTCATTCTCTTCCAGCTCACCGTCAATGTGGCCGCCTGCCTCATTGTTCTCATAGGCTCGTTTATGGGCACACAAAGTCCGCTCACCGTCACGCAGATGCTGTGGGTTAATCTCATTATGGATTCCTTTGCCGCTGTGGCTTTGGCTTCTCTTCCGCCTTCTGCTGATGTCATGAAAGAACGTCCGCGCGCTCGCGAAACCTTTATCATCACGCCCGCCATGCGGTGGAATATTCTGCTCACGGGATTTGCCTTCACAGGTATCCTACTCGTAGCCCTCTATGTGCTGAAACATTTTTATGTCTACAGTTTGTGCTCCTTGCCCGAATCTTTCTCTTTAGTGAGAGCTACGGGCGGCAATCTGCTATCTGACTATGAGTTGAGCCTCTTCTTCACCTTCTTTGTTCTGCTCCAATTCTGGAATTTGTTCAACGCCCGCAGCTTCGCCACCTCTCAAGTGTGGCCGCGCCTCCGTGGTTGCCGCGGTTTCTTCCTCATTGCCAGTTTCATTCTGCTGGGGCAGGTGCTCATCGTGAGCTTTGGCGGCTCACTGTTCTCTGTTGCACGGCTTTCGCTCTCCGATTGGTTGTTGCTTCTCGCTGCCACTTCTGTCGTTCTCTGGGTGGGAGTCGCTCTGCGCGCCGTTCGGAAGTCGTAAATAATTCCGTAAATATAACGGTGCGAGAATCGCGCGAAAGTCATCGCTTCTCCCACCGCTCGTTTTTGTAGCACTCTGGAAAAGTGCCTTTCCTAAGGGTGTCCGTCGATACAATAAGGCTATCGGCGGACATCCTTATTGTATCCGCCGACGCAATAAGGATGCTGGCTGACGCAATAAGGATATTGACGACCAAAGCAGGGCGTGAAAATCGATAAAACTGCACAAATCGCCTCAAAAAACTCCTTGTTCTCCTCATTTTCTCCCGGGAACGCATCTTTTTCCTTATTCCATCCTTCTGAGTTCTTATGAATCGCATCGTTCCCTCTTTTCTTCCGTTCTATTTCTCCAATCTGTATTGTCAACAAAAGACCGCTTTTTCTGTTCCCTATATTTTATTCTGAGCGGTATCGCACTAATTTTTGCAGCATATCTTACCACTAAAAAAGCAATACTGAAGAAAGTTAAAAAGATTAAACCAAAAAAACTGTGAAAAGTTGCAACATTGAATTAAAGAGTATATCTTTGCCAAAACAACTCATCTAATTAACTTTTATCTAAGAGTATAAACCAAACAGAATAAACTTTATGAAACAAAACTCTTTAAGGTGTAAGAGTCCGAGAGGACTTTTCCCTTGTTTGTTATTATGTGCTGCACTAACAGCCTGTGTAGATGATAGCTACGATCTTTCTAAGAACGTAGATATGACGATGGCTTTGGGAACTAACGGGTTGCAACTTAAATTGGGCTCAACAGAGAAAATTATGTTGAATGACATTCTCGAGGTGGATAGCCACCTAAAGACGGATGCTACCCGTATGTATTACTATGTACAAGGTGGAACGACGCAGACAAACTTTCAAATAAAGAATGTTAGTTCTTCTTTCAACGCTCTGCATTTGCTTCCTGAGAAAACATTGCTGGACTATGCCACAGCAACTAATTTCTTTTCGCCCATAGGTGGTAGTGTGACCATTCCTGCTACTTCCGTACTGCCAACTTTGTCTACAAAGGGCAAAGCCTCCCTCAAATATACGGTGAAGAATCTTTCGAGCGACATCGTACAGGTCAAGAAAATTTATCCCGTGGATGGTACGAAAGTGTCACTCTCTTTGCGCCTAACGCAGGCAACATCTATGGCGCTTGTTTTTAAGAGCCTGAAGAATTTCAAAGTGGTTTTGCCAGATTTTCTCGAACTAACGAATCCTCAGGGCGGTACCATAAGTGGAAATGTATTTACTTTAACTAATCGCGACAACATCGGGAAAACTTCGCTCTACATTGGTGAGGCCACCGTGCGCAGCGTGACGCTGAAGGGCGACAAAGGAAAGGTGAACAAGCAAAACCAACTGTTGCTGTCTGGCGATGTATCCATGAATGGTGATGTGATACTCCAAGCTACAAAGATGTTTAAAATGACACCAGAAGATAAGGCCGATGTGGTGCTGGATCTTGTGATGGGTGATAAAGGGGATAATTCTGTTCATGTGAGCAGTGTGATGGGACGCTTCGCCCCTATGATCAATCCCAACGTTAATAATATCCAAATTGCGGGTAATCTGCCTAATTTCCTCCAGGATAAGGAGGTCAATATAGAGGTAAAGAACCCTACGTTGAAGTTTACTACGAATTTCACAAAAATTCCTGCTTCTCTCAATCTTACCGCGCGTCTTCAGAGCATGACAGCAGGAGTGGCAGAAAATACAGTAGACCTTCCTGCCAGTGGGAAAGCTGAACTTGTTAAAGCACAGCAAAACACGCTCTATTTCTATCAAAATGCAGAGGCAGGTCCTTATGATCCTGCAGGAGTGGTAAAAGAAAGCAAGCAGTATCAAGTGAGCAATCTTTTAAGTTTAGTAAAGAAATTGCCCGATTATATTTCTGTCAACATGAAGGACGGTCGTCTGACACTGAAGGACGAAGACTGCACGCTGAAGATGGGACAAACCTATTCGGCGGCTATGGACTATAATTTCATCATACCGTTCAGTTTCGATAAAGGATTACGAATAGTTTACAACGACTCCATAGATGGTATGGGAAAGGAACTGCAAAAGTATCGCGCGGATAGTGCTGCTATTTCGGCAACCATTGTTAATACTATTCCGCTTGAACTCCAGTTGGTTGTTACTCCTGTTGATAAATACGGAAAAGTTATCAAATCTATTCATATCAATAATGCCGTAGTGAAGGCAGCAGAGGCAGCAGGACAAGAAAAGGCGACAGAGGTGGAACTCCTTATTCGTTTGGACAATCGCAACGATTTGGCGCGTTTGGACAAACTGCGCTTCCGCTTTGTGGGGGATGCTACAAAAACAGGCAATCTGATGTCTACGGAATATCTTGTGGTGAAAGATATTCGCTTCAAGTTGAAAGGCCAGATTGAAGGCAACTTCAACTGATATTGCTTATCCTGTACAATCATTCCATTTATTTTCAAAACTATTGCATTATGAAAAAAATCATTCAAAATACCGTGGTCGTTCTAACAATGGCTCTGGCCACAAGCCCCGTACTGGCGCAGGAGTTTCGCTCTTCTTATTTTATGCAGACCAGTAACTTTCGCCACCAGATGAACCCAGCCTTGTTGGATTCAGCCTATATGTCGCTGCCTTTCTTCGGACAATTCAATGTGGGGACTACGGGTAATATGGGCCTCGAAAAGTTTGTTTACAAACTTTCAGGAAATCCCAAATACGACCAAACGACTTTTATGAGCCCAACGGTGAGTAGCTCCGAATTTCTTGGAAAGCTCAAGAGTAAGAATAGAGCTGATGTTTATGTCAATTATAACCTCTTCTCAGTAGGCTTTAAGGCTTTCCAAGGTCTCAATCTCGTGGAGTTGAACGCGCGCTCCAATACTAATGTGCGCCTACCTTATGAATTGTTTGAATTCATGAAAACAACAGGTGCAAAGGAGCACTATCAGCTGAAAGATATCGGCCTGCGTAGCCAGACCTACCTAGAGTTTGCTTTGGGGCATACGCGCAAAGTGAACAAGCAACTGACCGTGGGCGGAAAGATGAAATTCCTCCTCGGAGCTGCTTATGCCGATCTCAATGTTGAGCAGCTCGATGTGACAATGAATGGCGACATGTGGCGCATACAGGGACAGGCCGAACTGAATACTGCTGTGCTGAAGAGCCAGTTTTCATACAAAGAAGGAAAGAACGATCCCAAAACAGGGCGCAAGCGTGTAGAGGGCTTGGACGATGTTTCTTTTAGTCTGCCAGGCTTTGGTATGGCGTTCGATTTAGGTGCTGTCTATAAAATCAATGAAGACTGGACGGTAAGTGCTGGTCTTACCGATTTGGGTTTTATTAGTTGGAGCAAAACAAAACGTGCAACCTCTGCGGGCGACTATACCTTTGCTGGTTTCAACAAGATAAAGGTGGAAGGTTCTGAAGCAGGCAGCAAGAAACTCGGGGATCAGTTTGAGGATTTGGGCGATGATCTCGGCGATATGTTTGCTCTCTACGACGATGGAGAAAAGGGCAAAACGCAGGCCCTTGCTGCAACGCTCAATCTGGGGGCTGAATACACGCTTCCGTCCTATCGCCCCCTTCGTTTTGGTTTCCTCTTCACCAGTAGGATTCATGGAGCTTATTCCTACCATCAGGGAATGTTCTCTGTGAATATCCGCCCCGTGAAAGCCATTGAGGCTTCGCTCAATACAACCGTAAGTTCTTCGGGCTGGATGGCAGGTGCTGCCGTTAGCTTCAAAGCTCCCCACTTCAATTTCTATGTGGGTGCTGACCGATTCCTTGGAAAACTTTCAAAACAGTATATCCCGCTCTCGAATTTCAATTCAAACATCACGTTTGGTATGACCATTCCATTCTAAGCAGGTTCTGCTGATTGATTCATCAAAAAAAGAATCGAGTAGGAGGAAAAGTAATTGCTTTTCTTTCTGCTCGATTTGCTGTTAAAGTCCTCTTCTTGTTTCTTCGCACCATTGCATTGTCGCGCACAAAAGTCAAAGTGTTAAACAGGTGGATGCTGTTCGAGAGAAAATAGCGTGAGAATAGGAGTCTGCGTGATACATTGTTTTCACCAACAAAGAAATACAAAAAAGAGGACTTCCTTTTGAGAAGTCCTCTAAGTGATCCGCTTGGGGCTCGAACCCAAGACCCCAACATTAAAAGTGTTGTGCTCTACCAACTGAGCTAGCGGATCGACCTAAGTGCCGTTAAGCGAGTGCAAAAGTAAGGCATGTTTTTGACACGACCAAGCCTTTGCGCATTTTTTTTAGCTTTTGAAGCGAAAATAGGCTTTTATTCGCTTTTAGATTCCGTGGAAAGTGAATTTTCAGTTATGCTTTCTCCCGTTTCTTCGGAGGAATTTTCCACGTTGCCTATGATGTAGCGATGGTAGTAGGAGATGCCCAAAGTTGTGATGGGTAAAGCGATGATGAGGCCTATGATGCCGAGCATATATCCCCAGACGGTGAGCGAGAGGAGAATGATGGCGGGGGACAATCCCATGATTTTTCCCATGACATGGGGCGTGACGATGGTGTCTTGCAGCACTTGAACCACAATGTAAACCAAAGCGACACCGCCGATAAGCAACCAGAAGTTTTGTCCTGTGTCGGCACAGCGCAGGAGTGCCAAAATCAAGGCAGGGACAATGCCCACCACCTGCAGATAGGGCACAAAACTAATCAGCCCGATGAAGCAGCCCAAGGCAATGGGCATGGGGAAACCGATGATCAAGAAGCCCACAGAAAACATAACGCAATTTGACAATGCCACAAGAGCCTGACCGCGGAAGTAGCCATTCATGCCGTGTTCGATATCGCCCACGATTTGCGCAGCAATCGTACGCTTCCCTTTGGGGATGAGATTGATCCACCCATCAGCGTATTTCTCATAATCGAGTAGGAGGAAGAAGAAATAGAGAATACCGATGAGCGACGACAATATGCTAACCACTACGCTTGCGGTAGACCATAGAACGTCCCACGCCTTGGGCAGTACGTTTTTTATGGCCGATTGAATGTCTTGCTGCTTGAGGAGATTCTCTAGTTGCAGTTCCTCTGCGTGCTGTCGCACAAAATTCTGTATAGTGTTGGGTAAAGAATCAGCATGGCGGCTTTCGTTTGTGATATATCGCATTGCAATATCTTTGAAGTTGCTCACTTCGTCCACAAAAGGCGGCACAATGATGAGGCCGATGGTTGTAATTACGCCGCCTATAAGAAGAAGCGTAAGAAAGATGCAGAGAATGCGACTTTTGAGGTGGCATTTTTTTTCTAAAAAAATGACAATGGGGTAGAGCATATAAGCAAACATCCACGCCACAAAGAACGGAATGAGCACAGCACTCAGATAACTGAGAATAAAATAGACAGCAACGATGCCTACCACAGCAAGCAATCCGCGCACGAAACGATCGAAATTTATCTCTTTATACATAGTCTGAAATGAAATACGTTTGTCAACAACTCTTGTCAACTATTCTGAAAAGTTAGGGTTGTTTGTGCCAAAATTAGAGAATTTATCTCAAAAAGCGCAAAGTCCATTTGTTTTGTTTGCCGAATTAAGGCATTTTCCATACATTTGCGTAGTAAAATGTACTGAGTGTTCTGGCAAACAGAATACTACAGAAGCTAAGCACAATAAGAATGCTGTATCTCATCCCGACTCCGGTTGGAAATTTAGAAGACATAACGCTGCGCGCTTTGCGGCTGCTCAAAGAAGTGGATCTTGTGTTGGCAGAAGACACTCGCACCAGCGGAATGTTACTCAAACATTTTGACATACACACCCGACTCTGTGCCCACCACAAGTTCAACGAACACCAAACCGCTGAGGCTTTTGCTGCGCGCATCGCTGCGGGCGAAAATATGGCATTGGTGACGGACGCAGGTACACCAGGTATTTCAGATCCTGGGTTCATGCTTGTTAGAGCCTGTGTGGAGAAAGGCGCAACAGTGCAATGCCTTCCTGGCCCAACGGCATTTGTTCCAGCCCTCGTTGCTTCCGGACTTCCTTGTGAGCGATTCACCTTTGAGGGATTTTTGCCGCAGAAAAAAGGACGGCAAACCCGCTTGAAAGAATTGGCAGAAGAGCCACGCACCATGATATTCTACGAATCGCCCTACCGCGTGGTAAAGACATTGGGGCAGTTCGTTGAGACATTCGGTGCCGAACGCCGTTGTTCCGCTTGCAGAGAGATTTCAAAAATCCACGAAGAAAGCGTGCGAGGCACTTTGGCGGAGGTATTGGCGCATTTCGAGGAGACAGAGCCGCGCGGAGAGTTTGTCATCATCGTTGAAGGCTACAATGCTCCGAAACGTTCAAAGAGAAAAGAGAAAGACGACGAAGCGTAACAAAAACGCGCGGGATTCGTCTCATAATTATAAACGCGGGAGTTTTGCTCCCATAAAGAAAACGGAAAATATGAAAAAGATTGCTATATGCCTTTTTGCAGCTCTCACCGTTATGTTGTGGAGCTGTGATACGAAGAAACAGAAAGAAGACGCTCAAGTGGACATCACGGCACAGCGTATCGACTCGCTGGAGAATGCTTTGGCGCAAGCTCAGAACGAGACCAATGATTTGATGGGTACTGTTGAGCAAATTCGCGATGGATTCACGGCCATCAATCAAGCTGAGAATATCATCACCACGCAGAGTGCAAAAGGCGAGAGTTCCAACCGTCAGGTCATTCTCAGTAATATGGCTCTGATTCAGAAGAAAATGAATCTCAACCGCGAACTCATCAAGAACTTGCAAGACCAATTACGGACTAGCAAATCTAGCAATGCGAAGATGAAGAGTACCTTGGAGCAAATGGTGGCCGATTTCCAGAAACAACTCCAAGAGAAGCAGGCACAGATCGATGAGCTTCGCGAAGAACTCAATGCAAAGAACATCAAGATCCAAGAGCAAGATAAGCAAATCAGCACGCTGAATCAGAACGTTAGCAACCTTTCGCAAGACAATGAGGCGCAAGCCAACCAGATTGCTGAACAAGATAAGGCAGCTCACACAGTCTACTATGTCTTCGGTACGAAGAAAGAACTCAAAGCTCAGAAGATTCTGCAGGACGGCGATGTGCTGAAGTCTAACGATTTCAACCGCGACTACTTCGCCAAAGTAGACTATCGTGTGAAGAAAGTGATTCCGCTCTACTCTAAGAGTGCGAAAATCTTAACCAATCACCCCGCCGGAACTTATCGTCTTGATCGTGATGCCAACAAGCAGTACACGCTGCGCATCACAGATTCCGACCGCTTCTGGAGCGTAAGTAAGTATCTGGTTATTATCGTAAAATAACATCAGCATGAAGAAGTCCGGTGTTCTTATCTTAGCATCTGTTTTGCTGCTAAGCAGCTGTGCTTCTAGTCGAATTGGAGGCGCAATGACCGGCGCCAATTTGGGCGGTGTGCTGGGTTCTGCTATTGGTGGTATTCTGGGAGGTCCTCGCGGTGCAGATATAGGCACTGTGGTAGGTGTTATTGGTGGCGGAGCTGTTGGAGCTGCTGCGACAGCGCCCAAGGATTCTCATCGTAGCGATAAAGGTTCTTGTTCCAATCGCGATGACGAAAGCTATGGCGTGGAGGTGAGAAATATTCAGTTCTATGATGCCAACAACAACCAAACCTTAGATGCTGGTGAAACGGCCACTCTGGTGATGGAGATCTATAATGAGACTGACAAGATGCTCTATAACATCACGCCGCAAATAGCTTGTAACAACAAGCGTGTGCGCATCTCTGCTCCAGCCACTATCATGAATTTAGAGCCGGGATGTGGTGTGCGTTATCGCGCTGTTATCACAGCCCCTCGCAAGTTGAAATATCAAGAAGCCATCTTCAGCATCGGCTTCAAAGGAATAACTGTACGGAAATTCAGTGTTGCCACCTCTCGGTAACGACCGAATTCTATACATAGAGAAAGCCCAAGGCGGATGTCTTGGGCTTCTTGCGGCAAAAAAGAGAAATAAAGCTCTCGCTGCTTGAAACGATTATAAAAACTTATCCGAAGCACTAATTTAATTTTATTCTTTTGAAATCTCATTACCTTCAAACTCTCAAACTTGGCTTTCCTATAGCCATCGGACAAATTGGCGTTATCATTCTTAGTTTTGCAGATACGATGATGGTGGGGCAATACAATACCCCGTCATTGGCTGCTGCTTCATTTGTCAACAACTTTTTCAATCTCATCACTTTCCTTATCATGGGCTATTCTTACGGCCTCACGCCGCTCATCAGTTCTCTCTACGGACAGCAGAAACTGCAAGAAGCGGGTGCTACGCTGAAGAACGCCCTTGTAGCAAACGGCATCTATGGTGGTTTGCTGGTGGGCATCATGGGATTTCTATATTTCTTCCTCAATTGCATGGGGCAACCGGCTGATTTGTTACCCCTCATTCGTCCTTACTACCTTATCATCCTCTTTTCGATGCTCTTTGTGATTGTTTTCAACACGTTGCGCCAATTCACCGACGGCACAACGGACACGAAAGCAGGGATGTGGATTCTGGTGAGTGGTAACCTCCTAAACATTCTCGGCAACTGGTTGCTCATCTTTGGCGTTGGCCCATTCCCCGAATGGGGACTTATTGGTGCGGGTGCATCAACACTGATTTCTCGTATATATATGGCCGTGGCTTTAGCAGGTGTAATTATGTACACCAAGCGCTATGCCATTTATCGGACGGGCTACCGCGCGCAGCGAATACTCTTCAAGGAGCTCAAGAGTATCAACGCCATTTCGCTCCCCGTTTCGTTGCAGATGGGAATGGAGACATTTGCTTTCACAGGTAGTGCTTTCATGGCTGGCTGGCTCGGCGAAATCCCTCTCGCAGCTTATCAGGTCATCATGACTATTAGTACGCTCGGCTTCCTTTTCTACTACAGTTTTGCAGCAGGTATGTCCATCCGCATTGCTACTTTCCATGGCACTGGCGACTGGGTACAGTTGCGCATGGCAGCTCGAGCAGGGCGCAACATTTTGTTGGGACTTGTCGTAGTAGCGAACTTTGTGTTTTTCTTTTTCACCGAGCCGCTCGTCCATTTCTTTACGCCCGACGCCAAGGTGACTGTGGCTGCTATGAGCCTACTCATTCCGCTCATGGTTTATCAGTTGGGCGATGCCGTGCAGATTTGCTACGCCAACGCCCTTCGCGGTACGGGAAACGTAATGGCCATGATGGGAGTGGCAGGTGTGAGCTATCTGCTCATAGGTCTTCCCGCAGGCTATGCTATGGGTTTCTGGCTTGATTGGGGCATTCAAGGCGTCTTCCTTGGTCTCCCCGTAGGTCTCTTCACCGCCTCTTTCTTTTTCGTCTATCTGTTTGCAAAGATTCTAAAGAAGCAAGCATAGCAAGCTAACCTCATGTGATAATCTCCGAACTGCGTTGGTATTTTTCTTTACTCATAAATACCAGTGCAATTCGGGGATGAATCTGTATTCGTATATACTCTCGTTTTATATTTTTGTGTTTTTATTTGGCCTTTCCGAAAAACTTTCTGTATTTTTGCGGTTGGCTATAACTACCATTGAATGAACGTATTAGAGAATTATAAGAATTTGCATCATCTTTCTTTATCCGCTAAAGATACATATATAGAGCTGTGGG
>NZ_JACICA010000010.1 GCF_014195585.1 Alloprevotella rava | reverse complement strand
GCTCCGATAGCAAAGAGTAGTAATTTTTTCATAATGATAAATGTTTAAAGTGTTACAATCTTTTATGGGAAAATCCCACGATAATAATCTTTTAAAATAGAAGAAGCTTATACGACATCTATCGTGTTTGCTTCCTTTTATGGCTTCAAATATAGAAAATAGTTTTACAAGAGCAAAGTGCAGTATCGATTTTTACGTTTTATTAACATATAATAAGGGAGAATAAAAGTCATAAAAGGTGGAGTCTACCTTTCAATAAGATAGGTCGCAAGCAAAGATTCTTATTGCATTTAAAAATACGAGTATTGTATTTGGAAGTATCAGAAAACCCCAATTCGGTTTAAGAAACTCATGAAAGAGCGTTTCTTAAACCGAATTGGGGTTAGTGAGGTTCTTACAGTGCGTTATTGTGCTAGAAAGTTAGGTTTTAAGCCACTTCCTTATACCAATAATTGTTAAACCTATGGCTCTCATTGTTGTGTCGACATTACAAATAATGAGAGAAAAGTTTGTTTTTACTAATCTTATTATTTACTTTTGTCGCGCAAAGTGTAAAGCATGACAACTAAAAAGGACATTATTTACTATTCATATCTAATCTAACTTTAATTACAAACTTATGAGAAAAGTCTATACTTTTCTGGCATCAGCGTTGCTATTTGCTGCTGGTGCCGTGAGCGCACAGGCGCAGAAGTATTACGACGTCCCAGGTTTTGAAAATCGCGAGTTCGTGACCGACATCACTCCGGGACAAGAGGTAGTGCTTCATACTGCTAGTGCGGGTACACCTAACTACCTCAGTGGTTCGATGAAGTCTGCAATTGCTGGCGAGAATGCTGTTTATGCATTCGAAGAGGCAGGCGCTGACTCTAAAGGCGTGATGACTTACTACCTGAAGCAGGTAAACACGGGCAAGTATTTGGAAGATCCTCAGTACGCTAACGGCGTTGAGTACGTTTCTTCTACTGCCAAGGCCTACCGCTTCTATGCTAAGCATCCTGAGAAGTTTTATAAAAAAGGCGAAACAGTTCCTTCTGACATTGACGTAACAGTTACGGCTGTTTATGACTCAGATCACTATGGTGATGTTCAGCCTGAGGGTTCTTACATCTTTACTAATGTTGACTATGCTGATAAGCCTATCAACGCAGATAATCCTGTTTATTTTTCTCCTTGGTGGGCTAATGCTAAGACGGCAGCTTTCTGGGGTTACATGGATACCAATACTTGGTACGTTTACACTGTAACGCCTAAAACGGGTAGTTCTCTCCTTGAGGCTGTAATTACAGACCTCTTCCCCAGTGGTTCAAGTGAACTCTATCCTACGGGTAACTATGTAGGTTGTGTTTCTGAAGCACAGCAGACTGCTATGAAAGCTGCTTACGATGCTGCTGTTAATCAGCTCAACACTGGTGCAACCGATGCTACTGCTTGCGAACAGAAGGCTGCAGAACTCAAGGCTGCTTACGATGCTTATATCGCTGCTCGTATTCCGATGAAGGCCGGTTACTATGTATTTACCAGTACAGGTCGCGGTTCTTCTGCAGGTATCTATGAGAAGAATAAGGGGCTCTATTGGATGAACTGGGAAGTTCCTACAACTTATTCAATTGCTGATGCTGCTTACATCTGGAAGGTTTCTGATGCTGAAGATAAGGACACTTATCTTGTTCAGAACTTCTTGACAAAGAACTACGCTTCTACTGTGAAGACTTCTACATTGGTTGCAACAGTTGCTGAAAACGCTCCTGCTTACAAGTTCATTTCTAGTACGCTCGACGCTTCTAAGTTTGCTATCGGTCCTGTGAACACTGGTGCTTATGGTTACCTCCACGAAGAAGGTGGTTCTGGTAAGGGCCGTATCGTAGGTTGGGAAACTGCATGTGAACCTTCTGCTTGGACAATCATCCCCGTTGCAGATGATGTAATCGCAACTCTCGAAACTCAAGTGAAGGCTTATAATGATAGCGTTGCTCAGGCTCAACTGAACGCTAACTATAAGAACCTCTATGCTGATGCAGCTGGTGCTTTCACGTCTAACAACTTCTATAAGCTTGCTTCTGGTAATAATATTGGAGCTGATGGTAGCACTGTAATGTTCGACGACCCAGGTCTCGCAGCTGATGCAGCTCAGTTCTATTCTAATGCAAAGCAAGGTAACGAAGGTTCTTATGAAGGTCTCGTTGACGGTATTTGCGGTGCTTCAGCTTCAGGTACTAACTGGTACTTCCACTCTGCTTGGCAGGGAGCTATTGCTGAATATCACTATCTCCAGGTTGAGCTGAATTCTGCGGTACAGAATCCGCTCTTCCAAATTGCTAAGCGTACCAATAATAATTACAATCACTTGGAAACCTTCCGTCTTGAAGTGTCTAATGATACTACTGCAGGCTGGACAGACGCAGGTGTTTATGGTGTAAAATTCGACCGTACAGGTGTTGTAGGTAACGATTCTATTAAGAAAGCTGTAGCACTCGTTGGTGCAAACCTCCCTGCTGCTTACAAGTTCTTCCGTATTGTCTGCCTCCGTTCTACTGGTACGCAGTCTTTGAATGGCTATGAATTCTTCCATATCGGTGAGCTTCGTATCTATGACGGTGCAACTATCGATCCAGCTAAGTCAATCAATAGCGTTCTTGATGCAACTGCTAAGGACAATCTGAATAATCAGATGGCTGCAGCTCTGGCTGTTATCAATGCTGGTACTGCTGTTACTCAAGCTCAGTATGATGCTCTCAAAACAGCTTATGATGCTTACATTGCTGCTATTCCTGACAAGTCTAAGCTGACTAATGCAATTGCTGAAGCAAAGGCTCAGGCTGCTGCTGCTACTGAAGGCGAAGGTCTTGGTTTCTTCGATGCAGGTGCAGGTGCAGAACTCGCTGCTGCAGCAGAAGCTGTAGCTAATCAGGTTTCTGACGACGTGATGACTGCAGCTCAGATTCAGGCTCTTACTGAACAGCTCAATGCTGCTGTTGCTGCTTTCAACGCTAAGTTGCACATGCCTGAAAATGGCAAGTACTACTATATCAAGTGTGCTACAACTGGTGAAGCTGCTAACAACTACATTTATACTGCTGATAATAGCAAGGGTCAGATCCGCTGGGGTGGTTTCGATGCTACTAATGGTAAGGATACTCACCTCTCTGATGGTTCTCGTCTGAATTTCATCTGGAAGACAGTTAAGAATGCAGACGGTTCTTATAGCTTCATGAATGCTGCAACAGGTACTTACATGGCAGTTCAGCCTACTAACAACAGGAATATGTATATGCGTCTGGATGCTGACTCTACTGAAATGCGTCTGCGTTCTGCTAAGGTAGGTGGTTTGTTTAACTTTGTTCAAGCTGACAATGTATTTGCTAATGCTAAGCCTGGTACTAAGACTATTGTTACTTGGAATTCTGCTTCTGGTACAGACAACTCTGCTTTCTTCTTCGAAGAGGCTACCGATTGGAATCACGCATACTTTGTAGATATGACTTCTCCTGCTATTCTGACTCTTCCATTCGATGTTATTGACGCTCCTATTGGTGGTGAGTTATACTTGCCACTTGGTCTGAACAAGACGAAGGGTACAATTGAATTTGAGAAAGTTTCCTCTACTGTTGCTGCTGGTACTCCGATGCTTGTAGTTCCTGGTCAAGGAGAAAAGGGCGTTGAGATTTCTCTCTCTGCTGCTTCTCTCGAAGCTATCAACTACACGCTGACTCCGGTTACTTACACTAATGCTGAAACAGGCGTAAACTTCGTTGGAACTTTGGCTCCTGTTGCTCTTCCTGCAACGGCTGTTGTTCTCAACGCACAGGGTACAACCTTCCTCAAGGCTGAAAAGGATGCTACTAGCCGCGCTAACGATGGTTACTTCACTAACCTCGGTGAGTTTGCTAATAGCGGTGACTACTCTGTAAACATTGACCCAGATCTCGTAACTGGTATCAATAGCGCAGTTCTCAACGTTGTGAAGTCTGGTAAGATCTATGATCTCCAGGGTCGTGAAGTTCAGAAGGCTCAGAAGGGTCTCTACATCATCAACGGCAAGAAGGTTCTCGTTAAGTAATTCGAGGCATCTCTATAACTTTTCAGAAGGTCGCCCACATGTGGGCGGCCTTTTTTGTGTCCTTTCTGTTCGTCATTTTCTCAAGAAAGATGTTCGGCACATATCCTGCTGTCCGAGTGTTTGTTAATGCTCCAGAATTGCAATCTGTTAAAATCAAGAAACAGCCCTGTAAAGTCTCTTCCCAGAGTTTCTGGAAAAAGCTTAGGTGAAGCTTTTTTGAAAAATATCTGGAGAGAAAACATCTCTATAATATGCGCCATCGCAAATATCCTTATTGCATTTTTAGATACAATAAGCCTATCAGCTGACATCCTTATTCTATCAGTCGACTCCCTTATTGTATTTACGCTTCGACAAAAGCGCATAAAATCCATAAACACTCTCTCTTCCTCCTACACTTCGTTTTTTGTTATCACGTCGTCACGTTGTCACGCTTCGAGTATAACTACTTGAAAACGTATTTATTAAGTGCGTGATAACAGTGTGACAACAAAATTTTATCCTATTTTTGTTGTCACGCATTTAAGTCTTTGTTTATCAGAGTGTTTGTTGGATCTGTGACAACGTGACAACAAAAACTGAGTTTTTACAGGTAGGAGTGAAGATGAAAAATCACCCTCCACAGGCATATTGCCCATCTCAATGTTTGGGCAGCGAAGCCGCAAGTGTCAGAAGTAAGTGTGACTGTCTGTCTACGGAAACTCGGAGAGCGATGAACAGGGCGCGCTTCTCTCTGTTTGTGTTTTATTTTATGTTAAAAAGGCAGGGGTACGATCTCCTTATATATCCGAAAAAGCTTATTATTGTTTGTCTTTTCTGCTTGTAATCTGTATTTTAGCACCCCGAGAAAGCAAATCAATACAAATAACTATCTATGAAACAAATCTCCAAGCACTTATTAGTGCTGGCAGGAGTAAGTCTTTCGCTTTCGGCAGTTGCACAAGATGTCGACTATACGAAATATCCAGACTACACTGCCGTAACGAAAGCTGACCCAACTTTGCGTGCGCGCAAAGGACCTACTCAGCGACCCGATCATGTGAACAATGGGGAATCTCGTTGTTTCCCTCCCGTTGTCAATCAGGACGGCGGTTCATGTGGTTCGGCCTCTCGTATTTATTACATGTTCACCTATGAGATCAATGCTTATAGGAATGCAGACGGCAAAAAGCCCGAGAATCAGTATCCCACCCACTTCACGTGGTTGCTTACCAATTCCAATTCTGGTAAGGAAGGAATGGCACGCGCCAATGGTGTCCCCAACTCTGTAACTTATGGTGGTAATACCTATTCTCGCCTTTTTGGTAATCAAGTTTGCGAAAGTAACGATTTCGGTTGGATGCAAGGCTACGACAAATGGTTTGAAGCAATGCACAATCGTATCAGCCGTTCGGCCAACTTCCCTCTCTCTGTTGAAACAGAAGAAGGTCGTGAGGCTGTGAAAAACTGGATCTGGAACCACAATGGTGACCCCGACTTTGGGGGACGTGGTGGTATCTGCGGTATCGGTGTGGCCAGCGGTGGCGATTGGAAACCTATTCCGTACACAGAAAAAAACAAAAGTATCGGTGTTGCTGGCAAGCAGTTTGTGAAAAGTTGGGGTAAGCAAGTGGACCACGCTCTCACCATTGTGGGCTACGACGACCGTATTGAATTCGACCTCGATGGTAACGGTATAGCTGGCGAAAAGGACAAGGACGAAGTTGGCGCATGGATTGTGGTCAACAGTTGGAGCTCTTGGTGGGCCAACAACGGTTTCATCTATTGCCCTTATAAGCACGCTGTTCCAGTTGGAACGAGTGGAGGCTACTATAAGCCCGAGATCTATTATGTTCGTAAGAACTATCGCCCGCTCAAGACTCTCAAAATCCGTATGGCCTACTCCAAACGCAGTGAGTTGAGCTTGAAAGCCGGTATTGCAGCTGACACCTCAGCCGTTGTTCCCGAGCAGGAAATCCAAATGGAGCACTTCAACTTTGCCGGTGATGGCGATGGCGACGGAGTAGATGCAGAAACTCCGATGTTGGGCCGTTGGGCAGATGGTGTCCACAAGGAAGCTATGGAGTTTGGTTATGACATTACGGACCTCTCCGGTGTGCTCGATCCCTCTAAGCCAGCTAAATACTTCTTTGTTATCGACTCCAAGAGCTCTGCTAATGGTGTGGGTAAGGTAGAAGCCGTTTCGCTGATGGATTATACCCATGGCGAACCCGGTATCGAAATCCCTTTCCCTCTCGGCAATGGAGTGGAAATCAAAACACAGGGCGAACGCACTATTATCTCTTTCACCGTTCCTGGCGAGTTCATCGCTAAACCGCGCAATGTGGTTTATGCTGACAACCAACTCACTTGGGATGCCCCCGAAACTTGTACTTATGCGCTCACAGGCTATAAGATTTACAAGGATGGTGTGCTGATGTCTACAGTGGGCAAGGATGTTCACACTGCTTCAGCAGCAGCGAGTGGCAACTATGCCGTAGAAGCTATCTACGACAACGAAGGTGTGACGATGGCTTCCGCTCGTGTGGATGCTACGCCTACTGACTTCCACGGCACTACAGCTACTGCCGACTTCACGCGTAAGTTCTTCGGTGGCGGTATCCGCATTAAGGATCTCTTCAAGAAGACATACAAGCAAGCTACTATTGAATACTGGATCAGAGCTATCGACTGTGTAGAAAATGGTCAGCAAGTAGGTCCAGGATGGGGCGACTTCCTCATCTGTGGCAATGCTCAAGGTCAAGTAGTCTTTGGTTGGGACAATAACAACAAGGCAACAACGCGTCGCAGTACGCTTCTGCCCAATGTTTGGAAGCATATCGCCATCGTTATCGACGGCAAGAGAGCTACGGCTTATATCAATGGCGTTAAGCAAGGCGAGGTAGCAGGTCCGAAAGAAGGTCTTGGCGGTTTCGGCGACTTTGTTGTAGGACGTGATGGTAATGAAGGTATCCGCGGCGAGCTCAATGAAGTTCGCGTTTGGAGCACCGCTCGTTCACAGACACAGATTCAGCAGTATATGTACACGCAGATTGCGAACCCCGCAACCGAACCTGGACTCTTGGCTGAAGTAACGATGGACGAACCAGCTGACCAGGCTCTCACGGATAAGGCGAACAACCACGTGATTCAGCTGATTGGCAAGAATCCATTACGTTTGCTCAACACGAACTGCAAGGATAAGCGTACTATCAAAGCTGCTTTCTCCTTCCCTCAAGGCTCAGTGTATAGCAATGCTGCTGTGCAGCTTGTCAACGAGTCAGCAGGTAATGCTGTGAAGTTCCGCTGGACAGTGAAGGACGGTAGTAAGACGATGAACTACAATACTCCCGAGCCCTCCGTTATCTTCCAAACTGCTGGTGAGAAAACTGTTTCTCTCCGCGTTGAGGATGCTAATGGTAAGGCCGACTCTCTCACTAAGAATGTAACGGTTGTTTCTCAGGATCTTCCGAAAGCTAACTTCTTCGGTCCTGAAGAGGTTTACATCAATACGCCTGTAACTTTTGTCAACCAGTCTTCTCCTCTTGAAGGCGTTAAGTATGCGTGGACAACAGCAGGAGCTGACAAGAATGCGTCAACTTCTCAACACTTCTCCACTACTTATAAGACTCCTGGTGTTTATGATGTGAAACTGACTGTTACGAATGGTGCAGGTACTACGGAATGTATTCATAAGATCAATGTTCTGAATCTCCATCCGATTGTAAACTTTGAAGTAGAGAAGGGTGCTGTACGTCGTAACACTTATGTGCGCCTAACCGACCGTTCACAGCACGACCCAACACAATGGCACTGGGAAATCTCTTCTGCCGATACTGTCATCGTTCATGAAGGTGTGCTCCGCGGCTTCCGCTTTACCGAACCTGGTCGCTACGACATCCGTCTCGATGCTGGTAACGATTGCGGTTGGGGCACTTATACGCTCCGCAATGCAGTGGAAGTGAGCAACGAAGATCCAAAGACGGGTCTCAACTTCAAGGGCGCTGCTTCTGAATATGTTAGCTTCGATAATCCGCTGCCAACAACGGGCAATAACGATATCACTATCGACTACTGGTTTAATGCACAACCTGTTTCGAGATACAACAATCAGGTGGGCGATCAGAAGTTCTATACGCGCGCACTCTATAATGGTAGTGTACTCCTCAGCATTGGCGATAAGTACTACACCTCTTGCGCTAACTTCTATCGCGTAGGCGAATGGCACCATTATGCCTTTGTCTTCAGCGGAGAATACTGCAACCTCTATCGCGACTGTCAGCTCATTGAGCAGATCAAGATTGGCAACGTTAATCTCCGTCAGAACCTGCCCGCTAAGTTCCGTCTTGGTAGCGCAGAAGCTCCTATGAAGGGTATTCTTGATGAATTCCGCATTTGGAACTCCGCCCTCACAAAGGAACAGTTGCACTCACTCTCTAACCAGAGTATCAAGCAGGTGGCTGATGCAGAGCGCGACCACAAACTGGTGCTCTACTATCAGTTCAATCAGAATGGTGGCGATGTGGAAGATGCCGCAAGCGGTGCTCACACAGGTAAACGCGTAGGTTTCGGCCCTGATGGCGATGCTTGGAGCAACTCTATCGGTGCTTTCTGCCTCTCTAAGAAGGGCGTTCAAGAAATCACTGAAAAGTATCTCACTAACTACAAGCGTCCTTTCTTCTATACGAGCGAAACGATCAATAAGGCTTACGGCTCACGCTTTGCAGGTCTTGAAATTGGTACGCAGCGTTCTGGCTGGCAACAAGAAAATGTTGCTACTGTGGGCGATGTTAAGATGAGTTTCTTTGTTGACCGTGAGCAGAATGATGTCCTCTCTCTCATGACAGGTGCACTTGCTTTCGCCGATTCAGCAAAGAATCTGAAGCTCTATCAAACCATCACGCTACCGGCTGGCTACTACACGTTCGGTATGATTCCTCACGACTTCACTGGCGTTAATGGTTCTTACCTCGTTGTTAACAAGGGCGCAAGTCTACCCGATGCTAAGCAGTTGCAGAAGGCTCTCGCTTCTACAGGTTTGCACAATATGGAAGTCAATTTCCGTTTGGCAGAAGAAACAGAAGTTTCTCTCGGCTTGCTCTGCAACACGGGTGGTTACACGTGGTTCAACGTGAATCGCTTCTATCTGAATCGTAAAGGTACGAACGACAAGTGGATATATACAAGCGTTGATACACCAGAGATTGTTCCTGCCGAAACAGAAACTCCCGTTGTTTACGATCTCCAAGGTCGCCGCGTGGAGAAAGTACAGCAAGGTTTGTATATCGTGAACGGTAAGAAAGTCTTTGTAAAGTAAAGACCCTGTATAACCCTTTAAGGCTATTTGTAGCCACAAACATTACACAGCATTGAGAAAGTGTAGCGTTTGTGGCTACTTTTTTTATACCTGCTACTCTCTATGTTGATTGTCGCTTTTAGCACTGAAAAATGCGTGTGCAGAGAGAGGGAAAATATCAAAATGTTCTTACAATTCTATGAGAAGAAGAATATAAAGTGTAAAGTCTTAATAAATGTTGTGATTATATGAAATAATTCCTTACATTTGCAAATAGATAATGCTTTATCTTGTTTATACAACTCATTGGATTGGAACAAAAAAAGAAAACTATTTAAACCTAATAAATAAAACCGATTATGAAGAAGTTTTACAACTTAAAGATGATGCTCCTTGTTGCTCTTTTGAGCCTCGTTGGAGTGAGTGCTAATGCTCAAGAAGCAAAAATGACATTTGAGCAAACGTCTGATACAGCGGGAACTTTGACAGATGCTCCAGAAGGTGTTACAGCAACTTTTAAAAATACTTACAAAAGCAATAAGATTCAGGTGACATCAGGTAAAAAAATGACCTTGACCATAAAAGGCTTGTCTGCTGAGTACACTGTTTCTGGAATATCTGTACATGTTCGTACGAATAAGGAGACAGGCAAAGGTTCTGTAACAGCTACATTGGGAGGTACTACTATTGGTACTCTTTCTATTACTCCGATGGGAAAAGCTTGGCAACGTAAGAGCCTTAACGTAACTCCTACAATAGCAGGTGCAGATTTGGTAATTGAAATTAAAGCTACTCAAAATTCTGTCTACTGTGATGAGTTTGTTATTACTTATTCAAAAAAGGAAAAATCAGTCTCTGTAAACATCGGTGCAACAGGTTATTCAACTCTCTATTATAGCGATCGTGCACTCGTTGTTCCTGCAAATGTAGAAGCATACACTTATAAAGTAGTAGGTGACAAGCTGGAAGAAAGCTATGTTTACAATGCTGGTGAAACAATTCCTGCAGCTACTGGCGTAGTGCTCAAGGCTGCTGCGGGCGAATATACTTTTGCTGCTTCTCAGAAAGCTGGCGATGTAGATGCAGATAACCTGCTCAAGGGTTCTGACGAAGCTGAGCAGACAACAGGTGGTGCTGTTTACTACAAGCTCTCTCTGAATAAGGCTGGCGATGCTAATTCTGTAGGTTTCTACTATGGTGCTGCAGATGGTGCTGCTTTCACTAATGGTGCTCATAAGGCTTATCTCGCCCTCCCTGCAGCAAGTGGTGTACGCGCTTTCCTCTTCAATGAAGGCACCATTACCGGCATCCAAAACGCAACAACTAACAGTGCTGCTACGCAGGTTTACGACCTCCAAGGTCGCCGCGTTCAGAGCGCACAAAAGGGCCTCTATATTATCAATGGTAAGAAGGTTCTCGTTAAGTAAGAAGTATAAATAGCTAAATCTTATAAAGAATATGAAGGTATATATCAAACCAACATCTGTTGAATACAGTATTTTTGTAGAAACTAGTCTGATGCTCTCTAAGCATGAAGAAGAAGGTGGCGAACAGCTCACTCGCGACTATGGTTCATGGGGTGATGAAGACTGGAGCGAAGACGAATACTAAGCTCTAAAGTCTCTACAACTTTAGCTTGTAGGACATCTTTACAAATATTCTAAGAAAGGAGACGCATCATTGATGCGCCTCCTTTTTGCATGATAGTACTCCCCTAAACGAACGATAAAGTGGGATGGTAGCAATATATCGAGGAGGCGAGGAGCAAACCGAATTAGCTGCTGTGCGACACCGCCGGTGTCGGAAGATGGGGGAGAGTCACTTCTCCACTTCTCCACGGGTGATGCCCAAGCAGAGCGAGGGTGAACCCGTGGGTAAAGGACTACATTAACTTCCGACGCAGGAAGCGTCGCACTGAAAGCGTTGATGGAGTGTTCTCTATCTCTCCCCACCAGGAAAAAACTCGTTTTTTGTTGTCACGTTGTCACAGCGGAGGGAATACGTTGATAGATAGGTAGTTAGCGGTGTGACAATGAAAAATTTTGTTGTCACACTGTTGTCACTTGTCGTCACGCGCGTAACAGTTATGTTTTCAGTGAGTTATGCTTAAAGTGTGACAACGTGACGGCGTGACAACGGAAAAATATAAACTGGGGAGGAGCGTTTCTTTTTATTCTTCTCTTTTTTCCTTATTGCGTTTGAATGTGCAATAAGGATGTCAGCTCACGCCCTTATTGTATTCTCAAACGCAATAAGGGTATTTACAGTTTTCAGTATCTCTGTGTTTGTTCCTCCAGCGGATGTTTCAGAGAAGCTTCATTAGTCAAGCTTCTTAACAAATCTATCCGCAAAACCTATATTCAGATTTTGCGGATAGAGAGTTTTATGCAGCCGTGGATTCACGGCGAAAGCACGACAGATAGAGATGCTGCTTTGTGGGCAGCATTCTCTATGACCTTTATTAAGCCGTCATTTTGTTGAGTTTCTTCAAGAGCGCGAACATCACGAGGGCGCTGATAAGACAGAGTGCAATCAGAATGCCCCAGTTGTACATCAGAGGGATGCGATTCCAAAGCATGGAGGGGATAGAGCTTAGGTAGTTACCAATGGCTGTTGCCACAAACCAGCCGCCCATCATCATACCCTTGTATTTGGGAGGAGCCACCTTGCTCACAAAGGAGATACCCATGGGGGAGAGTAGCAACTCGGCCAGAGTGAGGGTGAAGTAGGTAGAAATCAACCAGCTCGGTGAGAGGATGCTTTGTGTCTTGTCGCCCAAGTCCATCGGAGAAATCAAGTTGGTAGACGCCAATGTGATGACAGCGAAGCCCACTGCTGCCACGAACATACCCAAAGCAATACGTGCGGGAGCGCTCACCTCGTGACCCTTCTTTGCCAAGAAACCGAAGAAGAGCATGCTAAAGGGTGTCAGTGCAACGACGAAGAAGGGGTTGAACTGTTGGAAGTCGGACGGCTGCGACATGGTGGGATCTTCCATGTTCATGAAGAGAGCGATAGCTCCAGCCCATGCTGCCAGCGTGACAACACCGCAAAGCACCTTGTTCTTTCCCGTCTTCGCTTGGAAGGTACCGATACCTGTGTACACAGAAAGCGCAATCAAGGCCAAGCTGAAGATGTTGAACCAGATACGCATCGAGCCAGATACGGAGAGGTTGGTGTATTTCTTAGCAAAGAAAGTCAGTGCAGAACCGTTCTGGTGGAATGCCATCCAGAAGAAGATAACCACGCCGAAGACAAGCAGGAGGGCAACAATGCGGTCTCTGGTTTGTTTCGGAGTGAGTTCTTCCACTTCCTGCTTAGATTCCTTAGCCTGTTTAGCAGTGATGTCAGCATGTTTGAACCAGCCGCGGAAGGCAAAGTACACAACGGCGGAGAAAATCAGCGAAATACAAGCCACACCGAAGCAAAGACCGTAGGCACCATATAACGCCTTGAGATAAGCCGGATTCTGGTTCGCTGCATCATAAACGAAGCCATACTGACCTAAATAGAGATTCGTAATCCATTTGGCCATTGAGGGGGCAAACATAGAGCCGAGGTTGATTGCCATATAGAAGAGGCTAAAAGCTGAATCGCGGCTGGATGCGTACTGCGGGCTGTCGTAAAGATTACCTACTAAGACTTGGAGATTACCTTTGAAAAGACCCGTACCCAGCGACACGCAAGCGAGACCTGCAAACATCGCAATTTTGCCCATTTCATCGGCGCCTGTCGGGATTGCCAGTCCGAGATATCCAAGGAACATAGTGGCGAAACCGAGGGTGACACACTTGCCGTAACCAATCTTATCGGCCAGCATACCTCCGAGGAGTGGAGCGAAATACACTACAGCGAGGAAGATGGCGTAGACTTGTCCTGCTTCTGACTCTGTCCATCCAAACTTGGCCTGCATGAAAAGCGCGAAGATGGCAAGCATCGTGTAATAGCCGAAGCGCTCGCCTGTGTTGGCCAAAGCCAACGCATACAATCCTTTTGGTTGATTTTCAAACATACTTTGTTTTGTTGTGGTTAGTAATTATTTTGAGTTGATTTGTTATTGCTAAAGTGAGGCTTTTTAGCCCACGAATTTTCACGAAAATAACGAAAGTTTACGAATGCAGTATATTTTTTTACGAATGTACTTGATTTTTGTGGATTTACACAAGAGTTCAAGGGGATTTGAAGGAGAATAGGCGAAATATTAGTTTAGAATTTTTTTGAAGTGAAGGCGACTTTCTCCGAAGTTTATAAGTAATCCACATTTGCAATGAGTTGCTTTTAAGTAGTTGATGACTTGGGCTGTATGTTCTGGGCACAATTCTTCTGTAGCTTTAATCTCAACTATGATTTTGTCAAAGCAAAAGAAATCGGCGATGTAGTGTTTTTGAAGAATAAATCCGTCGTAATCAATGCTTAGTCCTTTTTGAGCTTCAAATGGAAGTTCTAACTTCGTGAATTCAATGGAGAGAGCTTCTTGATAAACAGCTTCTAAGAAGCCATTACCTAATTTGTTGTGAACATTATAGGCATCTCCTATAATCTGGTGGCATTCATTCCAGAATATTTTATCGTTTTCCTCCATTTCTTATCTTTTGTATCAGAATTTCGTGTTGTTTCGCCTTATTTGTGTCCTTTCGTGGGCTTCGATAAGAGCAGGGTAGCCTCCAATTCCTCCTTCAGAAACTTCGCGGTGTACCCTTTACCTTGTTTCACGACTTTTTCGGGAGTGCCGGTAGCCACTACACTGCCACCGCCACGGCCGCCATCGGGGCCCATGTCTATGAGGTAGTCCGCTGCCTTGATAACGTCCAAGTTGTGCTCAATCACGATGACCGTATTTCCACGCTCCACGAGGCGATTCAATACATCGAGCAGTACGCGGATGTCCTCGAAATGAAGCCCCGTAGTAGGCTCGTCGAGGATGTAAATGGTCTGCCCCGTGTCGCGCTTGCTCAGTTCTGTTGCCAGTTTAACACGCTGACTCTCGCCACCAGAGAGCGTCGTGCTGCTCTGCCCCAGTTTGATGTAGCCAAGGCCTACGTCCTGCAACACCTTTATCTTGTGCAGAATCGTGGGTACGTTCTCGAAGAACTCCACCGCGTTGTTGATTGTCATGTCCAGCACATCGGCAATGCTCTTACCTTTGTAGCGCACTTCAAGCGTTTCGCGGTTGTATCTCTTACCATGACACTCCTCGCAGGGCACGTAAACGTCCGGTAGGAAGTTCATCTCGATGGTTTTGTAGCCGTTGCCCTTACATGTTTCGCAGCGACCGCCCTTCACATTAAAGGAAAAACGCCCCGGCTTGTAGCCACGCATCTTTGCCTCGGGCAGTTCCACGAATAAGTTGCGAATGTCGGAGAATACACCCGTATAGGTTGCCGGATTAGAGCGTGGCGTGCGTCCCAGCGGACTCTGATCCACTGCCACCACCTTATCCACATTCTCGATACCCACCAGTTTTTCGTACTCCAGCGGGTTGCGCAGAGAGCGGTAGAAGTGTTGCGAGAGGATAGGTAGGAGCGTATCGTTGATGAGCGTAGATTTTCCAGAACCAGAAACGCCCGTCACGCAGATTAGCGTACCCAGCGGAAAATCTACTTTGACGCCTTTCAGATTGTTACCCTTCGCCCCGATGAGGCGCAACGTCTTTCCATTGCCTTTCCTGCGCTTAGCAGGAATTTCTATGGCGCGTTGACCGTTCAGATAGTCCGCCGTCATGGTGTTGCGGTGCAACATTTCTTTCGGTGTACCTTGGTAAACCACTTCTCCACCCAGTCGGCCAGCGCGTGGCCCCATGTCTACGATATAGTCTGCCGCCAGCATCATATCCTTATCGTGTTCAACGACAACTACCGTGTTGCCGATATCGCGCAGCTCTTTCAGCGAATCAATCAAGCGCACATTGTCGCGCTGATGCAAACCGATGCTCGGTTCGTCAAGGATGTAAAGCACATTGACCAGTTGCGACCCGATTTGCGTAGCCAAACGGATGCGTTGACTCTCTCCGCCCGACAGCGTCATCGTGGCGCGCGACAGCGAGAGGTAGTCAAGTCCCACGTTGAGTAAGAACTTGAGGCGCGTGCGTAGTTCTTTGCAGATTTCGTGCGCAATGGACGCATTGCGTGTGTCCAAGCGTTCTTCCACACCTTCCAGCCATTCGTAGAGCTGACTGATGTCCATGTGGCTCAGTTCTGAAATGTTCTTGCCGTCGATGCGGTAGGAGAGCGCCTCCTGGTTGAGGCGCTGGCCGTGGCAGGTTGGGCACACAGCTTCGCGGGAGAACTGCTCCGCCCATTTCTGTGCGGCCGCCGTCATTTCCGCATCGGCCATTTGGCGGATGTATTTCACCAATCCATCGAAGTCTACATAATGATCGTCCGTTGTATGCATGATGGAGCCTGGAATATGTAAGCGCTCCGTTGTCCCATTGAAGATGTCGTCCATTGCCTCGTCGGGAATCTTCTCGATGGGAGTTTTTAGTGTGCAGTCGTATTTCAGCAGTAGCGCTTCTATTTCCCAGAATATAAGTGCATTACGGTATTTCCCCAGCGGAGCCAGACCGCCATCGCGAATACTGAGTTTCGGGTTGGGCACTACTTTTTCGCGGTCGATCACACTGATGTAGCCCAGTCCCTTACACTTCGGGCAAGCACCCTGTGTAGAGTTGAACGAGAAGTTGTTAGGAGCAGGTTCACGATAGGAGATACCCGAAACAGGATCCATCAAGAGTTTGGAATAGTAGCGTGCTTCGTTCGTGGCGTTGTCCAGCACCTGGATGAGGCCTTGTCCTTGTTGCATCGTGGCGCGAACACTCTTTTCCAATCGCTCACGATCCTTTTCTTGCACCGCCAGTTTGTCCACCACCACTTCTATATCGTGGTTTTTGTAGCGGTCCACTTTCATGCCGCTCACCACCTCCTTCAGTTCGCCATCTACGCGCACCGTGAGAAAGCCCTTTTTGCGGACGCTCTCGAAGAGTTCGCGATAGTGTCCCTTACGGCTGCGTACGAGCGGAGCAAGTAGGTACACCTTGTGCCCTTCGTAGCGTTCGAGGATAAGGTCCACTACTTTCTCCTCCGTATATTTCACCATTTTCTCACCACTCACATAGGAGTAGGCCGTACCCGCTCGTGCAAAGAGCAGACGCAGAAAATCGTAGATTTCCGTCACCGTTCCCACCGTAGAGCGGGGATTCTTGTTCGTCGTCTTCTGTTCGATAGAGATAACTGGGCTGAGTCCCGTGATTTTGTCCACATCTGGGCGTTCCAGATTGTCGAGGAAATTGCGAGCATAAGCCGAGAACGTCTCGATATAACGCCGCTGACCTTCGGCGTACAACGTATCGAAAGCCAGCGAACTCTTGCCCGAACCGCTCAGGCCTGTGATGACACTGAGCGAGTGGCGCGGGATGCGCGCATCTATATTTTTCAGATTGTGGACGCGAGCGCCCCATACTTCTATCCAATCTTGTTGATCCATGTCTTAGGATTGTTTTCTCTTTGTTTTAGTTTGCTGTTTGGCAGAATCGTCCGCCCGTTGTGTTTCTCAAAGCTATTTGACTCTTTACTGTTTCTGCCCCTTATGGGGTTATGCCGCTTGTTCCCTCTTGGTAGCCGCGCAGCAGGTTGATGGTCTTTCGGATGTTGTAGTTGCGGCCGTCCGCTCCCTTAGCTTGAATATGGAGGAAGTAAGCCCCATCGGGCACATCGTTGCCATTGCTCCTGCCATCCCATCCCTGTGTGATGTCCGTCCATTCAAACAGCTTTTTGCCCCAGCGATTGAAGATCATTCCTTTGAAAGAAACGATACTCTGGTAGCCATCCTTCACCTTGAAAATATCGTTAATATTGTCGCCGTTGGGAGAAAAGGCATTGGGAACTTCTAACTTAGATTCTGAAATGGAAATCTTGAAAGGCGAATCCATCTTATACTCGATGGTGTCAGTGCCCTGCACAAAGGAAACAATCAGTTCCACCGAGTAAGACCCACTCTTATTGAACGTATATTCCGTATTTTCATCGTAACGAATCAAGAAAGGAGCTTGTTCTCCTTCCTTTGTGAAGCGCCATTCATAGAGCGCGGTGTAGCCTCCTAAGTTCTGCGGCTGTGCCAAGAATTTGGCTTGCATCGGAGCATTGCCGTTATAGTCAGTAGCTTCTTCGTTTTCCATTTTGTCACCCGTCACTCGCATGATAGGGTTTGCTGTAGGCTGAGAATTATCTGCAAAAACAGTCATTGGGAGACAGCAGAAAATGGTCAACAGAGCAAAAAAGATGTTTAGTACCATAACCTAAATGATTTATCTTGCAAAGATACTAAAAAACTTTGTCCGTTCCGAGTATTCCCTTTCCCTGCAATAGTAGTCCCTCTTTTTCTTAGATTTTTTAAGAAGTTTGGGGTAAACGTGCCTACACTGTTTGCCCTGCTGAATCTTTCCAATGTTTTCGTGTATATTTATGGTTCTAATAAACTGTCCGATAATTTTACAATCACTTTTCTCCTTCTAACGCACAGAAATGCACCTTCCAATTTTCTCTTCCCTTATTTCCCAACTTCTTTTCTTGTTTCTCTCCAAAAAACTCTTTGTTTTGTGCTTGATTTTGTACTGAAACGCCATTTTTCTCCTAAAAGTGCTCTGTATTTTTCCCCTTTTCATCGAAAAATACAATAAGGAAATTCTGCGACTTCCTTATTGCGTCAACCGATACAATAAGCGCGTCAGCTGACAGCCTTATTGTGTTGAGGGACATTATAAGAATGTCCCTCTTCAGTTGGGTAAGATTCTCTGAATTTCTATTTTGTTTTTGAATTTCAAACGATTCTCGGGGTCGAAAAGTAGGATATAACTTGACATTGTTGTTTTTTTCAAATGAGTATAAAGCACCGTTGCTTCTTAAGCCAATTTGCTCCGTCCGGTTCGCTTTATATCCTTGCAGTTCTGTTAAAGAAAAAGAGCACAAAGTTCTATGTAGAAGTTTGTGCCCTTGACTAATTGTCTGTTACAATGTTTGTGTTGGTTAATGGAGACAAAGGCTCGTGCCTTTGACGCGCTGCAAAAGTAAACAAATTTAATTGAAAAACCAAAAATGATTTTTGAGTTTAGCGAAAGGAGGAACGAAAAGGAGTGTAACCACTTCTTGCTGATGCGAGGCATAAAGAGAGTTGACTCTCAGCAGGCTCTGATAATCGATGCAAAATGAATGCTTTTTGTTTTTTTTATAAGTCAAAAGTTGCAGGAAAGGTGTAATAATTGTTAGGTTTGCATTATTAAAGCGAAAAAACAATCTACTCACTATAATGAAAAAGATTCTATTACTTATGTTTTGTTCATTCTTCTCTCTCTCCATCATGGCTCAAACTTATGAAAAGATGTGGGCCAATGTGGAAGCGTATGGGAAGAAAGACTTGCCTAAATCCGCGCTGGCAGAAGTCGATAAAATCCGACAGAAAGCCACGGCGGAAAAGAATGATGGGCAACTGCTCAAAGCCATGCTTACAGCACGAATGTTCCACGAGGAGATTTCTCCCGATTCGGGGAAAGTTGCTGTAGAGCAGATGGAGACTGCGCTCGCCCGCGAAACTCGTCCGCTCCAGCGCGCAATGTGGCAAAATGCTTTGGCGCGTTATTTCGCTGAAATCACGGGCTATGATGAGAGCGACACAGTGGCCGTTCGCAAGCGCGCCGAATATCTTAGAGCATCGTTGGCGGATATAGATCTCTTGGCACGTGCTGATTATCGGCCCTATCTTCCTGTGCTGGAAGAGGGAAAAGATAGCAAGTACTATCACTATGACCTCCTTCATGTGCTTTCCAATATTCAGGGACGCCTTTCGCTGGCTATTCCTGAGGAAGAATCTGCACAACTCTTGCAGCGCATTGCCGACTACTACACTGCGGCTGGCAATCGAGAGGCTGCATTGCTGACGCGTTTGAATCGCTTAGACTTTGTTGCTACCAATTCGTCTGAATCGCTGACAAAGAACCTCCATTTCATCGAGCTTGTGAAGATGAAGGAAGAGTATAAGGATTTGCCGCTGAATGTGGAGACCTACAAAAGACTCATATCGCTTACGGGCTACAATAGTACTGATGACCGAGACTCCATCTTTTATGATTTGGCGCAAGAAGGTATCAAATGCTATGGCAAGATGAAAGAAGCGAACGAGCTGCGCAACGTAATCGGGGAGATGATAACTCCATTTTTCTCTATAGAGAACATAAAAGGCGTAGTATACCCCGATGAAACCGTTAAAATAAAGCTTTCTGTCCGCAATCGTACAACTGCAAAAGTTTGTATGTATCGTTTGAATAAAACGGCCAAAGATGTTTATAATAACGATGTAGAGACAAAGGATCTGAAAGGTTTGCAGGCTCTGAAAACCTATAATCTGACTTTCCCCAAAGCTGCGCCTTACAGGGAAGTGAAGGACTCTCTTTCTTTTAGTTTTTCTGAACCGGGCATCTATGCACTTGCGCTGGTGGAGAAGAATAAGCCCGTCGAGACGAAGTTAATCCATGTTTCGCGCGTGTTCCCTGTGAAGTTGCCCTTGCCTGATGGCCGCCAACGCATCACTTTTGTCGATCGCAAAAGCGGTACGCCGCTCTTGGGTGGAAAGCTCGTAATCTTCACGGAAAATAATGATGTATTGCAACAGAAAGAGGCTTTTTCTCCCGATGAAAAGGGAAATTTCTATGTATCACGTCGTACTCATTATAATGACTTATATTTTGCACAATATAAAGATGATGCCTATTATCCACTCTCTAATCTCTATGGGTTTGTACGATATGAGAAAGGAAAAGTAGAAAAAATCAACACCCATGTCTTCACCGATCGAGCTATTTATCGGCCAGGACAAGAAGTGAGTGTTGGCGTGTTGGCTTATCAGCGTGATGAAGACTCCACCAAAGTGCTTGCAGATGCAGAAGTGCATATCACATTGAGCGATGCCAACTGGAAAGAGTTGGAAACACTGAAGCTAAAGACGGATGCAATGGGTGTTGTCAATGGCACGTTCCGCCTACCGGAAAATACCTTGTCTGGTTGGTTCCATATCAATACAGTTATCAATGGACATGGTTGTGACTCGCAGGAGTTCCGTGTGGAAGAATACAAACGCCCGACCTTTGAAGTGAAAATCGAAAGCCCACAAACGAAGTACGCTTTGGGAGATTCCGTTCGGTTAGAAGGCACGGCACTCACCTATACCGGACTTCCTGTGCGAAACGCCCTCGTCCAATTTACGGTGAAACCATGGTCGTGGATGTATGATAACCTCGAGGAACAAACTGATACCGTAAAAACCGATGAATACGGCCGTTTTGTCTTACCCGTTGTGCTTACCTGTGAACCAGCTTCTCGGCAAAAGGGTTACTTCAACTACTATCACTACACCGTTGAAGCCAATGTGACCGCTGAAAATGGCGAGACTGAAACGGGCACAGAAACACTCTATGCGTCCACGCGCGCCAGTTGGCTCGAATCAGATTGGCCTTCTTCCATCTGCAAAGAGCATTTGAAGAATGTGAAGATTGATCTGCTGAATGCTGCGCGTAAGACATTAGATGGTGAAGGTACTGTAGATATTGCTGGTATTGCGGGAAATGTGGCTCACTTCTCCTTTAAGTCAGGTCAGAAATTTACGCCCAATGATTTGCTCAATCTTCCTTCGGGCGAATATAAGCTCACGGCAAAAATGGAGGGAGCTGAGGATTTGAATGTTCAATTCCTTCTCTTCTCCGAAAAGGACACTCGCCCAGTGGGTAAGGATGTTTGTTGGTGGTACGTTCGTCCCAACGAAGACGGCAGTGAAGCTTTCGTTATGCTGGGTTCTCCTCGCAAGGATGTTACGGTCTTCTATGACGTAGTAGCTGGTTCGAAATTGTTAGAAACTCGCCGTATTAAAATCGACGATTCTATCGAGCATTTCAACCTAAAATATAAATCAGAATATGACGAGGGTGCGCAGGTCAGTTTCTTCTTTGTGCAGGATGGCGAACTCTATTCTCATAGTCTCCGTTTGAGCAAACCAGCGCCTAATAAGCAACTCAATCTCCAATGGTCCACTTTCCGCAGCCAGTTGTTGGCAGGACAGAAAGAAACCTGGAAGCTCAAGATTACACGTCCCAACGGAGCGCCCGCTGATGCTTCGTTGATGGCTTGCCTTTATGACGCCAGTCTCGATAAGTTCCAGCCCAACGAGTGGGACTTTGACTTGGATTTCTTCCGCAATATTCCGACGCCTAAGTGGACATCAGCTTACGAAGGAACGAAAGATCTTTATTTTACCAAGTACGTTGCTCGTTTGAAAGAGAAAGATCTTGATTTCACAGTATGGAATCAAAATCTTTTCGATGAGTATGTAACTTATGTGGAGCATCATCTAGCAGGTCGTGTAGCTGGAGTGCAAAAGGTTAGGTTGATGAAAATGGAAGAGCCTGTTATGGAGCTGAAAGAAGTTGCAGTTGTGGGCTATAGTGCATCTAAGAAGAACGCTGATATGGCTGAGGCAGACTCTGTGGCTGTTGATTCTGTTGATGAAGGCAAAGATCCAAGCATTCGCTCCAATTTTGCTGAGACGGCCTTCTTCAAGCCTGCACTTCGCACGGATAAGAACGGTGAGGTGGTGCTCACCTTTACGCTACCGCAGAGCTTGACAACGTGGAACTTCATGGGCTTTGCTCATGATGCCGCAGTGAACTACGGCTTGCTCACGGATGAGATTGTGGCACGCAAGGACTTTATGGTGGAGAGTAATACGCCGCGCTTTGTTCGCGAAGGCGACCGCTTCACGATTCCAGTTACTGTACGAAATCTTTCCGAACAGGAAGAACGTGGAAAGGTAATGTGCGAGCTACTCGATGCGCGCACGGAGAAAGTTGTGGCTACTAAAAAGGCCGATTTCATCGTAGAAAAAGATGGTGAAAAAGCACTTTCTTTCACGTTTGATGCTACGAATGATTATCCCGTTTTGCTCTGCCGCATCATAGGCGAAGGCAAGAAGTTTAGTGATGGCGAAGAAAAATTAATACCTGTCTTGGCCGATCGCGAGCAAGTGATAGAGACCGTGCCGTTCTCTATGACGGAGGCAGGCACGAAGACGCTGCGACTCGACACGATTTGGTCCAATTCATCGAAGATTTCAGATCGCCGTCTGACGATAGAACTTAGTTCTAACCCCACATGGTATGCCGTTTCGGCTCTGCCAGTGCTCACTAAAAATTTATGCTTCAGTTCTCCATCATGGGCAGAACGTTACTACGCTCTCTCCTTGGCAAAATATATTGCAGAAAAGAATCCAGAGATTCGCAAGGCTGCAGAAACGTCCACCTCAACGGCGTGGGCAGAGGTGCTAAAGAAAAATCCGGATCTCAAGCAGATGTTGCTCAACGAAACGCCGTGGGTGAATGCTGCTGATGAGGAAGCCGAGCGCGCCTCTCAACTCGCTACGCTCTTTGATGAGAAAGCCAACGCCGACAAAATAGCTTCGGCGATGGATATTCTTTCCGATATGCAGCGCAGCGACGGCGGTTGGGGCTGGTTTGCAGGAATGCCGTCCAACCCCTTTATCACCTCGGAAGTTGCCACACTCTTGGCGCGTGTTCAAGTACTTAATAATGTTTTTCCAGCACAAAGCAATCTGCAGCGCGCTATGAGCTATCTGAAAAACGAGATGGCAAAGCGTGTGAAAGAAATGAAGGCGGAAGAAAAGAGAACCAAGCAAACTGTGGAGGCTGACGAGCTGACATATCGCTATCTCTATTTGTGTGCGATATTAGGTATGGACATCGATGCCGATGCAAAGTATCTGCTCGATAAGATAGCTCGCCCCGATTTCAACCTTACGATGTACGGCAAAGCGATGTCGGCTATTACTCTGGCGAAGTTGGGAAAATTTGCAGCCGCTAATGATAATATGGAGAGTTTGCTCGAACATACCGTTCACAAAGAGGGAATGGGTACTTATTTCGATACAGATCGTGCCCAGATGAGTTGGAACGCCTATCGCATTCCTACGCAAGCTGCCGCCATAGAAGCGATGGTTCAGTTCTATCCTTCAACAGACGAACAACTGCAACAAATGTGCTTGTGGCTGATGCAGGCCAAACGTACGCAGATGTGGCCCACCAGTCGCGCCACAACTGACGCGCTCTTCGCTCTTCTTCTCAACGCGAAAAAGACTTCAACTGTGCGCAATCTTTCCGAAGATACTCCGCTATATTATACGCTTCGAAAAGGGAACAATATCTTGGCTGTCAACGCTAAGAGTCAAGCTACTGAGCCACGGGGCGTAGGCTACTTCCGCGAGAGCTTTGACAGTCCAAAACAACTCAGTGCCGACAATATCCAGATTCGTAAAACGGGTTCAGGATTAGCATGGGGCGCAGTCTTCGCACAGTACACAGTGCCCGCTTCCGATGTGAAAGCTACCGGCAAAGGCCTTTTCGTAGAACGCCGCTTTGAGGTGCAGCGTGGCAAGCAGTGGCAACCCATTGCTGAAGGAATGATATTGAAGAAGGGTGACCGCATGCGCCAAGTCTTCACGCTCCGCGCCGATCGCGATTACGACTTTGTTTCGCTGAAATCGTCTCGTTCTGCCAATCTCGAACCCGTAGAGCAGCGGAGTGGTTATACCTATCGTGATGGCGAATGGTTCTACCGCGTTTCGCGCGATGCCTCCAACGAGTTTTTCTTTGAGAAGTTCACCAAGGGAACACACACGTTCACCGAAGAGTTCTTCGTAGACCGTTCTGGTACTTATCACGCTGGAGTTGCTCGCATACAGAGTCAGTACGCTCCCGAGTTTACGGGAACATCAACAGGAGCAACGCTCGTGTCAGAATAGTGCGTGAAAGTCACGCACTCGATTGCAGATTGCGCAGATAATAGGAGAAATTTTCTTTTCAGAAATCTCTAAATCTGCGCAGTCTGCTTTTTTGTGCTCATGCCTCCGGCGGAGGCGCACCATGCTTAACCGCGGGTAATACCCGAGCGCAGCGAGGGAGAACCCGTGGATAGGAGGCAGCACTATATACCGACGCAGGAGGCGTCGCACTGAAATCGTTGAGGGGATATTTACTCCTTTCTCTCTTCCCTACAAAAACTCTATTTTTGTTGTCACGTTGTCACAAAAGGGAGAACGCACTGATAGATAATGAGTTATATGCGTGACAACAAAAAATTTGTTGTCACACCGTTGTCACTCGTCGTCACGCACGTAACAGATACGTTTTCAGCGAGTTGTACTCAAAGCGTGACAACGTGACGACGTGACAACGGAAAAATGAAAAGCAGGAGAGAGGGAGAGGTGTATAATGTTCAACTCTGTTGGTGAGGGTGTAGATACAATAAGGGCGCGGGCTGACAGAATAAGGATGTCGGCTGATAGGCTTATTGTATTTGAAAACGGAATAAGGATATTTGCGATGGCATATATAGTACTTTTCCTTTTTCTTCATGATTTTTCTCAAAAAGGCTTCTGAAGCTTCACTGAAACTTCATTGAGTGATGCTTTAGTGGAATGTTTCATTATATGTACAGTGTTCCATCAAAAAAAGCCGCCGAGGATAGCTCCTCAGCGGCTTTGCTTTTGTGGGTTGAATAATGTTCTTTTACTTTTTAGCCTTAGCGGTCAGTTTGTTGTCAAGCACTCGCCAGCGTGGCTGCTGTTGCTTGGCTTTGGCCAGATAGGCTGCGCGGCGCTTTTCAGCTTCGCGCTGTTGTGCTAATTGCTTAGCAGCTTTTTCTTTTTCGTTCCATTCTGACATACTGTAGTAGTTGCCAGTTTTAGGATCGAGAAGTTGGAGTTCTGGTAGGGTGTATTCTTCTACCACTCCGCCTCCTACTTTTGTTACTTCTACGCTGGCTGTTCCTTGTCCTACCATGTCGATTTGCTTGGCAGCAGCTAAGGAGAGATCCACGACACGTCCCCTTACAAATGGGCCGCGATCCGTTACCTTTACAACGACTTCTTTACCATTGCTCAAGTTGCGTACTTTCAGCATAGTTCCGAAAGGAAGAGTGCGATGCGCGCAGGTGAGGCTGTCTTTGTGGTAGACAGAACCATCGCTGGTGCGGTGTCCATGGAGTGAATTAGCGTAGTAGCTCGCTCTACCGCTATTATCCGTTTGTGCCTTCGCGGTGAAGACCAAAGCCGAAAGAGAGCAGCATGCGATAAGTAGTAAGTTTTTTAAACGCATATTTATTTTTTTGTCACGAGGAAAGGGATAGGGGAACAGAGGTAATGAGAATGAAGCAAAGGCTTCGAATAAAATAAATGGATGATTACGCTCGTGGTGTTCCTTCTTCGACCTATGGACTGACTTAGCTCTTTTCAAGCTGCAAGTGAAGAGTCTTACCATGCTCTTGCGCTGCTTTGCACCAGAATCTTCGGTTGAAATTTCAACCTTAGTGAAGAAGGTGTCATCAGTACCTCGTGAGGTTTCACGGGTGCAAAGGTACATCTTTTTGTTATAAAACCAACACTTTTGCTTATTTAATTGCTCTACACATCCTTTGTAAGGGGCGAAATAGTGTTAAAATGAAACTTTTGCTAAATCCGCTATCGAGCACTCCGTGGGGCTTTCAGTGATGTGAGTAGAGATATTTTTCGGTGAAACAAAAAAAGAGTTAATTTCGCAGGCGTAACTAATTGTAGTAGTTTGAAATGAAGCAAGAAAAGTTTGATAGGCAATTACGCTTGATGGTTCTTTTGGCTCGAAACACAGAGCTAAGTGTGGATGATTTGAGCGAACAGACGGGAATGAGTCGTCGCACTATTTATCGTTACCTGGAGGCTTTTAAGGATATGGGTTTTGAGGTGGAAAAGAACGGTACGCACTATCGGCTCGGTCCTTCCTCTCCTTTCTTCCTCGAAATCTCCAGTTTGATACATTTCACCACCGATGAGGCTGTCACTATCAATCAAGTGCTCAATTCGGTCTACAATAATTCGCCCCAGGTGCGCCATTTGCGCGATAAGTTGGCCGCTCTCTACGATTTTGACATTTTGGCCAATCACGGTATTGACGCCCACATTGCGCGCAATCTCCAAACGCTCTATCAGGCAGCACGCGAAGAACGCCTCTGCTTGTTGCGCGGATACATCTCACACCACAGCGGCCGCACGGACGATCGCCTGGTGGAACCTTATATCTTTCTTTCGGGCAATAGTGAGGTGAGGTGCTTTGAAGTGCAGACGAGGCAGAACAAAACTTTCAAAATCAGTAGGGCCAAAAGCGTTGAACTCCTCGATCTCAAATGGTCACATAAGCGTGAGCACACGCCCTTCTATACAGACCTCTTTCATTTCAGCGGAGAGAATCGCAAGCGTGTGCGTCTACTTCTTGGCGCTTTGTCCGCAAGTTTGTTGCGCGAAGAGTTTCCTTATTCCGAACAACAAATGACACTTCAAGACGATGGGCGTTATTTGCTCGATACGCAGGTGTGTAGTTATAAAGGTATCGCTCGTTTCGTTTTGGGACTCTATGACGACATAGAAATCTATCGAACTCCCGAATTCAAAAAATACCTAGAGGCGCGCGTGGCTGAACTGGCTGAAAAAATTGCTCTCAAGAAGAGGTGAACCATCAGTCTTGTCTTATTGATTCCTTTATATATATAAGGAGTAGATGGAAGGGAGGATGAAATCTTGCCGATAAGAGGGGCGAAATCCAACTCCGATCTCTTCTTCAAAAAAAACTTCTAACTTTTAACATTCTAAATTTTGGAGTGTCACAGGCTGTCACGATTTAGTTGTTCCTTTGCAGCAGAAAACAATAACACAGTATTCGTTATGAGCAAAAAGGAAATGGCTTTGAACGCCTCACAAACAAATTTAGAAAAGTCACTCGTTGTTAGAAGTTTGGAGTTTTTAGTAGCTCTCTATAGTTGGGCACTCGGAGAAGATATCAGTGTGAAGCAAATGCTCCACCTTCTCAATGTTCAGTTGGCGGTTTTTGCCCTGTTGGTTCCCGTGTGTGCCCACCCGCTCTATTATGTTGTAGCGCTCGCTTGGCTTGCTACTGCTTGGCACGGTTGTAAACACGCCTTGTCAAATCTGCTTAACGAGGATTAAAAACGTTGTGAGCTGCAACTTTCCAGATTATTTAATTGGTAGTCCATTCAGAATGAAGTACTTTTGCCGTTCAGAAAACAACAACTTAAAAATATAAGATATCATTATGGCAAAAAAAGCTCTTTTGATGATTCTCGACGGCTGGGGCATTGGTCACCACGACAAAGGCGATGTTATTTTCCAAACCCCGACGCCGTTTCTCGACAGTTTGAATGCCCACTATCCTCACAGCGAATTGCTCGCCAGTGGCGAGAATGTAGGTTTGCCCGATGGTCAGATGGGCAACAGTGAGGTGGGGCACCTCAATATCGGTGCTGGACGTATTGTGTTCCAAGATCTCGTGAAGATCAACCGCGCCATTGCCGACAACTCCATCATGCAGAATGCTGAAATCGTTCGTGCCTACTCTTACGCGAAGGAGAAAGGTTGCGGTCTCCACATCATGGGTCTGACATCCACCGGCGGTGTTCACTCTTCTCTCGATCATCTCTTCAAACTTGTTGAGATTTCAAAAGAATATGGCGTTGCTGATAAGACTTACGTTCACTGCTTCATGGATGGTCGTGATACCGACCCAAAGAGCGGTGTGACATATATTGATGCGCTCACGAAGGAGTGTGAGAAAAATGGTGCACACGTGGCTAGCATCATCGGCCGTTTCTATGCGATGGATCGCGACAAGCGTTGGGATCGTGTAAAGGTGGCTTACGATCAGCTCGTCAATGGAGAGGGGCGTAAGGAAACCGATATGGTGAAAGCCGTTGAGGATTGCTACGCTCGCGACACTGAAGATTTCAAAGACACCGATGAGTTCATGGAGCCGCTCGTTAATGCCAATGTCGACGGCCGTATAAAAGAAGGTGATGTTGTTATTTTCTTCAACTATCGCAACGACCGTGCAAAGGAACTCACGCAGGTTCTCACACAAGAGGATATTCCTGAGGCAGGAATGAAGACGATTCCTGGTTTGCAGTTCTATTGTATGACTCCCTACGATGCAAGTTTCAAGAACGTGCATATTATCTTCCCCAAAGAGAACGTGACCAATACGCTCGGCGAATACCTCAGTGCAAAAGGACTCAAGCAGCTCCATACGGCAGAGACTGAGAAGTATGCTCATGTGACGTTCTTCTTCAACGGTGGACGCGAAACGCCGTTCGATGGTGAAGACCGCATCCTCGTTCCCTCCCCCAAAGTGGCCACTTACGACCTCAAACCAGAGATGAGCGCCTACGAAGTGAAAGATAAACTCGTTGCTGCGATCAAAGAAAACAAGTACGACTTCATCGTGGTAAACTTCGCCAATGGCGACATGGTGGGACATACTGGTGTTTATGAAGCTATTGAGAAAGCCGTTAAGGCTGTTGATGCTTGCGTGAAAGAAGTGGTGGAAGCTGCCAACGCCACCGACTACGAGACTATTATCATTGCCGACCACGGTAATGCGGATCACGCCATCAATGATGACGGCACTCCGAACACGGCACACTCTCTCAATCCCGTACCTTTCATTTATGTCACGAAGAATCAGAATGCCAAAGTCACCAATGGCGTTTTGGCCGATGTGGCTCCGAGCATTCTCCATATCATGGGTCTCGAGCAGCCCGCAGAGATGACAGGTAAGGATCTCATTGAAGGCTAATCATTGAACTTTTGCTCTTTTGAGCATCTCTATAAAGGGAATTTCCTGTAGGATTCTATCCACGGAAGTTCCCTTTTCTTTTTATCTGTAGGCGTTTCGTGTCACTTTGCTTTGTATGGTTTGAGGAAAGATTTAACTTTGTGGGGAAATAATACCTAAACTATATTTTTCATGAAACGTATTCTATTGTTGTTTTTCGCACTGATGCTATTGTGCCCCTTTGGCGCAGGTGCAGAAAATTTTGTCAACCTGACGCCGAAGCCTAAGCAGATGACAGTGGGCACTGGGACACTGTCGGTCCCTACCAATTTCCGCATTTGCGTGGCAGGTTTGCCCGATAGCATCAAAGCCGAAGCTACTAATTTTGTTGAATTCCTCAACGGCAAGTCGGGGCTGAAGGTGAAGACCACTACCAAAACCTCTGGCGCGCAAATTGTGCTGTCGCGCTATGCGGGCACACTCGATCCCGAAGGCTACAAGCTCGACATCACAACCAGCGGGGTGAAACTTCAGAGTAATACTACCGCAGGTTTCTTCTATGGCCTGACCACGTTGAAGAAACTTATGCCCGCTTCGGTTCGTGCAGGTGTAGCCGATGCCAATCTGACCGCTCTGCCGCTCCCCGTTGTCAGCATCACGGATAGTCCTCGCTTTGGCTATCGCGGTTTTATGCTCGATGTTTCTCGTCATTTCTTCGACGTTGATGAGATTAAGAAAATACTCAACGTGATGGCCGACTACAAGCTCAATCGCTTCCACTGGCACATCACCGACGACCAAGGTTGGCGTTTGGAAATCAAGAAATATCCCAAACTCACCACCATTGGTGCTACGCGCGAAAACTCCTATCTCACCGATTTGAAGCATGGCCCTTATTGGACTAATAAGCAGGATGGGCCTTTCTTCTACACGCAGGAACAAGTGCGCGAGGTGGTGGCTTATGCCAAAGCGCGCCATATAGAAATCCTTCCGGAAGTCGATATGCCTGGTCATATTGTTTCGGCATTGGCGGCCTATCCCGAATTTAGCTGCTGGCCTGATGGAGAACACAAGATTCCTCTCCAAGGTGGTGTTTATACGGACATTCTCAATGTGGCCAATCCCAAAGCCGTTCAGTTCGCCAAGGACGTTATGAAAGAAGTGATGGAACTCTTCCCCTTCGAGATGGTTTCTATTGGTGGCGACGAATGCCCCACCAACGCTTGGGAGCAGAACGTCGAGTGTCAGGCTTTGTATCAGCGTGAGGGCCTCAAGAGCTATCGTTGGTTGCAGAGTCGTTTCATCAAGGAGATGGCAGATTTCATCAAGCAGCACGGACATAAAACGGCGGTGTGGAATGAAGCCATCACAGCCAAAGATTCTGAACTCGATAGCATCAAAGCTGCCGATGTCACTGTTATGTGCTGGCATCCCGCTGCGGCTTCTGCCATTCAGGCTGCCAATATGAGACTCAACAATATCGTGACTTTCTACGGGCCTTATTATATCAATCGTAAGCAGAGCAAAGCGCCAGATGAACCCAGTGCTGCAGGTGATGGTTCCGACAATCTGGCAGCTACCTACAATGCAGAAGCTGCTCCCAATAGCCTTACTACCGCTCAACGCAAATATTACACCGGTATTCAAGGTTCTTTCTGGACGGAACACGTTGGTACGAACGACTATCTCGAATATCTCGCTCTGCCGCGCTTGCTGGCGATTGCCGAAGCCGGTTGGACAGAGCCGAGCGCAAAGAACTACAATAATTTTGTGCGTCGCATCCAGGCTGATACAACTTATTTGAATTTAGCAGGATTCACCTACTGCCGCCGCGATCTCACTACGAGTTCTGCCACTGATATGGTGCTGCCGCGCGTGTCGAACGATACAGTGCGCCACTACTACCAGTTGCAGACACGCGCCACGGATGCTTCTCGCAAGGGGCGCAGCATCGAACTCCTTCGCGCTGGTTCTTCGCTCATCTCAACCTATGCAGCAAAAGGTGCGCAGGCAAATCGTCTTTGGACAGCCCCAACAGCAGCAAAAGGCGATGCCAACTACGACTACCAGCTTTGGGCTTTCGAGCAAAGCCCTACAGCTCCTGGCAAATACGCCTTGGTTTGTAAGGCTTTTCCCAAAGGCAGTTTGAAACAGACCCCAACGCAGCAGAGCAACGCGGGGCGTTGGGACTACGACACCAATGCAAAACACTATTGCTTCGAACTGGGCAAAGCAGGCTACGGCAAAGATGGCAATAGCTATTACTACACCATTAGTTCTGACAAAGTGGGCGGATGGTATCTCAATGCCAGTATGCTGGGACAAGGTTTTGCTGTTAATCTTTGGACGGATGCCGCTTCGGGCAATGGTGGTCTGTGGAAATTTGTGGCAGTGGATGCTGTTCAGGGTATGGAAGCTCTGACGGATGCCCTCTCCGATGCTTCCAGTCTGCTCAACAAAGTGCAGACTTATGCAGCAAAGAAAGAAACCGGAAAGTTCAGTGCAGCCGCTAAGGCTGCGCTGGCTGCCGGCATTGCTGAAGTGGAGAGCGAACTGGCGCGTGGAAACACCGATGTGACGGCTCTCAGCAAGCGTCTCTCCGATGCTGTCAATGCTTTGTGGGCTTCTTTCGGTTATCTGGAAGAGGGACAGCAATACAGAATACACAATAATGTTGAGGCTTTTAGCGGATTGGCCTTGGCCGACCTCAACACGGATGCTTACCTGCGCTACTCCTTTCTTCCGACTGATACCGTAGGCACCAAATGGCAGATCGTTTCGTCTACGATCAATGCCGACCATAGTCAAACGGTTCGCTTGCAGAATGTCACCACTGGGCGTTGGTTGCTCTCAGCTTCTGCCACAAATCTCGGTAAGATAGGCTATGCTGTGCGTATGGCTTCAGGGCGTGCTGGTGTTACGTTCGCTTTCAACCCCGCTACGCAGGATTATCAAATCAGCATGAGCGGCCACAATTTTTATCCCGTCCCGCAAGCCTCCACTGCCTTGCCAGGTATCATTGGTGCAGGTTCGGTTTTGGAGAATAAGCCGCAACCCATCCGCCCACAAGGCGCAGCGTGGGTTATCGAGCAAGTCGACAACAATACTACAGTCATCCTTACTCCCTCTGTGGCAACTCCTGAGCGCAAGACTGTTTACGACCTCGCAGGGCGTCGCGTTCAGCATCCTCAAAAAGGCCTTTATATAGAAGGAAATAAGAAAACACTACATCTTTAAGTTAAAGCAGACAACATTATGACTCCTTAATTGCCTTCAGCCATTCACGGTTGAAGGTTTTTTATTTCTTTCTATCATTAAACCATTGCTGGATATTCAGGAGAGAATTGCGTTTTTCCTTCTTGTATTCTCAATAATCATTATAGTTGTCCGCTAATATCCTTATTGCGTTTTCAGATACAATAGGCCTGTTAGCCGACATCCTTATTCTGTCAGCTCACACCCTTATTGTATTTGCAGCTGCAATGCGAAACGCTGAATATATGCGAAACTCTCGCCGCTCCCTATATCTTATTTTTTGTTGTCACGTCGTCACGTTGTCACACTTTGAGTACAACTCGCTGAAAACGTATCTGTTACGTGCGTGACGACAGGTGACAACGGTGTGACAACAAATTTTTTTTGTTGTCACGCATATAACTCATTATTTATCAGCGCGTTTTCTCCGCTGTGACAACGTGACAACAAAAAAAGAGTTTTTGTAGGGAGGAGAGAAAGGAATAAATACTTCCTTGACGGTTTCAGTGCGGCGCTTCCTGCGTCGGTATATGTGTTGCCTCCTATCCACGGGTTCTCTTTACCCTCCGACACCGGCGGTGTCGCACAGCAGCCACTTTTACTGCATGAATTGTGTTATAGAATAGTCTTTTTTGCTTCTGTTTTTGTATTTTTTTATTGTTAGAAAATTCTCCTTATTGTTCTTGCTAAAGATAGAGTTAAGTCTAAGTTTTTTTGACGAAAGTAGAATAAATGCAAAACTGAAAACTATGCATTTGTAAAGCTTTTAAGCTGAAAGATCTGTTAAAAGGTAGTATAAAACTATCAAAAGGGTACTTTGTGGGAGAGATAGAAAGTAGAGAATAAAAATTTTCTAACTTTGGAAATGCCAAGTGAACCTTTCAATGTAGGTTGTTTGAAAAGTCGGAAATAAAGGAAAAAAGGGGGCAGTGTTAAAAAAATGCTCAAAAAACTAATTTTTATTTGGAAGTTAACGAAAAAGGTGTACATTTGCAAAAAGTCACTTTTACTTCGACTTTGCTTCCACTCTGTTTTAGGCGTGTGTTGCACCGGGGTGATAGATGAATATTCTAAGTGAGTGTATTTTTGGAAAATGAAACGTAGTAGGGAGAAAGTAAACACCTGGCTTCCTTGCTTCAATTCTTTATCTTAAGATACTAATACATTAACAAAATCGTATATTATTGTTTAATTTAATGGTTATATTATGAACAAGAAGTTAGTGCTTTTGTCTGCGTGCTTGCTTACGGCAGGTTCCATGACTGCGCAGAAGCGCGTGACTGGTCATGTTGCGGACGCACACGGAGAACCCGTAGCCGGAGCAACTGTTCGAGTTCAAGGAACTAAGATTTGGACGCAAACCGACGCCAATGGTAATTTTACGCTGTCCAGTGTTCCTTCTTCTGCAAAACAGCTTGAGGTTTCTTACGTTGGTATGGAAAAGCAAAGCGTGAGCGTTGCTGGCAATATGAAAATTGTTCTCAAGGACAAGCAAATGCTTGAGGAAGCTGTTGTCGTAGGTTATGGTACTGCTAAGAAGTTAGGTACGGTTGTTGGTTCTGTAACGAAAGTAGGCTCCGATAAGATCGAAAATAAACCTGTGACCACTGCTCTTGATGCTTTGCAAGGTAAGGTTGCTGGTGTTCAGATTCTCAGCAGCACGGGTGATGCTGGTTCTGTTACTGGTATGAGTACTACCGTGCGTGGTAACGGTTCTCTGAATGGAGGCAATGAGCCTTTGTTCGTGATTGATGGTTCTCCTGTTGCTGCAGATGTTTTCTATATGATGAACCAAAACGATATCGCTAGCTACACGGTGCTTCGTGATGCTTCTGCAACATCTATCTATGGTTCTCGTGCAGCCAATGGTGTTATCTATGTAACTACTAAGAAAGGTCACGCCAACGAACGCGCCGTTGTTAAGGTGGGTCAGAGCATTGGTTGGAGCCAGTTGGCACGTCGTCAGGGTAACCCGATGAACTCTGCTGAGTTGCTCGAGTATCAGCTCAAAAACGCTATTATTTCTGGTGCTGATTATGCAAAATATAAGAAACAAGGCTATAACACCGATTGGTTGAAGTATTACTATAGAGATTCTGCACCTATTTATAATACAACGTTCAGTGTGCAGGGTGGTGGTGAAAAGACTGTTTATTATACTTCTGCTTCTTTCATGAAGAAAGAGGGTCTGACACCGACCTCTAAGTTTAAGCGCTACACCGTACGTACGAACATCGAGTCACAAGCTCTCGATTGGTTCCGTTATGGTATGAATGTGGGTTTGAACTACGACGAGCGTAATGTTGACTCTAATGCCGCTCAGGGCTCTCTCTATATCTGGGAAAATCCAGTGCTGGGTTCTATTCTTCTGCCGCCTTATTGGAATCCGTATGATGAAAATGGCAAAAAGAAGGAATATTTTACGGAATTAGGTGCTAATAGTTCAGAAGCGTATAATAAGTATCGTCCTCGTCTTATCAATGAAGCTCGTATCACGGGTACTGCCTTCGTTCAGCTCACCCCGTTGCGCGGTCTGACACTGCGCTCACAGCTCGGTGTGGATGCTGCTGATACGCGACAGACTACTAAGTTGCTCCCCAATGCTCCTTGGTTGAAAACAAAGGATGGTGGTCAGGCTAATGAATTTTTCGACCGTTTCGCCAACTTTACTATCACGAATACTGCGGAATATAAGTTTAATGTCAAAGAAGATCATCATCTGACATTCCTCCTTGGTCAAGAAGGTATCAAGGGTACAAGCAGTGCTTTCAATAGCTATACTCGTGGTCATAGCGATCCTCGCTTGATGGAAGTGGGTTCTGGTACGAAAGCCGAACTTCCCAATCTCTATGGTCATACAAAGTATGAATATCTTTCTTTCTTCGGTCGTGTAGACTATAACTTGAACGATAAATACTTTGCTAATGTTACGGTTCGTAACGACCGCAGTTCTCGCTTCGGTAAGAACAACCGTTCTGCAACCTTTGCTTCAGGTGGTTTGATGTGGGACATGAAGGCGGAAGACTTCTTGAAGGGCGTTGCTTGGCTCAACGATCTGAAGTTCAAAGCCAGCGTAGGTTCTACGGGTAACTCTTCTGGTATCGGTAACTATTCAAGTCTTGGAAAGACCGGAACTACGCGCTACAATGGACATTCTGGTTGGGTGTTGAGTTCTCCTGCTAACGAACAACTCGGTTGGGAAACACAAATCCAAGCCAACGTTGGTTTCTCTACTCGTCTCTTCGATCGCGTGAATCTCGAATTGGACTACTACCATCGCACCACTAAGGACATGTTGATGAGTGTACCTCTTCCTTACACCACAGGTTTCTCTTCACAGACGATGAACGTGGGTACTATGGTGAACCAAGGTATCGAAATGCAGTTCAATGTAGACGCTGTTAAGAACTGGAACGGTCTGAATATGAACGTTTACGGTAACTTCTCTTACAATGCCAATAAGGTGACAAAACTCTTCTACGGCTTGCAAGAATGGGGACAAGAAGATACTGGTATTCGCTACTTCGTAGGTAAGTCTGTTAACTACTATATGCCTATTCGTGCTGGTGTTGACAAGAAAGATGGTAACATCATGTGGTATAAGAAAGGCTACTCTGGCGACGGCAATGCTCACGAGTTTGATTCAAACACTATGACGAAGGATTTTGATCAGTCAAATCTCAGTCAAGATACAGGTAAGAAGTATTGGGCACCTGTTACGGGTGGTTTTGGTCTTACTGCAACATGGAAGGGCTTCACGCTGAATGCAGACTTTGCATACGTTCTTGGTAAGTATATGCAAGATAATATCGAGTTCTTCGCTATGGGTGGTGGCAATATGCCCTCTTCTGGTATGAACCTTGACCGTGCATTGCTCAAACAGTGGACACAGCCTGGCGATATCACCAATGTGCCGAAGTTTGGTTATACCAATCAGTTTGATACCTCTCTCCTCCACAATGCTTCTTTCTGCCGTCTGAAGAATCTCTCTCTCTCTTACGATTTACCGAAGTATTGGATGGAAGCAACGAACTTTATCCGCAATGTCCGCCTAACGGCTGCTGCACGCAACCTGCTCACCATCACGAAGTGGAAGGGTGCAGATCCTGAAACCGATGCAAACGTTGCTCAAGGTGCATATCCCAATACGCGTGAGTTCTCTCTCGGCGTAGAGGTTACATTCTAACATTAAAAGCATTGACAATTATGAAAAAGAGCATATTTAAAGCCGCAATGTTGGCTGTTCTGGTTGCGCCAGTATTCACAGCTTGCGAGTTTGATCAATATCCTACCACGTCAATCCCTAACGAACAGTCTTGGGTAAAGTTTAGCGATGCTACCAACTTCAATATCGGTATTCATTCCTATATCCGTGGTATCTGTGGTGTGGGATGGTACACTTCTGATCTTCAAGCTGATTACTATCAGCCAGGTAAGGGCTACCTCAACAATGGTGGTACAACTTACGACTGGTCGTTCACTTCAAGAGATATGGGCGGTATGTGGAACACGATGTTTGTTGCTATCAACCAAGCCAATAACTTCTTGAACAACTGCGATAAAATACCTGTTGCTACGTCCGATTCTCTGACTATGGCACAGTACAAGGCAGAGGCTTACTTCTTGCGTGCATTTGCTTATTCACAGTTGGCCATTCGCTATTGCGCCGACTATGATCCCGCCACGGCCGACACTCAGTTGGGCCTGCCGCTCATCACGACTGTTGATGTCAACGCTCGTCCGGCTCGCGCAAGTCTCAAAGCCACTTTTGAGTTCATTAAGTCCGACTTGGCTTCAGCCCGTCAGTACATTCAGAATACCAATCCTGCTTCTCGTGAGTTGGTATCTACTCAAATGCTGAATGCGCTCGAAGCACGCGTTGATCTCTACCGAGAAGATTATGCAAATGCTGTTGCGATGGCTAAGTCGCTCATCGACGATTCCCATTTCGGTTTGGAAACAACACCAGAAGGGCTCTTCTCTGAGTTTGAGAGCGATGAAGGTAAAGAGTTTATCTTTGTTCCAGCAGCTACTCCTGAAGATGGTGCTTCCAACTATGGCATCTACCACAGTTGGAGTTCTTCGGACAATGCGTACTCTCCTTTTTTCCTTTTGAGTCAGAGCACTATTGATGCTTACGAAGCTTCCGATATCCGTCGTAAAGCTTTCTTCGAGAAAGGTACTGTAAAGCAAATCAATACCGTTGTTAATGACATCTACCTGCTCAATAAGTTCCCAGGAAATGATGCATTGACTAAGACCGGCGCTGATAAAGAACACACTTATCTTAACATTGATAAGCCCTTCCGTATTGCAGAGCAGTTTTTGATTGCTGCAGAAGCGTCTTACCGTTTGGGTAACACGAGCGATGCTCAAAACTATCTCAACACGCTTCGTGAAGCTCGTGGTCTTGTTGCCACAGCTTATACAGGTGATGCTCTCTTCAAGTTGATCAAGGACGAATGGTTCCGTGAGTTTATTGGTGAAGGTCAGCGTCTGGATGGCCTGAAGCGTTGGGGCGAAGGTTTCACTCGTAAGGGACAAGCTATGCAGAATGGCGACCTTATCATGCAGGCAAACAAAGAACGTAATATCGAGTTGACAGTAGAAAACTCTGATCAGCGCTTTGTTTGGGAAATTCCGTACAACGACTTGCTGGCTAATCCTAATCTCCAGAAGAACTGGAAGTAATCAGCGAAAATCAATAAAAACGATACAACAATGAAACAGTATATCAAAACATTAGCTTTAATGCTATTGGTCGGATTGGGACTCACTTCCTGTCTGAACGATGACCGCTTCGATGAAGGTGTTCAGAAGTATCAGAAGAGTCTTCCCTACGGTGTGTGGAAATCTGTCTCCAACTCACCAGGTAACTACGATTATACAGGTATCTTGACAAAGGATGTAGCAGGTAAGGATCTCTTCTATGTGATCCGTACAGCTCGCCCAACAGCTCCTGATAGTGGCGAAGTAAAGATACTTATGGTTTCTCACGATGTGCAGTATTCCGACTCTACGGGTATGCTTCAGGCTTCTGCTCCTTCTTGCTACTTCGGCGATGGAGAAAACGGAACAAAGAAGCTGACTGCAGCGGCTAACCTTGCAATTCTTCACAGCTCTAATAACCTGATCTTCCAAATGGTTACGAGTGATGGTACTACACAATTCCATCTGCAAGCAGCGCGTGTAGAAGCTAAGCCAACAAGTATCGCTGGTATGTGGGAGGGCTATTCTTCCGACTCTACCAAGTACTTCACGGCAGAGCTCAAGCCTGCTGATGCACAAGGTAATGGTACTGGCGTTGCTGTTTTCAACGACAACGATGTGGAAGAAGTGGCTTATACATTTGCTAACAATGCTGCTACAGTGACGGGTAAAATCACGCAGAAGAAGGCTGAATTTGCCTATAACGACAACTATCAGTTAGTAGCTACTTTAGACGGCGCAACTTTTGTTGTAGACCCCATGGCAAGCACTTCTGAACCTGAAAACTTTACGCCAGCTTATACAGGTAAGTTTACTTCAAAACTTTTCGGAGAATCATCAGATGTAGTCATCTATAAGGGCGATAAGGGTACAGGAAACTATCTCTTCACGCCGTTTATTATGAATTCTACTACAGGCTTCGTCTTTAATTGGGCAAACGACAACACACTATCTTTCGATGCTAAGAAAGGTAACGCTACGGGCTATACGCACAAACAAAACGGTCGTACTTTAGGTCCTGTTTATGCACTTGATGCTTATGCTTTGGGTGAGTCAAAAACTCAAAGTTCATTCGCAAATAATGTGTTCACTTTCTATTGCTTCTATTCTATTCCTGGTGTTGGCGACTTTGGAGTCTTCAAAGAAACACTTCAGATTACAGGTTCGGCAGCTCCCGCTCAAGTAGCGAAGTTTAACCTCAAGCTCCGCAGTAGTAAGCCTTTCGGCTTCAACGGAACACTACAACGCAACGTTCAGTTGTTTGCGAAGTAAAACGATTAGAAAGTAAATATCTATAATCCCTCTTCAAAGGGCAGCTACCGCGCGGTAGCCGCCCTTTTTATATCTCCATATATTTAGCTGTACACTTTTTCGGACATTACCATGCTTATTGCGTTGCGGAATACAATAAGCTTGTCAGTTGGTTTCCTTATTGTATCAGCTGACGCGCTTATTGTAGTTGCAGCTGCAATGCACAAAGCGAAATGTGTGTATGCTCTCACCTCTCCCTGCATCTTATTTTTTGTTGTCACGTTGTCACGTTGTCACACTTTGGGTGTAACTCTTTGAAAACATGCTTGTTATATGCGTGACGACATGTGACAACAGTGTGACAACAAATATTTTTGTTGTCACACACTTAACTCTTTGTTTATTAATTGGTTATCATCGCTGTGACAACGTGACAACAAAAATCGAGTTTTTTCTTAGGAGGAGAGATGGAGAATACTTTCTCCACGCTTTCAGTGCGACACAGCTGGCGTCGGAAATTTGTGCTGTTGTCTGTCCGCGAGTTCACCCTCACTATCATTTGGGCATCACCCGCGGTTAAGCATGGTGCGTCTCCGCCGGAGGCGTTAGTTGCTCTGCTCTGTTCTGCTGCGTTTGCGGTGGCTGAATTGTGTGATAGGGTGGCCGTCAGCTCACGCATATCAGTGATTGGATTTGTGGACTTTTAGAAGAAAGTTGGAATTGTATTTTTTGAGGTGTTAAATCACAATAAATTTTTCGTGTGATAGGGGAAAAATGAATAAAAAGTCAGGAAGATATTATATCTTTGTATTTTAGTCCTCTATAATAGATAAGTATAAATTTAAAATTTGATATGAAAAGAGTATTGACATTGTTCGTCCTTTTGTTGACGCTCACTGTTGGTGCTTGGGCTGTTCAGCCTTTGTACCAGCTGGAGTATATCACACAAAGTGACGGTTCGATTGTTGCCGTTTATCGTCACGGCTCTCGCATGACCGACTTCTTTACCACCCCCGATGGTGCAGTCTTGGTGCGTAATGCGAATAAAGATTTGTGTTATGCCGTTGTGGGCGAAAGCGGTCTGTTGCCTTCCAACGTCTTGGCTCATAATGAGTCGGTACGTTCGATTGCCGAAAAGGCTTTCTTACTTCAGAATCGTCTGACGGAAGAAGATGCTATGCGCATCATCCGTCGCCAAAATCCAGAAGAGCACCGTGCTCCCAATCATGTTATCTATAGTTCTACCTCAGATGGTTTAGGCGAATACGGTAAGAGTGGTATGGGATCGGTCAATAGTATTGGCGATGTGACGATTCCGGTTATTATGGTGGAATTTTCCGACTTGAAATTCAAGTCTACCACGACGATTGAAAAGATGAATCGCTTTTTCAACGAACAAGGTTATAGCGATGAGGAGGGTTGTAAAGGTTCTGCCCGCGACTATTTCATCAGCCAGTCCAACGGTATGTTCCGCCCCACGTTTAAGATTGTAGCAAAGGTGACGCTCAATTCTGGTTATGCCACCTATGGTAGTAATACCAACAAGGGCGGCACAACACAATGTGTGCGCGATGCAGTTGCTGCTGCTGTGAGAGAAGGGGTTAACTTTAGAAACTATACAGTGGATGGTGCAGTGCCCCTCGTGAGTATTCTCTATGCAGGCGGAGGCGAAGCCACTGGCGGTGGTGAAGATACGCTTTGGCCACAGGAGATGGACATCAACACTTCTATGAGTGGTGTACATTTTAATTCCTACTTTGTGGGAAATGAGCTGTATGGTAGTAATAACAGTGATGTATTGATGGGTATGGGTGTGTTCTGCCATGAATTTGGCCATGCACTCGGTTTGCCCGACTTCTATGTGACCAACTATGGACATAGGGATGTGACGATGGGTAAGTGGTCCATTATGTGTCAGGGATGCTATCTTCCCTCTGGTTCTGCCCGCGCACCAATAGGCTTTACGGCTTATGAACGTAGCTACCTGGGCTGGGAGAAAATTCCCGAACTCACTGAAGCTGATAATATCACCCTCTACAAAGTGGGGTCTACAGAAGGTTCTAATGCTGCACTCATTCGCAATGATGCTGATAATAAGGAGTATTTCATTCTTGAACAGCGCGAACCCGGTACATGGTATCCTGCTTCTTTTGGTAGTGGAATGTTTGTTCAGCACGTAGCCTATGATAAGCAATCTTGGTACTACAATCAGCTTAATAATGAAGCTGATAGACTGCGTTGTACCTATCTCTCCGCCGTTATTACTAAAATGGGTGGTACGGCTGCTGAACTCTTCCCCGGACGTTCGGGTACGAAGACCGAAATTAGCAAAAATACCAATCCTTCCTTCAGACTCCTGAATGGCGATGATTTGGGTAAACCTATCTATAAGATAGCCATACAAAATGATGGTTCGGTTAATTTCAACTATCTCGATGCCGACTATGTGGGGCATGTTGTGGGCGATGAAGTGACAGATGGAAGTTTGAAATATCGTTTTGTGACCAAATCACAAGTAGAAGTTGTGGCAAAGGATAATGGTTCTTATGCTGGAGCTGTTAGTATTCCAACTGCTTATGTTGAAGGTGCACATCAGTACACGGTAGTGGGAATTGCCTCTGGAGCTTTTGCTAACTGCGCCGATCTCGTTTCTGTTTCGATTCCTTCTACAGTGAAAAAAATCGCCACAGATGCTTTCCGCAATAGCTTGAAATTGCAAACGATAACAGTGGATGCCGCCAACACTAAGTTCTACGGTATGAATGGTGTGCTCTATACGAATAGCGAAATTATCTATTCGCCAGAGACGGCATCGCAGCCTATTGTTGCGAATAACGACTTTGACTTTGCTAGCAACACATGGGGACTCGACACTACCGATAGTCCGCTGAAAGCTGCTAATGGCGAGTTGACACAAGACCTCATTTCAGGTCCAGTGACGATGAAACATACCAATGGCGGTACGGTAACCTATATGTATAAGAAAGGTACGAATCCAGCCGAGTTGCGTATGTCGAAAGATGCAACGCTCTCCTTTGAAGTGCCCGACAATACGCGTATCACAAAAATTGCTGTGACTGCTACTTTGTGGAATGCTACTTCGGATGTTGCTACGCTTACAGATAAGACATGGGAAGGACAAACACGAAAGGTGACGCTGACTGCTACGGGTAGTTGCCGTATCAGCGATATTGTTGTGACTACTTCACAGAAGCACGACTACAACGAGCCTGTTCTCATTTACTATCCAGCAGCTCTCACGGGGAGCTTCACAGTGCCTGCAGGTGTGACACGTATTGGCGATTATGCTTTCGAGAATGCTGCTGTTTCTCAAATTGTTTTGTCCGACTCTTTGCAGACGCTCGGTACTTCATCTCTCGGTACTGCTTCGCTGAGAGCTCTGACATCAAAGACAGCGAAACCTGCTGCCACTACGGGTAATCCTTTCACCTCTGTGGATCAAGCAACTTGTACGCTTACTGTTCCTGCTGGAGCAGAAGCTGCTTATAAGGCTGCAAACTATTGGCAAGGATTCTATGGTATTCATAGTGGTATTCAGGGAGTGGAAGTGGACTTGAAGAATGCCGTTATCTACGACCTGCAAGGCCGTCGTCGCACTACGTTGCAAAAGGGCGTGAACATTGTAAATGGTAAGAAAGTTGCCTTCTAACGCCATATGTAATTTGGTGATGTAAAAATAAGGGCTGCTCCTTGTGGGGCAGCCCTTGTTATTTGGATTTTGAGAATGCGTTTGCACCTCAGTCGGTCAGTTTATTTCAGCACATTGAGTTCTTTACCAATTTTGATGAAAGCATTGATACATTTGTCGAGCTGTTCGCGAGTGTGACCCGCTGAAATCTGAACGCGGATACGTGCTTCGCCCTTCGGCACTACGGGATAGAAGAAGCCCGTTACGAAGATACCTTCTTCCTGCAATGCAGCAGCAAATTTCTGGCTTAGTGGAGCATCGTAGAGCATCACTGCACAAATGGCACTTTGTGTGGGCTTGATGTCGAAACCTGCAGCGAGCATTTTGTCGCGGAAGTAGTTGACGTTCTCCACGAGGTGGTCGTGAATCTCATTGCTCTCCTTGAGCATCTTGAAAGTCTCAATACCTGCACCTACCACTGAAGGAGGAATAGAGTTGGAGAAAAGATACGGACGACTGCTCTGGCGGAGCATATCAATGATTTCTTTACGACCCGTAGTGAAACCACCCACAGCGCCACCGAAGCTCTTGCCCAGTGTGCCTGTGTAGATGTCTACACGTCCGTAAGTGTCGTAGAACTCGCTCACGCCGTGACCCGTTTTGCCCACAACGCCAGCCGAGTGGCTTTCGTCCACCATAACGAGTGCGTCATACTTTTCAGCCAAGTCGCAGATCTTATCCATCGGAGCTACATTACCGTCCATGGAGAATACGCCATCGGTGCAGATGATGCGGAAGCGTTGAGCTTGAGCTTCTTTCAAGCAGTTTTCCAATTCTTCCATATTGCCGTTGGCGTAGCGATAGCGCACAGCCTTGCAGAGGCGCACACCGTCAATGATGGAAGCGTGGTTGAGAGCGTCGGAGATAATAGCGTCCTCTTGCGTGAGGAAACTACCAAAGAGTCCGCCGTTAGCATCGAAGCAAGCAGCGTAGAGGATAGTGTCTTCTGTTTTGAAGAAGTCGCTAATAGCAGCTTCGAGTTCTTTGTGAACATCCTGCGTACCACAGATGAAGCGCACGCTAGACATACCGTAGCCGCGGCGATCCATCATATCCTTTGCAGCCTGAATGAGACGCGGATGATTGCTCAAACCCAGATAGTTGTTAGCGCAGAAGTTGAGCACTTCTTTTCCGCCCACCTGAATAGCAGCTGCCTGCGGGCTTTCAATGAGACGTTCAGTCTTGTAGAGGCCAGCGTCCTTAAGATTCTGCAAAGACTTTTGCAGATGTTCTTGAAGTTTACCGTACATAGTAATTTGGAATTTATATGTTAGATGATTTGTTCCAACAGTGTTTCTATTTTCGACACAAAGTAAATAAGTTTTTCCGAATTTATCAAGTGCTTAGTTGCTAATTTCAGAAAAAAAGATTTCCTTTGCATGGCAAAATGTAAGTAGTAATACTTCTTTCTGTTAGAAAACATATAACTCAAACAAACCAAATATAAGTATTCGTAATCATGAAGAATATTCTCGTGATTGGAGCAACGGGCCAAATTGGCTCAGAACTCACAATGAAGTTGCGTAGCATCTATGGCAACGACCACGTTGTGGCTGGCTATATCGTAGGTGCAGAACCTAAGGGCGAACTGGCTGAAAGCGGCCCCGCCGAAGTTTGCGACGTTACGGACGGAGAAGCCATTGAGCGCATCGTGACGAAGTATAACATCGACGCGATCTATAACCTTGCAGCTCTGCTCTCTGTTGTGGCTGAACACAAGCCCCTCTTGGCGTGGCATATCGGTATCGATGGTCTCATAAAGGTGCTCGAAGTGGCGCGTCAGCACAACTGCTTCGTCTTCACTCCTAGTTCTATTGGTAGCTTCGGCCCTGAAACTCCTGCAGATCAAACTCCGCAGGATACTATTCAACGTCCGCGCACCATCTACGGCGTGAGTAAAGTTACTACTGAATTGCTCAGCGACTACTACCATCGCAAGTATGGCATCGAAACCCGCAGCGTTCGCTTCCCGGGCTTGATTTCCAACGTGACTCCTCCAGGAGGTGGCACTACCGACTATGCCGTTGATATCTACTACAGTGCTGTGCGCGGCGAGAAGTTTGTTTGTCCCATCGCACAAGGCACTTATATGGACATGATGTACATGCCCGATGCCCTCAACGCCTGCGTTCAGTTGATGGAAGCTGATGGCAGTCGCCTTGTCCACTACAACGGCTTCAATATTGCCTCAATGAGTTTCGCACCCGAAGAGATTTTTGCAGCAATCAAGAAGTATCGTCCGGCGTTTGAGATAGAGTACAATGTAGATCCGCTCAAGCAGAGTATTGCCAATAGCTGGCCCAACAGCCTCGACGATTCAGCTGCGCGCACAGAGTGGGATTGGAACCCCTCTTTCGATCTCGATTCGATGACGCAGGATATGCTGGAGAAACTCTCTGCTCGTCTTCTCAAATAAAAGACTCCTTTGGGAATCTCCCCATAATAAGCCTCCTTACCTTCAAAAGTAAGGAGGCTTTTCTGTGCTTTCTCTTTTCATAGCGCCTCCTAAAAAGCTTCAGAAGCATCATCTCTTGTTGTGTCCTCTTGTACATTTGTTGTTGTCCGTATCCTTATTGCGTTTGAGAATACAATAAGAGGCTATCAGCTGACAGCCTTATTCTGTCAGCTCGCACCCTTATTGTAGTGGCATGCACGATGAGGAACCTGAACAATGAGCATACACTTCTTCTTTACCTTTTTTAGTGATTTTGTAGCCTCTATATTGAAAAGTAGGGCTTTAATGGTGAGAGGCTAAGATTTTAATTATTAGCTTGATAAAAGATTTTTTAAGATAAAGTGGGGAAATGTGGGGAAAAGTCCTTACTTTTGCGGAAAGATTCATTCAGTCATGCAATTCTCTGGGAAAATTCAGGCAAAGATGGACGCAAAAGGGCGTCTGTTCTTTCCCGCCGAATTCCGCCGTCAGGCCGAAGCCGAGGGGGGAGAGCAGCGTTATGTGCTCAAGCAGGATGTTTACCAGCCCTGCTTAGTCATCTATCCCTATAGCTCCTGGGAACAAGAAGTGGCTGAGTTGCGCAATCGTTTGAATCGTTGGAATCCGAAAGAGGCAATGCTGTTTCGGCAATTTCTGAGCGATGTCGAGGTGTTTAGTCTCGATGCTAATGGGCGCTTCATTGTGCCACGTCGTTTTCAGGCTTTGCTGGGCGAAGAGCGTAAAGCTGTCTTTTTAGGTCTTGACGATCGCATCGAACTTTGGGATGCTGCTCGCACTGTCGAGCCGTTTCTCAGTGCGGACAATTTCACAGAGTCTTTACAGCAATTAATGTCTACACCGCTATGATAGTTACGGCTCCTGGATATCATGTCCCTGTTCTCTTAAAAGAGAGTGTTGACGGACTTCAAATCAGCCCCGAAGGCATCTATGTAGATGTTACTTTTGGTGGCGGTGGACACAGTCGCGAGATTCTCAGCCGGCTGGGTCCTAAAGGTCATTTGTATGGTTTCGACCAAGATGCGGATGCCGAGCAAAATATCCCTGCGGATGAGCAAAAGTTTACTTTCGTTCGTAGTAATTTCCGCTATCTTCGTAATTGGATGCGCTATTATGGCGTGGAGGGCATTGATGGTTTGTTGGCCGATTTGGGCGTTTCTTCTCATCATTTCGATGATGAATCCCGCGGTTTTTCGTTTCGCTTCGATGCTCCGCTCGATATGCGTATGAATGGGCGCGACGGAATGACAGCTGCCGATATTTGTAATCGCTATTCGGAAGAAGAACTTGCTCGCCTGTTCTGGCTGTATGGCGAACTGAAAAATGGTCGCCGCTTGGCCAATGCCATAGCAAAGAGTAGGGCGGACCATCCCATAGTCACTGTGAATGATCTTATCACACTGGTGCGTCCACTCATTGGAATCAATCGTGAGAAAAAAGATTTGGCAAAAGTGTTTCAAGCACTGCGCATCGAGGTGAACCACGAGATGGAAGCTCTCCACGAAATGCTGGATGCAGCTATCAGTTGCCTTAACCCCGGCGGTCGTCTTGTGGTGTTGACGTACCACTCGTTGGAAGATCGTATGGTGAAGAACTATATGCGCTCGGGCAATGCCGAAGGAAAGGTGGAAGAGGATTTCTTTGGTAATCGCCTTTCTCCTCTTCGTCCCGTCAATAATAAAGTTATCATCCCCGATACTGACGAGCAAGAGCGCAATCCCCGCAGCCGTAGTGCTAAATTGAGAATAGCTGAAAAAGTGGAACTGGAGTAAAAAAGCGAAAAAACTGATTTCTTGTTAGCTCTACTCAACTTTTCTACACCGTACTATTCTCTCATAAAAAACGAAAAATCTATGTCTAACGATAAAGACATGCAGCAGAAAAAAGAACAAAGCCTCGATGCTGAAACGCTTCGCGAAGAAAGAAAACAACGCGAAGAGAAAGAAGATCGTGCTGCTGATGTTGAAGCGCGCAAAGTTTTGCGTACCCTCACTTCTGAGAAAGACGATGAGCACACCAATGTGTCGTTGCGCACAGTGTTGGGCGGTGATATTTTAGCCAGTGGCTGGTTTCGCCGTCAGTTTTGGTTTATCGTGCTGATTGTGGTGATGTGTATCTTCTATATTAGCAATCGTTATGCCTGTCAAAAAGAGATGATTGAATCTACCAAACTGGAAGACACCTTGCTTGATCGCCGCTACAAGGCACTGACCATCTCCAGTCAGCTCAAAGAATTGACACGTCCAAGTGTTGTCGAAGAGCATCTCTCTGACACTACTCTAAAAGTATCTACTGATCCCATCTATTCCTTGCCCGTAACAGGAGAGGACACAGCACAATGAATTTTCCAAAAGATAAAGTGATTCCGCGTTATTCCGCGATAGCCATTATTCTGACGTTGGTAGGTCTGCTTATTATAGGTAAGGCCACTTATATCATGACCGTCAAGAAGCCCTATTGGATGGCTGTAGCAGAACGTTTTAGGAAGGAAAATAAAGTGCTGCGTCCTACGCGTGGTGATATTCTCTCTGACAATGGGGAGCTCCTTGCGGCTTCTATTCCAGAATATAAGATGTTTTTCGACTTTATGTCGTCCGAAAAGGATTCGGCACGCCGCATCAAAGACCAGTTTCGTCGAGATACATTACTGCAGAATCACATTGATGAAATTTGTCAAGGCTTACACGAAATTTTTCCCGATGTAGAGCCTGCTAAGATGAAAAAACATCTGGCGGAAGGGCGAGAAAAACAGCGCATGAATTGGCCTGTGCTGAAACGTCGTGTTTCTTATATCGAATATCGTCGTGTGAAGCAATTACCCGTATTCTGTAAGCCAGATTATTACGGCGGTTTTCATGTAGAAAAAATTGAGACACGTAAGAATCCTTATGGAAATCTGGCCATTCGCACAGTGGGCGACCTTTATAAAGGGAAAGATTCGGCGCGCAGTGGTTTGGAACTTTATTTTGATAAGACTTTGCGCGGAGTTCCAGGGCGTTATCATCGACAGAAAGTGCTCGATCGCTATTTGAGTATTGTGGATCAGCCAGCTCAAAACGGCTATGATGTGCAAACCACACTCAATGTGCACATGCAGGATATTTGTGAAACAGCTCTTCGCGACCAGCTCAAGCATATCAAAGCACAAAATAACGGCAAAGTGCATTTTGGCGTTTGCATCTTGATGGAAGTAGCCACGGGCGATGTGAAAGCCATTAGTAGTTTGACGCAACTTGGCGACGGCTCATTTATGGAGATACAGAACAAAGCCGTTAGTAACCTCATGGAGCCAGGTTCTGTATTTAAGCCGATGTCCTTTCTCGTGGCGTTCAATGATGGCTACCTCCATATCAATGACCCCGTTTATGTGGGAGGAGGCGTTGTTGAGATGTATGGTCGTAAGATGAAAGACCACAACTGGCGCTCTGGCGGATACGGCAGTATGGTGGCGCGTCAGTGTATCCAATACTCCTCCAATGTTGGTGTGAGTTATTTTATTGATAAGTTCTATCGCAACCAGCCAGAGAAGTTTGTAGACGGTATTATGAATACGGGCGTGGGCGATGACCTGCACCTGCCTATTCCTGGCTATGCCAAACCGCGCATCGTAGGGCCGAGGCAGAAAGGAGAGTATTGGGCAAAGACTGACCTCCCTTGGATGAGTATCGGCTATGTAACGCAAATTCCCCCCATCTCCACCCTGGCTTTCTATAATGGTATTGCCAACAATGGTAAGATGATGAGGCCGCGTTTTGTGAAAGCGATTCTTAATAATGGCGAACCCGTACAAACTTTTGAGCCCATTGTGCAGCGAGAGCACATGGCCAAAGACGAGGCGGTGCGTGATGTGCAAACCTGTTTGCGCGAAGTTGTGACGCTCGGTGTGGGTAAGAAAGCTGCATCAAAGCTTGTGTCTATAGCTGGAAAAACGGGTACGGCACAGGTCTGGACATCCAACGGAAGAACAACGGCTTATCTCGTTTCTTTTGCCGGTTTCTTCCCCTTTGAGAATCCTAAGTATTCCATGATTGTTTGTGTGAATAAGGATGGCGTTGCAGGTGGAGCTATCGATTGTTGCCCTGTCTTTAAACGAGTGGCTGAAAGTGTGATGGCGCTCGACCGTAAGTCCGACTATAGAACCGCGCGCGATACAAACAATGTAGCTTCCCCCGTTGTATGTTCTGGCGATATTGTTGCCGCCCAGCACGTGTTGGATGAGCTGAAAGTGAAGGCGCGTAATAGTTTTGCCAGAGAAAATGAAAGTATAGTATGGGGTACTTCTAATACGCTGCATGATGGTGTTGCGCTCGACCGCACAGTAACAGCTTCCAACGCTATCCCTGACCTGCGCGGCTATGGTTTGCGCGATGCCCTCTTCCGCTTGGAGCAAATGGGCTTGAAAGTGCGTGTTGTTGGAGTGGGGCGTGTAACTGGTCAAAGTCTGCTTCCTGGTTATAATTTCAAGAAGGGCGAAACCATTTCTCTAGTACTGGGTGATGAAAAGGATAATGTGGCGCAGATTGATAGTCTGCGTAAGCTCGATGAGCTGCACGCTCAGCAAGAACAGAGTGAACAAGACAGTGTGCAACGCTCTAGTCAAACAGAACAAACGCCTGCTACAACGTCTTCCTCTGTGAAGAAACCGATTTCTCCTACAGAGAAGCCTACGCCATCTGCCCCCAAGAAGGAACAAAGCAATAAGAAAGAAAAAAAAGAGGCTATTGTTAAGCCCAAAGAGAAGAATCAGCCCGACAGCTCTTCCAAGGATAAGAACAAGAAAAATAAGCCTAAGGAGCAAGCGTTGAAGCCGAAAGACAATACGGCAAAGACAAAGGAGCAGACTGCAAATCCAAAAGGCAAAACAAATCAATCGAAGGAAACGACAACTAAGTCGAAAACTTCTACAACCTCCTCTTCGAAAGATAAGAAGACAACCGACAAAAAGAAAAAATAAGAAGATATGAAACTTACCGACGTTTTAGTAAAAGTTCAGCCTCTTGAAACGAAGGGGAATATGGACATAGAGATTACTGGCGTACAGATGGACTCTCGCAAAGTGAAGAAAGGAGATCTCTTCATTGCTGTGAAAGGAACGCAGACTGATGGTCACGTCTTTATATCTAAGGCTCTCGAGTTGGGAGCTGTTGCCGTATTGCAAAGCAATGAGTTATCTGCTGAACTGTTGGAGGGCGTGACTTACGTTCGCGTTGCTGACACAGAATATGCCGTCGGAAAAGTGGCTACGCAGTTTTTCGGCGACCCTAGTCGCAAGTTGCAACTGGTTGGTGTGACGGGAACAAATGGCAAGACGACTATTGCCACGGTTCTCTATAATATGTATCGAGCTTTCGGTCATAAGGTGGGACTTTGCTCTACTGTATGCAATTATATCGACGACCAAGCAGTGCCTGCCGACCATACCACGCCTGACCCTATTACGCTCAACGAACTTTTGGCGAGTATGGTTGAGGCTGGATGCGAATATGCTTTTATGGAGTGCTCTTCTCACGCCATTCAGCAGAAGCGTATCGGCGGACTTCACTTTGTGGGAGCACTCTTTACCAATCTTACGCGCGATCATCTGGATTATCACAAAACCTTCGAGAACTATCGCGATGCAAAGAAAATGTTCTTCGACGGACTTGATAAAGACGCTTTTGCTATTACCAATGCTGACGACCGCAATGGTATGGTGATGGTTCAGAACACTAAAGCTATCATTAAAACTTATTCCACTCGCACAGTTGCCGACTTCAAGGGGCGCATCCTCGAGGAATCCCTTGAGGGGATGCTTCTCGATATTGATGGTCGCGAAGTAAGCGTGCGCTTCATTGGTCGTTTCAACGTGAGCAACCTGCTGGCTGTTTATGGTGCTGCCGTTATGCTGGGCAAAGAGCCGCAAGAGGTGCTGCGCGTGATGTCTACTCTTCATCCTGTCAATGGTCGTTTCGAAGCCATCCGCTCAAAGGAGGGTGTCAGCGCAATTGTCGATTATGCTCATACGCCCGATGCACTTATCAATGTGCTTACTACCATTAACGAAATAGTAAAGGGCAAAGCCAGCGTCATTACTGTGTGTGGAGCTGGAGGTAATCGCGATGCAGGCAAACGTCCCTTGATGGCGCAAGAAGCAGCCAACCGAAGCGACAGAGTTATCATCACGAGCGACAATCCCCGCTTTGAAGATCCGCAAGTTATCATCAACGATATGCTTGCTGGCCTTGATGCGGAACAGAAGAAGAAAGTGATCTCTATCGTAGATCGCCGCGAAGCCATTCGTGCCGCAGCTATGATGGCGCAACCGGGGGATGTTATCCTCGTGGCAGGAAAAGGTCACGAACCCTATCAAGAAATCAAAGGCGTGAAGCATCATTTCGATGATCACGAGGAGATCCGTGCCGCTTTTGGTTTAGAATAAATCTATGAAAAAACCGCAAAAAGAATAGAATCATTATGTTGTACTATCTCTTTCGCTTTTTAGAAAATTATGGTGTCCCAGGTTCAGCCATGTGGGGCTACATCTCCTTCCGCTCCCTGCTAGCTCTGATGTTGGCTTTGGTTATCTCTGCTTGGTTTGGAGAATACTTCATTCGTTGGATGAAGCGCCACAATATCAGTGAGACGCAGCGCGACGCCAGCATCGACCCCTTCGGTGTGCAGAAGCTCAATGTACCCTCAATGGGAGGTATCATAATCATCGTTGCGACGCTTGTACCCGCTTTACTATTAGGGCGTTTGCGCAATATTTATATGATAATGATGATCGTTTCCCTCGTATGGTTCGGCCTATTGGGATTTTGGGACGATTACATCAAAATTTTCAAGAAAAACAAGGAAGGGTTATCTGGTCGCTATAAGATAGTGGGGCAGGTGTTGGTTAGTCTTGCCATTGGTCTTACGCTCTATTTTAGTCCGGATGCCGTAATACACGAAAATGTAGAGACGCGCACCGTTAATAATGTAACAGTTGTCACCCATAAGAGTCAGCCCGTAAAATCTACGCAAACCACCATTCCGTTTGTCAAAGGCAATAACTTCGACTATGCGCAGGTCACTTCTTTCTTGGGAGAACACAAGCAGGCTGCAGGTTGGATTCTTTTCGTTATCATTACTGTTTTTGTGATAACGGCAGTTTCCAACGGCGCGAATCTTAATGATGGCATGGACGGTATGGCTGCTGGAAACTCCGCCATTATCTGTATCGCATTGGGCATATTAGCTTATGTGTCCAGTCATATTCAGTTAGCCGGCTACTTAAATATCATGTTCATTCCTGGCTCGGAAGAATTGGTGGTGTTCATTTGCGCCATGGTTGGAGCGCTTATCGGTTTCCTTTGGTACAATGCTTATCCCGCTCAAGTCTTTATGGGCGACACAGGCTCGCTTGCCATAGGCGGAGTCATTGGTGTGATGGCCATTATCATTCACAAGGAACTATTACTCCCCATTCTGTGCTTCATTTTCTTTGTGGAAAGTTTGAGCGTCATTCTGCAAGTGGAGTATTTCAAGCTGGGAAAACGGAAAGGGCTTGTTCAGCGCATCTTCAAGCGTACACCCATTCACGACAATTTCCGTGTATTGCCCTCACAGCTTGATCCGAAATGTTCTTATGTGTTCAAAAATTGGCCGCACGGAGCTTGGCACGAAAGCAAAATCACGGTGCGCTTCTGGATTACAACAATCCTATTAGCTGCTGCCACTATCATTACTTTGAAGATTCGATAAAAACTGCAACAAGTATAAATTGTTTACGACGATGCGTTTAGTTGTATTGGGAGCCGCCGAAAGTGGCGTGGGTGCTGCCGTATTGGCCCAAAAGAAAGGATACGACGTTTTTGTTTCCGATATGGGAACGATAAAAGATAGTTATAAGAAACTCCTCGACAGCTATGGTCTGCCTTGGGAAGAAGGGCATCATACCGAAGCGTTGATACTGAACGCCGACGAAGTGGTAAAGAGTCCTGGTATTCCCGATACTGCACCAATGGTTCTGCAAGTAAAGGCTGCTGGCATTCCCGTTATTTCCGAGATAGAATTTGCTGGGCGCTATACCAACGCTAAAACGATATGTATCACGGGCTCAAACGGAAAGACCACTACCACCTCTCTCATCTATCACATCCTGCAGAAGGCTGGCTACAACGTAGGGTTGGCTGGCAACATTGGTAAGAGCTTTGCGCTGCAAGTGGCCGAGGGAAAACACGACTGGTATGTGATTGAACTTAGCTCTTTCCAGTTAGACAATATGTACGACTTCCGCGCCGATATTGCGGTTCTTCTTAATATTACGCCTGACCATCTCGATCGTTACGACTTTAAGATGCAAAACTATGTCAATTCTAAGATGCGCATCTTGCAGAATCAGCGGCCGGAAGATACTTTCATCTATTGGGCGCAGGACGAATGGATTCCCAACGAACTTCATAAATACAACTCGCCAGCGCGTATGCTTGAGTTTAGCGATATGCCGAAAGCAGAGGCTGTGGCTTATGAGGAAAATAACCTACTAAAAATCTCGCAACCTCTTTCTTTTCAGATGGATGTCGATGAACTCTCTTTGCCAGGTCTGCACAACCTCCGTAATTCTATGGCTGGAGCGCTTGCCACTCTCTCTGCCGGCGTAGCTCCTGAAGTGGTGCGCGAAGGTTTGAGTGATTTTCCTGGTGTGGAGCATCGTTTGGAGAAAGTTTGCGACGTTGATGGCGTACATTATATAAACGATTCCAAAGCTACCAACGTGGATGCTTGCTACTGGGCGCTTGCTGCTATGCGAACCCCTACGGTACTCATTATCGGAGGTAAGGATAAGGGCAACGACTACAATGAAATTGCCGAATTGGTCAAGACAAAATGTCGCGCCCTTGTTTATCTCGGTGCCGATAATAAGAAACTCCACGATTTCTTCGATGGTTTCGGTTTGCCCGTAGAAGATACCCATTCTATGGCCGATTGCGTGAAAGCCTGCGCCCGTTTGGCTCAAAAGGGTGATACGGTGTTGCTCTCCCCCTGTTGCGCTAGTTTCGATCTCTTCCGTAATATGGAAGACCGCGGCGAGCAATTCAAGGCACGCGTAAGAGAATTGACCTAACAAAGTTCAACCTTTAGTCATTACAGATTGTGAATAAAATCAAGAACCTCTTTAAGGGCGATCCCGTCATTTGGATTATATATTTCTTCCTCTGCGTCATTTCTTTGGTGGAAGTGTATAGTGCGGGTAGTTCGTTGGCATACAAAAACGGCAGCTTTTGGGTTCCGCTTACCAGCCAGGCCATGTTCCTGGCTGTTGGAACAATGGTGGTCATCTTTATCCACTCCATACCCTGCCGTTTCTTTCGTGCGTTCCCCATTTTTCTATATCCGTTGAGCGTTTTCTTCCTATTCCTCGTGTTGGTCATTGGTGCTACCACGAATGGGGCTCAACGTTGGATTGATTTGGGTTTCTTTCAGTTTCAGCCTTCGGAGTTAGCAAAGGGTTCAGTAATTCTGTCGGTAGCTTTGATATTAGCACAGACACAGCGCGAAAAAGGAGCACACAAAAATGCTTTCAAACTCATTGTTGGAATAACCATCCCCGTGGTTCTTCTGATTGCATCTGATAATATCTCAACCGGAGCGTTGCTTCTGGGTGTTGTCTTGTTGATGATGATTATTGGGCGCGTGCCGTGGAATCAGATAGGGAAATTTTTAGGCGTTTTGGCAATTTCTGTAGCTTTGATTGTAACTATTGTAGCAGTAGTTCCCTCCGATAGTGCCTTCTATAAGATGCCTGGTATGGGACGTATGAAAACAGCCAAGTCGCGTATTGAAACAAAACTCAGTCATAGCGACAGAGAGATTCTGCCCGAGGATTACGACATTGATAAGAATGCCCAGGTGGCCCATGCTAATATCGCCATTGCTTCTTCTAATTTTGTGGGCAAGATGCCTGGTAATAGTGTGGAGAGAGATTTCCTTAGTCAGGCTTATTCTGATTTCATCTATGCCATTATCATTGAGGAAACAGGCCTATGGGGTGGACTCTTGGTGGTGTTTCTCTATGTGGTTCTGCTTTATCGAGCGGGACGCATCGCCAAGCGCTGCGAAAGCAACTTCCCCGCTTTTCTGGCCATGGGACTTGCTTTGCTCTTAGTTTGTCAGGCTATTCTCAATATGCTGGTGGCTGTTGGGTTGTTCCCTGTCACAGGCCAGCCGCTGCCGATGATTAGTCGTGGTGGTACTTCCACGCTCATCAATAGCTTCTATATCGGTGTGCTTCTCAGTGTGAGCCGTTATTCTCGTAAGAACAACGTGAAAGCCACGCCTGCTGAACTCAGCGGGGAAACTCCTGAGAGGCGAAAGGTGAATCCTGGTCTCCAACCTGCTGCTGCCAAATAACAACAGAATCCTAACCATTCAGCATTTCCTATGCAACGCATTCTCTTTTTCCTACTCCTCCTGCCGCTCTTCTCTTTTGCGAGTGATAAGCGCGTAAAGGTGCGTTTCGAAACTACGGCAGGCCCGTTCACAGTGGTGCTTTTCAATGACACACCCCTTCATTGCGACAATTTCTTGAAACTCGTGAATGAGGGCTATTATAATGGAACAAAATTCCATCGCGTCATTGCCAATTTCATGGTGCAAGGTGGCGATCCGCAAACCCGCAACGAGGCGGAGGCTACACAAGAAATAGGGGAGGGAGGACCAGACTATACGCTACCGGCTGAAATATTCTCTACTGCCGATGCTGGACACCCGAAGCGTCCGCTCCACTATCATGTGCGCGGGGCACTGGCCATGGCGCGCGAAGGCGATGAGGTCAATCCCGAGCGCAGGAGTGCTGGTAGTCAGTTCTATATCGTTTGGGGTACAACCTTTACACCCGAAAATCTCATGAAGCGTTGGCAACGCGTCCAACAAGCCGTTGGCGACAGTGTAGCTTTGCCCGATTCCGTCCGCGACCTCTATTATTTCACGGGAGGTACTCCCCATCTCGATGGTCAGTACACCGTCTTCGGAGAGATATTCAGCGGCTTGCCTGTGATTGAGGATATCCAGGCTGTTCCTACCAACTCTGAAAACAATCGCCCGTTAGATGATATTATGATTATCCGAGCCTACATCAAGGACTGATAACTCATCATTCAGAGTGTTCAGCCACCACCGCAAAATATTTCGTTCAAACGCGACAGCCTCATGAGGCCTGTCGCGTTTCGTTTTTTCTTTCTCAAGATAGTCCTGTGCCTTGCTGGAAAGCTTTGGGTTGAGGCGTTCTTTGTTTCTTTTTAAGATTTGTATGTGCTTGTTTTTCAGTATAATAAGAATGGGTAAAAATACAATAAGGATGTCGGCGGATATCCTTATTGCGTCAGCTGACATCCTTATTGTATCAGCCAGCGCAATAAGGATATTTTTAGCTGCAATAATCTGCTTTTTTCTTCCTTAGGTTCTGTGCTTTATTACCTGTATTTTCGTGAATCAATTCTGTAAAGAAAAGTGGCAGTATTTCCGATGCGAGTACGGAGGTTATAATGCAGAAGAAGGTCACTTTTGATACTCTGATGAACTCTTTTTCTTTACTCCTTCTGCTCTTTTTCTAAAAAATATGTAACTTCGCATATAATAAATATAAGCGTTATGTTGAATAGACATCACCTTTCAGTTCTCATTCCTGAGCAAGCAAAGAAATATGGCGATCGTACGGCTATGACCTATCGCAGTTATGAGCAGAATCGCTGGCTGCCGATTACTTGGAATCAATTTTCGGCAAAAGTGGCAGCTGTTAGTCGTTCGCTATTGGCTCTCGGAGTGGAGCGGCAAGAGCGCATTGCTATCTTCTCGCAGAATAAGCCCGAGAGCCTATTTGTGGCTTTCGGCGGCTATGGCATCCGTGCTGTTACCATTCCTTTCTATGCCACCTCCAGTGGTGCTCAAGTCATCTATATGATGAACGATGCAGAAGTGCGCTATCTCTTTGTGGGAGAGCAACAGCAGTACGATACTGCGGCTGATGTTATTCATCAGTGTAATCACATTCAGCGTGTCATCATTTTTGACCGTCATGTGCGCCAACGCGAGGCAGATCGTTTTTCTATCTATTTTGATGAGTTCCTCCAGTTGGGAGAAGTGGGCGATTACGACAAGGAAGTAGAGCTACGCAAGAGTGAAGCTTCGTTCGACGATATGGCCGATATTCTCTATACCAGTGGCACAACGGGTAATTCCAAAGGAGTTATCATGACGTATGCTATGTATGATGAGGCTGCTATTCGTAATGACGAAAACCTACCTATTAGCGATAAGGACGTTGTGCTCAACTTTTTGCCTTTTACCCATATTTTTGAACGCGCATGGTCTTACTTGTGTCTGGGTGTAGGAGCACAATTGGCTATCAATCTCCGACCCATCGATGTGCAGCAGTCAATGCAGGAAGTTCACCCCACTTGTATGGCAGCAGTACCACGCTTCTGGGAGAAAGTGTATCAGGCTGTTCAAGAGAAGATTGCAAAAGCTTCTTTGGTCGAGCGTAAGTTGATGCAGAATGCTTTAGATACGGGCATGAAGTATTGGGCTGACTATGCTTCGCAAGGAAAAACAGCTCCGCTGGGACTTTCTTTGAAGTATAAGCTCTACGACCGTACGATTTATAAACTCGTTCGAAAAACGCTCGGGCTTGAAAATTCTAATTTCTTCCCCACAGCAGGGGCTGCTGTTAGTCCGGAGGTGGAGAAGTTTGCGCACGCTGTGGGCATCTATATGCTGGTGGGCTATGGCTTGACAGAGTCGACAGCCACGGTGAGCAACGACCACAAAGGCGAGCCTATGACCATCGGCTCAGTGGGAAAAATGATTAAAGGTCTTGAAATAAAGTTTGGCGAGAATGATGAGATTCTTCTGCGTGGCCGAACCATTACACCAGGCTATTATCGTAAGGATAATACAACGCGTGCTGCCATTGATGCAGATGGCTGGTTTCACACGGGTGATGCTGGCTACATGAAAAATGGTGAGCTCTATCTGAAAGAGCGCATAAAGGACCTCTTCAAAACAAGTAATGGCAAATATATAGCGCCGCAGATGATTGAGTCCAAAATGGCAATCGATCGTTATATTGAGCAATGTGTCATCGTAGCCGATAAGCGTAAGTTTGTGAGTGCACTGATTGTGCCTAATTATAAACTGTTGGAAGAATATGCCATTAAGGAAGGGCTTATCTACAATTCGCGGGCTGAACTGTGTAAGAATGCGAAAATCATGAAGTTTATAGCTGATCGCATCGATACGCTACAACAGGATTTGGCACATTATGAGCAAATCAAACATTTCGTACTGCTGCCCGAACCTTTCACGATGGAGAGTGGTGAACTCACAAATACGCTCAAGGTGAAACGTAATGTGGTTTATCAACGCTATGCGGAAAAGATAGAAGAGCTCTATCGTAGGGCCGAGTCGCAATACACCCACTAATGGCTTTTATTTATTAACTTTGCAGTCGATAAAAGAAAGAAAAATAGAATCTTATCCGACTTATAACTGAATAATGATTACTTCAGACCAACTCAAAGAAACTCAAGATCGTGTGGAAGCTCTCCACCGTTACCTCGATATCCCCGCTAAAGAAATGCAGCTGGCGGAGGAAAAAATCCGTACGCAAGACCCTGACTTCTGGAGCGATGCTAAGCGCGCAGAAGAGCAGATGAAAAAAGTCAAAAGTATCGAAAAATGGGTGACGGGCTACAAAGAAGTGAAAACGATGATCGATGAATTGGCCTTGGCGTTCGATTACTACAAGGAGGAGCTGGTCACGGAAGAAGAAGTGGACGCTACCTATGCTAAGACGATAGAATCAATCGAGGCGCTCGAACTCAAGAATATGCTTCGTGAGGAAGAGGACAGTATGGACTGCGTTCTGAAAATCAATTCTGGAGCGGGAGGCACAGAGGCGCAAGATTGGGCCAGTATGCTGATGCGTATGTATTTGCGCTATGCAGAAGCCAATGGCTACAAGGTGCGCATTTCCAACCTTCAAGACGGCGATGAAGCGGGTATCAAAACTTGCACCATCGAAATGGAAGGCGACTACGCCTATGGGTATTTGAAGAGTGAAAATGGTGTGCACCGCCTGGTGCGTGTTTCGCCCTACAATGCACAGGGGAAGCGTATGACCAGCTTTGCCAGCGTCTTCGTTACACCGTTAGTCGATGACAATATAGAGGTTGAAGTAGATCCTAGCAAAATCAGTTGGGACCTCTTCCGAAGCGGTGGTGCTGGTGGACAGAACGTCAACAAGGTGGAAACGGGTGTGCGCTTGCGTTACCAATACACCGACCCTGATACAGGCGAGACAGAGGAAATTCTCATTGAGAACACAGAGAGCCGAAAGCAGCTGGAGAACAGAGAAAACGCTATGCGACTCCTTCGCTCCCAGCTCTACGATCGCGCTCTTCAGAAAAGAAGAGAGGCGCAGGCTGCTATTGAGGCAGGGAAAAAGAAAATCGAATGGGGTAGCCAGATTCGAAGCTATGTATTCGATGATCGCCGTGTGAAAGACCATCGCACTGGTTTTCAGACTAGTGATGTGCAGGGCGTTATGGATGGTAAATTGGATGGCTTCATCAAGGCTTATCTCATGGAATATGCCAGCACAGAAAATAAAGACTGAAACATATCTAACAAATACTAACTATTATCCTTTATACTATGAGCGGAAAAAAGAAACTAAAGAAACGGGTTCGCGATGCGCAGCAAGAACGGCAAGCTCGCCGTGTTGTTAATGGCATCTTTATAGGTCTCATTGTTATAGTGGTACTATCTCTTGCTTTATTCTCAATTTTAGCAAAATGATGTATGCCGCTTGAGATTGAACGTAAATTCCTCGTGGCTGGCGACTACAAATCGTTGGCCACGAGTCATTCTCGAATCATTCAGGGATATATCTGTTCGGGGAAGGGTCGTACCGTGCGTGTGCGTTTGCGCAACGAACAGGGATTTCTAACGATTAAAGGTCCAAGCCGAAATAATGGATTGTCGCGCTACGAATTTGAAAAAGAAATTACAAAGGATGAAGCGCTCTCGCTGATGATGCTCTGTGAGCCGGGGATAGTAGATAAAACGCGCTGGCTTGTTCCAGTCGGCAATCATGTCTTTGAAGTCGATGAGTTTCATGGCGATAACGATGGATTGGTGGTGGCAGAGGTGGAACTAAAAAGCGAAACCGAATCCTTTGAATACCCTAGTTTTTTGGGAGCGGAAGTTACTGGCGATCGCAAGTATTATAATTCTTCGCTGCGTATCTATCCATATAAGGATTGGAAAAAGTAATTCTTTATAAGAGTTCTTCTAATTAACGTGAGTTCGACGAAATCAGAACAATGCAAGCTGTGTGTCAATGGTCCTTTGTACATTGATGCACGGCTTCTTTGGAAACAGACAATAGGCAGCAATTGCCCCTAATAAGTTGACGATGAAATTGTCAAAGCATCTATGTCTGGAGTGCTCCACTTGTGCAATGTTCTTAAGTTCATCATTCACCGTTTCTATAATGGCTCTTTTTCTGAACCCCAATTCGGTTTAAGAAACTCATGAAAGAGCGTTTCTTAAACCGAATTGGGGTAAATTCTTTCTGACCGTAGCATACAAGACGCGAGGCGGGGTCGGCTATGAAGAAAAACAGTTTTCCTTTTCGATTCCTTTTCACCTTGTAAAGTACGACAAAGTGGTTTTGGTGCCAATGAAGAATGCAGGGAAGTATCGCTTCCTCCACTAATTTCTCAGTCGAAATCTTGATACCGGCGGTGCGCATGCCGACGCTCTCGGCAGCGTCGCTGATACCGAGCATCGACACTCCCTCACGGGTAATGAACGAGCGGTCACGCAGTGTCTGCAAGGAGTAGTGACGACCGTAGAATTTCGCAATCATGCGAAGGCAGGCGGGGCCGCAGTCCATCACATCTAATTGGGTATAAAACGGAAACTTTTCCTTTATATTTTGAATAGTTTTAAATTGAACTATATTTAGCCAAGACCCCAAAAAACTATTTTTATCAAATTTATTCATTGGAATTAATGAGAAAGTACAAGACACCAATACGAGCGGCAATACTATTGATTAGCCTTTTTAGGCTGTATGCTTAAGCGATATGCAAGAGTAAGCATCACATAACGGGGAATAGTGTTATACCATGTTTCTGTACGACCTTGCGCATTCAGCGTGCGCAAGACGTTGTGGCGCTGGTGCAAAAGGTCATAACCAAGCAGACGGATCACAAGGCTTTTCTTTCTTAAAAACGATTTAGAAAGTTCGGCATTCCATATCCACTCATGGGTGTTCATGGTCTCGTCCGAGTAGCCTCCACGTGTGTACAGACTGCAGTCCGTATTGAGCGTTATACCCCACGGGAACGTAACGTTTGCCGTGAGTCCGTAGAGCATGTCAAGGCTGTTGATGGTCGTGAATCCCTCACGCTCACTCTCGGCATGCTGCCACTTGGCTGAAGTGACGAATGAAAGAGCTACTGCTTTCTGACGGTAGCGTAAGGCCAGGTTCCCGTCAAGTGCTTGATTATGGACTGAAGTGCGAGTCACGGCATCGATGTTGTTGGTTTGCAGGAAATCAACGCTGTTGTCGTATTTCCACACGGCATCTGCCGAAATGGTCCAATACTGCCTGGCATCGAGACTTCTTGCATAGCCTCCGTTGATGCTGACCGTCCAGTTTCCGTTGATGTTTCGTGGAGTATATGTTGTTACGCCCAAGGTGTTGTCATAGAGCCGCGACTGCCCCACTGCATGATGAAGGACATGGTATCCTGCACCTGTATAATAGTTTTGTGCATGCTTTGTAATCGTCTTGCTGAATTTGGTTGAAAGCGAATAGATGTCGGTGGCCTTGAGCGTAGGGTTCCCAAGATAGATTGCCAGCGGGCTGCTGTCATCACGGACATCAAGCAGATAGGTCATATCGGGTGCAACAAGCCGTTTATGCGCCTCAATGTTTAGTCCGCTCCAACTGAATTGTATTTTTGGATCAAAACCTACATAGTGCTTGCTGACATGGCTGCGCACATCTTTCATGCGTAAATCGCTTAGCACGTCATGCTCAAAATTAACTGGAAAAAGCAAAGTGAGTGCCGCACCTTTCTTGAAGGTCAGTTGCACTTGCAGCTCTGGGGTGTGACGGTAAAGGTGTCGGTTGCTGTTAAAGGTATTGGCATAGTCGATACAGCGTGTAAGAGAGTCGCCTGTCGAGGGGAGCATACCCAGGACATACCCGTTTGCAGAGGCCCATTGGCCGCCTAAATAATCCAAACGATAAAGATTACGGCTGTTGGAGTAGTATTCCTGGCGATAGGTGTAGGCTGCCACAAGCCTAACGATATTCTTCTCATAGATTGGAGCATTGGCGTAGGCCCACCACTGATATTCATGTTGCGGGGTCGTCTGATATTTATTCCGGTAGTCTCCATTCTCGGATGACCGAGGCATGAAAAGCGCGTACCGGGAAAACCACTTATCCGTTGCGTGGGAATAGCGGCCATTGAGCTGCAGCGTTATATAGCGTGAATGGGGCAAGCGGATATCAGCGTTGAACAGACTTATATAGGTCCAGTTGGTAGTGCTCTGCGTTGAGAGATCTCGGTTGTAATTCGTCAGGGCACCAGCCTTTGCGTAATTCTGCAGGACGAACAAACTGTCGAGCAGTGCCCCGCGATAGCTTTCGGTTGGCAATGCGGCCGACTCTACGCTGTAGTTGTTGGCTGCATCCTTTGAATGGTTATAGGAAAAGACGTTATCCCAACAAAAATAAGCCTTCTTTGCTGAATGCGAAAAAGAGGCATCCATGTTAAGAACAGTATTCCTAAGATGTTCCTGATTGCGTGAACGGACGTAGGAACTTCCGAACGCCTGAAATCTTTCCGTGGACTTCTCGGTCTGAATGTCGTCATTATTGTAGGCCAGAGTGAGGTTTGTAGAGAATGAGGTCTTACGGTTTTTGCTCTCTGTACCATACGAAAGGCCACCCGTCTTCGAAACTGAACGTCCGAAGACGGGTTCTATACTGCTCCACGATCCTTCTCTGCCGGGGCGGCCGTTGTCGTTCGTATTGTTGAAATTAGTGAAAAGAGAAAGCCGTGAATAGTCTGTGAACCGCAGACCGAACAGCCGTGCAAGATAGCGATTTCCGGTTCCGTAACCGGATTCAGCGTTGGCTATCCAGCCTTGTGCGTAGTCACGCTTCAGGTTGACATCAATCACCCAAGGGTCTGAAGCATTGGCCTTGAGGCTGTCGCGGATGATGTAAGCATTGTCGGGTGCCTTCTGATAAGCTTTAACCTTGTTGACCATGTATGCCGGCAGGTTTTCCAATGCGACAGTCGGGTCTCCCTTAAAGAAATCTTTACCGTTAATGAGCAGGCTGCTCACGAAGTTTCCATTGATGGTAATGCGTCCGCCTTTCTCCAGTTTCACACCCGGCAACTGACTGATGAGCGCGTCAAGCATTGACCCCTCTGCCAGTTGAAAGTAATCGGCATTATAGACGATGGTATCACCTTTATTAACCATCATAATTTTTGACGCTGTGACGGTGGCCTCTCTCAATGTTTTAGGCGCACGTCTAAGACGGACGGTTCCCTCAATATTAACAGGAGTCTCCTCGATCATTTTCTGCGTTATGACAAAGGGGGTCGTCTCCTCTTCATAATTCTCACAACGAGAGCGGACAAAAAGCGTGTCACCCACGGAAAGTTTCCTTTTCAATTCACCATAGTACATGTATTCCGGAGTAGCCTTCATAATCTTTATCATTGTAAGCGTATCCACCCCTTCCTTATTTTTGGAGAATGCGTAAGCCAATCCATTTCCCAGTTGCCGCTTTGTATCAGAGTCTTCCAAATGCAGCATAACGCAGATGTCACGATATTGGGAATGACTTTTAATCGGAAGTAATAAGGCAAAAAGTAATAAACAAAAATGAATCTTCATAATGATATTTTTTGATACAGATTGTGGTACTTCCATCTGATGAGCCATCGTCAATTACGACCACCTCAAAATTTGAATAGGTTTGAGCGAGGATGCTCTCCATGGCCTCGTAAAGATATTCTTCCGCATTATATACGGGTAACAGAACACTTACTAACGGTGATTTATCGTTGTTCATAAGCTTTTATCTTAAATGTTAGAGAGCAAGTTATAATAAAGTTCTCGCATTCGTGTGGTCGAATATTTTATCCTGACCAATTCCTTTCCTTTTTGGATATAGTCTTGCTTTTCCTCATCAGAAAGTCGTAAAGCCCTTTCTATGGCGATAATAGTATTCTCTACAAACGAATATACCTTGAATAATTAGGCACAGCGGATACCAGGTATGTGCTTTAAAGTGCTGATACCAAATACTCCAAACTACATAGAACAAAGAGCCAAAGCTGAAAAACATCAGATATGGGAGACTCTGAGGAGACAAAGCTAAAGCACAAAGATTGACGCTGAAGTAGGCAGCACCTACTTCGCTCTAACCGAACCTGCCTAATAATTTTGACGCATTACTTTCCAGTACATTATTACAACTGCTTTTCTTCATAGAGTTACAGATTCTGTCCGCAACGCTGCTGTCTATATGCAATTGTTTGAGAAGCAATAAATAAGTAATGTAAAGTCCCCCAAGGTTTGTTGCCGCCTCAAAAACGGACAGCAATAAATCAGTGAAATTAATATTATCTCTTATCAAAAATGAGCAAAGGAATAATGTCAGGAATGTAATCCAAATAAGCGCTATTATTCCTTTGCGCTCAAGTTCCTCTTTTTTATGTTTGTTGTAATCGGGTTCTATAGAATGTTTATTAGGATAAGCAAGCAGAACAACACCGGACCATCCCTGGATGAAATCCGGCTCAGACATAACGATGTCATGACCATACCAGTCATACGAAATCTTACCATGATCAATTGATTTTACAATCACAAAATCATCTGCAAGGTTAGCCAAAAAAGGCGGTGGAAGTTCATGAATCGTGGATTTGTCTTCTAGCCGCACACAATCATTATCTATTTTATATAGAGCCAGCAGCTTCGAAAGGCCATACAAGGTATACTTGTATGGATGCTTTTGGTAAATTTCTTCCGTAAAAGATGATGTATGAGGCACATCTAAATAATTTAACCAGTGCAAGAAAATATTTTTAGCTTCCATTTTTTTGGTTTTGTTGCAAAGTTAATGAATATGGAAATAAATTAAAAAAATACATAGCAAATATTTGTTAACCCCAATTCGGTTTAAGAAACTCATGAAAGAGCGTTTCTTAAACCGAATTGGGGTTATTATGTAGTCGCCGAACTCACGTTAATATAAGAAATCCGCAATTTTCCAATGAGGAGAATTGCGGATTTTTAGGCAAGAATACAGCTCTTTGCTTCTACTTTTGCGTGCTTTTAGTGTAGGTGTAATTCTTTACAAAAACGCTAGTTACACCATTGTTGATGCGTACGTTCTCAGTACCTTTTCGAGACAGCCATAGGTTGTGCTGTGTCTTATCACGCTTGCAGAGAATTTTATTTGTATCTGTGAAAATTTCAGCATACGCTGAGTCGCCATCAAAAACAAGAAAAATGTGTTTTTGTCCAGCCTCAAAACGTTCACCTACTTCCCAAATTCGGATACATTGATGAAGGGCGTCACTCCATGTATAGCCTGCTGAAGCTATACAGTCGTGTTCGTCCCGATCTGCACCCATAAGTTTTTCCATGTTCTTGCTGGATCCGCAAGCCGTAAGTGTGGCGATAGCAATCAAGGCAAAAACAATTTTTTTCATCTTTTCTGTAGTGAAATGGGAAAGCGAAATTCAACTTTCATTGTAGTGTCGGGCTTGGATGCAAAATGAGTAACTTCCTTGCCGTCCATAGAAATCTGTTTAGAAAATAAAGTCATATCTAAACGATTCTTTTTAGGGAAATACCAGAAAAAACCTGTCGTTTCACTCGAAGAATGAAAGTCTATCTTGATAGTATGTGTCTGTCCGTCCTTCTCTACGTTCATAGAAATAGAAGAGGAGCTATAGGTCATCGGAAAGTATTCGTTGTTGGCTGCATTAGCATTGTATAATTTGTAGGATAGTTGCACCGGTTTCTGCGAGATTCCTTGTGCTGCTGCTGTGCCGCGTCCAAATATGGAATCTACTACAGATGATACCACGATGCCTTCTACCTGTATCTTGTCACTATTAACAAGAGCCGTACTATATATACTTAATGTGTCTGCTATTCCTTTTTTAACATAAAATACTCCTGAATTACCATAGTAATTGCCTTGGATACTTGCTTTTACGCTTTCGGGGACAGCTTCGTCTTCTGTTTTTGTGCAGCTTGTAATGGCTACGATTACTGCAAGAAGGATGAAAAATGCTTTCTTCATAAGTAGGGATGATTTTATTCTTTTCTAAATGCAAATATAAGCCTTTTTATAATAATAATGTCTGTGGGACAATGTGCTTTTATTATAAGTGTTAGAAAAAACGAGTATTACAATGATTGCAGAAAAGAATATGTAAAATGTAACATTTGATATGAATTTGCAAAACACTATTAGCAAAACGCATATCTAAATAATTTTTTATGAAAAAAGATTTTAAAAGGCTTGTGGAATTAAAAAGTCTACCGTATCTTTGCATTCGCTTTCGAAAAGAAAAAGACTTTCGATTAGCACAACTGTGATCTTTGAAAGAATTGACATAAACTTTTAAGAAGAGAAGTACAAGAAAAAAGAGAACAAGATGCAGAAATGTATCATGTTCGGGTAGAATTGTAGAAATCAACCGTTAATTTTCTTATAGATACGGCGTTCTGAGTAAAACAGAAAAAAGAACAAAATCATACTTACA
>NZ_JACICA010000009.1 GCF_014195585.1 Alloprevotella rava | reverse complement strand
TCAATAGTAAATATACAAAAAACAATCCTCTTTTTAGGTTTTTATTAAAACTTTTTTTGAGGAAAAAGAAGTACTGCTTATCCCGAATTGGGGTTTATACCAAAATAGAAAGACTTCCTTAAACCGAATTGAGGTTATAACATAAAAATTAAGGGGGGTATAATAAAAAATAAAATAAACTTGTCTTTTCCGAAAGCAAGACTTAATTTTGTACCATAACATTTTTGGAAAGTAACACTTTTTATATTTACTATTTAATGGAATACTCATCAGAAGTAAAAAACATGTGTATCGTGGCTAAAGGCCCGAACCATGGTCCTGCGCCCATTCCTGAAGAAGGAAAGTGGGTGCAAGCCAAAGAGATTAAGGACATCAGTGGTATGACCCACGGTGTGGGATGGTGTGCTCCTCAACAAGGTGCTTGCAAATTGTCTCTCAACGTAAAAGATGGCGTAATTGAAGAGTGCTTGATTGAAACAATAGGCTGCTCTGGTATGACTCACTCTGCAGCAATGGCAAGTGAAATTCTGCCAGGTAAGACTGTTCTTGAGGCTCTTAATACGGACCTTGTTTGTGATGCAATTAATACTGCTATGCGCGAACTCTTCTTGCAAATTGTATATGGTCGTACTCAAAGTGCATTCTCCGAAGGAGGTCTTGTAATTGGTGCAGGTCTAGAAGATCTTGGCAAAGGGCTCATCAGTCAGACAGGTACTCTCTATGGTACTAAGATGAAAGGTACTCGTTACCTTCAACTCACAGAAGGTTACATCACTAAGATGTTCCTTGATAAAGACGACCAAGTTTGTGGTTATGAATTTGTTCATATGGGTAAATTTATGGACGCAATCAAAAAGGGCGTTGATGCCAACGAAGCTCTCAAGAGTGTAACAGGATGTTATGGCCGCACTACAGAAGAGCAGGGCGCAGTTAAATCCATTGATCCACGTAAAGACTAATTAGGAGGACCAGACAAATGATTAGAGAAGTAAAATTTGAAAGTCAGGACCGCCGTATCAAGCAGATTATCGCTGCACTCAACAAACACGGCATTAAAGATATTGAAGAAGCTAACCAGATTTGTGACGCAGCAGGCTTAGATCCTTACAAAACGTGCGAAGAAACGCAGATGATTTGCTTTGAAAATGCTAAATGGGCATACGTTGTAGGTACTGCTATCGCTTTGAAAGAAAAGGCAAAAGATGCTGTTGAAGCTGCTGAATATATTGGAGAAGGTCTGCAAGCATTCTGTATTCCAGGTTCTGTTGCTGATGATCGTAAGGTTGGAATAGGCCATGGAAAATTGGGTGCACGTCTTTTGAGTTCTGAAACACAGTGCTTTGCTTTCTTGGCTGGACACGAAAGTTTTGCAGCAGCTGAAGGTGCTATAAAAATTGCCCAAATGGCAAATAAATCTAGACCTGCAGACAAGCCTCTTCGTTGTATTCTTAATGGTCTAGGCAAAGATGCAGCACAAATTATCAGTCGTATCAATGGCTTCACTTATGTGCAGACACAGTTCGACTATTACACAGGTGAATTGAAAGAAGTTCGCCGTATCGCTTATAGCGACGGTCCTCGTGCGGCTGTAAACTGCTATGGTGCAGACGATGTTCGTGAAGGCGTAGCTATCATGTGGAAAGAAGGAGTTGACGTATCTATTACGGGTAACTCTACTAATCCTACTCGTTTCCAACACCCAGTAGCAGGTACTTATAAGAAGGAACGCATCCTTGCTGATAAGCCCTATTTCTCTGTGGCTTCAGGTGGTGGTACGGGCCGCACATTGCACCCCGATAATATGGCGGCAGGTCCTGCCTCTTATGGTATGACTGATACTATGGGCCGTATGCACAGTGATGCCCAGTTTGCAGGTTCATCATCTGTACCTGCTCACGTTGAAATGATGGGTTTCCTTGGCATTGGTAATAACCCAATGGTAGGTTGTACTGTTGCTTGTGCAGTAAATGTTGATCTTGCTCTCAACAAAAAGTAAGAAAAATCTCGCATACTATATTAAGTCCCTCTTGAAATATTTCAAGAGGGACTTTTATTTTATATTGTAGACTGAAGAAGAAAGCTGAAGTGTTTTTTGTAGAATTATATGTTTTTCTTCTTCAAATAAGGTTGAATCAAAAACTTTTTCTATTTTTGCAGTATTAAATAGTTTTGGCTGGAAATCGTTTCTAGCATTCTATCCTTTTGATTGGGTAATACCCAACAACAATCCAACGTTTATACTAATAAAATTCTGCTTAGACAAAGTCTTTCCGTGTGAAGGATTATACTTGATGTCTGCAGAAGTTAAAAAATACAATATCCTATGTCTTCTTATTCAATGGAACAGCTCGCAGCAATGGAGGATTCTCAATTGCAAGCTATTGCAGAAGGACTGAACTCAGAAAATAAGAATAGCAGCGATCGTCAAGAAGTTATCTATGGCATTATTGATGCTCAAGCTATTCAACAATCAGAGCAACGCTCAGATTCTCCCCGTCGTCGTCAGCGTATTGCAAAACATGATGGAGAGGCAGTCTATACTGCTAACAAAAGTGGTAAAGCTACAAAATTAGAAGAAAAAACTTCAAAGAAAGCAGAGCAACCATCTCTTTTCGATGAAGCTCCCTCCGCAACGCCCAAGCGTAAGAGAGGACGTCCTTCAAAAGCAAGTCTGGAAGCAGAAGCTGCTGCTCAAACTTCAGGTGAAACTGTAGTAACAGACGCCCCCTCTCAGACAGAAGAAACTATTGATGCTTCTCCCCTTAATGATGTTATAGAAGAAACATCTACAAAAGTACAAGTAACTCCAGAAATAGAACTTCCCGATTTTATTTCAGCACAGATGAATAATTCTTCAGTTATGACTGAAGAGGATGAAAGAATAAAAGCAGACCAACTTGATGTTGCGAAGATTAAGGAACAGCTTTCGAAGAATGCTAAACCACAGCCTCAACATCAGAAGCAAGAAAGCAATCTCCATAAAGAAATAGAGCAAAATACAGAATCTTCAACTATAGAGATTCCATCTCTGCCGAAAGATTTAGACAAGGATGCAACCTTTGTTATTATAAAGGATGTTCCTGTTTTATATAATGATCCTACATACGATGATCCGTTTGAAGTTGCACCTGTGCAGGCAACTAAGTTCCGTCGTTTTAAGGATGATCCTCTCGTTTCTAAGAGCGCAAAACCTGTTGTTTTGCCTTCTGCTCGTATAGATTCTTCTGCTACAGCACAACATCTACAGCAACAAGAGATGCGTGTAGAAGATGAATTCCTTGAAGGAAGAGGAGTTCTGGAAATCATGCCTGATGGCTTTGGATTCCTTCGTTCTTCTGATTACAACTATCTTACTTCACCTGATGATATTTATGTAACAGTTCAGCAAATACGCCAATATTCTTTGAAAAATGGTGATGTCGTAGAAGGTTCTGTACGTATCCCTCGTGATGGAGAGAAATTCTTTGCTTTAGCGCACATTGAGAAAATCAATGGATTAGATCCTGCCATTGTAAGAGACCGCATATCCTTTGAACATCTTACACCGCTTTTTCCAGAAGAGAAGTTTAAGCTCTGCACAGGTAGTAATGACCCAATGTCCTGTCGCGTTGTCGACTTATTCAGCCCGATTGGTAAAGGACAGCGTGCACTGATCGTCGCACAGCCTAAGACGGGTAAAACTTGGTTAATGAAGGATATTGCCAACGCTATTGCCAAAAATCATCCAGATACATACATGATGATGCTTCTCATTGATGAGCGTCCAGAAGAAGTAACTGACATGGCGCGCACGGTTAATGCTGAAGTCATTGCATCAACCTTTGATGAGCCTGCTTCTCACCACGTTAAGATTGCTAATATTGTTCTAGACAAGGCAAAACGCATGGTTGAATGTGGACACGATGTTGTTATCTTCTTAGATTCAATTACACGTTTAGCACGTGCTTATAATACGGTTTCTCCTTCTAGTGGTAAAGTCCTGACTGGTGGTGTGGAAGCAAATTCGCTTCAGCATCCCAAGCGCTTCTTTGGTGCAGCACGTAACATTGAAGGCGGAGGCTCGCTAACTATTATTGCTACTGCTTTGATCGATACTGGTTCGAAGATGGACGAAGTTATCTTTGAAGAATTCAAAGGAACTGGTAACATGGAACTTCAGCTCGATCGCAATTTGTCCAACAAGCGCATTTATCCTGCTGTTAATTTGGTAGCATCAAGTACGCGTCGCGACGATTTGTTGCTTGATGATTTAACGCAGAACCGTATGTGGATTCTTCGCAAGTATATCGCAGATATGAACCCCGTTGAGGCGATGAATGAATTGCAGAAGCGCATGAAGAATACGCGCAACAATGAAGAATTCCTAATGTCGATGAACGGATAAAAGTATATAATTGCAGAGTCAACGATCTTATCATATTTTATTTTAAGATTTTACACTAGGCCAATGTATACACGGGAAAAGGAAATACGATAGTCGTCAGATTTCAAGTATTCTTTTCCCGTGTTTATTTTTCAAATAGCTTACGTGAATGATAACATATCTCGATGTCCAAAATTTACAGAAGTCTGTTGGCGATCGCATACTCTTCCATGACGTTTGCTTCTCTATAGGCGAGGGGCAGCACGTTGGACTCATAGCCAAGAATGGAACAGGGAAGTCAACACTCCTCAATATATTAAGCGGGAAAGAAGACTATGATGATGGCACACTTGTTTATCGTAACGATATAAAAGTGGGGTATCTTGAACAAACGCCTCAATTTGATCCCAACCTGTCTGTTTTGCAATCATGTCTTTCTCTAGCTCCTCTGACATTAGAGAATCCGGAACTGCGTGCCAAGCAACTTCTCACTCAGTTCAAACTTGAAGAAATCGACAAGCCTATAGGATTGCTTAGCGGTGGACAGATAAAGCGTGTTGCATTGGCAGCTATTCTTCTTGAAGATCCTGATTTGCTTATTTTAGATGAGCCTACCAATCATTTGGATCTGGATATGATTGAATGGTTAGAGATTTATCTGCGGCGCAACACCAAAGCACTGCTCATGGTAACCCACGACCGATATTTCTTAGATCGTATTTGCTCTATCATCTTGGAACTTGATGATGAAACCATGTACACTTATCATGGCAATTATCAGTATTATCTTGAGAAGCGAGATGCTCGAGTATTGAACACGAATGCAAATATCGCTAAGGTGCAGAATCTGTATCGAAAAGAATTAGATTGGATGCGGCGAATGCCACAAGCGCGAGGAGGAAAGGCTCGATATCGTAAAGAAGCATTTTATGAACTAGAGCAACAAGCAAAACGTCGACAAGAAGAAAAGGCCACACGCTTAGAAGTAAAGAGCGGATATATAGGTTCTAAAATTTTTGAAGCAGAATATGTTTCAAAAACCTTTGAAGGGACACCTGAGAAACCCACGCCTAAAGTTATTCTAAACAATTTCTATTACAATTTCTCTAGATATGAGAAGATGGGTATTGTTGGAAACAATGGGACAGGAAAGTCAACCTTTATCAAGATGCTCTTAGGTAAAGTTAAACCCGATAGTGGACGCTTTAGCATTGGAGAGACAGTTCGTTTTGGCTATTTTAGCCAGGAAGGAATGGAGTTTGATTCCAAGATGAAAGTCATTGACGCTGTTCGCCAATATGCAGAATATATTGATTTGGGCGGAGGCCGTAAACTTTCAGCCTTGCAGTTTCTCACGCATTTCTTATTTCCACCACAACGTCAGCAAGATTATGTCTACAAATTGAGCGGTGGCGAGCGCAGAAGACTTTATCTCTGCACTGTTCTCATGCAGAATCCAAACTTTCTTATCTTGGATGAGCCGACCAATGATCTCGACATTGCCACACTGCAAATTTTAGAAGAATATCTTGAAAATTTCAAAGGTTGCGTTATAGTGGTGAGCCACGATCGTTATTTTATGGATAAAGTAGTGGACCATTTGCTTGTCTTCAAAGGAGAAGGTATCATTGACGACTTTCCTGGTAATTATTCTCAATATCGGCAATGGGCTGCATTACCAGAGAATGCTCCAGAGCAAGTAGTTGAACAAGCCACAACAAATAAGAAATATGTAAGTGTTCATCGTCGCCGTCTCACATTCAAGGAAAAAAAAGAAATGGAAGAACTTGAGCACGACTTGAAATGTCTTGAACAAGAGAAAAATAATATCGAGGCCGCACTTTGTAGTGGCACATTAAGTGTTGAAGAACTCACAGAGAAATCTAAACGCCTCCCACAGCTTGAGACGGAATTAGAAGAAAAAGAAATGAGATGGCTGGAATTATCTGAAATAGAGCAATGAAACCATTAGCAGAACGTCTACGTCCAACGACATTGGACAACTATATCGGACAAAAACATCTTGTAGGGCAGGGAGCTATACTTCGCCAAATGGTCGAAGCGGGACATATTGCTTCTTTTATTCTTTGGGGACCTCCAGGGGTAGGAAAGACTACGCTAGCAAAGATTATTGCAAATAAGATAGATGTAGCTTTCTATACTCTTTCTGCGGTTAGTTCTGGCGTTAAGGATGTGCGAGACGTCATTGAAAGTGCAAAAAAAAATCGCTTTTTTGGTGGCCAAAGTCCTATATTGTTCATTGATGAAATCCATAGATTTTCAAAATCGCAACAAGATAGCTTGTTGGCAGCTGTGGAACAAGGAGACATTACACTCATTGGAGCCACAACAGAAAACCCATCCTTTGAAGTGATTCGCCCATTGCTCTCTCGATGTCAGGTGTATGTTCTTCAGTCTCTCTCACAGGAAGAGCTTTTACAGCTGATTCATCAGGCCCTGCAGACAGATAGCTATTTGCAAGATTTAGATGTAGAACTACAAGAAACAGAAGCGCTATTACGATATAGTGGAGGAGATGCACGAAAACTTCTCAATATCCTAGATCTTGTAACAAGTTCCGTGCAACCCCATGAAAAGGTAATCATCAATAATAAAGTTATTGAAGAACGCCTACAACAAAATCCGCTAGCTTATGATAAAGATGGCGAGATGCACTATGACATCATATCTGCTTTTATTAAAAGTATCAGAGGTAGTGATCCAGATGCTGCTATCTATTGGTTAGCACGTATGATAGCAGGTGGAGAGGATCCAAAATTCATTGCACGGCGCCTTGTCATTAGTGCCTCCGAGGATATAGGCTTGGCCAACCCCAATGCTTTGTTAATTGCCAATGCAGCTTTTGATACTGTAGCAAAAATCGGCTGGCCGGAAGGACGCATCCCCTTGGCTGAAGCCACCATATATTTGGCCAACTCTCCCAAGTCAAACTCTGCCTATTTGGCTGTGGATGCAGCCATTGAGAAAGTTCGTGAAACAGGAAATTGTCCAGTACCGCTCCCAATACGTAATGCTCCCACCCAGCTCATGACTGAATTGGGGTATCATGATGGTTATATCTATCCGCATGACTTTCCACACCATTTTGCCGCACAACAATATCTTCCAGATGCTCTCAAATCCGAGCAATTTTGGCATCCTGCCGATAACTTGCAAGAAGAGAAACAACGTGAGCGTCTGAATAATTTGTGGAAAAATCGGAAATGGTAGAAAGTTTCCTTATTCTTTCTAAAAATACAATAAGGCTATCAGCTGATAGCCTTATTGTATTTGAAAATTACCATATTGTATTTCTAAACTTCTTTGAGAAGAAAGGGTACTGCTCACTCTATCATTAGATTTTAGCACTTTTGTTGATACGTGAGATAACTATTTTTTGTATACGGGCAGTAATATTTTCAAATTTAGCTACAATATTTCTCTTCATGCACATGTATTATATCTGCTCCTATAGTTTCTTGGAACATTCTTCAAAGGACAGGTTAAGCATTCTTGAAATGCATAAAAATCCACCCGAAGAATCATCATGTTTCGATTAAGTAGGACTTTTTACAAAATATTTCTACAAGGCCTATTTATAGGTTTTTGGGAGAGATTCTTTCTATAATTTTAAAGTGTATCGGACGCCAATAATAACTAAGTTGTTCTCTGAAGCTATAGAAGGTAGGATGTCTTTACAAAAAAATACTTAGAAAAGTGGAGGAAGATATTGACCTTTACCCTTGGTATATATTCGCTGTATGGCGTTTTTGGGGCAGTGGTGATAGCAAGCTAGGCATCCAGTACAATGATGCTTATATTGTGGAAGATTTGTGGGAGAACAATCTATATTATGGACGGGGCAGACTTTCGCACATTTTCCACAATGGATGCAAAGGTCTTTGTCCACTACAAACTTTTTATCGTCTACAAAAAGTTTATAGAAAAGGGGACGGAGTATTCTACTTTTAATCCACGAGCAAGTTCCACGATTGACCTCATTGAAGATTTCTTGCCTTTGTATTTTCTTGGCAAAAACAGAGAGTAGTTTTTCTGCTTCTGCAATCTTTTTAGTTGCAGCCACGTGCGTATCTAGCTTAAAACCTGGTAGGTCAATGTATGTTTCAGGCATCTGAATGGAGCAGATGGAGATATTGTTTAAGCCATACTGTTGTAATAAAGATTTTACTTCTTTATCTGTGAGGCCAATATCATCGCCGCATGTGCAAACCACATATACATAGCTAAACTTCCCTTGATTTTCAGGATTTCTGAAGAACTGATGGAGTTTATTGATAAAAATACGCGGTATTCCCCAGGCATAGATGGGGAAGAAAATTCCTAATATATCACCACGTTGTTCTGAAGAAAAATGCTCTATGCCAGCATCTTCCGTGAGTGCAGCTATTTTGTTGGCTGCCCATCGCGTATTACCTGTTCCGCTAAAGCATATTATCATTGCATAAGTGTACTTTGGAATGTGAAGCAGTCTGAGAAAATCTTGTGGAGATCGTCTTGTTTCTTTTTGAATAGTGCAAAGACAGTGCTGCCACTACCTGACATAAGAGCAAAACACGCTCCCATGTCATAGAGTGTTTCTTTGATGGCTTCAATTTCTGGGTGTATGGAGAAAACGCTTTTTTCGAAGTCGTTGCATACCACATTTTTCCATTCTTCTACAGGCATCGCTAATGCCTCGCGTAGATCTACTGTAGATTTTTTAGGCACGACTTGTGAGTAAGCTTCTTGTGTCGAAACAGATGTTTGTGGTTTCACAAGAACCAATACCCATCTTTTTAGTGAAACGGTGACGGGGGAGAAAATATCACCAATTCCCGTTGCATAAGTAGGTTGGGGATCAATGAAGAAAGCGCAATCAGCACCGAGTTTGCTAACACGTTTTTTCATCTCATTATTGTTCATTCCCAGTTGATATTCTTCATTGAGAACGCGCATCATGAAAGCAGCATCACTTGAACCACCGCCAAGACCTGCCCCTGTGGGTATCTTTTTATGAAGCAGAATATCGAGCTGCGGAAGCTCGAAATCTGCCTTCAACTGATTATATACCTTAATAATTAAATTGTCGTCAGGATTCCCTTGTATTTTAGGACCAACAATCTGAAGTAAATACGGATCGTTGGAGTTGTAGAGCGTTTTTACTTCGAGATTGTCGCAAAGAGGTATGGGATAGAAAACAGTTTCTAGATTATGATAACCGTCAGCTCTTTTTTCTACGACGTAAAGTCCGAGATTTATTTTGCAGCAAGGATTGACAAACATAATTCTTAGTATTGACGTTCACCAAATATAGCCGTACCAACGCGCACCATAGTGGATCCCTCTTTAGCAGCTATCTGAAAATCATGGGTCATTCCCCAACTCCGTTCACAGAAAGTCTCGTCGTTGGGAAAGTATTTTGCTTTTATTTCTTCAAAGAAGATGCGTGCCGTTTCAAAGTCTTTGCGCACGCGTTCCATGTCATCAGTATTGGAGGCCATACACATTAAGCCACAGATTTGTATATTCTTCAAATCTCTCCACTCGCTTTCTTCAAATAGCGTGCGGCAGTCAGCGAGAGAGAGACCAAACTTGGTGGTTTCTTCAGCAATGTGAAGTTCTAACAGAATGCGTATAATGCGGTTGTTGCAGGCTGCTTGCTTATTGATTTCTTTCATGAGTTTGAAAGAATCAACAGCATGAATCAAAGAAATATAGGGAGCTATATATTTTACTTTATTCGTCTGTAAATGTCCTATAAAGTGCCATTCAATATCCTTGGGAAGCGCGGGAAATTTTATGCGAAGTTCCTGTTCGTGACTTTCCCCAAAGATTCGTTGGCCTTGGTCATAGCATTGCTGAATCATCTCTGCGGGATGAAACTTAGAAACAGCAACTAGCTGGACATTGGTTGGAAGCTGTTCGCGGATTTTTGCAAGATTTTGCTGAACTTCAGTCATGTTGCAATGATTATTTAGCCTTATTCCTCGAATTCAGGTTTGTCTACCTTAATCATGCCTCCGGGCGCACTTTGCTGATAGTGGTACACATCCATGATAGTTGTTTCTTGAACACTGGCGATCGTGTAGTCCATCATGCTACCTTTCATTCCTTCATCCAAACGCTTAATTCCATCGCGCAAGTCGGCAGCTTGGATAAGCACTTGTTGAGTTGTCTTCTTTTCTTTTCCGCTTTTCTCGTCAAGAGTGACAAAAACAAGTTTTGCTTTGAAAAAGCGGTCTGCACTATCGTCTGTTGATTCAAAGATTTCGGCGAAATGAGCACGCTTAATGTCGCTAACTTCAAAAGATCCTGACATAAACGGGGAAATCTCTTCGATGATGCGGCGCTCAGCTTCAGTGAAACTAATCGCATCTACGAGATAGGGCTCAGTAACTTTTTTCTGCTGACCATTTTCCATGGTCTTCTCATATTTAACGGTGCATTGGAACCATTCAGACATAATGTTGGTGTGTTTATTTAGTTGTGATTATAGTTTTAGTTGATAAAGCGTGAATCCTGACATGATCTGACTGCGGTCTACTTTTCCACGAATGCCAGGGATGCGTCCACTTTGTGTATATTGCCACATGATATATGTTTTGCCATCATTGAGCACTGGGGCATCAGTACGATAGCGGGCAATCATCCAATGATAGTTAGTAAATAATCCTTGGAAATAACGATTATAGAAATTGTGGTAAGTATAGAGTAGGGGCTTTTTGCCGTAGTAGCGTTCAACGAGTTGGATAAATTGTCGAAGATTATCGATGAAAGCAACTTCGTCAGAGTCTTCTTTTTCAATATCTATGATAGGGACTAAATCTTGGTCCTCACGTCGAACCACTTGCGTCATATTTTCCAACTGTGCTTGGGGCGTAACCTGCGGACGATAGAAATGGTAGCTTCCTACGCTCAGCCCTGCACGGCGTGCACCTTGCAAGTTCTGAATATAGTAATCATCTTTGAGAGTTTCTCCTTCCGATGCTTTTATATAGACATAGGAAATTTCAGCATTACGAGCAATTTCATCCCAATCAATAGTTCCTTGGTAGTGGCTTATATCTATTCCTTCTACATACCGAGTATTTATGTGTCCATTTCCGCGAGCATGTCCACCAATGGCAGCATCCTGACCTAGCGGACTTACTGCTTTATCGGCTTGAGCCTTGTAGGAAAGATGATCAGGCTCAATGATAACCCCTTTTCCCACTGTAGAAGTTGTCTTCTTGCGGTCTTCGCGAGCTTGAACAGGGAGGACGAGCAAAATGGCAAATAAGAGGATGAAAATTTTACAGATGGGATATTTCATAAATAAAGATATGCATGACTTTTATCAAATTGCGAAATTAAATAATTATTCTCAAATGCTTTTGCTTTTAAGAATAATTTGGAAGTTAATTAAAGCTCTTTTGCACGTTTTTGAGTGATGATTGAGATATTTGATAACTTTTTAGAACCACTGTGCTGGCTTTTATCTTGTTATAAGACATTATCTACTATAATATATGTAGCAGGCAATGGCTCTTCTCTTTTAAAAGGAGAAAGGTAAAAACTAATTTCGAGCTTCTTTCAACAAGCTATATGCTTGATAGAGTCCTAGTTCTCCTGCACGACTGAGATCGGGGATTGCTTCTTGTTTGCGCTTGTCTTGCAGGCGAAGAACAGCGCGGTTATAGTAAGCTTCGGCAAAGTGATTGTCGAGTGTGATGGCAGTAGTGAAATCAGTGTCAGCTTCTTTGACTTTTCCAAACGAAGCAAGAAGACACCCACGGTTGTAATAGGAATACGCATTGTTGGGCTTTAATTTTATGGCTTCCTCCATATCTGCTATTGCCTGATGTGCATATTGGAGTTTTTGTTCTTTATTAGCATTAAGATAAAGCATTCCAAGAATATTTGCACGATTCTGGAGAGCTATTACTGATTTAGGATTAAGGGATACAGCCTTCTTTGCATATTCCCAAGCTGAATTGTAGTCGTAAGTTGTATAGGCTAGCATGGAGCGGAGTAGATAAGCATCCGTGTCTGTGAGTATGTTAAGCAATGTGTCTATGCACGTTTTATAGTTTTCTGAATGCACAATACTCTCGGCTTCTTTTTCCGCTGTGAAAAAGAGTCGGTATTTAACATTGCGTTGATAGTGGCTTCTTCCTGCTTGCTGCTCTGCTTGGAATTCTAAAGGGGCAAATCTTTTACTTAATTCTTCAGTTTCGCTCTGATAGCCAATGCTTCGATAGCCTCGTGCTGTAACAGAGAGAAGGGCAAGTTGGAAGTTGGGCATAAGGCGGGCTTCCACTTTGCTATTCTGAACTTTGCCAAAGATGCCATCTCCAAAGATCTTGGCCGTATCAGGTTCTTCTGCAATCATACGATCGTAATGCTCCAATGCATGGTCGGAGCGCATTCTAACTTTTGTGCGTATTGAGCGTCTAGGGCGTGCGAAAGACACATCCAACTCTGCACGAGCTATAATTGTTTCATCATTCAGAGCACCTTTTGTATCTCCTATTTTGCGGCGGCATTTAGCTCGAGCAATATATCCATACATAAATCTAGGATATGCTTTTATTAAAACAGTATAGTCGCGTATAGCTCCGCGGTAGTCTCCAGTCTTTTCGCAAAGAAGAGCGCGATTGTAGCGGGCCAAAGTATTTTGTGGTTCTACTTTTAAGATGAAGGAAAAGTCTTGAATTGCGCGATTATCATCGCCTACGAGTGCGCGCAACAAAGCACGATTATAATGGGCTACAAAATGCTGCGGAATAAGACTAATTACTTTGTCGTAGTCCATTATAGCAGCATCGAACCTATTGAGAGAGTTACGGACCATAGCCCGTAACAGATAGCTTTGATTATCGTTAGGAGCGTATTTTATAGCTTGTGTAAGAAAGCTATCTGCCGCAGAAAATAAGTCTTTACTTAACGCATACTGCCCTTTGAATTGCCAAACTTGAGATTCGTTGGGGCGGAAGGTCAAAAGGGAGTCCATCCAGATGACTGCTTTTAATGTATCATTTTCTTCTAGGTGTATTTGTGCCTGCGCCATATAGGCTCGATAGAATTTGGGTGAGCGACGTAGTATTTTGTTTATTTCCACTTTCGCACTATCCATTTCTTTGATTTGCATGAAGCAATATGCCCTATTAAAGCGTGCATCTTCATTGTCTGGCATTTCAGCGAGGGTGCGTGCATAGTCGTTTATCGCTCCTTGGTAATCTTTGAGATTGATACGGCACAAACCACGGAGTTGATACACTTCTACCTTATATGGATTCAAAAGAATTGACTGAGAACAATCTGTATCCGCACCATGGAAGTCTTCCAACGAGAATTTTGCAAATCCGCGAAGGTACCATGCCTCAGCGTTACTTGAACGTGCCTCTATCACTTGGTTGAAATAACGAATCGCGCTGAGATTATCATCTACGCTCAAAGCATTACGTCCCATGAGCAGCACGTTTGTAATGTTGATTTGTGCATAGAGAATGCTTGGCACAAAGATTAAAAGAAAAGTAAGCAAGTGCAAAAGCCCCTCCGCAATGGAGGGGCTTTTCGTATTGTATTGCTTTTTGCTTTGGTGTGCCATAAATCAAGCATTTCTTATCTGGGCGTCTTCACACGATAGCTGCAACTCACTTTGCCTTTACGCATCATTTCAAGCTTCTTCTTTACAAGTTGTTTGCGCAATGGACTAATTTTGTCTGTAAAGACAACGCCTTCAAGATGGTCGAATTCGTGCTGCATAACACGCGCTAAATATCCATCAACCCATTCATCATGCGGTTGCAAGTTTTCATCTAAATAAGTAACATGGATGCGTGTTGGGCGGCGTACAGGTTCACTGAGTCCTGGCAGACTAAGACAACCTTCGTCGAGCAGGGCAGTTTCGCTATCATCAACTTCCACAATATGTGGATTGATGAATGCATGATTATAGCCTTCATATTCTGGAAAGTCATCTTTGAGGACATCCAGCGAAATGACTACGACGCGTATGGATTTACCGATTTGTGGAGCTGCCAAACCAACGCCATTACTTTTTTCCATCGTTTCGAACATATTTTCAATAAGTTCGTTGAGTCCTGGATAATCAATTGGAATATCTTCTGCAACTTTGCGCAGTATGGATTGTCCGTATGTATAAATGGGTAATATCATATTCTCTTTTAAATGTTTCGCTTACTTTCCATATACGACTGTAGAATGATACACGCACTAATTTCATCTACAAGTGCTTTATCGCGGCGACGTTGTTTGCCAATGCCACTTGCGAGCATTGTTTGGTGGGCCAAAACAGAGGTGAAACGTTCGTCGTAGAATTCTAGCGGGATATGGGGAAATTGTTTAGTGAAATTAGCGGCAAATAGACGAACACGCTGTTGATTTTCTGAAGGCTGACCATTAGTTTGAGTGGGAAGTCCCAAAATTACACGCTCAACAGATTCCTTCTCGAAATAGTCCTTCAGAAAGACAAACAGTTTTTTTGTGTCGACAGTTGTTAGACCATTAGCAATGATTTGCATAGAGTCGGTAACAGCGATACCTGTTCTCCGCTTTCCGTAGTCGATGGAGAGTATACGCATTATATGGAATTACTTAATCATATCCGTTCCCATATACGGCTGTAGTGCCTTGGGGATTCGGATTCCTTCTGGAGTTTGGAAATTTTCCAGCAACGCTGCAAGAATACGCGGCAGAGCTAAAGCTGAACCATTAAGAGTATGGCAAAGGTTAATCTTCTTGTCAGCATTACGATAACGACACTGTAAGCGATTGGCCTGATATGTATCAAAATTGCTGACAGAGCTTACTTCCAACCAACGCTTTTGTGCTTCGCTGTAAACCTCAAAGTCGTAGCAAACGCTAGAGGTAAAGCTCATATCGCCACCGCAGAGGAGCAGGATGTGATAGGGGAGTTCTAATTTCTTTAAAAGTCCTTCAACATGGTCAAGCATTTCTTGATGACTTTGCTTGCTGTGTTCGGGAGTATCAATGCGGACAATCTCAATTTTAGAAAATTCGTGAAGACGATTTAAACCACGAACGTCCTTACCATAGGATCCTGCTTCACGACGAAAGCATTCTGTATATGCACAATTCTTAATGGGTAGATCTTTCTCGTCTAAAATCTCATCACGATAAATGTTAGTGACAGGAACTTCTGCTGTAGGAATGAGATAGAGGTCGTCCTCTTCACAATGGTACATTTGTCCTTCTTTGTCAGGAAGCTGGCCTGTTCCATAGCCACTAGCAGCATTAACGACTGTCGGTGGCATAATTTCTGTATAGCCAGCTGCACGAGCTTCATCGAGGAAGAAGTTGATTAGGGCACGTTGCAGACGAGCACCTTGGCCAATATAGACGGGGAAACCAGCACCTGTGATTTTAACGCCGAGATCGAAATCTATGAGGTTATATTTCTTTGCTAGCTCCCAATGGGGTAATGGGTTTTCAGGTAAATCAATGAGTTTTCCTCCTTCTTTTACCACTACATTGTCGCTAGCATCCCTTCCTTCGGGGACTTCATCGTAGGGGACATTTGGAATCGTATAGAGAATTTGTGTGCGCTCATCCAACGCAGTCTTCATGCTTTCTTCAAGTTCTTTGGTTTGCTCTTTGATTTCAGCAACTTGCTGTTTAGCAGCTGCAGCTTCTTCTTTCTTGCCCTCTTTCATCATTCCACCGATACTCTTTGAGATGGTTTTTACTTGAGAAAGAAGATTGTCTAATTGCGCTTGCGCTTCTTTGCGCTTATTGTCAAGTGCGAGTACCTGTTCTATGGTTTCACGGGCACCAGCAAAATGTTTCTTTTCCAAACCGCGGATTACGGCTTCCTTGTTGTCAAGAATCTGTTTTATTGTCAGCATAATATTATTGCTTATTACTTATATGCTGCAAAAATAATAAAGATTTGGTGGAATTTTATGCTTTATACCGATTTTGTGACTGAAGGACAAGAGGTAAAACGGATAAATATGTATTTTTGCTAAAACTATCAATGTATATGAGAGGTCCACTGATTATTAACGATCCTGTTTATGGCTTTACGAGAGTTCCTCGTGGCTTATTGACAGAGATAATTGCTCATTCCTGTTTTCAGCGTTTGGGGCGTATCCGGCAATTAGGAATGTCTACTTGTGTTTATCCTGGTGCGCAGCACACACGTAAGCAGCATTCTATAGGTGCTTTCCATCTGATGCAAGAAGCGCTGCGCCACCTGCAAGAAAAGGGGCATTTCATTTTCGATTCAGAAATAGAGGCTGTAGAAGCTGCTATTTTGCTACACGATGTGGGACATGGTCCTTTTTCTCATGTCTTGGAGAAAACCTTTATCAAGGGCATTACTCATGAGGATATTTCCCTGCTCATAATGAATCGTATGAATGAGCAGTTACATGGTGGATTATCACTGGCCATCAATATCTTTGAGAATAAGTATCCTAAGCGTTTTCTCCATGAGCTTATCTGTAGTCAGCTGGATGTTGACCGTTTGGACTATCTCTGTCGCGATAGCTTTTTCTGCGGTGTTCGTGAGGGAAATATCGGAGCAGATCGTATTATTGAGATGCTCGATATTGTTGATGACAAGCTGGTGGTGGATGCCAAAGGTTTATATTCTGTTGAGAACTATCTGATGTCTCGCCGCATGATGTACTGGCAGGTATATCTTCATAAGACAGCAGTTGCTGCGGAAGAAGTTCTTCGCTCTGCTTTGCGACGTGCAAAGTATCTAATGCGTAATGGGAAAGACTTGTTTGCTTCTCCTTCTCTATACTTTTTCTTAGTACAAGAAATTCCTAACAATGAGCCTAATTGGTTGGATTATTACATTGATCTAGAGGATAACGATATAATGTCTGCCTTGAAAGTTTGGATGAAATCAGATGATAAGATTCTAGCAATGCTTTGTTCTGATTTTATCAATCGGCGATTGTTCAAAGTGGATGTGTATGCAGAGGCGATACCAGAAGGCGAAGAGGAGAGATTGAAACAGGAACTCAGCAAACAGTTGGAGCTACCATTGGAGGATATGGATTATTTTGTGACATGGCGCAAGGTACAGAAGGAATTATATTCTGCCACGGCAAATGGTATCGGAATTCTATATCCCGATGGAGAAGTAAAGGACTTGATAGATGTTAGTAATATCGTTCGCAGTGATATTGCAGGACTTTCAGATGAGAAATTTTATGTATTCCGCCAGCGTATGGAATGAGGCGAATGAGCTTTGTCTGGAGTTGGTTATATCGTGTACTATTATTTACTCCCTAGGAGAGTAGTAACCATTATTATACCAATGATTATGCCCATAGCCACTAAGGTCGTAAGCTGCTACAAGGCGGAGATTATAGGACATTCTATACATGTAGTCATTACAGTACAAGACTGCGTAATCACCTTGCAGTACAGGGATAGGAGCTTCAATATCTACATTTAGTGAAGAATTGGTGAAGTGCATGAGTAAGTTACCTTTCCGAACCATCCACTGTCCGTATTCAGATAAGCCTCTTCTGCGGAGAGTCTGGAAAGAACCATCGCGATAGAAGTAGAATACATCGCCTTCGACATAAGCATGCCTATTTGTTGAACTCACTACGCGCCATGCTCGATTGCTTAGCACCATTTCTGCATAGCTGTCTGGATCGTTATAATCCTCCATGCATGAGGTGAGACTTATGGCTGCCATAAGAAGAACTATTAGCAGTGTTATGGGGCTAGTTATTTGTTTCATAATGATTCTTTTTTGATATGCTGCAAAGATATGCAGAATTTCTGAATAATAAAAAACCTCCATAGCGTTAGCTATTGGAGGTTTTGTGACTCGCATAGGATTCAAACCTATAACCTTCTGATCCGTAGTCAGATGCTCTATTCAGTTGAGCTAGCGAGCCAAAAGTGGTGATTCGCATAGGATTCAAACCTATAACCTTCTGATCCGTAGTCAGATGCTCTATTCAGTTGAGCTAGCGAACCATTTTCTTTTCGTTTGCGAGTGCAAAAGTAGAAATGTTTTTCTTACTGGCAAAGCCTTTACAGCTTTTTTTTGAAAAAATGTAATAAAAATCCCCTTCAAACATGGGTTCGAAGGGGAAGTAATAAATCGAGTTGCTAATTTTAGCAAAGCTTGCGAGAGCCATCACCAATGACTACATCAATGACTACTGGCTCTTTGCCAAATTTTTCCTTGTAAGCATTCTTAGCTGTTGTAATGAAGTTGTCGTAGAGTTCTTCACGGACGAGATTGATGGTGCAACCACCAAAGCCACCACCCATAACGCGAGAACCTGTTACACCACAAGATTTAGCAACTTCGTTCAAGAAATCTAGCTCAGGGCAAGAAACTTCGTATTCTTTGCTCAAACCATGGTGTGTGTCGTACATTTTGCGACCTACTTCTTCATAATCGCCTTCTTCGAGAGCAACGCTTACTTCCATAACGCGATATTTCTCACCAATGACATATTTAGCGCGAAGTGCATCTTCTGCACTAACTTCACCGCGAACTTGTTCGAGCATATCGTAGTCTGCATCACGGAGAGTTTCTACGTTGGGGTGGTACTTCTTAATAGCAGCTACAACATTTTCGCAGCTTTTGCGACGATCATTGTAGGCACTAGATGCTAACTCATGTTTTACGAGAGAGTTGAGCAGAACGAGTTTATAGCCCTTCGGATCAAACGGGAAGTACTTGTACTGGAGTGAGCGGCAGTCGAGGCGCATGATGTGGCCTGCCTTGCCGAATACAGAAGCAAACTGGTCCATAATACCACAGTTGCAGCCAATGTAGTTGTGCTCTGTTGCCTGACCTGCGAGTGCGAGCTGAAATTTCTCAATTTTGTTATCGCCAAACAAATCGTTCAATGCGAAAGCAAAGCAGCTCTCAAGAGCAGCAGAGGAAGACATACCTGCACCGAGGGGCACATCGCCAGCAAAGGCTGTGTTGAAACCTTCAACAGGAACTCCAAGCTTCATCATTTCACGGCAGATACCGAAAATGAAGCGGAAGTGAGTTGCTGTTGGGCCTTTCTCATCGTCGAGAGAGAATTCTACATAATCTTTTAAGTCGATGGAATAAGCGCGAACTTTGCGTGTTCCATTGGGCTTAATTTCAGCAATGATACCTTGCTTTACGGCACCAGGGAATACAAAACCGCCATTATAGTCGGTGTGTTCACCAATGATATTGATACGACCGGGAGATGCATATACAGAGCCCGGAGTGCCATCGAAGTGCTTCAAGAAACGACTTCTTACATCTTCAACTGTTAAGTGCATGGTTGTAATTGTTTTATAGGTTTAGGATTGCACCTGCGCCTTGTTTAAGTGTGGCACAATCCGTGTCTAGGTGATACGAAATGAGTTATTTTGCTTGTTTTGAAACTCGACTACCTACCAAAGCGTAGAAGAGGATATAAGCTGCACAGAATACAACTACCCAGTAGCTCTGGATGTAGCCTACAGCATCAGCAACAGTAGCTTGGATGAACATCATCACTGCGCAACCAAAAACCATTGTCATAAAGATACCGGATGCAATGGCTGTGTACTTGCCAAGGCCTTCAACAGCCATGTTGAAGATACCACCCCACATTACTGATGTGCAGAGGCCTACGAGCAGGAATGCGAAGATACCCATGGGGATGTCTTGCCATACCACTGTGAGTGTGCCCCAGTCAACACCTGGGAAACTTACTGGTGTTTGCGGTGCAAACATACCGAAGAGTACGAGAGCAAGAGTGGCGATAGAAACTGTTGTAATCATTGCACGGCTGCTTACTTTGCCACCGATGGATGCACCCACAAAGCGGCCAATGAGCATCATGAACCAATACACTGCAACAATCATACCTACCGTTGCTGCTGGAATGCCTTTCTCATTAGTGAGGTACTGCTGTACGAAGTTAGGTACACCAACTTCAATTCCCATATAGAGGAAGATAGCCAAAGCACCGAGGGCAAAATGACGATAGCTCAATGCGCCTTTTACCAATCCTACTTCAACAGGAGCTTGTTCGGGTTCTTCAATTTTTGTGAAAGAGATAACAACAAATGCCAAAATAAAGATTCCGAGAGCAATCATAAGAGCTGGAGTTGCATGAGAAATCTTTGCCTTTGCAGCATCGCCAATGAGTGCCCCCATGAGGATGTAGCAAGCAACAGCTGCAGCACTATTGAATACACCACCAATCTGGATGAGCTGGTTGCCTGAGTTGCCACCGCCACCAAGGAGATTCAACATGGGGTTTACAACGCAATTGAGGATACACATACAGAAACCTGCAATGAATGCACCAACAAGGTAAACGCCAAATACGAGACCGATGTTTTCCTCTACATCAAGTTGACCGCTGAACCACTGAATTAAGATACCAATGATACCCACTGCAAGACCGATAAGGGCCGTTTTCTTGTAACCAAACTTTGAGATGAGCATACCAGAAGGAATCCCCATTACTAGATATGCAACGAAGTTACCATAGTTACCAATCTGGGCAAGTACATTAGAAATTGTACCTTGATTCTTAATGATTGTTGCCATCGGTGTGCAAAGGTTAGTCACGAATGCAATCATGGCAAACAGCGCAATCATGACGAAGATAGCGCCCCATTGTTTTTTTTGTTGACTCATAAAATTTGTAGCTTGTTTTTGTTATTGTTAGAATTAAATTATTCCGAATTTATAGATGGTTTTCTGCGTGTAGACTTGACCTGGTTTCAGGACAACACTGGGGAAATACGGATGGTTAGGGCTGTCTGGGAAGTGTTGTGCTTCGAAGCAGAGTGCGCTGCGTCGACCAAATGTGGCTCCGTGCTGTCCTTTGTAGCCATCAGCCCAGTTGTCACTATAGAATTGTACACCTGGTTCGGTGGTATAGACTTCCATTGTTCGTCCGCTCTTGGGTTCTGTGATTTTTGCTGCAAATGAGAGTTCGCCTGGTTCGCGCTTATTGAGCACATAGCAGTGGTCATAGCCTGCACCATTCTTTATCTGCTCATGATCGGCATCGATGCGTTCACCAACAGCGTGTGGTTCTCTAAAGTCGAAAGGAGTGCCTTCAACCTTGCGAATTTCGCCTGTTGGAATAGAAGTTTCGTCGATGGGAAGATAGAAATCTGCATTTATCTGGCAGATGACATCCATTGCAGATGGGGTGGGGTTGGCTATACCCGCGAGAGAGAAAAAGCCATGGCTCGTCATATTGACGATAGTTTTCTTATTGGTAGTGCCCTTATAGTCGATGAGCAACTCGTTGTCATTGTTCAGTGTGTACATCACTGTGATGGAGAGCTCTCCAGGAAATCCTTCTTGATAGTAGGCAGACACATAGCGAAGCACTAATGTGTGATCGTTGATTTGTTCTGCATCCCATACGCGAGCATGAAAACCTGTGGGACCTCCGTGGAGGTGGTTGGGACCATTGTTGATGGCCAACTGGTATTCTTTGTTGTTGAGTGTGAAGCGACCTTTTGCAATGCGATTTCCATAGCGTCCTACCAGCGTTGAAAGGAAAGGTTCAGGGGAGGAAACACAATCGTCAATGTTGTCGTGACTTTGTATTACATTTGCAAAATTGCCACCTTTATCAGGCACCATAATAGCTACTAAAGCTCCACCATAGTTAGTGATGGCTACTTCCATACCATTTTCGTTGCGAAGGAAAAAGAGATCTACATCTTTGCCTTGAATTTTCTTTTGGAAGTCCTCTCTACGGAGTCCTGATAAATTTGTTTTGTTTTCCATATTGCTATATGTTTAGAGTTTCTTTTTCTTAAGTTATTTATATGTATGTTTAGGTATACTTTGCTAAATGCAGGTATCATTTACACGCAAATTTGCAAATAACATTTGATTCGTGCAAATAAAACTACTTATAAAAATAGCTGTCTTGCAAAATATAGAAAAATATTAAAAATAGCTCTCGTAATTCTATGGCTCAACGCTCCCTAATGTGCCTTTGAAATATGATTTCTTTTTGCTTCTATAGGAGCTGTTTCCTTTGCGTTATATATCCTTTTTGCGTTCTGAAATATAATAAAGGATATGTGTCTGTGTGCTTATTGTATCAGCTGATAGAACAAGGATATTTATCGGCAAGTGAGGAATACTACCCGTGAGAGGAAACTTTTCTTTTAATGATGAAAGTTAAGCAAAAAATAAACAGCCATATATTATTAAAGGGTACATGGCTGTTTTATTATATGTTATGTATTAGTCCAATTTCAATACGGCGAGGAAAGCTTTTTGAGGCACTTCTACATTACCGATTTGCTTCATACGTTTCTTACCTCGCTTCTGCTTTTCAAGCAATTTTCTTTTACGGCTAATGTCACCGCCATAGCATTTTGCTGTAACGTCTTTTCGTAGCTGCTTCACCGTTTCACGCGCAATGATTTTTGCTCCGATAGCAGCTTGGATAGCGATATCGAATTGTTGGCGAGGAAGGAGTTCTTTCAATTTTTCGCACATACGTCGTCCAAAATTTGTGGCGTTATCTACGTGAGTAAGTGTAGACAAAGCATCAACAGGCTCACCGTTGAGCAAAATATCAAGTTTGACAAGACGAGAGGGGCGGAACTCTATGGGATGATAATCGAAAGAGGCGTATCCCTTAGAGATAGATTTGAGTTTGTCATAAAAATCAATAACTATCTCTGCGAGAGGCATATCGTAGTGTATCTCTACACGATCACCTGAAACATATTCTTGCTTCACAAGTTCTCCACGTTTATTCAAACATAGGGTCATAATGGAACCTATATAGTCTGTTTTAGTGATAATACTTGCTCGGATATAAGGTTCTTCAATGTGGTCGACGTCTGTGGCATCTGGCATTCCTGCAGGATTGTGAACCTCCAACATGTTGAGATGTTTGTCGTAGACATTGTAGCTTACGTTGGGCACAGTAGTAATCACATTCATATTGAACTCTCTATCAAGACGCTCTTGAATTATATCCATGTGAAGTAGACCTAAGAAGCCGCAGCGGAAGCCAAAGCCCAATGCAACAGAAGACTCGGGAGAAAAGGTGAGTGAGGCGTCGTTGAGCTGTAACTTTTCAAGGCTGGTGCGAAGGTTTTCGAAATCTTCGGTTTCGACGGGATAGAGCCCCGCAAAGACCATCGGTTTTACTTCCTCAAAACCAGCGATAGCCTTTTCACAAGGCTTTGCAACGGATGTAATAGTATCACCGACCTTTACTTCCGTGGCCATTTTTATACCACTTACGATATAACCTACGTCGCCACAATGTAATTCCTTGCGAGCTGAAAGTTCCATTTTGAGAACTCCAATTTCATCTGCAATGTAGCGTTGTCCCGTATTAACAAATACGACCTCTTCACCTGAGTGCAAAGAGCCATTGATTATTTTATAGTAGGCAATGATACCACGGAAAGGATTAAAAACAGAGTCAAAGATCATAGCTTGGAGAGGGGCGTTCTCGTCTCCAACTGGTGCAGGAACTTTTTCAATGATGGCCCGTAGAATATTATCCACACCTTCACCAGTTTTTCCAGAAGCACGTATGATTTCTTCTCTCTTACAGCCCAATAGTTCTATGATTTCATCTTCTACTTCCTCAGGCATAGAATTGACCATATCGCACTTTGAAAGAACTGGAATAATCTCCAAGTCGTGCTCAATAGCCATATAAAGGTTTGATATAGTCTGCGCTTGAACTCCTTGGGTTGAATCAATAAGGAGTAAACATCCCTCACAGGCTGCGATACTGCGAGAAACCTCGTAAGAGAAGTCTACGTGTCCCGGAGTGTCAATGAGGTTTAATGTGTAGTGTTGGCCATCTTGAGTGTAATCCATTTGGATGGCATGACTCTTAATGGTGATACCGCGCTCACGTTCTAAATCCATATCATCGAGCATCTGACCTTCTGTAACCTTTATGGTCTGTGTACGTTCTAATAAGCGATCTGCCAAGGTACTTTTACCATGATCAATATGGGCGATGATACAAAAGTTTCGAATATTCTTCATACTTAAAATACTACTGCTTCTTTGAAGGCCACTGCCTTGTTTAAGTCTTTTTCCGAAAGTAATACTTCTTCGGGATTAGTAATGGGCCATTCTATGGCCAGGTCAGGATCATTATAGCGGATGCTGCATTCAGCTTGAGGGGCATATATATTGTCGACTTTATAAGTGAATACAGCCACATCACTCAATACTTGAAAGCCGTGGGCAAAGCCGCGGGGGATGAATAGTTGTCGGTTGTTAGTTTCGCTAAGAGTGACCGCTATATGTTGTCCAAAACTGGGGGAGTCTTTCCGAAGATCAACGGCAACATCTACAACTTCACCTTGTAGAACACGAACTAACTTAGCTTGTGAGAATTCTCCTCGTTGATAATGCAACCCACGGAGAACTCCTTTTGTTGATTTTGATTGGTTATCCTGAATGAATGTAACTTTTTGGTCTATATTCTTGTTGAAATCTTCTTCATGCCACGTTTCCATAAAATAGCCGCGAGCGTCATCAAAGATGCGTGGCTCACAAATCCACACACCTTCGATTTTTGTTTTGATATATTCCATTTCTAACTACTTATGTGCTGAAGGAACTAAATACTTGTTTCCTGTTTCTTTTATGAGGGATTTTTTATAACTCTCAGAAAAGCCCGTGCGCTTAGGAGGTACACAAAGTCCATCGGCTGTACGCTCAAACTCTCCGTTCTTTTCAGGTTTAACTGTCATATCGTTGTATTTTACAATAATATATTCTCCGAGTTTCTTCCAATCTTTCAACATTTTGACCGCACATTGTAGGCTATAATTATTTAGGAACTCTTGAGCCTTATCTGGTGACGCCTTATAGAGTTCTTGGGCATTAGCTTCTACACTCGGTTGCTGAGCTGTCCATATACTATCTAATTCGTTACGAACCCGTTGGAGTGCAGGGAATACTTGATTGTAGCGCGGATAAGTCATATTGCTCACCCAATTACACACCCAGAAAGCAGATTTCCAAGAGAAATTTCCACTATCAGCATCTGGAGCGTTAAAGCATTCCGGCACTGTGGTGTTTTGGCAATAAATAGGAGTGTAGGTTATCATATTGGGATCGTCACTTCCATACCAGAGGATACCACCAATAGCATCTGGAAGATAAGAACGTAGTTGAGCAATATATGTGTCAGCAGTTTGTTGCGTAGAAATGGGACGCTCGTTGAAGTATGTTTTTCCCTCATACTTAAATTGGAGCGGAGTAGGGCGGTAGGGCATTTCCCATGGGCCTTGTCCCATGTCTTTATTAACATCAAAAGGTGTACCTTCATAATGATCACGCATTCCATCCATAACATCTTGACGAGAGAGGGGACGAGTTGGACGCATATAAAGAGGCATAGGTTCTGCATTACCGATGTGATGACCATCGACATAGTCTAGATATTTCTCCATGCCGTAAACAAAGCGATTGAAGAAACTCCATACGCGGGCCTCACAAAAACGCATTGCTCCAAAATCAGCAGGGGCAAAGGCGTTGGCGAAATCGAAGTCGCTATCTTTTCCATTAAAAAAACCTTTCTTACGAGCAAAACTAATAAGGTCCTTAGAATAGAGTACATCCTTTTTAGCATACTGGCTAATCTTATGGATACGGCTTTGGTTTGCATGAGCGGCAATGCAATCATCAGGGATTCGTACAGCCACCCAGTTGGCGCCTTTTACTCCTGTACCTTTGCCAATCATTTCCATAATCCAAATCTCATTTTTATCAGCAATGGAGAAAGATTCACCACTGCTAGCATAGCCATACTTCTCAACAAGAGACGTCATTACATTGATGGCTTCACGCGCTGTTTTTGAGCGTTGCAAGGCAATACGCATCAAGCTGACATAGTCAATAATTCCTTTTGCATCAACCAATTCTTCACGACCTCCCCAAGTGCTTTCCATGATAGAGACCTGGAACTCATTGATGTATCCATTAACTCTATAGGTTTCTGTTGCCTCAGGAATTTCGCCTAGGTGGTGATTTGTATCGCCATCAATAATTTTTCTCATAGTCCCTTGTGGGTGAATTGCATGAGGTAGATAGATTAAATGGCCGTACATTCCATAATCGTCTGCATTATAGGAAATAAAGACAGAACCATCTGTAGAAGCTTTCTTGCCTACAAGAAAACTTGTGCATGCAATAGAAGGAAGCGAAAGCACCATTGCAAGAACTGCTAAAAATACCTTTTTCATTGATTCTTCTTTTTAATAATAATTTCTGGAAATGTTATCTATTCAATATTGAATGTGAGAACTTTGATTTAGTCGGATAAAGAAGCCTTTATTAAGTAAATAATAAGTAGGAAGTATAATACGCAAGCTGTTAATGTGCTCCAAGGGCTTGCTAACCATGCTTTATCAGCAAAGGTATAACCTCCAAACTGTAGTCCTGCACTGACAACTCCCATTAAGGCTCCACCTGCAATAAAACCGCTGGCAAGGAGTGTTCCCTTATCTGCACGAGCTTTATTTACTGCTTCATCTTTGCTGCGAGAGCTAACATACCAATTTATTAAGCCACCAACAAGGAGTGGAAGGTTGAGTTGCAAGGGTATAAACATTCCTAGAGCAAAGGCTAATGAGCTGATTCCACAGAAATTAACTAAAAGAGCGATGGCGGCACCAATACCATAAAGTAACCATGGAGCTTGTCCTCCGTTCATTATCGGTTCAATAACAGCGGCCATTGCACGAGCTTGTGGAGCTGACATTGTATTTGGGTCGCTAAAACCATAAGCTTTATTTAAAATCATGATGACACCTCCTACCGTTGCTGCACTTACAAGGACACCGATAAACTTGAATGTTTCTTGTTTTTTAGGAGTAGAGCCAAGCCAATAGCCAATTTTTAGGTCGGTAATAAAACTACCTGCTGTTGATAGTGCTGTGCAGACTACACCGCCCATGATAAGAGCTGCTGTCATACCACTTACGCCTTTCAGTCCAACTGCAGCCATAATGACGCAGGCAAGAATTAGTGTCATTAGTGTCATACCACTTACTGGGTTAGAACCAACAATAGCAATAGCATTTGCTGCAACGGTAGTGAATAGGAATGCAATCACAGCAACAATGAGAATGCCAACAATGGCAAAAAGCAGATTACCATTCATTACCCCTAAGAGGAAAAAAACAAAGCTTATAATGAGTGTCATTAATGTGCCGATAGCAATAATCTTCATACTGAGATCTTGCTGTGTGCGTGGAAGAGATGCTTCGTTATTATTGCTGCCTTTGAAAACTTTTCCAATGAGTCCAAAAGAGCTTTTGATAACGCTCCAGCTCTTGGCGATGCCTATAACGCCTGCCATGGCTATGGCTCCGATACCGAGACTCTTTGCGTAATTGTATATTTCTTGAGGATCAGCAGCACTTGCAAGGAAGGTTTTGGAAGCATCGAGTGAGACATTAACTTCAGGCCATATCAAAGCTATTCCAGGGACTATAATCCACCAAGTCAAAATGGAGCCTGCACAGATAATAGCCGCATATTTTAAGCCTACGATATAGCCCATTCCTAAAAGCGCTGCACCTGTGTTAACTTGAAATACAAGTTTTGCTTTTTGTGCTAAAACTTCACCTGCACCTAAAACTCTACTACTTACCATATCTACCATCACACCGATATTTCCACTGGCAATAAAATCATATAAACCGCCAATGATACCAGCAACTAGCAAAGGTTTGGCACTACTTCCTCCTCCTCCTTCTCCACTGATAAGAACTTGCGTAGAAGCTGTAGCTTCGGGGAATGGATATTTTCCATGCATATCCTTTACAAAGTATTTGCGAAATGGTATTAGAAATAAGATTCCTAATACACCACCTAAGACAGATGCTATAAAAATCTCTAAGAAATTGATAGTCATCTCTGGATACTTAGCCTGAAGAATGTATAGAGCTGGTAGTGTGAAAATTGCTCCAGCTACAATCATTCCAGAACAAGCGCCAATACTCTGTATGATAACGTTCTCTCCAAGAGGATCTTTCCTATGTGTCGCGCCTGCTACTCCTACTGCAATAATAGTTATAGGAATAGCGGCTTCAAAAACCTGACCAACTTTTAGCCCCAGGTAAGCAGTTGCAGCTGAGAAAACTACAGCCATGATGATACCCCAAGTTAGCGACCATGGTGTTACTTCATGATATTGGCTTTCGGAAGGCATAAGAGGCTTGTATTCTTCGCCGTCCTTTAGTTCGCGGAAGGCATTCTCCGGTAATTGTCGATTGTTTGACATAAGTATGTAAATTTATTAGTCCATTCTATGTTTGTAGTCTTCGTAAGTATATTCTCTTAATACTTCACGTTGTCCATTGACATGTTTTATTATTATTGCTGGGTGAGCAATTCCATTGAACATATTAGTCTTGACTGTTGTGTAATGAATCATATCTTCAAAAATAATTTCATCACCAACATTTAGAGGCTTTTCAAAGCGCCAATACCCCATATAATCTCCACTTAAGCAGCTATTACCTCCCAAACGATATACACGCTCTTCAGTCTCATTTCCTTTTGCTTCTTCGCCTATAAGAGTTTTAGCACCTTGAATATTGGGCCAATAAGGCATTTCAAGACAGTCGGGCATGTGGCATGTAAAACTTACATTTAGAATTGCAGTCTTTATCTGGTGATTTTCAACTATATCAATGACTTGGGCTACAAGAGTTCCTGTTTGCCAAGCAAAGGCACTTCCTGGTTCAAGAATAAGTTGTAAATTGGGGAATCTTTCTTTGAAATCTCTCAGTATAGATACAAGATGATCTATATTATAATCTTTGCGAGTGAGGAGATGACCTCCACCGAGGTTTAACCACTTTATATATTTTAGCCAACTACCAAATTTTTCTTCTATATGTTGTAGGCTATGTTCCAATGCATAACTATCACTTTCACAATGGCAATGACAATGGAAACCTTCAATTCCTTCAGGTAAAACTTTAGGAAGTTGCTCTGCTAAAACACCAAAACGACTACCTGGTGCACACGGATTGTATAATTCAGTGTCTATTTCACTATATTCAGGATTGATTCGTACACCACAGCTCACTCTATCTTTTGAGCGTGAGTAAAAGCGCTCAAATTGTGTGAGAGAATTAAAGGTTACATGACTAGAATACTCAAGGATTTCTTCAAAGGTCTTTTCTTCATATGCAGGGGAAAAAGTGTGGCAAGCTGCTCCAAATTCTTTAAAGCCTAGACAGGCCTCAAAAGGCGAAGAAGCCGTTGTATGCTTAATGTATTCTCGAAAAATAGAGAATGTACGCCATAAAGAAAAAGCTTTGAAAGCTAAGATGAACTCTACTCCAGCTCTTTCTGCAGTATCTTGAATGAGCTGAAGGTTTTGCCTTAGCTTACTCTCGTCAAGTAAGTAATATGGTGTAGTCATTATTATTGAATATATTTATTAAGAATCATTGCGAATTCAACGAGCTGTATACATAAAAATAGAGCTCATCGAATTCGCATAGATTTATAGAATAATGTACCTATAAAGGCACATTATATTACATGATCCCACGTTCGCGGAGTTTCTTTTGCCAATTCCAGGCACTAAGAAGAGCTTCATCAAGTGTATGTACAGCATGCCAGCCTAAGACTTTATTAGCTTTATCGACATTTCCCCATACTTTTTCAATATCACCAGTGCGGCGCTCTGCAATTTTATAATTCAATTTTACACCTGTGCATTTCTCGAAAGTATTGATGAGCTCAAGAACGCTAACGCCATTACCTGTTCCAACATTGAAAACCTCAACTGCCTCCTCACTCTTGTTTTCAAGGATTCTTTCCATTGCAGCAACATGTGCATTAGCTAAGTCAACGACATAAATATAGTCGCGTAAACAGCTTCCATCTGGCGTATCATAGTCATCGCCAAAAACAGAAAGACATTCGCGGATACCCATGGCTGTTTGAGTAAGGTAAGGAATCAGGTTTGCTGGCACACCATTAGGCATTTCACCAATCAAGCAAGAGGGGTGAGCCCCAATTGGATTGAAGTAGCGAAGGAGAGTTGCATGAATAGGAGCTCCGCTCTTACAGAAGTCAACAATAATGTCTTCATCAATTTTCTTTGTATTACCATAAGGACTTTCTGCATCTTTACGTGGTGTCGTTTCCTTTACTGGTAAATTGTTCTCATCTGGTTGACCATAAACAGTACAGCTACTAGAGAAAATGAAACCCTTTACATTATATTTCGGCATCAGTTCGAGCAGGTTGATAGTGCTGACTGTATTGTTGCGATAATATTTCAATGGTTTCTGGACGCTTTCTCCTACAGCTTTGCTAGCTGCAAAATGGATAATACCTTCAATGGGAGCATATTTTTGGAATACTGCTTCAAGAGCTGGCATATCAGTACAATCAACTTCTTCAAAGGCTGGGCGAATTCCTGTAATGGCTTCTATGCCATCAACAACATCTGCTTTTGAGTTTGACAAGTTGTCCACAATTACTACATCATAGCCAGCTTGTTGCAATTCTACAGTTGTGTGGGAGCCAATAAAGCCAGTCCCCCCCGTAACAAGGATTCTCTTATTCATCTTTATTTTATTGTTTGATAATTTAGAATTTAAATAATAAGCTATTGATAACTTGAAAATCAGTGACTATTTGTTTTCTGCTTTTTCTTCAGCGTTAGGTTCTTTTTTTGCCAAAATAACAATGTGGAAAACATATTCTGTCATCCAATTAGCTGAGTAATCTAAATGTCTCTGATATTGTCTTACGGCCATTACGCTTTTACGAACTCCTTCATCTTTCCAAGAATCTTTAGTTGTAATATCTGTAATGGTTTTCTGGGTCATGGAATATAATGCTTTACGCATAAATCCAGGGACACGAAACTTCCATTTCATAAGGTTTCCTACAAGCATCATAAGTTCTTGCGTAAAGCCTTGAAACTGGAAAAGATATTGCTGCATCTGTTGGAGGGTGCGGCAATTTTTTTTTATGCTTGCATCAATCTCAGAGAAAAAATTGGTAGGCATCCCGTATAATGAGGATAACATTTCTTTGCAGCGTTTTTTTTCGTTAATTCCAAGTTTATTATTGGTTGTAGGAACATGTAGTGTCTGTTTAAAAACACGCAGATCAGGAAATGCTGCTAAATTAGAGATTCCCATTTGTGAAGCCATAACAGCTTGGTAGTACACACGGATAAGAGATACAAAATCTTCCATACCTCCAACGCGCCATCCTTTTTCAGCCTCTGTAGCTTTTTTAGCAAATAGTTTTGAGAAAATACCCATTTTATATAGTGTTTCTTTTGGACTACAAAAATAGCAAACATATTACAAATCCTACAGAAAAAATAGATTTTTCTGCTATAACCGATATTTGTTCATTGGTCTTTCAGAAACGATTATATATTTTTGCATTCAAAATGATCTAAAAGAATTTATGAGTGTCCTTTATTTAGGGATTTTACTATTTCTCTTTGCTTTGGCAATCTGTGATTTAAGCGTAGGGGTTGCAGGAAGTGCTGTACCTTTTATGAGTCCTGCTATGGGATCAAAAGCTGCAAAGTTTCGGATCTTACTTGCTGTTGCTGCAGTTGGAGTCTTTGTGGGAGCAGCCACAAGTGATGGGATGATGGATGTTGCGCGTCACGGAATTATGACTCCAACATATTTTAGCTTTGATGATATAATTTGTATTTGTCTAGCTGTTACTGCAACGGATATTATCCTAATGGATATCTTTAACACATTAGGCCTACCTACGTCTACAACGGTCTCTATGGTCTTTGGGCTTTTAGGAAGTTCTAGTGCAATAGCTTTATTTAAGATAGCACAGAATGGGCATACTTATGCTGAATTGATAAATACAGATAAAGCTCTGCAGATTATAATAAGTATTTTTGCAAGTGTCGCTATAGCCTTTGTTTTTGGCTCTATAGTGATGTGGTTAACACGTATTATTTTTACGTTCAATTATCGGAGGCATCTTAAATATAGTATTGCTATCTTTGGTGGATTTTGCATTACCTGCATTATGTATTTCCTTTTGGTGAAAGGTCTAAGAGGTACTTCATTGCTCAACGCGATAGGCATGACACCCAATTGGTTAGACAATAATTCTAGCCAGGTTTTATTTGTTTGCTTCATTATTTTTACGTGCTTAATGCAAATACTGCATTGGTGTCGTGTGAATGTATTAAAAGTGATTGTTTTTTTTGGAACATTTTCACTAGCAATGGCTTTTGCAGGAAACGACTTGGTGAATTTTATTGGTGTGCCTTTAACAAGTCTAGAGGCATTTCTAGATATTTCACGCCATCCCAGTGCAGATCCTCATACTTATACTATGGGCGTTCTTACAGGGCCAAGTGTTGATGCTACGTTTAACGCAATAAAACCTTGGTTTTTTGTTGGTTCTGGGGCTATAATGATGATTGCTTTATGTCTGTCTAAAAAGGCTCGAAAAGTTGTAGAGAATAGTAATAGCTTGGCTTCACAAACAGAAGGTGAGGAGGTTTTTAGCAGTTCTAAGATAGCTCGTTCTATAGTTCGTCAAACGCTTATAGTTAATTCTTTCTTTAGTCGTTTAGAGCCGAATTTTCTAAAAGGTTGGTTGGATACGCGTTTCAATGAAGATGAGAGTATTATGCCTGAAGGAGCAACGTTCGATTTAGTTCGAGCTTGCGTTAATTTGGTGCTTGCAGGACTTCTTATTGTTGTTGGAACGAGCTTACAACTTCCGCTATCTACAACCTATGTTGCTTTTATGGTGGGCATGGGCTCTTCACTTGCTGATCGAGCTTGGGGAAGAGAAACAGCAGTCTATCGTATTACTGGTGTTATTACCGTTGTTGGTGGATGGTTTGTAACAGCAGGCGCAGCTTTTATTATGAGTAGTTTGGTCGCAACGATGAATCACTTGGCGGGTATCTTTGGTATGATTCTCGTCATAATTATAGTTGTGGTTGTACTTATTCGAAACAATCGCGCATTTAAGAAAAAGCAAGAAGAGGAAACGGTAGACCTTGTTTTCCGTAAACTGGTTCATGCAAAGGATAAGAATGAGGTTTGGGACTTACTGGTTCTTCATGTTAAGTCTACACAAGTGGAAATGATCGATGTTATGCAAAATACGTTCAATAACATTACTCAAGGAGTAATGAAAGAGAATATTCGACAGTTGCGCACAGCATCCCACGAATTAGAATCAGCTAGAGATAAATGGAAACGTTATCGTCGTAAGGAAATTGTCGGTATGCGTCGCCTTGACTATTTGCAGGCAGTAGAGAAGAATACCTGGTTCCACTTGGGATCTAATAATCTTACGCAAATTTTCTATTGTTTAAAGCGTATGCTTGAGCCTTCTTTAGAGCACGTTGATAATAATTTCAATCCTCTTCCTGAAGTTGATGTTATAGAGTTTACGTCAATTTGTAAGGAGGTTGATGTTATGTTAACGCGTACACGTAAAATGGTTGATAGTGGTGATTTTACGGGGGCAGATGAAGTTCTTGTAGAGGGCAATTTCTTGAAAAAACGCCTTTCTGAAATACGTCATAGTCAGCAGGATCATTTGCAACACGAGGAAGAGAATATACGTGCGACGCTACTGTATTTAAATATGTTGCAAGAAACGCAGGAGTTCATTTCTATGATACGCCACTTGGTGCGTGCCTCAAAAAGATTTCAAGAATAATCTTAGGGCTGATAGTAATTTTTTAAGAGTTAAATACATTTTTCTTTAGAAAATGACGAAAACAGATCAACCTATCGCGGATGTAAACTCATCTTATTGCAAATCTAAAGAAAAGAGTATTTTCTTTATTGGAGCAGGAAATGTTGCTACGCATCTTTCTCATGCTTTATTGCGTGCAGGGTATAAGATAAAGGGGGTTTATAGTCGGACAGCTTCTTCGGCCCAAACTTTGGGTGATACTTTGGGCTGTTTTTGGACTATCAATATTGAGGAACTTTTAGAAGCTGATATATATATATTATCCATAAAGGATAGTGTATTAGAAGAACTTTTATCAAAAGTTATACTAGTATATCCTCAAGCCATTTTTGTTCATACGGCAGGTTCCATACCTATGAGTATTTTTCATGGAAAAGTTAATAAGTATGGAATCTTCTATCCTATGCAGACTTTTTCAAAGAAGCGTGCTGTTTTATTTGATAATATACCTATATTTGTTGAGTCGTCTGATAATGAAGTTGCTCAGATCCTTTTTTCTATGGCACAGTCTATCAGTAGTCAAGTTAATTTCCTTGATTCAGATCGTCGTCTTAGGTTGCATTTAGCCTCAGTTTTAGCGTGCAATTTTGCAAATCATTGCTATACTCTTGCAGCCCAGGAAATGGAAAAAGTTGGGTTACCTTTTGAGTATCTTCTTCCGCTTATTGATGAAACAGCAAAAAAAGTTCATGAACTTTCTCCACGAGAGGCACAGACGGGGCCAGCTGTTCGTTATGACCAGAATGTAATAAACAAACAACTTTCCTTGATTTCAGAAACGATAAAGCGCGACATTTACAAAATGATGAGCCTTTCTATTCACCAGAATTTACATGATTGATTACGACTTGAAAAAAATACGGGCTTTAGCCTTCGACGTTGACGGTGTTTTAAGTACAAACAATGTCTATCTTTTTAGTAATGATGGTCAGCCAATAAGAACGGCTAATATAAAAGATGGCTACGCACTTCAGCTAGCAGTGAAACGTGAACTACAAGTCGCCATTATAACTGGAGGCCGTAGCCCTTTAGTGCGTCAGCGTTATGAACGCCTCGGTCTGCAAAATATCTTTGATGGAGTTTCAGTTAAGATAGATTGTTTCTACCAATGGTGTGAATCTGCAAACCTTCGGCCGGAAGAAGTTCTTTATATGGGTGATGATATCCCTGATTATGAAGTTATGAAAGCTTGCGGATGTCCTGTTTGTCCATATGATGCTGCGGTAGAAATCAAAGAGATTTCATGCTATATTAGTAGTTGTTGTGGAGGCGAAGGCTGTGTTCGAGATGTTGTCGAACAAGTACTTAGAGCCAAAGGTTTTTGGATGAATGGCCTTAATGATAAAGTTGCGTTTGGTTGGTAATTTTCTTTTTTCATTTGTTAGAATCATTCAGCGTTCTACTTTTTACGAATGCACTGAATAAAATAGTTCGAAAAAATGCTTGATAATCTTAGTAAATTCGACGTAATCTTAGCGAGCAGTTCGCCACGTCGTAAAGAGCTTTTACAACGCTTAGGAATAGACTTTAAGGTGCGCACTCTTTTAGGTATAGATGAGTCCTATCCTGCAGAGTTAAAAGGTGAAGAGATAGCAAAATTTATCGCTCGTAAAAAGGCTGATGACTATCGTGAGTCGATGCTTCCCACCGAACTCATTATAACTGCTGACACACTTGTTACTCTCAATGGCGAAGAACTGGGAAAGCCGCATAGTGTTGAGAATGCAAAGGATATGTTGCGTAAATTGTCTGGTCAGGTACACGAGGTTTCTACGGGAGTTTGTGTATTTACAAAAGATAGGTTGGAGAATTTTGTAACCACTTCAAAAGTGATTTTTGCCGAACTTTCTGAGGATGAAATAGACTTTTATGTAGAAAAATATCTTCCGCTTGACAAAGCTGGAGCCTATGGTATTCAAGACTGGATTGGTTTGGTTGCTGTTTCTAGTTTGGAAGGTAGCTATTATAATGTGATGGGCTTGCCAATGCAGCGCCTTTATTGTTGTTTGAAAACATTCTGATGCTACGCTTATATTCCTCTCATAATGATATCTCACGCCTTCAGAAAATCATTGATGTTCTCAATGATGGTGGAGTTATCATATATCCTACAGATACAACTTATGCTTTGGGCTGTAATGCTCTTAAGGAACGTGCTGTAGAGCGTATTTGTCGGATTCGTAACATAGACTTGCGCTCTCATCCGTTAAGCATTATTTGTTACGACATGAGTAACATTAGCGAATATGCTCATATATCTACGCCAGTATTTAAGTTAATGAAGCGGAATCTTCCTGGACCTTTTACTTTTATTCTACCAGGAACGAGTCGGCTACCAAAGATTTTTCGCGCACGTCGTCAAAATGAGGTAGGAATACGTATGCCCGACAACCCCATTACTAATCAGCTAGTTGAAATGCTAGAAGTTCCTTTATTAACAGCATCACTACCGGTAGAGGATCTAGATAGAGAGTATGCTACTAATCCAGAACTCATTGAAGAACATTTTGGGGCGGATGTAGACTTAGTTGTTAATGGAGGAGAAGGAGTGGATACTGAAAGTACCATTGTTGATTGTTTAGACGAAGAACCAAAGATTTTGCGGCAAGGTATTGGTCTCTTAAAATAAAAAAACTTATTGTACAATAAACACTAGAAGAATAAAACGATATGTATAAATTACTTACTTTTTTTACAGCTGTCGCTTTTTTAGGCAGTTGCTCCCAAGATACTTATCGGTCAGAACCTCCGCGTTTTTCCGATATTTCTGTAAAAAAACTATCTGGTACGGGGGCCATTCATGTGGGTGATCGCGTGGTAATTTCTTTAGTAGAGACCAGCAAGGGAAAATTGTTGAATAACACTACTTACTCTTGGTCTTTTAACCCTTCAGCAGGTGTTCGTAATCAGAAATATATGCAAGGAACTGTTTATGATAAAAATACATCTGTGCCAACGGATACTGTTACTGTAACTGCTGCAGGTTCAATTTCTGTGACATTTGTTGGTAAATATAATGTGTCTGGGAATGAGGTTATAAAGGGGTATAAGTTGGATTTTCCGAGTAATGGCTCTGTATATTGTACTAGTTCACCTTTGCTTTATCAGATAACAGCCACGAAATCTTTCAATGTTCTTCCCTAAGTTTTGAGTATACTTATAAAACTCTATGTGTAAGATTTTATAGATTTCTATAACCCTCTATCTTTTATTCAAACTATTTCTGAATAGAAGCATACTTATAGTAATTGAATAATCCTTATTGTATTTTAAGATCAATTGTAAGGTCTATAATTAGTTTTATGCTTCTTTAAAGCATAGCCTTCTTGCTTTAAGAGGTAAAAGAAAGAGGGAGAAATTCTCAAAGCTATATTTTAGTTTGAGAGTATCTCCCTCTTATCCTTTATTGGTGTAATTAAAAGAATTAGTAGACTAAGCGCACATTATCAATCCAAAGAGTGTTACCAACTGTACCTGTATAGGCACCACCATTACTTGAGTCAAATTTTATAATAAGGTGAGTAGGAGTATCATCTGCTGTTCCCCATTCAATCTCCTTGATTGGCACCATCTTACCCTTGGAATTCTTCATGTAAAATTGAGACGTCAGCCCCATGTAGCTCTTGTAGAATGGTTGTGTCGTGATATTGCCATAATTGATAGTAAACTCTTGGTTGTTCATCCAGCTTGTTGTCTGAGTGAAGTAGTGGATCATCGTGCCGATACGCTTGGCATAGACATTTCCTTTTGCATCTTCCCAACGCTTTTGTAAATAAACAACACAATCTGCCAAGTCTCGACCAGCAACACTCTTGGCGCCGCCAAAACCCGTTTGGCGAATACGATCACCAAGGATCAATTTAGTAGCATAATCAAACATAATCGCTTTTGGCTTGCGAGAGAATTTAACACCACAATTCAAATATTTCATAGGATTAGATGAACTGGTAATAGGTTCCATCATTTGTCCTAAGTAAATACTTCCTGCAGCTAAGACTTTAATGTTTACAATGCCTAAAACCTTTACTTGCTCCAGATGAGTATAGAGTTTTGCGCAATAACCATGCCCTGGGCGGACTTGCTTAAACACACTAACATTTGTCTTATAGATACCGCTGACATGTGCCATAACATTTGATGTAGCCCAAGGAGAACCACCAGTGCCTAAGTATGGCGTGCGGCCATTAATCACAGATGTTGGACCAATGGCATAAACCTGTTTTGTTTCTCCTCCAATAATACCACTTTCTTCAATATTGCGAGTGATCCATTGGTCGAAGTTGCCGAAATTGATATACTGGACATTATCTTTGTTGTCCTGTACAAACTCGTTTTCACGCAAGAATTCTGTGCGCAGCGGAAGAGCCTGAGCGGTTACTCCTGTGAAAAGAGCTAAAGTTGCGAGTGAAAGTCTAATAGTCATATCTAATTTTGTATCTTTCTTGAAGTTTTGCAAAGTTACGGGAAAAGCGTGGGAGCACAAAGCAAACACATTCTAAAACCTTTTACTAAGTGAATAATCTGCATATTATGAGTTCTACTTCTTTTTCCAGTTGTAGACTTCTATATCAGCCAATTCATGTGTTTTTTTGTAACAACCATTGTTCTAGTATGGATTTAAAGATTTGATAGAATCAGTATTAGAAAAACTCAAAACCTGTTTACTTCTCTAAAAACATTCTTAATTTTGTGAGCGTAATGTAAATCAAATAAAAAAATCATGAGCAAACTACTCTCAACCACTTTTTGTGGTATGGTGCTGTTCGTTACTGTAGTAAATGCTACTGCAACAGACATCCCCGTATCCAATATACCCATATCTGTTTCAGCAGATAGTATGTTGCATTCTAGTGCGGCGAGACATAACCTTAGCGAAGTGAAAAAAATATTCACATTGGGTACTAAAGCTTCAGCTTCTGAGAGCAAATCAAAGTTTATGGCTGCGTTCGATCCAAGCTTTAAGTTTGGAGGTTACGTTGTGGGTAAAGCCACTGTGACGGATCAAGCCGACAAGACGCACTCTAATTTTGACTTGCGTCTCATTCGTCTCTATATGAATGGATATGCCTTTAAGGATTTCTTCTACTGCATACAGTTGGAGGCGAGCGGACAGCCTAAACAGGACAATGGGCCGCGTGTGCTTGATGCTTTTGTTGAGTGGCAGTATTGGAAAGAGCTACGAGTGAAGCTAGGCCAGTTCAAGCGTGGATTTACCTTTGAGAATTCGATGAGCCCATGGGAAATAGGGTGGGGGGCATTCTCACAGTTATCTAATAAGTTGGCTGGAATCTCTGCTGATCGCAATGGTGCACATAAGTCGGGCGGTCGTGATGTGGGTTTGCAGATACAAGGTGATTTGTTGGCGGCAAAAGACGGTCATCATTGGCTGCATTATCAAGTGGGGCTTTTTAATGGACAAGGAATTAACCATTCTGATAGAGATAATTTCAAAGATATTATTGGAGGACTTTGGGTAAATCCCTGCAAGAACCTGCGCTTTGGATGGTTTGGTTGGAGTGGTAAATATACCAATGAGAATTACAAATCAACTGACCCTTTTAGTCTGAAAAGTGTGAGGCGTATACGTTGGTCTGCAGGGCTAGACTATGAAAATAATTGGATTGTACGTGGCGAATACGGACATTCTGTTGGCGGTGTAATAACTAATAGTCTGAGTTCCGAACGTGCCGATTCTTGGTATGCTACTGTTGGTGCACCTATTACTAAGAATCTCAAACTTTATGGTCGTTGGGACTGCTATAGAGAAGCAAAGCAATGGAATAATCTTGTTGCTAATTATGGCCTTGCGGCTAATTGCCGATTGGCAAAGAACTTTATGCTCCAGCTCAATTATTATCTGACAAATAATCGTACTATTCAAGACAAGTATTATAATACGGTCGAACTGCAAGTTTATGCCCGTTTCTAAGTCTGTAATAAAACAGATCAGCTTTATTCTCTTTTGGAGTAAGGCTGCTCTGTTCTTTTATAAATTATCCTTGAGGAGCAATAACAACTGTTTATTGCTCTTTTATTTTAGTGTAATAATGCGCTGTGTAGCTTCTCCTATAGCTCTATGAAGCTCATCCAGTTCTTTAATTTTTCTCATATATTCCAGCACCTTTGGGAGGTCACCGCTCTTGTATATTTCAGCCAACTCTTGGCGTGCAGTTTCAAGCTCCGCCTCTATAAGTGCCATCTTGTAATCGTTGAGGAGCTGTGGGATACGATTAGCAAGATGGTCAGTATCGTCTCCATATTGTACGCGGTTATTAGTGCAGAGTTCGTTCTTATCTGTTGAAAGTTCTGCTGCAAGCATACTTATGGAGCCTTTTGGGTTTTTGAGGAAGAAAGGAAGCGAACGCCAATTTTCATCAGAAACATGGAGTTCTGCTTCTGAAAGAATGTACTGATAAAGTTTGTTTTGCAACTTCAAACCATCGTTCTTCAAATCGTCGCAGATGTAGCTCGTCACGGTATACTGAACGCCTTCAGCTTCAAAAAGAAGTTGTTCACCATACCTAATAATATCTCTGATGAGCAGCCGTTCCATTTGAGCTACTTTATTGTGCGATTCTATTTGCAAACCTTCTTTGCGCTGTTTCTCTTGCTCTTGAAGTTCCTGCTTGCGTTGGCGTTCATCTTTTTGATATGTCTGTGTTGTGACACCTCTACGAATCTTGGCCACTTCAGACAGAATCATCTCTTCGCTGACTTGCATCATCTGCGCGCACTCTCTCGAATACATCTGGCGGATAACACCTTCAGGAATAAGACTGATACTGCTGATAATGTCAGAGATAAAGTTTGCTCGCTGTATTGGATCGTTATCACTATCCTTCATCAGTAGATCCGTCTTAAAGCGGATGAAATCTACCTGATTTTCCTTTATATATTCCTGAAATTTGGATGCGCCATATTTTTGTGCGAAACTATCCGGATCCTCTCCTTCTGGAAGAAGAAGAACTTTTATGTTCAATCCTTCAGAGAGAAGCATATCAATGCCTCGCAAACTTGCATGAATACCGGCATTGTCACCATCGTAGAGAACTGTGATATTATTAGTGAAGCGGTGAAGCAAACGGATTTGTCCCTCAGTGAGTGAAGTTCCACTAGAGGAAACAACGTTCTCGACACCGCTTTGGTGCATGGAGATAACATCCATATAGCCCTCTACAAGAAAACAACTATTTTCTTGAACAATAGCTCGCTTAGCTTCATAAAGTCCGTAGAGTTCATGGGATTTGCTATAAATCTCCGACTCTGGTGAGTTAACATATTTTCCTACGTTCTTATTCTGTGTGAGAATACGTCCACCGAAGGCAACAACTTTTCCCGAAACGCTGTGGACTGGATAAATAACACGTCCATGATATCTGTCTAAGAGTTTGTTGTCTTCTGTTTTAAAACAAAGTCCCGTTTTGATGAGTAATTCTGGGTTAAAACCTTTTGCGATCGCTGCTTGAGCAATGGCATTCCTATCCACAAGCGAATAGCCTAAATGGAACTTACGAATAATATCATCACGAAGACCGCGCTGCCGGAAATAAGCCAATCCGATGGCAAGACCATCGGCTGATTCATGTAGATTCTTTTCAAAATAGTTGCGTGCCCATTCATTAAGAATAAAAAGACTTTCCCGCTCAGTCTGTGCTTGGCGGTCCTTATCTGTCATCTCTTTTTCACGGATCTCTATACCGTACTTCTTTCCCAACCATTTGATAGCTTCGGGATAGGTGAGCTGTTCCATTTCCATCACGAAATGTAGCGCATTCCCTCCTTTGCCACAGCCATAACATTTACAGATTTGTTTTGCAGGAGAGACTACGAATGAAGGTGTCTTTTCATTGTGAAAAGGGCAAAGGCCTTTGTAGTTTACTCCAGTTTTATGGAGTGTCACAAATTCTTTCACAACGTCAACTATGTCGGTGGCGTCAAGAACTTTCTGTATTGTGCTGTGATCAATCATAATAAGTGCCTTGTGTAGACAGGAGTGGATGAGAGATACAAAATGCTAATTCAAAGTTTTACACTTTTTCTGTGGAGAGGATATAGTGATGCCTGTGGTTAAAAAGAATAGTCTATACCAACAGAAAGAAATTCCTTGAATTGGAAATAGCTTTCACTATCTTTTCTCCGCACGTTATCATCGAAGCGCGGATAAAGGAAGAGCTTTGTAGAAAGGAAACGATTGATTCTCAAGTAAATCGTATTTTCCCATTCTATTTGTGTGTACTTATAATTCGTATAGTAGAAGAGACGACTATCCCAGGTGATATTCTTCCAAGGCGTCCATTTTGCCGTTATAGTTACGTTCGAACCATAATCAAAGCGCGTGTGATGATCTAACTTTAAACCAAAGGATGGAGCCAATCCCATACGGTTTACATACTTGAAGTCGCAAGCAAAGGGAGAGAGGTTGGCATTCACACTAAAGCGATTATTTTTTGTACGAAGAGAGTATTTCATACCCAACGTGAATAAACTTTCAAAGGGTGACATAAAATCAGAGCGAACTCTTCTCTCATTTTTCTTGTAGCTACGATAGAATTGTGTCCAACTTTGAAGCATGGCTGAATAGTACCAATGTTTCGAAGCTTTGATACCTAATTCGTTTGTAAGACGTATAAGGTCGGTGTTTGTCTTATATCGGTGTTCGGTATCAGAATTTGAGCTCTGAAGTCCAAACTTCATTTCTAGATAATTGTTGAATATTATTTTCTGCTTATTATCGAAATTGGCTTGTGCGTTCAAGGTTGCTAAGAATGAATGGTTACTTTCTCCGCCTTTATACCAATTGTCGGAGATATGGTTCTGCATCAGTTGGAATGAAACGTTTGCACGAAATGTCCAAAAAGAGGGACGATGTACTGCTATGTCCAAATTCTCAAGATTAAAGTCGTCGTTCGTCTTTTCTGCCACTTGTTTAGAAAGTTGCACACTAGGTTTTATAACCTGCTCATAGGAACTTGGTGTAGCACTTTCTATTTCATCGCTTAGGTGCTGAATAAGCCACGGAGATTGGGCATAAACTGAGGCTAAGGCCCTACTTTCCAGTATGGCTCGATAGTCCTTTTCTGGTGTGGATAAAGAGAAGAGTTCTTGAACTGCTTTATCGTAGAACGTTGGGCTGGCAAATAGTCGGAAATAATAGGGATTGGCCAATGTATCAGCCTTTTCATATTTCCAGTTGTCATAGAGCGTTTTGAGCTGCTTTAAGGAATCAGAATAGAATTTTCCGAGACGTTCAATTTTTTGTTTCTCCGTGCGCGCTGGAGTTTGAGCTATACTATTGAGAGTTGCCCAAGTAAAAAGGAGGACAAGGAATATAAATCTATTCATATTTATCATATCTTACATGCATTCTTTGCAAAGTTAGTGATAACTTTTGCAATGCAGCATATTTGTTATTGTGAAACTTTTGTATTGTTTTATTTATTGACAAACGTGTTTCTCAATCTAACGCTATTTTATAACCACAATTCGGTTTAAGGAAGTCTTTCTATTTTGGTATTAATACCCCAATTCGGGATAAGCAGTACTTCTTTTTCCTCAAAAAAAGTTTCAATAAAAACCTAAAAAGAGGATTGTTTTTTGTATATTTACTGTTGATAATCAGTCATATAACAAAATAACAATCCTCATGAAACTTGTCAGCAAAGTTACGGAAATATATTGTATTGCAGATGATTTCTGCAAAGAATATCATTTAGAATTGAACAAAACCTCTCTTTCGCTCTCAAATCCCTCTGCCAATAGTCCAAAACATCGCAAGAGAAAAGGGCGGATGAGTGATGCCGAAATGATCACAATTCTTATATTGTTCCACAGTAATACTTTTCGGAATTTCAAACATTTCTATCTCATTTATGTTTGCCGAGAACTAAAAAAAGAGTTTCCCGATCTACTCTCTTATACACGTTTTGTTGAGCGTATGCCTCGTGTTGCAATACCCTTATTGCTCGATACTGTCCTAAAAAAGTGTGTAAGCTCCCAAGTTCTTATATTTGTAGTGAATTCAAAACTCAAACAAAGAACAATGAAGCTTACAACAGAACAAAGATCGGAATTACTTTCCGAACTGGCCTCCAGTGAGGCTGGTTTTAATGAGTTATTTCGCGTACTTTTGGAGAGTTTTTCCAAGCAGGAGCGCGCCCTCTTTCTCTAGGAACATAAGGGTGAACAAGCCAATGGCTTCCGTCCTCGGCGTTGGCGGGGTCATGGTTGGAGTTTTCAACTTCGCATCCCTTGTCCTGTACTAAATAAGTTGACAGTTCATAAACTCAAAAAAAGATATATGTCAAGATTAAAGTACAGCGAAACAGAGAAAGTCCTGTTGTTGCGTTCTTACCTGCAGAGCGGTATGAACGCTAAAAATTTTTCACGTAGTTGTGGAGTTCCTTATACCACCTTCCGCTATATTTGCAAGCAATATGGCACTCCTGATCTCTCCACAATCGAAGGACTTATGAAAGAAACAAAAATCCCGAATACTGTCGAAGAACTCCAGTCTCAACTCTCTAAAGAGCGCAAAGCCTATGAGGCAGAGATTAAGCGCCTCAAGAAGGCTCTTTCTGAATCCGAATTGCGATGTTTGGCCAACTCCACCATGATAGATTTAGCGGAGAAAATGTTTAATATCCCCATCCGAAAAAAACGCGATGCCAAGTAATCAATACTTTGTCTCAGAGCCAGGAAGAGGATACGTCCGTGCGGCGTAATGTCTCCTTTCTCTGCGATTATCTTGGCATAAGCAGACAAGGTTATTACAAGTATATAGTTCAAGAAAAAGAAGAGGAAATCCTAGGAACGAGTATCGTCCTTTATGCCACAGAGCTGCGTAAGGACCTCCCCAAAGCAGGCATGCGCGAACTCTACGAACTGTGTCGTCGCAAGTTCCAATATAAGTTTTCCATTGGTCGCGACCAATGCTACAATCTCTTCCGTTCCAACGGCCTGTGTCAGCGCTACCGCAAACGTCCTCGGACAACCTTTTCAAATCATAATTATTTCATTTTCGATGACTTACTTAATACAACCCCAAAACTCAAGCCCACCCATTTCGGTCAACTCTGTGTTGCCGACATCACCTATGTTGCCACTCAACAAGGTTGGGCATACCTCTCACTAGTAACAGATGCCGCTCAAAGCATCGGACACAATCAAGTCGATTTGTTTCACACCACGTTCCTTGAGGGCTTGCAGCTCCATTTCCCAAGCAATCGCACCTTCTGTGGGGTGATTTACCACCGTGAGCACCTCGCGACTGCCGTCGGGTAGCAGTCCCAACATTGTGTAGTAAGCCTCCTTTGAGACGCTACCCTCGCGACGCGTGGAACAGAACGTGGCATCGATGTAGACGGCTAAATAGTGAGGAGAAAGTTGGCGCGAAAGCCACTCTTGGATCTCCTTATAACAAGCCCCTGCCAGATAGCTTACCTGCTGTTTGCTGTAAAGGTGACGGTAGATGCGACGACCCACCTCGGCGATGTCTTCACAGGAGAGTCCACGGGAATACAACTCGTAAAAAAGCTGTGTACGCTCACTCTCCCGAGAGGATAAAATACCAAGAATGATGGGTTGAAATGCATTGGAACGCGTGCGAGGGATGCGAAGTTGAAAACTCCAACCATGACCCCGCCAACGCCGAGGACGGAAACCATTGGCTTGTTCACCCTTATGTTCCTCGAGAAAGAGGGAGCGCTCCTGCTTGGAAAAACTCTCCAAAAGTACGCGAAATAACTCATTAAATCCAGCCTCACTGGAGGCCAGTTCGGAAAGTAATTCCGATCTTTGTTCTGTTGTAAGCTTCATTGTTCTTTGTTTGATTTTTGAATTCACTACAAATATAAGAACTGGGGAGCTTACACACTTTTTTAGGACAGTATCTTGAATTTCGAGGGACACTTTTTCTATCCCCGGGGGACAGATTTTGTACCTTTGATGTAATCTTGAGGGGTACAGTTAAGAAAAAATCTGCAAATTGACAATACTTAAGTCAAAAATCTGCAAACACCCGAATAAACTTTAACACTTGAAAATAAGCGGTTTAAGGCGGTATTCTTGTAGATTTTATGATTTTTTACAGTGGGTTCACTTTCGATGCAACATCATTACCCCTCTATCACTTAGGCGATTAGCCATTTAATCGGTACAAGGCACCCTGAAATAAATGAAAAATCAGTTTTATCTAACTGTTTTATAGGTGGTTATGTGCTTGTACCGCATGGCTTAGTTCTCACTCTTTCAATCTTCTTTTTGTCGGTGTTACCTGTTAGTCAGCTAATTACAATACCTCCCATTTGTTTTTAGCACGCTTGCTCACTACAAAAGTACCCTTTTCGGAGCATATCAAAGCAAAATGATGCAAGGAAAATATCATAGTCCTCCCTATTGGGTATAATTTCTTCTTTCATTGGAAGAATATCCCCGAAAAGGGGCATAATAGATTTCTATTCATTATATTTGCCACTGATAAGGTATATAATGACTTTGGCGGAGTGAGTCGTGGATAGTGATACGCCTTGAATATGTACCCAAAAGAGACAAAATGGGTACATATTTAGAGTGTGGCACTTCAAGTAATTGAAATAAGGATGGAGGATAATTATCAATCTGCTTATCAAAAGATGATAGAGGCAAAAGAACATCATCGAACAGTCGAAGAGATTATTGATGACATTAAAAAACAACTCATATACGTAAAGGAGGAATCCTTCTTGATTCACGCTATGCGGTTGATTTTCGAACTAGATTCTAAAGAGGCATCATCACTTTATACACATCTGTTATCTCCAATGAGGCAAACACTGTATTTGATAGATGTCTATTACTCAATAGAGATAAGAGAAGAGTCTGTCAACATGGATGAAGAGCGCTGGAATAAAATAGCTATTTTACTCAATGAAATAGAAATGACTTATTTCGTCAGTATCGGGTTTCCCAATAATGGAGAATTATATCACGATGAACGCGATGAAAAAATAGAAGTCTCATTGGTAACTTTTTTTGGTTATTTCAGCAATGCTGTATTAAGCTATGAGGAGCAGACGCGGGATAGGATTGTGAGATATATCAAACCATACGATGGGCATATTCAATCACGCTATGGTTTTACAATAGATGAGGCATTAAAGTTTATTTTGCATGTAAGAAGTTTGAATAATAATAAATTAAACAATATAATTAAACCTTATGCGGATAGATTCGTTCTCTATAAAACTCATCCAGAGGAATGGCGCAATTTGACTCGAAAATTTGAAGAAAGAGGACTTAATGATCCTCGTGATTGGTGGAATGAACCCGAACTCAGCGATCTCAAGAAAGCTATAACAACAAGCCCTGGGGAGATTCATGTACATGAGACAAAGGAGTTGATGAATGTAGAGATATCTCCTAATAGTTTACAGCACATTCTGGATTTCTTTTCGTATGACAAGGATTTATTAAAAGGGGAAATTGTTTACTATTCAAATAAGCATTACTCGGAATCACATCCTCTTGTTCAAATAGAAGAAAAATTCGTTTGCCCCATCACTAAATTCCTATTTGAGGGGTTGTTCTTTAGATTGGATGAAGCGTTAATGAAAGAAGAACCCTCAGGTAAGTATAAACAAAACAAGGCAATAGCATTTGAGAAGAAGGTCAAAGAGGTGTTTCAGGAGTTTTTTCCTGAAAAGACGAAGATTTTCGCTAATTACAGCGTTGATGGTACTTCGGAGAATGATTTATTAATAATAATTGGAAACACTTGCGTTATAGTAGAAATAAAGAGTTGTAATTTTCGAGAACCATTTCGAGACCCCATCAAAGCATATGAACGGATAAAAAGAGATTTTCAGAAAGCTATTCAATCGGGATATGAACAATGTAGACGTGTAGAGAAGATCTTCTTAGCAAATCAGGATGTCGACATCTATGACGCAGAGAATAAGAATGCTAGTCTGTATCATCTTAAAAAAAAGGATATTGGCAAAGTTTGGTCTATTGTTGTTACAGATTTTAAGTACGGAGCAATTCAGACCGATCTTTCTAAGCTATTGGAGAAGGACGAAGATGCTCTCTATCCGTGGGCCGTTTCTATTGATGATCTAGAAGTGCTATTCTTATTAATGAAAAAGATGCTGAAAGGGATAGCTCCAGCACGTTTCATTGAGTTTCTTGATTATAGAGAAAAAATGCAAGAGCACGTTCTGTGTCTTGATGAATTGGAAATCTGTGGCTGGTATTTGAATGACCGTAAACAATTCAAGGAATATTCAGACAAGAATATGCTTCTTACCACTACTTCCGATATGGGGGCAATCTTTGATGCCTATTACCATGTTGGACTTGGATTCAAGGATGAATTGGACATAGGTATCAAGAAATGCTATAAAAAACCAGATTACCCAAAGTGTTTTGAGGTGAATGTTATAACGAATGATATGGAAAGAAGGTAGATAAAACTTATAGTTGCAAGAAGAACAATAAGTGATTGTATTTTCAGAGTTTTTAGGAAATGATGTGATTTGTTTATCTCTTAGTATAAAAGAGTTGTTATGTATGGTAGCGAAGACAATCATAGCGCAGTATGTGAAAGAGATGCGCAAGAAATATAAACTGACACAAGTAGACCTCTCCGAGAAAGCAGGAGTGGGGCTACGCTTTGTGCGTGAACTAGAGCAAGGCAAGACCACGCTTCGCCTCGACAAGGTCAATAAAGTATTCGAACTCTTCGGCTCGGAGTGTGGTCCTGTGCCGATTAAACGAGATGGAGATGACGTATGAAACAGGCTATTGTTTATTGGAAGACGCTCAAAGCTGGCATCCTCACAGAAAGTGATGAGGGTTATTCCTTTGCTTACGACAAGGACTATCCGACTATGCCCGAAGCTCAGGGTATAAGCCTAACAATGCCTTTGCGAGAAGAGCCTTTCCAAAGCAATACACTTCATCCATTCTTTGACGGACTTATTCCTGAGGGATGGCTTTTAGATATTGCTCAGAAGAATTGGAAGATAGACGCAAGGGATCGAATGGCGTTGCTATTGGCTTGTTGCCGTGACTGTATTGGAGCGGTAAGTATCGAACCCCTAAATACGACTGAAGATGAAGAATAGATGCCTATACTGCTACGAGCCTTTGGTCGATGGAGAGGTGGATTATCATGCCAAGTGTTGTCGCAAATTGTTTGGAACGAGCCAAGCACCAATATTGCCTTATACGAGTAGTGAAGTACGAGCGTTGGCTGACGAGGTTGTTCGTTCGCAAACCACAGTGACAGGAGTACAACCCAAGCTATCTCTCGACTTTGATCAGATGAGCAATTCGCCCAAGCGATTTACCATCGTGGGCTTGTGGGGACGGTTTATCCTTAAACCTCAAACAGAGCGTTATCCGCATCTCCCCGAGTTGGAAGATGTGTCGATACACCTTGCAGAGATTGCCAAGATTGAAACAGTTCCTCATGGACTGATGCGATTTAGCGATGGCGAACTATGCTATATCACTCGTCGCATAGACCGAACAGAGCAGGGCGAAAAAATCCCAATGGAAGATATGTGTCAGTTGTCAGAGCGTCTGACCGAATATAAATACAAAGGTTCACACGAGCAGATAGCCAAACTCATCTCCAAGTATAGCTCTGTGCCGAAACTTGATCTTGTCAAGTACTGGGAGCAAGTTCTCTTCTCGTGGCTGATAGGTAATGCAGATATGCACCTTAAGAATTACTCGCTCTATGCGCCAATGGGCAATGAATATCAACTCACTCCAGCCTATGATCTGTTGTCTACGGCTCTCGTTATTCCCGAGGATACAGAAGAACTTGCACTAACGCTCTGTGGCAAGAAGCGCAAACTCACTCGCCAACACTTCGTCGAAGCAATGATAGCCTCAGGACTGGATGAGAAAGTGTGCGACAACATCTTCGCTCGCTTTGGGCACATCCTCCCCGAATGGGAAGCCTGCATCCGCCAGAGTTTTCTTCCTAAGAAAATGCAGGATCAGTACGTAGAATTAATACAAAAGAGATCCTGGCCTTCCAGTGGTTGTAAACTTTCATAATTTCTATATAAGCAGGAAAGTCTTGAGTGAAAAATGATAAAATATCAGAATGTTAAACAAATGACAGAAGAAGAATTGAAACATAGAATAGAACAATATCGTTCTGATTATTCTGAACGATGCGAACCTATTCATATTAACTTTCGGCAGCTTGTGCCAGAACTCAACAATAACGAAAGGTACTCTCATTTAATTCATTCATATCCTGCAAAGCTGTTGACTAATATCCCATATTTTTTTCTACAAACTGATTATTTCTGTCCAAAAGAGGGAATCGTACTTGATCCTTTTTGTGGTACAGGGACAGTTATGCTAGAATCGAACATTTCTGGAAGAAAAGCTCTTGGTGCTGACGCAAATCCATTGGCTGTACTGATATCACAAGTGAAGACAACATATGTCCCTTCGAATGAACTGCAGGCCACATTGAGCTCGGTGATGACAAGTGCCAGAAGGAGTAATACTGAAATTACCTTTAGTACAAAAAATATTGAGCGATGGTTTTCATCAAGTACCATTCAACAATTAGCCAGACTGGAAGAAGCTATCAGTAAAATTGGTAATGAGAAACAAAGACGTTTTTTTATGCTTACCTTTTCAAGCATAGTCAAAAAGGTAAGCTTTGCTGATCCAAGTATCTCTGTTCCTGTTAAGTTGAATCCAGAAAGATTGGCAAAAAACTCAACTCGTAAGAAAGCAGCTACATTTAAGTTGAAGACACTTCAATGTATTGATGTGTTTGAAAAATTTGAAACGATATGCAAACTCAATATAAAGCGTATAGAATCATTGGCAACTATCAAGGAAAAGGGTATAACAACAGAGATTATCTCACATGATGCCCGTAAGCTGACTGAGACTTACGGTAAAAGTGAAATACTGGAGGATGAGAGTGTGGATCTTATTCTTACTTCTCCTCCATATGCAGGTGCTCAAAAGTATATCCGTTCATCATGGTTAAATCTTTATTGGCTTGGCAGAAAGTTGCCAGAGGAAATTCGCTTGCTCAAAAATAAGAACATTGGACGTGAAGATTATCATAGAGCAGAATTTAAAAAGAAAATTAAAACTAATATACCAGCTGCTGATACTGTGCTACAATCCCTTTACAAGGAAGGTAAATATGAGCGAGCATATATTGTGGGTAACTATTTGAACGAGATGAAACTTGCATTAGACGAGAGTGTACGTGTGTTGAAGAAGGATGGTTATATGATAATAGTCATTGGCAATAATACGGTTTGTAACCGTCCGTTTGACACTCAAGACTATCTTACTACATATTTACAGATAAAAGGCATGCATCTAGAGTTTAAACTGATTGACGATATCAAATCGTATGGTTTGATGACAAAAAGGAATAAAACAGCTAGTACAATAACGAGTGAATGGATATTGGTATTTAAGAAGTAAAATAATGATACATACTGATTACGATAGGCAAATAGAAATCCTAAACTCCACATTATGGGAATCACGAGCATTGAGGCCTAGGATTGATGAATGGCTTAATAATTTTGAGACCGATGAAGAGAAAGAATATGCATTGTATATGCTTTCTCGACTTATGTTTTTTAATTCCTCAAATATTCGTCAACTTTTGAAATCACTATATCGAGATCTTTTTCAATATCCAATTGTCGAGGATATACGTAGAACTAATGCTGATACATTGGACGCAAACTTGATAGAGGATTTATATCGGGAGGAGCTCAACCGTACCAGATTTTTGGGCGTTGGTAATCCTTCTGAAAGCGGTGTGCATTTACTGTATTATTTTCGACAAGAAAACAGAATATCAAAAGATCTCTTTGTAAATACAGATGATTTGGTGATTTATGAAAAGGATGGGAATGGTAATCTTCAACCCAAGTTGAGAGAGAAATACAAGGAGGTAAAGAGATTTGTTTTTATTGATGACCTTTGTGGATCAGGAGATCAAGCCACCAATAATACTTCGAATGTACATAGGTGCGTTACAAATCTTCGTTTTTTTGCTAAGGAGGCGAAAATATCCTATCTAATGCTTTTTGGTACGACAAAAGGTATAGAGGTTGTTAGAAATAGTGGCCTTTATGATGATGCGCAAGCTGTAGTAGAACTAGATGAAAGTTACAAGTGTTTCGGCGATAAGTCAAGGTACTTTAATGATGGTATTCATAAAAGAGATGTTGCAGAAGGAATAGCACATCGGTATGGCCGTCAAATTTGGGATAAATATTTATCTCTTTTGGGAAAAGATAAAGCCGTTCGCGAAAAAATTGCAGATGAGTTTGCACTTGGTTTTAAAAATAGTCAGCTACTCATAAGCATGCACCATAATACGCCAGATAATACGCTTCCAATAATTTGGTTTGATGAAGAAGAAAGTATTTGGATACCGATTTTTAAACGCTATAATAAAGAATATTGAGTTATGATTAAGAACCCTTTCGATGTCACAAAAGCGGTAGACTATACCAATGACGATATTTATAAGTATTGGGTAGATCTTGATAAAGAAAACCATGGTTTCAATACTTTGATTGAACCAGAGTCTCTTATGCCTAAGATTATAGTCGGAAGTAAAGGTAGTGGCAAAACTCATGTGATGAAATATTTCTCCTATGAGTTGCAGAAAATTCGTTGCAAAGCAGAATCCAATACAATGCAAATGGGATTAGCCAATGAGAAATTCATCGGTATATATATTCGCTGCAGTGGCTTCAACTCTGATAAATTTAGCGGGAAGAACATATCTGATGATATGTGGGCTCTTCTATATTCTTATTTCTGGGAACTATGGATTGGTGAAAGATTGCTTGATGTCCTTATTGACTTGCAAGAGAATGGCTCATTGGGGGATGTTGATGAGTCATCAATCGTTAGTGACATATTAGAAATATTTTTAAAACCTAAAGACGGAATTTATTCATTCAAAGAATTAAATGCGTACTTCCTTGAACTTCAAAGAAATGTTGACTACCAAGTTCAGAACTTTATGTTCCTGGGGCAGGATAAACCTGATGTGGAAATCCTTTTATCTCATTCTAGTTTGACATACGGTATTCCAGCATTGCTAAGATCAAAAGTAAAGTTCTTCAGCAATAAATATATCCTGTATCTTATCGATGAAATGGAGAATTTCTCTGTTACTCAGCAGCAGTTGATACAAACATTGATAAGAGAAAAGCCTGTAGCTTGCACATTTAGAATTGGGACTCGACCATATGGCATTAGAACACTTAAAACTCTTAAAGGAGTGGAGGAAAATCGTGATGGTTCAGAATTTAAAGGCGTGGTTTTAGATGAATTTCTCCGTGACTATAAGGGGTATCGTCAGTATGTAACAAGCATTCTTGAAAATAGATTATATAATAGTGGCATCTCTCTTGCGAAAAATTTCAAGATTTCGGAACTTATTGAAGAACAAACAAACGATGATATTATCCGTGCCGTTGCTGAGAAGAAAGATAAGCAAAGTAGATCGGCTCTTGCCTATCTGGATACAAATATCAAGAAACTTAATATCGATGATGATGCTGCTAAAATAATCATGGACAATATTTCCTTTCCTGATGATATTCTATTAGAAAGAACCAGTATCATGCTGATGTATAGAGCCATAAAAAAATGGAAGCGAAACGATTCCTTAGACGATTTAATTAAATCGTCCAAAGAAATACGTGATTCAGCAAAGCGTTATTACGAAAATAAGGATAAAGACACGCAACATGCAAGAGTCCTTGAAAAATATAAAAAGGATCTTATAGACAGCTTAGCAAGAGAAGGAAGAGTGGAGATTCCTTACAATGGTATTGATAAGTTGATTGATCTGTCATGTGGTACTCCTCGTACTATTCTTTGCTTACTTAAAGCCGCGTTTAATAACCAATATTATAATACAGGGAAGATTCCTTTTGAGGAAGGACGAAAACTTTCCATACGCTCTCAGCGCATAGGTATAGAGAGCACATACGATTGGTTCTTTGAAGAGAATAGAATACCATCACAGGACAAAGTGCATGCTACAGATGCAATTATGAGAATAGGAAACTATTTGAGAAAGGCTCGTTTTTCAGATGTTCCACCTCAATGCAGTATTAATATCTTCACATTGAATGCAAGCGAATTATCAGAACCAGCACGTCAGATATTTGAGATCCTTGTAAGCTATTCATATATCGTGCAGACTGACGAACGTAGACAAATTAACTCAGACAATAAAACTCATGTATATACATTGAATACAATTTTATATCCTAAATATGAGTTAGCGTTAGCGAAAAGAGGTGCGGTAAATTTTACAGCAGAAATAGCTGAACTTTTTTTCAATCTTACGATGAAGGATAAGTATGATGATTATGTAGCTACAAGACTGAAGGGATATAATTTCCCATTTAACATAAACATGGAAGAAGTACAATCTAAATCTCTATTTGATTTTAAAGACCAATGAATTATTCCTATTTTTATAAGAGCAACTATAAGAATGTAGCAGAGCTTAAATTGCTGCCTAAATATGATTTATTCATCTCAAGTTACGTAAATTCACATCGAGTAATTGAGCCCTCAGAACATATTCCAACAGACCGAAAGGTTTGGTTCTTTTCTACTGAGGATGGTCCTGATTTATTTCTATCTGGAAAAGAGAAAATCAAGATAAGTGCTAATGAAGACTATGCAACATTTATGCAGGCACTTAAAGATTTTAAGTTGATAGGTAAACGTATATGTGTTGATGCAACGGGATTTAAAATCCCATATCTAATGTATCTTATGAGATGTATGGTTGCATTTAAAATCAAAAAGTTTGATATTATCTATACAGAACCAACTTTGTACAGAGAAGCCGAAAATACTCGATTCTCAGATATATTTAACGAGGTAAAGCTAATTGAGGGAATGAAAGGGCTTAATACATCCCGCAATGATAATGATCTCTTAATAATTGCAGCAGGATATGATCATAGCCGTATTGCAGATGTCGCTAATGACCGTAAGAGTTGTAAGAAGAAGGTCCTTCTATTTGGTTTCCCAGCTGTTAGTCCAGGTATGTTTCAAGAAAATATTCTTCGTGCGTATAAAGCTGAGGAAGCAATTGCTACAGAGTGCTTTAAAGATATGGATTCTAATATCTATGCACCAGCTTATGACCCATTTGTTACAGCTCAGGCTATCAATGAATATATTCAGAGACAACAAAATAGCAGTCATAAGAATTTTACAAGTATCTATTTAGCTCCACTTTCAACAAAACCACATGCTATTGGTATGGCTCTTTACTTTCTTTGGGAACTGGGTTGGGAGAAAAGTATCAATCTTATCTACCCTTTTTGTCAACAATACATTGTAGATAATTCCGATGGCATTGCCCGAGTTTGGAGATACGAGATAGAATTACCTACTTACCCCAATTCGGTTTAAGAACCGCTCTTTCATGAGTTTCTTAAACCGCACACGCATCCTTTCGGCCTTGACCTAAAACCGAAGTATAATTGTTTCACGCAAATTATAGGTTAGAATAACGTGAGCTGTTTTACACCCTGCTTTGCATCCCTCTCAAACTCCATATTGATGGAAGGCTTTGTGTCGTAGAAAGCATATGCAGCTATGCCAGCTAAAAGGTTAACGATGAAATTAGAGATACTTCTATGGCGTGTGTGAACTATCTGTGCAATGTTCTTCAACATATCATTGATAGTCTCTATGATACTTCTCTTGCGAAGCATGATTTTATCATGCACATCCATTAATCTGTTCTTCATATTAGTCCGTATTCCTGTTACGATGTGTACACCTCTATCAAAGAGTAAAGCAAAAAGTGATTGAGAAATATAACCTTTATCGGCATATAATTTTCCAAACAGATCCTTCGTCAAATCGTTGAATACTTTTGGGTTACGGTCGTCTACATTGGCTCGGGTTAGAGCAAAATTGAGTAGTTCTCCTCGTTCATTACACAAAAGATGAAGTTTGAATCCATAGTACCATCCCATCGTACTTTTCCCCTTTTGGGCATAACCTTTGAATACGCGATTACGGGATTGTCTCTTGTTGTCGCACACAGGAATACGTGTAGAATCGATAAAGGTTATCCCTGTGCATTCTCCCATTAATCCCAGTTTGAGAAAGAGCAATAGGGGTATTGCAACACGAGGTATACGCTCAACAAAGCGTGTATAAGAGAGTAGATTGGGAAACTCTTTTTTTAGTTCTCGGCAAACATAAAAGAGATAGAAATGTTTGAAATTCCGAAATGTATTGCTGTGGAACAAAATAAGAATTGTGATCATTTCAGCATCACTCATCCGCCCTTTTCTCTTGCGATGTTTTGGACTATTGGCAGAGGGATTTGAGAGCGAAAGAGAGGTTTTGTTCAATTCTAAATTATATTCTTTGCAGAAATCATCTGCAATACAATAGATTTCCGTAACTTTGCTGACAAGTTTCATGAGGATTGTTATTTTGTTATATGATTGATTATCAACAGTAAATATACAAAAAACAATCCTCTTTTTAGGCTTTTATTAAAACTTTTTTTGAGGAAAAAGAAGAACTGCTTATCCCGAATTGGGGTTACTTAATATAAGTATTGTGTATACTTGAATAGCTTTGCCCCAAAAATACTATATCAAAATAACTCCCCACTCATTAAGCAATCGCTCGTGAGTGGGGATCTTTACTTATTTAGCCTCATAGATATTTCTGCCCATTCCTTAGATAGCTGTTGTTGTTTGATTTGCAGTTCGGCTTGGCGTTGGACTGCGAGTTCGTAATTGCTGACTTGGTGGCGTAGTTGGTGAATGGAGTCGGAGGAGTCTTCGGAAGAGAAGAGACTGTCGAGATGGGCGATAGTGGGGCTATTATAGCCTTGCTCCATACGTATGATGCGGTAGCGGAGAGCATAGCTTTCGAGAGTCTGATTGGCATTGCGAAGATACACTGCCCAGCCGATAGTGCAAGTGAGGAGAATGATTGATATACCCCAGATGAGCCACTCCATCCATCGCTTGACATCAAAGAGGTAGTACTTCTTGATCTCTGGAGGAGATTGAGTTTCTTGGATTTTCTCGGATAGAGAGGCAATGTTTTCGGCTTGTTGCTCTTGAGTCTTTGTGATGTCATCTTTGATTTCTCGGATTCGTTTACCAAGGACGATAGCGACATCTGTTAGTTCATTCTTGAATTTGCCATCTATCTCAATCTTTTGCCCGATGAGGCGTGCTACATCCGTAAGAGAGATGCCGTCCTCTTCTGATGATGTAGTTGTTGAGATTGGTTGAGATGCAAGGTTGGAGATACTCGTTTTGAGTTCTCTGTTCTGTTGCTTGATTTCCTCGAGTACTTCTAGGAGGATGTTCATTTGGTCGTTCATAATCTTCTACGTTTTAGTTTCTTATTAGCTTGATTTCTTAGTTTACGTTGGAATACGAGTTCTGCGACATCTACGGCAGGCGCATTGCTATCGAAAAGACCCTCGCCAAGGTCTTCTATGGCTTCACCCAGCTCTCCGATAAAACTTTCTGTTTCAGAAGAGGGGTGAGGCGAAGAAAGAGCTTGCTTTGCATTCTGTTCTAAAGCAAAGGTGAGTTTGGAGTAGCTACATGAGCGGTCGATGTGTGAACCACTAAAACTTACGCCATCTTTGCTGAAGAGTATGCCCTCTACCTGATCGCTCTGTCCTTTTGTCTTGAATTGTATGTCTATCCCTTGGCGTTTCAGAGCGGAAGAGAGTTCGTCCCAATTCTGGCATCGAGGTAATACGGCTCTGATAGTATCGAAGATTTCATACAGAAGTCGGTCATTCCCTCGAAGCCTATGACGTTTTACTGCCTCTTTTCCTTCGCCCCATTTCAACTGGTTAGCCTCGGTGATTTCTTTGCAGATCTTTGTTGAGCGATACTTCTCGTTGCTGTCGGAAATTGTTTTCCCGTTGTTGTCTATACGATTGATACAGATGTGTACGTGGGGATGCTCTCTGTCAAGGTGGCGCACAATGAGGTACTGAGTATCTCCGTAGCCCATTTTCTGCAAGTATTGTAGTGCTAAGTTATTCATCGTCCAGTCGTCCAGCATCTTCAGCCGAGAAACTCAGGATGGTATGACAGACAGGCTTCTTCACATTAGGACGCATTGAGGCTTGTAGTGCAAAGTCGTTGGCTATCTCGTGAGACGAAGCATCCCTCCTAACTCCTTCTGCATAGAGAACTCTCGCTTTTCCCTCTTGCTTCCCGAGGACATAGGCAAGCACTCCAGAAAAGGATGTTCCTTTGATTATCTTGACTATCATGATTTCAGAGCTTTGAGCTGTTCATCAACTAAAAGCTTGAGCATTCGTAACTCAGTCGATATGGTAGAGATCCCAAAAGTGTGAAGGCGATGAGCAATTTGGTTGATGTTGTTTGCTATGCCTGAGAGCTGGCGTATCTCTCGCATCTGCTCAGGCGTAACTCTGGGCTTGATGGAACTTTCTGAGATGAGCATTCTCAGAAATTCATTCTTATTGATACCAGCCTCTGAGGCTTTACTTTTGAGGGTGAAGTACTCCATCGTATTCAGTTTGAGTAGGACGGAATAGCTTCTCTTCTCGGATAGTTTTTTAGTGGGGCGTCCCCCTTTCTTTTTGTCTTCTGTTGTCATTGTTTCTTTCGTTTTTATTGATGAGACCATCGGGATTATTTCGCCTTGTTTGATGGGCATTGAGTAGGTTTTGGGTTACCCAAAACACAAACTTGCTTCTCTACCTATGCAGTCTTCTCTTCTGTGGAAGAGGTTGTGCCAATCTTTGCTCTTTCACGACCTGAAGCCCGAGTTTATCAACCAAAAGTTGGAGGTTGGGATTTTGCCGAATGAGGTCTTTCAGCACACTAGTTTGTGTTTTGATTTGGAGGAGATAATCGGCAATATCGCAGCCAGCTTGCTGGTCTTGAAGAGGAGCGTGTTTCTCCAAATAATCAAAGAGCTGCACCTCCATTCCGAGGCTCTGCATCATCTTTAGTTTCTCTTGCCAATAGTCCGTTGCTCCGAGGTCGGGAAAGAGAACTACCTGACGCCCGAAGAGGGGGACGAGATTGCTGCTTTTGAAACATCCATGCTTTCCGCTAGTTGCCAGCCACAGATATTGAGGTAGATAATGAGAGGCAATAAGTGCCGTCTTTTCGCTCTCAACCAGAGCGATTGGTTTCTGCTTGTCGGCATCAAGAAGATGTTCTCCGAAAAAGCATTGACTAAGGTTGTAGTTTGGAGATTTGAGCAGACTATGTACCCATGTGATGTGGTTGAAAGGTTGCTTTACTCGCTTGCCAGTCTCTGGATTGTAGAGCATAATCTTGCCTGTTCTGACTCTTCCGATAGTGTCTATCTGCCAGAATATGGTTGCTCCTTCCCAATGTTTAGATGTGCCAACGTGATAACGATGTACCAATTGGAGTGCTTCGTCCTCTCCAAGTTGTTCGGAAAGAAAGCAATAGAGGTTGTTATGCTTATATCCTCTCAAGGTCTGCTCCATCGTTGCTTTCTCAATGAAGGATGGCGGTAGAGTGATTGGTGTCGGTTTGTAGTCGGTGCTATCAGACGAATACAACTCTTCTTTCGCTAATGAATGCTCGGTAAAGTAATCTTTGGGTGTCAAGTGGTAGCCACAACGCTGTTCGTGATCGCAACGTCCTACGTTATCAGGGAACTCGATTTTTCCCTCTGTGTCTATGTAGCGAGCAAAGCATCTGGGACGTTCGCAGGCTGGGCAGGTGTGGCGTGTGCGCACACCTTTATATGGTTCTAATTTGAATCTATAATTGCTCATTGATAAATTTGATTTGAATAGCACACTATCTGCACTTTGTACACTTTCGGGTTAATAAGGAATAGGGAAATGCTGATAATGCAGAAAGTGCGCTGGGTTAAACATTGAGTTTATGGTAAAGTCCGTGTCGCTCCTTAGCGAAGAGGTGTCCGATATTACGACTGAGAAAATCCTTAAAAGCCCTCTCTTTCATCCCCAATCGCTCGGCAATACTCAGGGCTTCGGCAGTCTGAAAGGATGCTGGCAGTTCGGCAAGGAGTTGTTGCTGTTGCTGAGTGAGCTGAATACCTGCAATCTCTGAGTGCACTTGCTGTGCCGAATGGAGAAAATACTCGGTAAGAGTGATGGCTCGTTCCACAGAAACGAGGTCAATCTCGGTTTTATCTCCCTCGGAACACGCCCAATGAGCCATTTGGATGATGAGACAAAAGCGAATGACATACACTTCCAACTTACAGTAGACTCCGACGAGAGTTTCGTTGGGTTCGGTATCGCAAAGCTTGGCATGCTCCTCTTGCCACATATAAAGTCTAGCCTTAGCATCTTCGGCAAAAGGGATAATCTCAGGAAGTAGTTCGCCCTCTTCGTCTTTGGAGCAAGGCATCTCAATAAGTTGCTGAATGATACTCGACCATCGTCCTTCAGTGCTTTCGAGAAGTTCTGTTTTGCTCCATCGTGCTTTCTGCTGTAGGTTGGGCATCACAAAAAGAATACGATCTATAAAGCCGTTACTGGAGCGTTCTCCTTTGGATAGCTCTCCGAGGATCTTCTTTTGGATGGTGCCTACAACAGAGATAAAGGGACGCTTGATAAAGATGGAACTCCGATTTCCCTTGCGATCACTGATGGTTGCCTTGGCACTGAACACAGAGAGCCAAAACTGCTCCTCGGAACCGCTATTGTAGCGATTGAAGTTCTTGAACCAAGCCGAGAGTTCATCCGTCCACAAGCAAAGACCTCGCTTATTCTGAGCATGGATAAAACTCAAACCTTCGGGCGTGATGTCAGAGACGATAAATCTTCTTCGTATCGGTTCTGTAGGTTGCTCTGAATAACCAGCCTCTATACGCTCCTTACGGCTCATTCGTACAACATAGTCATACTCAGAGTAGGCTTGTTCGTAGAGTTTATTCTCCTGATAGTCAAAGTCAAGAAAAGGCTTCATCGCAAAACTAAGAGGATGACTTTTGTTCGTGCCTGGGCGTCCGACTAATGCCACATAAAGCATTGCACTCTCTTGCCACCCTCGTTTGAGTTGGACAAGATGCGTATTCCCTATGCCAACAGCGATAGCCACCAGCATTGCCGATGCGATATAGTCGATAGGAAAACCTTGACACTCGTGGACTTCTGCAATGATGTTTCGTATCTCAGAGGGAAAGATACCAATGGGAAAAGCAGAGTCAGAGAATGACAATCCCAATTCGATGGCTTTATCCAGCAGGACTTCTGGCACGATTGTTTGTTCTCCCATAGCCCATTATCCTTTGAATGATTTAGGCTTGTGTCGGATGCCTACTCTTATAGAGGATAATTGTTCCTCTGAGGAGGGCGTATAAGTGATGCCTTTACGTCCGCTTTCTACCCATTGCAGTAGCTCTTCTTTATAGAAATAGAGCTTCTTGCCTCGTTTGTAAGCAGGGATAATCCCCTTACGGACGAGAGCATAGATGGTAGGTTTTGCTTTTTGAATGACTTCGCACGCTTCATCTATACCAATGAGAGACTTCTCCTCAGGTATAGGAGGGCGCAGTGCCGAAACCATCTCTTTGATGGCGGAGACCTGTTCGGTCAGATACGTTACCGCTTCAGGTAACTTGTCGAATGTAATTTCTTTGTCCATGTTCGCAAATAAATTTGTGCAGGTTGCCCTGCGGGTTTCTGATTATTTGCGAGCAAAGGAAATCGGTGTTCTCTCGGTGCGCTACAACACCTTCAAGTAACTTTTGGATAACTTTTCTAATGGGGTTGAATGCTCATCAATGACAAGGTCTTTACAGAGATGAATAAGGTATTTCCCCTCTGTATTGGTGAGCTTTCGTTGGATAGAACTCACCTCTACATCTTTCAAGGTATGGGCAAAAGTGTGTTTGAGGAAAAGGGCTATATCCTCTCTTTTCTTTCCGAAAGGGCGAGATATGTTCCATCCGAAGTGCATTAGATCAATGCTTTTGAGTTGGGAGGATACTTTGATGTTTTGGCTATTCTCTACGCTCCATTCAGAGGATAGATAGTGAATGATCTGTTCGCAAAGTTTTGTCAGCTCTTCCTCGCTCATATAGGCTGCAAGTGTCCTTTGGGTATAGGAGGTGACGACTTCCATTTTCTTTTGCTCTTCTCTTGCCTTTACTTGAAAAGCCTCTTGACGAAACTGTTCATAGTTGGAAGGCAATGGAGAGGGGATAGTTGTCTTCGGAGGTTCGATGACCTCTCTCTCCTGAGGTCTGAAGATATGCCCGAAGAATTCTTCGAGCAATGATTGCACCGCCAGAAAGAGCAAAAAGAAGATTACGGAACAAATAAGAAAAATGCAGAACGCAGTAAAGCCGTCCGCTCCACAACTCAAAGTAGTAGAACGAACGGCAAGGGACAATAGGGCAATACACCCGAGGGTGATTATTTGAGGAATATAGTTATCGTTAATGCTTGATGGTTTCATACTTATCTATGCTTTGGTGCAAACATAGACAAGTATTCATCACCATTCATTACTTAGGGAAATAGCAGGAACTATAGGGAAAAGGAAGTAAATACAAGTTTCACTTTAGAGAAATCTTCTCAGCCGTTTCACGCTTTTTCGAGTTCACAAGATCAGCATAGATTTGAGTCGTGGAGACGTTCTTATGCGTTAGCATCTTGGATACCGTGTAGATGTCTGTACCTAATGAAATTTGTATCACAGCATAAGAATGGCGGAAGCAGTGGAAGGTGATATGCTTCGTGATACCTGCTTGCTTGATCCATTTCTTTAGCGGATAGTTTATCATGCTTCGCTGTAAGCCCCTAAAGACTTTGCCCGAACTCGGTTCGCCACACAATTCATAGGCTTCGTAGCTGATAGGGAGAGTGGCTTCGGTCGAAGTTTTCTGTGTCTTGATACGAATACAATACCCTTGGTCTGGAGCAAGTTCAAAGTCTTCCCAGCAGAGGTTCAGAATATCACTGATACGTAATCCTGTAAGGCAGGAGAAGAGGGAGGCTCGTTTAAGAACCTCGTGTTCACAAGGTGTTTGTGCCAATAACTTCACCTCATCAAGGGTTAGATACTCTTTCTTGACCTCCTTAGCCTCTATCTTGTCCAAGAAATCATTGATATTCTCTCTCAGCCATTTGTCTCGGTAGGCAATCTTCAGCAATCCCCGAAAGGTGGAGAAGTAGCCCGATGCCGAATTAACGGACACTTTCCCTTTTCGTTTGAGTTGCTTGGCATTGAGGAGATACTCTCGAAAGCCTTGACAAAGTTCTATTGTCACATCTCCGAAGGTGCAATGTCCTTGCACATAGTTATAGAAATGTTGATAGACGATGCGCCACTTCTGATCTTTCTTTCGGCACATCTTCAAGAAGTAGGCAAGGAAATCGGTTTTCATTTTAGTCCTATCAAGGAACCCGAACTCCTCATTGATGAGCGACTGAACACGAATACAACGGATGGCTTCGGCTTTGTTCAGCATATCATTATTGAACGAACGCTCCATCTCATTCTTGGGATGGGCGTATAGATAGATGCCCAGATACTCTCGTCTTGTCATCTGCATTGTCTCGGGATTACGGATAGCAGGATAGTAGTCCAAATAAAGCGAAATCCGTCCGCTGTCATACAATTTCTGTCTCAATGTTACTTTAGTACATGTATGTCTCATACTTTTATTGATTAGTGGGTGATACTTATTGTTTGTCTGCAAAAGAAATCAGTGTTCTTTCGGTGGGGCAAAGCACCGAGAAATAACTTATCGAATGATGGTTGGTGGTTGTAATGCTTCATCGAGTTCTCGCTGGGAGATAAGGACATTACGCCCTTGTTTCACCTTCGGTATGTTGTGTTGCTTGGTGTAGTGATAGAGTTGGTCACGAGTGAGACCATACTTAGCCATCGCCTCTTTGACGGTGTAGTAACTCGGTGCGGTGGCATCAAGTCCCCCTTTGGTTTCTTCTACATGTCGAGTCGAGTAATGACTCTTTCCTTTGACCTTCTTCTTGGGAATGTTGTGGTCAAAGACGAAATTATAGACCGCTGTAATAGTCATACCAAAGCGAGCCGATATATCTTCGGCTGTACACCATTCGGTAATGGAAGCATCGGGAGCTTTCTTCGCAAAGTAGGCATCGATGTGTCGTTTGCTCCAATAGGTCTTTCCTCGGTTATGAGTACGAGGGATATTCTCTCGCTTAGCTATCGCAAAGAGAGCTGCACGAGAAATGTCGTAGGTATCGCATACCTCGTCGGTTGTATATAGTTCAGTGATTACAATCGCATCTCGGGGCTGTCGCTTTTCATAAGGTCGCTCCGCCAGCATCTGTTCTATGTCTTCACGCTTGACGATTGAGCGTTGAGAACTCATATTATAAGCCCTCAACCGCCCTGAGTAGATATACCTATATATCGTATGTCTACTGATACCCAGCAATCGCCCTGCTTCTGCAATGGAGAGGTAAGGTTTGTCTATGAGGTCTTTGACTTTCTTCTCTTGCTCATTAACCTCAGTTCGCTGTACTCGTTCTTCTCTTCGTCTGCTTTTATAGGCTCTGCTATTACATTGGTGTGAGCAGTATTTGGTCGTAGTCTTCCATGCTACAAACTCCTGTTTGCAGTGCTCACATACTTTTTTGATTGGAATTTTGCTCGCTGTCATTTCGCTATATTCTTGTTGTGTACTGTCTATTGGTGTAGCACCATGTCTCATTTGTCCAGTATCTCGGTATATACGCGAGGGGTTGGAGGGTTGGCGAGCTGCTTGCGGTACAAATAAGGTACAAGAATGAGCGAAAGAACGGCTCCGAATGATGCCTAACGAAGAGAAAGAGCAAAAAGAAAGGCGCTCATAATGAACGCCTTTTCGATATTTGGTGATATTTGATTATCGGTTGTAATTAGAAATTACTTGCCGATACAGAATTTGGAGAAGATATTGGAGAGGACCTCTTGAGTATTTACTTCTCCAACAATTTCAGAGAGTGCGCGAATACAGGATCGCAAATCTTCGCTGATCAGTTCACCCGACAAGCCAAGGTGGAGAGCGGAAAGAGCTTGCTCAATAGATTTTTTTGCACGATTAAATGCGTCGTAGTGGCGAAGATTTGTTACGACAATAGAAGAGGTGGCCCCTTCAAACTTTGTACGATCAATGAGTGTAGGAAAAATGTTTTGGAGGCGAGAGATGTCTTTCTCTTGATGGGCAGTCATCATGATTTTGTGAGTTTCTTTGGGACAACTTTTCAGTAGTTTCTCAACGCTTTCTTTTATCTTCGCTGCGCCTTGTGGGGTATCAGCTGCTAAATCGCATTTGTTGATGACCAATACTAACTGTTTATTCTCACAATGGGGGAGAATGCGTTCAGATAAATCTTGAATATCGTTTTCGAGGAATAAAGCATCAATGACCCATAGTACTATATCAGCCTTTTCTAGTTGAACGTAGCTTCGCTCAATCCCCAATCGTTCAATAGTGTCAGTCGTATTGCGTAAACCTGCCGTGTCAATGAATCTGAATGGTATTCCTTCGATGTTTACAACATCTTCAATGATGTCTCGCGTCGTTCCATGAATATTACTGACAATAGCTTTCTCTTCTCCCACTAGCGCATTTAAGATAGTAGACTTACCTGCATTGGTTTGGCCTATAATGGCTACCGGTATACCATTTTTTATGGCATTTCCAAAGCGGAAACTCTTCAATAGCTGAGCGATGTGTTTGTTGATGTCAGTGGCGATTTTGGTGAGCTCTGTTCGATCTGCAAATACTAAGTCTTCGTGGTCAGAAAAGTCAAGTTCTAACTCTAGTAGTGATGTCAGATGCAGCAACTTATCTCGAAGGTTTTTCAGTGCCATACTGTAGTTCCCCCTCATCTGATTCATGGCCAAGTGATGAGAGGCTTTTGTCGATGATGTGATCAAATCTGCTACAGCTTCCGCTTGACTAAGATCCATCTTCCCATTGAGGAAGGCACGTTTTGTAAATTCTCCAGGTTCAGCCATTGCGCATCCAGCTTGAATAAGTAATTCAATGCAACGCTGTAGTATGTATTTAGAGCCATGACACGATATCTCTATTGCATCCTCTCCAGAGTAGGAATGTGGCGCAAGAAAAATGCTGACCAACACCTCGTCCAATACGCAATCTTCGTCTATTATATGTCCAAAGACAATAGTGTTCGCTGAACGGTTCTTTAACGGACGGTCAAAGATATGTTCTGTAATTTCGATAGCTTTAGGCCCTGATACACGTACAATTCCCAAAGCTCCTTCTGGAGCTGTTGATATGGCGCAAATGGTAGTATTTTCCATTTTTTCTGGTAACTTATTGATCTGTTCGAAAAAGTGATGGCGGAGTGACGCTTTTCTATAGTGTAATTTTTTATATGAGTGCTAACGTTTCTTCTTTTGTGACGAACGAGAAGGTTTCAGCCATCGGAAGAGTTCTCCCATGTTATTGAAATCTCGTTTAAGCAAGATCCCAATTCCCTGCGTGGTAAGTGTAGATTGAGTGAAGTATCTGTCGTTAGTTTCACTGTATGCTTTCAAACTTAAACTCCCTCTTTTCGTAAGAAAGTATTGTACGTTAAAGTCACCAACAAAGTTTGTTGTATTATAAGTGTTGTCTCGGTAACCAAAGTTTCCATTGATAAGTAAACGGTTATTGAGTAGACGCCCACTTAGCAAACCTTCCACTTCCATAGTGTTAGTGCCTAAAGATCCTGTTGAAAGATTTGCACCAAAAGTCCAGTTTGAAGTGTTCATTACATTGGAAATGATGCTATTAAATTGGTTTGAAAGAGTAGATGATAAAAACGATTTCATTGCTGCTCCTGTTTGAGTTTCATTACTATTTGTCGCTATTTGTGAGTGATTCGGGGCGTAGAATCTACCAACTCCAAGAAGGTAAATAATTTGCATATTCATATCTTCTTCAGTTGCAATCAGACGTCTTACCATTTGCTTCTCGTCTTCATTCACATTTGGCAAATCAAGGTCGAAGTTTACTTCAGGCTTCTGTACTTTTCCCCGGAAATTCAGCAGGCAATTCACGCGTGTCGTATTTGTACTGAAATTCCTTCCGATATTTAAGTCGGCAAGTGAAGCAGAATTGATGGCATATACAGCTTGCATATTGAGGTCGCCCTGATACGGGGCGCCATTGAAGATTATTTTACTGCCTTGGGTAAAGGAAAAGTCTTTTCGTATGATATTCTGGATACTCATTTTATAGGTCCCACTCTCAATCGTATAAGTTCCATACATATTGAAACTACCTTTATTATAATAGTTAACACGTATTGGGCCGCTTCCATGCGTAGTAATGGCATCGCTCGTTTTTTCGTTCATAATCACCTTTATTGTGGCGTCTGGTGTGACGTCAAAAAGCATATTCATACGGATGTTAGTAGAACTGCTCTCTGTGCTGTCTTTGAGTATTTTTGTCGGCTCTTGCTTTTCGAAGGACAAGAACGGAAAGGAATGTGTACTATCTTTGTGCGTCCCAAACCTGATAAAGGGAACATTAGTGAAATTATCCGGGCTGTTGACCATATAAGTAAATACCGTACCTCTTTCTGGGCGCATATTCAAATCTATCTGCAAATTATTAGGGAAGCCTTTCAGTGCTACGTGTCCTGTTCCATAAGCAGTAGCATAGAAGGGGAGATCTATATTTGGAGGCAGATTGAATACATGTAGTTGTTTTGCTTCTATATCAAAGTTATAGCGCAAATCCTTTAGGTGCGTATGTTGTAAGGTACCATTAACTGTTCCATTTCCTCCTTTTTCATCAGATATAGTAAAGTTGTGGAAAGAGAATATTCCAGGTTGAATCGTTACGTGTCCATTGCTTATAAGATATGATCCTCCTGTCGCTTGAATTTTTGCTTTTGCCCATGCATCCACATCTCCCTCAAAATCTAAATCTTTGAGAGGGCCAAAGATGCGGCAATATCCCGTTCCTCTTCCTTGGAAATTATCAAAGATTCCACTGATATAACGATTCAAAAATACTAAGTTTGTTTTCTGACTATTGATGTCTAGTTGTAATTGTTTCTGATGCAGATTGACATATCCCTTTACTTTCGTTCTAGCTGTATCACCATCAACGATATCTCCATCAAGATTGATTTGCTCATTAGGGAAGTCAAAGCTTCCCAATAGATGTAGATCACCAAGAGGTCCATCGTTTAGATAGAAGTCTGGAATGTGTAAATCTGCAGAAAGTTGGTTGCCTCTTTGACCATGGGAAAGACTTGCTGTTCCTGATGCTTTCCCCGTAAAATCTACTGCGTGAAAGTCCACAAGATTCATGATGTAAGCTACATCTATCTTTTCTAGTTCAGCACAAATTGAGTCCTTCGGGCTGGAGGATAGTTTTCCAAAAATATTTAGTTTTTGGTCGGCGTGTCTTATTGAAAAAACTCTAATGTCAAGACTCTTTTGCATGTAAGCAAGTTGGCCTTTGTCAATATCCCAGATACTATCTCCTATGTGAAAGTTAGTAGGGTGAATATCAATGTTGATAAGTTTTCCTTCGTTTGAGAATTTAGTAGTAAATTTTAACGAGCCTCCAATTTCGTGATTTCTATTCTCATCCCAATAGACATTTGTTAGTACTTTTCCCATTTCTGTTTTTCCGTCAATGACCATTTGGATATCGGTTTCTCCAAAGGTTTTCTTAGCTTGTAGTAATAGTTCGCTATATTCTTCTTTACTGTTGAAGTACAAGCTTATATATTTCAGTTTAAGCTCATTGTATGAGATGTCTTTTGTATCGAAAACAACAGATGTGGCATTCCCTTCTTGATTAATATAGCCTCGGAGTGTCGTGATACTTGATGTGTACACGCGGATATTGAGGAGACGGCGGAAAATATCCGTTTTCTTTATTTGTACATTAAAAGCCCATTTGTCTTCTTTCCCTTTTACTGTCGGTTTTTTAAGGCCTTGGACTGATTTAGACAAGATATGGAGTACACACCTTTTGACCCTCTGTAAATCCATTGGCCCTTGGATGTCTGCATCTGCAAAGTCGCTTCTCAGGTGTAAGGACTGTGTAGTGGTTGAGATATTTAGTTGCTGACACTGATAGGCGGAATCAGTATTAAACATATTAAAGTTGCGTATTTGTAACTGGGCAACAGGATTTTTGAAGTCCATATCCTTCAATGTTCCTTTAAGCGATGTAGAAAAGCTGGCTTTTCCAAAGTGTTGTGTCAGGTGTAGAGCGGATGGGGTCAGCTTGTGAATATCTGCTATTACGCGGATATTCTGGGGTATCAACTTTTCAAGATTTCCCTCAATGTTTGCTCCTAGTAGCGCATTGGGGTCTGTTGATTTGAGATTTACAGCAAAATGCTGCTTTGCTAGTTTTAGCTGGCTTGCAACACCGTGGTAGAGATAGTTGTTATACTCAAACTTCTCCAAATTTATATTGGCATTTGCTTCTGGTGTTTGTTTGTCAAGCAACATCTCTCCTTTGAGTTTGAATGTTATTTGAGAGGGGAGTTCTTTCTTTCCTATCATTTCGGCTAATGCAAAATCTTTTCCTTCAATATTTCCTGATAGTCGTTTGCCTTTATAAGCAAGCTCTTCATTGAAGTTTCCAATGCTAGTTTTCAATAGACCTTTAGCTAAATAGGATTCGCCGAATTTTATTCGTGCAATGCCAGAGTACTCAACATTTCCTATGCGCGTGAGAATAGCGGGCATTTGTTTGTGGCTGAAATGCGTAAAAAGTTTCTCTCCCAAAAACTGTGTTAGTGAGAACTGGCGGATGTTTAGGGCTAGGTTGTTGATTTCTCCTTTTGTTCTATTTAGCGCAACAGAAGCTAATAGAGTTAGATTCTTATTTTGGTTCTTTATTCGAATATTGTTGAATTTTAACCTATTGTTGTTCACCGAGTAATCAGTGGATAGTGAAAAAGTTTCTTTAAGATCTTTAAGCACAGGAAGAGCAAAAGCAAAGTCCTCCGTTGACAGCTGGGCTTGATCTATAATGCCTCGGCATGTAAGGGTATGTCCAAGTGTTTGTGTAGAGCTGTCATCGTATGTAAAAATGATACGACTTTGATTTATAAAAGAGTTTGACAACCGTAAATCGAAGTTTGTCAGCACTGCTTTATGATGGTTGGCAACAAGCCGGAGCGTTAGTTTTTCAACATCCAAACCGCTTCGCTCCTCAAATGCGAGAGCACGCACACGAAGATTGATACTATCTGGAGTGAGACGTTTTAAACTAATATTGGAACTAATATCTCTTACAGAGAGGTGAGAAAAATTGATTTTCCCAGGAGTCTGTGCTTTGTGCCATTCATTCCAGGTGAGATTGACACGGCGCAAGATAATACTATTGATACGAAGATTTAGTGCAGCTTCTTTTTTCTCCTCCTTTGATTTCAGTGCATCGATGATGAATTGGAAATTCGTGGGGGAGTTCGCCGTTTTCTTATAGAGTTGTATATTTGCGTCTAAGAGCGAAATAGTTCTTAGAGAAATCTCTCCCCATAGTAGCGGTTTTATTTCAATTTTAGCTGTTGCCAATTCGCATCCAAGTAAGGGGTGCTGGCTTTGGTCCTTTATTTTTAGGTCTTTAATGATGACGCGATTAAACAGACCTATATTGATACCACCAATTGTTACCGTGGTGTGTAACTTCTCTGACAATGCTTCTTGAATACCATTTGCTATGATGCGTTGAGTTAGAGAGAAGTTTATTACAAATAATATGAGTAGGTATAGACTAAGCACTATACCTACCACCCATTGTATTATTTTTCCTAATGATTTGATTGCTTCAAAAATTTGTAAGGCAAAATTACGAAAATTACATGACACATTTATACTTGCAAGTTCTTTTCGAGTGCCTTTTTTGCCTAATAACCTCAATTCGGGATAAGCAGTTCCTCTTTTTAGGCTTTTATTGAAACTTTTTTGAGGAAAAGGAAAAACTGCTTATCCCGAATTGAGGTTATTAGGGGGCATTGCAGCCTATTGCCTATTTCCAAAGAAACCATCTATCAATGTACAAAGGACAATTGACACACAGCTTGCTCTGTTCTGAATTCGTCGAACTCACGTTATTTTATAAAATAGAATATAAAGAAAAGCTGTAAATGAAAGAAGTCCGCATAAAACACAGACTTTTCCTGCTGTTGTTATTAAGCAAATCGCCACTTTCTGGTATTCAGGAAGTGGCGATAATATAGTAGGACTTATTCTTTTTAATATTCATCCCAGCTCTTAATGTCTAAGTCGTCAATATCAACCGTTGCAAATGCATGGATGAAAGAACTCGCAAGTCGGGCGTTTGTGAGTAGTGGTATGTTTAAATCAATGGCTGTACGACGTACACGATAACCATTTGTAATTTCTCTACTGGAGAGATCGTGTGGGATATTTACAACCATATCTATTTTCTTCTCACGAAGTAAGTCGATGACTTGTGGTGTTCCTTCCTCAGTGGGCCAATATACACGAGTGTTCTTGATGCCATTTTCTGTTAGATATTGGTTTGTTCCTTTTGTAGCATAGATGGTATAACCACGTTGTGCTAATAACTGTGATGCAGTCAGCATATCGGCTTTCTGAAGTCCGTTACCCGTTGAGAGGAGTACACTATTCTTTGGTATTCGCAAGCCAACGGACAACATACTCTTCAGCAGCGCTGTTCTGGAATCTTCACCAATACAACCTACTTCACCCGTTGAAACCATATCAACACCTAGCACTGGGTCAGCATTTTGTAGACGATTGAATGAGAACTGACTGGCCTTTACACCGACATAATCTAAATCGAAAAGGTTCTTATTGAGCTTTTCCACAGGAAGACCAAGCATCACTCGGGTAGCCAATTCTATAAGATTTATCTTCAGTACCTTACTTACAAATGGGAATGAACGAGAGGCGCGCAGATTACATTCGATGACCTTAATATCATTTTCTTTTGCCAAAAATTGGATATTGAATGGTCCACTAATATGCAACTCGTGTGCAATCTGTCGAGAAATTCTCTTGATGCGGCGAACCGTTTCTACATAAAGTTTTTGGGGAGGGAATTGAATGGTAGCATCTCCAGAGTGTACACCAGCAAATTCTACGTGCTCACTGATAGCGTAGGCAAAGATCTCACCATCTTTTGCAACTGCATCCATTTCCACTTCCTTTGCATGGAGCAAGAATTTGCTCACTACTACAGGATGTTTCTTGGACACATTTGCCGCAAGTTTCAAGAAGCGTTCTAATTCTTCATCATTAGAGCAAACATTCATAGCAGCGCCTGAGAGTACATAGGAAGGACGCACTAGAACGGGAAAGCCTACTTTGTCAATGAACTTGCGAATGTCCTCTAGTGTCGTCAATGCACTCCATTCTGGTTGATCTACACCGATACGTCCTAGCATTGCCGAGAACTTTTCGCGATCTTCAGCATTGTCGATATACTTGGCTTGAGTTCCCAGAATAGGAATGTTCTGCTGATCCATACGCATTGCCAAGTTTTGGGGGATCTGTCCACCTGTAGATACGACAACGCCATATGGATTCTCAAGGTCGAGGATGTCCATGACACGTTCAAAAGTCAATTCGTCAAAATATAGACGGTCGCACATATCATAGTCTGTAGAAACAGTCTCAGGATTGTAGTTGATCATGACACTGCGATAGCCGTTTCTACGAATGGTATTGAGAGCTTGCACACCACACCAGTCGAATTCGACAGAAGAGCCTATACGATAAGCTCCAGAGCCAAGAACAACCACAGAACGATGATCATTTTCAAACTGCACATCATGAGCAACGGCAGAATAGGAGAGATACAAATAGTTGGTCTGTGCTGGGTATTCAGCAGCAAGTGTATCGATTTGCTTAACATAAGGAACGATACCTGCTTGTTTTCTCCGTTCGCGCACAACAAGTACAGCTTTCTCCATATCCACATCAGCTTCCATACCTAAGGCACGTGCTATTTGGAAATCAGTAAAGCCATAAATCTTAGCCGTTTTCAGCAGCTCGTTATCTAAATTATTGATAGTTCTGCATGCTTTGAGGTCCTTGTTGATTTTGAAGATATGTTCAAGTTTGTAAAGGAACCACTTGTCAATCTTGGTCAGTTCATGAATACGATCAACGCTCATTCCATCGAAGAAAGCCTTCTCGATAACAAGTATTCGTTTATCTGTTGGAGCTGAAAGACTTCCTTCAATATCTGCGATTTTGAGTTCTTTGTTTCCTACAAAACCATGAAGCCCTAAACCTACCATTCGAATGCCTTTCTGGATGGCTTCTTCGAAGGTACGTCCTATGGCCATCACTTCACCCACAGACTTCATACTGGAACCTAGCTCTCGATCAACACCATGGAATTTTCCTAAGTCCCAACGTGGAATTTTGCAAACTACATAGTCGAGTGCAGGTTCAAAGAAAGCACTGGTTGTTTTAGTTACTGAATTCTTCAGTTCAAAGAGGCCATATCCTAAACCTAACTTGGCTGCAACAAAGGCCAAAGGATAGCCAGTAGCTTTTGAGGCAAGAGCAGAGGAACGACTCAAACGTGCGTTTACCTCAATAACGCGATAGTCTTCCGAATAAGGGTCGAAAGCATATTGCACATTACATTCACCCACGATACCAATGTGGCGAACGATCTTGATGCTCAATGCGCGCAGCTTATGATACTCAGCATTCGTAAGGGTTTGAGAGGGCGCGATAACAACACTTTCTCCTGTGTGAATGCCAAGAGGATCGAAATTCTCCATGTTGCATACAGTGATACAATTATCGTAGTTATCACGCACCACTTCATATTCAATTTCCTTCCAGCCTTTTAAGCTCTTTTCTACTAAAACTTGCGGAGAGAAAGAGAATGCTTTTTCTGCAATTTTATTTAGCTCTTCTTCATTATCACAAAATCCAGAACCAAGCCCCCCCAATGCGTAGGCAGCTCTGATAATGACAGGGTAGCCTAATTTCTTAGCTGCCTTTCGCGCTGTTTCTATATTTTCACAAGCATAACTCTTGATGGTATGAACATTAATTTCATCAAGTTTTTCTACAAAAAGTTCACGATCTTCCGTGTCCATAATGGCTTGGACAGGAGTACCTAGAACTTCCAGGTTGTATTTTTCAAGAATACCACTTCGGTAGAGCTCTACACCACAATTGAGAGCCGTTTGTCCACCAAAAGCAAGCATAATGCCTTGTGGTTTTTCTTTCTGAATAACCTTTTCAACAAAGAAAGGAGTGACAGGCAAGAAATAGATCTTATCAGCAACACCTTCGCTGGTTTGAACCGTAGCGATATTGGGATTGATAAGAATAGTTTCTATACCTTCTTCTTTAAGGGCTTTCAAGGCTTGCGAACCGGAATAGTCGAACTCTCCAGCTTCACCGATTTTCAAGGCTCCAGAGCCTAAGAGTAATACTTTTTGAATATTATCTTTCATACTAAGAAACCTAATTTTACAAGAGTTCTACAAATTTATCGAAGAGAAATTCTGTATCTAGAGGCCCACTACAAGCTTCTGGATGGAATTGTGCGGAAAACCATGGATTTTTCTTATGTTTTACACCTTCATTAGATCCATCATTCATATTGACAAATAATGATTCCCAATCAGAAGGAAGAGTTGTGCTATCAACAGCATAGCCATGGTTCTGACTTGTGATAAAGCACTGGTTAGAGCCTACCATACGAACAGGCTGATTGTGACTACGATGCCCGTATTTCAACTTATAGATAGAAGCTCCTGCTGCTTTTGATAATAATTGGTTACCCATACAGATACCCATGCAAGGACGCACCTTGGGATTGGCGAGGAATTTCTGAATGTTTTTTACAGTTTCCACACATGTGTCTGGGTCGCCAGGTCCGTTTGCAAGAAAAAGGCCATCAAAATCCATATTGTTGAAATCATAGTTCCAAGGCACTCGTATGAGCTCGACACCACGATCAAGCAAACAGCGGAGAATATTGTTTTTTACGCCACAATCTACTAGTACCACTTTTTTACCAGCACCTCGATTGTAGTGTATAACTTCTTTGCACGATACTTTAGCTACATAATTAATGCCTTCGTATTCAGCTTCAGGAATGTTGGCCGGTTCATCATCAAAGATGATTTTACCCATCATCACACCATGTTCGCGAAGAACCTTTGTGAGCTGGCGTGTATCAACACCACAAATTCCTGGAACTTCTTCACGTTTGAGCCAATCAGCTAAATTTTCTTTGGCATTCCAATGGGAATACTTCTCGCTATAGTCACTGACAATTATAGCACTTGCATGAATGCGGTCACTTTCCATAAATGTGGCTATGCCCTTTTCCTCTACAGTAAAGGGAGGTATGCCATAGTTGCCTACAAGCGGAAAAGTCAGAGTCATCAACTGTCCCGCATAGGAGGGGTCAGTAAGACTTTCCGGATAGCCCATCATAGCTGTATTAAATACCACTTCTCCAGCCACCGGTTTCTCGTAGCCGAAAGATTTACCATGGAACTTTGTCCCATCGCTGAGTACTAATGTTATACTTCGCATATCTTAGTATTGCTGTTTATCAATGTCAAACTTATCAGAATTATGCTCATAGAAATCCACAAAAGCTTCATTCACGCGCATAATACCTCCTGGTGTAGGGTAGTGTCCGGAAAAATACCAATCTCCAGGACTCACAGGGCAAGCCGTGTGTAATCCTTCTAAGGTTTGGTACACTATTTTTATTTCGCAAGTAACTCCATCAGGACGTAGCATTTCTGCCATTTTATTACTAATTTCCTCTTGTGAGAAACCTTCATATAAGTCACGCACAACTTCGGATTGTTCTTCTTTGGGCAATAGCAACTGCTCTTTACAACGTTGATATATACTGTGGATACGCCCCGTTTCTTTGTGTTCTTTCAGCAATTCAATAGCTGCTCTAAATGCTATGAAATCATCCATATTACTCATGTCAATGCCATAAAAGTCTGGATAGCGAACTTGGGGGGCTGAACTAACAATAACAATGCGTTTAGGATGAAGGCGGTCAAGTATTCGGATGACGCTTTCGCGCAAAGTTGTACCACGAACAATGCTATCATCTATGACAACAAGATTATCAACATATGGTTTTAACGCCCCATAAGTAATGTCATAGACATGAGCCGCAAGATCATTTCTTGCACTACCTTCTGCAATGAAGGTGCGCATTTTAATATCTTTCCAAGCAATCTTCTCTGCTCGGATACGGCGATTAAGGATATTGTGGATTTTTTGTTCAAATTCCTCTGAAGGAAGCTTTTGTTTTATCAAGATTTCAATCTCTCTAGTTTTTAGGCCATTAAGATGGTTTTCAAATCCTTCAATCATGCCATAATAGGCAGCTTCGGCAGTATTGGGGATATAAGAAAAAACAGTGTTGTCTAATTCGTTATTGATAGCTCTCAATACTGCAGGTATAAGACTTCTACCTAAGGTTTTACGCTCTTGATAAATATCGCAATCAGACCCTCGACTAAAGTAGACACGTTCGAAGGAGCAAGCAGCAAACTTGCGTGGTTCAAGAATCTGGACGTGGCGCAACTCACAATTTTTATTTAAGAGTAAAGCTTCACCCGGTTTTATTTCAATGATATCCTCACTATCAATATCAAAGGTTGTCTGCAAAACGGGACGCTCTGAAGCAACGGCAAAAACTTCTTCATTTTTGTAGAAGAAAACAGGTCGAATGCCCCACGGGTCGCGCATAACAAAAGTTTCCCCACTTCCCGTTACCCCCATGATAGCATATCCTCCATCCCAAACAGGAGCGCTCAATTTGAGTATATTCGAGAGATCTATATGGTTTTCAATATAGCTTGTAATATCCTTATCTTGTAAGCCCAAATTCTTTGCTTCTTCAAAGCAACGATCACTTTCTCGATCAAGACGATGCCCAAGCTGTTCAAGGAGAATATAAGTGTCCGACATCATGCGCGGATGCTGGCCTTTAGATGCAATGGTTTGAAAGATTTCAGGCACATTAGCCATGTTAAAATTAGCACAAATACAAAGATTTTTAGCGCGCCAATTCGAACGTCGCATAAAGGGATGGATATAATTAAGGCCACGCTTGCCAGTAGTTGAATACCGAAGGTGGCCCATATAAATCTCCCCTGCATAGGGAAGATGGTAGTTTACAAAATCCATATCTTGACGCTGTTCAGCCGAATACTCATCTATGCGTTGCCGCACTGCAGAGAATATCTGAGAGATACCCCCAGCCCCCATTGATCGTTCACGGTAGATAATCTCTTCTCCTGGTGCTGCTAAGGTTTTAACGCAAGCCAATCCGGCGCCTTCTTGGCCACGGTTGTGCTGCTTCTCCATCATCAAGTAGAGTTTACTCAATCCATATTGCCAAGAGCCATATTTCTCTTGATAATAATCTAGAGGTTTGAGTAGGCGTACTAATGCTACGCCACATTCATGTTTCAGTGGTTCCATATACAAATTTAGCTTTGCTTTGCAAAGTTAAGTCGAAAAGGTTGAAGCGGCAATAAAAGTTTAGAATTTTGCAGATAAATCTTTCTTTCTCTTGGAAGATAATATAATCTGCGATATGAAAAGTACAAAACTTGCATTTATACTTCAGTGAAGTGGAAAAAGAATCATATATCGTGAATAATTAGTTTTGTGCTTTCTTACTTTCATCTTCTGCCTTTAAAACGGGAAGATGAAGTCTGTATCGAACAGCCAAAAAGCGCATAAGAATCACCAGTGATGCGCAGATAATAGAGCAATAGAGTGGGGGGACGATATACCGCGCACAAATCCAATAGCCAAAACCTCCAATGACACAGGCTAATGCATAGATTTCTTTACGAAAAATAAGAGGAACCTCATTGATAAAGACATCTCTAAGTACACCTCCTCCAGCTCCCGTTATAGAGCCCATTATGATTGCAGTCCAAAATGGAAAACCAGCTTGTAATGTTTTTTCCATTCCTGTAACAGTAAAAAGGGCTAAACCTATTGTGTCAAATAGGAACCATGTATTGTTTTGTCGAACAAGGAGTTTTCGAAAAATTATGACCCATACTAAAGCGATAGCGGAACAAATGAGATAAAAAGAGTTTGTCATCCAAAAAGGCGATAGGCCAAGCATTACATCACGCATAGTACCACCGCCTATAGCTGTAGTTAATCCAACAACATAGGCACCGAAAAGATCAAAATGTTTGGCCGATGCCAATCGAATACCCGAAATAGCAAAGGCCAAAGTTCCTATAAAGTCGCAAACGTTGATAAACGTTATATCCATAGCTTTTGAATTTTGCCACGAAGTTACAACTTATTGACGATATTTTGAGGGTTACCTGCGAGGAAGCTTTCAATGTTTTGAACAACGATGCGGAGAATGCGTTGGCGGGCTTCTAATGTGGCCCATGCAATGTGCGGGGTAATAAAAGCGTTGGGTAAATCGAGAAGAGGATTATCATTACAGGGAGGTTCTTCAGACAAAACATCTGCACAATAAGCTGCTATTCGGTTTATCTTAAGTGCTTCGGCCAAATCCTCATCGTTTACCAAACGACCTCGAGCTGTATTTATTAGAATAAGGTTAGGGGTGGCCTTTTCAAGTAGCGCCCCATTTATCATCTGCACATTATTAGAAGTTAGTGGGCAATTCAGACTGACAACATCGCATGTGCTAAAAGCTTCTTCTAGTGAAATATGACCAATATCGACAGGTAGTTCCTTTTTTGAAGAAACAGCAAAAAGACAAACGCCAAAAGGTCGCAACATTTCAGCTACCTTTTGCCCAATACTACCAAAACCTACAATGGCTACCCGCTTATTCTCAAGTTCCATTAAAGGCTCATTCCAGCAGCAGAAGTCTAATGAGTTTTTCCAAAAACCATTACGATTCTTTTCTGCATAATGACTAACCCTATTAGTAACATTCAAAAGATGAGCAACAACCATTTGGGCAACCGCCGTTGTGCCATAGCCTGCCGCATTGCAGACTATGATTCCTCTACGCGAAGCAGCATTTATATCTACTACATCATATCCAGTAGCAGCTACACAAATCAAACGTAATTGTGGTAATTCGAGCATTTCTTTTTCTCCTAATCTCGTTTTGTTGAGAATAAGAATATCTGCATCCTTTGCGCGCTGGATAATGTCAGTACTTTCTGTACGATCATAGACTTTGAAATTTCCTATTTTTTCAAAGCATAGCCAGTCTAAATCGCCAGGATTGAGTGTAAAGCCATCTAAAAAAACTATATTTATCATTTTGCTTGTATTATTTTATTGAGTTAGTCGTTTATTATCATACGAAATCTCTGACATACCAACCATTTGCCAATAACGATCGCCTATTCTGCGATAATAGGTCAGTACTGTATATTCATTTTCAGCTTGGAAAAAATCCCCTTCAACAGGTCCTGTAAATCCCTCATCGCTTGAATGAGGGACTGTAAGATATAAGTAGCTATAAAAACCTGTTTTTAAGAAAATGCTTCCAAGGTAAGTCTGCGAAAGCTCATCGTAGGTAAGTTTGTATTTAGGAGAGAACCTATCATAACTCCAATCACCACAAACATAAATATCAGCATCTTTCATCTGCGGCATTGTAAGACTGAAATTTACCCAAACATATTCGCTTTGTGATAAAGCATCATTATTGTCCTGAGTTCGAACAATCATTTGTCCGTTTCGATCTTGATCATTTAAATAGTTACGCCTTGGTTCGGCTGTTAATAAATTTGCCTGGTATTCAGTACCTGTCCATTTCATATTATCCACCCCCATTCCTGGATATTGCGTGGAAAGTATTTCAAAGCGGCGATATTCATTCCCTGCATTAAATATTAGACTTCGTTGGTGGCGCCATTCTAGATTTGTTCCATTTATATAGTCAGGTTTAGGATTCCAAACTGCATTGTCCCAACGATGATTTTGAAGGACAATAGTTCGCAGTTCTTCCTCTGGGGCTCGTATATTTAATTGACGTGTATCAATAGACATCCGAACTTGTTGATGAGTGGCATTCCTATCAACTTCTGTATCGGTAGTCACATCAAGTTTGATATTTACTTTTGAATCAATAACAAAGAAGTAGGCATTCAGTGCAGGGGTTAGCGTACCATCTTCATCTAAAACTACTTCTAATTTATAGTTACCACTTAGCAAAGGACGCACATTGCTGTTTGGCATCCTAATTCGATAGTGAGTGTAATTAGTAACAGTATTCATGCTTTCAACATAGTCATCTATTACAGTCCATTCTGCGGAAGTTGCCACCCAATCATTCTCAAAAATATTTATTGACTTTTTGAAATCAGCATCGAGATGTATTATTCTATAGAGATAACGATGATACTCTTTCGACATATGATCGAAGCTTAACTCAAGCTGGCCTTGTGAGCCAAGGCGTAGTACTGGTAACGCATGAGAATTATTTCCAGTAGAGATCATAACAGTATTTATATTATTCATCAATACTTGTGTGCGTTGAGCATGAATAAATACTATCGACATTCTGAATGCGATAAAGAAAATGTAGAAACGTAATGTTACTTTTCCCATACAATATAGATTATAGCGCAAAGATATGCTCTGTACTGAAAAAGATTGACAGTTCTGTTTGTTAAATTATCTTTTGGTTGACAGCTCCTAAACTTAAGTTTAGAGGAGGTTGTCTTTGTTATTTCCTAAATCTGTTTTAGGTTGATACTTGCCTTATGGTGGCAAAGATAAGGATTTTTATTTATTTGGCTTTCTATTTTATTTGAGGTGGCTGATTGATGTATGAAAAACACCGAGAGACATTGTACTAACCTCAATTCGGGGATGAACCACTTTTATATGCTAATCTGGGGAATGTGTTAATAGCTGTTTTAAATGTGTTAATGCTGAAAAAAGAGGAGGGGAGATATTAGGGAAATGGAGAAAAAGTTGTAATTTTGCTTAGTCTATAAAACGCTATTCGAAATGATACAATCTATGACCGGCTATGGCAAGGCTGATGCACACTTTGGAGGAAAGAAAATCCATGTGGAAATTAAATCGCTGAATTCTAAGTCGCTCGACTTGAATGCACGCATTGCTCCGCTCTATCGCGAACGCGAAATAGAAATCCGTAAGATGATTACGCCTTTTGTGGAGCGTGGCAAGGTGGACTTCAGCATCTGGACCGAAAATGAAAATGCTGCTGAAACTGCTCCTATCAATGCCGAAGCAGTGAAGAGCTATGTGGCCCAACTGCGCAGCATCAGCGAAGAGGCGGGCTTGCCTTTTGATGATAGCCAGGCTTGGCAACTACTGGTGCGCCTGCCCGATACAACGGCGGTGCAGACCTCTGAGGAGCTTACCGACGAGGAATGGGACGTGATGAGTGCAGCCATCAAAGAGGCGCTTCAACACTTGGTGGACTTCCGCAAGCAGGAGGGCGAAGCTCTCTATCGGAAGTTTAAGGAGAAAATCGACAATATCGCACGCTTGATGAAAGAGATTGAACCCTTCGAAAAAAGCCGAGTGCAGAAAATACGCGAACGCCTCGAAGCCCGACTGGAAGAGCTACGCGGTGTGGATTATGACAAGAACCGACTGGAACAAGAGTTGATTTACTACATCGAAAAACTCGACATCAGCGAAGAGAAACAACGCTTGACAAATCATCTGAACTACTTCTGTGAGACGATGGACACAGGTCATGCAGGGCAGGGGAAAAAGCTCGGTTTCATCGCACAAGAGATGGGACGAGAAATCAATACAACGGGCTCGAAGTCGAATCAAGCCGAGATGCAAAACATCGTGGTGATGATGAAGGATGAGCTCGAACAAATCAAAGAGCAGGTGCTCAACGTGATGTAGAACAGCGAAGCAACACGCGCACATACAAACTCCCTTTGGGGGAGCGCATCAGAGAAGATTATGCAAGAAAAAAACGAAAACCAGTTGGGTCAAGGGCGAGTGATCATCTTCTGTGCCCCCTCCGGTACGGGCAAGAGTACGCTGATACACTACCTCATTGAGCAGCACCCTGAACTGAATCTAAATTTCAGTATCAGTGCCACCTCCCGTCCTCCTCGCGGAGCAGAGCAGCATGGTGTGGAATACTTCTTTCTTAGTCCCGAAGAGTTTAAAGAACATATCGAGCAAGGCCATTTTTTGGAGTATTGCGAGGTGTATAAAGACCGCTTCTATGGCACGCTACGCAGCCAGGTGGACCAGCAGTTGGCGAAAGGCGAGAATGTCATTGGCGACTTGGACGTGATAGGCGGACTCAATGTGAAGCAAGCCTATGGCGAACGTGCCTTGACAGTTTTTATCCAACCGCCCTCCATCGCTGCTCTGAGAGAACGCTTGGAGAAGCGCGGAACAGATACGCCCGAGGTGATTAATGACCGCATCGCCCGTGCGGAATATGAGATAAGTCGCGCACCAGAGTTTGACTGTATCGTGACCAACGACAACCTCGAACAGGCACAAAGCGACATCTACCGCGTGGTGAGCGAATACTTACTGCGGTGAAGCGACTCTGCATCTTCGGAGGGTCGTTTAACCCCATTCACTTAGGCCATATCGGCATAGCAAGGGCCGTGGTGGAACAGCATCTCTCTGACGAGGTATTGCTCATGGTGTCGCCACAGAACCCTTGGAAGGAGGATACCGACTTAGCCCCTGAGGCCGACCGCCTGAGGTGGGCTTGTGAGGCTGTGAGAGAGGAACGCCATATCAAGGCAAGCAACTTTGAATTCTCCCTCCCGCGCCCTTCCTTTACTTGGCGCACGTTAGAAGCTCTCCGGAAGGCCTATCCCCATTGCAGACTGCAACTCCTCATCGGAGGCGACAATTGGGTGTCCTTCGACCATTGGGCGCATTATGAGGAGATCCTCGCTACTACAGACATCATTGTCTATCCCCGTCGAGGAAGCTCAGTAGAGCCCCTTAAAGGGCACGAAAAGGCAACGATTCATGTGGTCAATGCTCCATTGTTTTCTTGGAGCAGCACGCAGATAAGAGCCGCCATCCGGCGAGGAGAAAATGTGAGAGAGATGGTGCCAGCACCGATCATAGAAGACGTGGTGGACACCTATATGAAAGCATTACGAAACGAATAAAAGCACGCTGTTATCATGTCGAAAAATATCTGTTGGGGCTTCATTGGATGTGGTGAAGTCACAGAGAAGAAAAGTGGACCAGCCTTCAGCCTTATAGAGGGCTCGAAGGTCGTTGCTGTAATGCGCCGCAACAAAGACAAAGCGCGCGACTATGCCCTGCGTCATGGCATTCCCAAATGGTATGACGACCCGATGAGCTTGATTCATGACCTCGACGTCAATGCAGTTTATATTGCCACACCGCCCAGTACGCATGCCACCTATGCCATCATGGCTATGAAAGCAGGTAAGCCGTGCTATGTGGAGAAGCCGCTAGCGAGCAACTACGAGGACTGCTGCCGTGTGAATATGATTTCAGAGAAGACGGGGGTGCCATGCTTTGTGGCCTACTATCGGCGCTATCTGCCTTACTTTCAGAAGGTGAGAGAGTTGATAAAAGCAGGCACAGTGGGGCACGTTATCAACGTGCAGATACGCTTTGCCGTGCCTCCTCGTGACCTCGACTATAACGATGAGAATCTGCCATGGCGTGTGCAAGCAGACATTGCAGGTGGAGGGTATTTCTACGATTTAGCCCCTCATCAGCTCGACTTGCTACAAGAGATGTTTGGTCCTATCATTGACGCCGAAGGCTATACAGGTAATCGCGGTGGACTCTATCAGACGGAGGACAGTGTGAGTGCTTGCTTCCGCTTTGATGATGGACTGCCAGGTAGCGGTTCATGGTGCTTTGTGGCCCACGACTCTGCTCGTGAGGACAGTGTGGAAATCATTGGCGATAAAGGTAAATTGCATTTCTCTGTCTTTACCTATGCGCCAATAGTGTTGCATGATGCGCAGGGTAGGCATGAGTTTAGTCCAGATACCCCCGAATATGTGCAGTTGCCACTGATACGCAATGTGGTGGAGCATCTGCAAAACAAAAGTGTGTGTACCTGCGACTGCGTGAGTGCAACTTCAGTGAACTGGGTGATGGACCGCATTCTGGGTAAAATATAATCCTTTAGTAAACGAATGAAAAGAGTTTTACTCATCCTTTGCTTCTTGCTACTGACTGTAGGGGCGCAGGCCCAACAGGTGGTGGATAGCGTGTGTGGGGACACAGCTCTCACTGGCGTCATGCCAGGAGATCAACTTTTCCTGCCAGAACGCTCATTTGGCAACTTCTTGAAGCGAACGGGGAAAAGCATAAAGAGGGGCATACGTTTCTTGGATAAGACGGATAGCATCTACATAGAGCCTAACCACTATGATTGGACCGTGATGGGACAGAATAGTAATTTCTTCCAAGTGATCTCTATGTCGGCTAAAACTGAGAAGCATCATTATCAGACACTCTCATTCCGCCCTAAGCCCATGTTCAAGATTGGCCCGTACCTTGGTTGGCGTTGGATATTCTTGGGATACAGCGTAGATGTTAGTAGACCTTCGAGTGCAGGCAAATCAGCGGAGTTTGACTTCAGCGTGTATAGCAGCAAAGTGGGGGGAGACCTTGTTTATATTCATAACAACGGAAAGTTCAGACTGCGTAAGACGCAAGGATTCGACGGTATAGATAAGTCTCAGTTTAGCGGCACCGACTTTCATGGCTTAGAAGTCAACACGCTGAGTCTGAATGCCTATTATATTTTTAATCACCGCCGCTTCTCCTATCCAGCAGCGTACAATCAGAGTACGTTGCAGAAACGCTCTGCAGGAAGCGTTATCATGGGCTTTCGCTACGACAAACAGAAGCTAATATTCGATTATACTCAGCTGCCCTCTCCGCTGAATGAGAGAGATTCTGTGCCGTCTGTTATGAGCGATGAGTTGAAGTTCTCACGTCTCAGTTACCAAGACTTCTGCTTGAGCGCAGGCTATGCCTATAATTGGGTGTGTGCTCGTAATTGTCTCTTGTCAATATCGGCAACACCAGCATTGGGCTATAGAGCCGAGAAAGGCACTAAGGTGAAGTACGATAAATTGCTTTATAACGCCATTCGTTATGTGGCAGTAGACTTTATAGGTCGTGCAGGTTTTGTGTGGAACACTGGGGATAAATTTGTCGGTGTGTCGTATGTCACGCATCTCTATGGCTATCATAGCCGACACTTGACAATAGCGAACTCAGTGAACTATCTCAATATCTACGCGGGCTTCTATTTTGGCAAGAAACCAAAATATCGCCGTCAGTGAGTGGGACACATTCCCAACTCTTCAAACATACGGCGATAGATGGCCGCTTTCTTGTCTAACCGCATCGGATAAGCTCGACTGCTGCTAGGCATGCGATAGAGCCTCAGAGAGCGTCCTTCAAACTGAAAGGTGGAGTAGCTACCCACAGTAGGCTGCTCTCCGCAGAAGTTATCAACGAAGGTGTCCGTAGCCTTCTGCCCCGTGGTGCAGATAGCTTGAAGTTCTGGCAAGCGATGCAAGAGTGCAGGCAGATCTGTAGGAGTGACAACTTCTAAGAATTTATCGCTAGCATTGTCCTGCAAACGACGCACCTCTGTGGCCGTATCATAGCAGCCGCACCCTAACTCAGTGAGAAAGGGCACTAGCTCATTGAGCTTAAATGTCTTCTGCTTTGCATCTACAAAGAAGTCCTTATCATCCTTGAATATAATACCGAAGATACGCCACATATCATTGATGAAATTAGGATAGAAAAAGTTCATGCTCCATCGCTTCTGCTGTGGAGGGAAACTTCCCATCATCAGCAGGCGAGCATGAGGAGGTAAGAAAGGCTCAAGTGGATGACGTTCAATGGGGATAATGATGCTATCTGTCATAAACTATAAGGGCTTTATTAGGCTTTGTATAACGTTACCTGTCCTTTATCGTACACTTCCTCCCGCTAGCCAAAATTGCTGCCAATAGGAGCTTTCTAGGCTCTCTACAACAACTCCACGGCTACCAGCGTGGATGAATTTATCGTCCTTCAGAAATATTCCCACATGACCACATTTTTCACCACTATTGGGTGTGCGGAAGAACACAAGGTCGCCTTGTTGCAACTGACGACGTCCTTTGAGTTGAGCGTCCTTTTCATATTGTTCCACACTACGCCGATGCAGCTGCTTATTATAGATGCGTGCATAAATGGTCATAGTCAGGCCAGAGCAGTCCACTCCACTTCGCGTAGCACCTCCCACAACATAGGGTGTGCCTAACCACGTTGCAGCCTCAAGGAAGAGTGCGTGATTATCGTGCTCTTCAATGCGAATGCCTAGTGCTGAACCTGCATAGGCCAACGCCTGAAAGTTGGTGTTAGATAAGTTCTTCTGTGTACCGCACGAGTGAAATGTGACGAGTAGCAGAAGAAAAGCAATGACTCGGAAGATAGCTTTCACGATAAAGAAGCAAAAGACCCCCTCCACGAAGGAGAGGGCCTATATGGAGAGATTATTATAGATGATTTTCTTGGAGATAGTGATTGGCTTCAATAGCAGCCTTACAACCACTAGCAGCCGCTGTAACAGCTTGTCTGTAGAGCGGATCTGCAACATCACCAGCCGCATAAACTCCTGGTACACCAGTCAAAGGAGTGTCTTCTTCAGTGAGGATATATCCTTGCTCATTCGTCTTAACCCAGGGCGTAAAGAGATCGCTATTAGGCTTATGACCAATGGCTAAGAAGAATCCATCAATGGGCAAATCGTATAGCTTCTCATCTATTTCTCCTTTACGATGAACCAAATGAGCTCCCTCTAACTTTCCTTCACCAAAGAGTCCAACAGTATTGGTTTCAAAGAGAACTTCAATCTTAGGATTCTCCATTACGCGATCCTGCATCGTCTTGCTAGCGCGTAGGAAAGGTTTGCGTACAATCAGATAGACTTTATCTGCTAAACCAGCTAAATAACTTGCTTCTTCACAGGCGGTATCGCCACCACCTACAACAGCTACAGTTTTCTTACGATAGAAGAAACCATCACAGGTGGCACAAGCACTAACGCCGTGTCCCTTATAGGTTTCTTCATCGGCTAAGCCAAGATATTTAGCAGCAGCTCCTGTTGCTATGATCAGCGTGTGGCATAATATCTCACAACCATCATCAAATGTAACAGAGTAGGGGGCTTTATCTAAATTTACCTTAGTAGCTATATTAGAACGAATCTTAGCGCCATAACGCTCTGCTTGCTGACGCATATTATCCATCAAATCATACGCTTCAACACCTTCAGGAAAGCCTGGAAAGTTCTCTACCTCACTTGTAGTTGTGAGCTGTCCACCAGGCTGCAAACCTTCGTAGATAACAGGATTTAATCCTGCACGTCCAGCGTAAATGCCAGCAGTATAGCCAGCAGGACCAGAACCTAAAATTAGGCAACGTATAGTTTCCATAATTTATATATTTAATGTTTATCGTAAGTCTATTACTGCCACTTTTGGGTAGTCTTTCTTACTAAATTCAAATGTGCTCTTACTAAGCTTAACACCTGTCTGAAGCTGACTAATGCGGAAGCGCATCCAGTTGCCTTTCGCATCCTTCAATCGAACATTCATAAGATTGCCATTAGCATCGACTAGTACAACTAGACGCTGAAAAGAAGCGCGTGCCTTAGGCACTACCGTTATCTTACGGCACATCTTTCCATCGTAGGTGTCTGATTCCATGTAATAGTTGCAGTTGTCACGATAGAGGTTAATAAATGCCGTAGGATTCATCTTCTGAATCTCTGCCTCAGTAGGAGTGCTTACATTCACTTCGTCACTTCCTGACATCATGGTCCATTGTGTCGTACCATTGAACCAAGTTGTCATACTATTTGACTGAATCTTAAACTTATTTCCCTCTACTTGAATAGTACCAAGAACTGTGCCATTAGGATTAAGTCCTTTGAAGGTGGTAGCCTCAAAAGAAGCCTTAACGCCTGTATTTTGTAACTTAGCAGCCACTTGATTGAGAATTTGACTAGCACTCTGCGCAAAACAGGGCAATAGCGCAAAGGATAAAAGTAAAGTAGAAAGTGTTTTCTTCATACCATTGTATTTTTATTTCTAATATTTATAGTCTTAAATACCCAGCATTTGATCAAGTTGGAATTCATCTTGCACGAGGACTTCTCGTGGCTTTGCTCCTCTTGCAGGCCCTACAATACCTGCATTCTCTAACTGATCCATCAGACGACCTGCACGGTTATAGCCTATGGAGAACTTGCGCTGAATGAGTGAAGTAGAACCAGCTTGGTTCATAACTATATAGCGCGCAACCTCCTCAAACATTGAGTCACGTTGTCCACTATCATCACGACTCCCTGCTCCATCTCCATCACTTTCTTCTGCAACTTCTGGAAGTTTAAAGGCTGAAATATAACCTTGCTGAGTTGTGATGAACTCATTGATTCGTTCTACCTCAGGAGTGTCAACAAAGGCACATTGCACGCGTACTGGTTCGTTACCACTCAAGAAGAGCATATCGCCACGACCAATAAGTTGCTGAGCACCTGTGCGATCTAAGATCGTCTTAGAGTCGATACCAGAAGATACCTTAAAGGCCATACGTGCAGGGAAGTTTGCTTTGATTGTACCAGTGATGATATTTGTTGTCGGACGCTGTGTAGCAATAATCATGTGCATTCCTACCGCACGCGCTAATTGAGCAATACGTGCAATCGGAAGTTCTACCTCCTTGCCTGCAGTCATAATCAAATCACCGAACTCATCAATAATAATGACAATGTATGGCATGAATTCATGCCCATTAGCAGGATTCAGCTCACGGTTGATAAACTTCTCATTGTACTCTTTAATATTGCGAACTCGCGCTTTCTTTAGTAGGTCATAACGATGATCCATTACAACGCAAAGACTCTTGAGAGTTTCAATAACTTTCCTTACATCAGTGATAATAGGTTCTTCATTGTCTGGAACCTTAGCTAAGAAATGCTTCTCTATGGGTGCATAAATGCTAAACTCTACCTTCTTAGGGTCAATGATAACGAACTTTAATTCAGCAGGATGCTTCTTGTAGAGCAATGAAGTGACGATAGCGTTCAAACCAACAGACTTTCCTTGTCCTGTAGCACCAGCAACCAGCAAGTGAGGCATCTTGGCTAAATCCACCATGTATACATCGTTCGTAATAGTTTTACCAAGCGCAATCGGGAGAGCAAAGTTGGCTTCCTTGAACTTCTTAGTGTTCAAGATACTTTCCATTGAAACAATCTTCTTATTGCGGTTTGGAACCTCAATACCGATTGTACCTTTCCCTGGCATAGGAGCAATAATACGAACTCCTTCTGCTGAAAGATTAAGGGCTATATCATCTCCCAAATTACGAATCTTACTGATGCGTATACCTGGGGCGGGCGTAACTTCATAAAGCGTGATTGTCGGACCAATCGTTGCTTTGATATTAGTAATTTCTACTCCAAAATCATGAAGAACTGTGACGATACGATCCTTGTTACTTTTTTGTTCCTCCATATCGATACTTGGACCTTCATTCTCATACTTCTTCAACAAGGAGAGAGTGGGGAACTTATAATGTTCTAAGTCCTTACGTGGATCATACGGACCTAGTACTTCTAGTGGAGAGGCAACTGTCTTAGTGCTAGCACCTTTCTCTGGCTCGTCAGCCTTTGTTATCTCCAACTCTTCATTGATATCTGTCTCTACTGTAGATGAAACCGTAAGAGAGGGTATAATGTCATTAGGAGCCACTTCCGTTTCTGAATCACCTAAATCTATCGTAGTAGCAGCGTCACTATTTTCTTCATCCGTCAGATTTTCTTCTGTAAGATTCAGTAGGTCTTTTGCATCATCTTCAGAATTAGATATAATGTCTTCTTCGCTATGCAGTTCCTCTAATTCATCATTAGAGTCTTCATCATTCAGCTCTTCAGTGTAATCCTCGTCATCTTCTTTGCTACCCTTATCACTTTCTTCTTCTGTACCATTCGTCACAGAATGCTCTGCTCTATATTTAGATGGATTAAAAAGTATGCGGATAAATTCTATAGTCTGTCCTGAGAAGTAAATCAAATAGAGAATACCAGTCACTATCATCAGAATGACGGTTCCAATCAATCCAATGTTGTTTGTAAGATATTGACTAACAAGATGGCCATGTCCTCCTCCCCAGTCTGGTTGGAAAGGAATTTTCATAAGTTTTGCAGGGAAAACATTAAGAAATTCTTTAGAAGAAAGAAGAGTTAGTACAACAGATCCCCAAATCATCAGAACAGAACAATTTACAAACCATTTACGAAGGCGAATTCCATACGTATCCATGAACTTCAGACTTAATCCAATCATGAATATGGGTAAGAAATAGGAACACACGCCAAAGGCCTCATTAAAAAAATAGTTGGCGATATATGCACCTAGCTTTCCTCCATAGTTAACAAACAGTTGATTGCCTATATTATTCTCTAGTTGTGTCTGATCAACACTTGCTGTATAGAAAAATGAAGTGAAACATAGTAACATATACAAAGCTAACGCAAAGGTAATCAAACCTAAGATAAATTTTAGCTTTTCTCCACACAGTAGTTCTTTCCATCCGCCTTCAGGGCTGAAGACCGACTTGATATTAACATTACTATCTTTTGTTTTATTTTTATTGGCAGTCTTTCGAGTTGTTTGCTTCTTTGCCATGATTCCTATTTCGTGTAAAAGTCTATAAGTTGATTCAGCGCACGTTGACAAACGCCACAAAATTCAGGATGTTCATTTGTTTTCATTCGGCAATTTTCAAAGCCTCTGTATACATTTTTAGCTTGATAACCTGCGCCCTCATACATCTTTGCTCCGCGTACATCCTTCCATTTAGAATCTTTAGGATGAGTTGTGATATTTGCTTCCCACGGCTCTGTTGCTGCATTATATGTATCAGAGAATTGCGTATCATTATAATACTCATCTGCTAGACCTCCAAAGCTATGTCCAAACTCATGCACAATAACAGGACGAAAGGCATTGTGTTTTGCAGTAGTCAGTGTATAGGAGTTATAAATACCGCCCCCACCATAATTATCCGTATTGGCTAAAATAATAATATGCTCGTAGGGGATACCTTGTAAGGCATCATTAAGTTTGCGCAGATTCAATGTTGTTAAATAGCGATCAGAATAAAAAGTATCAAAATGACTAGATAGGGCTGTTTGCTTCCATAGTCCTTGTTGGGGAATGCTAATACCGCTATTTTGTGAAGGCAAAGCTACAGCTACAATATTAAAGCAATCTTTTCTGCTTTTGAATGGTTCATGTGAAAACAACGATTCCATCGCTATAATGGCATCGGCATAAAAACTATGCTTTTCTGCTTCTGTATATCCTTCTGCCACAATAGCAACATCTATATTATTGTCTGAAGTACCAGCTTTCCAGAGATACTTATAAGGAGCCGTTTGCAAACCATCAAGGGAGCGAATAAGGATATCTTTGGGATGGATGCCCATAAAAAAAGTTGATGCAACTTTAGAGTGTGTATCGTATAGCTCGATGCTGAGTAAGGCTGAATCTGTTGGCATTGGCATTAAGAATACGTTTTGAAAAGCTTTATTTACTTTTTTAGCTTCTTCAGTCGTCAGCCATTCTTGAAATAACGTTGAAAAAGAATGTCGATACAAAACTTTTTTTGTCCGCGCATCTTGCAAACATAATTGGCCATTCCCGCGCATAGGCACCTCGTCTAAATGGCCACGACGTCCTGCCCACCCATTGAAAGAACTGAGTTCTTCAATAGAAATATCTTGTTTGTCAACATTGCCAGAAAATATAAAATCTGCACGGAGTGTACGATTAAAATTAAGATTTTGACTTTTAAGTGGCTGGAATATAGATAGTGCCAAAAGTATGAAATAACACAAGTGTCGCATGTTCTATGAGATTTGAATGCAAACTTACAAATTTATTCGTAATTTAGCGGCCCAAACCAATCTACATCTTAATAAATTATTGTGACTTTGAAAGATTTTGAGAACAGACTGGTGCAAGGTCAATGGCTTGCGTCCTTTCCGCATCTTCAGCATTATTGGCAAGCTCTGCTCCAACGCTTGTTATTGGCAGGGCGTATCTTTTGGAACGAGCGTATGACTTTTCGTGCAGGTGCACTTACCTATGTTTTCATATTAGCTTTAGTTCCTGTTTTAGCCCTTATTTTTGCAATTGCTAAAGGCTTTGGTTTAGATAATTACATTGATAGTCAAATACATGCAGCTTTTTCTTCTCAACCTCAAGTCGTTGATACTCTCTTAACTTTTGCAAATCGCTATTTGTTGAATGCTCAGCAGGGTGTCTTTGTAGGTGTGGGTATTTTAATGCTACTCTATACGATTTGGTCTTTAATGAGCGGTATAGAAACAACCTTCAACCAGATATGGCAAATAAAGGAAGAACGAAGCATCTTTGCACAAATAAAAGATTATATATTTGCAGCTATTTTTCTTGCTATCTTCTTGATTATTAGTTCTGGACTATCTATTTTCTTGAGTAATTCTTTAGAGTCCGTAATAGGATATATACCTTTCATCAAGCAGGTGCCATTACTTTGGAGTGTACCATATATTCTTATGATACTCTTCTTTACGCTACTCTATAGCTTTATGCCTAACACCAGTGTACGTTTACGCAGTGCATTCATTGCTGGCTTACCAGTGGGGATTCTCATACAATGCAGTGTATATGGATACTTCTATTTGCAAATGATGATGACAAGCTACAATGCTGTTTATGGTTCATTGGCAGCACTACCGCTCATCATGATTTGGATACGCATTCTTTGGTATATTATTCTTTATGGTACGGCTTTAAGTTATGCAGATCAACATATAGGAGAATATGCCTATGGCCGGAATAGGAATTGGAATAATACTTCATTAGATAATTTAAGTATTTCTATCTGTATATTTGTTTTTCAGAGATTTAAACGAGGGAATACTGCGCCAAAAATAGCAGAACTTCAGGAGACGTTTCGAGTTCCAACATTCATTCTTGAAGCCTCTTTGGATAAATTAGTTTCAGCCCAAGTATTGCTAATTAATTCTTCCAATCAGGGATACATTCCAGCAGCAGATCTATCTTTACTCACTGTTGGAAAAGTGCTTTATGCTTTGGACAAACTAGGGAATACCATTTCTTTCTCTCATGGTTCAAGCAAATTTGAAAACTATAGAAATAATTTGTTTATTGGTGGTTTTAACGATGAGTTAATAGTCAATTTATCCAATGATGGAAAATAATACTAACATAGTTCTGATTGCAGACAGTGGCAGTACTAAGACAGATTGGTTGTTGCTAAAAGGCAATAAAGAATTCTCTAGATTCAGCACGCAAGGAATCAATCCTTTTATGCTGAATGAATTAGAAATAGTAATCATATTAACCAAGGAATTACCCCAGCTGCCAGAGTGTGTAGAAGCTATTTATTTTTATGGGGCAGGCTGCCGAGGTGAACAATCAGCTATTGTAAAATCTGCAATAAAACGTGTTTTTCCTACGGCTAATATTCAAGTGGAATCAGACTTACTTGGAGCAGCTCGCAGTGTGTGTGGCAACGAGTCTGGCATTGCTTGTATATTAGGGACAGGTTCTAATAGTTGCCTTTATGATGGCAAGAACATCGTAGAAAACGTATCTCCATTAGGTTATATATTGGGCGATGAAGGCAGTGGAGCAGTTATGGGAAAGCATCTTGTTGCTGACATTCTAAAGCACCAAATGCCAGATAAAATATCTACCTTATTTTTTGAAAAATACCAACTAACTCCCGATCAAATTATCCAAAGAGTATATAGAGAACCTTTTCCTAATCGTTTTTTAGCCACTTTTGCTTTGTTTATAGGAGAAAATCGGAATAATCCTGATATACATAAGTTTATAATTTACGAGTTCGAGTGTTTCTTTAGAAGAAATGTAGATCAATATCATCGTCCCAATCTTCCGATAAACTTTGTTGGGAGTATAGCTTTCTTTCTAAGGATAGAACTTCAGGAAGTAGCAAAATCATTAGGATATCGTATCGGTCGAATATATAGAACACCTTTAGATGGTCTTATGAAATATCATACTGCACATAATAAAGCGTGCTAAAAATCCTTATTGTATTTCAAAATATCCTTATTATGTCAGCTGATACAATAAGCCTATCAGCTGGATACTGCCCTAAAAAAGTGTGTAAGCCCCTTTATTCTTATCTCTGTAGTTGACAAAACAAAAAGAAAGTAATAATGGAACTTACACGATTACAAAAATCGGACATTACCATCTTCACAGGAAAGTCCACGAGAATACAACTCGTAAAAAAGCTGTGTACGCTCACTCTCCTGAGAGGATAAAATACCAAGAATGATGGGTTGAAATGCATTGGAGCGCGTGCGAGGGATGCGAAGTTGAAAACTCCAACCATGACCCCGCCAACGCCGAGGACGGAAGCCATTGGCTTGTTCACCCTTATGTTCCTCGAGAAAGAGGGCGCGCTCCTGCTTGGAAAAACTCTCCAAAAGTACGCGAAATAACTCATTAAATCCAGCCTCACTGGAGGCCATTTCAGAAAGTAATTCCGATCTTTGTTCTGTTGTAAGCTTCATTGTTCTTTGTTTGAGTTTTAAGTTCACTACAAATATAAGAACTTGGGAGCTTACACACTTTTGGGGACGGTACCGATAAATGAGTTTAAAAGCTGTTTTTTCCTTATTCTATTTGAAAATATTGCTGTCCGGTAAAAGTTTTACACGGCAAAAAAATAAGGCTGAAACCCTCTTGTAGGATTCCAGCCTCTTTTGTTACTTTGCTTGTTGCAAA
>NZ_JACICA010000008.1 GCF_014195585.1 Alloprevotella rava | reverse complement strand
GAAAGAGCGAAAGAAACTAAACTAACTCCTTTCATAAAAGTTGCCAATACAATAAAGGCTAAACGTAGTGGAATTTTGGCGTGGTACGATGCACCGGTTACTAATGCAATGCTGGAGGGAATCAATAATAAAATCAAGGTGATGAAAAGAAGAGCATATGGATATAGAGATCAACTCTATTTTAAGCTGCTTTTAATGGGACTTAAGGATAACACCAACGCAATTCGGGGATGAACCAAGAATAATCCTGAATTAGAGATATTCCATACAACACTCTTAGAAGTATTAAACATCATAACTTAAGAGAGAAAATTGTATAAAAGTATATAAGAAACTGTAGAATTACAAAAAACAGATTTTTAGTTAATTTCTGAACTAAAAATCTGCTTATATAAAGAGCTTACTTACTAGCTTCTGGGATTCGCTTCAAAAGTAAACAAAGGTGATCCCAAACCATAAGAACAGTAGGAATGAGCAAGCGTTCATCGGGACTATGCACACCGCGAAGAGTTGGGCCAAAGCTTATCATATCCATGTGAGGATACTTCACGCTGAACAAGCCACACTCTAAACCAGCATGGATACCTAATACTTGAGGTTCTTTGTTGAAGAGTTCTTTATAGGCTTCAACAGCCATCTTCACGAGAATACTGCTCGGATTAGTTGTCCAGCCTGGATAGCCGTCACCAGTCTTGATATTTTGTGCACCTCCCAACTCGAAAGCAGCACGAACCATAGCGCTCATATTGCGACGATTGCTCTCAATGCTAGAACGCTGGCTTGTGATGACCACTACAGCAGGTTCTTTCTGCGATGCTGCAAAGAAAGCCAATTCAGGATTTGCAGCAATTTGTTCAGGAGTCATCAAGCGGATGCTGGCAAGGTTTGAACTTGTCTCTACAAAGTTGTCAATGGTTTGGCTCATTGCAAAAACTCCGTTGTGAACAGCACGTAATGCCAATAACATCTTGCGACTTTCGGCTGGAGCTTGAGCCATTTCAGCAGCAGCTTCAGAAGTGATAGCAGCCATTATCGTTTTTTCCGTCTCAGAGAATTCATGTTTTATCTCATCTTGGAACACCGCCAAATCCTCTTGCAACTGTTTGCTAAAAGAAGAGGGAACAGCGCAAATGGCTTCAGCCTCACGTGGGATGGCATTATGAAGACCACCAGCTTGAATATCTACAAGACGGAGATCTGTTTTCTCCATTTCATCGCAAAGGAAACGCAGCAACAATTTATTAGCATTTGCACGCTTCTTATTGATATCGTCACCAGAGTGCCCCCCCATCAGTCCCTTAACTAGGACACGGAACGTATCAAAGCCCGCGGGAAGAGCTTCCTTAGTGAAGGGGAAAGCAGCAATAGTATTGGCACCACCAGCACAACTCACAAAGATTTGTCCTTCGTCCTCAGAGTCAAGATTGATAAGGTAGTCGCCTTCCATAAAGTCGGACTTCATACCAAAAGCACCAGAAAGACCAGTCTCTTCATCACGTGTAAATATACACTGGATAGGACCATGCTCTATTTCCGAGGATTGTAGTAGCGCCATTTCCATAGCAACGCCAATACCATCATCAGCGCCCAGCGTAGTTCCTTTAGCCTTCAGCCATTCTCCATCAACATAAGTTTGAATGGCATCATTCTTAAAGTCAAAATCTACATCTGCATTTTTCTCGCAAACCATATCCATATGGCTTTGCAGTACAACAGTAGCGCGATTCTCATACCCTGGAGTGGCAGGCTTAAAGATAGAAACATTCCCTGTCTCATCTATTTTTGTTTCTAAACCCAATTCCTTACCAAAATTCAAAAGGAATTCAGCCATTTTTTCTTCGTGCTTAGAAGGACGAGGTACTTTATTCACCATCGCAAAACAATCGAAGACCACTCTCGGTTGTAAATCTTTATTTTCCATAAGTTGTTTTTATAAATTGAGTATAATGCAAATTTAGGAACTATTTCAAATGTTCAAGACTTCTGACGCAGAGAAATAATAAAAAATCATTAAATATTAGAGATTATTCCACTTTTAGCGTAACTTTGCGGCTTAAATAAAAAGAGTACCAGATGATAAAAACACTATTGATATTGATATTGATAGTAGCCATTAGTATCTTACTTCTTGGTGTCAGATTATTGCTTGGTAAGCAATTTGTTCACACACATATAGAAGGAAACAAGGCAATGAACGACCAAGGTATCACTTGCTACCGAGATATGGAAAAGAAAGAGCGTAGTCATAACAGATTCGCAGTATCAGAGAAATCAAAATAATAACAGTAATGAAATATGCAACTTTAATGTTGGCTGCTCTCACACTGATGGCAACCAGCTGTAACAACAAAAACAAAAGTACCCAGCCCAAAGAAAATGGTCTCGCAAAGGTTTCGACTCAAGAAACAAAAGGAGGCAACATTGCCTATGTGGAATTGGATAGCTTTGCTACGAAATACCAATATTGTATTGACCAAACAGAAGCTCTAAAGCAAAAGCAGACTTCTTACCAGCAGAAGCTTCAGTCAGAAGAAAACGCGCTTACAAATTTAGCTTCTACAGTCCAGCGTAATGCACAGAAAGGTGTTTACAAAAGCGAAGAGGAATACAAGCGTGCAATGGCTAGTGGTCAGCAGAAGCAACAAACGTACATGCAGCACCAACAGCAATACTCTGCGGCAATGGAGAAAGCAACAAGTGAGTACTACGAAGAATTCCACCGCCGCGTGAAAGAGTACTTGAAAGAGTATAATAAAGACGGCCGCTACGCTATGATTCTCACAAACAGTGCAGCAACATCCAATATTCTCTATGCTGAGCCTTCACTGAATATTACAGACGAAGTTATTGAAGGTCTTAACAAGCAATATAAGAAGTAATCAATAAAAACCACTTATCGAATCCCGATAAGTTTATATAAATAGTAAAGGCGCACATAAGAAAAATGTGCGCCTTTACTATTTATATGAATTCAATCTTTATGCAATAAATCAGGACGAAGTTTGAGCGTTCGTTCATAACTTTGCTGCATTTCCCATTCCTTAATTTTAGCGTCATTACCACTCAAAAGAATTTCAGGAACTTCCCAGCCTTTATAGTTACTTGGGCGCGTGTAAACAGGAGCAGAGAGAAGGTTATCTTGAAAAGAATCGCTCAATGCACTTTGTTCGTCTGAGATACTCCCTGGAATAAGACGTACGACAGCATCTACAATGGCAGCCGCAGCTATCTCTCCACCTGTTAATACGTAGTCACCAATAGAAATTTCTTTTGTAATAAGATGCTCACGAATGCGGTGGTCTATTCCTTTATAATGTCCACACAATACGATGAGATTCTGGTGAAGACTAAGTTTATTGGCCATGGGCTGGTCAAAAGTCTCACCATCGGGCGTAGTAAAAATAACCTCATCGTAACCACGCTCTTTTTTCAGCGCAGAAATACAATCATCTATAGGCTGACACTGCATTACCATGCCGGCAAACCCTCCATAAGGATAATCATCTACACGGCGATGCTTATCCTTTGTATAATCACGCAAATCATGTATATAAATCTCTGCCAAGCCCTTCTTCTGAGCACGAGCTAAGATGGAGGTATTAACAAATCCTGAAAGCATCTCTGGTAATACCGTAATAATATCTATACGCATCTTCCTCTTCTTATTATTTTACTTGCAAAAGTACTTCTTTTTTCCCAGTTTTCCGTATTTTTGCCTTTGTTATGAGTGAAGAAGAAAGAATTGCTTTCCTCCGTAAGGAGCTGCATCGACATAATTATTTATACTACGTCAAAAACTCTCCTGAGATTGACGATGAGACATTCGATCGTTTTATGCATGAGCTTCAAGAATTAGAGGCTCGGCATACAGACTTGTTTGATGCTAACTCCCCTACTCAGCGCGTAGGCTCTGACCTAAACCACGATTTCAAGCAAGTGGCTCACCGCTACCCTATGCTTTCCCTAGGAAACACGTACAATCGTGGAGAAGTGGCCGAGTTCTATAACAGAGTAAGTACTAGCCTTAATGGAGAACCCTTTGAAATCTGTTGCGAACTAAAGTTTGATGGGCTTAGCATCTCTCTATGGTATGAAAAAGGACAACTGATCCGAGGTGTTACCCGCGGCGATGGAATTCAAGGAGATGATGTCACCGACAACGTGCGCACAATACAAAGTATCCCCCTTCAACTCTCCCATGATGTAAACTATCCCGAAGAATTTGAAATTAGAGGGGAAATTCTCATGCCTTGGATGAGCTTTGAAGCACTCAATGAAGAGCGTGCAAAAAATGAAGAACCACTTTTTGCAAATCCACGTAATGCTGCCTCTGGAACACTCAAAAGTAAAAACTCTAGAACGGTAGCTAAACGCAAACTTGACGCCTATCTTTATTATCTATTAGGCCCAGAAATTCCAACAACAAGCCATTATGCTAATATGAAAATGGCGGCAGAATGGGGATTTAAAGTTTCGAAGCATACAAAACTTGCGCATTCTTTAGAAGAAATCTATGACTTCATAGACTATTGGGATATTGAACGTAAAAACCTTCCAGTAGCAACAGATGGTATTGTCCTAAAAGTTGATTCTCTCAAGCAACAACAACAATTAGGATTCACGGCCAAATCACCAAGGTGGGCTATAGCCTATAAGTTTAGAGCAGAAAAAGCACGCACAAAACTCACAGAAGTAACCTACCAAGTAGGCCGAACAGGAGCTGTCACTCCCGTGGCTGTTATGGAGCCTGTCCAATTAGCAGGAACAATAGTTAAAAGGGCCTCTCTTCATAATGCAGATATTATTTCTAAACTTGACCTACACATAGGCGACTATGTGTATGTTGAAAAAGCTGGTGAAATTATCCCCCAAATTGTTGATGTGGATAAATCAGTACGCACTTCAGACCTTGGACAGAAAGTTTGCTTTGCTGCCACCTGCCCAGAGTGTGGTACGACACTCGTTCGCTATGAAGGTGAAGCAGCCTACTATTGTCCCAACGATACGGCTTGTCCTCCACAACTAAAAGGTAAGATTGAGCATTACATAAGTCGCGATGCAATGAACATAGATTCATTGGGACCAGAAACTATTGATGACTATTTTGAACGAGGTCTTATTAGAACTGTGGCAGACTTATATAAACTCACAATTAGTGACCTTGCAGGCGCAGATAAAGGTCGACTTATTTCCGCACAAAAAATTATTGGAGCTATTGAAAAAAGCAAACAACAACCCTTTGAGCGAGTTCTTTTTGCTTTAGGTATCCGTTTCGTCGGAAAAGTAGTTGCCCAAACCATCGCTCGGCATTTTAACAACATCAATTCTATAGAATCTGCCACATTGGAGGATATGCTACAAGTAGAAGGAATAGGACCAGTGATAGCTCAAAGTGTTGTTGCATGGTTCAAAGAATCACGCAATAAAGAAACAATAGAACGACTCCAAAGCAATGGCGTCCAAATGGCTATTAAGAAGAGAGAGTCGTTGGGCGAAGAGCTTAAAGGCAAAACCATTGTGATAAGCGGCACATTTAGCACTCATTCGCGAGAAGAATACAAAACGATTATCGAAAATCATGGCGGTAAAAACGCTAGCAGCATTTCAAAAAACACAGCTTTTGTACTAATGGGAGAAAAAATGGGAGCCAGTAAACGCCAGAAGGCAGAAACTCTTAATATACCACTAATTACAGAAGAAGAATTCTTAAAAATCATTAGGAAAAATCCATAAAGAGCTTCATACACATCACACTTTTGCAAATACATAAATTCATAGAAAGAGCCATATTATGAGACATAATCCCTTCCGCGGCTTTGGCATAGCCGTTGCTACACCATTCGACAAAGAAGGTCATGTTGAGTTGAACACACTTCGCACTCTTGTGCTTGATCAACTTGCATCGGGCGCAGACTTCCTCTGCGTACTAGGAACAACAGCCGAAACACCAACTCTTAGTGACACAGAAAAAATTGCTATTAGAAAAACTGTGCAAGGAACTGCAGGAAAAGACATACCCCTTCTCCTTGGATGTGGTACCAATAATACAGCTGAAGTTTGCCACTTCTTAAAGACTGAAGAACTTTCTGGATTTGATGGTATTCTTGTTGTCTGTCCGTTCTATAATAAGCCAACACAAGAAGGACTTTATCAGCATTTCAAAGCCATAAGTGAAGCAAGTCCGCTCCCCATTGTTCTATACAACGTTCCTGGCAGAACGGGTGTTAATCTTACCGCGCAAACCACACTTCGTATTGCACAAGATTGTGAAAATGTTGTTGCCATCAAGGAAGCAAGTGGAAAGATTGATCAGATTGAAGACATCGTTGACAATGCTCCAGAAGGATTCGACGTACTAAGTGGCGACGATTCTATAACCTTCGAGCTAATGACTGTTGGAGCGAAAGGTGTCATCTCTGTTATAGGCAATGCCTACCCAAAAGAGTTTGGCGATATGATTCACCATACACAAAAAGGGGAATATACGGAGGCTTTGAAACTTCACCGCAAGTTCAACGAATTTTATAAACTAATGAGTATAAATGGAAATCCTTCAGGAATTAAATGCCTCCTAAAAACTCTAGATAAGGCAGAAAATATACTCCGGCTACCACTCGTTCCTGTAACTGAAGAGACAGAGAAACGCATTAAACTCCTTGCTGCGAATTTTAAGGTTGAACAACTTTAAAGTCATGAAAATAACAGTATAAACAGTTTTTTCTTGTTTATGGGAACTTTACTGCTATTGTAGATATTTATACCTTAATATAGCATCTCAAAGTGCAAGAAGGTGAAGTAATCCTCCACGTCTCTATATCCCAGCAATCACCTCTATTTTCAATGGCTACAGGCAACCCCTCTTATTCACTGTGGAATTATTGTCCTAAAGGACGATACACCTTATGTCCTTGATACAAATAGATAAGGGAGTCAGCGGATAGCCTTATTGTATCTACTGACTTAATAAGGATATTCTGAACTACAATAAAGATATTTTTACTCATATATCGTTCTATATTTCAATGCATTATAAACAATAAGCAGTCGTATCAACAGGAGATACAAATCAAAAAAAGTAGCCACATTTCTTTAAAAGAATTGTGACTACCAACTTATTTGAAATAAGAGAAACTCCAGAAAGATGTTTCTTCTTATTTGTTTAGAACTTCCATCCAACAGTAAGCATTAAGCGATTTTGAACATTCTTCAATTTCTGACCTTGAACACCATGGTCTGCTGCAATCTGCGAGTCAGAGGTATATTCCATTGTATCGTGGAACGGATAAACTGTCATATTGCGCTGCTGATATTGATAAGCAAGATCTGCATAGAAATTCTTCTTATGGTATCCAACCCCCAAAGTAAAACGATTTGTCCCTCCTATATTCACATAGTCCGTACCCGTAGCATTGAGCAAGGACTCGCTATCCTTATAGGAAGTACCTGCATTAGGGTAAAGATTTAAGAATGCGCCATCATTGAAAGGACTACTAACATAGTTATAACCTACGCGAGTTGAAAAATTAGCATCTAAGCACAGTTCTGCACCTAAGCGCAACGTGTGTTGTCCACGCAACCATGTGTCAATCTGATTGTCGATCGCTGCATCACGATAACTACTGCTCCAAGAACCTCCGTAAATATCGGGATTATAACTAGCAAAGCGTACACTTGCAGCAGGTAAATGCTTATATTCATATTCTGCATCCAAAGCCAAACGATTGGCAATAGTTGTTGCCATACTCACATTCAACTTCCATGGGGTGCGAATCTTATAGTCAAAGTCACCTGTGCGGTATCCTGCCTGTGTCTCCGTCTTAGTACTTCCCACTGCAACAAAAGGAGAGTTCATCAATACGATGTTATTACCTGTCAAGTTATACCATGTAGGAGTAGAGAATGCCATACCTATACGGAACGGAGAATTCTTTATAGGGCGGAATATAACACCCAGTTTCAAATCGAAACCATTGCCATTAATTGTTTCATCATTACTCATGAAATAATCATGCATCTTACCAGCCCCGTCAGCAATACCTTCGTTGTAAAAAAGATGACTATTCCAATCTACATCGTACACTCCCATAGTGAGACCTGCATATAAGCTATTATTGAAATTAAAGCTTAGATTGAAATCGAATTCATGAATACCGCCGTGTTGCTCACGATAGTAATTATATACATTAGCATTTGTCGGATTCCAGGAATCTACAGCTGTTGTTGACCCTGCTTTAAAAGTAGGTTCCAACATATAGGAATTATAAGCCGCATCCGTCAATGGCATTTTGAAAGAAAGAGAACCGTTAGTATTTTGCGTATAATAGTCCCCTCCATACATATATCCGAGATTAGCAGCACTTATAGCTTGCGAAGCACCATTTGTAGAAATATTCTCGATTCCGATATAATTTTTCAGATTCCGGCTCTTACGATAGTTGAAACCAAAATTCATAAACTTCAAGCTATTGCCTCGAGTTGGAGTAGACCAAACAAAACCTATCTGGTCAAAACTTGCTCGACTTCTACCTATATCGTTGAAACGTTTTGCGTCTTTTTCCATCAACAGACTTCCTGTCATAGAGAAATCACTACGACGATAAAGACCTATACCTGCAGGGTTCACACTCATAGTAGAAATTTCTGCTCCCAGAGCATTCATAGCTCCACCCATACCAACATAACGTGCTGTTCCATTAAGATCTTCACTAGAGAAGCTCTCAACCTTGTAGATATCCTGCGCGCTCAACGGAAGCACTAAAACAAGCGCTACCAAAAGCAAATGTGTTCTTTTCATCATTAATTATCTTTTTAGTAAACTAAGCAACATTGATTGTTACCTAAACTCATTAGCGGCCAAAAGTACGGCCTCCGCCACTACCACCTACGCTACCTCCGCCACCAGTAGAGAAACCGCCACTGCTATTCCCAAAACTGCGACCGCCACCAAAGGATCCACCTGCTGGTTGTCCAAAGCTTCGATTGGGAGAAGTTTCCATACGTGGAACAGACTGGCGCTGTGGTTGCTGCTGACTTTCGAATGAACGATTACCAAAGGAACGATTATTGGAAGAGGCATTAGAACGATTTCCAAAACTGCGATTGTTGCTCATCGTAGTTCCCTCGAAACCTGTTCGGCGTCCTGCAAAACTACCACGCGAGCCACTCACAGAAGCAGATGTTTTGCGAGCATCAAAATCTCGACGCCCCCCCCAGCCTCCGCGATTTGTGTCGCGCCAGCCTCGTAGACCAGAATTCCAGGTGTAGTAGTTCCAATAAGGATTCCCCCAGCCCCAGTAGGAATAGCTCCAACCCCAATACGGATTATAAGGATTATAGTAACCACCCCAAGTCCAAGAAGACCAAGGATCATACCAACCATAACGGCCACTCCATCCCCAGCGCGAGTTCCAATACCAAGAAGAAGAGAACCAAGGATCGTATAGATAGCTATCATAGAAATCCCAATAGTAAGGACTTGCCACTATTACCATGCGTGGTGAATGGAAACGAACTATACGTGCTGTATACTCTCCATCTGGATCGTAGTCTTCACTACCATAATAAGCCGAGTCGGAAGATTTAGATCTAGGTCCACGGCGATTATATTCGTCCACACTACGCTTACTTCTACGGCCTTCATACCATGTAGAATTATTGTCTTTCTCTATTCTTTGGTAGGAAGAGTTCGACTCATTCTCATTTGTTTCTTGCCCATTAGGCACAAAGTAGACATCGTCTTGTGCATAGCCGCCTATGACACCTATGCAGGCAAATGATAAAAATAGAAGCGACTTCTTCATAATTTTGCTATTATTTATTCTTTTCTTATCTAAAAAGGAGACGCGAGAACTATATAAAAGTTACACTCCGTCTTGTTAAATTATCTTTTATTTCCAATGTATTTACTAATCCGTAGACCTTGAGAGAGTAGTATTCTGAGTACATTTTAATCTACAAGAATTACTCCATAAAAAATCCACCTTAATACACACGAATTTCATCTCCCACCCTTGCTTGATAAGAATAGGGAAAATTATTCATTTTATAGAGATACTTCAGCTGAACCCCATAACGCTGGGCTATTGAATATAGACTTTCTCCTGCTTGTACTTTGTGCTGACGATTTTTGTATACACTTGCAGCACGCTTGCCTTTCTTATCAAGAAAAATTATATCGCCAGCTTTTAACACATAGTGTCCTGGTAATTCATTAAACTTTTTAAGTTGGTGTTCTGATACGCCTGTTTGTTGTGAAATGAGTTCTAATCTATCATCAGCATTAGCCACAACATAGCGAAGCCCATTACATTGGCGGATAATCCTTACAGTTGAATTTGTAGTTATTACAGTTGGGAATATACGGGGGCCTTCATCTGCAACAACTACAGGTGGTTCAGAAAAAGACATACGATCATATTGAGTTAAATCGTATAAATCAATCAACCCTATCAACTTATCAGCATACTTCGGGTTTGTAGCATACCCTGCAGTCTTTAAGCCTCTCGCCCAACCTTGATAATCAAGTTTGTCAAGCTGAAAAAGAGATGCATATCTACTTCGCGTAGATAAAAACAAAGAATGATCCTCATAACTCTGTAGCGGACTCTCATATTTTCTAAAACGTTCTCCTTGTTTATCATCATCTTTAAATACAAAAGCTCCGTCCCATGTGCCACCTGTCTTGATGCCAAAATGATTGTTAGCCGTTATTGCTAAAAAACTAGTTCCAGCTCCGCTCTCCAACAAACCTTGAGCCAAAGTAATACTAGCAGGAATACCATAGCGCCGCATCTGCTCAATGGCAACTCCCTTAAATGTATTGATATATTGCCTATAAGCCTCATTTTGAGCCTTTGCATAGAAAGCAGCTAAGCAAAATAATAATAAAAACACAATTCTTCTCATGAATGCAAAATTACAAGATGTAGTATACAAAACAAATTTTTCTATCGATTATTTCATTATTCCCTCATTCTCCTATTCTTTTTTCATATAAATTAAATGTTTTATCGAATTTTCTCTCAAAACGACTAAATGCTTCAGGTAATCCCGAAGTTTATTCATATAAAAATTGCTGAAAGTTCATTGTAGCCAGAAAAAACAACGACTCGAGAAGCTAAAAATTATATTATTCCACATATTTTATTGATAAATAAAGAAAAAGCACTACTTTTGCACACAAATTACCACAATGAGCAAAAAAAATAGTTTTAATTCTACAAAACAGCTATGACTGAATATCAAGACTTTGTTGGACTTATTGAGAAAAGCATTAAGGACAACTGGAATCGAGATGCTTTCACCGACTATCAAGGCAGCACATTACAATATCACGATGTTGCTAGAAAAATTGAGAAACTCCACATCCTTTTTGAAAATGCGGGCATTAAGCCAGGCGACAACATAGCTCTTTGCGGACGCAATAGTTCAGCTTGGGCTAGCGCTTTTCTAGCAGTTCTAACATACGGAGCTGTTGCCGTCCCCATTCTTCACGAATTTAAGGCGCCACAGGTTCATGATATAGTTAACCATTCTGATGCTAGACTGCTCTTTGTTGGCGATCAAGTATGGCCAACTATCAATGCAGACGAGATGCCCAAATTGGAAGGTATAATCAATATCCCTGACTATAGCCTTTTGGTAAGTCGCAGCGAATCACTAACTGAAGCACGTGAAACGCTCAACAAGATGTTTGGTGAAAAATACCCCAAATACTTCCGTGCAGAACACGTCAAATATAAAGCTGCCGATGACCTCAACCGACTTGCTATTTTGAATTACACTAGCGGAACAACTAGTAATTCAAAAGGTGTATTGATTCCCTATCGTGCATTGTGGTCTAATATGGACTTTGCAGAAAAAGCCTTAGGACACATCATTAAACCAGGTTCAAAAATCATTAGTATCCTGCCGATGGCACATATGTATGGTATGTCTTTCGAATTCTTCTATGAAGTATTGAGTGGCACACATATATATTTCCTTACGCGCCTACCGTCCCCCAAAATTATTTTCCAAGCTTTTGCAGAAGTAAAGCCAGATTTAATCATCAGTGTTCCGCTTATCATCGAAAAGATTATCCGTAAAGCTGTACTTCCACAATTGCAAACACCTAGCATGAAACTGCTACTTCGCTTGCCTGTTATCAGCGATAAGATTCGTCAAAGGATCCGCGAAAAGCTATACAATGCATTCGGTGGAAACTTCTATGAAATTATTATTGGTGGTGCTGCTTTTAACAGCGAAATCGAACAATTACTCCATAAGATCGGTTTTAATTACACTGTGGGATATGGTGCAACCGAATGCGCCCCTATTATTTCATATGCAGATTGGAAGGAGTTACCACTAGGGTCTTGTGGCCGCATTGTCCCCCACATGGAAATAAAGATTGATAGTCCTGATTCAGAAAATGTTGTTGGCGAAATCATGGTACGTGGTGCTAACGTCATGTTGGGCTATTATAAGAACCAAGAAGCTACAGAAGCAGTCATTGACAGTGAAGGTTGGTTCCATACGGGTGATTTAGGAGTGCTTGACGCAGATGGTTTCTTATACATCCGCGGTCGCTCTAAAAATATGCTACTTGGCTCAAGCGGACAAAACATCTATCCTGAAGAGATTGAGGATAAACTAAACACACTGCCCTATATAAGCGAATCCATCGTAATTCAAAAAGGTGACAAACTCTACGGTTTAGTCTATCCTGATTTCGAAGAAGCGCAAAAAGATGGTTTGGACGATGAAATGCTTGCAGCACAAATGGAACAAAACAGAAAGGAATTGAACTCCATTGTAAATAATTACGAGCAACTTTCCGGCATAAAAATTTATCAAGAGGAATTTGAAAAAACGCCCAAACGTAGTATCAAACGTTTCCTCTATGCAGATGCAGAAATCTAAAAAGCATCTTTCGAAGAATAAATACCCACAAATTATAATGTTATTATCCCCGTTTTCTTTCTGAAGACGGGGATTTTTCTTTAACTTCGCAACAAATTTTCTTTATATGAATGATATTCAAAAAGATCTTGACCAACTAGCACAAAACGACAGCATGATTCTTCGCTCTGAACACTTGGTGAAGAAATATGGAAAACGAACGGTCGTTAATGGTGTCTCTTTTGAAGTACACCAAGGCGAAATTGTAGGTCTTCTTGGCCCGAATGGAGCAGGTAAAACGACATCGTTCTACATGACTACGGGATTGGTTGTTCCGAACGCAGGGCATATTTACCTAAACAAGCACGATATCACAACATATCCTGTCTATAAACGAGCACGTTATGGTATTGGTTATTTGGCCCAAGAAGCTAGTGTGTTTCGCACTATGAGCGTTGAAGACAATATCATGTCAGTTTTGGAAATGACAGGTCAGCCTCTAGAATACAGAAAAGAAAAATTGGAAAGTCTTATTTCTGAATTCCGCCTCCAAAAAGTTCGAAAGAATCATGGTAATCAATTATCGGGAGGTGAGCGGCGCAGAACAGAGATTGCTCGCTGTCTGGCCATCGACCCAAAATTCATTATGCTTGATGAACCTTTTGCTGGCGTCGATCCAATTGCTGTTGAAGACATTCAGTATATTGTTTGGAAACTGAAGGATAAACATATCGGTATTCTTATTACAGACCACAACGTAGAAGAAACTCTCTGCATCACAGATAGAGCGTATTTGCTATTCGAGGGACGTATTCTCTTCCACGGTACTCCTGAAGAATTAGCGAGCAATCAAACAGTTCGCGACAAATATCTTACCAATTCATTCAAATTACGCAAAAAAGACTTCCAACTAATGGAAGAACAGCGAGAACAAAAGGAACAAAAGATATGAAACATTTTCTTGCAACTCTCCTACTGGCTACTCCCCTTACATCCTTTGCAGACACCATTGAAGTGAAGCAGGCAGAAATGGTTGGGCCAGTAACATTTTCCTCTCCTTATATCGTATCGGAAAAGAACCAAAAAGGTCAGACTTTCAATCAACAAGAGTTCTTCAATAACAACACAGCCCTCTTACAAGAGAAATCTATGGGAACAATCCATAGAGGTGCTGCGCTTGCTGCTGAAGCTCCTACAATGCGTGTCCTGCGCTTTAAATTAAGAACAGACAGATTTATTTCCGCAAAGCTAAACGTCAGAACTCTCGCTTACCATACAACGTATGTTAATGGTCAAGAAGCGAATAATTCTCTACGACTTAAGCCTGGAGATACAACTATTGAATTATTGTGCCTTACCAATAAGACGAATAAAGACTCTTTCTTTGTACAAATTGAGGGTAAAGATCTAAAAGGATTACAAGTAAACGCTCCAGGAAAACATCTGTGGAGTCAAGAAGATATACTCTTGGGACCACACTACTGGGGAGCATCTGTTTCTCCAAATGGACACTATATCTCCTACTCTATATATCATACACGCAAAGACGGAAGTGCCACCTATAAGACTTACATAAAAGAAGCTAAGACACAGAAAATCATCCGTCAATACAATGATTTCGTGATGCCGCAATGGATTCCAGCGACAGATAAACTATACACCACAAGAAAAGATGAGAAAGGGAATACAAATCTTTTTAGTATCAATTTGGAAACTTCTGAAGAAATACTTATTGCCACTAATATTCCAGAAGGCAATTTTACCTTGAGTCCAACAATGGACTACCTCATCTATAACAAAGAACAAAAAGGTAGTACTGATCTAGAAGGAACTAAACGCATCATAGATCCCGATGACCGCATACCAGGCTGGCGCGATCGATCAGACCTATTTATGTACAACCTAAAGACAAAACAAATGCAACGTCTTACGTTTGGTGATCGCAGTGTAAATCTTTACAACATCTCATCAGATGGTAAGAAAATTCTCTTTGCGTGGAACAAAATGACGCCCAGTAAGAGGCCTTTTGATACGAAGACAATTCTGGAGATGGAGGTTCAAACATTAAAAGTCGACACCCTTATCAGCGAACAACCTTTTATCTCTTCTGCTAGTTATTCTCCAGATGGTCAACAACTTCTTGTCAAAGCCTCTCCTTGGTCCTTTAACAAGATAGGATGTGAAGTAAAACCCGATCAAATCCCAAACTCTTTTGACTATCGTCTTTATCTTTATGATATTGCAAGCCGAAAAGTAACTCCTCTACTAAAAAACTTCAAACCCAACGTAAAGAACTACCAATGGTTAAGAGGCGATGGAAAGATTTATTTTAATACAGAAGATGGATTTAATGTTTCACTTTTTTGTCTCAATCCAAAAACACAAAAAGTAGAACGACTAAATCTCCCCATCACAAACGTTCAACAATACTCTTTTGCTGAAAATAGTAGTAAACCTTTGCTACTTGTCACGGGGCAAAGCGGAGAGATTGCGCGCCAAATGTACCTTGGTATTGCAGGACAAAAGATGAATAAAATTGGTGAGATCAACTTCGAAAAAGAGATGAAAGATGTAGCACTACCTAAATGCATCGATTGGAACTTCAAAGCCTCGCGTGGAGATACTATTCATAACTTCTACTATCTCCCCGCAAATTTTGATGCGTCAAAGAAGTATCCAATGATTGTTTATTATTACGGAGGGTGCTCTCCAACTAGTAAGAATCTTGAAGGTTTTTGGCCTCTCTCTGCTCTAACAAGTCAGGGTTATATCGTACTTATTCTTGAGCCCAGTGGTGCAACTGGATTCGGTCAAGAGTTTGCAGCTCGCCATGTGAATACGTGGGGCGATGAGAGCAGTGATGACATTATTGAAGGTGTAAAAAAATTCTGCACTGAACATTCTTTCGTTAACCCAAAGAAAATAGGTTGTATGGGAGCATCTTACGGAGGATTTATGACACAATACTTACAAACAAAAACGGATATATTTGCGACAGCCATTAGTCATGCCGGAATCAGTGATATTACGGCATATTGGGGCGGTGGCTACTGGGGGTACACCTACGGAGAGACAGCTGAATATGGAAGTTTCCCTTGGTCTAATCCAGACCTATTCGTAAAACACAGTCCTCTCTATAATGCTGACAAAATTCATACTCCATTATTATTATTACATGGAACAGATGACACAAATGTTCCTACTAATCAAAGTCAAGCATTATATACTGCTCTACGAATTTTGAATCGTCCAACAGCTTATGTCACTTTTGATGGAGAAAATCATGTCATCAGTAAGTTCAAGAGCCGAATGGCATGGCAGGAAATTATCAACGCATGGTTTGCCATGTGGCTGAAAGATGAGCCCCAGTGGTGGAATTCTCTCTATCCCGGAGACTGCTTTGACAAAAACGAGAAAAAAAGCATCATTAATAAATGAGGGAGTTACAATCATATCTCATATAAATAGTAACAATACGTCTTAGAGAAGGGCTAATAAAGACATTCTTAAAAAATAAGACAACAAAAAACAACTATATTATGCTCATCGAACTAAAAAATATAGATATTGCCCACAGAGATAAAATACTCATAAAAAACGTAGAATTCTATGTAGAAGAAGGCGAGTTTGTCTATATCACCGGCAGCGTTGGTTCAGGAAAAAGTTCCTTGCTAAAAACGCTTTATGGTGAGCTTCCGATTACTAAATCAAGCACAGAAGAAGTTATCTCCAACATCTTAGATATTGATCTATCAACCATAAAAAGTAGTCACTTGCCTGAACTACGTCGGCAATTAGGAATTGTCTTTCAAGATTTCCAACTCTTACATGATAGAACAGTTGGCGACAATCTTGATTTTGTACTTCGGGCCACTGGATGGAAGAAAAAAGACGAACGTCTCCAACGCATAGGAGAAGTTCTTAATCTAGTAAAACTCATTGATAAGAAAGATAAATTTCCACATGAACTATCTGGTGGTGAACAGCAACGTATTAGTATAGCTCGTGCACTTCTTAATAAGCCGCGTATCATCCTAGCTGACGAGCCAACAGGTAACCTTGACCAAGATACAGGCTATAGAATTGTACAACTTCTGAGAGACGTCCGTGAACAAGGAACCACTGTCTTAATGGTTACCCACAATCTTAACTACCTCGGACGCTTTCCTGGTATTGTATACCGGATAGAAGGAACTTCAATTAAAGACGTGAGTAACGAATACAATACTCCCATTGAATTAGATTAAAACAGAATTATGAAAATACAGAAATTTGGCGGCACCTCAGTAGGAACCCCGCAGCGAATGAAAGAAGTATGCAGCCTCATTACGCAAGAGAAAGGAAATATTATAGTATTATCAGCAATGTCTGGAACAACAAATAGCTTGGTTGAAATTGCCGATTATTTCAAAAAAGGAAATCCAGAAGCAGCTAGTGGAGTCATCAACCAACTGCGCTCCAAATATGCACAGCATATAGAAGATCTCTACTCTTCTGGAGAATGGAAACAACGAACTCTGAGTTTTCTTGATGAGGAATTTACCCTTCTTCATTCGTTTGCAAGCGTTTCTTTCTCTGATACCGTAGAAAAAACAATTGTTGCACAAGGTGAAATTATTAGTACCAATATGGTTACTAACTACCTTGCTGAACAAGGAGTTAAAGTAAAACTTCTCCCTGCACTATCTTATATGCGACTTAGTGAAAATGGTGAGCCAGACCTTCCTTATATTAAAGAGCATTTGAGCGAACTCCTCCAAGCAAATCCTGCGGACCTTTACATTACTCAAGGATTCATTGCTCGCAATGCAATAGGTGAGATAGATAACTTGCTGCGTGGCGGTTCAGACTATACTGCGTGCCTCATTGGTGCAGGACTGAAAGCTGAAGAAATTCAGATTTGGACAGACATCGATGGTATGCACAACAATGACCCTCGAGTTGTAGAAAAGACCGAAGCTGTCCGCCAACTCAATTTTGAAGAAGCAGCCGAATTAGCATATTTTGGGGCAAAAATTCTCCATCCCACATGTATTCAACCTGCTCGCTATGCAGGTGTTCCTGTAAAATTGCTGAACACAATGAATCCCAAGGCTCCAGGAACAGTCATCAATAATGATATGATGCCTAATAAAATTAAGGCAGTCGCTGCAAAAGATAACATTACCGCTATCAAGATTGTCAGCTCACGCATGTTACTCGCTACTGGTTTCCTTTCAAAAGTTTTTGAAATCTTTGAAATCCATAAGACTAGCATCGATATGATTACAACATCTGAAGTTGGCGTCTCTTTGAGTATTGACAACAAAAGCCAACTGACGCAAATTATTGAAGAACTTAAGAAATACGGAACTGTCGAAGTGGATGAAGATATGTGCATTATTTGTATAGTTGGTGATCTACGCTGGGGGAACATTGGTTTTGAATCCCGTGTTTCTGAAGCAATGGCTAATATTCCTGTACGTATGATCAGTTATGGCGGCTCCAATCACAATATATCTTTCCTTGTGCGTGAGCAAGATAAGAAAAATGCACTGATTGCTCTTAGTGCTAAACTCTTTAATTGACAAGCCATAAGATATGCAATTCCCTATAGATCGGTTTCAGCAACAAACAACTCCTTTCTACTACTACGATTTAAGGATTCTCCAAAACACTTTAGAGGCAGCTAAAAGAGCGGTAGAGGAATATGATAACTACCACCTACATTATGCTATTAAAGCCAATACTAATCCCAAAATTCTAAAACAGATTAGCCTATCTGGACTTGGAGCTGATTGTGTAAGTGGTGGAGAAATTAAAGCAGCTCTAGCTGCAGGTTTTCCAGCTTCCAGCATTGTCTTTGCAGGAGTTGGGAAGGCCGATTGGGAAATAAAGCTTGCTTTAGAAGCACAAATTAGCTGTTTTAATGTAGAAAGTATTCCTGAGTTATATGTCATTAATGACTTAGCTGCAGAGCTAAGAGTAAGAGCAAATATTGCATTCAGAATTACTCCTAATATAGATGCACATACTAACGCAAAAATTACAACAGGACTCAACGAAAACAAATTTGGAATAGCGATGGAAGATATGGTCTCTGCTGTAAAAGAGGCCAAATCCCTTCCCTATATAAATTATATGGGGCTACATTTTCATATTGGCAGCCAAATTCTTGACTGCTCCTCCTTTGCTGTTTTATCAGAACGCATTAACGAACTTCAAGACCAATTAGATGCGGAGAGTATAAAAACTTCAAGTATAAATGTTGGAGGAGGATTAGGGGTTGACTACGAACATCCTGATGAGCACCTTATTCCAGACTTCAAAAAATACGTAAATACATTTCGTCAACATCTCAAATTACGATCAGGACAACAGGTACATTTTGAATTAGGCCGTAGCATAGTTGCACAATGTGGAACTTTGATCAGTAGAATCCTATATATTAAAGGAGGACACCACAAAAAATTTATAATACTTGATGCAGGTTTTACTGACCTCATACGCCCAGCTATGTATGATGCATTTCATCTTGTACAAAATCTTACAACAACTGCACAAAAGGTGGAAAAATATGATATCGTAGGGCCTATTTGTGAAAGCAGTGACGTATTTATAAAAGACTTCAATATGCCAGAAGGAAAACGTGGAGATTTGATTGCCTTTCGTTCTGCTGGTGCCTATGGGGAAATTATGGCCAGTCAATATAATTGTCGTCCACTACCTAATAGTATTATTTCAGAGTAATATTCAGAAACTTTCGGGCTGCATTCAGCCAAAAGACAATATATTTATTCGTACTTTTGCTAAAATAATTGACCTATTATGCTCATACAAAAATTTCTAACTCGATTTGGAAGATACATAGAATTGATGGGACGAACATTTGGACGCCCAGATAATTGGATAATGTTCGGAAAACAATACCTAAAAGAGATGGCTCAACTCGGAGTAGATTCCATTGGCATTGTCTTGCTAATCTCATTCTTTATAGGTGCGGTCATATGTATTCAAATCAAACTGAATATACAAAGTGCTTGGATGCCGTTATGGGTATCTGGGTATGTAACACGTGAGATTATGCTACTGGAGTTCTCAAGTAGTATTATGTGTCTTATCCTCTCGGGGAAAGTAGGTTCCAATATTGCTTCTGAGCTAGGTACAATGAGAACAACTCAACAGATAGATGCACTCGATATCATGGGCGTTAATTCTGCAAACTACTTAATATTACCTAAGATTATAGGCCTCTTAACTATGATGCCATTCTTGGTAATCTTCAGCACTGGAAGCGGTATTTTAGGTGCCTACTGCACAGCTTGGATTGGTCATGTAATTACAGCATCTGACCTTACAGCAGGTTTACAACACGACTTTGAAAGTTGGTTCTTTTGGATGGGAGTCATTAAGTCTCTGTTCTTTGCATTTATTATTTCAAGTGTCTCATCTTTCTTCGGCTATACAGTAGAGGGAGGTTCTATTGATGTAGGTAAAGCTTCTACTAATGCTGTAGTGTCCAGCAGTATGTTAATTCTTTTTTCGGATCTCTTCTTAACGCGACTTCTGTCATGATAGAACTACAACATCTACACAAATCATTTGAGGATAAAAACGTATTAAAAGACATTTCTACGACCTTTGAAAATGGTAAAACCAATTTAATAATCGGACAAAGTGGCTCAGGAAAAACTGTTCTGATAAAGTGTACAGTAGGCCTCTTTGCCCCTACAAAGGGAGACATCATATATGATGGACGATCTTTTGTAAATATGAAGAAGAAGGAACGTGCTTTACTTCGTCGAGAAATGGGAATGATCTTCCAAAGTGCAGCATTATTCGACTCAATGCCCGTTTTAGAAAATGTAATGTTTCCGCTTGACATGTTCTCAGATGAAAATTATGCTCGGCGAAAAAAACGAGCAGAATACTGCCTTGATCTAGTAAAATTGCTAGATTCAAAGGCTAAATATCCAGAGGAAATTTCTGGAGGTATGCAGAAACGTGTAGCAATTGCACGCGCAATTGCTATGAACCCTAAATATCTATTTTGTGATGAACCAAATTCTGGTTTAGATCCAAAAACCTCTTTGGTCATTGATGAATTGATTCATAGTATTACACAAGAGAGTGGCATGACGACAATTATCAACACACACGATATGAACTCAGTGATGGGTATTGGCGAACACATCCTATATATTTATAAAGGGCATAAAGAATGGGAAGGAACTAAGGACGAAATTATAAATTCAGACAACGAGCGTCTAAATTCTTTTGTCTTTGCATCTGATCTCTTCAGAAAAGTACGTAATGAAATGACTGAGTCAAACAAATAAATTCACTATATATTAAAGAGAAGATTAAATAGAAAAAGGTACAACCTCAAAAGAGGTTGTACCTTTTTCTATTTATTGCTATTCTTACTTTACTTTAGCAACAATTGCGTTGAAAGCAGCAGGATTATTAACTGCAAGGTCAGCTAAAACTTTGCGATTAATTTCGATACCAGCCTTGTGAAGATTTCCCATCAACTGAGAATAAGAAAGTCCCTCAAGACGTGCTGCAGCATTGATTCGCTGAATCCAGAGAGCGCGGAAATTACGCTTCTTAGAACGACGGTCACGGAAGGCGTATGTAAGACCTTTTTCCCAAGTATTCTTGGCTACAGTCCAAACATTCTTGCGAGCACCATAGTAACCGCGAGTGAGTTTCAGAATTCTTTTACGTTTTGCTCTAGATGCAACGTGATTTACTGATCTTGGCATTTTTTTAATTCTTTTTGGAGCTTAGCGCCGCATAACTGTCGTTATCGGTCTTTGGAGCTAAACAACCGGTTAAACTTTTAAATGAACTAATTTTAACGGAGACAAAGAAGTTCTCGAACTTGCTTCACATTCGTCTTGTCGGCGATTGCTACATGAACAAGGTTACGCTTTTGTTTCTTTGTCTTCTTTGTCAGAATATGACTGTGATAAGCGTGACGGCGTACCACTTTGCCCGTTCCAGTAAGAGCAAATCTTTTCTTTGCACTGGAATTAGTCTTAACTTTTGGCATTGCTTTTAATATTAAATGTATGAATTAATAGGCGGCTGAGTGATATACCAAACACAGCGCGCACTTTCTTTTACTTAGAAATCTTCACCCTCAATTTTAGGGCCCGTATACTCCTTCTTAGCCTTTTGCTGTGGAGCCTTACGTTCCTCCTTATCAAGTGAGTCTTCAGCCTTTATACTTTTTTTAACTAGCGTTTTCTTGGGAGAAATAAAAATAGTCATTCTTTTCCCTTCCAAAACAGGCATTTGTTCTACCTTCCCAAATTCTTCCAAGTCATTGGCAAATCGAAGAAGAAGAACTTCTCCTTGCTCTTTAAACAAGATGGAACGTCCACGAAAGAACACATAAGCTTTAACCTTGTTACCTTCTTCAAGAAAGCCTTTAGCATGCTTCAACTTAAAGTTGTAATCGTGATCATCCGTTTGTGGACCGAATCGAATCTCTTTCACTTCCATCCGCACCTGCTTAGCTTTTAATTCCTTTTGGTGCTTCTTTTGCTGATAAAGGAACTTGCTATAATCAATAATACGGCATACTGGAGGCGCAGCATTGGGCGAAATTTCAACTAAATCTAAACCTTTTTGCTCCGCAAGTTGCAACGCTTGACGAGTTGAGATAACCTGACTATCCACCTCATCACCAACAATGCGTACCTCAGGGACTCTAATCTGTCTGTTAATGCGGTACTGCAACTTATTCTTGTCGTTCTTCAATTTACTAATATTGATGTTAATATTGAACTCAGGGTACTATTTCCCAAAAGCGGTTGCAAATTTATGAAAGAAAAAGAGAAGGACAAAGCATTTCTTTGAATTTTTGCTTTATCCTTCTCGTATATAGCTATTTCTGCTCAGCGGATAGATACTTATAACAGATTCGCCTTTTCTTTGGCTACCTCTGCAAGAATAAACTGACCAAATTCTGAAATAGACATAACTCCCTTGTCACCTTCTCCTTGGCGGCGCACACTGACTTTTCCTTCAGCAGCCTCCTTCTCACCAACAATCAACAAGTACGGGGTATGCTTCATTTCATTATCACGAATCTTTCTACCAATTTTTTCGCTACGAGAATCAGTTTCACAACGAATACCTAAAATCTGCAACTCATGACGCACATTCTCAGCATAGCCATTGAACTTATCCGAAATAGGGAGAACCACACATTGCTCAGGAGTTAACCACAGAGGAAACTTGCCTGCTGTATGTTCTATAAGAACAGCAACGAAACGCTCTAAAGAACCAAACGGAGCACGGTGGATCATCACAGGACGATGCTTTTTATTATCCTCACCTGTATACTCTAGTTCAAAACGCTCAGGAAGATTATAGTCAACTTGGATTGTACCCAACTGCCAACGACGTCCTAAGGCATCTTTCACCATAAAGTCAAGCTTAGGTCCATAGAAAGCAGCCTCACCTATTTCTTCATGCGCATTAAGGCCCATTTCCTGACAAGCTTCTCGAATGGCATTCTCACTTTCTTCCCAAATTTCATCAGAACCAATATACTTCTCTGTATCTTTTGGATCACGCAGCGAAATCTGAGCTTCATAATTTTCAAAATTGAATGTTTTGAAGACCTTCAAGATTATATCAATGACTGCTTTAAACTCTGCCTTTACCTGATCAGGACGCACAAAGATGTGAGCATCATCTTGAGTAAAAGTACGCACACGCGTTAGGCCATGGAGCTCACCGCTCTTCTCATAACGAAATACGGTACCAAACTCTGCAACGCGAAGAGGCAGATCTTTATAGGAACGTGGCTTGCGAGAATAGATTTCGCAATGATGAGGACAGTTCATCGGCTTAAGCATATATTCCTCATCTTCTTCTGGAGTATGAATGGGTTGGAAAGCATCTTTCCCATAATGATCATAGTGACCAGAAGTAACATAGAGATTCTTTCCGCCAATACCTGGAGTTATTACTTCTTGATAGTCGTATGGTTTCAATAGGCCTCGTAACATTTCTTGCAAGCCCAAACGCAGCTGGGTACCTTTCGGCAACCAAATAGGTAAACCTTTTCCTACGCGCTCAGAGAACATGAAGAGTTCCATCTCTTTACCAATCTTTCTATGGTCACGCTTTTTTGCCTCTTCCAAAAGAGTTAGATACTCTTCAAGCATCTTTTTCTTGGGGAAAGTGATACCATAAATACGAATCATCTGCTCGCGTTTCGCATCACCACGCCAAAAAGCACCAGCAACGCTCATTATCTTAACAGCTTTAATTAAGCCTGTTGATACAAGGTGTGGACCACGACAAAGATCTGTAAACTTACCTTGAGTATAAGTTGTAATAGTTCCATCCTCCAAGTCTTGATCAATGTGTTCACATTTATAAACTTGGCCATCAGCCTTAAACTCTGTCAATGCGTTTTCCTTGGACACTTCTTTACGCACAACAGGCTCATTCTTCTTCGCCAATTCCAACATCTTAGCTTCAATCTTGCTGAAATCATTTTCAGAAATTGTCTGTCCGTCTGCAGGCATTACGTCATAGAAGAAACCATTTTCTACAGCAGGACCAAAACCAAACTGAATACCAGGATATAATTCCTGCAAAGCTTCTGCCAACAAGTGGGCTGATGTATGCCAAAAAGTATATTTTCCCTCTTCGTCGCTAAACTTATAAAGCGCAATCGTAGCATTCTTCAAGATTGGACGATTCAATTCAACAGTTTCTCCATTCACACTGCAACTAACAACATCGCGTGCTAATGCGGGAGAAATGCTTTCGGCAATCTGAAGTCCCGTTACGCCACTTTCATATTCACGGATAGAACCATCCGGAAAAGTAATCTTAATCATATTACGCATTTTTATTCATTTCTGCAAAATTAGGTCAAATGCACAAAAGTACAAAATTTAGCTTCCATAAATCAGCATATTTTCTGCATTCCATCTAGAATTTGTTTCCATCAAAAGCGTATACCAACTAATAAATATATTTTTTCTAAACTCTCCATAACACACAGTTTCTACATACAAACTAGGCAATCAGATTCAAACTAAAATCTAATTGCCTAGTAGATTATGTTATATATTCTCTATATCTGTCTACTTAATATACACTTTCCGTCCATTCTGAATATATAAGCCATGAGCTGGACGCTGAACTTTGCGACCTTGGAGGTCATATACTCCCTCTGAATTCGCTTGGAATTGCTCACTAGAGCCAAGCCCTGTCTGAACTTTTCCATAGTCGAAACTCACAACACCATTATTTACTACAATATTATATAAATGAGTTTTAAATCTTCCTATATAAGCAGATGCCCAACGAGAATACAGCAGATTATCATCAGAGAACTCAGACGAGTTTGTAGTTCCTGGAAAAAGATCATTTTGATAGCCAGCCCAAGATGCAAGATAAATCCCTGCCTTATTACCATCAGCTGGAACATAAGTGAAACGCGGATGATCTGTGATATTATTCAAGATATTAGCCACCCACGCAGACTGATTATAATCAACATGTGTGATCAGCAACCCTGTTCCCATAAAAGAAGGATACCAGGTGTCTACTTGACGATTCTCCAATAAGAAATATTCCTTGTCATTAGCAGGATTTACAATACGATAACATGAAACGCTATCAACAGATTCGTTTGCAAAACTATAAAGTTTGTACTGAAGAGAATCTTTAAGATCCACAACGCGTTGCCATCCCAATACAGAACGCTCATAGGCATTGTAACCAATAGGCCTATAGCCATTATACGCATATTGTCCATAATCCATCACGCTCCAATAATCCATATTCTTAATGGTATCACCTTTCTCATCAACAACTTTTCCTCGAGTATTGTAAAAGTCGGGTAAACCAAGAGCATGCCCAAATTCATGCACCATAATGCCCATTCCTGCAAAAACTTGCTTACCAGAATAGACCTTAGAAACATACTGTGGATTTGTTTCATTACCCACGTAATAAGAAGCCACCTTATATCCTTTTACCTTTATATCCTGAGTGTCAAGAGTCCGAAAGTGCGGCCAAAGATAATTTTGGTAACCACTTATGCGTTCTGTATTATGTTCTCCCATTCCTGCAAAATAAATTCCAACCATTGGAATTTTCCCATCAACAAGAAACTGAGAAAAATCAACACCTGCTGCATCAGCCTTTGTCAAAGCTTCTTGAACAAGCTCTAAACATCTTACATCTCGACGCCCATTTTCATCGGCCCCATAATGAGCATAGCCGGAGCTAACTTCTACTTTTGCTACAATCACATAATTCGGAGAAAAAAGACCATTACTCTGAGAAATGAAATAGTCACGAACGCTGCCTTTACAATACTTTTCATCTTTATACCCAGACTCATTAAAGAAGCGAGTAAGCTTTTCTTTTGTTGTTGTTGGTTGGAATTTTGTATCCGAAAACTCCACCATAATTATAGGTATCTTCGGAGAGCCAATGCTTTTAACCGAGCCTTTCCCTGAAACGCCATAAGTTCCTAAGCCATTAGAGTTTATAGTGGCAAATGATTTCTTCCCTATTCTCTTTGGTACAAATTGATTTGACAAAACCTCTTCACTCAGTGCAGATTTCGTCACAAATTGCGTTTCCTCCTCATTTCGATTGTTTACTGAATGAGCCACAACGAGAGACGACTTAAAGCCATCTTCTGAAGAGATGGCATAGCAAAGACTATTGTTTTGCGAATTATAAAACAAGACTTTAGCATCCTGGGTAAGATAATAAATAAAAGACTCCTTAGATATCGATGTAACTGAAATCTCACTGCCATCCGCTTGTTGATACAAAAATGCAGGGCGAGCAGGAGTATCGGCCAAAGATGTTATTGCAAAAAGAAAAGAGACAATAAAAAGACAAAAAAACTTATTCATTTTTATTCTACTATTAACATTTTCAAAAGACTTACTGATGCCAAAATTATGAATTTCATTTCATAAAGCAAAATATTTATACAGAAGGGGCACAAATGTATCTAAATGATAGTTTTGAACAGACTGAAATTCCATAAAACAGCCACTCGAAAGGACATTAGCAAGATCTTAAATCAGAACATAATACTCAGCATTTTCGAACATTATGTATATGTTTTTTCTTCAAAAAACATTCCGCACAATTATTAGAATCAACAAAAGGGGCTATTTAGTTTAAATCTTTATTGTATTGAGTCTAAAATAACAAATACACCTTTAATTTTTTCAAATCCTCCCCTCTCCTATCTACTTACCCTCAGAATTAAAAGGAAACAACACAATAAGACTATCAACTGACAGCTTTATTGCTTCAGCTGACACAATAAGGATATTTCCAAACGCTATAAGAGTATTCACAAACTAACTTATAGGAAATAACTATAAAGGTTTATTCATCTCTAAAGTCTAGGATAAATATTTGCTAGAAACAAATAATAAAGTCCATATCCTCATTGTGATATGGACTTTATGCTTTATTCTGTTCGAATAGCCTTGGCAGGCTGAATTCTACTTATCATAAAACTTGGACCTAACATAGCCAACAATGTTATCAATAAGGTTGCAACATTTAGCAATAGTATTATCCAAATATTTACATCTACAGGAACTGTGGATACATAGTATGTTGCGGGATCCAACTTAATTATTCCAAACTGAGATTGAATCCAAACTAAAATTAGTGCCACTGCATTACCAATAAGAAGGCCACGCCCTACTATCATTAAAGCATACAACAAAAAGATATGCCGAACTCGAGCATTAGTTGCCCCCATAGCTTTCAACACACCAATTGTATTGGTCCGCTCTAAAATCAATATCAAAAGTCCACTAATCATTGAGAAAGCTGCAACAAGAGCTACAAGGATTAAGATAACCCAGATATTCATATCCAAAAGTCCCAACCAGTTCAGTACGCTAGCTGTTCGTGGATTTTCAGTCAAAGGTAGCACATAATAAGACTCTGCTTGATTATCAGGAAGATTCTTTAGCAAGGATCTTATTTGGAATGTAGCATTAGCCATAGCTCCCATATTATTCAGTCGAATTTCTAAACAACTGGTTTGGGCTGTTTTCCATCCATTCAGTTGATTTACGGAAACCTGATTTGTCAAAACAAAAGCTTTGTCAAACTGCTTCAAATTTGTCTGGTATATTGCCGCAACTCTAAAACGACGCATCTTCACAGTATTCTCAAAAAAGTAAGCAAAAACTCTGTCACCCACGTGTAGGTTTAGAGCATCACTCATTATTTTTGAAATGACGACATCATTCGAGAGAGTATTATCACTAATTTGAGGTAATTTTCCCGAAATGATACTTTGAGCAATGAAAGAGGTGTCATAGTTTTCTCCTAGCCCTTTGATACTTACTACTTGGAAATCATTTTCAGTCTTGAGTATCCCCATTTTCTCAGAGAAATATTGAACTTTCTCAACATTTGGAAGATGAGAAATTTTAGAAATCAACTGCGAATTAACAGATATAGGATAGCTTTCTGGAGAACTAAAAGAATTCATATCCAAGACCTCTATATGCGAAGCAAACCCCGTGAGTTTCTTTGTGATTTCAAACTTGAAGCCACGAACAACACATACACTCAAAATCATCACGACCAAACCTAAAGCAACACCTAAAGTTGCAATATGAATGGCTGGAACAGATGCCTTCCGTTTCTTTTGCGAATTATTTCTAAAGAAACGACTGGCTAAAAAAAGATTCATATTTAAATAGACGCTTTATTTTTTTGATTATAACTTTCCAAAGCCTTACGGAGTATCAGCAGCGCGCGATGCAAATCTGCATTTTTCAAAACATAGGCAATTCGGACCTCATCGTGCCCTGCATTTGGCGTAACATAGAATCCTGCAGCTGGTGCCAGCATTATCGTTTCTCCTTCATATTCAAAATCTGTCAAGCACCAAGCGCAAAACTTCTCAGCATCATCTACTGGTAGCTTAGCAACCGTATAGAAAGCTCCCATTGGTATTGGAGAATATACTCCAGGAATCCTATTAAGCCCATCAATCAAACACTTACGCCGCTCCACATAATCTTCATAACAAGCCATACTATATTCTGGCCCTGCATCCATAGAAGCCTCTGCAACAATCTGTCCTAAGAGAGGAGGACTCAAACGTGCTTGACAAAACTTCATTATAGCTTCGCGTACCTTTTCGTTCTTTGTAATCAACGCTCCAATACGAATACCACATTCACTATAACGCTTAGAAACAGAATCAATCAATATGACATTTTGTTCTACCCCTTCAAGGTGAAAAGCACTAATATAGGGCGAGCCAGTATATATGAACTCTCTATAAACTTCATCACTAAATAAATACAGATTATACTTACTAACCAAATCTCGGATCTGATTCATTTCACGACGCGTGTACAAATACCCCGTTGGATTGTTAGGATTGCAAATCATTATAGCCTTAGTGTGCCGATTGATTAGCTTTTCAAATTCTTCTACCTTAGGTAAAGCAAATCCCTCCTCTATGGTGGTTGCAATAGTTTTAATCTTTGCTCCTGCCGCTATTGCAAATGATTTATAATTTGCATACCCAGGCTCTGGCATTATAATCTCATCTCCTGGATTCAAACAAGTCATAAAAGCAAAGAGAACGGCCTCTGAGCCCCCTGTAGTTATTATAATCTCTTCTGGAGAAAGAGATATATTATACTTATCATAATAATGAGTTAGTTTCTCTCTATAAGAAAAAAAGCCTTCACTAGGACTGTATTCTAATGTCGTACGAGTGATGTGCTTCAAAGCCTCTAAGCCTTCTTTAGGAGTAGGTAGATCTGGCTGACCTATATTTAGATGATATACTTTGATTCCACGAGCTTTCGCTTGCTCTGCCAAAGGTGCCAATTTGCGTATGGGCGACATCGGCATCATCTTTGCACGTTGTGAAATTGTTAGCATAATTTAAATATTTGTTTTGTTTAGGCAAATGTACGAACTATTGCCTTATGATACAAATTTCACAAACCATTTTAGTCCACCACTCTTTGTGGCCAAGATGCCTGCGGAAAGGGATTTATCAAAAAAACACTTGCTATTATGAATATTTTTTAAGAATATTGCAAAAGAAACAATTGAAATTCTACTCAAAGATGTCTTCTTCGTTAATCCCGTAGGAAATTAAGCCTATTCATTTTTCACACTTAAAAGATAAATTGTCAGATGCTTATGAAAAAGATTATTACAGCAATTCTCTTATTTTCCACCCTTTCCTCTTTTGCGCAGACCTACTATAAGCCGACACAAGAAAACATTCAATCTAGAAATGATTTCGCTAATGAGAAGTTCGGTATTTTCCTTCATTGGGGCTTGTATTCCATCTTCGGACAAGGCGAGTGGTATATGACAAATGAAAATATAGATTGTCATGAATATGCAAAATCAGCACAAGCGTTCTACCCTCATAACTTTAGCGCAAAGAAATGGGTAGAGGCGATAAAAGCAAGTGGAGCAAAATACATAACATTTACAACTCGACACCACGATGGCTTTTCCCTATGGAATACAAAGCAGAGTGATTATAACATAATGAATACTCCTTACGGCAAAGACATTGTAAAGGAATTAGCTGACGAATGTCATAAACAAGGTATTGCCTTACATCTGTACTATTCACTGCTTGATTGGACACGAGAAGACTACCCCCTAGGGAGAACAGGACTTGGCACTAAAAGAAAAAAAGCTTCAAAGACAGGAAACTGGCCTAGTTATCTACAATTCATGAATAATCAATTAACAGAACTCCTTAGCAATTATGGCAACATCAGAGCTATTTGGTTTGACGGATGGTGGGATCATGATGAAGATTCGATTCCTTTTGATTGGCAGTTCAATAAACTTTATGATAACATACACCGCCTGCAACCGCAATGCTTGATTGGAAACAATCATCATCAGCACCCTTTCGAAGGAGAGGATATTCAAATCTTCGAAAGAGATGTACCAGGAGAGAATAAGGCAGGATTATCCGGACAAACAATTGGAAGATTACCCCTCGAAACTTGCCAAACAATGAATGGAATGTGGGGATATAAAGTAAAAGACCAAAACTATAAAACTCCAAAGAAACTAATTCAACTACTTGTTAAGACAAGCGGAAAGGGAGCGAATCTTCTTCTTAATATTGGACCGCAACCTGATGGAAACTTACCAGAAACAGCACTAGCTAGATTAGTTCAAATGGGACGTTGGCTCAAAGAGAACGGGGAGAGTATTTACGGAACAACAGCAGGCAATATCATACAAGGAGATAGTATTATTTCAACTCAGAAAGAGAACATTCTTTATCTTCACTTCTTAAGTGAAAAGGAAAATAGACAAAAGATATCTATTCCGTTCTCAAAGAAAGTAAAGAAAATTACTACTTTAAAAGATCATTCTAAAATCCCCTTCAAACAGAAAAAAGGAATATTAGATTTTGAAATAACAATCCCGAAAGATAATACAGATTACATTCTCCGCATTGAATAAACAATAAAACGGCCTTTGAGCCGTTTTTTGTATATTAAATTAAAGAAGTAGAAATGATTGAATACATAAAAGGAAAAATAACAAACCTGACCCCAGCCGAAGCTATTATAGAAACCATAGGTATAGGCTACTTGTTATTTATTTCTCTCAACACATACTCTGCACTCCAAGGAAAGGAAGATGGAGTGCTATATGTACATGAAGATATTCGAGAAGATGCTCACAATCTTTTTGGCTTTTATTCCATCTTTGAACGAAATCTTTTTCGTCTCTTAATTGGAATTAGTGGAATTGGAGGGCAAACAGCACGTATGATTCTCTCAGCATTTTCTCCTAAAGACCTCGTTGGAATTATTCAAAACGAGGATGTTAGAAGTCTAAAAAGTGTGAAGGGAATAGGACCAAAAGCTGCACAACGAATTATCGTGGAATTGAAAGATAAAGTAATGAAGTTTGAAGGACAGTCTCCATCTGCAACAAGACAAACTAACATCTCTGCAGATATTGAAGAAGCTATAGGAGCACTTCAAACGCTAGGATTTCCACCTGCCCCAGCTAAAAAAGTTGTTCTTGAAATCACAAAACAAAATCCCAGCATAACTATTGAAGGTATCATTAAACTAGCACTAAAGATGCTTTAAAATATAAGGACATTCTACATTGAAAAATCCGATCTCTAAAATAATCATTATATCGCTTGTAATAGTAACAACTTCTATAACAGCAAGAAATGCTATTCCTCTTTACTTTGAGGCTAAAACGAATATTCAAAAAGCAGGTAATATAGAGCACAGCTCTTATAATTCTCCTGCAGACACTGTTCGTTTTCCTGTAAAACAAACGGTTCAACAGGGTTTAAAGCCTAAAACTTCATCCTCCATAGATCTAAAAGATCCTGAAAACTTAACAACAGGTGTATTCTACAATGAGAATACTGGAACTTATCAGTTTGGAACAAAACTGGGAGAGAACTGGATATCTACTCCACTTATGATGACAGAGGAAGATGCCAACTCTTCTTTCATTCGCCAATCGTTTCGGGATTTTTTTCGTAAGAAAAATGCTGAAGAAGCACAAAGCAAAGGAAAAGAGAAGTTCGACTTCACTGACATGAAGTTTGATTTAGGCCCAGCAAGCAAAATATTTGGTCCTGGTGGAGTCCGAATAAAAATACAAGGAACTGCGGAATTAAAACTGGGTGCTAACACTCGCGCCGTTGATAACCCTTCTCTTTCTGAAAGAAACAGAAAAGTCTTTGGCTTCGACTTTGACGAAAAGATAAACCTTAGCGTCAATGGAAAAATTGGAGATAAAATGGGCATGGACTTCAATTATAACTCTGATGCTACATTTAACTTCGATGCCCAAAGATTAAAGCTACAATATGAAGGAAAAGAAGACGAAATAATCAAACTCATCGAAGCAGGAAATGTTTCGATGCCCACAAATAATTCTCTTGTGCGTGGTGCAACCTCTCTTTTTGGTGTGCGCACTGATTTGCAATTTGGGAAATTAAAGCTTCAAACAATACTTGCACAAAAGAAAAGTTCTACACAAAGCGTAAAATCCAATGGTGGCGTACAACTCAGCAACTATGAATTTAGTGCAGACGATTATGATGAACGCCGTCACTTCTTTTTAGGGCATTTCTTCCGTGACAACTATGACAAGAATATGGCACAACTACCTAATATCTTGAGTGGTGTCACTATCAATCGAGTAGAAATTTGGGTAACCAACAAAACAGGGCAGACAACAAACACACGAAATATTATTGCTTTCACAGATTTGGGTGAAAACACTCACACTAAAAACTCACTGTGGAACAGAGGTAGCATTGCCAACCCTTCAAACAACTCAAATTCTCTATACTCTACACTTACAAGTAGTTTATCTGGTGCACGAGACATTGCCACTGTTACAGCCACTCTAGATGGGTATGGATTAAGCGGAGGTTCTGATTATGAGAAATTAGAATCAGCTCGATTGCTTAGTTCTTCAGAATACAACCTCAATAAAACTCTTGGTTACATTTCATTAAAAAGTACTCTACAAACAGATCAAGTTCTCGCAATTGCCTTTGAGTACACTTTTCGAGGCACTAGTTATCAAGTGGGTGAATTTTCAACTGACATGAAAAACTCATCCAATTGTCTCTTCGTAAAGTCTTTAAAAAATACGGCCAACACCCCTGAACAAGGCAACTGGGATTTAATGATGAAGAATGTTTATGCGCTAGGAGCTAGTAATGTACAGAAAGACAAATTCAGACTTGACATTAAATATCTTTCTGATACCACCGGGATATACCTAAATTATCTCCCTGTTAACGAGCTAAAAGATAAGAAGATTATTCAACTCATTGGTTTAGACCGCCTAGACAATAACAACAAGCGAAACCCTAATGCTTATTTCGACTTTATTGAAGGCTACACAATCGACTCTGAAAACGGACGTGTATTTTTCACCTCTGTAGAACCGTTTGGTTCAAATCTAGGAAAAGCCATAGATAATACGTCTATTGCTGAAAAATTTGTATTTCAAGAGCTCTACGATTCAACAAAGACGGTAGCAAAGCAAATTGCAGAAAAAGATAAATTCTTAATTACAGGCCAATATAAAGCATCACGCGAAGATGAAATCTCTCTTGGAGCTATCAATGTTCCCAGAGGTTCTGTTGTCGTTACAGCTGGTGGCGCTCGCCTTGTTGAAGGATCAGACTATACCGTGGATTATTATTCTGGTACGGTAAAAATTCTAAATAAATCACTATTAGACGCAGGAACTCCCATCAATATTTCTTTGGAAAGTGATACAGAATATGGCCTACAACGCAAGACACTATGGGGGCTTAATTGGCAGTATGATTTCTCAAGAAATTTTATGCTAGGAGGTACAGTGATGCACCTCAGTGAAAAGCCGTTGACAACAAAAGTTTCAATGGGCTCAGAAGCTCTCAACAATACTATCTGGGGATTAAACATGGACTACAAGAGTCAGAGTCAATGGTTAACAAATATCATTGACAAATTACCTCTTATACATCTGACTGAGCCAAGCTCTATCAACTTCTCTGCTGAATTTGCACAGCTTATAGCTGGCAAAAATAAAGGAACACAAGGTAATGCCTCCTATATTGATGACTTTGAGAACACCAGCAGCAATATTGATATTTCTAATCCTAAAGATTGGGTTATTTCCAGTACGCCTTCCATGTTTAGCGAATCGCAGTTAAACAATGATATTCGCTATGGCTATAATCGTGCACTAATTGCATGGTATTACATTGACCCTCTTTTCACTCGCCGCAATAGTTCACTTACACCTAGCTACATCAAAGGAGACCTAGCACAGCTCTCCGATCCAGATGTTCGTGAAGTTCCCAAATCAGATCTTTTCCCAAACAAATCTGTTGATACACGTGAAAGTAGCTATTTGAATATTTTCAACATAGCCTATTATCCTTCTGAGCGTGGACCTTATAATTTAGATCCAAACTTGGACACTAATGGGCACCTACTCAACCCCCAGAAACGTTGGGGAGGACTGATGCGTTCTTTGGATCAAACAGATTTTGAAACATCTAATATTGAATATATTGAGTTTTGGATGCAAGATCCTTTTATCAAAGCCCGCCAATCAGGAACAACGTTTAGTGGTGATCTCTATTTCAATTTAGGTGAGATTTCAGAAGATATTCTGAAAGATGGCAAAAAATTCTATGAGAGTGGTATGCCTATAGATGGTAATAGCTCACTCTATACCGAAACAACCTGGGGACGTGTCCCCTCACAAACAAGTGTGACCTACGCATTCAACACTGCAAGTGGTGCACGTGAAAAGCAAGATGTTGGTTACAATGGACTTACTTCTGCAGAAGAAGCTACATTTCCTGTATACCGTCAATTCTTAGATGCCATCAAAACACGTGTATCAGCAAGTGCCTATGAAAGTATTGCAGCTGCTCCTTCTGCTGATAGGTATCATTATTTCCGCGGCTCCGACTACGATAAAGAGCGGAAAACGATTCTAGAAAGATATAAATACATTAATAATCCTAATGGTAACTCAGCAGATACTGACAACTCACCAGAGTCATATTCTACAGCGTATAAGACAACCCCAGATGCGGAGGATATCAATGCAGATTATACAATGAATGAATACGAAAAGTATTACCAATATCATGTAAGTATCTCTCCTAACGATATGGTTGTAGGTAAAAACTTCATCGTAGATTCTCGTGTAACAAATTCAAAACTGCGAGATGGAAGCAGCCCTGAAATAACATGGTATCTTTTCCGAATTCCAGTAGAAAGCTACGAGCGCAACGTTGGAGGAATCAGTGACTTTTCTAGTATCCGATTTATGCGAATGTTCCTCACAGGTTTTGAAAAGCCTGTTGTTCTGAGATTAGGTACATTTAATTTAGTGCGCGGCGATTGGAGAGCATACGAACAACCTCTTTACACACATGGGGCTGCAACAGGAAGTGGAACTCTCGAACCAAGTAGTGTAAACTTCGAAGAAAATAATGAGAAGCAGCCTGTCAACTATGTCATTCCTCCTGGTATAAGCCGCGTTGTAGATCCAGGAAATGATCAGCTGCTTCAAAATAACGAACAAAGTTTGGCACTTACTGTTCGTTCTCTCTCCTCAGGGGCAGCCAAAGCAGTCTACAAAAATACAAGTTTGGATTTGCGCAAATATAAGCATATCCAAATGTTTAGCCATGCAAATTCTCTTGCCGGTTCAAACCCTGTTTCTAACGGACAAATTAGTATTTTTATTAGGTTAGGTTCTGATTATAAGTCCAACTTCTACGAATACGAAATACCTTTGACCATTACACAGCCCAAACAATATCCTAACTCCAATGCTGGTGCGCTTCAGGTATGGCCCATTGAAAATATGCTAGACATTGACCTCACAACGCTCACCACAACAAAACGCAACAGGAACAAACAGAAAGCTCTGGGCCTAGCGTCTTATGGGCAACTCTATTCAGAATATGACACAAATAAACCTGCTAATAAAATTAGCGTTATGGGTAATCCAACATTAGGAGATATTCGCACAATCATGATAGGCGTGCGAAATAATTCTCGTGATGTTCAAGACATAGAAGTTTGGGCCAACGAATTACGCTTGCAAAACTTTACCAATAAAGGAGGATGGGCCGCACAAGCGGCACTTAACATTAAATTGTCAGACCTTGCCACAATTGATCTTAGTAGCCACATAGAAACAGAAGGCTTTGGAGGTATTGAGGAAAGCGTCTCCCAACGCCGTGACAATAATCTCTACGAATACAATGTAACCACCAATGTTCAACTCGGAAAACTCCTCCCTGAGAAAACAAAATTAAATGCCCCCTTGTATTATTCGTATTCAAAGGAAAAGACTGTGCCTCACTACAATCCTTTAGATTCGGATATGCCTATGGACGAAGCTCTGCGAGGCTTAACAACTAAGACGGAGAGAGAAGAATTAGAGGCTATTGCCGACAAGGTGGTAAAAAATAGAAACTTCTCACTGACTGGAGTTCGGTTTAATATCGCCACACGTCACCACCCAATGCCTTACGACCCAGCAAACTTCTCTTTCTCTTATGCACATTCCAGTAGAGAAACTACAGGAGAAACTACAACTTGGGAAAAAGATCAAAATTGGAAATGGAATATCAATTATAACTATTCGCCCAACTACCGAACCTTTGAACCCTTCAAAAAGTTCATCAAAAGCCGAAGCCAGTGGTGGCAAATCTTAAAGCGATTTGGCCTAAACTATCTTCCACAAAATATAGGATTCAACTCGGATATTACACGAGCATATTATGAATTGCAAGAGCGCGATTTAGAGAATCTCGATAATCATTCCCTCCCGCTCACTTGGAATTCAGATTTCTTGTGGAATCGCTCTTTCCAACTCCGTTGGGATCTCACAAAGAACTTACATATGAATTTTAATTCAGGCACTAATGCAGAAATCGTACAACCCTATACCGCAGTTAATAAGGATCTATATCCTGATCGCTATCGAGCTTGGAAAGATTCTATATGGCAAAGCCTCAGAGAGTTTGGCACTCCGCTTAACTATGCTCAGAATTTTGATGCCTCTTGGCGTCTACCCATCAATCTCTTTCCTATTTTTGATTGGCTTACAGTTGATGCTTCGTACAAATCAAGCTATGCTTGGGTTCGTGGTACAGAATTAGAAGATGGGACATCTTTAGGCAACACTATCAATATGGGCCGCGACATCAGTGCAAATGCCCGATTCAACATGGAGACTCTCTACAATCATATCCCATTCTTAAAGAATGCCAACCGCAAATTCTCAGCTTCAGGAAACTCTCGTCCCAACCAGGCTTCTAAAAAGAAAAGCGAAAATAAACCGAAGAACTTTGAACGTGAGGTTCAATTGAAAACAGACACCACGGTAACAATTCTGCACAATCAGAAAACAAAGAAATTCACTCTCACGGCACTGTCGGAAGACGGCAAACGCATAAAACTTCAGTACAGAATACTCGACGCCGATCGCATCTTAATCCTCACACGCGATAGTACGAAGATAAAGTTGACAGTCACACCGAAGAAAAAAGTTCAAGACAAAGCTCTCTACGATGTAGGACAATATGTAGCACGTGGCTTAATGATGATTCGAAACGTCAGTGCTAGCTATAGCAATAAGTATAATATGAGTTTACCCGGATTCTTACCAAACATTGGAGACTTCTTTGGCCAAGCATCTAATAACAGATTGCATCCAGGTCTTGATTTTGCATTTGGCACAATAGGCGATGACTATATTCGTCGCGCTGCTGATCGAAATTGGCTAGTTATGTCCGACTCTATTATTACTCCAGCCACTACCAGCCTTACTGAAGATTGGCAATTCCGTGCAACACTTGAACCTTTCCGTGATTTCAAGATAGATCTTACAGCTACTCGCAATACAAACCGAGCACGCAGCATACAATATATGTACAGTGGAATGCCAACAATTCAAACAGGCTCATTCACACAAACCACAATATCAATTAGTTCCGCCTTTGAAAGTTTTGGAAATGCGCGCAATAGCTATAGTAGTAAGACTTTCCGCAAATTCATAGCCTCATTACCAGCATTTAGAAACCAAGTAGAGGCTCAATATATAGGTTCTACATATCCCAATGGTACTTCACTGAGCGGACAAACCTTTAACTCTGCAAATGGTACAGTAAGTTCCTACTCCGCAGACGTAATGATTCCGGCTTTTCTTAAGGCCTATACAGCCTCATCTGATGGATTACAACTTTTCCCCACGCTACGTAAGATTCTTCCTAATTGGAATATCAGTTATGGTGGTCTATCACGTCTCAACGCAATGAAGAAAATTTTCAGGAGTTTCAATCTGAACCATTCCTATAAGAGCATCTTTAGCGTAGGAGCTTATAATTCCTACACATCATGGATGCAATATATGGGACAACTCGGTTTCGTCAACGATGTTACAACAGGACAGCCAACGCCAAGTTCTCAATACGATATTTCGGTTGTTAGCCTCAACGAAAGCTTCTCTCCGCTTATCGGTGTTGATATGACTTTCTTAAACAATCTTTCGACACGTCTAGAATTGCGTAAGACTCGCGTTGTGGCACTCTCGATGACCAACCAACAAATCAATGAATCACGCTCAAACGATATTGTCTTAGGTGTGGGATACAAGGTAAACAATCTTTATCTCTTCCAGCCGAAACGAACAGTAAAGAGTAAACGACGCCGCGAAACTGCAGGAAACGAGGAAAATACTCAGCAAAGAACAGCAAACACTGGAGGATTTAGTAACGATCTTAACCTCCGTTTCGATTTCTCATTCCGCAACCAAGCAGCACTTAATCGCAATATCCTTACGGGATTAACACAAGCAACCAGTGGGAATAAATCATTGCAAATAAGTTTCACGGCAGACTATACCCTTTCGAAGTTCCTCACACTAACAGCATATTATAACCGACAAACCAATAATCCATTGCTCACGTCAAGTTCCTACCCAACAACGACTCAAGATTTCGGATTAAGTTTTAAATTCTTACTCAACCATTGATAAATAGCTACAACACTCCAAAGGAAAGAAGTCTCATTAGCCCCTTACTATGAGACTTCTTCTAATAAGACTGGCAAAACTAAATGTTTCTTTCAACTATACAAAAATCTTTTGTACTTGCAATAATGCTTACTACACAAATATAAAACAAAAGAATCACACATCAACTATCATTGAATCGTACATACGTATTTTTCATGATAAACATAGTTCGAAAGGGGAATAAGAACAAGAGAAATGACCTCGAAACTAAAACCTTTCTCTTTTGGCATAATGTTTGCAAAAGAAGGAACCAAACAAATTATAACTATTATGCAAAAAGGAAATATTGGAATTACTACTGAGAACATTTTCCCAGTCATCAAAAAGTTTCTTTACTCAGATCATGAGATCTTCCTTCGTGAAGTCGTTGCAAACGCAGTAGATGCTACACAAAAGTTGAAGACGCTTTCTGCAAAAGGCGAATTCAAAGGAGAATTAGGCGATTTAACTGTACGCGTTAAATTAGACAAAGAAGCTGGAACTCTGACAATCTCAGATAGAGGTATCGGAATGGATGCTGAAGAGATTGACAAATATATCAATCAAATTGCTTTTTCTGGTGCTACAGAATTCTTGGATAAATATAAAGATGATGCAAATGCCATTATTGGCCATTTCGGCTTGGGCTTCTACTCTACTTTCATGGTAAGTAAGCAGGTAGAAATCGTTACACGAAGCTATAAAGAAGGCGCACAAGCTGTACGTTGGACTTGCGATGGTACACCAAGCTACGAAATCTTAGAGACTGAGAAAGAAGAAAGAGGTACTGACATCATTCTGCATATTGACGACGACTGTAAACAATTTCTCGAGAAGGGCGAAATACTCCGATTGTTAGGAAAATACTGTCGATTCTTGCCCATTCCTATAGCTTGTGGCAAAAAGACCGAATGGAAGGATGGCAAGCAAGTTGACACAGAGGAAGACAACATAGTTAATGTTGTAGACCCTCTATGGATGAAACAGCCAACTTCTCTGAAAGAGGAGGAGTATAAGAAGTTTTACCATGACCTCTACCCCACTAATGACGATCCTTTATTTTGGATTCACTTAAATGTAGATTTCCCTTTCCACCTCACAGGCGTACTTTATTTCCCAAAGATTAAGAGCAACCTTGACGTTCGACGCAATCAGATTCAGCTCTATTGCAACCAAGTGTATGTTACAGATCAGGTAGAAAATATCGTTCCTGACTTCTTGACGCTACTTCACGGTGTTATCGATTCACCAGATATTCCTCTTAACGTTAGTCGTAGCTATTTGCAGAGTGATGCTAATGTGAAGAAAATTTCTTCTTATATCACGAAGAAAGTCTCCGATCGTTTGAATCAAATATTCAAGCACGACCGTAAAGATTTTGAAGAAAAATGGGACAATCTAAAACTCTTCATTCATTATGGAATGCTAGCGGAAACCGATTTCTACGATCGAGCTAAGGATTTTGCGCTGCTAAAAGATACAGAAGGAAAATATTTCACCTACGAGGAATACAAGCAACTCATAACAGAGAATCAGACCGATAAGAACGGCCAGCTTATTTATCTGTATGCTACTAATCTAGAAGAACAATACAGCTACATTGAAACTGCGCGCAATAAAGGCTACAGCGTTCTCTTAATGGACGGACAGTTGGACACTCCGCTCGTACAGATGCTCGAACAAAAATTTGAGAAGAGCAGCTTCTTACGTGTAGATGGAAACACCATCAACAAGCTCATTCAGAAGGAAGATGCCGAAACAACAAAACTTTCAGCAGATGAAAAAGAGAACATCTGCGAGGCCTTCTCTGCTGTACTCCCTAAAATTGAAAAAACAGAGATTCAAATTACAACAGAAGCTATGGGCGAAGATGCTTCGCCAGTTGTTATCACGCAAAGCGAATATATGCGACGCATGAAAGAATCTGCACGCTTTCAGCCAGGTATGAGCTTCGCAGAGGATATGCCCAATATGCTCAACTTAGTGCTCAATACTGATCACGAGCTCATCAAGAATGTTCTCAGTAACATGGCAGAGCAGACAAAAGCCGAGTTAGAACCGATTGCAAATGAACTGAAAGGTTTAGAGGCTCGTAAAGCTATCCTTGAACAACAAACTAAGGATGTGAAACCGGAGGAACAAACAGAGGAACAGAAGAACGACAAGAAAACTTGCAATGAAGAGATTTCTACTCAACACGGCAAGAAAGTCAATATTCTAAAAACCTATGCAGAAATGAATCCTGTGATCTCCCAACTCATTGACCTTGCTCTCTTACAAAATGGTCTACTGAAAGGCGAAGCCTTAAGCAAGTTCTTAAAGAGAAGTCTTGAACTGATAAAATAATCTATTCAACTTATTCAAATAAGCAGGGAAGTTTTTAGTAGACTTCCCTGCTTTTATTTTCCTCCATATTATCCATAAAAATTAGCTGCAAATTACCTCAAATAGAATACTTCTATTCATAAATACAATAAGGAAATAAATAAATAGGATAAGGATGCTAAGAAATAGAATAAGGATATTCTACAAGAAGACTTTGTGGCAACAATAATGTACCTTTGCAAGGTAGAAAATTTAGATTCAAAAACAGATATGAAATTTATACTTTTAATGCTTCTGTCGTTCTTAGCTATCAACTGCAACGGCACAACAAAAAACAGCATCAACATTAAAAAAGAAGAAACAGAGAAAAACATAAAGGAGATCACAAGTTCTTCCAACACATACGACCTAACAAAGGTCGTCTTCTCACCACAGGATTCCATAAAAATTGTAGAGTTCCTCTCTAGTCCTGCAAAGGGAAATGACATTCTTTGGTTCGCAAGAAAATTTATCAATATTCCATACGTTGCTTCTACGCTGGAGATTGCTGACCCCGAACAATTAGTTGTCAACCTGACACAACTTGATTGTACAACTCTTGTGGAAACCGTATTAGCACTCGCTATCACTCAGAGAAAGAGCGAAAAAAATTTTACAGACTATTGCCAAAATCTTGAGCTCATCCGATATAACAAGGGTAAGATGGATGGTTATCTCTCTAGAAATCATTACTTTTCATGGTGGATGCACGACAATATGAATAAAGGCATTATTAAAGATATTACAGACACTAAGTATTTCACAGCAAATGTCAATGTGCAGAACTACTATATGAGCCAAAACTCTTCAAAATACAAGTTTCTTAAAGCACACCCAGAATGGGTCGACAGTATCCGCACCATGGAAAAATCCGGAAATGGACCAGATGGATTATATCTACCCGAAAAAAATACCTGTCTGTCAAAAAAAGAACTAAGTGTTATCCACGATGGTGACATCATAGCCATCGTTACAACAAAAAAAGGAATAGACTATTCTCATCTCGGCTTTGCAGTTTGGGGAAAAGATGGCAAACTTCATCTCCTTAATGCCTCTAGCATTCATCACAAGGTTGTGGAAGAGCCTAAGACACTCTATCAATACCTCAAAGAACACCCTTCCAGCATTGGCATTCGAGTTTTGCGCTTGAAGAAAGATAAACAGATATAACTTGAAGAAAAAGGTAAAGGCATCTACCAACAGATTATCAGCACCTTGAAAAAACAGAGCAAAAAATCTTTTCAAAAAGACAAGAAAACACTTGGTAGTTTTCTCAGAAACTTATACCTTTGCATTCGCAATTCAGAAATAGAGTGATTGCAAAATGCACTGCTAGCTCAGTTGGTAGAGCAACTGACTCTTAATCAGTGGGTCCAGGGTTCGAATCCCTGGCGGTGTACAGAGGAGAGCAACTTTAGTTGTTCTCCTTATTTTTATTTCTAAAATAAGATTATAAGTTTTTTACTCTTTTCTTGGTCACTTCGGAAGAAACTTATACCTTTGCATTCGCAATTCAGAAATAGAGTGATTGCAAAATGCACTGCTAGCTCAGTTGGTAGAGCAACTGACTCTTAATCAGTGGGTCCAGGGTTCGAATCCCTGGCGGTGTACAGAGGAGAGCAACTTTAGTTGTTCTCCTTATTTTTTATTTCTACCACTACAAAAAAACAAAGCCACCTTGCAACGCAAAGTGGCTTTGCCGTATAAAACCATACCCTTTAGTTATCCGTTACTTTCACTTGTTTATGCTCTGAAAAAGCAAGCCAAAACAAAAGAAGTACACACAGACTATAACCTGCAAATATAAGCCAGCTCATCTTCCAGCCAGCAATGACCTCTAGCCCAGTCGCAGTATGAGGAAGATCGTAAACAAAATGATTGATAACCTGCTGAGCACTGAGAGTACCAATAGTGGCACCTAGTCCGTTGGTCATAATCATAAATAGTCCCTGTGCTGAACTCCGAATACTAGGACTAGTATTTCTATCAACAAATAAAGCTCCACTGATATTAAAGAAGTCGAAAGCTACACCATAAACAAGCATAGAAAGCATAAACATCCAAACTCCATCACCTGGATTACCTATGCCAAAAAGGCCAAAACGGAAGACCCAAGCAGCCATCGCTATCAGCATAACAGTTTTGATGCCAAAACGCTTCATGAAAAATGGTATCAGAAGAATGCAACACGTCTCGCTGATTTGAGAAATAGAGATAAGAATATTTGCGTGCTGTGCTCCAAATGTATCTGCAAACTCAGGCAAATGACCATAAGCCTGAATATAAGGATTTGCAAAACCATTGGTTATTTGTAATGAAACACCTAAAAGCATTGAGAAAATAAAAAATATGGCCATTCGCTTCTGCTTGAAGAGAAAGAAAGCATTCAAGCCTAAAGCCTCAACAATTGACTTCTTCTCTTCGCCCTTACTGGTAGGACAAGCTGGGAGAGACTGAGCGTAGAGAGCAAGAAGCAAACTTAATCCAGCACTAACCAAGAACTGATTGCTTGTATTTTGGAAACCTAATAAATCCACACTGACCATCGTACAGATGAAACCAATTGTTCCAAAAACACGAATGGGCGGGAAATCACGAATAGTATCCATTCCTGCATTGGTCAAACCTGTAAAAGCCACACTATTCGACAATGCCAATGTTGGCATATAGAAAGCAACGCTTATAGTATAGAGACTAAATAATATCGGCATTTGCACGTTTTCAGCTGCTCCTAAACCATAAAAACCTGCTGCTCCCATAAAAACAGCAGCAATCAAATGACACAAACCAAGGAGACGCTGAGCAGGAATCCAACGGTCTGCAATGATTCCCATGAGGCCTGGCATAAATATAGAAACAACGCCTTGCACTGCATAGAACCACGCTATATCACGCGCAAGACCTACATTAACTAAATAACTGCCCATGGAGGTCAGATAAGCTCCCCAAACGGCAAATTCCAAGAAATTCATCACGACAAAGCGTGATTTCAAAGCTAAATTATTATTCATGATGATGTTAGTTATTTTTTCTATTGATAGATTTCAACGCATTACATAATTGTCTATACGAAACTTTAGTTACAAAGGTTTTTCGTATGATACGCTCTGAATCTGCTATATATACACGAGGAATACCAAAGCGAGCAAACTGATCATAAAGAGTCCTGTCAGTTTGTACTACAAAGGGCATAGTAAAATGATTGGCTTTCCAGTAGTTGCTTATATCTTCTTCAGACTGATATTCCCCTTTAAAGTCACGACTGACACACACGAGTTGAAGATCGCGCAAATGGCGAGCGTAAAACTTTTGGATGACGGGCAATTCTTTCTTACAGTCAGAACATTTCGTGTTAAAAAATACAATAACAAAAGGTATCTCTTTATCTCCGAAAGAATTTATCACATAGTCTTTCAGCATAGATAAAGAAAACGAAGGGAGCGTGTCCCCCTCTTTCAGAATTTCACCAGTATCACGCTCTATAGAGTCACTAAAAGCGGGAGAAATGCCTGAAAAGGACATAATTACTATAAAGAATACTGTTAATAATCGACACATAAAGTTTCAAACATATGGACTTTCATACTATCCATCTGCATTATTTCGTAGCAAATGTAATGGAAAGTCTGTAACGGACAAAACAAAACCCCTGAATTTCCTTTGTAATCTCTAGCCTTTACTGTACTTTTGTGTTTGTAACAATGATAATATTTCAATGAAAGAAGTACACTTATTTTATGCTCCAGATATCGAACAGACGCAAGAACTTCCTACTGAGGAGGCAATACATGCCATTCGGGTTCTTCGCCTAAAAGAAGGACAACAGCTACTCATCACTGATGGGAAAGGAACTTTCTACGATGCAGAGCTTTCGCTGGCTTCTCAAAAACATTGTAAAATCAAAATCATTAACACCTATCCAGAAAAAAAACTCTGGAAAGGAAGCATACATTTGGTTGTTGCTCCAACCAAGAGTATTGACCGCATAGAATGGCTAGTAGAAAAGGCAACAGAAATAGGCGTAGACAAAATTTCTTTCCTAAACTGCGACAATTCAGAACGACATATCGTCAAGTCCGAACGCATTGAAAAAATTGTTATTGCTGCAATGAAACAGAGCCATAAAGCAACAAAACCGACAATCGAAGAAATGATGAACTTTGATAAGTTTATTGCAAAACCTTTCCAAGGACAACGCTTTATTGCTCATTGCTATCTTGAATCAGATATAAGCGAATCGACAGAAAAATCTTTCCTCGGGCAAATTGTTAAAACAGAGGAGGGCACACAAGTCCTTATCGGTCCTGAAGGCGACTTTAGCATTGACGAAGTAAGAAAGGCCATTAATGCAGGTTTCCAATCTATTTCGTTGGGAGAAAGTAGGTTGCGAACAGAAACTGCCGCCCTTGTTGCCGTACACCTTATGTATTTAGCAAAAAGATTATGAAAAAGCCATCTAAAGAACTTTTTACGCACATTATTCTACCTTTCATTGCGTTAACCATTGTTGTAATTGGAATCTACTATTACTTCTTTGCTCCAAAGTCCTATAAAGATTGTATTCCCGATGAGGCCAAAGCCGTTGTACAAATAGAAACTCAAAAAGCACAAGAGGTGGTATCTTCTCTTGCAGAGTATTGGGGGATACAAGCAAGTGGTATAGACCTCACCAAGCCTTTGTATGCTTTCATTACACCTAATGAATATATAGGCTTCGTTGCACAAGTGACAAATGAGCAGGAGATTGCAGCAAATATTCTGCGCTTATTCAAAGAACACAAGTGCATGGCGTCAAGAAAGAATAATAACTTAAACTGGACATGGCTCAACGCGGGCTGGCAAATGGCGTGGAATAGTCAGACCTTAATGATACTTGGTCCTGGGACCATTCAGGAACAAGATATGCTTACACAAACCATTTCGAAACTCTTTGATTTTCGACGCAGCGATAGTTTTATTCGCACCGACAAGTGCACTGTGATGGAAAAGCAGGAAGGCGATATCAAACTCTTCTCAACTCTTGACGCGCTTCCCACACCTTTTAGCCTTCTATTCCGACTTGATGTTCCTTCGGACATAGATCCTTCTGCTTTCAGCCTTTTTGCTGGCATAAATTTAGGAAAGAGTACACAATTAGCTGGAGAGATAACCAGCGATACAGAAGAAACATTAGCAGCCTATAAAGCTTTTGAGTGCCAAAACCCACCTATTTCCCAAGTACATCCCAGCTATATTTCTGAAAACAGCCTTTTCTTCCTCGCGTCCCGGACAAAAGGAAATCAGCTATTTGAACTTTTACGACAAGATGCCACATTCAACCAAGTATTACAAGGGTTAAATCGAACAATCGAAGCAAATTCTTTGCTACAAAACATCAATGGCAATACATCCTTACTCATCACGCATCTTAGTAAAGACATGACACCATCCTTCTCTTTACAAGCGGAAACCAGCAATAAGGACTTAATGTCTAATGCTGCTTCTTGGATTGAAAAGGCGAAACAACAAAGCGATGTAACACTTACAAAAGCCAGAAACACTTATTGCTTAAAATCAAAGGAAAAAGAACTGTTCTTCGGACAAGATAAAAATCTATTATTCTTCAAGTCCAATCAGTCAATTAGTACAGATAAGGGAAAGGATGTAGCAAACGAAGCCATAGGTTGTCGGCAGTATTTTCGTGTCAATCTTAAGGAGCTATTGCAGCAGCCCTGCGTTACAGGGACCACAAAAGACTTCTTTGCAACCATCTTTAAGAACCATACAACATTAACTTACAAAGTGCTGACAAACCGGAAAGTAACATTAGAGATTAAATAAGATTCTCACAAATGAACACTATAAAACTAAACAATGTCCTTCCGCATGTTTTCTCTCAACGTACAGACCTCAAGAGTGAAGTTTGGAAACATGAATTATCTTTTGAAAAAGGGCAGCTCTATCTTGTAGAAGCAATGTCGGGTACAGGAAAGTCTACACTTTGCTCTTATATTTTGGGTTATCGGCAGGACTTTTCTGGACAACTTACGTTTGACGATAAGGACACTCAGCAATTTAGCGTATCCAACTGGGTAGATATTCGCAAAAAACATATCAGCCATCTGTTTCAAGAGCTACGTTTATTCTCCGAACTGACAGCAATGGAAAACGTACAGATAAAAAATAGGCTAACAGACTTCAAAACTGAAAAACAAATCAACGAATGGTTTGAGATGCTTGATATTGCCGATAAAACAAACACTAAAATTGGAAGAATGAGTTTTGGCCAGCAACAGCGCGTAGCTTTAATCCGCGCTCTTGTTCAGCCGTTTGATTTTCTCTTTGCCGATGAGCCCATTAGTCACCTTGACGATCACAACTCAAGTATTATGGGAGAAATTATGATGAAAGAAGCACACAAACAAGGGGCTGGAGTCATCATTACTAGCATAGGTAAACATATGCAACTCAACTACGACAAGACATTTAGACTGTAAGTTATGGATTTAGTGTGGAAACTTCTTCGCCAGCATATTAGCCTCAGCCAATTAGTAGGCTTCTTTTTTGCCAATCTCTTTGGTATGTGGGTTGTGATGCTTGGCATTCAATTCTATAAAGACGTTATTCCTGTATTCAATCAAGAAGATAGCTTTATCAATGCAAACTATCTTGTCTTATCTAAGCATATCACAACGGTAGGGACACTTAGCGGACATGGGAACTCCTTTAGCGAGTACGAAATAAAGGATATTGAGAAACAACCCTTTGCAAAACGTGCTGCTCCCTTCACGACTTCGCAATACAAAGTAAATGCAGCTATGAGTATGAGTGGTGCTACTCCTTTCCAAACGGATATGTTCTTCGAGGCTGTTCCCGACAGTTTCGTAGATACTCCGAAAGAGGCATGGACATATAAACCTGGCGAAACAGAAGTCCCCATCATCATGCCGCGTACTTACATTGCGCTGTACAACTTTGGCTTCGCGCAGAGTCGTGGCTTACCCAAAGTGAGCGATGGGCTTGTAGGGCTTATCAATATGCAGATATATATCAACGCTAATGGCCAACACGCACAATTCAAAGGTAAGATACTTGGTTTCTCCAACAGAATCAACACTATCCTTGTTCCAAAAGCATTTATAGACTGGAGCAATGAAAAATTTGAACCAGGAAAAACAGAAGATCCTTCCCGCGTTATAGTAGAAGTCCATACCCCGACGGACGAAGGTATTGCTAAATATATGCAAAAGAAAGGCTACGATGTAGAAGACAACAAGTTGGATGCAGGCAAAGCTACCTATTTCTTGAAAGTCATTATTAGCCTTGTTATGCTCGTTGGACTGCTCGTAAGTATCTTGAGTTTCTACATCCTTATGCTTAGTATTTATCTACTAGTTCAAAAGAATAGTACAAAACTAGAGAACCTACTGCTCATCGGCTATAGTCCACAACATGTTAGCAAGCCTTATCAGATGCTCACTTTGGGCATGAACGCAGCGGTCCTTATCTTTGCGTTTATCTTGCTCCTTGTATGTCGCAATTATTATCTGGGAATGATAGAACTCATCTTCCCCCAAGTACATACTCAAACACTACTTCCTGCCATTCTTTCTGGCCTCTCCATTTTCTCCTTGGTAAGCATCATCAACTCATTGGCCATCAGAAAAAAGATTCTGAAGATTTGGTATCGTAAAGACTAAACACCATATGCAACAACTCATCCAACTCTATAAACAATACTCTGGGAAAACTCCCGCCTCATGTGAACCATTAGCACAAGCTGGAAGTAATCGCAAATACTTCCGTTTAACAGCCGACGATGGAACTACTTGTATTGGAGTTATTGGTACATCACAAAGAGAGAACCACAGTTTTTTATATCTCTCACGTCATTTTAAGGAAAAGAATCTTCCTGTCCCAGAAATCTATGCGGTTTCTGAAGATGAAAGCAGATATTTGCAGGAAGATTTAGGCAATACGTCTCTATTTTCTGCCCTGCGGAGAGGACGAGAGGCTAACGGAGATTATAATCAAGAAGAAATAGAACTCATCAAGAGAACAATTAAAATACTTCCTCATTTCCAAATCGAAGGAAATGAAGGATTAGATTATACTCAACTCATTGCTCCTACTCACTTTAATATAGAGTCGGTGATGTTTGACTTAAACTATTTCAAATATTGCTTTCTCAAAACTACAGATATAGATTTTGATGAAGTTTTACTACAGCGCGATTTAGAACAGTTTGCAGCGGATCTCTGCACCAATACCCCACACTTTTTCCTCTATCGTGATTTCCAAGCGCGCAATGTAATGCTCAAAGAAGGTAAGCCCTATTTTATCGACTTCCAAGGAGGCAAAGCTGGCCCCTTACAATACGACATTTCTTCCTTTCTTTGGCAAGCTTCTGCAAAATACGGAGCCGAACTTCGCCAAGATGCCATTAAAACATATCTTGAAGAATTACAGCACATTTCTTCAGGAATTGCAAAAGACTATACAAAACGACTACCACACTTTGTACTTTTCCGCCAACTCCAAGTGCTTGGAGCATACGGGCTACGTGGACTCTTCGAACATAAACAACACTTTCTGCAAAGTATTCCTCCTGCTCTCAAGAATCTCCGTTTATTGCTCGACAATAATGTCACAAAAAAATATAAATTCCTCAATAAGATCTTACGTCGTTTAACAGAATTACCAGCATATAACAAAGCCAACGAGAGGGTAAAAGTTTCTAAAAACAAACTTATCGTAAGTGTATGGAGCTTTAGCTATAAAAAAGGGCTACCAGCCGATGAGAGTGGCAATGGTGGAGGCTATTACTTCGATTGTAGATCCACACACAATCCTGGTCGCTACGAACGCTACAAACAACTTACAGGATTGGATGCCCCCGTAATACAATTTCTTGAAGAAGATGGAGAAATTCTACCTTTCTTAGAACACGCGTATGCACTGGTTGACTTTCATGTAAACCGATATATCGAACGCGACTTTACGCATCTTATGGTCTGCTTTGGTTGCACGGGCGGACAGCATCGTAGTGTCTACTCTGCACAACACGTTGCCGAACACATACATAATAAGTTTGGGGTCGAAGTACGCCTCTGCCACCGAGAACAAGGCATCACGCAAATACTGAAATAATTATTCCCCAAAACACAAAAATTCCGAGTAGGAAACAATATACACAAAGAAGAGAGCGTTTATTAGACGTATGAGAAGATTCGTAATAGCTTTACTCCTTTGCCTTATAGCTCTCCCCTCCTTTGCCCGTCGTACCAAAATTTTCGGTACGGTAAAGGATGAAAGCGGGAGTCCTGTAGAGATGGCCAATGTTAGAATTAAAGGTTTGCCCATTCTAACCATGACAGACTTAAAGGGATTCTACACCATATATTGTGAAAGTACTGATTCTGTAGAAGTTATATACTCACAAATAGGTTATGGTAGTCGCCGCCGCCTATTGCGTAATCCAGGAGACTCAGTGCGTCTGGATATAGTCCTTCACAATAGCATGGACTATGAACTCGGAGGCGCAACCGTTCTAGGACAAAAGCGTGAAGCTACTACCGAACAGCGCATTTCGACAGAAGCACTAAACAATACTCCTTCAACAACGGGTAATGGTGTAGAGGAACTCATACAATCTCAAGCGGGAGTTTCTACCCACAGCGAGCTCTCTTCGCAATACAATGTGCGAGGCGGTTCTTTCGACGAAAATGTTGTTTACCTGAATGGTTTAGAAGTCTATCGCCCCTTACTTGTGCGCTCTGGACAGCAAGAGGGTTTATCAATTATTAATCCGGACATGGTGGAGCGCATAGCTTTTAGTAGTGGAGGTTTTGAGGCGCGCTATGGAGACAAGATGTCTTCGGTTCTTGACATTACCTACAAGCATCCCGAAAAGTTTGAAGCAAAAATCAACGCTTCACTTTTAGGAGCTGGAGCATATATTGGTTGGGGGAATAAGTACATGGACTTCATGACTTCTGTTCGCTACAAAACCACCCGCTATCTTTTGGGATCTATGGATACTCAAGGTGAGTATAAGCCAAACTTCTTAGATTATCAAGGCGCTTTTTCTTGGCGTCCCTCAAGGAAGTGGACTATTGACTTACTGGGAAATATCTCCGATAACAATTATAATTTCTATCCCAAGAATCGTGAGACGTCTTTTGGAACACTAAACGCACCCAAAACCTTCACTGTCTACTTCGATGGCCAAGAAAAGGATCGTTTCCGTACGTTCTTTGGTGCGGCCACCATTACGCGCCATCTCTCTCCCGAAACTTTCCTTGCACTTCAAATGTCTACTTTCTCGACCATGGAACATGAGAACTACGACATACAAGGAGAATACTGGTTACAAGAAGCCACTTCGCAAGAGCAGCTAGGTGTGGGAACATACATGGAACATGCTCGAAACCGTCTCAAAGCGAATGTGTACAATGTCGGACTTCGCTTCCGCACAAAGGCTACTAAGGCGAGCAACACTTTGAATAGCCACACCTTACAAGTAGGGCTAAACTGGTTAAACGAACGTATCAAAGAAAACAGCCGCGAATGGGAAATGCGCGACTCTATGGGCTACAGCCTACCCTATGATGAAAAAGCACTACGCCTCATCTATAGTCTGAAATCTGTAAACAAAATTCATACAAATAGGGTCGAAACTTTTGCACAAGATTCCTGGCGCTTCAATACAAAGGCTGGACTTTTCAACTTCACCTATGGCGTGCGCTTCAACTATTGGGATTGGAACAAAGAATCCCTCATCTCGCCACGTGCAAGTCTTGGTTTTCTTCCTGCCTCAAACGATCATTGGACCTTGCGCTTTGCCACGGGCCTTTACTACCAAGCACCCTTCTTCAAAGAACTTCGCGATACGACGCTAACAAATGGAATTGCAACTGTCAGAATGAACCGTAACATCAAATCTCAACGATCTATCCATTTTGTGCTGGGGGCAGACTACTCCTTCAGAATGATGGATCGCCCCTTCCGATTCACGGCAGAAACTTACTATAAAGCGCTGTCCAATCTCAACCCTTACAGCATCAACAACATTCGTGTGGTTTATTATGGCCGCAACATTGCATCTGGATATGCAGCAGGATTAGATTTCAAACTCTTTGGCGAATTTGTACCAGGGACAGATAGTTGGGTGACTTTCTCTCTCATGAAAACGCAAGAGAAAATAGACGGACAATGGTTGCCGCGCCCTACGGATCAACGCTACAATTTATCGGTTTTCTTTACCGACTATTTCCCGGGAAGTACACGTTGGCGTGCAACACTGAAGATGGCTTTTGCAGGTGGACTCCCCTTTGGTCCACCTCACACGGATCGTAAATTTCAAACCTTCCGAGCACCTGCCTATAAGCGTGTAGATCTAGGCGTCTCCTATCGTGTACCACTTCGCTGGCAACGACAACAAGAAGCTGGAGTAGAAACTGCACGACACCATCTGTTCAAAAATATTTGGTTCGGCATTGATTGTTTCAATCTCTTAGGTATCGACAACGTAAACTCGTACTACTGGGTAACGGATATTACCAATACGCAATATGCCGTACCCAACTATCTCACAGGCAGACAAATTTCTGCGCGCTTCAGCATCGAATTCTAATTGTGCAACTGCCTCAAAAAAATATAACAATTATTATTCTAATCCGTAATATCTATGGTATAAATATTACGGATACACAAAGGAGATTGCTGTTGCATTTTTCAAATACTACAAAATGAAATAAACAAATTACAGCAAGAGTTTTACAAAGATCTCGAGCAAAGAAAAAATAAGATAAGAAATAAGGCGGAATTTGAAAATCACAATACTTTACTAACTCCGCCTTTCTAAAATATATTTGAAAAGTCAACGCTTATCCATTCTGCATCTCTCGTAGTAATTCACGTTGTTTCTCTGTCAAGTCAGTAGGCAACTGTACATTATAGGTGACAATCATATCACCAAAAGAACCATCTCCACGATCATATCCCTTTCCACGCAATCTTACTTTTGAACCATTTTGCGTTTCAGGTTTCACTTTTAATTTTAAACTAGAACCATTAGCTGTACGCAAGATAATCGAACCACCCAGCAGAGCTGTATACAGATCTATATTAACCGTAACGCTCATTGTACCTTCATGGCGTGAACGCCGAAAGGAGTTAGAACTTCCACCAAAATTATGCCCTCCACCAAACAAGTTCTCAAAGAAAGAGGAAAAGCCTCCTCCACCAGAAAACTGACTAAAATCAAATCCTTCAAAGCCATCGCCACCATTAGTACTTGCACGATAACCACCAGCGTGATTAAAAGCATCAACATCCCGCCAATGCTCACCATATTGGTCGTATTTTCGACGTTTCTCTGGGTCGCTTAGCACATCATAGGCCTCATTCAAAGCTTGAAACTTAGCCTTTGCTTTGGGATCATCGGGGTGTAAATCAGGATGAAACTGCTTTGCACGCTTTTTAAAAGCCAAGCGAATATCCTTCTGAGGAGTATCGCGTGGAATTCCCAAAATCTTGTAATAATCAATAAATGCCATTTTAGTATTTTATTTTACTTTTTGCATTTACAAAAAGAGTGCCCAAAAAAGAAAAATACTCACTTCCAAACACACTGCATGTTCTTACCTATCAAGAACTGACAAGAATATCAATTAAGCATGGTGATAAGGTTCACCATTAAGAATGGTCATCGCTCGATAAAGCTGCTCAATAAAAAAGAGGCGTACCATTTGATGACTAAAAGTCATTCGAGAAAGAGAAATTTTCTCTTGGGCCAAATCATAAATGTCTTGACTGAAGCCATAAGGACCTCCGATAATAAAAACCAAGCGACGGCCACCTCCATTAAGACGACGCTGAACATGGTTCGCAAATTCAAAAGAAGATAATTCCTTTCCGCCTTCATCCAGCAGAACCACATGATCGCCTGCCTTCAAAAGTTGGCGAATCCCCACACCTTCTGCCACCTTCTGCTGCTCGAAACTCAATGCTTTATTATTTTTCAAATCTGGAACAGTCTGCACTTCAAACGGGAGATAATGAGTGATGCGCTCCGCATAATCAGCAGCAAGCGCAATAAGGTGTTTGTCAACAGTTTTACCGACTTGTATAAATACAACCTTCATAGAAAAATACATTCATTAAGTTGTTCATCGTGTGGCCCTACAGAAACTTTATCTAACATTTGAAAGGGGAAACAATAACCTATACGCCATGCTCGACGACCACATTCGTGCAGAAATCGATCATAGTAACCACGCCCTCTTCCCAAACAATGACAAGATGTATCAAAAGCCATTCCTGGTACAAGTATCAAATCGAGTTGCGAATAGTCAGTAAGCACCTCGCCCTGTGGTTCGAGAATATGAAAAGCCCCTTCTGCTAAAGATCCTGCCCCAAGATATCGGCGTATTTCCATACGCTCTTCATCAATCACTGCAGGTAGTCAAACTTTTTTATGACTATCAAGTGCATGTACTAGTATTGCAGTCATATCTGGCTCATCCGGCAAAGAGGAAAATAACACCATATTCTTTGCGGCCTGATAATGAGAGTTCTCAAAAAGACGTTTTTCGAGCCGCTCACTATAGGCAGCAAGTTGAGTAGTATCAAAGGACTTTTTCACATCACGGATAGCTTCCCGTTGTGCGTCTTTTTAGGTTCGTACCATTGAGCCAAAGGATAAAAAGATGTGGTATGCAAAAGACGAGACACAAGTGCCACTTTGCGATCAGTTCCTATATGGAAGAAAACAGACGCACTGGAGGGATGTGCATAAGCCGTTGCAGAAAAGGGAAACGCCTTCCCTTCTCGAATAAGTTTCACTGCAGTTTGAACAGCTGCATCGCTACGATTTGTATATATAATGGCAGCTTCCTCATCAATAGCATCTGCAAGAATATTCGATATGAGGTAACGCTCAAATAACGTTCGCGACTGTATCAACATTCGCGAACGACGTCGCAAACCATTTTTCTCGGCATAAGTAGCAAAGTCCTCCACTAATGAACTTTTTTTCAAAAAAGTGATCATATTATCGAGTCCTGAAATACCACTGAGTTGTTTACGTCTATTATCAGTAAAGACATAAGCGAACTGATACATTAGACCATTAAGATAAGCCTCGCGGAAATAACTCGTCATATTGAGTGTATCTGCAGGAATAAAAACATCGGGGATGATACCTCCACCACCATAAACAAAACGACCGCGCACCGTCTTGTACTTCTGTCCACTCGTCTTGATACTATCGGGATTATAATATTCGCCATGCTTCTCGCGTAACAATAAGTCTGCCTCGTAATCTTCCTCATCTCCAAGTTTATACGGCTTTTGCACACACCGACCAGAAGGCGTATAATAACGAGCCTTCGTGAGGCGTAGCATACTGCCATCTTGGAATTCGATAGGAACTTGTACCAATCCTTTACCAAAAGTACGGCGGCCAACAATCATTGCACGATCATTGTCCTGCAAAGCACCACTCAGAATTTCGCTTGCAGAAGCACTCGTTTCATCAACAAGCACCACCAACGGAAGATTCTGATAACTACCGCGACCATCACTTCTGAAATCTTCACGAGGACTCTTGCGCCCTTGTGTATAAACTATGAGGCGATTCTTTGGTAAGAATTCATTGGCAATCTGTACTGCAGGCTGCATATACCCACCAAGATTTCCTCGCAGATCGAGAATCAAACCTCGAAAACCTTGCGTATTGAGCTGCGCCAAAGCAGAAAGAAATTCGGAATATGTATTGTCACCGAAACTATTGATACGAATGTAACCAACACTATCATTGACTTTATAATCAGCTGTTATACTTTTTACAGGAACATCACCACGCGTCACAACATAGCTAAGCATTTGTTTTTGTCCAGGACGAACAATACCCAAGCGAACTTGAGAACCTTTTTGCCCCTTCAGGCGATTTCGAGTTTTATCAGCCGTGATAGTGTCGCCCACATAAACTTTACTATCAATACTCACTATGCGATCACCAGCTCTAAGCCCTACGCCTTCCGACGGTCCTCCTTTGACAACCTTTATGACACGAACCGTGTCTTTATAGACAGTAAATTGTACGCCGATTCCTGAGAAACTACCCTTAAGATCTTGCATACTGGTTTCCACATCTTTTGCACTGATATAGGCAGAGTGTGGATCAAGCTGCTTGAGTATTTCAGGCATAGATTTCTCTACTAAATCTGGAACACTAACAGAGTCAACATATTCATCATCAATAAGATGAAACAAGTCATTTATCTTATTTGTAGAAGTATTTATAATGCTCAATTTTCGACCTGAGAAATGTGAAGCGAAAAAACTACCGATAAGTATTCCAACTATAACACCCACTGAAACAAGCAGCGGGACAAAACGTGTCTGATTTTTAGTCATTGCTATCTAAAAACAAATGTTCTACAACAATACCTGCTCTTTCTAAAAGTTCAACCCCATCATGCAAACGATAGTCACGTGCATAAATGACACGGCGTATACCTGACTGAATAATAAGTTTAGCACATTCAATACAAGGCTCGTCTGTTACATACATTGTAGCCCCATCTGAATTATTCCCAGATCGAGCAATTTTTGTAAGAGCATTAGCCTCAGCATGAAGAACATAAGGTTTTGTTACATAATTTTCATCCTCACATACATTCTCAAAACCAGAAGGCGTGCCATTATAACCATCGCTAATTATCATCTTATCCTTGACAATAAGAGCACCTACTTGGCGACGCTTACAATAAGAATTTTCGGCCCAAATACGCGCCATGCGCAAATAGCGTTTATCTAAATCGGTTTGCTTATCTTCTATAGTCATTTATAACTAATAATTATATTGTTATCCTTATCAAATGAATTTTCACTTTAAGATACCATCGCGTCGCATTAACGCATCTATCGTCGGCTTACGCCCACGAAAGCGGAGATACAATAGCATGGGAGGCTCTGTCCCACCCTTTGACAAAACATTATCGCGAAAACTTTGAGCTATTGTAGTGTCAAAGATTCCCCTCTCTTTGAAAAGAGAAAAGGCATCAGCATCTAAAACTTCGGCCCACTTATAACTGTAATATCCCGCGGCGTATCCGCCCGACATGATATGTCCAAATTGCACACTCATACAAGCCTCTGGAATTATTGGCAGCAACTGGACGCGCTCCCAAGCCTTATGCTCAAAAATCCGAACATCTGCATCGAAAAAATCCTGCGTTGTATAGTAAGCCATGTCTAAGAGACCAAAACTTACTTGCCGAATACAAGCATAGGCAGCTTGGAATGTACGACTTTTCTGTAATCGCTCGATATAATCATCTGGAATGGTTTCACCAGTCACATAATGTTGAGCAAAGGTTTGAAGGAATTCTTTTTCAGTGCTATAATTTTCCATAAACTGAGAAGGCAATTCCACAAAATCCCAATAAACATTTGTGCCACTCAAAGACTGATAACGAGTATTAGCAAAGATGCCATGGAGAGAATGACCAAACTCGTGAAGAAAAGTCTCTACTTCTCCGAGAGTCAAGAGAGCTGGTTTGTCAGCCGTAGGCTTACTGAAATTCATCACTAGACTTATATGAGGACGCGTTTCAGCACATTGCTCTTTATAAGATGTCATCCATGCACCACTTTGTTTACCCGAACGAGGAAAGAAATCTGCATAAAGAACGGCCAGAAAACTGCCATCTTTATCAAAGACCTCATAGGCATCCACATCGGGGTGATAAACTGGAATATCCTCATTTTTTTTAAATGAAATTCCATAGAGACGACTGGCTAAGCCAAAGATTCCTCGCTTAACAGCAGACAATTCAAAGTAAGGGCGTAGCACCTCTGGGTCGAGTTCATATTGTTCTACATAAAGCTTATGGCTATAATAGCTAAAATCCCAAGGCTGAAAATCTTCAATCCCATCTGCTTTTGCACGCTCTTCAACAATTCCAACTTCTTGCTTTGCCGGCTCCAGGTATGCATCTATAAGTTTATTCAGCAAATCATATACATTCTCCGTTGTTTCTGCCATACGACGCTTCAAAGCATAAGCAGCGTAAGTAGGATAACCTAACAACTGTGCAACTTCGCGACGGAGATTCACAATTTGGCGAACCACTTCAAAATTATTATTATCATCTGGCTGTGTACACTGACTGTTGTAGGCCAAATACAACTGACGGCGGAGTTCACGATTATCCGCATATTTCATAAAAGGCCCGTAACTTGGAAATTTCAAGGTAAATAGCCAGCCATCTTTGCCTTTTTCTTTTGCAGCTTCAGTAGCTTGTGTCAACTGACTTTCAGGCAGGCCGCCGAGCAGTTCTTCTTCATCGACAAATAACTCGTAGGCATTTGTTGCTTTGAGATGATTCTGTGAAAAAGTAATTGTCAGCTGCGAAAGTTCAGACGTAAGAATGCGCAACTTTGCTTTATCCGCTTCATTCAAGTTTGCACCGCTTCGCTCAAAGCCTTCATATGTTTTTTCTAGTAACATACGCTGCTCTGCCGTTAAGCTGTCTGGCGCATTATTATAAACAGCTTTCACACGACTAAATAGCTCTACATTGAAGTTTATATTATTTGTGTGCTCTGAAAGTAGCGGAGCCATACGCTGCGTAAGTTGATCCAATTCGTCATTAGTTTCCGCACTAGAAAGATTGAACATTACGGTTGTTGCACTAGCAAGCAAATGATCTGTCGTATCCATTGCCTCAATCGTATTTTCAAACGTTGGAGGTGCTGGATTCTCTATGATAGCTTTTATCGCCTCATTTTCCTGACGCATACCCTCAAGGATTGCTTCTTCTATATCCTTCAACGTGATGCGATTGAAAGGAAGGGTCTCATGAGGTGTTCCATATTGTGTATAAAAAGGATTCATTCTTTTCTTTATTTCTGATTGAGTAATCGTTGTATATCTTCAAACTTGTCACCTTGATTCAGCGACATATATAGACGATACAACAGTGGCCCCCAAAGTTGCAGTCGATTTGGTGCTTGATCGCGATACAATTCCAAATACGGTCGAGCCATAAGATAATAGTTGCGGCGTTTTTTTAGTGCCTCCCTATAAGCATGACTATTGATTGTAGTGGGTAGTTCAACTTGCGCAGCCAAATTACAATAAGCCGCACCAATGTAATAATTAGCATCAATAATTGTAGAGTCCTGCAAGAGGATTTGTTGGGAATACTCGATAGCTTCACGATTCTTCCCAAGGTTCATCAAAGCTAAACCTTTAGCAGCTAAAAAATAAATATTTCTTGAATCCACATTCTGCAACAAAGAATCCGCAAGGTTCAGCGAGGATTTATAATCTCCATGACCGGTGTAGTAATCGGACAACTCCGTAAAGAAGAACGCATCATTAGGATAGGCCTTCAATCCCTCTCTTACATATTGAAGATACGCCCCTGAATCTCTTACTGCTGCATAAGCTTCAGCAGTTGTTTTCAGAATACCGGCCCGCATTTTTGTTGTGTCTTGCAAAGCTATTGTCGCATAATGAATTGCCATTCTATATTCATTCCGTAGGTAGGCAGCACGCATAAGAACTGCAGCCGTCTGTACATATTCGTAAGATTTCAGAACAGATTTATCACTCCCCCATAAAGCAGTGCTTGGGATGTCTACGGCCATTTTTAGCAGGCTGACCGCCTCTTTGTAGTTTTTCTTACTATAGAAGTAGCGCCCTCCTACGGATAGATTACGATAATAATGACGGAGAATTTCTCCATGAGATTTCTGAAACACGATACGCCCCTTCCCTTTTGCCAACAAAAGATGTTCGGAAGAATCGCACTTGAGCGCATAATCATAAATGCCATAAATCGTGCGAAAAAACTGCACAGTATCGTAGGGTTGCTTTAGATAAGCTTTTTCATTAAGGGTTTCATTCAATTTCATATTAGCCTGCATACCATAATCATACAATTTGGGATAAGTGCAAGCCTCTGAATCTTTCTCCAACTTACGCACCTGGTTGAGCAGCTCAGAAGCGTTCTTCTGTTTAAGGAGTAATTTCAAGTTTTTCAGCACTTTTTGTGCCGATAAAGACGAAAAGCCCAACGTCAGAAATAGAGAAATAGAGATTAAAATTCGATAAAACATTGGCTCAATAAGCTTTTAGTTCTTTTGTTAGTATGCAAATTTAAGACAATCTATGCAAAGCACAAAACTCACTTAAATAATAGTCGCTGCAACTATATAGTTAGAAATAGAGAAAATAAAAACGGAGAAAAACTTGTTCACCACCAACTCATACACAAGTGTGTCATCTTACCCAAAATAAACGTAAGCGCAAATATCCTTATAGCGTTTTAAAATACAATAAGCCTATCAGCTGACATCCTTATTGCGTCAGCCGACATCCTTATTGTAATTACGACTGCATTTATAGCTCAAAATAGGTCCTTATTTTAGTAGACAGCTATAATTAAAAAAGATGTCTTACCTTTGTAGATTCTAAGGATAAAAGCAGCATGAACGAGTTTATATTACATTCTGATTATCAACCAATGGGCGACCAGCCTGAGGCGATCCGCCAGCTTACAACTTGCGCTAAAGATGGAGCTCCCGCACAGGTCCTTCTAGGTGTTACGGGATCGGGAAAGACATTTACAGTGGCCAATGTTATTAAAAATCTCAACAAACCTACATTAGTTTTGAGTCATAATAAAACATTGGCGGCACAACTCTATCATGAATTTAAAGGTTTCTTTCCTGAAAATGCAGTAGAATATTATGTATCTTACTACGACTATTATCAACCTGAAGCTTACATTGCCCAAACGGACACTTATATTGAAAAAGACTTAGCCATCAACGAAGAAATTGATAAGTTGCGACTTTCGTCTCTTTCAGCATTACTTAGCGGCAGAAAAGATGTCGTCGTTGTTAGTTCTGTGAGCTGTATTTATGGTATGGGAAACCCTGCAGCTTTCTATGAAAATGTAATAGAACTAAGAGCTGGCAGACCATTTGTACTCAATACTTTATTACGAAGATTAGTAGATGGGCAATACGTGCGCAATGATGTAGCCCCAAAAGCTGGAGATTTTCGTGTAAATGGTGATACTGTCGATATTCTTTTAGCCTACTCTGATGACATCCTTCGCATAACATTTTGGGGAGATGAGATAGAAACTATTGAAGAAATTGATGCACAAAGTGGAATCCGTTTAGGAACTTTTGATCAATACAAAGTTTATCCTGCGAATCTTTTCCTAACTTCAAAAGACACGCAAGAATTGGCCATCCGGCAGATACAGGACGACCTTGTACTGCAATGTAAGAAATTTGAAAGCGAGGGAAAATCTTTAGAGGCTAAACGATTGAGCGAGCGGGTAAATTATGATATAGAAATGATCAGAGAGTTGGGGCATTGCAGTGGTATTGAAAATTATAGCCGCTACTTTGATGGCCGCAAACCAGGTACCCGCCCCTATTGCCTTTTGGACTTCTTCCCAAAAGATTTCCTCATTGTCATCGACGAAAGCCATGTGACAGTACCACAAATTAGAGCCATGCGCGAAGGCGATCGCAGCAGAAAAGAAGCCTTAGTGAATTACGGTTTTCGCCTGCCAGCAGCACTCGACAACCGTCCCCTAAGCTTTGATGAATTCCACGAAATAGCTAATCAAGTGATCTACATATCGGCTACACCTGCAGATTATGAACTGCAAGAAGCAGAAGGGGTTGTTGTTGACCAGGTAATCCGACCTACGGGCTTGTTGGACCCTACCATAGAAGTGCGCCCAAACGATTACCCTGTAGATGATTTAATGGATGAGATCAGAACGTGTATCCATCGCGACGAACGCGTACTTGTGACCACACTAACAAAAAAAATGGCAGAAGAATTGAGCGAATATCTCATTGATGCAGGCATCAGAACAGCTTATATACATAGCGACGTAGACACATTGGAACGCGTGCGAATCATGGAGGATCTACGCAGAGGAGTGTACCAAGTACTTGTAGGTGTCAATCTGCTGCGTGAAGGACTCGACCTTCCTGAAGTGGCACTTGTAGCCATTCTCGATGCAGACAAAGAGGGTTTCCTTAGAAATGCCCGAAGCCTCACACAGACAGCAGGGCGTGCTGCCCGCAATGTAAACGGCCGTGTCATTATGTATGCCAACAAAGTGACAGGAGCTATGCAACAAACGATTGATGAAACAAATCGACGTCGAGCCAAACAGATAGAATATAATCAGAAGCATGGCATCAAACCTACTCCGATAAAGAAGAGCATTGGTGGCAACGAACTAACAAAAATTTCTGAGGAACAGCAACAAGAAAAGGATATTTATAGAGGAACACTATCAAGCGAATTTAACGAAACTATAAATATCGCAGCAGAAGCTGCTGCTGTCTACGGAGCAGAAGAATCGAAAGAACAGAGGCGCGAGCGCCTTCAGAAAATGATGAAGGAAGCAGCTCACAAGTTTGACTTTATATTAGCCGCTCAGATACGAGATGAACTTTTAGCACTTGACAAGAAATAAGCATTTATTTGTATTTCAAGTTTAGAAAGCATAACTTTGCAACAAATGAAATAGAACATGCCTATGATTAAAGAAGCACATTTATGGAATAAAATAATGAAAGCAGCACTAGCCATCCCTGGTGTCTGCATTGATCGTCAAGTGTTTCTCTCTTCTACATTCAAAGATGCGCTACCTCCAGAGGAGCTAAGCCAAGTGCTTGAGCTACGTCCTGCCGTTGTCATTAAACGCTCGGTTATAGATAATTTGGCAACACGCCTTATAAAATATCATACGCGTGCTGTCACAACACTTTCTACCTTGACAGGACTTCCTGGTGGACCTGCTATTTTGGCATCCATCCCAACGGACTTAGCACAATACTATTATCACGTATTTGTTCTTGCGCAAAAACTTGCTTACTTATATGGTTTTCCCGATCTGCGCGAAAAAGATGAAAAAGGGAAACCACAGGTGACAGACGACATGATGGATATGCTTACCCTCTTCGTTGGTACGATGATGGGAGCTGACATTGCTAACAAAGTACTGCGCGATATTTGCTTAGACATCACGGTGCAAATAGCGAAAAAAGTACCCCAACAAGCTCTTACCCGCTCTATCTACTACCCATTAGTCAAACAAGTGGCACAACATATAGGCGTTGATCTTTCTAAAAACTCGGTATCAAAAAACATTGGAAAATTTATTCCAATCATTGGCGGCATTGTCTCAGGAACTGTCACCTATGCTACTTTCTATCCTGGCGCACAACGCTTACAAAAGACCTTACACAAACAAATGGATCTTTTAGGAATAGAAAGCTCCGAAGCGAAGATTCAGATACCGAATGATGACATCGAGCGCCTCGTGGTCAAAGCCCTTATCAATATGAGCTTAATGAACGAACGAGGCAAGGAGAAGAAACAAAACTTTATTCTACAATATCTGCAACACACAACGCTCATAGATACAGAGAAGAAATCTTTTGCAGAAGCCCTTCGTGAAGAACACGCATTCAAAGTAGACTTCAGAGAATTCAAAGACGACCCTGTGTGCTCCACTCAACTAATGCGATTACTCACTGAAATCATTAACATGAGTAATAAAATCAGCATCAATGAAAAAATTTATTTTCATAAAATAGCCCGCGAACTTGGCTACTCCACATCAGATCTCGAAGAATTCCTCCAAGAAAAATAACATACAAATCATATAATTATGTCAGACAAAATAGGACTGGCCAGCGATCATGCAGGCTTCAAGCTAAAAGAATTTGTAAAAACCTACCTAGAACGAAAAGGTCTAGAGTGGGAAGATTTTGGAACAAACTCAGAAGAGAGTTGCGACTATCCTGACTATGCTCACGCCTTAGCTACTGCCATTGAGAGAGGAGATATAAAACGCGGCATAGCCATCTGCGGTAGCGGAGAAGGTATTAGTATGACACTCAACAAGCACCAACAAATCAGAGCAGCACTTGTTTGGATTCCAGAGATAGCTCATCTTACTCGACAGCATAACGATGCGAATGTTTTATGTATGCCTGGTAGGTTCATCAATGAAGAAGAAGCTGAGAATATTATGGACGAATTCCTCAATACACCTTTTGAAGGAGGACGCCACACACGCAGAATTGAGAAAATTCCCGTTCCAAATGTGTGATTTTCCTGCTTCCTCTTTGTGCTTCAAGCGTTTTACACTATCTTTGCACTCGCTAAAAAAAATAAGTAGAAACAAACAATTGATGCAAAAATGACTAAAGCAGATTTAGTATACGCCATTTCTGAAAAAACAGGCTTGGATAAACGCACCGTTCTCAATATCGTTGAAGCCTTTATGGAGACAGTGAAAGATTCTCTCGCTGATGAGAAAAATGTTTACCTCCGTGGCTTCGGTAGTTTTATACTCAAAAAACGTGCACAGAAGACGGGACGAAACATTACACGAAACACTACACTCATCATTCCAGAACACAACATTCCAGCATTCAAGCCCTCGAAAGAATTCAGCCAACTGGTAAAATAAGATTATCCACATTTTAACGTTAAAAAATAAAAGATTATGCCAAACGGTAAGAAGAAAAAAAGACACAAGATGTCTACGCACAAGCGTAAAAAACGCCTAAGAAAGAATCGTCATAAGAGCAAATAATCTCTCAAGACGACTCAGCAAATGAGGATTGCGAAACAGGATTCAAACTTCATGGAAACACCTTCATAGAGTCATCCTATTTCCCAATTCTCTTTTTTGTAAATTACGAACCTAAACATTAAACCTCACAAAAGATTATGACAAGTGAAGTAATAGTAGATGTTCGCCCCAAAGAAATCTCTATCGCCCTACTTGAAGATAAGCGCCTCGTCGAGTATCAACAAGAAGGACGTGAAGCACATTTTTCTGTGGGCAATATCTATCTTGCGAAAGTCAAGAAAATCATGCCTGGGCTTAATGCTTGTTTCGTGAACGTTGGATATGAGCGAGATGCATTCCTCCATTACCTAGATCTAGGTATTCGCTATCGCTCATTAGATAAATATATGAGCCTATTGGGTGACGGAAGAAAAGATGCTTCCATTACAAAGGCTCTTGGACAAGGCGACCTTGAAAAAGAAGGAAGCGTTCAAAACGTTGTTAAACAAGGACAAGAAGTACTTGTTCAGATTCAGAAAGAACCAATGTCAACAAAAGGCCCTCGCGTGAGCTGTGACATTAGTTTTCCTGGAAGATTCCTGGTTCTAATCCCTTTTAGTGACAAGATTTCCGTCTCCTCAAAAATCAGGAGTAGTCAAGAACGCGCTCGTCTCAAGCAACTTATTCATAGCATTAAACCAAAAGGTTTTGGTGTCATTATCCGAACTGTTGCAGAAGGCAAGCGAGCTAGCGAACTTGACTTGGAAATAAAAATTCTTTACCAACGCTGGGAAGAGACCATCAGCAAGGTGCGGAAAGCACGACAAGCACAGAAGAAAATAGAAGCAGAAGCAAAATCTCCGCAACAAGCCTTGCAAAATTATAGGCCAACACTCTGCTATGAAGAAACGAGTCGAGCCGTGGCTCTACTTCGTGACCTCTTCAATCCCTCTTACGAAAACATCTATATCAACGATAAAGAAGTTTTTAATGATATTCGTGCCTATGTTTCGATGATTGCCCCTACTCGCCTAGATATTGTAAAGCTGTATCAAGGCAATGTGCCCATCTTCGATAATTTCTCCGTCACTAGACAGATAAAGAGTTCCTTTGGCCGTACCGTCACCTATAAACATGGTGCTTACCTAATCATAGAACACACTGAGGCACTTCACGTTATCGACGTTAATAGTGGCAATCGTTCGCGTTCTCCTGAAGGACAAGAAGTAAATGCTCTTGATGTAAATTTAGGTGCTGCCGATGAACTGGCTCGCCAATTACGCCTACGTGATATGGGTGGTATCATTGTGGTTGACTTTATTGACATGGCTCAACCAGAAAATAGACAGAAGTTATACGAACGCATGGTGGAGAATATGAAGAGCGATCGTGCTCGTCATAATATCCTTCCATTGTCTAAATTTGGACTTATGCAAATTACCAGACAACGCGTTCGGCCAGTAGAAGAACCCAATGTTGAAGAAACATGTCCTACCTGCGGAGGTACAGGTAAAATAAAACCGAGTATTCTCTTTACAGATCTACTTGAAGGAAAAATACGACAATTGTCACAACAGCTTCATTTCAAGCGAATCCGTCTACACGTTCACCCCTATATTGCTGCTTATCTCGATAAGGGATTTATTTCCCTCAAACGAAAATGGCAGTTTAAATACAAAACAAGTATACAGCTCACTCCCAACGAAGGCCTCGCCTATTTACAATATCAATTCTATAATGATAAAGGCGAAGAAATCGATATGAGAGGAGTTAAAGAAATGGCATAAAGCCATGTAGTCAAAAGAAATGCAAAGTTCGCTCAACTATAGCAACTTTGCATTTCTTTATTCTTTTATGGTTTGAATAAAACCACCGTTGTTCAAACAGATACTATGCATAATATTTAATTCCGCAATACACTTAATAAAAGCATATTACGGAACTAACTTTTTATAGAATTATTCACACAGGTCAGTCATCAAGTTTATGAATTACAAGCCCACTGCGTAGTTTAGGCTCAAACCACGTAGCTTTAGGGGGCATAATCCGGCCTGCATCTGCAATAGCAATAATTTGCTGCATTGTAACTGGATACAAAGCAAGTGCAGCTTTCATTTCACCACTATCCACACGGCGCTTCAACTCTCTCATCCCACGAAGGCCACCTACAAAATCTATACGGCGATCACCACGCAAATCTGTAATATTAAGTAGTTTATCAAGAATTAAGCGAGAAGAAATATCCACGTCAAGAACTCCTATAGGATCTGAAGAATCAAAGGTGCCAGGACGAGCTTGTAGTCTATACCAATGTCCCTCTAAATAAAGAGAGAATTCATGGGATTGTTGCGGAGCATATTCTTCTGTACCTGCATCTTCAACAATAAAATCAGCACTAAGTGCTGCAAGAAACTCTTGTGGAGTAAGCCCATTTAAATCTGTAACTACACGGTTATAACCAAGAATTGTAAGCTGTTCCTCAGGGAAGCACACAGCCATATAGAAGTTATATTCTTCATCACCTGTATTTCGAGGATTTTGCTCAGCTCTCTCTTTACCTACTAGAGCTGCAGCTGCTGATCTATGATGGCCATCAGCTATATAAAGGGCGTCCATCTGATCAAATTCAGCAGTGATTACAGCAATATCTTTCTCGTCAGCAATCAGCCAAAAACGATGACCAAAACCATCTATAGGAGCAATGAAATCATACTCTGGCATTTGGGCCGCATAACGGTTTATAATTTCCGTGAGTACAGGACGTTCTTTATAAGCAAGGAATACAGGCTCTATATTTGCACGTGTATTGCGTACATGCTTCATTCGGTCTTCCTCTTTATCACGACGAGTCAGTTCGTGCTTCTTAATTACATTATTAAGATAATCTTGAACATGACAACAAACAACAAAACCATACTGTGTATGTCCATTCATAGTCTGTGCATAGAGATAATAGTTTTCCTTTTCGTCTTGCACAAGCCAGCCTTGCTCTTGAAACTTTAAGAATTGTTCTGCTCCACTTTCATATACACGAGGATCATACTCACTGGTTCCTTCAGGAAAATTAATTTCAGGTTTGATAATATGGTAAAGCGACTTTTTATTATCGCCTGCTTCGGCGCGTGCTTCATCGGAGTCGAGCACATCGTAAGGACGACTTTCTACTTGCTCAACTAATTCCTTAGGAGGACGAACGCCCTTGAATGGTTTGATTCTTGCCATAAGATTTTGAAATGAGTTATTTTTAGAGACACAAGATACAGTATATAGAGACACACCCATAAATATCGTACCTTGCACCTTATATCATACTTACTTACTTATTTACTTGGAAACGAGTTTCCCCGTCTTTGAAAAAAGCTACAATCTGATTCGCAGCAGCAAGTCCAGCATTGATATTAGCCTCAGCAGTCTGAGCTCCCATCTTCTTTGGAGTTGCAAAGTAGCGATCACCAAGTTTTTCACGAGCTTCCTCATCGGCTGCAAGCTGAAGGTCACTAACGTAGCGCAAGTCTGGACGCTCTTGCAATGTACGAATGAGTTCAGACTCATTAATAACATCTTGACGAGCAGTATTAACAAGAATCGCATTTGACTTCATGCTGCTAATCAACTTGGCATTGATACTATTCTTCGTTTCTGGAGTAGAAGGGATATGAAGACTTACCACATCACACATACGGAATAATTCTTCTGCAGAAGTCATTTGCTGAACACCTTGCTGAACAAAGACTTCTTGCGGACAATAAGCATCATAAGCACAAATATCCATTCCAAACCCTTTAGCTACACGAGCCACATTCTGAGGAACGTTTCCAAAAGCTAAAAGTCCAAGTTTCTTTCCCATCAATTCCGTCCCAGACTTACCATTATAACGATTACGGACGGTAAAGAGAAGAAGGCCAAAAACAAGTTCCGCAACAGCATTTGAGTTCTGCCCAGGAGTATTCATTACAACAATGCCATGCTGCGTGGCCGCTTGCAGATCAACATTATCAAAACCTGCACCAGCACGAACAATAATCTTCAACTCTGGTGCAGCATCCATGATTTCCGCATCAATTTTATCTGAACGAATGATGATTGCATTTACATCTTTAACTGCATCAAGCAACTCAGATTTTTCCGCATATTTTTCTAGCAAAGCCAGATCGAAGCCTGCTTTTTCCACAATTTCTCGAATACCCTCAACAGCAACAGAAGCAAAGGGCTTTTGCGTTGCAACTAAAATTTTCATAGTCAATAATAAATAAAAGTTAGTAAAGGAAGAGAGACTGACAAGTGAACAATATTGAATATTGCTCACTTGTCAGTCTTTTATTGATTTTAATGTTTTTCTTCAAACTCCTGCATACAAGCGATTAAAGCCTTAACACCCTCAACCGGCATTGCATTATAGCATGAAGCGCGGAAACCACCCACATCACGATGTCCCTTGATTCCCCAAATACCACGTTCAAGAGCAAAGGCAAGGAACTCAGCTTCTAGGTCTTTATACTCGTCTGTCATGATAAAACAAATATTCATACGACTACGATCTTCTTTCACTGCTGTTCCTTTGAAACACTTGTTACGATCAATTTCAGCATAAAGTAAGTCAGCACGCTCTTGAGCACGGCGATCCATTTCTACAACACCACCTTGAGCCTTTACCCAACGAAGTGTTTGTAAGGCTGAATAAATAGGGATCACAGGAGGGGTATTAAACATAGATCCCTTCTTAATATGAGTACGATAATCAAGCATTGTAGGAATGGCTCTACTAACCTTACCAAGAGCTTCATCTTTTACAATAACAAAAGTTACACCAGCCATAGAAATGTTTTTCTGAGCGCCACCATATATCATTGTATACTTACTTACATCCACAGGACGAGAAAGAATATCACTAGACATATCACAGATAACGGGTATCGGAGATTCAAAATCTTTCAGATATTCAGTACCATAAATAGTATTATTTGAAGTGACATGTAGGTAGTCTGCGTCTTGTGGTATCTCAAAATTCTTGGGATAGTATGTAAAATTTTTATCCTTTGATGAAGCAACCTCCACAACTTCTCCAAACAATTTAGCCTCTTTTACGGCCTTTGTTGCCCATACCCCAGTATTTACATAGGCAGCTTTATTTTCGAGGAAGTTGTATGGCACCATACAGAACTCCAGACTAGCACCGCCTCCAAGGAATAAAACGCTATATCCTTCAGGGACGCCTAAAAGTTCTTTCATAAGATCTTGAGCCTCATCAATCACAGCTTGAAATTCTTTACTGCGATGGCTCATTTCCATCAGAGATAGGCCAATACCATTAAAATCTACACATGCTTCAGCAGTGGCTTTCATAACTTCCTGCGGGAGAATTGAGGGTCCCGCACCAAAATTGTACTTCTTCATGTCTATTGAATAATTAGATATTAGTTAAACAATAATTTCGTTGGCGAATGTAGGGAGTTTTACTGGTTTCTCCAAATAATGCGAATATTTTTTTAAGAAAGCGTAACTCTACACTTCTGCAAATAGATTTTTCCTTCAAAAACATGTTATACAACATAGTTTTTACGTTTTGTCAGCTTCAAAATTCTCACTACTTTGCGGCCGAAACAAATTTACAACTGCGGATACACCGCATAATACCTATTCAATAAAAACAAAAAGCCATCACTATGAAAGTTTACGATTCTCACGACATCAAGAACATTGCTCTTTTAGGCAATGACGGCTCAGGTAAGACCACTCTAACTGAAGCATTGCTCTATGAGAGTGGTCTTATTAAACGCCGCGGTCGCATAACAATGAAAAATACCGTCAGCGACTATTTCCCTGTTGAACAAGACTATGGATATTCAGTATTCTCTACGATATTCCATGTGGAATGGAATAATAAGAAATTAAATATCATTGATTGTCCTGGATCTGATGATTTTGTTGGAGCAGCCCTTACAGCACTGAATGTCACAGACACTGCAATACTTCTTATAAATGGGCAATATGGTCCAGAAGTAGGTACACAAAATCACTTCCGCTACACAGAGAAACTTCAGAAACCAGTCATATTCCTCCTCAATCAATTAGATTCTGAACTGTGTGACTATAATAATATTGTAGAACAACTACAAGGTATTTATGGCCCCAAAGCTCTTCCTGTACAATACCCTGTAAAAACAGGTCCCGACTTCAATTCGCTGATAGATGTTATTCTCATGAAGAAATTAACGTGGGGAGAAGAAGGTGGGCAACCTACAATAGAAGACATTCCAGCAGAGGAAATGGAAAGAGCTCAAGAAATGCACAAAGCCTTAGTAGAAGCTGCAGCAGAAAATGATGAAAACCTCATGGAAAAGTTCTTCGAAACGGAACAGCTTACTGAAGACGAAATGCGGGAAGGCATTCGTAAAGGAATGGCAACTCGCAGCATTTTCCCTGTATTCTGTGTATGTGCTTATAAGAATATGGGCGTTGGTCGCCTAATGGAATTCCTTGGTAATGTAGTCCCCTTCGTTGACGAAATGCCTGCGGTACATAACACAAGAGGAGAAGAAGTCTTATTAAATCCTAATGGCCCAACAAGCGTTTACTTTTTCAAGACTGGCGTGGAACCACATATCGGAGAAGTACAATACTTTAAAGTTATGAGTGGTACGCTGAAAGAAGGAGATGAACTTACAAATTCTGACAGAGGAACAAAAGAACGCGTCGCACAAATATTTACCTGTGCAGGAGCTCAGCGCGACAAAGTAGAAAAAATGCTTGCTGGTGATATTGGATGCACAGTTAAGCTAAAAGATGTACGCACAGGAAACACTCTAAACGGAGCAAATTGTGAGAATCGATTCAATTGGATAAAATACCCAGAGCCAAAATACATTCGTGCGATTAAGGCTGTCAACGAATCCGATACAGAAAAGATGATGCAGGCTATTCAGCGCATGCGTCTTGAAGATCCAACATGGATTATTGAACAGAGTAAAGAGTTGCGACAAACTCTTGTCAAAGGACAAGGAGAATTCCATCTCCGTACTCTCAAATGGCGTTTAGAAAACCTCGATAAAATTTCCGTTGAATTCTACGAGCAAAAGATTCCTTATCGCGAAACAATTACTAAACCTGCAAAAGGAGATTATCGACACAAAAAACAATCTGGTGGTGCTGGACAATTTGGTGAAGTACACTTAATTGTTGAACCCTACCATGAAGGAATGCCAGATCCCACAAGCTACAATTTTGGAGGGCAAGAAATTCGCGTTAATATCAAGGGAAAAGAAGAAATCCCATTAGAATGGGGTGGCAAATTAGTCTTTATCAACAGCGTTGTTGGTGGAGCTATTGATACTCGATTTATGCCAGCAATTCTTAAAGGTATCATGAGTAGAATGGAGCAAGGTCCACTAACAGGTTCTTACGCTCGCGACGTTCGCGTTGTTGTATTCGATGGTAAAATGCACCCAGTTGACTCTAATGAAATTTCATTCACATTAGCTGGCCGAAATGCGTTCAGTCAAGCATTCCGCGATGCAGGCCCCAAGGTACTTGAACCAATTTATGACGTTGAAGTATTCACTCCAGTAGAAGCGATGGGCGATGTAATGAGCGATCTACAAGGGCGTCGAGGTATGATAATTGGTATGGTTGATGAAAATGGCTACCAGAAATTATCAGCAAAAGTACCCTTGAAAGAAATGTCAAACTACTCCACTACGTTAAGTAGTTTAACTGGCGGCCGCGCAAGTTTCATTATGAAGTTTGCTTCTTATGAACTAATACCGACGGATTTGCAAAAGAAACTTATTGATGAGTTCTCTAAACAAAACGAAGAGGATGCATAAAACATTCAGTAAAGACAAAGAGCCTTCCATTTTGGAGGGCTCTTTTTATCCATCCCAAGAGAGCAGAAAAGATTTGGAGTAATTTGGAGTTTCTTCATACTTATTGTACCTTCGCAGCAAATTTTCTAAAAACAAGTATGAAAACTATTCAGGTAAAGGACAAAACTTTCACCGTTTCAATTTCTCGAGAGGAAATTCAGAAGCGCGTCGCAGAAGTAGCAGCACAAATAAGTAAAGACCTTAACGGCAAAAAACCGCTATTCCTTGCCGTGCTGAATGGTGCTTTTGTTTTTGCAGCAGATTTAATACGAGGAATTTCTATAGATTGTGAAATCACGTTTGTTCGCATGGCCTCCTATGCAGGAACAAAATCAACAGGTGTAGTAAAAGAACTTATTGGTTTAAATGAGAATATAGAAAATCGTCACGTTGTCATCGTAGAAGATATTATTGACTCAGGCAAAACCATGGAAGAATTATTGGCTATGCTGCAAGCACGTCATCCTGCCAGTATCAAGATAGCATCGCTATTAGTAAAACCAGGAAATTTAAAAGTAAACCTCGATATTCCTTATTGCTGCTTCAACATCCCCAATGACTTCATTGTAGGTTATGGGCTTGATTATGATGGTGAGGGTAGAAACTTACCTGAAATCTATACCATCAAATAAGAGGAAACATACAAAAGGATTATTCAAGAATATGAAGAATTTAGTTATTTTTGGTGCTCCAGGCTCAGGCAAGGGTACTCAAAGTGATCTGTTGGTTAAAAGATATGGTTTCAAACATATCTCTACAGGCGATGTATTGCGTGGAGAAATAAAAAACGGCACGGAACTAGGAAAAACTGCTAAAAATTACATAGATAACGGTCAGTTAATCCCAGATTCACTGATGATCGATATTCTCGCAAGCACATACGATAGCCTTTGTCCCTGCGATGGTGTTATCTTTGATGGATTCCCTCGTACCATTCCTCAAGCAGAAGCCCTAAAGAAAATGTTGGCAGACAGAAATACTGAGGTAAGTGCTATGCTCGAACTTGATGTCCCTGAAGAAGAACTTATATCTCGCCTTATCAATCGGGGTAAGACTTCTGGCCGCGCTGACGATAATGAAGAAACGATCCAAAAACGATTAACTGTCTACAAGAATCAGACGAGTCCACTCATTGATTGGTACACTTCTGAAGGCATTTGTCATTCTGTTAAGGGAATTGGTTCTCTCGAAGAAATCGAAGCTGCGCTTTGCAAAGTTATTGACGAGCTCTAAAATCATCATATACAAACGAATTACACAACACCTCACTAACAGTGAGGAAGTGTAGTTCGTTTTCTTTTTATTCAAATCTTTTCTAATCTCTTTGGTCTCACTCTAAGAAAAAAATGGAATCCAACTTCGTTGACTACGTAAAAATTTATTGTCGCTCAGGAAAAGGTGGACGTGGCTCAATGCATCTACACCGCGCTAAATACCAACCCAATGGTGGTCCCGATGGAGGAGATGGAGGACGTGGTGGAAACATATATTTAAGAGGAAACCACAACTACTGGACACTTCTTCACTTGCGCTATGAACGCCATGTTTTTGCAGGACATGGTGGCAATGGAGGAAAATCTCTCTTGCATGGAGCTGATGGGCAAGACCGCTATATTGATGTACCCTGCGGCACTGTTGCCTACGATGCTGAAACAGGTAAATATATCTGCGATGTTACGGAGGATGGGCAAGTAGTAATGCTGCTAAAAGGCGGACGTGGCGGAAAAGGCAATTGGCATTTCCGCACAGCTACTAATCAGACACCACGCTATGCACAACCTGGTGAGCCAATGCAAGAGATGATGATCATTCTTGAATTGAAGTTGCTCGCCGATGTTGGACTTGTTGGTTTCCCCAATGCAGGAAAATCAACACTTCTTTCTGCCGTTTCTTCTGCGAAGCCCAAAATTGCTAATTACCCCTTCACGACAATGGAGCCAAGTCTTGGTATTGTTCCCTACCGTGACAACCAGAGCTTTGTCATGGCAGATATTCCTGGAATCATTGAAGGAGCTGCTGAGGGAAAAGGACTAGGACTTCGCTTTCTTCGCCATATTGAGCGCAACTCTCTCCTACTTTTCATGGTTCCTGGCGACACTGATGATATCAAAAAAGAATACGAAGTTCTCTTAGGTGAATTAGGAAAGTTCAACCCTCAGATGCTCGATAAGCACAGAGTCTTAGCAATCACTAAATCTGATCTCTTAGATGAGGAACTCATTGATATGCTAAGTGCCGAATTACCCACGGAACTTCCCGTTTTATTCATTTCTGCTGTTGCTGGTAAAGGCATCCAAGAATTAAAAGATTGTCTTTGGAAAGAACTCAACAGCGAGAGCAACAAATTACAAGCAGTTTCTAAAGGAGGAAGTCTCATTCATCGAGATCGTGAAGTACGTATTTTAGATCAAGACTTTGAGGAATGGGAGCCAGACTTTGAAGAAGCAACAGATGATGAAATTCTTGATTTAGAAGACATAGAGATTCTTGATGACTGAAACTGACATTTTGGAGTATTCGCTTGACAGTAAAGTTCGAGCATTCTCCACAACGAGAAAAGGAGGAGTAAGCAAAGGATACTACTCCTCCTTTAATATATCCCACTACTGCAATGATAGGCTAGAGGATGTACAAGAAAATCGCAACCGGCTCAGCCAATTCCTTAATATTCCTAGTGAGCGTATTATCGTACCACAACAAGTTCATCTTGCAGAAGTACGAGCCGTTACATCACAAACAAAAAATACAGACCTAGAAAACATTGATGCTGTTATTACCAATGAGAGACAACTCTGCATAGGTATATCAACAGCCGACTGTGTCCCAATTCTCCTCTACGATACAAAAAATCAAGCTATCGGAGCGGTTCATGCAGGATGGCGTGGGACTGTCAGAAAAATAGTTTGCAACACCATTAAAGAAATGAAAGAGCACTATGGTTCACTTCCTCAAAATCTCAAAGCCATCATAGGTCCAAGCATAAGTAAAGAGGCTTTTGAGGTGGACAAAGAAGTCTATGACGCATTTGCAATGGCTGACTTTAAAATGTCAGCCATTGCAGAGCAAAAAGAGAAATGGCACATTGATTTATGGACTGCAAATTTTAACCTTTTAGTAGCAGCAGGTGTAGAATTGGAAAATATTTCTATTGCAAACATTTGTACTTATAATTATTACGATACATTCTTCTCAGCTCGCCGTCTTGGTATCAACTCTGGTCGAATGTATACTGGTATTCTACTAAAGTAATGAGTTTTTCATTACCTTTGCGAATAAAAAAAGAATAACTTATGCATGGATTTATCAAAGTAGCTGCAGCTGTCCCCCGCGTACGAGTAGCCGACTGCAAATTTAATACAGCACAAATTGAGAGCATGATGGCTCGAGCTGAAGGACTCGGCATCGAGATTATTGTATTCCCCGAACTTTCTATTACGGGTTATACGTGTCAAGATCTTTTCCAACAACAGATTCTTTTGGAAGAGGCTGAAACCTCATTACTAAAAATCATGGAGTTCAGCCACAACCTCAACATTACAACCATTGTAGGGCTTCCATTTGCCTACGATGGAATGCTTCTCAATTGTGCCGCAGTTGTTCAAGGAGGAAAAATTTATGGTATAGTGCCTAAGACATATATTCCTAACTATAAAGAGTTCTATGAAGCTCGCTGGTTTAGCTCTGCTTCTCGTTTAGGAAGACAGGAACAAATCAACTTCTTTGGACAGCAAATACCTTGTGGAGATCACCTCTTGTTCAACAATGGTCGATTCACCTTTGGCGTAGAAATCTGCGAAGATCTATGGGCCACTATCCCACCTAGTTCTAAACTCTCATTACATGGTGCAGAGATTATTTTCAACTTAAGTAGCAGCAACGAATTAGTAGGAAAAAATGCATATTTAAAAGGCCTTATCTGCAACCAGAGTGCACGCTGTATTAGTGGCTATGTATATGCTGGCAGTGGTTATGGAGAAAGCACACAAGATATAGTCTTTAGCGGCCTGGGATTCATTGCAGAAAATGGACATATTTTGGAAGAAGGCAAACGTTTCTCTATGCAAGAACAACTCATTGTCAGCGAAATTGACATTGATAGTCTCCGACAGGAACGCCGTGTTAATACAACATTTGCCTCGGTAAAAGACTTAATGCAGCAGTCTGACAAAGGCACATACCTACACATTGAGATGAATCCTACAATCTTCGATAAGGAGCGCTTCACTCTAACACGTAATATCCCTGCTCTTCCTTTCGTTCCTAGCGCAGATAAAATTGATGAATGTTGCGAAGAAATTCTCAGTATTCAAAGTGAAGGTTTAGCAAAACGCATTGACCATACGCATGCTGAAACTGTAGTTGTAGGAATCAGTGGCGGGTTAGATTCCACATTAGCTTTACTCGTTTGCGTAAATGCTTTCGACAGATTAAAAAAGGATAGAAAAGGTATTATTGGTATCACGATGCCAGGCTTCGGTACAACAGACCGCACTTATACTAACGCTATCAACTTAATGAAAGGCTTGGGCGTTACCATAAGAGAAATCAGCATAAAAGATGCCTGCAATGTACATTTCAAGGACTTAGGAATCGACCCTGCAAAGCACGATATTACCTACGAAAACAGCCAGGCACGCGAACGCACGCAAATTCTCATGGATGCTGCCAACCAAATGAATGGTTTTGTAGTAGGAACAGGAGATTTGAGCGAACTTGCACTAGGCTGGGCTACTTACAATGGCGACCAAATGTCTATGTATGCAGTTAATTCTTCTATTCCTAAAACGCTAGTTTATCATCTTGTAAGTTGTGTGGCTCAACACGTGGAAGATGAACATATAAAAAGCACACTCCTCGATATTGTTAATACGCCCATTAGTCCAGAGCTCATTCCCGCAACAGCAAACGGAGATATACTCCAAAAGACGGAAGATCTCGTCGGACCATACGAGTTGCACGACTTTTTCATTTATCATTTCCTGCGCAAAGGTTTCCGTCCAAGCAAGGTTTTCTATCTAGCACAAAAAGCTTTTAATGGTAGTAATAAGAATGTATCAACCTACGATGATACTACAATTCTAAAATGGCTGCAAACATTCTGCCATCGCTTCTTCAGTCAGCAATTTAAACGTAGTTGTCTCCCCGATGGTCCGAAAGTTGGAAGTTGTTCTCTCAGTCCTCGAGGCGATTGGCGTATGCCCTCTGATGCTTGCGCAGCTCTTTGGCTGGAAGAATGCGAAAATCTAAAAGAACAAATCAGTCCTGTCACGCAGCCAAACAATGAAAGCAACTAAACCTGCTATTATTGCATTATTTCTGAGTATCCTCTGGAGCTATACTCTCCCCCTAGTTGCACAAAAGAAACCCATTTTCTTTGCGCGAACTATTGTAGAGAAGCCCGCTCTCATTAAGGGCGATAGTATGTTGGTCTCTATTGTTCTCTACTCTGATGCTGACCTACAACAAATACGTTGCAATACACTAACACTCAAGCTAAAAAATGCTACCGTGCGTCGGCTTAACTTTAATCGCAATGAGACTCTCGGCCTTCGCAACTATAAAGGGCAAGCATTCAATAGTTTGATTTGGGCAGAATATATAATTTCTGCCAATGAAATTACAACACTAGTACTCCCCTCCTTCAAATTTGAAGGAATAGCAAGGACCTACATCCCGGCTCAACAAGGTTCTCCTTTCTTAGGCTGGTGGATTCCTCAAGAAACCAAAGATATTCGTATAAAAACTGCTACAGAAAAAGTAAAAATCCCCGTTATTTATAAGCCACAGAAGACAACAAAAGAATTGCTTCAATCAAAAGAGCTCACGCTCTAATTCTCTGGCTTACAACCTACATTGCAGGCTGTCAACGATAATCAAACGCTGATAGCCTGTTTTTTACGGAATAGAAGATTTATTCATAGGAAAACTGTAAAGAAGTCTTCCCTGAAAATTCTAGAAAAGCACAAAGTATACAAATATCCTTATTGCGTTTGAAAATACAATAAGGGAATCAGCCGACATCTTTATTGTATTTTCAAATACAATAAAGATATTTACGCTGAGGAAGTAATAATACCATAAAATGAAAAATCCAGAACTAGTAAAACACAGATCAAGGAAGCAAAAGAATTATCAAAATCACCACTAAAAGCATCTATCCAACAACTTAAAACTTAATATTGTTAAAAGAACAGGTCATTTGATGATTTTTCAAAAATCTTTTAAGAAAACAGTAGTAAATACGTTTATTTTTGCAAGGTAAAAAGCAACAAGAAGTATTACACATGACTAAATCAACAAAAACAATAAACAAATTAGTTATGAAAAAAGGATTTATGTTAGCCGCAGTAGCCATTTCATTAGGATGGCCTGCAACGATGGTTGCTAAATCTGCCATCAATGGTTCTGCACCAAGAACTGAAATAGGTACAACTGCCGTTTCTGAAACAAAAGCAGTACCTGCAACTTATCAAAACCTCCCTGACTTGACTTATGCAGCAGAAAAAGCTATCAATTCAGTGGTTTATATCAAGGTGACGGTCGAAGGTTCGTCACGGACCGTACAATATTCTAACCCTTTTGAGGATTTCTTCGGAGATTTCTTTGGGCGCGGTAATGGCGGCGATTCGCAACAAAGAACTTACAAAGAACCAGATCGCAAAGGAGCGGGCTCAGGTGTTATCTTGACAAACGATGGCTATATCGTGACAAACAACCACGTTGTGGAAGGTGCAACGGAGATGATTGTAAAACTCAACGACAACCGAGAGTTCAAAGCACGCATCATTGGCACAGACAAAAATTCTGACTTAGCGCTAATTAAAATTGAAGCAAAAGATTTACAGCCTATAACTATTGGTAATTCGGATAATCTCCGCTTAGGAGAATGGGTACTTGCTATCGGCAATCCTTTTAGCTTGACTTCAACTGTAACTGCCGGAATTGTGAGTGCCAAAGCACGTACTACAGGAGGTAATGCTGTTGAATCAAGTATTCAGACCGATGCAGCTATCAATCCTGGAAACTCTGGCGGTGCTTTGGTCAACGCACGTGGTGAACTGGTGGGAATCAACAATATGATTTATTCGCAAACAGGTTCCTACGCTGGATATGGCTTTGCCATTCCCGTGAGCATTATGAACAAGGTGGTGGCCGATCTCCGCAAGTTTGGAACAGTGCAACGCGCCTTGATGGGGATCAGTGGTCAAGACGTTATCAACTATATTGACACACAAAAGGAGAAAGGAAAAGATATTGAACTTGGAACGACTGAAGGTGTCTACGTTGGTGAAGTTTCCTCCGATGGCGCTGCACAAGCTGCAGGAATCAAAGAGGGAGATGTGATTACAGCTGTGGACGGCAAGAAAGTTACAAAGTTTGGAGAATTAAACGAAATCTTAGCCAATCATCGTCCAGGTGATAAAATCAGCGTGACATACCTTAGAAACAAGAAAGCTACAACAACATCTCTGACTCTTCGCAACCAGCAAGGCACAACTACAGCAGTTGAAAATATCGACGATGAGCAGTTAGGTATCGCACTGAGAAAACTCACTGCGAGCGAGAAAGAAGAGTTGGCACTCAGCCATGGACTTATGGTGACGGCTGTACGCGATGGCAAAATGAAAGAAGCAGGCATCACCAAAGGTGTCATTCTGATGCGCGTCAATGATAAGGATCTGAATTCTATTGACGACTTCTATGAGACTGTGAAGCGTGCAAATATGTCGACAGATCGCGTTCTGTGGATTCGCGCAAAAACTCAAACGGGATATAATAAGAGCTTTACCGTTGAATTGAGCAATCCAAAGAAGAAATAAAAGGGTTCTTCAATAAAAATAGATATAGCGGATTTCCGAGGCTTCTGTTTCGAGAGATCCGCTATTGTTTTCTACCCCCGAAAAAAAGAATTATCGCACATTTTTCACTAACTTCGCGACGCATTTATTATTCAATCTTCATTATGCAAGAACTGGCTTTAAAGTATGGTTGCAATCCCAACCAAAAACCTGCCCGTGTTTTCATCGAAAACGGAGAACTCCCTGTTACAGTACTTAATGGTCGTCCTGGCTACATCAATTTTCTTGATGCACTCAATGGTTGGCAACTCGTAAAAGAACTCAAAGAAGCTACAGGAATCCCTGCAGCAACTAGTTTCAAACACGTTTCGCCTGCAGGAGCTGCCATCGGTCTGCCACTGAATGAAACTCTCCGTAAAATTTACTGGGTAGATGATGTGGATTTTGAATTAACCTCAATAGCTTCTGCTTACGCAAGAGCCCGAGGCGCTGATCGCATGTCATCCTATGGCGATTTTATTGCATTGAGCGATACCTGCGATAAAGCTACAGCTCTACTCATCAAGCGGGAAGTGAGCGATGGTGTTATTGCGCCTGGCTATACAGAAGAAGCCTTAGATATTCTGCGTGAAAAGAGAAAAGGGACATATAATGTCATCCAAATCGACACGAACTATAAGCCTGAACCCATTGAACAGAAACAGGTTTTTGGTATCACATTCGAGCAAGGACGCAATGAAATTGACTTGACAGCTGACAACCTCTTTGATAACATTCCAACAAGCAATAAGGATTTTTCGGAAGAAGCAAAGCGCGACTTGAAGATTGCACTCATCATCCTCAAATACACGCAAAGCAACTCTGTTTGCTATGTAAAGGATGGACAAGCAATTGGTATTGGTGCTGGACAACAGAGCCGAATCCATTGCACAAGACTTGCAGGAAGCAAGGCCGACATTTGGTGGCTTCGTCAACATCCGAAAGTGATGAACCTGCCTTGGGTAGAAAAGATAAGAAGAGCTGACCGCGACAACACTATTGATATCTATATCAGTGAAGAATGGGAAGATGTCCTTAAAGATGGAGAATGGCAAAAATTCTTCACAGAAAAGCCACAAGAGTTGACGCGAGAAGAAAAGAAAGAATGGATTACAAAGAACACAGGAGTGTGTCTAGGCAGCGATGCTTTCTTCCCCTTTGGCGACAACATTGAGCGTGCCCACAAAAGTGGTGTCGCCTACGTTGCCCAAGCAGGTGGTAGTGTGAGGGACGACCATGTTATTGCTACTTGTGATAAGTATGGCATTGCTATGGCCTTTACAGGAATCCGTCTTTTCCATCATTAAAAAGAATGAAATAAAATGGATAGACACGTAGGAGAAGAAGAAATCCAACAAGCCATAACTACTGGCATAGTTTTCAAAGGTACTAAGCGTTCAAAAAAAAGCGAAGAGACCAAAGTAAAAACTAAAGCTAAAAAGAAAACCTATATAACAGGCTTACACGGAAGTGGTGCTGCAAAAAAGAAAGCAGATATCCGCAGACGTAGAGCAAATAGGCATAAAGCATAAAACAAGCCCCTCGAAAAGACTTACAAGTCTCATCAAGGGGCTTTAATTTAAAGAATCCAAGTTAATTAAGCACACGAGTCATCAAGAAATCAAACCAGCGCGTAGGCAGAATAGTATGTAGAAACACCAAAGGTTTTGCACCCAAACCGATGAGATAGCGTGCCTTTGGATGAGAAGAATTAACAGCCTTGCAGATTGTTCTTGCTATAAGTTTAGGTTCTGACAATATACGGCCATCATAGAGCTTACGCAACATTTCAGCGGTTTTTCTTGCCTGAACCTCATAAGCTCCTCCTTTAGAACTATCGTCCAAATGGTTTGCAGCTATCTGTCCCCAGGGAGTTTTAATTCCGCCAGGCTCAATGATGGAAACATGAATGCCAAAAGGTTTTACTTCCATACGTAAGGAATCACTGAAAGCTTCTAAAGCATACTTCGTGGCATGATACCAACCACCAAAACAAGAGGAAAAGCGCCCAGCCATAGAACTAATATTGATAATGGTTCCACTTTTCTGAAAGCGCATATGGGGTAGAACTTTCTTAGTGAGCATTGCAATTCCAAAAAGATTTACATCAAACTGCCGGCGTGCTTTATCTATCGTTACATCTTCAATAGCCCCCAAAGAGCCATAGCCGGCATTATTTATTAAAACATCAATTCTTCCTTCTGCGTGCAGCACTAGAGATAGGGCTTTGTCTATACTATATTCCGAAGTTACATCCAATTCCAAAGGCTTTACTCCAAAAACTTTAAGAGATTCTATCTTCCCTATCCTACGGGCTGCACCATAGACCACATGCCCTTGCTTTGCTAACTTTGCTGCGGTCTGAAATCCTATACCGCTACTAGCACCAGTTATTATAATTATCTTTTCTTTCTTCATAGTTAATCTGCATAACTATATTGTCTATGCTGCATTCACTCCTACAAATTTAAAACTTTCAAAATAATACTTCTAGCAAAGAACTCTTCAGATATAATAAAATATACTTTTCGCAGTAGGAAAATAAAATAGGGGCATCTATTAAGATACCCCTATCTAAAAGCTTTGAAGTCGTAATTACTTGATCTTCACAGTAGCACGACGGTTGTAGCTAAACGGATTGAGCGTGTCTACGCCACCTGCTGCAACAGTTTCGATATTGCTGCGGCTTACGCCCATCTTAACGAGTTCGTCAGCAACAGTATTAGCACGACTCTGAGAGAGCTTCTGGTTGAAAGCAGTAGAACCTGTCTTGCTGTCTGCATAACCTGTTACAACGATAGTTGAATTGTTCTGCTTAGCGTAGTCAGCGAGTTCCTTAACATTTACGAGATCCTTACGACTAGCAATCTTGCTGCTGCCAAGATTGAAGAATACAGACTGAGTAGTAGTCACAGTTTGAACTTCAGTCTTCGTAATAGTTTCACCACCCTTAGGCTGGTTAGCAAGCATATCGCGGAGACGTGCGTTCTCATCCTGCTGCTCCTTGAGAGAAGCATTGAGAGCATCCATCTGTTCCTTATTCATTGCCATCAAAGCATCAACATCGGGTACCTTATCCCAGTTGCTCTTACCGAGATTATATGTAAGACCTACAGCAACACCAAGGTTCTTGTCCCAATGACGAGCACGACTCTTCTTATAATTAGCCCAGTTGTCTGCAACACCATACTTAGTCGCCTTGTCAACAGTTCCTTCCCACGCATTAGCATAGATGTCAATGAAAGCAGAAAGGTGATTGGAAAGACGGAAGTTGTTCAACAAACCAGCCTGATAAGAGATATCATAATTATGATCTGTCATATTACGAACCACACCGATACCTGCATAAGGAATGAAGTTCCAAACACGCTTCTCATTATAGCCACAGAAGATGTTAGAGAGGTTGAACATTACATCCTCGTGAATATTCCAATAATTGTAGTTTTTATGATTATTCTCAGAAATTACACGATCAGCCCAAATACCTTCAAACTTAGTACGGAGACCGAGACCAGGAGTAAACCATTTACCAACAGCAACGTTAAAACCGAACTCACCACGAGCCTTGTTGAAGGGATCAAATTTCAGACCTTTAACTTCCTGTGAAGAATAACTAGCCTGATACTGACCACCTACACTAATAAACCAGTTTGCCCAAAAAGAATTGGTAGCAACACTGTACTTTTTAGTAGGAGCTACATTGTAGTCCTGAGCCATGCTTGACGTAGCAAAACCTACGAAAGCAAGTGCAATCATTAACTTTCTCATACTTTTTATTTTAGTGAAACATTAATATCTGAATCTTAAAATGCTATGATACACTTATAATTCAATTGCAAAGTTATATAAAGTTTCATAGATATATATAACATATTTGTACTTTTTTTCGTAAAATCCCATATTTTAATCTATAAAACAACTATTTGCAAAGATTTTTCAAGAAGAAACGGGGATATCACTGCAAAATATATTCGTTAAAAGAGTGCATCGACTTGCTCATTCTGCAAAATTGAAAGCGTAGGTAACCCATCTGGCGTATAATTCGGCATTGAACAAGAAAACAGGAGTGAAAGAAGATTTGCCATCTGCTTTGTATCAAGCAATTCTCCAATGGGCATTGCACTCTTTCTTGCTAGTCCTAAAGCCAAGCAATTAGTGATATCCTCTCTAACAGAACAAGGACTAGCAGAACTAGCCTCTAGCAATTCACGAACCAAACACTCGGGGTCAACTCCTGCTGAATCCGCTGGAATACATTTAATCGTTATATTATCAGCATCTATATCCGAAAACTCAAATCCAAGAGCTTTTAAATCTTCAACAATTTCATCAAAATGGATTTTCTCAACAGGTGTAAGGTGAAGACTCGGAGGAAAAAGAATCCCCTGCGGTGTTCCCGTGCGACCTTTTAACTGCTGGCGAAATTTATCATACAGAATTCGAGAATGTGCACGATTTTGATCAACAAACATAAGACCAGATTTCACACTAACAACAATGTAGCGTCCTCGAAACTGCAAATAGTCAGTCCCAGAAAATTCAGTAACAGATGAAATGTCGTTTGTTATTGTTTGTCGTTTTTCATTCTCTTGCTCCCACAAAGAGGGCTGCTTCTGGACAGAATGATTCAAACCAAAAGCACGATTATACTCTTCTTCCCAAGAGGTTTTACGAGAAGCAGATTCTTTGAAAGGATTAAAAGTGTGGTCAATATGAACACGCGGTTGCTGTACAGGTATTGTCTCATCAAAGACGGGTAATTGTGGACGATTATCAGTATCAAAGTCTATCGTTGGAACTGCATTAAACTTACTTAACGCATCACGAACTCCAGCCAAGATAATTTGCCAAAGTTCTTGCTCATCTTGGAATTTTACCTCAGTCTTTGTCGGATGAATATTAACATCTATCCGCTGGGGATCTACTTCAAAGTTCAAGAAATAAGGGACCTGCTCATTTTCGGGAATTAAACGGTCAAAAGCACTTTGTACCGCTTTTGAAAAATACGGATGGCGCATAAAGCGACCATTAACAAAGAAGTATTGACGAACACCTTTCTTACGCGAGCTTTCTGGACATCCAACAAAACCTGTTATTTTTGCTATTTCTGTATCAGCCCAAATAGGAATCAACTGTTGATCCATCTTACGGCCAAAAACACCAGAAATTCTCTGACGAAAATTACCACTGACAAGGTCGTGCATCAGAGTTCCATTAGAATAAAGTTTAAATGAAACTGCTGGGTGAGCCAAAGCAATGCGCTCAAACTCTTGAACAATATTACTCAACTCTGTTTGATTAGACTTTAAGAACTTTCTACGTGCAGGGATATTAAAGAATAAATTACGCACCATAAAGTTTGCGCCAATAGGACATGACACTGGTTGCTCCTCTTTAAATTTACCTCCTTCTATTTGCAGACTGATTCCTAATTCTTTATCTTTCTGCCGTGTACGCAATTCAACTTGAGCTACAGCAACAATAGATGCCAAAGCTTCGCCACGAAACCCCATTGTGCAGAGATTAAAAAGATCGGAGGCCTCACGAATCTTAGATGTTGCATGACGCTCAAATGCCAAGCGAGCATCTGTTTCGCTCATGCCTGTGCCATTATCTATAACTTGAATGCTTGTTTTCCCTGCTTCTACGACATAAACCTGTATTAAAGCAGCACCTGCATCGATAGAGTTTTCCACTAATTCCTTAATAACAGAGGATGGGCGTTGTATGACTTCTCCTGCAGCAATTTGGTTCGCTACGGTATCTGGCAAGAGATGGATAATATCACTCATTATATTCTTCTTTGATAGTCTAAAACACTAATCTTTAGAGAAATGCTGTAAGGGAGCTTCACGGCGTGGCATTATTTTTAATTCACTGCCTTTTTTCTTCCCGCGCCAATTAAACAAATCGCTTTTATTTAAAGGACGGATGTAATCAAACCATGCAAAATTTGGCAAAATTGTTTTGTCCGACGGAGCAAGCGCAACTGGATAGACAGTACCGGTCGTTGCTGGTCCCCAAATTCGCTTCAGTTTCTTATTGGCCAAAGTCATACGCAACTTAGACGTTTCTGCATATACCACATTATCTAGAACACTATCTTTATCAAGAGGATAATATACGATACAAACGTTTCCTTGAACTTCATTATGATCCATTTGACCATTAACAAAATAGCTCCGCATTTGTTGCCCCGTAATTTGATTATAGACAATAGCAGAATCTGTCTGTAGCTGTTCGACGAGTAATGCTTGCCGATCTACATGAATACTATCGATGGTAGAGTCATTTGTAAAGACATTAATTTCTTCGCCCAATACCTGGCGATTATCACTCCAGACTATCGGGTCACGATAAAGCGTAAGTAATTTCTTTTGAGAATTAAAAACAAGAGAATCACAAACTGCCTGCACATCATCACGGAAAGAGCGAACATGGAAATACCCGTGAAGAACACGATAAATATTTTTCGTTTCTTTTGTTTTGGGTTTGTCTGTCTCTAAATCATAGGAATAAAGGCGAAGCGTATCTGCATGAACAAAAAGAGTATCTTTGCCTTGGGAATATTCTTTTGCTAAAGCATTTCCTGTAGCCATTGCGATTCCTAAGTCCTCATGATACTCACCATAATCCCCCATTAACTGACCTCTGTTCTTTTTATCCTCATAAAAAGCATGCCCAAAGACTTTCATTTTATCATCCTTCTCATAAACAAGAGAATCACCAAGCAAGCGACTTTCATAGTCCGTTATTCGACCATTATGAGTAATAGCATTATGATACAACTCTGTACGCTTAGAAACATTAGACAGACGATATATTTCTTTTTCTGAATTATAATATCCCCGCTCTGTATATACAATGTCTTTACCGTGATAGATATTAGAAGGTCCTTGAACTTCGGCCCATTTGGTACGGACATTATAGTGTAAGGTATCAGTAGTTAAGGTAAACTTAGGATTTTTTAATTTGACATTAAAATTAAACGAAGCCTTTTGTTGACCCAGATAATACTCTCCCCAATCTGACGTCAAATCATTTTGGCCATCAATAAGTTGTCCTCCATTAAAGAAATAGCCCACATCATAAAAGCGGTCAAAGTTCAAACTATCTGTTATCAGCACCTGCTTCCGATGACGTAATATAACATTACGGCGCATTTGTGCCAACATTGCTTCTCCGTCATAATAAAGTTGCTCACCAACCAAAGATAATGTATCACCCTGCAATATACGCACATGCCCAAAAGCTTCAAAAGAATTGGCAGCTTGAAAATACACAGCACTATCTGCATACATATTCATCCCCCCCTGCCGAAAATGAACTTTTCCACTCAAGCGTTGTGCATCGGGTTGTTCAAATTCATTATATCGTAGGTTATCCGCATGAACCAAAAAGATGCGCTCATTTACTCCTTTCTTAGGACGTATTGCATAAGCGCCAAGCCACAAAAGTCCTAGTATAGAAACTAGGACTAATGCACATATTTGTTTTCTTTCTTTTCTTTCCATAGTGACACTTGTCACTTCATCCACTTATACTTAAAGTCACAATTACGCCACCCCGGCATAATGCGCACATAAGTTTTCTGTGCTTTCTCTTCTATCCATTCGTCAATCTTATCTTGGCACTTCTTGGCATAAACAACAGAACGAAGGAGTTGGAAGTCTTCTGAAACACTAGCCCGATGAGCATCAATACGATCTTTCAGCTTTATAATGGCACATACTTTTTGCCCTTTGTCATTTGTATAAATGAAAGCTTTAGATATTTCCCCCACTTTTAGCGTATCAACAACTTTAGCAATATCTGCATTTAAGTCTTTTAATTGAATACGAGCAGAAGAAGAATTGTTCTCGCGAGAATAAAAGTTCATCAAGCCATTGTTATTGCGCGTATCTTTATCATCAGAAAGAGTTCGAGCAGCGTCGTCAAACGTAAAAGTATTCTTACGAATATCTCCCGCAATAGAATCAAGGCGTGCACAACTTGCCACAAACTGACTATCAGGAATCTCAGGTTTCAGAAGAATATGTCTACAATTAACCCTGTCGCCTCTCTTATCTATCAATTGAATAATATGATAGCCGAATTCTGACTTTACAATTTTAGAAACCTTCTTTGGATCGTTCAAACTAAATGCCACATTAGCAAATTCGGGAACGAGTTCCCCACGAGCCTTGTAACCAAGTTCTCCGCCATTTCGTGCACTACCCTCATCTTGACTATAGAAGCGAGCAAGCGTTGCAAATTCTGTTTCACCAGAATTAACACGCTGTGCATAATCACGCAACGTATTCTCAATACGTTCTACCTCATCACGACTAACGCGTGGTTGAGAAGTAATGATTTGTACTTCTACCTGCTCTGAAACAAAAGGCAAACTATCTTCCGGAAGTTTCTGAAAATAATTTCGTACTTCTGCAGGTGTCACCTTCACACCACTTACCAATTTACGCTGCACCTGATTCACACGATCCCGATCTCGCGCTAAACGTTTTTGCTCCTCACGCATCTGCTGATAGCTCTTATGAAAAACAGCCTCAATAGCTTCTCTAGAACCATACGCCTGCAACGCTCTATCCATTGTTTCGTCAGCATCAGCAATAACCGTAGCTTCATCGGCATACAAACTATCAATATCTGCTTGATGAAGGAACAATTTCTGCACAGCTAACTGTTCTGGAATTGTGCAATAAGGATTGGTCACAGTCTGACGACTTTCTTCCATCCCTAATCGCATTTCTTCTACATCTGAGAGGAAAATAGGTTCATCACCAACAACCCAGACCACTTGATCTACAACATTATTATTGTTCTGCGCCCATGACGCCATAGCGGCGACGCACATAAGCATCAACAATATCTTTCTCATAAAAGCAAACTTAGTGTTTATTTACTGTTTTAACCACTTCTTGATTAACGCTAAAGGAATATTCGTTGCGCAAACGCTTCACCCATTCTTCTGTTCTTTTGTCTTGAACATCGTTAATCACTGCCGACTTAACATCTAAATAAGATTTGGGCTGCTTAAGGATCTGCCCTTCTACGCCCGAATACGGATAATTGCTATTTGACTTTACGATTTCTCCACCAAAGACACCTGCGTCTACATAACGATTCTCTCCTTTCTTTACAAGGTAAGGGCCAGAAACAGTTACTATCACACTGTCTTTATTAAAAGTCTCTCTGACAGCTTTCTTCCAATCTCCATCGGCAGTTTTCTTCAGCAGAGCTTGAGCTGCCTTCAAATTCTTTTCATCTTTAGCATGGACAACAAAGCCCTTGAAACGCGATTCTGTCCAAGCATACTGCTTTCTATTCTTCTTAAATTGCTTTTCTAAAGCAGGTATGTCTTGCGCCACTTTATCCCAAACCTCTCGCTTACTCACTTCATAAAGCAACAAGCCATCATGGTATTCTTGTACAAGATAACGGAGATTCAAGTCAGAACCATTCGCAGCTAAAACGCTATCAAGAACTAATTCGCGTGTCAGTCGTCCATTCGAAGCAGCTACTAACTTCTTTATTTTTGCTTCCGCAGAGGCCTCCTCTACGCCCTGTTGCTTAAGTGCAGCAAAGATTTGTGGGCGAAGAACAGTATAAGGCTCGAGAGATTTACGTTCATCCATACGAATGACATGATAGCCTACAGCTGTTTCAATGGGCTTAGAAAACTCTCCAACTTTAAGCGCATAAGCAGCATCTTCAAACTCCTTCAAAGTACTACCTGGGCCTATCCATGGAAGTTGCCCTCCTTGAGATGCAGAGCCTGGATCTTGCGATTTTTCTTTAGCCAAAGTAGCAAAGTCGGCTCCATTTTGTAGAGCAGAATAAATTGAATCGATTCGCTGTCGGTACATTTTCTTCTCTGTCTCCGTTGCAGAGGCAGGCACAAGTACAAGAATATGCGAAGGCTTCAATAAATCACGCCCGTTCAATTGCTTTTCCGAATCTTTATAAATAGAAGTAGCAATACTATCTATAAAGGTAGAATCCACCAAATAAGGAGTCAGCTGCATATCTCGATAAGTCATAAATTCCTTTTTAAAGGAACTGAGAGTATCCAAACGCGCGGCCTCAGCAGCAGCAACCTTCAATTTATAATTCACAAACATGGGAACATAGTCCTCTATAGCCTTTGCGTCTACTGCTTTTTCTGGATTGCCATTCTTATTAAAACTATACTCAAATTCTGAGCGCGTTACTTGTTTTCCGTTTATAGTCATAATTATAGGGTCAACAACTTGGGCCCCAGCAGTCAAAGCAAACGAAAAAGTCAGCAGGGTTGCTATTTTATACATTTTCAGTCAATTTTGAATTTGGTGCAAATTTAGTCCTTATATACTAATTACACAATTTGTTTTAGATATTTTATATTCCACCTCATTATGCGAGCAAATAAGCTTTACAAAAGAAGTAGAGAACTACAGAATAAAAAAGATATTAACACCTTGATATCAAGAAAAAAAATAATATTGCTAAAAAAGAAACAAAGTTCTCAGAATATAACACAAAGCAAGCTTTATATTTTATATAAGAAATCTTACAATGAATAAACTTATCTCTAATACTATGTACCTATTTTATAAATACTTTCTTCTGCCCCTAGGCCTCTACACTTGTATTGCTTCACAAGAACAATCCAGAAAACATCATTACTCATTAATAATTTTTATTGCCAGCCAAAAGTTAAGAAACATAGTCCTCTATATATAAAGAAAAAAGAGATACATTCATATAATCAACCATGATTATTTTGAAAAACAAAAAGAAATGAGTATTTTTGCGCGCAATTAAAATCGCCCTATATTTATGAAATCAGATTTTATTGCAGACAGAATTGTCATGGACGGTCTTACCTTTGACGACGTCCTTCTCCTTCCCGCCTATTCTGAGGTCCTTCCTCGCACAGTGAGCTTAGCCACCCGCTTCTCACGGAACATTGAGTTGCAGATACCTTTCGTATCGGCAGCCATGGATACCGTTACCGAAGCTAACATGGCTATTGCAATGGCTCGAGAAGGAGGTATTGGTGTCATTCACAAGAATATGAGCATCGAAGATCAAGCCCGACAAGTTGCGATCGTAAAGAGAGCTGAGAACGGCATGATATACGACCCCGTGACAATCCATCGTGGCAGCACGGTGGGAGGCGCTTTGCAACTTATGACAGAATACCATATCGGTGGTATTCCTGTAGTAGATGATGAAATGCATTTAGTGGGCATTGTCACCAATCGTGACCTGCGCTTCGAAAACGATTTGCAGAAAAAAGTTGAAGACGTGATGACAAAAGAAAATCTTGTCACAACAACGCAACAGACAGATTTAGCCGGTGCTGCGCGTATTCTCCAAGAAAATAAAATAGAGAAGCTGCCCGTTGTTGATACGGAAAATCATCTAGTAGGCTTGATTACCTATAAAGATATTACGAAAGCCAAGGACAAACCTATGGCAGCCAAGGACGAAAAAGGACGTTTGCGCGTTGCAGCAGGTGTTGGCGTAACACAAGATACGTTACTGCGCATGGAAAGCTTGATTCAAGCAGGTGCAGATGCTATTGTGATCGACACTGCCCATGGACATTCCAAAGCTGTGATTGAGAAACTGAGAGAAGCTAAGGCTTCATTCAAGAACGTAGATATTGTAGTCGGAAATGTTGCTACTGGCGAAGCAGCCCACATGCTGGCCGAAGCTGGAGCAGATGCTATCAAGGTTGGCATTGGCCCAGGAAGTATTTGCACTACGCGTATTGTTGCTGGCGTGGGCGTACCACAGTTGAGTGCGGTCTATGATGTTGCTTGCGCTCTTAAAGGAACAGACATTCCTCTCATTGCAGATGGCGGTCTGCGTTATAGTGGCGATATTGTTAAGGCCTTGGCTGCTGGTGGATACTGCGTAATGATTGGTTCGCTTGTAGCTGGTACAGAAGAAAGTCCGGGCGATACTATCATCTTCAATGGACGTAAGTTCAAAGCCTATAGAGGTATGGGCTCTTTAGAAGCTATGGAGAATGGTTCTAAGGACCGCTATTTCCAATCGGGCGTAGTAGAAGCGAAAAAGTTAGTACCTGAAGGCATCGCTGGCCGAGTTCCCTACAAGGGCACGGTACAGGAAGTCATCTATCAGCTTTGCGGCGGTTTACGCAGCGGTATGGGATACTGTGGTGCGGGCACTATCGAAACTCTTCACAACGCTAAATTCACACGCATCACTAATGCGGGCGTTCTTGAAAGTCATCCACACGACATTACTATTACGAGCGAAGCACCCAACTATAGTCGCTACGAATAATTTGTAGCTTCTTTTCACTGAACACCGCTAAGATTTTGTGGACACTTACAGACCTAAGCCTCCGCAAGACTTTAGCGGTGTTTTTCTTTTCTTGCATCTGAAATACTTCCATACTCATCATGCACATCATAGAGGTTTTCTCCAAAGGTAAGCGTAGCGAGGACACAAACGAAGACGGATGGATTGTGACCAACGACTTTGCCGCTGTCATTGATGGTAGTACGTCGAAAGTTGAATTCCGCATTGGCGATAAGTCCAAAGGACAAATTGCCATGGAAACTACACGGGAGGCCATACCTCATTTGCCGCCCAACGCCTCTATGCCCGAAGCACTCTTGCATCTTACAGAAGCTCTTGCCTCAGTTGCTCCTGAATTACTCAACAAAGAGGATGCTTATCGGCTTACGTGTTCTGCCGTAATCTTCAGTAAGCAGCGAAACGAATTGTGGTTAATTGGCGATTGTCAGAGCCGCCTCTGCGGAACAACGCATACACACCCGAAAACCATTGATACTCTCTTGACGCAAATCAGATGTGATATAATTGAATACGCTCTAAAAAACGGATACACTCCAAAAGACTTGCTCAAAAACGACATTGGTCGCAACTTTATTTTCAACGAACTACGCGAACAGTGCCATTTTCAAAACGACAAGAACCCCTACAACATTTTTCGCTATCCCGTCCTTGACGGCACACCTGTCCCACCCGAACTCGTCTCCGTAGTTCCTGTGGGCGATACTAAGCAACTCATTTTGGCAAGTGACGGCTATCCATACCTTTTCGACACATTGCAAGAATCAGAAAACTATTTGGAACGCGTTCTATCACAAGATCCGCTTTGTATACGTGAGAATCCTGCCACAAAATGTCTTGTCGAAGGAAATTCTTCTTTTGACGACCGCACTTTTTTGCGACTATCCATCAACGACTCAATTCTCTAAACAATGAAGATAGCACTTATCCAGCTCAACAGTATTTGGCAGGATATTAAAACCAATATCCAACAAGCTGAAAACTTTATCCAGCAAACAGAAAAAGCCGACTTGTATATTCTTCCCGAGATGTGGGCTACAGGCTTCTGCACCGCAGACGCAAAAGATGCTTCTTTGGCTCTTCACTGGATGGAACGTATCGCAAAAGAATCCCTTTGTGCCATTGCTGGTTCACTCCCTATTAGTAAAGAGAATGGAAAATTTGCCAATCGCTTCTATTTTGTCACACCCACTTGTTCTTCTTTCTACGATAAACATCATCTTTTCTGCATTGGAGGTGAAGACAAAGAATTTGAAGCTGGACAAGAACGCACAATTGTTCATTTTGGCGAATTCCGCTTCCTTCTCCAAATCTGTTACGACTTGCGTTTCCCGGTCTTCTCGCGCAATGCAAATACCGATTACGACGCCATTATTTATGTAGCCTGTTGGCCTGCGAGTCGAAAACTGGCTTTAGATTCACTCTTGATAGCACGTGCCATCGAAAACCAATGCTATGTTATCTGTGTAAACAGAACAGGTAAAGAAAAAACCTTGCGCTATGACGGAGGAAGTTGTATTATCAGTCCAGAAGGTAAACGCCTGCTCGATTTAGGCTGTTCTCCCAATATTCAAACCACAGATATTTCTATTGAGGAACTGAACTCTTTTCGACAAAAATATCCTTTTCTTCAAGATGCTGACGCCTTTCAACTTTTCTAAAAGTTTACGCAAAATTTTCTAAAGCCAGCAAGACTGTTTGCTTTGGAAAGCCCCTCCCTTTCTAAGGAAAGCAATCATTGCATTTTGTTTTTCTATGATTCATTCCTAATTTCGCACTTCACAACTACAAAATAATGACAGCTGAAATAATCTTCAAGGCGTTTCCCAACCTCACGGAAACACAAAGAAAGCAGATAGAAGCACTTGATGTCCTCTATCGCGACTGGAACGCAAAGATAAATGTGATTTCACGCAAGGACATTGATAACCTCTTTGTTCACCACGTGCTCCACTCCTTTGGTATTGCAAAAGTGATTGAGTTCGCACCTGATTCTTCCATATTAGATGTCGGCACGGGCGGAGGTTTTCCTGGTATTCCCTTGGCCATCTTGTTTCCCAAATGCCAGTTTGTGCTGGAAGATAGTATCGGGAAGAAGATACGAGTGGCCACGGCTGTTGCCGAAGCTATCGGGCTAAAAAATGTGGAAGCCATACATCGCAATGTCATTGAAGAGAAGCGCAAATTCGACTTCGTGGTGAGTCGCGCTGTTATGAACACAACGGACTTAGCTAAGTTGGTAGGAAAAAACATCTCCAAAACGCAGCGCAACTCCCTCCAGAATGGCCTTATCTGCCTAAAAGGCGGCGACCTAACAGAGGAACTTAAACCTTTTGGCAATAAAGTCAAGGTTTGGAACTTGTCCGATTTTTTCGAAGATGAGTTTTTCGAGACAAAAAAAGTTACCTATTTACCATTTTAATACAAAAGAGAATCGATATGCTCAAAGTTCAAAAGTTTGTGGTCAATATGGTTGAAGAAAACTGCTATATTCTCTCCGACGAAAGCAAAGAAGCAGTTATCATTGACTGTGGCATTCTCTATCCCGAGGAAGCCGATGCTTTCCGCAGCTATATCAACGACAACGAACTAAAAGTTACGCACCTCATCAATACTCATTGCCATTTCGACCATATTTTCGGCGATGGTTTCATCTATAAAACCTACAACATACTACCGGAAATGTCACGCAAAGAGGTACAGCTCTACAAGCAGTTACCAAAACAGTTGGAAATGTTTCTACACCGCGAATTACCTATCATACAACCGCCTATTGGAAGAATCTTCGATGCTGGCGAAACCATCACTTTTGGTACACACACATTGGACATTATCGCCACTCTTGGGCACACAGCAGGTGGCGTTTGCTTCTACTGCGAAGAAGAACGTATCCTTTTTTCCGGAGATAGCCTCTTCCGCCACGAAATAGGCCGCACAGACTTCCCTGGAGGTAACTACGACAGCCTCATCAGTAGCCTAAAAAACAATGTCCTTACGCTTCCAGAAGATGTCACCGTATGTCCAGGACACGGCGACACAACAACCGTTGGAGAAGAAAAGCGACAGAATCCGTATCTCCAATAAAACAAAAAACAAACACACTCTCCCCCAATTCGGTTTGAGACTCACAATAGAAAATTTCATTAAATCGAATTGGGGCTAATAGTAATATTTGCTTGTTATCTACTTGCATCATAGTGCATTTTATACTATGAGAAAAAACTTCGTTTTCATCATTACAAAAGCTCCTTAAAATCTATCTATTCAAAAGGTAAAAATCACTACACACCAACGACTATATTTACCGCCCTTTTATTTGACAATTCATTTTCTTAAGATAGATGTGAAAGAATCTATTTTTCTCAAAAAAAGCACGAAAGGAAATAGAATAGGAAGAAATATTGAAGACCTTACTCCAAAATTTAGGGTAAAAAGACAGGGATGAATGATAATTTTACACAAAAATGGCAATCAAAACGTACCGAAAAGTCGCTTTTTTCCTTATTCTGTCTAAAAATACAATAAGGCAACCAGCTGATATCCTTATTGCGTTTGAGTTTTTCCTTATTGTAGTTCAAATTTCTATAGGACAAAATAAAATTTGTAGTATAGAAAATAAAATTTCTCGGCGAGAAATTGCACTTTTCTACCGAAAGCATGAATTTAGTCCTAATTTAATGTTGCGTCGAGATTACGTTATTTTTAACCGCAGGCAACAACGCTGGATTTTAAGCGATTCTCGAGACCATAGAATACGAGATTTTTTTACAAAACAAGTATCACAATTATTCATAGAATAGTTCAAATGAAGTTCTCAACTTATCAGAGATACTGCAGAAGGTCTTTCAAATCTGTCACAACGGCATTGGGGATTGACTCATCCTCTTCTTTGTCTGTCCAGCCTTTGCCTTTCAGCCAAATGGTTTGACAGCCCACACTCGATGCGGGGAGAATATCCTTACTGAAACTATCGCCTACGACACATACTTCGGATGCCTTGCAGCAGCAGGCATCTACTCCCAACTGATAGATACGTGGATCTGGTTTTCTCACTCCGACCACAGCACTTTCAATTATCGCAGAAAAATACTCCAGCTGATAGGAGCGCAGAATGGTTTCTATATTCCCATAGAAATTTGAAACCAACACTAGCCTATACTTCTTTTGCAACTCTTCCAATACACTTCGGGTCTGTAGTAATTGCTGTAAAACATAGTCGTTGCAGAAGGTGGCAATGCGTTGAGAGAATTCTAAGCGTTCAGACTTGGTTGTTATGAAATACTCTTTAAAATCTAACCAAAGCAGTTCTTGACGCACTTTCTTGCAGAGCAAGGCGTAGAAGTCATCATCAGATTTTATAATAGGTGCTTTTGCCAAGGCACGTTCGCCAAAAACATAGGCCTCACGAAACTGTGCTTCTGTAACTGGAACCTTTGCTGCTTGAAATCCATCCCAAAGCACGTAAGCCCAATGGCGCGCATTCGTGTCAAGTGTGCCACCATAATCGAAAATAACAGACTTAATCATTTCATGATCTTTTTAGTTCCCACTTTCACTAACGATACGCCTACAATAATCCAAAAGAGTTCACGAATACGCGTATAAAAACTGGCAAACAGACCTATGGAGGGTGTACCAAAGCCTAAAAGCTTCACAATAAAAGCCAGCGCCCCCTCGCGTGCACCCAACTGCATCGGGAAAAAGAACAGCATATTACCAATCAAAGAAGAAAAAGCCAATACCAACAAGGCATCGCCAAATGAAACGGGAAGTCCGAGACTTAGAAGGATGAAATAATATTCATAGGAATTGATAACGCGTCCTACATATTCCATAAGTAACGCAGAATAGAAAGCACGCGGTTGACTATGTAAGTAGGCTATATTTTCATCCACCTGTTCCATACTTGCTATGTTCTTCTCATAGAATTTCCGAGCATATTTCTTCACAAAAGGAATGTGCAATAAAATACCGTAAAGCTTTACTATCATTCCGTTTTTATAGCCATAGTAGAAGAAATATATAACGATAAAAAATACTAACGTGAAGATGCCGAACAGCGTTGTAAAGAAGACATTCATCTTGTCGAAGTAGAGAATGATAAACATTACAACTCCTGTCATCCACAAGAAGAAATGAGACAGAATGTGCATCATCGAATAAAGCACAGTACAACTCATTGCACGCGGAGTTCCAATGTAGCTACTCAATTCCATCACGCGATAAGGTGCACCTCCAAAACCAAAGGGAGTGGTATAACTAAAAGCAAAACCACTCACCGTGAGTTTGCAAGCATGAAGGTAAGGTAAATACTTATCGTGGTCACCACTATTGACAATCTTATAAAAAGCTCCAGCATTAAAGGCATAAACAAACACCCAAATACCAACTACGGCAGGAAGATAGAGTCCTACTTTGGTAATCCGCTGATGAAGGTCGGTGAAATCAACACCGAAACCATACATCATAATGATAATGCTGACAATGCCAAAGAGCAAAAACAAATTTCTATATAATGGACGCATAATTTTATGGGGTTGAATAATTATCAAGTTGGGAAAGAATCTGTTTACAAAGCTTTTCATGCTTATTACGCATATAGAAGCATATAATATTCATTACAGTAAGTTCAAAAACAAAATAAAGCCAAGGCTGTCCCAAGAGCAAAACAACATATAGAAAAATGGCACGCGTATTGAACGTAAGGATATTTGTCCATTTCATCAAAGGCAAACTCTCTTTGCGAAAGTCGTCGCACAACGCTTGTGGCAAGGATTCACTGCCAAACTTCTCTTTCAAAGCCTTACTCAATCTTTGGAAGTTAGGCGTTAATTTCTCTTGAGAATGAGTATAGTTGCGATAGAAGCAAAGAAAAAGCTTCCAAAGGAAATCCCGCCTCCATGAAAGCTTTTGAAACTCTTCGGTTAACTTATCTGTATTGTCAAGTTCGCTCCCACTTACTCCTTTCAAGAAAAAAAGATGAATGTTGCGATAATAGTCTGCAAGCTGACATTGTTTAGCATGACAAATCAAACCAGAAACAGCGGCCAACAACCAAATCCAAATACCCCATGCGGGAGTTAGACGAAGACAGATAAAGAAGTAAATGGTAAAGAACCACGCATCCCCAGCAAAACCGTCAAGAATACGCCCCAAACGAGTTTTCTTCCCAGTCATGCGAGCCAACTGCCCGTCGCAGCTATCGTAGAGGTTAGCCCATACAAGCAGAAAGATACCCAAGAGCGTGATGCGTATATCTTCAAAATAAAAACAAACGCCTGCTGCCACACCGAGAATTATACTTAAGATGGTAACAACATTAGGATGTATGCCAAAATAGTTAAAAAACTTCGCCCACAAAAGGCCTAAGGGGCGCGTAAAATGTATATCCAACCACTCCTCTGTATCCATTGATTTAAGAGTGGAATCAAGTTGTTTATTTGCCATAACTATCTATTATTCGCTCAACAATTGCTCGGGCTGCAAGTTTCCGGCATAATGAGAAACTTGGCCAGTCATTAAAATCTATAATCTTAAAAGAACCATTGGCACTTATCACACAATCTCCGCCATAAATAACAAAACCTGTAAGTCGCGCAGCTCTATCTGCTTCTTGCTTGAGAGCTGACGCATCAAAAGGGAACAATCTTGGCTGACCATTGATTTCCTCCAAACCAAACTTACTGAATTGTTGACCTAAAGTGGGATAGTATGAAAAGAAAAAGTCTGTTCCTTCAACACCATAGAACTTCACGAGATCTCCCTCAAGATGCTCTACAGCCAAGAGGTCTGTCACATTGCGTTCTTCATATTGATGAAGGGCTTTGGTATATTCTGTTTCGGATGCCACAAAGCAAACATCCGCTGCATCTTGCGCACAAGTATCTCCGCGCTTTATCCAAAAAGGATAGGATAAAGAAGGCAAAGAAGTGCAAGTAATAGCACAACATTTGGGAGCAGGAATATCCTCTTTATCAAAAAGTTTTGAGATTTTTGTTCGAGTATTTTCCAAAAGACTCTTAGGGGAGTTGAATATCGGAAGATTATGCACCTCAGCAGCTTCGAGAAGTTGCAAAGCCCTCGTACCGCGCGACATTGTAAAGATACCATCCAACTGAATAGGCACCTGCGTTAGTTTGTCTTCTGAAATTGTATGAACAGTATGTCCCGCATCTTTTAGGCCATCTACTACGGCAAAAAAAATAGCAGCATCGCGTTCCTCTGAATGAGGAGAGAAGATCGTAGATCTGCTTACCCCTAGAAAATTCATATACTTATGAGTTGAGAAAACCTTCAGCTTTCTGAATATCGCCAGCATGGTCGACATCGAGAATCTTGGAGAAAGGGCGAGCTATCAAGTGACATTTATCTGCTATCAAGCCCCGCTGAAAATTTCGCATACGACTCTGTTCCTCTTTCATACAGCGTTCGAGGGTCGGTAGGCATCTGTCCGTCAGTGCATAAACACCACCAGAAATAAAGCGGCAATCATCTCCTTTTACATCAAGAAAATCTATGATTTTCATCTGATTGTCTGCTTCTACATAAAGTGGACATTCATCATCAATAAAATCTGTCACAGCCATCATACCATCACAAGAGGATGATTCAAAGGCCTGAATATATTCAGCAAATTCTTCTTCTCGGAAAATAGTATCAACAGTTGTTAGACAAAAGTTCCCCTCTTGCAGATAAGGAGCTATTTCTGAGAAACTATGCATCGAACTCGGAGTGTTTTTTACAACAAGCCGGATATCACAACTTTTATCTGTTTCCATCAACTTGCGTATATGCTGCTCTGTCATCGGATTCAGCGTGTTGACAATGATGACAATCTCTTCAGCCTTGTTGAGGTGGAAGATACGAATAAGGCGATCAATCATTGCCTCACCGTTGATTTTCACCAACGGCTTTGGCAATGATATTCCTTCTTGCGCAAGACGGGAACCTTCTCCCGCTGCGATTATTGCATACCTCATTCTTGCCCTGTATTACTATTCTGATCAGAAGCGTTATTGTTTGAGGGCATATCTGTTCTCTCGCGTGAAAAACGACGGGGACGCTCACCATCTTCACGTCTGTCTCGATACAGTTTTGGGAGCGGATTCTTTGTAGCTTCTTTGTATTTCTGCCGATTACGATAAATATCTATAGCAGAAAAGACTGCTTGACGAAAAGAATCTGGATTTGCAGTACCAGTGCCTGCTATATCGTACGCTGTCCCATGATCAGGAGATGTTCTTACAAAAGGAAGCCCCGCCGTGAAGTTAACGCCATCATCCATAGAAAGTGCTTTGAAGGGGGCCAGGCCTTGATCGTGATACATAGCAAGAACACCGTCAAAATGCTGGTAGAGACCTGCACCAAAGAAACCATCTGCAGAATACGGCCCAAAGATGTGCTTACCTTCTCCCGCCAGTTTTTCTATCACTGGCTTGATAATTTCACTTTCTTCTTTCCCAATGACTCCTGAATCACCGTTATGTGGATTCAAACCAAGAACAGCGATACGAGGCATTGAGAGAAGGAAATCATGACGCAAGGAATATTGAAACAGACGTATCTTCAATTCCACTAATTCAGGTGTAATCGCCTCCGCTACTTCGTGTACTGGAAGATGAGTTGTTACTAAAGCCACACGCATCAAACTATTCGTAAGAATCATAAGTGTGCCGTGTTCACTTCCTAAGCGTTCTTCTAAATATTCCGTATGGCCCGAAAAATGGAAATTGCTACTCTGAATACTACTTTTATTGATAGGTGCCGTAACGAGTACGTCAACTTTACCTTCTTTCAACTCTTCGATAGCACGCTCTAAGGCTAAGAAAGCTGCATGCCCAGCTTCAGGATTAGAAGATCCGAATTCCACCTTCACTTCTTCATCAAAACAATTCACGAGATTGAGATGATTCGGATGAGCTTCTGCACCGCTTTCAACAACGTGATAGGTTACATCAGCTCCCACCGCTTTCTTGTGAAAAGAAGCTAGTTTTGCTGACCCATAAACAACTGGCGTACACAATTCGAGCATACCGCTATCAGCAAAAGTCTTAAAAATAAGTTCATAGCCCACACCGTTGGTGTCGCCATGTGTGATACCTACTTTGATTTTCGGCCTGGAATCGTCAAGTATATTACGAGAAACCTCAGCCTCAATATATTTTTTTTCCATAAACAAAATGCTATTTTTGATTCTTCTCTTCTTCTAGTTTTTTGTAGTGAGTAGTCCACAAGCAGCAAAAATGTCTTGTCCTCTACTCGAACGAATGGTGGCAAAAACACCATGGTTAGTCAGATAGTCGCGAAACTTGATCATGCGCTCGTCATTCACTCCACGCAACGACGTATCTGGAATATCATGGAAACGTATAAGGTTCATACGACAATCTAAGCCTCGGAGCAATTCTACAACTGCTTGCGCATGCTCTTTAGAGTCGTTAATACCATCGAACACGATGTATTCAAACGATAAGCGACGCTGTTTCGGTACATCCCTACGAACTGGATCTTTCCTACAGAAGTCGTACTGGTGTAATACATTAATAACATCAGTAATACCGAAGGCTTGTTCCGCAGGCATCAATTTTAAACGCTCTGAGGGTATCGGATGATGAAGACTAATGGCCAGATTACACTGGCTCTCTTCTAAGAAGCGTACTAATCCTTTTGCCAATCCAACACTACTGACAGTGATACGTTTAGGACTCCAGGCATATCCCCATTCAGCCGTTAGAGCTGTTGTTGCACGAAGCACATTGTCCAAATTGTCAAAAGGCTCACCTTGGCCCATAAAGACAATGTTTGTCAGCTTCTCGCGCTCAGGAAGACTATATATTTGATTCAGAATATCTGCCGCAGATAATGAAGCGGTCCATCCTTGGCGTCCCGTCATACAAAAGGCACAGTGCATTTTGCAACCAACCTGACAAGACACACACAGCGTGGCGCGATCAGGTGTAGGGATATATACAGTTTCAATATAATCTCCTTTAGCTGTTTGATAAAGATATTTGATTGTACCGTCCTTCGAGTATTGAGCATCAACAGGGGCGCGGCTACCAATTTCGTAGTTAGCAGCTAAACGTTCACGAGCTGTTTTAGACAGATTCGTCATCTGTTCAAAACCATTCACTTTATGCCCATAAATCCAACCTGCAAGCTGCTTTCCAACAAAAGCAGGTAAGCCCAAATCTATTGCTATTTCTTTCAGTTCCTCCAATGTTAACCCAAGAAGAACCGGTTTTTTTTCTAATGACTCTGTCATTCGAGTATTCATTTGGGAGCGAAGTTACAAAAATATACGCAAACACTTTATCTTGTAGAGCAAAAAGGACAAAGAAAGAAACATGTTATCCATTTCTTTTTGACAAATGTTATATCTTTGCAAATATGAAAAGAAAAATCTTATTTATCTGTCTCGGAAACATCTGTCGCTCTGCCACTGCAGAGGAGGTGCTTAGAGTGAAAGCAAAGGAAGCAGGCGTAGACCTTATTGTTGACTCTGCTGGTATCATTGACTATCACCAGGGAGAGCTTCCTGACTCACGTATGAGAGAACATGCTGCTCGCCGAGGCTATGAACTGACACACCACTCTAGGCCTGTTCGAACGGAGGATTTCGATAAGTTTGATCTCATTATAGCAATGGATGAAAACAATGTGCGAGGCCTTGAAAAGCTGGTGCGTAATGATGATGATCGCGACAAAATCTATCGTGCCACGGCGTTTATCTCTCAATACGACACTCTGAATATTCCCGACCCTTATTATGGAGGGCCAGAAGATTTCGAATGGGCAATAGACTTGATAGAAGATTGCTGCGACGGAATAATAAAATCAATACGATGAATTAAAGAAGCCACTCCTCTAAGAGAAGTGGCTTCGTTTTACATTCTGTTTTAACTCAGATTATCTTGTGTAGAGCAACCAAGCTCCAGCATATTTACCGCGTAATTCGCTACGTGATTGCATCGCACTATTTTTTTCGTTGAAAGAACTAGCAATAACACGATACCAACCTGTCTGACCATTGATCGTTTCATTGGTCTTAACCACGCGAGAATCATAGCCTCCATTTGCCAACTGCTCCTTGAGGCTAAGTGCATTTGCTTGATTAACAAAACTACCCACTACTACGCTGTAGGTCTTCAGCGGATTACCGCTAACAACGGTCAACGGACCATTGATAGTGCGCACGTCAGGGTCATTCACAGCAGCGTTTGAATTCTGTGAGGTTGTAACGGGTGTTACCGTTACATCATTGTTTACAGGAGCTACTGCAACTGTATTGTCATCCGTAGCCTGAGCTGCTGTAGCTTGGTTATAAGCTTGTTGCCAAGCACTTTCTTTTGATTTACAAGATGTCAATGCTGTAGCAAAGCATACCGCAAGAGCCAAAAACAGAGTTTTCTTCATTTATAGATATATTTTGTTAGTATTTTTATAGTAAAGAGGTTGTTCACAAACCTCATATTTACATTTTGATTTTGCAAAAATACAATTCTAAAACTGTATTTTCAAGTTTTTAGTGCGTTAAACTACATTAAAGTGTATCATTCTTCAAAAATATAACCGTATTTTTTGATTCATTTTATCGAAAAAGCCTTATCTTCGCCCTATCAAACATTTTAATATTAATATCCCTAAACAATGAAAGGTTTAAGTATTTTCGTATCATTTTTGGGTGGTGCTGCTGTAGGTGCAGCCGTAGGCCTTTTGTTGGCACCAGAGAAAGGTGCTGACACACGTAAAAAGCTATTAGATCAGGGCACGAAAATTGCCGATCGCGTTAACGAGACTCTAAAGCGTAAGGGCATTAAGCTCAGTCGTGAAGACATGGAAGGCATGGTTGACGACATCGCAGAAGAACTCAAACCTGTCAACGAGTAAAATGCAGATCAAGGAAGGAGGTTGTGCTTAAACAAGGTACCTTCTTCCTTTTGTAAATCCTCTTTGCTTGCAATGTTATCATCTGACCAAAACATACAGACCATACGCGAGTTATGTCTTAATCTGAAAGAATACGCAGAGCTCAAAGCCGAATCTGTTCAGATTGGACTTATTCGCAAGTTGTCCATCCTCGTAACTGCGCTTATCGTAGGGGGCATTGCGTTCGTATTGGCAGCCATTATCATTCTTTTTCTGTCTGGAACTTTAGCTTTGGCTTTAGCTCCTCATGTAGGTGGAACAGCTATAGCTTGCCTAATTGTAGCCGGTTGCTATCTACTTTTGGGATGCATAGTTTATGCAAAGCGAACAGCTTGGATTCTTAATCCCATTGCTAACTTCATAGGAGAATTGTTTCTTAAATCCGATGAATCAATAAAAGAAAAATTAGATGGCACAGAATAAATTCGATTTAGATAACCTCCGTTTGCGCCAACTAGAGCTGGAAAAGAAAATGCAAAAGAAGCGGGAGGACATTCAGCAAAACTTCTCAACGCTCTTTGCCCCGCCTCCTCCGAGCCACAACATTATTGAAAATTGGATGAACAAGGCACAACAAACTGCAGCAATCGTAGACGGCATCTTGTTTGGTTACAAAATGTTTAAAGGCTTCAGAAAAATATTCCCACGTTCTCATAAAAAATAGACTTACAAGTTTTTCTTGCAAGTCTATTTTTTATTCAAGATTACGCAGCCTCTAATAGAGAGAATAAGTACGCGCCCACACTATCAAAAAAAGAGAATTACTCACAGATAACGACTTACCTTTCAAGACCTTACAGCACAACGAGATTTTCCTTATTGCGTCAACTGACACAATAAGGCTGTCAGATGACAGCCTTATTGTATTTTCCAATTTCCTTATTGTATTTTTCGAAACAATTATCCTTATCTGTCAGCAGACGGGTGGAATACACTTAAAAAGTTTTTGGGATAAGGAGTTTCAAAACGAAGAGGTTCGCTTGTAATAGGATGGAAAAAATTTAAACGGAAAGCGTGAAGAGCTAAACGCCCTATCGGATCATCACCATTACCATATTTTATGTCACCACATACAGGATGATTCAAATCTTTCATGTGCACACGGATCTGATTCTTACGTCCTGTCTCCAATTTTAGATCTACTAGAGAATATCTATCTGCTGCCTTTATGGTCTTGAAATGCGTGACTGCATATTTACCACCATTGTCAGTTTCCGAAGAATAAGTGAAATACGCCTTATTGTCCTTGAGCCAACTTCTAACAACACCAGCCTTCTCTTCCATACGCCCAGAAACCAAAGCCACATAACGGCGATCGGTAACAATGCTTTGCCAATTATTTTCCAATATTTGCTCTGCACGTTGCGTCTTAGCATAAACTAAAAGCCCTGAGGTGTCGCGATCCAAACGATGGACAACATGCGCTGTACACTTTTGATGAGTCCTGCGAAAGTATTCATCCAAAATTGTCTTCACACAATAGGGATGATTCATCGAAGCCATTGAAAGAATACCTATAGCTTTCTCTATAACAATGATTTGAGAGTCTTCGTAAACAATTCGTACAAATTTATTGGATAGCTCATTCTTTGGCTTGCGTCTGCTAATTTCTACACGCATACCAGGCTGCAATTCATAATCAAATTGTTTTACAATGGCACGATCAACCCTCACTCCTCCACCTGTCATAATAGATTTAGCCTTGCTGCGGCTAATACCATTCAAGCAGTGTTGAATAAAGGGTAAAAGTGTTGTAGCTGTTTTTACAACAAAACTTGTAAATAGTTGTTGGCTCTTATTCTGCATTTTCATTTATTTGGCGTGCGAAGTTATAACATTTTCAGTATTTCTTAAAGTAAGACGGAAAGAAAGTCCTATATTTGCTTGATATGATACACCGTATATTAACCTTACTGAGGGACATCGCTGACATCATCCTGCCCCGCCATTGCTGCATCTGTGGAAGACGGCTCAAGGCAGAAGAAGAACAACTCTGCATAAAATGCTGGGCGCTACTTCCATTCACGAACATACACGGAGAAAAAGAAAATGGCATCGAAAGAATATTTTGGGGTAAGATTCCTATAGTCAGAGCAAATTCACTCATATATTATCAAGCGAACAACTACACTATACTGCCTATTCTCCAACTCAAATATGCAAACAATGTAGACATGGGAATTTTCCTAGGACAATGTATGGCAGAAGATCTTATCGACTCCGATTTTTTTACAGCGATTGACTACATTGTACCCATACCTCTCTCTCGTAGCCGATTGAAAAAGAGGGGATACAACCAAAGTGAAATGTTAGCCATCGGAGTTTCTAGAGTTGCAGGGATACCTATAGCAACAGATCTAATCATTAGAAAAACTGACAATGCGACACAAACCCGATTAACAACACAGCAAAGAGAAGAAAATGTGCAGAACATTTTTGAGATACAAAGAACCGAAGAGATATGCGGGAAACACCTGCTACTGATTGACGATGTGATTACAACAGGTTCAACAATTCTCTCTTGTGCAAAAAAACTATGTGAAGTAGAAGGAGTTAAAATCAGTGTGCTTACTGCCTATGTTGCAGGTTCTCACCCAAAAGGAATTTCAAGCCATGCAAAATCTCAGGAAACCAACATTTAGTAACATTTGCTTCGACACTCCTCTACTTCCTACTTCCATACTATTAGGAGCCGGAATACTGATTGGTGACATTGCTTTTCCATATATCCGTTCACTGCTTTTGCCGCTAGTATGTATTGTCATCAGTCTCCTTTTATCGGCTATATACTTTAGAAAGGTAGCTCTCTTCTGCATTGGCTCTGCCCTAATTTTGTTTGGAGTTTTTCGACTAAGCATTAACCGAATAGACGATATACACGAATGGCCAAAAGAGAAGCAAATTTATATTGGTACTATTCGTTCTGTACCCAAAGAAAAAGAGAAAAACTGGATTGCAGATGTATGGATAGGAAAAGAAAAAGTACGAGCTACACTATTAAAAAGTAAAAACCAGCCTCATTTAGGAGATAAAATCCTGCTTAACACACAAATAGAACAGCCACACAACAATGGCAATCCAGGGGAGTTTGATTATGCCACTTATCTTAGACGACAAGATTATAAGGGTGTTTGTTTTTGTTATGCAGATAATTGGAAAATATCAGAAACTACGGAAAGTTTATCATTTCTTCAAAAAGGGAGAGAAAGACTCATTCGGCAATATAAAGATTATCTAGATGGCGAGGATTTGGCAGTAATTGCTGCCATGACTCTTGGAGAAAAATCTCTATTGACTTCGGACACTAAGGACTTATTCTCAGAAACTGGAACATCTCATATTCTGGCGCTCAGCGGTTTGCATTTAGGCATCCTTTTCATGCTTGTATTCTATCTACTTAGACATACAAGAAAACGATTTCAACGAGTGATTCTTACTGGCATAACACTCCTACTAATATGGATGTTTGTAGGTTTAGTTGGTGCACCAATGTCACTCTGCCGCGCGGCACTTATGTCAACAATAGGTCTTATAGCTGGATGCCTCCGACGAAATGTGAAAGCAATCGACTGCCTATCACTAGCAGTCGTAACAATCTTACTAATTTCTCCACAAGCAATCTTTGATATAGGTTTCCAACTATCAGCTTCAGCAGTTATGGGCATTGTCATAATAAGTCCTATATTGCCACGTTTCCGTTTCGTAGAAAAATACAAAATTCTGCAAGTTATCTACAAACTTCTCATAACTTCTCTATGCGCACAAATAGGAACAGCACCACTCGTTGGGCTTTACTTTCACATATTCCCAACGTATAGCATTCTATCTAGCATTATTGTCATCCCTCTTGCTAGCATCATCTTATTAACCTCTCTCCTATTCTTCCTCATCCCTTTCGCACAACCTTTTCTGGCAATCTCTCTACACTCGTCTATTAGAGTACTAAAACATAGTCTCACATTTATCAATGAATTCCCCTATTCGCATATAGATATATACCCATCTATTTTTATAGTTGCCATCATCTATCTACTCATTTATCAAATCTATTCATTTATACTTACCCATAGATCATGGAAAATATATGGAATAAGTTTTTATGTAATACTACTATTCATCGCTACTATCATAAATATAGAGCAGCATAAACTTTCTCCCCAAATTATAATATACAATCTCTACAAGTGTCCTAATATACACTTCATAAACAAGAATAACAACTCCCAGATATGGTTATCTGATTCTGTGCAAAATAGTGAAAAACTCATATTCATAAAAAAGACTTTTTGGAAGGAATACCAATTAAACCCAAAGACGATAACAACCTCACTTAAGACAAGCAGAAAATATAATTACTTCAGATTTCATGAGAAAACCATTATTGTCCTACAAGAAAATATGCCATACAAGGCAAGCGGGCAAATAAACATAGATATTCTCTACATTTGCAAGGGCTACAAACAACAACTCGATAATGCGCTAAAATACATAATTCCCAAACTTATCATTATTGATAATTCTCTCTCTGATTTTTACCGCAAAAGACTTATCAAAGACGCATCTAAAAATGCCATAGAAATCTACGATATCAAAAAACAAGGGGCTTACATTCTGGACCTAGATAAAAAAGAAGCGAATAAGGGTTTCTAACAAAATAATAAGATTAATAAAGCGTTATAAAAAAGAAAAACCTTAACATTCATGAAGAAAACAGCAATAACACTATTGATGGCAACCGCAATGATTTCTGCAAAAGCCCAAAACTTTCAATTTGGTATAAAGGCAGGTGTCAACTTCTCGAAAGAGTCTAAAACTGAAGTAGAACGGGAAGTCAAAGATCAAGAACATAAGGGTTCATCCCCGAATTGCGTTGGTGTTATTTTTTTCTTATAAAATAAAAGCTGTCTATTCATTATCTTTGTGGTTGCCCAACCTCATTAGAAATGAACGACAGCTTATTATATCAGGCAT
>NZ_JACICA010000007.1 GCF_014195585.1 Alloprevotella rava | reverse complement strand
CGCAACAACAGGACTTTCTCTGTTTCGCTGTACTTTAATCTTGACATATATCTTTTTTTGAGTTTATGAACTGTCAACTTATTTAGTACAGGACAGCTTATTACCTTTATTTTTCATCTTGCCTAGAATAATAAAAAAACAGAAACATCGGCAAAGAGAGCACCAATGTTTCTGTTCTAAAATTCTAGATAGTTGTAAAAGATGTATACGCCAGAGGCCTATCTTAACGAGTCAGCACCTTAAATGACATAGTAATTCCATCCTTGCGGACAGCCGTAACAATCATAGCCGGATGTCCGCTATAAACAAAAGGGACGGTAACACGAGACTCTCCCGTCAGATTTTGCGTATAAATAAGACGACCACTCAAATCATGAACTTCAAAGCTTCTTACGTCCTGGGCAGAAGAAAGAGTTAAACCTTCTGTGTCTACATGAAGCTGAAGATCACCTTGTACTTGAGGATTTTGCACTGCTGTCAGCTTATCTTTTTCGCTTAATTGTGTTGTAATCTCATAAATTTGAGGAGCAACACCTGTCCAGCGGAAACGAACACCAGTAGCTTCAGGAATAGTGGTCAAATCAATAGCGCTAACATAAGATGAAGAGAGTTTTCCCAAAGACTGCCAAGACAGGAAGTCTGCAGTTACTTCAATATCTACATTTGCGCTCGTTGCTTTCTGATAGATTGTTAAAGACTTTGGAGTACGCAAAGCATCAAGACGAATAACGATCTCTTGAGTTGCAGTAGCCTTAGTAGAACCTTCACCGTCAGTAAGTTGTAAATTCTCAGAGCCGTCAACTGTCACACGAGGTAAGAATTGTTCGAGATAAGACTGACGATTAACTACGATATCATATAGACGCAACCATTTTGAGGTATTAGGATTCGTGACATTCAAACGAACGAAACGCACCTTTTGATGACCGCCTTCAAAATCACAAAAGGAAACATCATTGTTCAACCTCTTCACCTGCGGTAAATTGATATGAAAAGTGGTCTGACTCGTACCCTTTACCTTCAAAGAGGTCCAAGTGGTACCATTTTCTGAGATTTGTACCAAAGCACCATTGGGGTAGTCACCATTTGTTGTTCCCATATAGAGGCGAATATCATCAATGGGGGTTGTCTCCGTAAGTTCCATTTGATAAATATCGCCAGTCTGCTGATTACGCTTAATACAAGTAAAAGTAGCAGGATTACCATCCACAAAAAGATTTGCGGTATGGTTATCATAAATATCTGCTGTAGGAATGGTGCTTCCCTTCACCTTTGTCAGAGTTGGAAACTGAAAATTCAGACGTGCCTTTTGCAAGCGCACAGAACGAGTAGCAGCATTGCTGTTCTGAACTATCAGATAACGCACGAAATCTTCAGGAGCAGCAGAAGACTTTAGGCGCGTCCACGTCTTACCATCTGCGCTGTATTGTACCCAAAAGTTATTGAGCAATGTATCTGCTGCTACCAAAGATGCCAAGCGTGTAGCATTGGGGAATTCAACACCAATATATTGTCCCTTTTCCAAAACAATGGGTTGAGGCGTGTTGATATAACCGCTCTGTGTTGCTTCTGACCAAACGACACGAACAAAAGCTCCTTCCTTATTTGAAATGGGAGAAGGCTTTGACAATTGCTCTGCTTTGTTGAAGAAACCATCAAGGGCATGAGTCTTGAGATATTCAATGAAGGGCTTCAGATATTGCTCAGAAAGCTTAGCAATTGAAGTTGAAACGCTAATACCACTACCCATTCCTTCCAAAGCATAAACTTTATAAGAATTTGCAGAATTAAGAGTATCTGCTGCTGAAAGCGTTTCTACATAACGTTGCCATTTGGCTTCATCCGTATTTTCTAAAGCCGCAACATCGAGGAACCGTGCCGTGGTTATAGCCATATCACGAAGCTTCAAAATCCAAGGACGGATGTCACGATAGAAAAGTCGATCAGATTCAGAAGTTGAAGAAGCCAAAGTTTCCAACACTTTACATGAATCCACAATATTCTGCATTTCTACACGAAGCTCTGTTGGATTATGTCCAGCCTTATACGCTGTAATCTTATTGTTCAATGTAGCGGCATCGTTCCATCTCAGATAAGGTGCAATACTACGGAAAGCTGCAGCCTTGCTTCCTAACACAGAATTAACAGCAGCTTGCCAACTGTTCTGATTGTTAAAAGAAGCTGTGTGCCAAGCATAGTCAGCTACACTAAAGACTGTGATTTTAGCAATTTCACCTTGCTGCATCGGATTGCTAACAATAGAAATACCACCATTTAGACTTGCAGGCAGTATGGAATTATTACCAACAGCAGGCATATCCACGAAGTTGGAATACATATCGCTAGCAAAAATCTGGCTATCTGCATTGTCGTTGCAAGGATAGTTCCACCACCAGCCAACATTGCGCCCTAGCGGAGTTGCAGTAACACTCAAATCTCTACTATTAGGCACGCTCCAAACACCCCAGCCTGTTGTGTAGATAGTAATCTTTGAAGGAGTGCTGCCCAAAGCATTGAAGAATTTTGTAAACTGCTCTTCGCTACTTGCAAAATTACGGCAATAGATTTGAGGAACAAAATGAAGCGGTTTAACAGTATCTGCAGCTGCTGCACCTGCAACATTATATTTTGAATCCATTGCTTTCTGCAATTGTGTCAAACGATCAGCATTTAGTTTGTAGCCAGCATCGTCTGATGGAATACTAACATCGTCAACAAAAACGCCAAACTGTCGGACGCCTAAATCATACATCTTGGCAAATTTGCCCATAATGTCATTGATTACAGTATTGCTACCCAAGAATTTGTTACCGGGATGTATTGCCCAAATAAAATTGATTTTTGTTGCATGAGACTCAGCAGTCACCTCACGTACCATCGCCTGTGACAACCAGCCATTTGTCTCCTGCTGTGCTGTAACAGACATCGGATACGCGTCCATCCATTTCTCTGAATGATAAGGATCGCTTTTAGCACCATAAAGATAAGTGTTCATCTTATAGCGCATCATAAAGCGCATCAAGTCCTTTTTCACACTTACTGAATAGGGATAGCCATAATATCCTTCTACGATACCGCGATTTTTGATATCTGCATAATCATAAATAGTAATACAAGGCATAGATGTATGGCCAACATCCAACATCTGTTCCAACGAAGCCAAACCATAGAAGGTAGCATCTGTATTCTCGCCTAAAATAACGAGACGTGCTACTCCGCCTTCATTTGTAAGGTTTACAATATGGCGATCATAACGGCCATTTGTGAAAAGACTACGATCTAGTCCTAACGTAGATACGCGGGAATCAGCAGCTTGACCTGAATGATTTACACCTAGCCAAATTGCTGCAACACCTGTTCTTGACTGATTTACAAAATTTGCTGTTAAGCCATGCTCCAGGAGCACTTCTTTCACTCGGTTACGTGTAGCCTCATCTATTCCGCTTTCAGCAATAACATCCACGGTTGATGTAAAAGACGTTGTTCCAATTCCACTAACTTCTTTCTGCGGAATTGGATAAATTGTATATCTGCCATCTGCATAAACAAAGCAGCTACAGGCAAGCATAGCAACAACGAATAATGATTTAAGTTTCATATTTGATAGTTTAGGTTTATTTGCTTAAAATAAAACATGAATCAACGCGACACAAAGGTCGTGTGATTCACGCTATTAAATACTTATCTACGAAGGACTTGAAGAGTTTCTTCAAGAGCTTTTATCTTTGCTTCTGAATCCGATTTTTTCTTCTCCTCAAGCGCTACGACTGCAGCAGGTGCATGAGCAACAAAACGCTCATTAGATAGTTTCTTTTCAACAGAAGCTAAAAAGCCACGAAGATGCTCCAAGTCAGCCTCAGCTTTTGCAATCTCTGCATCCTTGTCCACAAGGTCGCCGAGAAGCACATCATATTCAGAAGTTCCAACCATAAAGCTAGAAGCCCCCTCACCCTTTTCTTCAACAACAGCAATAACTGAAAGATTAGCCATCTTCATGATAATTCCATCTAGTTCGGGAATAGGATTAGCCTTGAGAACCTCAAGCGGTAATACTTCTTTCTTCGCTATATTCCGCGAATTGCGAACAGCACGAACACCCTGAACCACGCCTTTCACTATAAAAATCTTACGAAGGATTTCTGCATCTTCCGCCTGCGGAGCTGGTATAGTTTGGGGATCTATCATCAAACTTTCCCCCTCCTTACGTGTTGCAAGATGCTGCCAAAGCTCCTCTGTGATGAAAGGCATAAAGGGATGTAACAAATGAAGCAAATCATTGAAATAGCCCTTAACTTGGTGCAAAGTAGTAGCATCTATCGGAGCACCATAAGCAGGCTTAACCATTTCCAAAAGCCAACCAGAGAACTCATCTGTCAGCAGACGATAAACCTCCATTAAAGCTTCACTTAAGCGATATTTTGAAAAAAGATCTTTAATCGTTTCTGCACTGCTACGAAGTTGTGCACCAAACCATTCCAAAGCCTGGGTATTTATCTTCGGTTGTTCTGCATCGGCAACTTGCCATCCTTCAATCAAACGATAGCAGTTCCAAATCTTATTACAGAAATTACGACCTTGCTCACACAGAGCGTCATCATAAAGAATGTCGTTACCAGCAGGTGCAGCCAGCATAAGTCCCATACGAACTCCATCAGCTCCAAACTTATCTATCAAGTCAAGAGGATCAGGACTATTCCCCAGAGACTTAGACATCTTGCGTCCTAACTTATCACGAACTATACCCGTAAAGTAAACGTGTTTGAACGGCATCTTACCTGTGAATTCATAACCGGCCATAATCATGCGGGCAACCCAAAAGAAGATAATATCTGGACCTGTAACTAAGTCGCTTGTAGGATAGTAATAGTTGAATTCCTCATTATCTGGTTGAGCCCCCCCCTGGAACAAAGAAATCGGCCAAAGCCAACTTGAGAACCAAGTATCGAGAGCATCTTCATCTTGATGCAAATCTGCTTCCGAAAGGTTTGGGTTATTGCTTTGCTGACGAGCCAAGTCCAAAGCTTCTTCAATAGTTTCAGCAACCACAAAGGTATTATTTGGCAAATAATAAGCAGGAATACGATGTCCCCACCAGAGTTGGCGACTGATACACCAGTCCTTTATATTCTCCAACCAATGACGATAGGTGTTCTTATATTTTGTGGGATAGAATTTAATTTCATCACTCATCACTGGCGGTAAAGCCAAGTCAGCAAAGTGTTGCATCTTCAAAAACCACTGCGTAGAAAGTTTTGGTTCTATAGGAACATTGGTACGCTCAGAGAAGCCGACATTGTTAGTATAGTCTTCCACTTTCTCCATCAAGTTAGCTGCTTCAAGATCCTTTTCTATTTTTTTACGAACCTCAAAGCGATCTTCTCCTACATAAATACCTGCAGCCTCAGAGATACTACCATTATCAGTAAAAATATCTATTGTATCTAAGTGGTGCTTCAAACCGAGCGCATGATCATTAATATCATGGGCAGGAGTCACTTTCAAGCATCCTGTTCCGAATTCCACATCTACATATTCGTCCTCAACAACAGGAATCACACGATTCACTAAAGGCACACGAACTTTCTTTCCACTCAACCAGCGATTCTTCGGATCCTTAGGATTAATACACATTGCAGTATCACCCATAATTGTTTCAGGACGCGTTGTTGCTACAACTGCATACCTATGCCCTTCTTCATCTGTATGAACCACACAGCCTTCAGGAACTGGCGTAGACATATCATCTTCTGCTACATAGTAGCGGAGGTAATAAAGTTTCGATTTCTCTTCTTTGTAGACAACTTCCTCATCAGAAAGAGCTGTTAAAGCTTTAGGATCCCAATTTACCATGCGAACACCACGATAAATAAGCCCCTTACGATAAAGCTCTACAAAAACATGGATAACACTCTTTGAACGTTCTTCATCCATTGTAAATGCAGTGCGATCCCAATCACAGCTTGCACCAACACGACGCAACTGCTGAAGAATAATACCTCCATGTTCCTCGGTCCATGCCCAAGCATGTTTTAAGAATTCTTCGCGAGTCAAGTCTGCCTTTTTAATGCCTTGCTCAGCCAGTCTATTAACCACCTTTGCTTCTGTAGCAATAGACGCATGATCTGTACCTGGAACCCAACAAGCATTCTTGCCTTCCATTCGAGCACGACGCACAAGAATATCCTGAATTGTTTCATTCAGCATATGTCCCATATGCAGCACGCCTGTCACATTGGGAGGAGGAATAACAACAGTATATGGTTCTCGCCCATCAGGCTTTGAACTAAATAATTTATGGTCTGTCCAATATTGATACCACTTACCCTCCACGTCTGTTGGAGTATACTTAGGCGCTAATTCCATTCTTTAATATTTTGTAGTTTTAGTTTATTCGGCAAAGATAGCTTTTGCCATGCAAAAAACAAAAGATTCACAGGCTTTTAATACCTATGTTTAGCCATTTACTTGCTTAAACTTTGCAAATTTCAATAGAAGATTTTTTTCTCCAACATTTTCAAATTTAACTTTTGCGCGAGCATTACTACCTTCTCCAGATATTTCGATAATCTCACCTCTACCAAAGCGCTCATGCTCTATATAAGAACCAACCTTAACATTAAACATTGATAATTCTGTATAGTTTTGAGATGAAGCATTTCCGATGCAAGAATATCTTGACGCACGATTTATTGCAGGAGAAGGAATACTTGTCACATGAGGTTTGCTACTCACTCGAGGAGCACTGAAAATATCTTCATCATCATAAGATAAATACTGAGAATCAATATCGCACAAAAAAGGTGATGGATTACACGTTTCCGCCGAACCATATCGATAACGAGATTTAGCATAAGACAGAAAACAACGGGTTTTCGCACGCGTCACTGCCACATAGAAAAGCCTTCGTTCCTCTTCCATTTCTTTGGGATAGAAGCGTGCATTCGGATTTGGGAAAAGATTATCTTCCATTCCCGTAACAAAGACGGTATCAAACTCTAACCCCTTGGCGGCATGAACAGTCATAAGTGTAACAGCAGGAACTCCATCAGCTACAGCATCTTGAGAAGAACTTAAAGAGGCTTGCATCAAATAGTCGCTAAGACTTACTTGCTCATTACCAAAAGACTCCAATTGCTCCTGCGAAAACTCTTTTATAGAATTCAGCAAACCATCCACATTTTCCACTCTGCTCAAAGCCTCTGGAGTTTTCTCGGAATGCAATTCTTCTGCAATTCCAGAACGCTTTATAACATCTGAGGCCAAATCGTAAGCCCCCATTGTAGATAAGGATTCCTGCAATTCTTCGATGAGAGAAATAAAGGATAGAATTTTGTTCTGTGCTGAGGCTGAAATCTTTACCTCATAATTTTGAGGAGTTTTGAGAACCTGCCACAAGCCTATTTGGAACTGAGCTGCTGCATAGCGCAATTTAGTCAAGGTTGTTGCACCAATTCCACGCGTAGGGTAATTGATAATACGCACCAAGGCTTCCTCGTCCAGCGGATTACAAATCACACGAAAATAAGCCAAAATATCTTTTATTTCCTTATGCTGATAGAAAGAGATTCCTCCGTACACTTTGTACGGAATATTCATCTGATTCAAAGCATTTTCAAAAGATCTACTTTGAGCATTTGTTCTATACAAAATTGCTATGTCTGAATAATCTATACTATAGAGAGAACGCAGGCGAAGAATCTCTTTCAACACCTTCATACTCTCATCTTGGTCACTATACGAAGACATCACACGAATAAGCTCTCCTTCTGATAGCTTACTAAAGACATTCTTCTGAATACGGTCTTTGTTGTGCGAAATGATAGAATTCGCAGCATTCACAATGGTCTGCGTTGAGCGATAGTTTTGCTCTAGCTTAATGAGACGAGCCTGAGGATAATGCTTTTGAAAACTTAATATATTTCCAATATCAGCCCCTCGAAAAGCATAAATACTCTGGGCATCATCACCTACTACACATAGGCGGGAATTTCCAGAAGGAGCTAGCAGCAGCAAAATACGCGACTGAAGATAATTAGTGTCTTGAAACTCATCAACAAGAATATATCTGAAAAGACGCTGATACTTCGCACAAATATCTTCGTGATCACGTAACAAAAGGTATGTAAAAAGCAGCAGGTCATCGAAATCCAAAGCATTCGTATTGCGACAACGCTGAAAATACGCAGAGTAAATCCGGTGAAGTTCTGGCATATTATCACGAGCGTCACGCTTCAGGAGATCTTGATTTTTTTCGTAATCTGAAGGCAAGATTATCCTATTCTTTGCAAAGGAAATTCTACTATTTACAGTAGCAACATTATATGCTTTATCATCTAGGCCAAATTCCTTAATAATAGATTTAATCAGTTTGCGAGAGTCTTCCTGATCGTAAATAGTGAAGGTAGAAGTAAAGCCCAAGGCTGCATGCTCAATTCGCAAAATACGAGAAAATACACTATGAAATGTGCCACACCACATCAAACGCTCGGAATTGTTAGGTAACAATTCTCTCACGCGATTCGTCAATTCCTTTGCCGCTTTATTAGTAAAAGTCAGAGCTAAGATCTCATAGGGGGCATACCCATGCTCCAACAAATAAGCCACCTTATATGTCAGCACACGAGTTTTTCCTGAACCTGCTCCTGCTATAACTAAAGATGGACCATCACAATATGTTACAGCCTCTAACTGATTGCTATTTAATGATTTTGAGAAAGTTTCTTCCATAAAGAATCAATGTCTTTTGATTCGAGTTTTGTCGTATTTTAGCTTACGCATATAAAAATTCTTCTGCATCACGACATCTTCCAACTCCCTACGCAAAGAATCCACATCGGCTACATTCTCACAATCGATATCTATCAGCATAAGTTCTTTGCTAGAGCGAGCCAGATGAACACTATCTAGCAGAAGTATAGCTTCTTCCCTCGCTGTCAAGGCCAGCGGATATTTTTTGCGGAGTTCCTTAATCGTTCTTTCTGCTTCATCATACTTTTTTGCCGTAAGCTGTGCCCGAGACCTATTCAATAATTCTTGACCTTGTGCCTCGTCTGATTGTCTAACGCTAGACCACTTACTGCTCGGCTTACAAGAGAACAATAAGAAGGAACTTAAAAATAAGATAAAGGAGAAGTACCGCATTTTGAATCTTTTAATTGCAAAAATAACAATAAAATTAGTAATTTCGCAGCTTAAAAATAAAATAAATGAGGAATCTCCAACAAGTAGATATAGTAGATATTTTACATAAAGATCATATATTCGAGAAACTTTCACAAACTGCCGACAAGCTACAAATCGAAACTTATCTTGTCGGAGGATATGTGCGCGACCTCTTCCTCAACCGCCCTACTAATGATATTGACGTGGTTGTTATCGGGTCAGGAATTGAGTTTGCAAAAAGTTTTACTGACACATTAGAAAAAGGAGCCCATCTTTCTATATTTCGCAACTTTGGAACAGCACAAGTCAAGTGGCATCACTACGAAATAGAATTTGTAGGGGCACGCAAAGAAAGCTATTCACATGACAGCAGAAAGCCTATCGTGGAAGACGGCACACTTGAAGACGATCAGAATAGGCGTGATTTCACGATCAACGCTCTTGCCGTATCTCTGACACCCTTAAATTTTGGAAAACTTATTGATCCTTTTGGCGGAATACAAGACTTGCAAGATGGCATCATTCGCACGCCGTTAGATCCGAATATCACTTTTAGCGATGATCCTTTACGCATGCTACGCTGCATACGCTTTTCTGCACAGCTTAACTTTCGCATTTATGATGAAACCTTTGAAGCACTCACGCAAAACAAAGAGCGAATCAAAATTATCAGCGCAGAAAGAATCATCGATGAATTAAACAAGATAATGCTATCTCCACGCCCTTCCATTGGATTTGTTGAACTTCACAGATGTGGACTACTCGAAATCATTCTTCCTGAAGTTGCAAAACTCGACATTGTTGAAACACGAAACGGTAAAAGTCACAAAAACAACTTTTACCATTCGCTCGAAGTTCTCGATAATGCCGCAAAAAAAACAAACAATCTATGGCTACGCTGGGCTGCCCTACTCCACGATATTGGCAAACCCAAAAGCAAGCAATGGGATCCTTTAACCGGATGGACATTCCACAACCACAATTTCTTGGGAGAAAAAATGCTGCGTCCATTGTTCCGCAGACTAAAACTACCGCTTGATGAAAGATTGAAGTATGTTAGCAAACTCGTAGGGCTTCATATGCGCCCAATTGTTATGTCTGACGACATAGTAACAGACAGCGCTGTTCGACGCCTTCTTTTTGAAGCAGGCAAAGATATTGATGATTTGATGCTTTTATGTGAAGCTGACATCACTAGCAAAAACGAGCAACGCAAACGTAACTTTCTGCAAAACTTCCAATTGGTACGCCAAAAACTCATCGACATAGAAGAAAAGGATCGCATTAGAAATTTCCAACCACCTGTTACAGGCAACGAAATTATGAAGCTTTTCAATCTTGGTCCATGCCAAGAAATTGGAAGTTTGAAAAGCTCACTCAAAGATGCCATCCTTGATGGAGTAATCCCTAACGAACACGACGCCGCACTGGAATACATACTAAAGAAAGCTGCCGAAATGGGACTACAAAGAACTAAATAACAGCACAGAAAGAACACAATTTCTCAGGATTTTTCATAAAAACGAGGCAGAAGCTCAAGGTCGAGCTTCTGCCTCGTTTTTATGAAATACAGAATTCTAACACTGGGCAATATTTCCCCAACACACAGCTTAAGGATATTTATCCTTATTGCGTCAGCTGGCACAATAAGCCTGTCGGCTGATATCCTTATTGTATCCGAAAATACAATAAGGGTATCTATCCGCAGAAAAAGAAAGAGGTTATTACTGAGCATTCTCTGCTATACCGATGCGTCTGCTCTAATCATTACAACCTTTTATAGTCGGCATAAAAAAAAGCCTATAAAAATCATAGAGCTTTTGGAGACTCTTTACGAATGTCAAAGAGATATGTTATTTTAGCTTGAATTGTTCCATTATTTGAACGGGAAAATACGTCTTTCTTGGAATTCCCAAACAAATCACTCAAGCCGTAATAGTAACGCCCTTCTAGCACAAAATGACCAGCTTTCGTGTTTAGTTCCATACCTGCGCCGGCTGCTATTCCGTAATCAAATTTCTTACTAACACTCATCGAATATTGTGCAAACATACCATTGGGTCTGTCTGGGTTACCCTCACTATCTAATGTCCAAGTAGAGCTTTGCTTACTCTTTTCGCTGAACAAATACCCAATTTGAGGACCCACAACGAAGAAGCCCATCAAGCCATTCGATTCTTTTCCCCATCCCAATCTTGCCAAGAAAGGTATTTCAAAATAGTTAAGATGCCGCTGATATGTATCGGGTAAGGGTTCAATCTTAGAGTTCAAGATGTTTTCATTCCAACCTAATTGTGCATAATTCAGCTCAAATTGTAAGGCACAATAAGTTTTGAAATAACGCTCACTCATGATTCGCATTGTTAGTCCAAAAGTTGGTCCTACGTGCCAGTTCTGCTTAATAGAAGGAGTAAAGGCTACTTTGTTCATAAGTATACCTGCATTCATACCAACAGATATTGCACGCCTAGATTCTCCGATTTGGGCAAATGTGCCTAAAGCAGAAAAGGCAAGAAAAAGAGATAGCAGAAGACGCTTCATCGTGAACTATTTTGCAGTAATTTTATCAATTGTTTTATTTGATTTGTAGTGAATGAGAAACATACTTTGGTTGATATAACCTCCATCCTCTTCGGTGCGCCCGAAGCGAAGGTTACTTTGTAGCAAGCCTTTCTCTGCTCCTTGCGTATTATACTTCTCACCATATTTGAGTATGCCTTGTAACACTTGAAGACCTGTATCATACCCCAACAACCCCATTCTCGGAATAACATCTAAAGGTTGCGCCTTGAACCACGCCTGATAGTCGACATTGAATTGCCGTACACCAGCAAAAGCAGGCTCATAATAGGAAGGAGTGAAGATATAAGTATCGTTAAGGAATAATTCCCCTTCATATCTTGCTGTTTGATTGAGCCAAGAAGAATAGCCTACAAGAGATAGTTCTGCCTTAGGCATTGCCTGACGAACTTCGTTGAGTTTTAAGAACACGCGTTGCAGCGTAGAAGCATCAGAAGCATCGGGAACTACTATAGTGTGCTTCTTATTATTGAGTGCTGTTTTCAACTGAGCAATCGTAGCGTCTTCATTTACATCGATCACAGTGGCACCTTGCATCAGCAAGCGTTGGCGAAGATATTGAGTAAATTCCTGCTGATCTGCCTTGTTTGTATGCAAGAAAAGAACAGACTTTCCCTTAAAGGTCTTCAAGAAAAGGTCTGTAGCTAGTATCTTTTCATATTTTGCCGGAGTGTTGAGAAGATACACATAACGATTAACATTCACTTGCATTGCCTTAGACGAGAAAGGAACAATCATTCTTATTCCATTACTCCGACAAAAACTGGAGACTTCATCGAAATGAGAAGGATAGACCGGACCAATCAAGAACTGCACTTTGCTATTCTTGATTTTAGTCAGAATATCTGTAAGATTAGTAGAGGAGGGAAGCTCATTGTAGGTATATACATTGATGTTGCTACCATTTTCTCTAACTTTATCAGCAGCCATAAGAAAGCCACGATAGAACTCTACACTTCTCTCACCTTCTACTCCAGTAGCTGTAAGCGGGAGAAGAATAGCAGCACTCACATTATTCTGAGCTTGGCTTGTGGTTTGTGACTTTTGCTGTTGAACAGTCTGGGGAATACGCAATACCAAACCTTTTTTAAGTTTGAAGTTAGCTTCTTTCATCTGCGGATTACTTTCCATAAAACTATCAACCGAGATTCCATACATTCTGGCAATTCCCCAAATGGTTTCTTCCTTCTGTACCTTATGAGTGGCATAATGAGAAGACTCTTTCTGCAACACGGAAGAGGGGGCTGTTCCATTAGTAGGAATCTTAATCAGTAGGCCTTCTTGAAGTGTCTCAGTCGTAAGTCCAGGATTCTGAGCTACAATTTGCTCCACTGTAACACCATAGTTTTTTGATAGTCTATACAAGGTTTCTCCTTTAACAACCGTATGCTCTACAACTCTTGTTTGTGCCACAACAACACTTGTACACAAAACAAAGAATACAGATGCTAGTAAAAAACTTCTTAACTTCATAATTTTTTCTTGTTATGTCTGCAAAAATACATATTTTTGATGGAGTATTTGGAGCGTATCATAAGAATTATGTATATTCGCTTGTGCAATTTGCATAGATTTATGAAGATATATTTTTTAGGAGCAACAATAACATGGCTTTTCTGCACGCAAGGCATTTCTGCGCAACGGCAGGATGCAAACCAGCTCTTTTTAGAAGCAAAATATACAGAAGCAGCAACACTGATACAACAACAAATCAAGAAAGCTAGAAAACAGAACCAACCAACGACAACGCTTGATGCGGCCTTGCAGCGCGCACGCATGGGGGAAAATATGGCTCTTCATGCCGACACTGTGGTCTATTCCGATACTATTATGATAGATAGAGCACAACTATTCTCTGCCCTAAAACTACCAAAGGACGCAGGAACGCTGCTTCCTGCATCTCAACTTCTTCCAGAATATGCTACCCACCTAGGAAATAGTGCCTATATAAATGGCTGGGGCGATGTAGCTTATTTTTCAATGGCAGATAGCTCTGGCCTACACAATCTTTATCGCAGCTTGAAGATAAACAACAAATGGACGTCTCCTCAGCTCCTACCAGGATTGCAAACGGCGGATAAAGACCGCGATTTCCCTTTCATGTCGACAGATGGTACAACATTGTACTTTGCTGAACAAGGAACAACATCATTAGGTGGCTTCGACTTATTCATCACTCGTTACGATTTTGATACTCATACGTTCTTAAAACCTGAACAACTTAGGATTCCTTACAATTCGCCATATAACGATTTACTTTATATAAAAGATAAAGATGGAAGAATACAACTCGTGACTGATCGTAACCAACCTGCTGATAAATTGCAAATTCTCATATTGACAAAAAATAAATAAACCTAAAACTACATTTATATATGAAAAAAAAGATCTTTGAAGAATCAGAACTGATTATTAATTCTGACGGAAGTATTTTTCACCTCCACCTCCTTCCTGAACAGTTAGCAGACAATGTTATCCTTGTAGGCGATCCTGGTCGTGTGCCTTTAGTTGCTGCTAATTTCGAATCTATTGAATGTGACATACAAAATCGTGAATTCCGCACCATTACAGGTATGTTCCAAGGGAAACGTATTAGCTGCGTTAGTACAGGTATTGGCTGTGATAACATTGATATTGTTCTGAACGAATTGGACGCTTGTGCCAACATAGACTTCAACACTCGTCAGTTATGCCCTACTCCTCGCCAGCTGACAATTGTTCGCATTGGAACGTGTGGTGGTCTACAACCATATACACCAGAAGGAACATACATCGCTTCAGCAAAAAGCCTTGGCTTTGACGGCCTCCTCAATTTCTATGCAGGACGCAATGAAGTGTGTGATTTAGAGTTTGAAGAAGCTTTCCTTCAACACATGAAATGGACTGGCTCAACTTGTATTGCTCACCCCTATGCTATTGATGCAGATGCAGATTTGATCGAACGTATTGCAAAAGATGACATGGTCCGTGGTGTAACAATTGCCTGTGGTGGCTTTTTTGGCCCTCAAGGACGTGAACTACGTTTGCCTTTAGCTGATCCCAATCAAAACCAGAAAATTATGGATTTTGAGTACAACGAATGGCGCATTACTAATTTCGAGATGGAATCTTCAGCCTTAGCAGGATTAGCAAAGCTCATGGGACATCGTGCCATGACGTGCTGTATGGTTATTGCAAACCGTGTGAGCCATAGAGCTACACCAAACTACAAGAACAATATCGAAGATCTAATTCGCCTTGTACTTGAACGTATTTGACAAAATAAAAAGTTAAATAATAAGAGAGCTTGTAGACATATCACAACATGTAACTTATTGGTCTATAAGCTCTCCTTATTTTATTACTTAAAGTATGTTATATAACATAGATTTTAAATTTGCTGATTCGGTACAAATTCTTTATCTTTGCTCACAGTTATCCTGAAACAATCTTTTTACCTTAAGAAATTCTAATTACCTATCGAAGCACAAAGGGCGGCAGTTCGTGAGATCTACCGCCTTTTTTTCACTATGAAACAAGAAGTCCTAGAATTAAATGAAAGTTTAGAAAGAAAGGAGTATTTATATCAAGAATGCCCCTTTCTTTCGTCGCAAAATAATCCTTGCTATCTTGTCGATAAATAATAATTTTCTCCTTCATAAGTAGACTTCTTTTATAGATAAAGAAAGATCAGAGATTATTGCTATAACCCCCAATTCGGGATAAGCAGTACTTCTTTTTCCTCAAAAAAAGTTTCAATAAAAGCCTAAAAAGAGGATTGTTTTTTGTATATTTACTGTTGATAATCAATCATATAACAAAATAACAATCCTCATGAAACTTGTCAGTAAAGTTACAGAAATCTATTGTATTGCAGATGATTTCTGCAAAGAATATCATTCGGAATTAAACAATACCTCTCTTTCTCTCTCAAACGCCCCTGCCAATAGTCCAAAACATCGCAAGAGAAAAGGGCGGATGAGTGATGCCGAAATGATCACAATTCTTATTTTGTTCCACAGCAATACTTTTCGGAATTTCAAACATTTCTATCTCTTCTATGTTTGCCGAGAACTAAAAAAAGAGTTTCCCAATCTACTCTCCTATACACGCTTCGTTGAGCGTATGCCTCGTGTTGCAATACCCCTTTTGCTCTTTCTCAAACTGGGATTAATGGGAGAATGCACCGGGATAACCTTTTTCGATTCTACACGTATTCCAGTGTGCGAAAACAAGAGACAATCCCGTAATCGCGTATTCAAAGGGTACGCCCAAAAGGGAAAAAGTACTATGGGATGGTACTATGGCTTCAAACTTCATCTTTTGTGTAATGAACGAGGCGAGCTACTCAATTTTGCTCTAACCCGAGCCAATGTAGACGACCGTAACCCAAAAGTATTCAACGATTTAACGAAGGATTTATTTGGAAAATTATATGCCGATAAAGGGTATATTTCTCAATCACTTTTTGCTTCACTCTTTGACAGAGGTGTACATATCGTAATAGGGATACGGACTAATATGAAGAACAGATTAATGGATGTGAATAGAGAATATCTCGCAGAATTATCTAAAAGAAAATCAACTAGTTGTGTTTAATTATCAGGCAAATGGGTAACGATTTGGAAATGAGCGAAGTGCTTTTGGTCGCCTGTTTTTGGATAAACAAAGAACGCTCGTTTTATCTCCTGCAAAGATACTCTTTTCGGGGGGAAAGCGAGCATTTTGTCGTGATTTTCTTTTTTTGTTTTTTTGCATTTTACATCCTCCGCCCCCGCTTCTTTTTCCTCTTGGCTTCGTTGCGAATCCTATGCTGAAAAGCGGTTTCGGCATAATCTTCTCCGTGGACTCGAAAATCCGGTAAACCTTCGGCAAAGGAGGCGATCCCCTCTGTCATACTGACGATGGTTTCTGCAAGAGTGTGTTCTTCAGCTATCGATTGAGTAGGCTGCTTCGGATTATAGACCGGAACAGCAGATTTTTCTGCATGCGGTGAAAGGAAAGAAAGCCCGAACTGTTTCAGCAGCGAGTGATACCCGAATTCCCGCCCGACCTCCGAAGCTTTGAAAATCTGCCCTTCGAAGTGAAATTTCAGACCGTAGGTTCGCCCGTTTTTGTTTTTCATCTGCTCTATCGATACACCTTGCCGGTTCAACTCATACCGGAAAGAAGCATAGCCGTTCATCCCGTTCCGCATGTGTTTTTCCAGTAATCCGTAGGCTATTGAGCACAGTCTCTCTTTGACGGCTTCTCTTGTCCGGCTTGTTCCGCGCCTGCGGTAACGTTTCTCTGCCGTCAGTTCTTTTGCTACGGTAAGACCGTACCTGCGACTCAGCTCTTCAGCTACCCGCACTGCTCTATTGCTTACAAATGTCGTATCGTAGACCGCTCCGTTCATATCCATCCGGTTGGCAATGATATGGATATGCAGATTATCCGTATCCTTATGTGTAACGGCAACAGCCTGATGTTCTTTCAACCCCATCGCTTGTATGAATTCCCAAACCAGATTCCGGAGTTTCATCCGACTCATCACCGGCTCATCTTTGGGAGCTATCCCGATTTCGATACGCAGGAATTTATTCCGACAACGGCTGTTGAACCCGTTTATCAGGCTCATTTCTTCATGTATTCCTCCGGCCGTGTCCCCGCAAAGATTATGGAACAGGAGTTTATCCTTCAGCTTTGTCTCCCGGAAGATATACTCCAATGCAGTCTTTCCGTGCGCAATGGCTCTACACTTGGCAATCATCCCGCTCTATATTCAGGAGGTTATACACTTCATCCGGAATCCGGTGCCGCGGATGATAGAAACGCTTAAATGCCTCCAGCGAGATAAGTGCAAGATTTTTGGTTACGGGCAGCCATGCAGGGTCTTTCTTTTTAATCAGGCTGGAGATGTGTGTAAAAAAATGAGCAACCCGTTGCAATACCCGGACAGCCTCCTGTTCGTTTCCGCTCCATGTCGGAACGGCGATGACCTCTCCCGTAAGCAAGGCTTCCCTGCAAAACTCGGAGAGCTTCTTACCCGTCTGCTGCGCCTTCGCTTGTATCTTTGCTTTCTCCTCTAGGGAACAACGTACCCGAAGAATCTGTGTTCTGTTCCTGCTCCTGTCTCTGTCTGAATGATCGGTTTTTCTTTTCATATGATTAGATTATACTACGTTTATACGTCGGTTTATATATGGTATTCCTCTACCGATGAGAACGAAGTGATTACGGTACCCTTCCCGAACAAACCGGTGAGGGGCAAGAGCAGTTTGTGGACACAAACTGACGTCTTGCACGTTTACCGATGATACATGATTCACAAAGTCTCGTTCTCCTGTTTATCCTTCATGGCTCGGAATGTCCGGTTGTCTGTTCATCCTGCTATTCCCTGTGTCCCCGGAATACCATGTTTCACTTTATGAACGGCGTTCCGGGCAAGCTGTCTTCCCTCTGCATTCAGAGTTTCCGCCAGCGTTCGATGTCGTCTGCATATTCCTCCAAATGGTTCAAGGCAATACGCTCCAGAAAACTTGAAACATTTGCTCCACGCTCACCCAGACGGCGAACGGTAAATTCCAACTGTTCCCATGTGATACGGCTCAGGTAAACCGCTTTCCGGTCAATGATTTTATGGGGCGTTAGAAAGGCTTCCCGATAGCTCTCCAAGCTCTCTTGTGGTTGCTTGTGGATAATACGGTTCCGAATGCTTGGAATTACTTGTAACTCCTCTTGTTCAGAATACTCTGCTCTCATTGTTTCATTCCCCTCATTCAAAGGCTCAGAAGGCAATGCTTGCTCGGATATTGGAGAATACAGAGTAGTATCGACTTGCTTTGATTGCTCAGCCTGTTTTGTCTCTTGCTTGGCGGAGACTGCTTTACTGACATTTTTTTGGAGTTCTTGTGTTTTTTCGGGTCCTTCGGGATGGTTCAAATAGAGAGACAAATCGAATTCTTCTTTCATAAGCTTATCTGATTTTACGTTTTACGTTCATGTTTTTTACTCTTGCGGTTAATTCTTTCTGCTCGTGGCAGAGAGCGACAAGATACTCGTTCAGGTCTTTGTGACGGGGATAGAGACGGCTCATATCTTTTGCCTCCATACCGGATGCCCAAAGTTTTCGGAGAGCCTGCCGCCCTGCCTCATCGTTGTCGAAGAAAGCCCGAACAGAGTCGATAGCATTCTCATGAATATAGGCAACGGCTCGAGGGAGATTGCTGACGGAGCTCAGCACAAGGCTGGGAGCGGTTTCTTGCCCTTTTATCGTAAGATGGGAAAGGAAATCCACAAAGCCCTTGAAGAGACAGAGTGTTTCAGAAGTATTCCCTTGAATGAGGCTTATATCCTTTGGAGCGATTGTTCCCTTGAATGTCTAGTCGTCCCGAAGCTCATACCCTCCTCCACGGTTGAGAAAACCTATGGCAGAATACTCTCGTCCATTTACGGTATAGCGAATATGACGGAGATAAGGGCTTGCAATGGCAAGGTCTATCTTGCGTACTTCTCGGAGATAGCTTTGCAGATGCAGGGGCAACTCTTTGCTGATGGAGAGGATACGCCTTGTACTCGTCATTTTGGGAGCTGTTACACGATGAAAGGAAGAGGGTGTGAGAGTTGTCTCTTCTCCTTCGGCAAGATGTGCCATGGCTTCGTAGGCACTGCAACCTCGCATCCGCATCACAAGGTCGATAATGCTTCCGCCTTTGCTTATTCCGTAATCGTGCCACAGGTTTTGCCGAAAGTCCACTTTCAGGCTGGCGTTGGGGGCTTCTCGGTAGGGTGCGTGATAAAGGGCGTAGCCGTTATAACTCTTTGCAGGCTCAATGCCGCAGGCGTGCAGATAGTCGACTATCGATATCGCCTTGATGGTGGGTAAGTCATAATATCTTGATTTCATAAGTCAATTCGATGATTATTGAATGAATAAATTGGAATTTCAAACGGTGAAAGAGAAAAGTAACTTCCTTGCGGAGGACGGACTTCCTCACACTTGTCGGCTGACAAAAAGCGAAAAGTATTTCTTTTTTTCTTTCACTGTATATCTCCTTTCACAGTGAAAGAAGAAAGTATCTATGGCATTTCTTGTTCTCTTGGCTAAGTTGTTTTCTTTCATTGTTCGTACCTCCTTTGTTTGCTTGATTTTGAACTTTCATCCGAAAACGGATGGCTGAGGCAAGTTAGAGAGGTACACAAGTAAAGCCAAGTTTTATGGCGTTGTTGCGTCAAGGCACCGCATATTTCTTCGGGAAAGAGGAAGAATACCACACATTTTCACCTCAAAAATCAGGGAACGACAAATGGAAGAACGGGAAACACTACCCTAATGGCTGTATCGGATTGCATGCAGATGCATGCCTTTGCCTTTTCGATGAAAACAGAGGGAGACTCCTAAAAAGATAGAGAGGAGGATTTCCCCTAACTGAGCCACTTCAAACCCTTTCGAAGCCGGAAGTATCCACTTAGGAGGAATAGGATAAATAGCATGTGTAGGTTCGTTATTTTCGCGTCGAAAACGTATCTCGTCTTTCCGACGGAAGGAATTCGGGGGAACGAAGAGAAACGACAGGGAACTCCTTCCGGAAACAGCCCGACTTTACTTATACATTTGCCTGCGAGTTCCTGCTGTTTCCTTTGATTTAATCGCGTCAGGAAACAAGGATTTCGACCGCGTACATTTGCATCAAAAAGAGAAAAACAACAATTAAAACGATATTGATATGAGATTTACCGCTATCGACACCTCCGCTTGGGAGGAACTGAAAAAGAGCATCGAAGAATTGGTTCTTTGTATGAGAGAACACTTCGAAACAAAGCCCGAAGTTCCCGACCTGTTGCACAATGGGGACGTGTGCCGAATACTGAACATCAGCAAACGGACACTCCAGCATTATCGGGATACTTCCGTGCTGCCCTTTATCCAAATCGGGCACAAATGTTATTACAAACGTGAGGATGTGGAAGCACTCTTCGAAAAGTCGAACCGAAAAATACAGTGACTATGGAACACGAAATCGTAAACAAAGAAACGCCCGAAATGAAACAACTCATCTCAGGCATCCAAGAAGTAAGCAAACGTATTCGGGAGATTGCCCAAACGCATCGTCCTCTATTCGGAGGAGAGATCTATCTCACAGGGCGAGAGGTCTGCGAACGCCTTTTCATCAGCCCTCGTACCTTGCAGGATTATCGGGACAAGGGCATTATCCCCTACACCCAAATTGCAGGAAAGATCCTCTACAAACTTTCCAACTTGGAGAAGCTTTTGAAAGAAAACTATAAGCCCTAAAATACATTATAAAAACTATGTGTTGGATAATTTTATAGGTTTCTTTCCGGGAAATAAATTATAAACATATCTTTGCAGGAAAGATACTCCCTAATGGATATTTGGAATAAGGAAAAGAGGTCAGAATGCATGTCAAGAATTCGGTCAAAGAATACAAAACCGGAATTGGCATTGCGCAAGGCTCTTTTTGCAAGAGGATTTCGGTATCGTGTAAACGATAAAAAACTACCAGGGAAGCCTGATATTGTTTTACCAAAATATAAAACGGTAATCTTTATACATGGCTGTTTTTGGCATGGACACGAGGATTGTAAATATGCCTACATTCCGAAAACAAATACAAGATTCTGGATTGATAAAATCACCTCAAATGCTGAAAGGGACAAGGTTAATGCCGAAAAACTTACGGCTTTGGGTTGGAATGTATTAACGGTTTGGGAGTGTGAAATAAGACATACTCACAAACAGAACCTTACGCCATTAATTGATAGAGTTGAGGCGGAAATACTCGTAAACATGACGAAGAAAATTTCTATGAAGTTTTATCAAGAACGCGCAAACAAAATCTAATTATTGCTGAAAAACTTGTTGAATATAAGGATTTAAAAGACTAATTCAAATAATCTTATCGCCAAATCTATTAGTTCCCAAGTACTTTTCAAAAACATAATCTATAGTTACATCTTTTTCAAAATGATGACGTAGCATTTTTACTCTTTCTTCATAGGGTATTCCTTCGATATCAGTCCATTTTCTAGGGAAACCTAATTCTTCTTCAATATCATCCAATGATTTCCCGCCTGCTGTGATGCTATATACAAAATATTCTACAGGATCAATGATGTAGCCAAAGGTTTTAAAGCAATCACTAATAAGCTCTAGTAATAAAACAAAATATTTTTTACAAGCAGTAATAACATCATCTTTGGGAATTAGACCATCAATTTTTTCGTCTAAAAAATAGTCAAAAAAATATTGTACTTGTATTTGATTCTCTTCATCACGAAATATTCTTCCACTACTTAGTGGATAATATCCAACTTTTTGAGATAGATTTCGGACTTCTACAAAATACTTGGCTAAATCATTTTGTTTTAATATGTTTTGGTGTTGTTCATACCAATTTTTGAAATCAGGAATGCCCTTCATTGCAGCTTGCAATGAAAAAGTTATACTTCGCGAGGCACTTGTAAAAGCACTTAAATAAAATCTTGCGCCTAAAAAAAATCTTGATTGCGTGTTGATTCCTCTAATTTTGATAAGAAAAAGTCTGTTTCTTTTATTTTGTCTTCTACTATTCCAAAACTTCTCATTACACTTCAATTTTCTGTAAACCCGTGTTTTTTTAATTTTTCTAAATTCAGGTAGAACGTATATCTTTTACGGTCATCCAATGTTTTTCGTCCTTGTAAAACATCATTCATCACTTTCCACTTCCAATCTTCCAAAATACGCTTACGTCTGTCCCAATCAACCATTTTTCGAATTAATTCCAAAGTAATTTCGGTTGAAGCTGTATTATCGTTTTTACCATGGATAGTCTCTGTAATTGATTCTTCTTGTACTGCTAATCTATCAGCTTCTTCTAATAACTCTATATTGTGCTGGCAAACTTTCTCAAAAACTGCCATTGCTCTACTCCGGTCAGAATCATTAAAATTTCTGTTATTCTTGACTTTGTATGCCGCGTCGTTTGCTGCTGTCTGTTGATTAATCGACAAAAAACCAGAATCACGTCCCCACTTTTCAATCTTTTTCCACAAGGCAAATGGAATTGAGCGAATAATACCCTCTTCGTGTTGAGCTGTCTTCTCTTTATTTTCATTATCAGCTACTGTATTTCGTTTTGGTGGATTGGTTTCGTCTATCAGTTCGGTTTTTATATCATTGGTATTGAAAGTCCAGGAATAATTTTTGACTTGTTCCCAACACTCCTCTTTTTTAGCCCATTCAATGTAGTGTGTTACGGGAGAATTATCCAAAATGAACTGATTTACTTGTTTCATCAAATCATAAATACAATCGGACAATGCTTGCGATATTTTCTGATTTTTCCATATTTTAAACAAGTCTAATTTATCGTTTGTTAAAATATTTAATAACGACAACGTATAAGGTACGACTACTTGTCGCAATTCACCAATGTTGTAATCGTTTAGCTTTGTTCCATAACGTTTTTCTGCAGTTTTAAACAAAATGCATTTTGCAATTGCATCTTCAAAATACACATTATTGATTTTCTTAATATTATCTGGAATATTGTTATTGATAAACCTTGCATAGTTTTTTTCGTTTCCTCGCACTACAATATTTGGACTAATTACTAATTTCCTGCCATCGTATATTTCTTGGTATGCATTTATATATTTTGCAAGTTCTACCTTGGAGAACATTTGATTTTTTGGGTATTTCAGGTCGAATGCTTTTTGGCGTGATTTGGTAAACCCTTCTCTGCTTCGCAAAGTTTTGTACTGTCCACGTGCACGTTCGAAAAACCAGCATGTCTGCATATTGCTATCACTTGTTATTGGCGACAATATGTGACGAGATAGTTTTTCAAAAGCAACCAAAGCGGGATTATTCGCCGAAAAGTCAGCATCATTAACTTTGTTTTGAGTGTTGGTATAACGAGAAATGCGAGACACAATTTCACTGTATTGGTCAGGTTTTTCAATAATTGAAAATTTTACCTGTACAAAAATGTTTGAAATATCCGCTTTATCTTTCTTTGCGGTGTTGTATATTGAGGCGGTTGTCTGTCCTCCGTTTACAATTTGTAGATTACTGATTTTTCGTATATAACGATTGGTTTTGTCAAGTTCCAGATGGTCGGCAGTAGCGGCAATACCATTGTTGAATGCGAGGAACATATGTGGTTCTGTTTTAATAGTATCACGTATGCCCTTGTTTATTTTACCTGTGAATTGCAGAAATGAGCGTACGTTTTGTTCTAACAACCGTGCCCCATATTTTTCATAAAGTTTTGCCAAACAAGTACCAGGGATGATTGCAATGTACGATTTATAATCGGGGTTATCAGTTGGAGCAGATAAACAGGGAATTTCAAATTTTTCACCTTCAAAATCCTCAAAATCAAGTTCGATTGGCACACGAGACTGTTCTGAAATTTTATACAGATAATTTGTATCAGTTACCCTGTAAAACATATTGTATCCGCAAATAGTTGCACTCTGCGGAAAATCGCCTTTGTATTCACCGTTAGTAAGGATTATAACATTTACCCGAACAAGATTGTCTTTTAGCTCTTGAAAATTAGCTAATGTATTGGCAAATTCAAAAATTGGCGACGATTCAGCAACTTCATTTGCATAGTCGTTGTAGATGGCTTTACGGAAAAAGTTTGTGATTCGCTTTGTGGCTGTCTCTATATCGGCTTTTGAAATGCTTTTTATTGCCTCGGAATTGTCAAAAATAGAGATAAATAAATCGACTGTTTCGTAATTGTCCGATATTGCGTAGGCATTTATTTTATGCTGATTGCGTGTGCCTAGTGCTTTTTCATCATAGGCAATGGCGGCATTTTCGGTTTCGCCTGCCTCTGCAAGCATTTCAACGGCAAGGCGTGTAAATGTCTGTTCTTGTGTATCGCCTTCTTCGCTACCTGCCTGCAACGAAACAATATCCGACAATAATGCCTGATAGAATTTATTTATTTCATTCATGATTGTCTAAGTATGTTGAATAGTTGATTTTCAGAAACTAAATACTCGTCACACATTGCAAGAATGATAGCGTATCTTACATCGCTTACACCACTGCGAAGTTCATTCTCTCTAATGCGAGGAAAATTATTTTCAACTTTGTAAAAATTCTCGCTGCGGATTTGGTAAAACTTGTCCTGATAAAACGGTTCATGTCTATCCAGATATCCGGCTTCAAACAGTTTGGCATTAAAAAGCGACAAAGCAGGTGTGTCATTTTCGAGAAACTTACGAATTTCGGAAATTTTTTGGCAAAGCGTTTGTCCATTACCATTTGAAATCTCGACTGAAAGATGAAATAAAAATAGATTGTCGAGCAAGGTTTCGTCTAACTGCCTTTCTCCGTTGATGGCTACTGTCTGCGGATTATTGGTTGAGGTAGTTTTGACTTCCACTGCCCAACTATTGTCCTGAAAATCGCGTAATGCCTTATCAACACCAACCCAAGTGTTAAGCACACTATTGGGTCTGTTATTGAATTGTGCTAAAAATTTTTGGCAAAAATGTAATTCACCGAAAAGTCCTTGTTGCTCATCAGATGTTAAACCTGTCGAACTATTTTTATCAAAAAGCATTTTCCATTTTTCCAGCTGATTGACAATAGTCCGACTTATTTTCTCTTCGGTATTCAGAGTAATAACCGACTGTATCAGGTTTTTACACAAAATAGCGAAAACATCTCGGTTGTTAGGGTGTAACAATTGGATTATCAATAGACGAGAATTTGGGAAAGTGGTATCGGCTAATAACATAACTTTCAATTCTCTCAAATTGACGAATGAAGAAATATCCATGTGTATATTGTTACTGAAAGTAAATGCTATGCCATAATACATTTCAGGGTACTGAAATGTAGCATAAACATAAAAAGGTATATCGCTTGAATATAGGCGTTTAACCAGTCCGGTATTCTTCTCTTCCTCCAACGTCTTCCACAATTTGGATATGTGATTACTATTCGTCATAAACATTATCGTTTTCGTTGTCAAATAAAATCTCTGTTTCTGCAAATTCTGCAACCTGATTTACTGCGTATGAAATTGCAATGTTGGTACTGCTGCTTGGAAACGATATTACAAAACCAATAAATGGATCGTCTGTTTTGCTGTACGAAATCGTGCCATTTTGTATATTTCCATGTTTATCCTTAACATTTGCACATTCAGGATTAAGCGGATAAATCAGCAAAAGCGGATTTGTACGCGGGCGGAATTCCTGTCGAACAATTTCGGGTGCAGGATAATCTTTGTCCCAAACTCTGTTTAGCTCTGCCTTTCGCTGCCGTGTCCGTTTCAATGCTGCGTTTATCAAATCTTCGTCCAAATCAATAAATTCATCGGTTTGATTTCCAACAATGTGATTTTTACGAATGTAGTAAGTGTTCCAATTTGTATCTTCGGCGCGGTTACGGTCAAAACAGCCTGCTTGTATGCTGTTTGAAAATGTGTACTGTACTGCAGGTTGATTTTTATTCATTACAACTACACTCCAAGAAGTTAATTCGCCATTTTTCACAAGTTCCTGAATGTAATTGCTAATCATATCCAGATCAACTTTCTTTAGACTGTCGGCAACTTTGAATTTTGAGAGATAATCACAAACATCATCGGGCGAAACATTACGCCACAAATAATTGTTGCCTTTCTTTTCCGGCATTCCTTGTGCTGAAATAAAATTGTCAGTTGCAATCAAATTTCTTTTCTTAATGCCTTTATCCATTGGTAGTTGATAGCTTTCTATCAATCTGCCCGCCCATGAAACGGAAATCTGTTTTGCATAGCGCATTTTTGAAACAGAGGTAATTTGCAGACTGCCAGGGTGGGTGCGGACTTTTAAAGCGTAATTTTCCGGTGTTCCTCCCGATTCAGCCAAATAGTTAAATTCGCCTCGCAACTCCTCACTTGCAATAGTTATGTGTCTGAACCATTCATTCAGCTCTTCGCTTGTGAATAAGCGACACAAATCAACATATCCGGGGCGATATCCAAACCAACGCCCCATTTGCATAAGTGTATCGTACATTTTTGAGGCACGCAAGAAGTAACTTACCGAGAGTCCTTCCAAGGTTAAACCTCGTGAAAGTTTATCCCCACCGATAGCGATTACTGAAATTCCGTTCTTATCGTTTTCGTAGTAAGTCAAACAATCGCCCGAAGTTCCGTTAATTGATTTTACTTCAATTTTCTGTACTGCCTTAAAAAGCATTGGTTTGATTTCTTCCCATGAGTGTACAGATAAATTTTTGTCAATATCACTAAATTTTGACTCTTTTATTTCGTTGGTTATAGTTTTGTATGATTTGTAATTTGCTGTGTCATCTTCCAAAATCTTACGAAATTCTTCATAAATAGCAGTGTCGCTCGCTTCAATCTCGTGTTTGTAATAATTGAAAAGATTTTCGACTAACTCTTTTATGTGGTTTTGCCACATTTGAAAACGAGAAATATGAATAAGCATTGAATTGTGTTTTATACCCTGCCCCCTGGCTATTCGGATAGCGCAAGTAACGATAAAACATTTTACTGCTATTCTCAGAGATTCAGGAATATCTTCGAATTTTGGTTTGTCATCATCTTTTTTGTGTCCTTGTGGCACAAAGGAATCATAATCTTTTATGGGATAGACTATTGGAAGCAAATCGCTGTTTATGTCATCTGGAATTATAGAAGTACCGAAAACCTTTTCGGGACCAATATAATTTGTTGGGGCAGGAATATTAATGATAAAGTCACGTGGAAACAAATCGTCCTCGTTCTGTGGAATAAAAATGTTGGCAAATGGCGTTGCTGTATAGCCAACATAAGCAGAACGATTGAATAGAGAAATTATGCTGCAAATATTTCTATTTATCGTTGTAGGGTCTAATTCTTTATGATTGGTATTGATAGAGGCATTGTCTGCTTCATCGTCAATAATAAGCAGAGATTTGTTTGTGATTTTTTCATTTATGGTCTGGGTTTGCAACCACTTGTACAAACGGTTTAAAACAGAAGCATTTTTCTTTACAACTAATAGAATTGGCTGTGGTGCATTGAAATTGAAGCCTGCCGTATTGGTTGCTCTGCTTGTGAAATCACCTTTTTCCAGACTTGTCGTATATGAATTGGCTATAGCATTATCAAAACCAGGAATAAGTCCAACTCCGATTTTTGTTGTATTATTCATTGTGTAGGCTCTTTCGTATTGCGTATCAAAGCCTAAAAAACCTTCGTCTATGCGGTTCTGTGTTTGGCTTCGCAGATTATTGTGAATACCTGCCAAAACGATGATAAGATTGAACCCTGCGTCAGCAGCTTTGCAAATAAGCCCTGTATAATTAGCCGTTTTACCTGATTGAACCTGTCCTACAACAAGTCCTTTTTTCGAGATTTGAATTTCATTGCGTTGAGGGTTAAAAAGTTTGTCCAAGACTCTGTCGGTCAGCTCATCCAATTGCAAAATTACACTTGGCGCAAACTTTTTATGCTTTTCCAAATATTCTGCATAGCGCATCCAAAACTCCCACTTTGACATCTTGTTTGCCCGAAAATCTTTCAACCAAGGCTCACGGCGTTCTCTGCCTTCCAAAATTTGGAATGCATCAATCTTAACGCTATACATTGAAAGTAAATCGTTTTTCAACTTTACAGCATTAACGTCTGGATAAATCATTTTTGCCTTAATGGCCGCTTCGTCTATCTCGCTGTCAGTAACACTTGCTTTTCTGCCAATTATACTCTGGCATATCTCTATCGCTACTTGGTAATTATCATTCATTTATAGTTGCTCGATTAAATCTTCGTAATTGTTAAACGGCTCTTGTATTTTCAACAGAGCTTTTGCTTGTGCAGGCGTTTTACCCTGGCCAATTTGATTATTGTACATTAAAGCAAGTACCTCTTTTATCAGATTTGTATTAACATCGGAAAATGGTGTTTTCTGTTTTTCTTCACCTTGTGCTTCGTTAATGTATATAGTTTTTGTAGGGATTGCTTCCTCTAGAAACTTCAACAGTTTTTCAATCGCTTGTTCTGGTTTTTCCTTTGCCAAATCTTTCAAATCCTGAATCATTAAATGTTCACGATTAACCACAAATGACCATTTATTATCTTTTTTCTTCTCCAGCCAAAGCGGTTGAAAATTTTGTCCAGCTCGCTGCTTCAAGATTTTACCTCTGTGTCGATAAACCTCTGAACCAATGGCACGTATGTTTTTTGCATAAGAGAACAACTGTTCACGACAAACTGCAGGCGGATATGCTTTTGATTTTTTAATGTCAATTTGCCATTCAGTATCAAGTTTATTTGGCAAATCAATTTGTATGCGGACTAACTTGTAATGTTCTTCTTTGCGGAATAGCCCCAGCCAATCGCCTGCCAAAAGTAAGCGTTTGCCGCGATAAACATAAAAACCTTGTTGTGCTGGATATCCGTTTATTCCCTCCGCTCTTTTGTATTCTTGCTCTGACGAGAAATTATTTTTGTGTGGCAAAACATATCCTTTCATTTTGGCCCCACCGTTAATATTCTCACTAGGTTGTTCTTGTGTTTTATTTTCGTTTGGGCAAAACGGATTCCAGGCTTCGATTTCATGTTCGCCCCAATATATTTTGATTGTTTTATCCTCGATAAAGCGATGGAAGGTCATCGCAATATGCTTTTTTACTTTATCCAAAGCATCAGAAAATCGGCGTTTCGCATTTTCGTCGGTTTCAATAGTATTTGTTGGCAAAACCCTATCTAAATCTGACCATACAACAAGTGTTCCAGACAATAAGCTATTTAGTTCTCCTTTAAGCTCTTCTGGCATCCATTGCAACAGTTCCCATTTATCACTTTGAGCAACATAATCCAAATCCCACGACCAAAAGGCGGAAGCATAATCTTTTCGTTTGCTTAGTACAGAAAGTTTGCGGCATTGAGAAAATGAAGCGGTCTTCAATCCTAATCCAAAACGACCCAAATCATTTTCAGAGCGGTCAGATAATGGGTTTTGCGCACCTGGTCGCATCGCTTGGATTATCTCATTACTATTCATACCATCTCCATCGTCTTTTATTGTAATAATAGACTGACCGCCTCTCCATATACGATTTATATAGATATTGCGAGCATTGGCAGAAATGGAATTATCGATAATATCCGCTATAGCAGTTTCAAGATTGTAACCGATTGCCCGAAATGTTTCTATCATTGAGGCGGCTTCAGGAATAGCTTGTGCTTTTCGTATTATATTGTAATTCATGATATTTCAGTATCCAATTATTAATATGCCTTTTAATGGCAAAATCAGTCTTCCCGAGGCATAAAGAGTATTGAAAAAAGATATTACTTTCTCGAAATCTTGATTTTTTCGATAAATATTCCTTACGGCTATAACCAAATAATCGACATCACTCATCACACAAGCTTGGAATAGATCTTTGAGAAATTGGTAGTTGGTTACAGCACGCCCTGCTTCAACCTCAATGACGATCTTTTTTTCTTTATGATATCCGTCTGCATCAAAAGATTGCTCCATTTTCCCATTTTTCCCAAATAAAACAGGAACTTGGATTTTGTCTTCTCGCTTTTTGCTTCTTTCGATTTCAAAGCCTAAGCTAATCAATCCATTCGATACTATTCCAAGAACAGTATTACTATCTAACTCGTTGTGAAGCGAGCAAATAGAAGAACTGTTTGTGTTAAATACACTCACAATATTTTGTAAATATTCTGGTATTTGATTGTTTTTTGGAAAATATTGAAATTGAATTGTATTCATAGAAGTAGCTGTTTTTTTATTTCTTCTGCAATTTTATGAGCCAAAACCACAGGAACAGCGTTACCTATTTGCTTAAATGCTGCACTTCTGCTACCTTCAAAAAAATAATCATCTGGAAAAGATTGTAGTCTGGCGGCTTCGCGAACGGTTATTGAACGAACATTTTCTATTGTTGGGGAAAGTGTCGGATAAATGTAATAATGTCCATCCATAGCAATATGGGCAACAACTGTATGGCAATACCCATAAGGGTCAACAACCTGAAAACGATTGAGAAATGTTTCCTTATTCTTGTGGTGTTGAAGGTGAGCAGGAATTTTCGAATAATCAATACGTTTCTTTTCGTTCAGCCACATGTCAACTGCCATTTTGTATATTTCGCGATCGTTTGCATTGTTTGGTCTGGCAATATGCTGTGTTGTAAAATCAAAATCACTACTGCGGATACTTGATTTTTTCAGATATTCCATTTTTGAAAGAGGCTTTGTGTACAGAATTGGTTTGCATAACTGACCCTCTCCATGCTTGCGTTCCGGTAAATCGGAAAATAAATCTTTTAGTACTTCGTAATTATTTTGTTCTATTTTCAGTTCAGGGTAATGAAATTTCGTGCCCTTTCTCCAGCCCACAATAATTACCCTTTGCCTATGTTGTAAAACACCATATTGTGAAGCTATTTGTATATGGTCTTCCATCATATACCCGGCTTTATCTACAAGTCGTTTCAAATCTTCAAAAGGTTGCCCTTTCTTGGCAGTTCGGATACCTAAAACATTTTCAAATACAAACATCTCAGGTTGATAATATTCAAGAAACTTTACATAATACTTATAGAGTTCATTGCGAGGGTCTTCTTCCGCGGCTTTGCCCATTCTTGACCTGCCTGCCACAGAATAAGCCTGACAAGGCGGCCCACCAATGATAATATCAACCTGCTTATCGCCTTTGAGTTTATCTACCTTTGCAAAAATATTTTCTATGGTACCTTCGCCGATAGTCTCGTGAATAACGCTGTCAGTTATTTCCTGCGGAACTTGCGCCCAAAGTTTGCTGCCATCGGTTTTTCCCTGTTTATTATAAAGATAATCTTTGTATTTTTGTAATTGATTGTTGGCTTTTAGCCAATGAAAAGCAGCACGGGTTTTCAGTGTGTCGCAGGCATACTTGTCCATTTCGATATGTGCTAAAGGGGTATAACCTGCCCGAATAAAACCTTCGGACAATCCTCCTGCACCTGCAAACAGATCTATAAATGTAAGCATTTTAATTGCTTTTTATTGGATAAAAAGGTATAAATCCCATGCAAAGATATTGAATTACGATTGTTTTACATAATATAATGACGAAATATTTATCATCAACCGATCCATATCCCTTGAAATCTTCTGATCTGTGATTTGGGCATAAATTTGTGTGCTGGAAATAGATGAATGCCCCATCATTCTGGCAATGCTTTCCATCGGAATACCTGCCTCCAAAGTCATTGTCCCGAAGCTGTGTCGGGCAACATGCCAAGTCAGCGGTTGCCGGATACCGCATGCCAAACCAACAGCTTTCAACCGGTTCTTCAACTTCCCAACACTTACATGATCAGGGAATATCACATAATCACTTTCATTGTCTCTATCCTTCATATAAAGCGCAAGAATCTGTTCCGCTATCGGATGCAGGGGAATAAGACTTTCCACCTCCGTCTTCAGTCTCGTTTTCCGGATATAACGTCTCCCTTCTCCGTTCATCTCGATGTGCGAGGCACGCAAACTTTGCATGTCGGCAAAAGCCAGACCTGTAAAGACCGAGAAAAGGAACATCCTCCGGCAGAGTTCCACCTCCTCATGCTGCACGGGGAATGCCAGCAGTCTGGCGATGTCGCTCTTCTGCAAAAAACGGGGACTGTGTTCCTCCGTTTCATACTTTGCTCCTTCAAACGGGTTGAAGCGAATCACCCACCTGCTGACAGCCTTGTACATTAGGCGGCTCAACCAGCAAAGATGCATGTTGATGGTAGCAGGGGCGTAACCCTCTTTTTTCAGGTGGAAACGATATTCGTCGAAAAAAGCGATGTTCAGAGTCGGTATCGGAATGTCTGTCTCCCTCTTACTCCTGATAAAGCGGCTCAATTCCCTGTCGCAGTAAAAATTATTCCGATATGTATTTGGGCTTTTGGATTTACCGATACATGCTTCAATCGATTGTAATTCTGTCCGGCTTGCTTCCAAAAGCATCGTCGGAACAGAGTTTGTTCTCTGCAAATGATTCTTCAGCAACTCGGCACTGACAACCCCGTCACGTCGAAGGGTCTCGACGTAAGCCTGCTCTATCTTTTCCTTGAACATCTGCAGCCGGAGATTCAGTTTCCGGTCGGATGTTTCGCTTTGCTTTACATTCCACTCTTCGGGAGTGCACTCCTCTCCGGTGCTCATGACTGTCGATGCTCCGTCGACGGTGATACGGCAAAGGATGGCCGTATGGCCGTCTTGTCTTACTTTACTGCGATTGATATAGAATAATATCTTGAATGTACTGCGCATGATATTTGATATTAAAGGATCAGTGTTAAATCTTCCGTAAAAGAGAGAAACCTGCCAAATTCATCGAAGAGTTTTTTCGGTGTTACCTGTGCATAACGCTCTGTCGTTTGGAGACTGCCGTGTCCCAGCATCCGGCTGACCGTTTCGATCGGAACTCCGTTCTCCAGCGTGACCAATGTGGCGAATGTATGCCTTCCGACATGTGCCGAGAGTGGGATCGTGATATCAGCTTTCAGTTGCAATGCTTTCAACTGCATAAGATAGACCGGATAAGGAACGGGATCGAACAGCGTTTCCCTCTCTCCCGAATGGTATTTCTCTATCAGAGTCATGGCTTCGGTCAGGAGTTTGATCCGGCAAAGAGACTCCGTTTTTTGTCTTCTGAACTTCAGCCAGAGGCCATTTTCACTATCCCGAAAGAGATGTTCCCTGCCAAGTCGTATCAAGTCACAATAAGCCGTACCGGTATAGCAGGAAAAGAGAAAGAGGTCTCGGGCTCTCTCCAATTCTATCTGATGCTCATCGAAAGAGAGTGTTTCAAGCTTTTCAAAGGAGGCTTTGTCTAACGCTCTCGGAGATTTGTTCTTGCCCTGGTCAATACGGACGCCCTCGAACAGAAGCGTGTCGGCTACCCCTTCGCGATAAGCCATTCGGCAAACCTTTTTGAGCTTGACGGAAAGACCGTGGAAATACCCCTGAGAAAAGCCCAGCTCTCCTTTGATATAATGCTCGAAAAGGGGAAGGAGTTCCTCCGTGATTTGACTGAAAGCCAGATCATCCAGATTGAATCGCTTCCGGATGAAAGCGGCAAAATGTTTCCGTGCCGTATGGTAGGCCATCAGGATTGAACGGGTCAGGTCTATGCCGACATGTGTTTTAAGTTCTTCTACCATACGGTCGTAGTACGCCAAAAAGGTTGTCCGGTTCTGCATGCAACCCTGAAAGGTTTCTTTAATATCAGTGGCAGTAAATACTTTGTCTCGTTCGACCAAGGTCTGATATGCCGACAGAATATCCGACAACAAGTTGTCCAGCTTGCCGTTGAGGATGACGGCTTCCCTGCTTTTTCCGTTCATACGGCTTTCACGGGCATTCCAGAGATCGGGTGGACAAGAGAGTTTGCAGCTGAACTGTGCCATCGTTCTGCCATAAGTGATCCGTCCCATGATGGGAGCTTTTCCCGTCTTATCCAAACCGCTCTTTTTCAGGTAGAGCAACACCTTGAATTTTTCTTTTTTCATACGCTTCGTTTTTAGGGGCAAAGTTACCCGTTACCGAAGCATTCTCTGCTATGCAAAACACTGTGCCAGAGCGAAACAGAACCATAAAACCCCAATTCGGTTTAAGAAACGCTCTTTCATGAGTTTGTTAAACCGCACACGCATCCTTTCGGCCTTGACCTAAAACCGAAGTATAATTGTTTCACGCAAATTATAGGTTAGAATAAAGTAAGCTGTTTTACACCCTGCTTTGCATCCCTCTCAAACTCCATATTGATGGAAGGTTTGGTGTCGTAGAAAGCATATGCAGCTATGCCAGCTAAAAGGTTAACGATGAAATTAGAGATACTTCTATGGCGTGTGTGAACTATCTGTGCAATGTTCTTCAACATATCATTGATAGTCTCTATGATACTTCTCTTGCGAAGCATGATTTTATCATGCACATCCATTAATCTGTTCTTCATATTAGTCCGTATTCCTGTTACGATGTGTACACCTCTATCAAAGAGTGAAGCAAAAAGTGATTGAGAAATATAACCTTTATCGGCATATAATTTTCCAAACAGATCCTTCGTCAAATCGTTGAATACTTTTGGGTTACGGTCGTCTACATTGGCTCGGGTTAGAGCAAAATTGAGTAGTTCGCCTCGTTCATTACACAAAAGATGAAGTTTGAATCCATAGTACCATCCCATCGTACTTTTCCCCTTCTAGGCATAACCTTTGAATACGCGATTACGGGATTGTCTCTTGTTGTCGCACACAGGAATACGTGTAGAATCGATAAAGGTTATCCCTGTGCATTCTCCCATTAATCCCAGTTTGAGAAAGAGCAAGAGAGGGATTGCAACACGAGGCATACGCTCAACGAAGCGTGTATAGGAGAGTAGATTGGGAAACTCTTTTTTTAGTTCTCGGCAAACATAGAAGAGATAGAAATGTTTGAAATTCCGAAATGTATTGCTGTGAAACAATATAAGAATTGTGATCATTTCAGCATCACTCATTCGTCCTTTTCTCTTGCGATGTTTTGGACTATTGGCAGAGGGATTTGAGAGAGAAAGAGAGGTTTTGTTCAATTCTAAATGATATTCTTTGCAGAAATCATCTGCAATACAATAGATTTCCGTAACTTTGCTGACAAGTTTCATGAGGATTGTTATTTTGTTATATGATTGATTTTCAACAGTAAATATACAAAAAACAATCCTCTTTTTAGGCTTTTATTAAAACTTTTTTTGAGGAAAAGAAGAACTGCTTATCCCGAATTGGGGTATAAACAAAAAGAATCTGGTTACCTTCTTTTGCCTTATCGTTACCTCCCGATGGAGAAGATAACGGTCTGGTAACGGAACTTCTGCACAAATCCACATTTTCTGCTCTTTTAACCGTAACGCAAATCATTGCATATTGACTTATTTCTCGCACATTACCAGATATTTACCATTCAATCACCTTCTCTTGCTTTTTCCTTGGATAGTTGTGCATGATAAAATCATGCTTCGCAAGAGAAGTATCATAGAGACTATCAATGATATGTTGAAGAACATTGCACAGATAGTTCACACACGTCATAGAAGTATATCTAATTTCATCGTTAACCTTTTGGCAGGTATAGCGGCATATACTTTCTACGACACAAAGCCTTCCATCAATATGGAGTTTGAGAGAGATGCAAAGCAGGGTGTAAAACAGCTCACGTTATTCTAACCTATAATTTTTGCGTGAAACAATTATACTTCGGTTTTAGGTCAAGGCCGAAAGGATGCGTGTGCGGTTTAAGAAACTCATGAAAGAGCGTTTCTTAAACCGAAATGGGATAATAAGAAGAAAAAAGAAAGAGCTATATAAAGGGCACCAAAGAGAAGGGAGAAAGGGAGATAACAAAAGAGTTGAAGAATAAACTTCAACTCTTTCGCGGTGCGTACGGGACTCGAACCCGTGACCTCCTGCGTGACAGGCAGGCATTCTAACCAGCTGAACTAACGCACCAAAATGTGGGCAAAGATGGATTCGAACCACCGAAGGCGTAAGCCAGCAGATTTACAGTCTGCCCCATTTGGCCACTCTGGTATTTGCCCATACATTTCATTTCTGATTTGCGAGTGCAAAGGTAGTAATCTTTCACAATACTACCAAATGAATATGCAATTTTTCTTCAATTATTTTTGCAATTGCCAATCGAAGTCTACCATCTTTATAGCTGTAATGGCAAACTCTTCGCCTTTATTCCCAAGCTTACCTCCTGCACGCTCTTCTGCTTGTTCTAGAGTATTGACCGTGATAAGACCATAGATTACAGGTATCTTACCATTGGTATTCTGATGTGCAAGTTCCTGCGTAACGCCTTGACATATATTATCAAAATGAGGGGTATCCCCTTTTATGACACAACCGATAGCAATAATTGCATCTACCCAACCATGTCGTGCTAACTCTGCACAGCCATGAATAAGTTCAAAGCTACCAGGAACGTGCATCACTTTGATTGCTTGCTCTTGCACTCCATTTTCCTTCAATGTTGAAAGTGCTCCTTCAAGTAATTTGAATGTAATATTGTTATTCCATTCTGCACAAACAATACCAAAGCGCATTTCTGAAGCATCAGGAATATTGTTATCACTCAATGTAAAAACAGATGAAGACATTTATTGTATAATATAAGAAGTTTATAACTGAAAATTGAGAATTGAAAGCTGAGCACTAAAGTGCCTAATTTTCAATTCTCAATTATTTGAGATATGGTTAAATACGAATTTATTTGCTTACTGCTTCAATAAAAGCATCAATAGCAGGAGCTGTAATAGTACCATTAGGAGCTTGTCCTGGTTGGCAATAGCGGCTATTAGGATACGTCTCCTTAACTTGCTGGAAAACCTCCTTAGCGTCAGCATTCTTCTTCTGAGCCATCAGCAATTCACCTGCTTGGATAAGATATTCAGGGCTCATAGCGGCATTAGCTGCACGATCTGCTGCTTTCTTGAAAGTCTCTACAGCTTTATCGAGTTGTCCATCATTTGCATAGCTATTAGCTAATGTTGCCAACGCAGCAGGAGTAATGGTATGGTCACCTTGTAGAGAATATGCCTCGAGATACTTAATTGCATTCTTAACATCTGCTTTCTGAGCAGCACCTGTTTCACCTTCTGCTTTACGAGCATAAGAGATACCTGCATAGAAATTAGCAAGATTGGAAGCATTCGTAAAGTGATTGCTTGCCAATTTGATATAGCCAGGGAATTTACCATCTCCCTTCAGCGCTTTGTCATAATCCTGCTGAGAGATATAAGCCATACCAAGGGTGAGCTGAGACTGTTGCTTTTCTTCAGCCGACTTCAGCCAGAAGTAGCCACCTACGCACGCTGCTACAACAACTGTCAGCACTACTACGCCAATAATCAGTTGCTTCTTGTACTTAATAACAAAGGCCTCAGACTGTGCCAAAGCATCGTTTACTTCCAATTGAGTTTTTTTATTTGTCATATTTTGCTTTTTTTATTTCATAAGAATGCACTGCAAATTTAGTCTTTTCCAATCGATTGAGAAAATAAAATCTGTTTTTTTTGCCTTGCATATTTTTTTCATTTAAGAATTGCCTAACTTTGCCTGTGCTTCCGGCAAAAGCAGCCCTTCACACGAGGTGAAGGCTAATATTTCTATCTCTGATTTCAAATGATTCTCAAACATTTCTCCATCATAAACTTCAAGAATTTATCATCCGTTGAGCTTGATTTTTCCCCGAAAGTAAACTGCTTTGTAGGGGCCAATGGTATGGGAAAGACGAATGTGCTAGATGCGATCTACTATTTGTCGTTCCTCAAGAGTAGTGTCTATACGCAGGACTCCTTAAATATAAAACACAACGAAAACTTCTTTATGATTCAGGGGGACTATGCTTCGGCAGATGGAAAAACAGAAACGGTGGCTTGCAGCATGAAAGCAGGAAGTCACAAACACGTAAAGAAGAATCAGAAAGAAATACGCAGATTTTCTGAGCATATTGGTTCTATCCCGCTCATCTTGATTTCTCCAGCCGATTCGCTGCTAGTGAGCGGTAGTAGCGAAGAGAGACGACGCTTTATGGATATGGCCATTTCGCAATACAATGCAGCCTATTTGGAGCGTATCATTCGCTATGAGAAGACACTAAAGCAAAGAAATGCAATTCTCAAACAAGCTCAAGACGAGATACGCAATATCCCCACAGACGTTATCGATGTTTTAGAGGAAATGATGTCCGAGGACGCACAAGCCATATATGAAGCGAGAGCTGATTTCAACCAGCAATTTCTACCCATCTTTCAAAACATTTACAACCAGCTGTGCAACACCGACAAAGAGCAGGTGAGCATCGAATATGCATCCCATCTCTCACGCGGCCCTCTCAAAACACAACTTGCTGATTGTAGAAGCAAAGAGGTTATCTTAGGATATTCACTTCATGGCACTCACAAGGACGATTTAATTCTGACACTAAATGGCTATCCAGTAAAGCGAGAGGGCTCACAAGGGCAAACTAAGACCTATTTTATTGCACTTAAATTGGCCCAGTTCATATTCTTAAGAGAACACCTACAAGCTACAAGCCTTAACAACACCACTACGCCTATCCTCCTCTTAGACGACATTTTCGACAAATTGGATTCTGGCCGAGTAGGCAAAATCATTGACTACGCCAACGGAAGTGCTTTAGGACAAATATTCATCACCGATACGAATCGAGAGCATTTGGACTTGATTCTTGAATCAGCCAATAGCGACTATAAGCTCTTCAATGTCAAGGACGGAGAGGTTTTTGAATAAGAACTTCAAGATAGTACCCCATGGAAAGAATCAAGGAAGAAAGCTTAGGCAGTATTGTGGCTCGTTTCCTCAAGGAAACAGGACTACAAACACAACTCAATCAATACAGACTAAAGCAGGCTTGGCCTATCATTACGGGCGAACTAGTTAAGAGTAAGACGCAGGATTTGTACATCAAGAATCAAACACTCTATGTCAAACTTAGATCCCCAGTTCTTCGATCCGAACTCTCACTACGAAAGCAGGAGTTAAAAACACAGTTAAACGCCTACGTACAAGCACAAGTCATCAGCGACATTGTCTTTGTATGAAAGAGACATCCCTCACTCTCCCAAAAACAAAAATAGCGAGTTGCAGTTAGATTTTATCCCTACTACAACTCGCTTTTTTCTAAATGCTGCTACGTCAACGCTTCAAGATAGCAGCAACTACAGAGGCAAGACTGACACCTAAAGTGCTAAAACCCATGATTTCTGCTAAGCTAGTAGCCTTACGACGACTCTTAGCTGGAACGATGATTTCGCATCCTGGGCTAATATCCTCCTTAGAACGCACACGAGTCACTGTTCCGTTCATATTCACAGCAAACACACGACGGCTCTTTGCACGCTGACCATAGCCACCTGCTTGGTTGATATAGTGGTTAAGACCAGCACCATTGGTATAAGCCACAGTATTGGGATACATCACTTCGCCGTTAATAGACACGGTATTGTTAAACTGCGGGATAATGAGTTTATCACCATCTTGCAGTACTACGTCCCATTGGCTACCTGGATTCTCCAAAGCCTTATCGAGATTGATACCCACCGTACGTGTATCGCCCAACTGCACCTTAGAAACGCTTGTTGAGTCCTCACTATTCACAGTTATAATCTTTAGCATAGTTTGCAGCTTGATTTTCTCTTCTGGTGTCAGCTGACGCTCCAAGCGCGCCCCCTTAGCATAGGCGTAGGCCGTCAAGCCTCCTGCATTCTTCACAAGGTCGCTCAAGCGAGAAGCCTTGCGCGACAAGGTGTACTTACCCCCAAAGGCTATTTCACCAGAAACCGCCACGTGCTGCTGTTCTACATAGCCAGGGCTTCTGCGAACATAAACCTCATCGAAAGGTTCCAGTTTGAAATTATTCTCACCGCTAATAACAAAGCCATCACGAAGAGAGAAACTATACGTCTTTGCAATGACATTCTCACTCGACAGAGCTTTATTGTCCCGAATACGGCGTGAAACGTCAATCTTCACTAGCGAAGCTGCATCTGTCAAACCGCCCGCTTGGAGGATAAAGTCTTCCAACGTCATATTATCGGAGAATTCATATTCACCGGGATAGACCACCTCACCCATTATAGTGAGCACTTGCTTCTCCTGCATATCTCGCTTTAAAGGCAGATAGAGCACATCGCCATTTCGCAGCGAGATATCGACCACATCGTGATTCATAACGCCTTTCACATCAACAGACACCACTTCGTGCGTTCTATCTTCTTTCAAACGACGCAAGATGGCGTGGTCAATAAAGGCGTCCTCACGCGCTCCTCCTGCTGCTTCCAATAGTTGTCGTACAGTAGTGATACTTCCATCCATCTGATACATACCTGGACGGAAAACAGCACCTTTCACTTCAACCATATTGGAATAGCGATCCAAAACGCTATCTACGCTCACCGAGTCTTCATCGGCCAACTGAAATTTGTTGCGTTCAAACTCATCAATAGAATACACGCTATACATGCCGCCGGCTTTGCGCACTAAGCGAACATTGGTGGTATAGGCATCGCCACGGAAACCGCCAGCATATTTAATGAGAGTGCCCACACTCTCATTGTGCTTCATCTCATAGAACATGGGGCGGCGCACCTTACCAGTGATATTCACCAAGGCCTCATAGGGGCCCACCACAATGACATCGCCCGACGCCAAGCGCACATTGCCAGTCATGCGTCCATTCAGGATATAGTCGTAGATGTCGCAAGTTGAAATCAAGCGACCCGAACGATAAATCTTGATATTTCTCAACGTACCAATTTCATTGGTTCCTCCGGCCATATAGAGAGCATTAAATACGGTAGCAAAAGCCGAAAGCGTAAATGTACCAGGATTTTTCACCTCCCCCATCACATTGACGGTGATCGTCTTCGTTTGCCCCACAGACAAGCGAACTTTACTACTTTGATAGCGACTCCCCAAAGTTCCACGAAGGCGGGCGTTAGCTTGTGCCACAGTCAGTCCGGCCACATTCACGGGGCCAAAGCCCTCCAAGTCGATGTAACCATCGGGAGAAACAGTTGCTTGAAAACTCTTCTGAGATGCGCCCCATACATCTACAAACACAGCATCGCCAGGCCCCAAGCGATAGTTGCTAGGTGTGGCAATATTCATATCGCTTTCAAATGTCAGGTTCTTATTATTGAAGATATTGCGACCAAATACTTGGCGACCTTTGAGCTTCTCGTTGTTGCCCATCAGCTCATCAAACATAGCCAGCGAATCGGGAAGAACAAAGTCAAGAGCCTCGCTCATCTGACGACGACGCAATTTCGCATTGTTGTCACTGAGGTTTTTCTCTCGCTTCACACGATTAAACGCTTCCGATTGATTATCAGAATCATAATCATCGCGACTTTTCCCATTATTCTTCCGCAAGCGCGTTTGCTGTTCTTGCGACAATCCCGAAATATTGCGTGCTCCAACAACATCACCTTTCTTTTGCTTTTCGTATGCTGCTCGAATCTTACGGATGCGATCCACTGTCACGCCACGCTCCACCAAGTGCGTCACAATCTGGGAGCGCGAAGCCCCCTTTGCATTCTCCGAAATAATGTACTCCATTATTTGGTTGTCGGTCATAGACGACTGCGCCCATACACCAACGGGGAGCATGAGCATACATATCAATATTATCGCTGCCTTTTTCATTTGACATTATTTTCTATTTAACAACATCAAGCTTCCCTCATTCGCTTCCATACTACAGCACTTTCCGTGGGGTATCGAGCCTAGCTTCTGCCAGCTTGCAATGTTGACACTTCCGCCTTTGGCAAGCCTCGTTGCAATATGTTAAACGATAGTGATTCGTTTATATTGTTTAGATAGAGCAAAGATAATAAAAAATATATAAACACAGCATCTTAACACAACTATTTTTAAGCAAAAAGCAGTTAAATACAGGACAAGTACAGATATTCTAAAAAAGTTTTTATCTTTGCAGCCACACACATCTGGGGCAGACTGGATTTGACAGCAGGTCGAGGTGAAGTGTAAGCATGCGGTGCGCCTGAAAGTGGGCACCTTAATATCGGCTTTCAAAAATTTAACTGGCGAAAACAACTACGCTCTCGCTGCCTAACCGAAGTATAGTAAGTTCGGGCTTTATCACGACACTAGGTGTTGTGACGAGACATCACTCCACAGCCGTTGTTCCGAGGCTCATGGGTTAAGTGGTGCAGACAATTCGGGAATCGTCTTGGGTAGCCTCGTACTCTCGATTAAACTTTAGAGGATAAGGTGCAGACTTAGTGGCTCTGGTCTTTATCTACACCCGAAAAGCTTAGGCAGAGATAAGCATGTAGAAAGCATTTTAGCTCCCTGTTTGGACGAGGGTTCAATCCCCTCCTGCTCCACCAACTCCAAAAAGAAGTTATACACTCCCGTATAACTTCTTTTTTCATCCCCTACACCCACACAAGCAAGTCCTACAGAGCGCCCCTCTTACAATAAAAAATCTTCATACCACTAATAAACAACAAAATACACAACAATAATAAAATAATCACTTTAATAAATACAATAAGGCTACAAACTGACAGAATAAGGATGCCAGCCGACAGAATAAGGATAAACTTAAACCAAACCACATAAACAATTCACAAGAAAGACACTTCACTCAACACTAGAAATGGAAAGTTTTTTCCTTCATTCCTCTCTCGCTTTTCTTTTCACAACTTCCGCGCTTTCGTCTGGAGAGGGTGTAGATATACCACATTTACCCCATACATAAAAACAAGGACATAATACAATGTATATCATTGAATTACCCCACATTTTTTTCTTTTTCCCCATCTATTTTCCTCCCCTCATGACGCGAAAGCGCGAAAGTAAACACACTTAACAAGCAAAAACAAACCAATACAACACTCTGAAAAACAACACAATACACCACTACACACAACACCCCACACACAAACAACAAGCAAAATCACTCCCCAAAAGACAAAAACAGCCTTCGGAAGCGCATTTTGCATAAAAATTCGGTACACTTTTCTCTAAATTTGGGTACAAATCGCGAAAAATTTTTCCACGATTTTGCAGAAAACTTAGATCCAAATGTCCGCTTTTTGAACAAAAGTGCCGTTTTTTGTCCAAATTTTCAAAAATCAAGCCACTGATAACAATTCATTTTTACACCTTTCAATAGAAAAAACATCTATAAAAACGCACACTAAATAATCCATAAAAATCTGTTTCTTTTCCGTTTTTTATTCGTACCTTTGGACACAAATAAGAAGTAGAAGACATGTTCAGCTTAAGAAAAAGAAATTGGTTTGTGCCCAAAGGTCAGCAGATGACTGACTTCGACAAGCGTATCCTTGAGTTGCAAAACCAAGGACACATTGTTCCTCCCCGTCGTTTAGTTCTTACCGAAGAACAAATTGCAGGCATTCGCCGTTCAAGTGTAATCAACACAGGCGTTCTTGATGCTGTGGCAGAGAAGATATGCGCCGGCATGAGCACAGAAGAAATCGACCGCATCGTATACGAATACACCACCGCACACGGGGCCATACCCGCAGACCTCAACTACGAAGGCTACCCCAAAAGCGTATGTACGAGCATCAACGAAGTGGTATGTCACGGCATTCCCTCAGAAGACGATATCCTCGAAGAGGGTGACATTGTCAATGTAGATGTTTCAACCATCAAAGACGGCTACTTCAGCGACGCCAGCAGAATGTTTATCATTGGCAAAACCACGCCAGAGAAAGAACGTCTGGTTAGAGTGACCAAAGAGTGTCTCGACATAGGCGCAGCAGCAGCAAAGCCATGGGGCTTCATTGGCGATGTAGGTAAAGCCATTGACAAACACGCCCACAGCAACGGATATAGCGTTGTAGAGGAGTTCTGCGGCCACGGCGTAGGACTTGTTTTCCACGACGAACCAGAAGTGAATCACTACGACACCCATCAAGACGGCATGCTCCTCGTGCCAGGTATGGTTTTCACTATAGAACCAATGATCAATATGGGAGGGCGAGAAGTATTCATCGATTCCGATGACAACTGGACCGTCGTGACAGAAGACGAGCTGCCCAGCGCACAATGGGAACACACCTTCCTGATGACAGAAGACGGAGTTGAAATCTTGACTTACTAGAACAATGAACGATATATATATATTAGGAATAGAAAGCAGCTGTGACGACACGAGTGCTGCCGTTATCAGAAACGGCTATCTACTTAGTAATATCACAGCCTCGCAAGCCGTTCATAAGGCCTACGGAGGCGTAGTACCCGAACTTGCCTCACGCGCACACCAGCAGAATATAGTGCCCGTAGTGGACCAAGCACTTAAGCAAGCGGGCATAACAAAAGAACAGCTATCGGCCATCACCGTAACCCTAGGCCCAGGCCTCATGGGTTCACTCCACGTTGGCGTGAGCTTCGCCAAAGGCCTTGCTACCTCCCTAGGCATCCCCCTCATCGAAGCCAATCACCTGCAAGGACACATCTTGGCACATTTCATATTGACAGAAGGAGAAGAATTGCGCGTTCCGCCCTTCCCCTACCTCTGCCTTATGGTGAGTGGTGGCAACTCCCAGATAGTGAAGGTGAACGCTTACAACGACATGGAAATGCTCGGACAGACCATCGACGATGCCGCAGGCGAAGCCATGGACAAATGTTCGAAAGTGATGGGCTTTGGCTATCCAGGCGGCCCAATCATTGACAAGCTGGCACGCCAAGGCAACCCCAACGCCTACACCTTTGCCAAACCTCACATAGCAGGCCTCGACTATAGCTTTAGCGGTCTGAAAACCTCCTTCCTCTATTTCCTACGCGACGAAACAAAGAAAGACCCCAACTTTGTGGAACACCACAAAGAAGACCTTGCAGCTTCGCTAGAGAAAACCATAATAGACATCCTCATGAAGAAGCTCACACAAGCCGTTAAAGAAACTGGCATCACAGAAGTAGCCCTCAGCGGAGGCGTTAGTGCCAACACAGCACTACGCGAAGCCTTTAAGACCAGACAAGACAACAAGCAATGGAGCATCTATATCCCTAAGTTTGGCTACACCACCGACAACGCAGCCATGATAGCCATCACAGGCTATTACAAATACTTAGACAGGGATTTCTGTCCTATCGACAAACCAGCCTACTCACGTACAACACTATAAAAACTTACAATATGGACTTTGACGTAAGATTAGTCAGTAAAGAAATCAACAAACTCCTTTGGAACTCTCAAAAAACACTCTCTACAGCCGAGAGTTGCACCGCAGGGCGCATTAGCAGCGTCATCACAGCACAACCCGGAAGTTCTAATTATTATATAGGAGGCCTTGTTTGCTACGCCACCGAGCTTAAAGTGAAGCACCTCGGCGTATCCCCCGAAACCATCGAGCAACACAGCGTAGTGAGCGAAGAAGTGGTAAAGGAAATGGTAGTAGGCTCCAACAAAATGTTTGGCAGCGACTACGCAGTGGCTATCAGCGGATTTGCAGGCCCTGGCGGCCCCGACGGCACAGGCCGCCCCGGCGTACTAACAGGAACGATATGGATAGCCGTAGGTTCTAGCGACAACATCGTCACCTATAAGATTGAAGAAGACAACGGTCGTGAACGCAATTTGGAAAGCGCCACCAATAAGGCCATCCACATGCTCCTCGACTACCTCAAAGAAAATTGCCCGAAAGAAGACTAACCGAAAGAGCAACTTATCGTTAAGAACGGGACTTCAACCTTCTCACCGCCCCAAGCCCCCGACTTCCGACAAAACAATGAGTTGTAATGGCTAGGCAAAGAAAAAAACAAAAAAGACATAAAATTATTTTGTTCTTCGCTTGTTTTACACTAACTTTGCACCTCGTATTGGGAAAGTACACTAACAACGAATTAAAAAACAAGTAGATAGCAATGTCTAAAATTTGTCAGATCACCGGAAAGAAAGCCATGATTGGCAACAATGTTTCCAAATCAAAGCGTCGCACAAAGCGCAGTTTTGACGTGAACCTGTTCCGTAAAAAGTTCTACTACGTAGAGCAGGATTGCTGGATTCAGCTTCGCATCAGTGCTGCTGGTCTTCGCCTTATCAATAAGGTTGGCCTTGACGCTGCGTTGAACAACGCGGTTGCCAAAGGTTATTGCGACTGGAACTCTATTAAAGTAATCGGTTAATAATTAAACATCATGGCAGGAAAGAAAGCTAAAGGTAATCGCATTCAGGTTATCCTCGAATGTACTGAAATGAAGGAAAGCGGTCTGCCCGGTACATCTCGCTACATCACGACGAAGAACCGTAAGAACACGCCGGAACGCTTGGAGGTGAAGAAATATAACCCCATCCTCCGTCGCATGACCATTCACAAAGAAATCAAATAAAGATAAAGCACTATGGCAAAGAAAGCAGTCGCAACGTTGCAGGAAGGTAGAACTGACGGCCGTTCCTACACAAAAGTCATCAAGATGGTTAAGAGCCCGAAGACTGGTGCTTACGTCTTTGATGAGCAGATGGTTCCTAACGACAAAGTTCAGGAATTCTTCAAGAACTAATAAGTCCTCAGTGACAACAACGATAAAACCCAGAGCTAAAGCCCTGGGTTTTTTGTTGTTATTATCAGAAAAAAATTGTAAATTTGCAGAAATAAGAGAAGTCGTTTTCACACAATATCAAGGCAATGGGATTTTTCAATCTATTCAGCAAAAAAGAGCAAAAAGAAGTACTTGACCAAGGACTACAAAAAACTAAGAGTAGCGTTTTCGAAAAGATTGCTCGCGCTGTGGCAGGCAAAGCAAAAGTCGACGATGAGATCCTCGACAACCTAGAAGAGGTCCTCATCACCTCCGACGTAGGCGTAGAAACAACCGTCGAGATCATAAAGAGAATCGAAGAGCGCGTAGCCCGCGACAAATACGTAGGTGCATCCGAATTGAACCGCATTCTGCGCGAAGAAATAGAAAGCCTCCTCGTTGAAACAGGCAACGATAACGGAGAAGGCTTTGTTATCCCCGCAGACAAAAAACCATACGTCATAATGGTAGTAGGAGTCAACGGAGTGGGAAAAACCACCACTATCGGAAAACTCGCCTACCAATTCAAACAAGAAGGTAAACGCGTCTATCTAGGTGCTGCCGATACCTTCCGTGCAGCCGCCGTTGAACAACTCTGCATTTGGGGAGAACGCGTAGGCGTCCCCGTTGTGAAGCAACAGATGGGCAGCGACCCTGCGAGCGTGGCCTTTGATACCCTCTCATCAGCAAAAGCCAACGATGCAGACGTAGTCCTCATCGACACCGCAGGACGACTCCACAATAAAGTGGGCCTCATGAACGAATTGACAAAAATCAAAAATGTCATGAAGAAAGTTGTACCTGATGCTCCCAACGAAATCCTACTTGTCCTTGATGGGTCAACAGGACAAAACGCCTTCGAACAAGCGAAACAATTCATCAAAGCCACAGACGTCACTAGCCTTGCCATCACGAAGCTTGACGGAACAGCAAAAGGCGGCGTAGTACTAGGCATCTCACACCAGCTCAAAGTACCAGTAAAATACATCGGACTAGGTGAAAGAATGCAAGACTTGCAACCATTCAATAGCAAAAGCTTTGTAGAAAGTCTGTTTGAAGAAGATAAAAACAAATGAACCTTGCCATCTTCATCTCAGGAGAAGGAACAAACTGCGAGAACATCATTCGTTACTTTGCAGACAATACCTACATAAACGTCTCACTTGTTGTTAGCAACAAAAAAGACGCTTATGGATTAGAAAGAGCCAAATCATTAGGAATTCCCACCTGCATAGCAAACAAAGAAGTTTTTTCAAACCCACAACAATTACTTCCCTTACTGAAAGATATAGATTTCATCGTCCTAGCAGGTTTCCTATTGATGATTCCAGACTACCTCATAAATGCCTACCCCAAAAGAATCATCAATCTCCACCCCGCCTTACTCCCTAAATACGGAGGAAAAGGAATGTACGGACAAGCACGTCCACAAAGCAGTGAAAGACGCAGGAGAGAAAGAAATGGGCATGACAGTCCACTACGTTTCAAATATCTGTGATAGCGGAGAAATTATAGCACAAGTAAAAACGTACATCAGTACAGACGATAGCATCGAGGAGATTGCAAATAAAGAGCACCAACTCGAACTTGAACATTTCCCTAAAATCATAGAAGAGCTTCTACTCCAAAACATTGAAAAATAAGAAATCTACTAAATGAATATAGATATCATCACCATGGGGTGCTCCAAAAATCTTGTAGACTCAGAGCGTCTCATGAATCAGTTTGCAGAACACGGATTCAAAGCATACCACAATCCGAACGAGACACACGGCGATATAGCCGTTATCAACACTTGTGGCTTTATCACTTCGGCAAAGGAAGAGAGTATCAATATGATTCTCAATCTTTGCAACCAGAAAGACGCAGGAACACTTAAGAAAGTCTTTGTTATGGGCTGCCTCTCTGAACGATATATGGACGAGCTAAAAGCAGAAATCCCACAAGTAGATAAATTCTATGGGAAATTTAATTGGAAGGATTTGCTGAAAGATCTTCAGTCCGGCTATAACACCCAAACTCTCGGAGAACGTGTCCTAACAACCCCTTCACACTACGCTTACATCAAGATTGCTGAAGGATGTAATAGGATGTGTGCTTATTGTGCCATCCCTCTTATCACAGGCCGCCATGTAAGCCGCCCTAAAGAAGAGATTCTAGATGAAGTTAGAGGACTCGTTATACAAGGAGTAAAAGAGTTCCAGGTAATTGAACAAGAACTCACTTACTATGGCATCGACCTTTATAACAAGCCAATGATTTCAGAATTAGTTGATGAAATGGCTAAGATACCTGGAGTAGAATGGATTCGATTACACTACGCCTACCCTAATGACTTCCCTCTTGACTTGCTCCGTGTCATTAAAGAAAACAGCAATGTATGTAATTACCTAGACATCGCATTACAGCATATCAGCGATAACGTACTACAACGTATGCGGCGTCATGTTACGAAGCAAGAAACTCTCGACCTTATCAAAAAGATGCGAGAAGAAGTACCCAACCTGTGTATCCGCACAACACTCTTGGTTGGCTTCCCTGGTGAAACAGAAGAGGATTTCAAAGAGCTCTACGACTTTATCCGTGATACCCGCTTCGACCGTATGGGCGTATTTGCCTACAGCGAGGAAGAAGGAACTTTTGCTGCTCTCCATTATGAAGATGATATACCAGAAGAAATAAAGCAAGAACGAGTGGACAAACTGATGGAACTTCAAATGAAGATTTCAACAGAATTAAACACCAAAAAAGTTGGTAAGACCTATAAGACAATCATCGACCGACAGGAAGGAGAATTCTTTATCGGCCGAACAGAATTCGACTCTCCAGAAGTGGATTGTGAAGTACTTATTCCTGCCACAGAGGAGCTCATGATTGGAGAGTTCTACAACGTAGACATCGTAGATTCTGACGAATACGACTTATATGGTACTACACAGAAATAGGCATCTACTATAATGAATAATAAAGACTTCCTCAACAATTTAGCAGCACGCCTTGAAACAACTCCACAAGACGTACAAAAAACTATTGAAGCTTTCTCCAAAGCTCTCTCTGAGAAATTGGAGGAAGGCGATATGCTGACCATTCAAAACTTCGGATCATTTGACATTAAGAAGAAAAAGGAACGTATCCTTATAAATCCGTCAACAAAGCAGCGCATGCTTGTCCCTCCAAAACTTACTATTGCATTTAAAGCTAGCAACTCACTCAAGGATAAAGCCCAATAAGCTAATGAACACCAAGTATTCACCACAAGATTTTGCAACTTTCTTTGCTCAATACCAAGGCATATCGAAGAAAAAAGCGGAAGCATTCATCCGCAGTTTCTTCGACACGATAGAATCGGGCCTTATGGATGATAAGTTTGTTAAAATCAAAGGTTTCGGTACCTTCAAGATCATCACTGTAGGAGAACGTGAAAGCATCAATGTGAACACGGGAAAACGGATTCAGATTAGTAGTCATCCTAAAATTACATTCACACCCGATACCTTATTAAAAGACACTGTCAATAAACCCTTTGCGCAATTTCAGACAGTAACACTCAATGAGGATATAAAAGATAGCGATTTTGCAGAAATAGACAGCAAAGTAGCCCTAGAAGTAAAACTAGCTGAAAAAGAAATAGTAGAACAACCTGAAACCATTTTTCAAAAGGATGAGAATTTGGCTTCAGAAGAAACTACAATCTCTGATGATCTTGTTCCCACAGAAGATTTGTCGATTCTAGAAGAGTCCCAAGTCAGTGCTTTGTCAGAAGTAGAAAAACCAAGTAAAGCAGAAGAGGTTACTTCCCTAGATAATAGCAACGAGCCACAAGAGGGATTAAGTCAAGAAGAGATACCACTAATAGAACTCTCTGAAGGAGCTTCTTTCATCCCCATTCATGGAAGTAATGCCGAGAATAACAGCAATGAAACGGCTAGTAAAAATAATGCTGAAGAAGACGGAACAGAAGAACAAATATCTCCGACAAAACATAGCATACGCCACTTAAAAATTGCAGGCTTTATATTATGTAGCTTGGCACTATTAATAACTTTTTATTTTGCAGGCTATTATCACATCTTTGGCGACCACATGGAAACAGTTAAAGTCTCAACAATCACTCCTCCCGCAGGTTCTACACCACAATCAAGTAAAATAGCTACCCTAGCTGATACACCACAGACAAAACCAGCAAATACAGCCAATTTCAACAAGCCCGATACTCTCCCACCGGCTATTCCTCCCACTGTCCCCTCCACTCCTCAGTTTCGCCCCGAAGATATGTATGCGCAGATGGAGGGTAGCAACTATAAGATCATTGGTATCATTGGTACACACTCCCTACAACGTGGAGAAAATCTCTATAGGCTCGCCAAACAAACCTACGGGAACCGCGACTTTGCTAAGTATATTATTTTCTTCAACAAGATAGAAAATCCAGATGTTATTACAATTGGTAGCGTAGTCAAACTCCCGAAACTCGAGAAAAAAAATTAAGATTTATTATTCTATTCGTATAAAAGAAGAAAGAAATTCTGTAACTTTGCCACAATGACTGAATTATCGAAACATATCGGCAACTTATTGTTGGAGCATAACTGTGTCATTATCCCCAGCCTTGGGGGCCTTATCGCGCAATATGTCCCCGCACGTCTTGTTGCCGATGAACAATTGTTTTTACCGCCTCTTCGAAGCGTAGGTTTCAATCCGCGCCTAACAATGAACGACGGCTTGCTCATTCAGTCATATATGCAGACATACCACCTCACTTATCAGCAAGCTCAGAAGAACATAGAGAAAGAGGTAAATATCCTCAAGCATAAACTTCAAGAAACAGGGACAGCTGAAATAGGGAACATTGGAAAACTTCTTCACAACCTCGATGGTCACTATGACTTCGAGCCTATTCCTGCAGGAATAATGTCGCCTTACTTGTATGGGTTGGACTCTTATGTATTAGAACGCCTCAATATCCCTCAAGAGGTATCACCAACAAAAGAAGAAACGCTCCCCCTCCCCAATCCTTCTGCAAAAAAAAGAAAGAAAAAAGAAGACTATACAATTACGATCAACCGAGAGTTTGTAAACTACATTGCTGCTGTAATGATAGCCGTAGTTTTCTACTTTGTGTGGGCGGCGCCTATTGGCACTGCCGATTCTAGTAATCAAAAGGCTACAATTCTGCAAAGCGAACTCATTTTCTCAACACCTGCTCATAAGCAAGTAGCTGCTGAAGAAGTGCCCCAACCAAAGACTCTTCAGCAAAAGCAACAAGAAATGCAAAAAGAACAAGCTGATACTGCAGCCACCACTACGCTTGAAGAAACAAAACCTTATACCATTGTTTTGGCATCAAGAGTATCTAGCAAAAATGCAGAGACCTATGTAAAATCCCTCCATAGCCAAGGATTAAAAGAAGCTGAGATACATACAGGAAAGACCACTCGCGTGATTTATGGTCATTATAAAACCGAAAGTGAAGCCTATCAGCAACTCAACACATTGCGTAACAATCCAGCTATTAGTGATCCTTGGATAATGCATTTCAAGTAGTTCAACTTTTTTATTTTTATGAAACGCATACGCTGTCCTAAATGTGACACTGCCATATCGTTTGACGACAAAATCTACGAACCCGGACGCATACTTGTATTCGGCTGTCCCGAATGTCAGAAACAATTCAAGATTCGCATCCCACGAGCGAATGCAGATAAAGAAGAAGAATGTCCCACTTTTGGTATGCTTACAGTCCTTGAAAACGATTTTCAACTCAAAACAGATATTCCTCTCTACGAGGGCGACAATATTATAGGCCGCTTTGTGAAAGGAACAAACGCCAATGCTGCATTCAAAACTGTAGACCCTAGCATCGACACAACCCATTGCATTGTGAATGTAAAGCCTCTCAAAAACGGACGGACAACCATTACTCTTCGCGATGCACCATCAGGCACAGGTACTTTTTTGCAAGGCGAACTTCTGAATGATCGCGAGAGAGCCTTCATTGAAAATGGCAGTATCATCAATATTGGAGCTGCAACTATCATTCTGAAACTTCACACCGACGATGAAGAATAAACTATTTTGCCTATTCTTGTTCTACATGACAGCATCTGCTCTTTTTGCCCAATCGGCATCGACAAAAGCTGTCAATGATAGTATTTTCAAAGGCAACTTCTATTCTCCCCATCATCATGTACAACTGGTCATTAACCTTTATCATGAATCCATCTCTGTTCCGGGCTATGAATTTCTTGGAAAGATGAATGGGTATCTGAAAGGAGATGCCAGCCAATATCTTTATGGCACATGGATGCTCATTGACTATAAGATTCAAGGCAACCAAGCCGAACTAAGATTCACCAACGATATTGGTTCCGACTCCCAAACCATTCTTTTTACTCACAAAGCTGACAACATCTACATTTACTCCACGAAGAATGGCAACAATGTCAGTAAAGCAGTTGGGCGAAAACTGGTAAAAATCGCAGATGAAATGGTCTTTACACGAAAGACCGAAAAACTCCCGTAAAATTAAAATATAGATAAACGTAAATATCCTTATTGTATTTTCAAATGCAATAAGGACGTCTGCTGACAGAATAAGGCTATCAACTGACACGCTTATTGTATCTACACTCCCCACTTTCAGAACAGTGGCTCTTACAACACAAACGCGAAAAGCTTTTCTGAACATCAAAAAGGAAGAGGCCTACGTTTTACATACAAATATCCGCAACTCCTCTTTAGATATTGCGGATAAAAATCACTGCCTTCTTCCAGACAGATAGAGTTTTATATATAATGGTTTAACTTGAGATTCCTAATTCTTCACTATTTTCTTTCCATTAACAATGTAGATTCCCTTAGGTAGGGATTCAAACTTTTCAGGAATCAGAACGCCTTGCAAACTATAGATATTTTGTTGCGTAAGGATGTTGGTTGTCACTGAAGCAACTGATGTTGGAATCCAATTATAAGAAGCACACACAACTTCGTCAGTAATAACCTGCCCTAAAGCATCACAGATAGCTTTCTTACGATAATCGAAGTAAGCATTTTGCGGCTTATGGAAGAGGCAATTACTTCCCTTAGAGAAATTATTGATTTGAGCAATTGAGCCGCCCTTCGCCTTTGCTATGAGCGCAGAATTATTGCCAACACTAAGTGTTGAACGACCATAAGAGTTGTACTGAAAAACAGCTCCTATAGCTATTCCCCAATTAGAGAAGACATTAAGTTCTTTGCAGTTCACCACCATCTTACCGTCAGTATATAGATTAATGCCTGCATATCTACTATTACGCGTACCTTTATTGTTAATCTTCAGTGTACCCGAACCTGTAAAAATTAGTTCTGGATCTTTACCAGAAGAGGCATTGCGCGACTGATGAAAAGCAGCTGTTCCGCTATTAATAACATTGTGTCCGATAAGATTCACCGTCAATTTGTCAAGACGAACATTGAATACCACTCCGTCAATAGAACTAGGATTAACAGTCAGCGTAATATTGGCTTCGTTAAGAGTTAGCGTATTCGTGGAGAAATCATAAGTAACGCTTCCTGAAGCTTTGCAGAAAGCACCTCCCCAAATACCTTTTTGCGTGTAGTGATCTTTAAACGCTGTAATAAGGTTATTGCAGTTGGACTTTGTCACCTCCATCCCTCCAAAAGCCATATCTTGTGCCTGAAGCATAGTAGGTAGAACACAGCATAGAAGGACTATTGCAACCTTCACTTCCTGAAATAATTTTGCTTTCATATATTTTCGCTACTCTCCATTGACCTTTCCCTATAATATGTACGAGAAAGTAACGCCGTATCGAGATACTTGGGCGTTAAAAGTTATTATTATTTGATAACTGTTATTCATCAATGACATATAAAACTTTTAGGAAAATAAAAGACTCTAATAGAATATAAGACTATTATTATCGTATTATAATCCTAACTAATAACGTTTTTAACTACATAAAAAAATGGGACACACGAATCATACTGTAATCAGAAAGAGTTGTTTTGTGGTTGCACGAAACGTGCGTCCCTTCTAAATCTTTTAGAGTACTATATCATTAACAAGAAATCAGTTTACTTTTTCACTTCACATAAACAGTTCTTACACCAATGCCCTTATAGCGTAGTGCTCCATACTTCCCTCCACCTTGATAGTCCTGACAGAAACTATAATCGTGAGCTTCGAGTTTACCTTGCTTATTCTTATAGATTCCCCATACCATCACAACTCGGTCCTTGAGAGTGTGTACTGCCCACGAATCGTTAATCACAACCACACGGATAATGCTTGGATCTTTCTGCTTCATAATGCGTAAAATCTGAGCGTTTAACTGCGGGTCCATTGCTCCAGCCTTCAGTGCTACCGTTTCCGGTTCTGGCATCACGATGGACGCATCAATAATTTTGCTGTATTCTGGTGTATTGTAATAGCGAGTGTAATACATCAACTGCTGATTGAACTTGCTCTGGTTAGCATCGAAGTTCTTATGTTGTGACAAAACATTCTTATACATCTCGTTGCCAGCAAGCATGAAGAGCGTCTTCCTGAAAGGTACTTTCTCACTCTCCACTTTCTGATAAAACTCTAGCACACATTCTGCAACAATATTTATATCAACCACATTACGAGCCATTTCGACCATCATATCTTCACGATATCTTATTTCGCTACCCTCTTTATAAGGAAACATCCAATCTCTCTCTGCAATTGCTACACCTACATTTTTATTCACGGCATAGTCGCGCACTAACCCAATGTTACGACTATTATTGACAAGGAGCATACCAAGGTTCCAAACTGATTGCTTGCAATTTGGATCTGCAAAAAAATGTGCTGCCCAAGGATAGCGGAAAAGATTATCATCCTCCTGCATTCCTAGTTTCTGCCCGTCTGCAGAGATGAGCTCCGAAAAATCACCAGCTTGATGGCCTAGGACTTTCCACTGTAACTTTTCTTGTAGACGAACCAACAACATTGGTCAGATACTTTTGCATAAACTCTAGGAAGACGGCCTCCGGATAAAGAGTCATACGATCACTACCCAAAGCATAAGTGCTGGGGTATTTATAATAAGGTTGCAAGGGAAAGTAGGCAGGATCGAGACGCTCGTAGGCCGCATGGATCTGCTTGTATGATTTTGAGAAGCCTTTAGGAACACTCTCATCATTTGCAAACTTATCAGTAGATAGTGCCTCTGATGACGGAGTTAGCTTTTTCTTATAAAGTGTGGTAAGTCCACTCCCATCATCACCACTTATACTTGAATCTTCTATAGGTACACCAGCTTTCTCTGCGGCACTCTTAGCTGTCTTCTTTACTTTCTTTTCGACCGCTTTCTTAGTTTTATTGAGAAGATTCCCAAACTGTGCGTGTGCAGGATTTGCCATTGTAAAGGCAAGAGCTAGAACTGCAGACAATACTAAAAATCGTTTTAGTTCCATATATAATATTATGATTTTATTTTTTTCTTTACTACTCTCTTTTTAAACTTCTGCAGCAAAATTACGGGCTATTCTGGCAAGGTGTCTTATCATAATCGGACAAAAAGTTATCATTATCGGACATTCTTTTTTTCTTAAAGCTGTCAATATCGGACATGTATAAGTATTATCGAATTGTATTACAGATAATTAGTAGTGACATGTTTATTTTTCACATAAGCATTATGTCATAAAAAAAATTATGTTTTTTGGAAACCGTAATAAAAATATGTATTTTTGTAAAAGAAGATTTCATTCCCACCCTATAAGAATAAATCTTGTACTATAGCTCAATATATTATTTATATGACTATCCCAAATTTAAAGCACAGCCCAAAAGATTCTTCAGGATTAAGCCATCGTTCTTTTATCAGTTATGAGTTTCGTCTATCAACTTCAATTCTTCTGATTGCTATTATAGCATCATTCTGTATACCTATTTCGTGCGAAAAGAAAAATTCTTCTTTCACTGCTAAAGAACGTCAGTCTATAGATAGTTTCATACTCTCTGCACCTAGTATTGACTCACTTTCTCAATTACAGAAAGAACTGGAAAAGAAAGGAGATAAACTCGGAAGTATTGTAGCACTTAGACAATGGGGTAAAAAACTACGCGATGAAAGTCGGTTTGAAGAAGCACTACGCATACACAGCAAAGGACAAGAGCAGGCAGAAGCTATTGGCGATACACTAGAATGGGTACAAGCCCTAAATAATATTGGAACTGACTATAGGCGTATTGGCGTGCTTGATGTGGCTCAAGATTACCATTATCGAGCATGGATACTTAGCAAAGAATGCTCTGATACATCATTCACAGCTAAAAAAAATTACGTAGTATCACTAAACGGATTGGGAAACATTTATCTTACCTTAGGAAACTACGAACGTGCCGATAGCACATTCCGTTTAGCTCTAAAAGGCGAACAACAATTAAACAGCACCATTGGACAAGCCATTAACTATGCCAATCTAGGCTCAATTTTTGAGCACTATGGAAAAACAGACTCAGCTTGGGTTTACTATCTCAAATCAATGGCTCTCAATACGGAGATAGAAAATGATTTGGGAAAATCGCTCTGTCATACTTACTTTGGTTCACTCTATGAAAAAGCCAAACAATACGAAAAAGCAACTAAGGAGTATGAAACGGCATACCAACTTATGAAAGCCTCAAAAGATGAATGGCACGCACTCAATACGCTTATAGCACTAGCAGGAATCTATCATACAACAGGCAATAGCACCAAAGAGATGAAATATCTTAACCAAGCTAGGCTTACAGCAGAGCGTATCAAGTCTCCTGAACATTTGGCAGAAATACACACCTTATACTATAAACACTATATGCAGACTGGAGACTACCGCTCTGCATTAGTTTCCTTTGAAAAGGCAACAGCATTGCAAGATCGCGTACTTAATATGGAGAAGCTAAATCGCATCCAAAACACTAGTCTGAATATAGAAAGAAACCGCCAGATGAGGGAGATGGATGCCGCAAAACACACCTTAGAACAAGAACGCGCTGCACGCAAAACAGGCTTTGCTATTTTAAGCTTTGCTCTACTGATTCTTATGGGGGCACTCATTATGTTCCTTTATATCCAGCGCATTCAACGACGCAACCATTTAGAACTAAAGAAAATGGCAGCAATGCGTGAAAACTTCTTTACTAATATCACGCACGAATTTCGCACACCTCTTACAGTGATTCTTGGCTTGAGTCACGACTTACAAAAAGTTGATAAAGAAGAGATAAAAAGGAAGGCACAGGATATTGAGCGACAAGGAAAAGGCTTGCTTGCACTTATCAATCAACTCTTGGATATATCAAAGATTAAGTCAGCGATAGGTAAACCCGACTGGAAGAATGGAAATATCGTTGCTCTACTCACAATGATTGTTGATAGTTACCACGACTATGCACACAGCAAAAAGATTGACTTACAGATACACGCTTCTGGAGAGATTATTATGGACTTCATCCCAGACTATGTTATAAAAGTTATGAATAATTTGCTATCTAATGCCTTTAAGTTTACACCAGCCTATGGAAAAGTAAACATTCGAGTAAAAAGCGAAAATCAGCAATTATACATTGACATATCAGATACAGGGAAAGGAATGAGCAAGGAAGTCATTTCACACATTTTCGAACCATTCTATCAAGATAAAAGTGATGTACATAATATTGGAACAGGTGTTGGCTTAGCTTTTGTAGAACAGATTATACAAGCTGTAAGTGGAAAGATTACTATTGAGAGTGAAATAGAAAAAGGGACAACGTTCCACATTAGTTTACCCATACACAATCGCTGCCAACAGCCAACAAATCTTAATATTGTCCCCCCGATTCCTATTCCCCCAGAGGCGAAAGAGAAGTTAACAGACGATTGTGATGAAGAAAGCGATTGTCGCTTACTCATTATAGAAGATAATCGAGACATCGCAGCTTACATCGGTTCTCTTTTCATCAACGATTATGCCGTTTCCTACGCAGAAAATGGGAAAGAAGGGTTGGAGAAAGCCCTAGAATTAGTACCAGATCTTATTATTACAGACTTGATGATTCCTGAACTTAATGGATTTGAAGTTTGCCGACAAATACGCAGCAACGAAATTATCAACCATATCCCCATTATCGTTGTAACGGCAAAGATTAGTAAAGAAGAACGCATCAAAGGCATTGAAGCTGGTGCAGATGCCTATCTGTGTAAACCTTTCAATGCAGATGAACTCCAAACAAGAGTTGAAAAATTGCTTGAAGGGCGCAGATTGTTGCAAGAGAAGTTTGCCAAGCTGTCCATTGAACCTAAAAAGAATGAAGAGCAAGAAAACTACTCCACAAAAGACATTGACATGCAATTCCTTACAAAGGTTTCAAGTATAGTTTATATGCAACTTAGCAACAATAAGAATACAGAAGTGTCCGTTATTGCTTCAAATATGTGTATGAGTTCGCGACAATTTTATAGAAAGATAAATATGCTAACAGGATACACACCTTCTGCTTATATTCTTCGGCTTAGAATCAAACGAGCTAAAACCCTACTAGGCAACAATCCCTCAATAAATCTCAACGATATCGCTATCAAGTGCGGATTTAGCGACTATTCCAATTTCGTCCGCGCCTTCAAGACCGTATGTGGAATTACACCCTCTGAATATCGCAGAGAAAATTGTCCGTGATGAGTGTACAAAATGAGTATAACTAACAAATATAACAACGGAACAGAGCGATCCTATAAGGAAAAACAAAATAAGGATATTTATACATACAATAAGGAAAGGAAAAAGGAATATTCTAAAACAAAAAAGGATTCACAAATATGAATCCTTTCGAAGAGGTACCTAGCAGATTCGAACTGCTGTTGACGGTTTTGCAGACCGCTACCTAGCCACTCGGTCAAGGTACCATTGCTATCATTTCTGATTTTCGAATGCAAAGGTATTAGGAAAGTTTGAATTGACCAAACTAATTATTAACTTTTTTACAATTCAAAGACCCCTGTTGGCGTCCTTCTCTTCAAGATATGTAACTCTGCCGCACATCCCACACTATTTAAAGAGCACTGAACAGTTTTTCTGCACAATTCAGGGTGATTATTTTCTTCGCTTAAGTGACAAAGCCAAATACTCTTAATGGCTGGAGATAAAGAAGAGGCCAGCGCAGCAGCGGTTTCCCTGTTACTACTATGACCTAAACCACTCTGTATTCGATTTTTCAGATAAAGCGGATAAGGACCGGTCACAAGCATTGCTTCATCATAGTTTGCCTCAACAACCAAGTTTTCTGCTTTATTGATAAAACGACACATTTCTTCTGTCATCTTTCCACAATCTGTCATCAAGCAAAAGTTGGTAGAGTCTGTCGTAATGAAGTATCCATTATTTGCACTAGCATCATGTGGAACATCAAAAGCTGTAATTGTAAAAGGCCCCAAAACAACGGTTTCACCAGGCATAAGAAAATGCTTATTTGGTTCAGCTATTTTTTTCGACATTAAATAGTTATGGTCCATACCACTATGAACTTTTTCAGCAGCATAAACAGGCAGATGGTGCTCCTGACTTACTGCTCCTACGGCCTTAACGTGATCTGTATGATCATGTGTCACTAAAATGGCTTTTATTTCTCCTTGTGACAGTCCATAGTCGCGGAAATAACGCTTAAAGCTGCGTATGCCAATACCTTGATCGATAACTAAGCCGAAACCGTCCTCGAGCAAATAATAGCAGTTGCCACTACTACCTGAACCAAAACTAATAAATTTCATTTTAGTATATATATATTCTTTGAGCAAAAGTAGTAATTTCTTATCAATGTTTTGTACTGTATCTACTTTTTCTCCCCATCAATATCTTTTAGAAGCCTAGAAAGGCAGTCCAACTGCAAAATGAAAAGCGACATCACGCGACAAACGTGGAATAATAATAGGATAATGCTCTTTAGTCGAAGAATAAACAGGATTGATTGCTTTCATACCCAAATCGAAGCGCAGAATGAAATAACTCAAGTTAAAGCGAAAACCAACTCCATAAGCTACAGCTATTTGCTTATAAAATTCGCGAAACTTAAACTTACCACCATCTTGATTTGCATAATCGCGTGTATTCCAGATATTACCAGCATCCACAAAAGCTGCACCATCTAATTTCCAAAACAAATGGGTGCGCCATTCTACACTCAAATCAAGCTTCACATTGCCCGTTTGCTTAATGAAGTCTATCTCTCCATTCCTGCCTGCATAAGAGCCAGGGCCTAGTCTGCGAACGGTCCAACCACGAACACTATTTGCACCACCTGCAAAATAGCGTTTCTCATACGGAATAATCGAAGAATTGCCATAAGGAATTGCTATTCCGAAAGCTGCATGAAAAGCCAAACTGTTTCGTTCATCAAATTGGATACACCGCACAAAATCGATGTCAGTTTTCACATATTGAGAATAGGCAATATTGAACATTTCATATTGCCCATTTTGATTCCTCTTAGCACCAGATATGGCGCTAATTCCGCGCAATAGGTTTCCTGCACTTTCGATGTTATACTTTAGCTGCCACCCGCGCGTAAGATTGGATGAACCGCTCTGCAGAGTATTCAACTGCATTTTATCCTGCTGGCTATTATATATAAAGGAGTATCCCCACCGCATAATGAAAAGATCCTCATAGCTAGCTTTAAGAATGGAATTTCGAGGGTCTGTCCCATCTAAATAATTGCGACGGAATGTTGAGGATATCCAAGGTACAAAAACATAGTTAAGACTTACCATATCAAGGCGGTGTTGCAAACCAGGATGAGAAGAATGTCTCCACCGGAAAGCCCAATCACTCGTTAAAATACGGCGGTGAAACTCAGGACGATTCTGAGAATCGTACATAAAAGATAAACCACTGGTCAGCATAAATTTTTTCTGCCCCCGACGAAAGCCAAAAGGGAGTCTCGTTGCTGGAAAACGCAAAGAAAGCTCTGCGCTATACTCCAAATAGTTTTCATCGTTATAACCATCCAAACCACGAATGGCCTCGTATGCACCTCGTAATTTGAGCAAAAGAGCTTCAGCTCCATGAAAAAGATTACGATTTGTATACGTCACCGCCATCGCTGCTCCTAAATCACCATTTGTATTTGTTCCTTCCAATTCGGTACTAATACTATTCAGTTTGTTGCGCACCACTTGTATGTCAGCTTCCAGTTGAGGTTTTATTCCCGGCAATTCTTGAAAGCGAATCAGGGAATAATTGACTATCGGCAAACTATTGAGCATAGAATACGAATCCTGAACATTTGACTCTCGATACAAACTATCGGGGCGCAAATGAACATGGTTCAGATAAACACTCTTCCGAACTTTTATGCGTGACGATTTCTTACCATCACTTTTAAAAATAATACCATTAATAGGTAATACTTTCTGCGACTCTAAGTTTGCAGACATTGGGAAAGCAGAAGAACCTTCATATAGATTGACTCTATGTACTGTAAAACGCTCATAATCTTTAGTACTATCTACACCCACTGGGCGTGCAAAATCCATAGTTAAATCGATCCCCATATCATTGGAAACCGTATCTACACGAAACTTCACATAATCCTTCTGTAACCGATAATAGCCAGCATTCAGAAGCCCCATTATGATACGGTTTCGTTCTTCACTGAGAACAGTGGCATCAAAAGGCATTCCTTTATAGAGCAAACTATTGACCGATAAACTATCAATTTCCTTCTTCATTCTTTCATCATCTACTGTTATGTGAAGCTTTGCAACATAATAGCGACGTCCCAACAGTAAACGATAATTCACATCTGTCTTACGCTTTCTGGTTGTAACATCAGTATGGACAGAAGCATGAAAATACCCTTTTGCCTGTAACGCTGCTTCTAAGCTTCGGCGTGAAAACTCTGTCATGGCAGAGTCGTAGACTACCGGAGCTTGTCCTATACGACGAAAAAAGCGTCCAGTTCGGCGCGTGGTATCAGGCTGAGAAATACTATAGATAGCCAAAGGTACTTTTAACAAATTAAACCAGCGTGCATTAGGCTCTTGGCGAACATACGAGCGATAATCCCCCACTTTCAGCAACTTATTGTCCGATGTCATCTGCACAGAACGAAGCATTGTTTCATTCTCTTGCAAAAATTTAGTAGGGTTACACGCTGTAATTCCTATTAGAAGAAGGAAACACGCAAACTTATAGAGTATAGAAATTTTCAAAACTACCGATTTTATTTCTGCAAATATACCACAATTTCATAGATGCCTTACATACATACAATAGGAATCCTTCAATGAAGGCTTGTGTTTCTCTCTTTTAGTAATCCTATTATGCAGGACTCAATAAGAAGAGATTTTTTCGTATTTTTGCAGCGACAAAAAGAAGTTGTTGCTATGCTGACAAAGAACGAGATAAAATACATTCAATCCCTTGCACAGAAAAAACATCGAGATAAGGATAACGTATTCCTTGCAGAAGGCCCAAAAGTTATAGGTGAGATAATAGGGCTTTGTGCGTGTAAAATGCTGTGCGGAACTAAGCATTTTATCGATACTCATCCAGAGTTTCAACAACACAACATCAGAGAAATCACAGAAAAGGAACTACAACAAGCATCTCTTCTAAAGACGCCACAAGAAGCCTTAGCTATTTTCGAAAAGCCCGCAGAGGGCGTCAGCACAGCATCGGGCTTATCTTTAGCCCTCGATTGTTTGCAAGATCCTGGCAACCTAGGAACAATCATTCGATTAGCCGATTGGTTTGGTATTGATGCACTTTTCTGCTCTATGAATACGGCAGATGCCTATGCTCCCAAAGTGATACAAGCCACTATGGGAGCTATCGCCCGCGTTAAAATTCACTACGTAGATCTACCTCGTTTCTTGAGCCAACAAAAAGTGCCCATTTATGGAACGTTCTTAGAAGGCGATAATATTTATCAAAAAGATTTACAACAGAAAGCAATTATCGTAATGGGCAATGAGGGAAACGGTATCAGCAAAGAGGTAGAACAACTAGTGACAGAAAAGCTCTTTATACCCAACTATCCTACTGATCACAATACAGTGGAGAGCTTAAATGTGGCTATTGCCACAGCCATAACCTGCGCAGCATTCCGACAAAAGGCTTAACTTTCCAACTATGCTTTTTAATATCCAGATTATATTCATAGGAGTGGCCTGTATTGCCCTCCTGCTTTTATATCTTCTACGTTGGCGCGACTATACACTTCCTCAAAGAAGGAAATGCCAGCAAGAAGCATTGAAAGAAGAACGTCCGAAGATATCCATTATTATTCCTGTTTCAAAGGAAGCAGCACTTCTAGAGCAAAATCTCCCCTACTTTCTTGAGCAGCAATTTCCATCATTTGAGGTCGTTGTAGTAAACATTGCCTCCAATGCAGAAACAAGTGATGTCCTTAAACGCTTGGAAGCAAAGTATAAAAATCTTCGACACACCTTTGTACCTAAGACTTCTCGCTATATAGATAGACAAAAATTAGCTCTCACATTAGGAATCCGCGCAGCACATTCTGAATGGTGTGTTCTTACAGTTCCTGACTGTCGCCCTGCAAGTAATTTATGGCTCGCAACAATGACTCAGAATTTAAAGCCTATTACTATCGGATATGGTAATTATATTGATGATGGAAGTAATCTAGCTCGGTGTGCCATCTACGAACGTCTCTGCGCACAACTTCGCGTACTGCGTGCAGGCTTTCAAGGAAAAGCCTGCGGGGCAGACGGAACAAATCTCATTATCTCAAAACAACTCTTTCTTGACAATCAAGGGTTTGCAGGCAGTTTAGAACTTCCTTTCGGTAGTTGTGCCTTACTCGTTGACCAATTGGCCACAGAAGAGAACGTCTGTTTTGTATGGGATACGAAAGCTACTATGCTCCAAGAACTACCAAGCACATTAATACTTCATAATGAGAAAATGTACCTTGCTGAGCTTCGAAAACATCTCAGCAAGAACGCATATTGGTGGGCTTTAAGAGAAGCTTTCGCTAGTTGGGCTTTCTATATATTTCTTTTTACAGAAGCTGTTTATATAGCAAGTCGTATCTACGAATCAACAACGGCAGAAGCGTACAAACTCACACATCTTTTTACAGATATTCCCAGCTTGCTTCTCCTGATGTGTTGGATGATTACACCAATCATTCTTTTTAGACAACTCACAAAACAATTAGAACTTCGAAAATATGGAGTATTACTTCATCACTACGCACTACTTCAGCCTTTCCGCACTTTTATAAATAAGATAAGGAGTCTGAAACATCAAGAAGATTTTATCCGCCCCATCGTCTGAAGAGATACAGAAAGGACTTAATACTCAAAAAATAAAGATTTCATTTTGTTCTTCAAGCTAAAATCTCTAATTTTGCAGCCGCTATGGCTAGTAAGGACAACATGCTAATAGATATCAGGAAGACTGTAAACGGAATCGAGCCTTTACACTTCTCCCTGCACGATGATTTCTTTGCTGAAATCGAGCAAGATGAAATCAAAGGCGGAAGACTCGATGTGACTGTCAAGGTACGTGAAGCAGCAGGAGATATTTATACAGTCAAGATTTCCTTACAAGGATCAATAAACGTTCTCTGCGACCGTTGCCTTGATGAACTCTCTATTGATATCGACACATCAGATGTAGTAAGGGTTTCTTATGGCGATGAAGCCGAAACAACAGATTACGATCTAAAGTTCGTACCTCATAACTCTAATATGTACAACATCGCATGGGACATATATGAGATTGCCGTGACTTCCCTCCCTCTAGAGAGAGTCCACCCCGAAGGCAAATGTGATAAAGATATGCTCATCCGCTTTTCTGCGGAAAAGCCTATTGACGAACTCGATGCTTAAGCCAATAAAATAGATTTATAACTAGTTAAAATAAAATAGAACCATGGCACATCCTAAAAGAAGACAATCAAAGACGAGAACTCTGAAGCGCAGAACTCACGATAAGGCAGTAGCTCCTACTTTGGCTGCATGCCCTAATTGTGGCGGTTGGCATATCTACCACACGGTATGTCCTTCTTGTGGTTATTATCGCGGCAAGCTCGCAGTAGCACAGGAAGAAACAGCTGAATAATCAGATTCTCAACTAAAAGGTCTGACGTATAGAAACACGAGACAGTGTTCAATATAATTTCTGTCTCTTACTCTAAACGTCAGACCTTGAATTTTTTGTAATATCTCTATGGAAAAAATCAATGCTACAATCACCGGCATCGGTGGCTATATTCCAGATTATATTCTAAACAACGACGAACTTTCACGCATGGTTGATACCAACGATGAGTGGATTATGTCGCGCGTAGGTATTAAGGAACGTCATATCCTACAAGAAGAAGGACTTGGTACGAGCTACATGGCTCGCAAAGCTGTCAAGCAATTGCTCCAAAAGACAGGAACAGATCCGCTTGAAGTAGAGGCTCTCATCGTGGCAACGACTACTCCAGACTATAAAGTACCTTCTACGTCCTCTATTGTTATTGGGCGTACCGGTATGACTAACGCTTACGCTATTGACTTGCAGGCAGCTTGCTGCGGCTTCCTCTTTGCGATGGACCAGGCAGCATGTATGATTCAAAGCGGACGTTATAAGAAAGTAATTGTTTGTTGTGCTGAGAAAATGTCTAGCATTGTTGACTACACAGACCGCGCTACTTGCGCGCTCTTTGGCGACGGTGCAGCAGCAGTATTGGTAGAACCAACAACAGAAGAAGTAGGTTGGACAGATTCTATCCTCCGCACTGATGGTCTTGGGCTCCCCTTCCTTTGCGTTAAGGCAGGCGGCTCTGTTTGCCCACCTTCTCACTATTCCATTGACCGCCGTATGAATTATCTCCATCAAGAAGGTCGCACAGTATTTAAATATGCCGTAACTTATATGAGTGATCTTAGTGCACAAATAGCAGAACGCAATGGTCTGAACAACGATACGTTGAATTGGGTGCTCCCGCATCAAGCTAACATCCGTATTATTGAAGCGGTAGCCAATCGTCTTGAGATTCCGATGGAGAAAGTCTTGGTAAATATTCAGCGCTATGGCAACACTTCTGCCGCCACTCTGCCTTTGGCTTTGTGGGATTTCGAGAAGCAACTGAAGAAGGGAGATTCTATCATTCTTACAGCCTTCGGAGCAGGCTTTACGTATGGCGCAGCCCTACTCAAATGGGGTTACAACGCTAAATAAATCAAAGCTTTTAGCTTTCTTCCAAAGCCCCCTACAGCCTTTTCTTCCCTAATAAAGGGCTATAGGGGGCTTCTCTAAAAATATCGCGATATGAAAAGTGGTTTCGTAAACTTAGTGGGAAATCCAAACGTTGGTAAGTCTTCTTTGATGAATTTATTGACGGGAGAACGCATCTCCATTGCTACTTTCAAGGCCCAAACGACGCGCCACCGCATCATGGGTATTGTAAATACGGATGATGCCCAAATTGTTTTCTCGGATACACCTGGAGTGCTAAAGCCGAACTATAAGATGCAGGAAGCCATGCTTGCTTTCTCTGAATCGGCTTTGCAAGATGCAGATGTTCTACTATATGTCACAGACGTGGTTGAGCGGGCTGATAAAAACGCAGATTTCTTAGCAAAAGTTCGAGAAATGTCTGTTCCCGTACTTCTACTTATTAACAAGATAGACATGTCTAACCAGCAAGACCTTGAACGACTCGTTAACGAATGGCACGAACAACTGCCAAAGGCTGAGATCTTCCCCGTATCTGCAAAGGCGAAATTCAATGTAGACACGGTTCTGCGCCGTATCAAAGAATTGCTGCCTGAAGCTCCCCCCTATTTCGAACGCGACCAATGGACTGATAAACCTGCTCGCTTTTTCGTCACAGAAATTATCCGAGAGAAAATCCTACTCTACTACGACAAAGAGATTCCCTACGCTTGCGAAGTTTCTGTAGAACGCTTTAAGGAGCAAGAGAAGTCCATACATATCAACGCCATTATCTATGTAGAACGTGATAGCCAAAAAGGCATCATTATCGGACACCAAGGAATTGCGTTGAAAAAAGTATCTACAGAAGCACGCAAAGAGATGGAACGTTTTTTCCAAAAGAATATCTTTTTGGAACTCTTTGTGAAAGTTGATAAAGATTGGCGCAACAACGACCGCCGTCTCAACGCTTACGGATACCGCAATATCTAAGATTTTTATTTTTATCAATCCAAAGCTCTCTCAGGTAGCTCAACAAGAGAAACTACCCCGTTCGTGAAGAACGAGTTGGAGAGAGCGCTAATTAACTTCCTTATATATGAGCAAATTAGTAGCCATAGTAGGCCGCCCTAACGTAGGAAAATCTACCCTCTTCAATCGTTTAACGGGAACTCGTGCAGCCATCGTTAGTGAGCATGCTGGTACCACACGCGACCGACAATACGGAAAATGCGAATGGTGTAACCGTGAATTCTCTATTGTCGACACTGGCGGCTGGGTAGTAAATTCTGACGACATCTTTGAAGAAGAAATCCGCAAACAAGTACTTGTTGCCACAGAAGAGGCAGATTGTATTTTATTTGTTGTAGACAATGATAATGGTATTACTGACCTCGACCAACAAGTAGCTACAATCCTCCGACAAACTAAAGTTCCCGTCATTCTTTGTGCCAATAAGTGCGACGACAACAAGGATATTTACCAAAGCGCTGAATTCTATGGACTCGGCCTTGGCACTCCTTACTGCATCTCTGCGGCAACAGGTAGCGGCACGGGCGACTTACTCGATCTCGTGCTTGAGAAACTCGGTCCGGAAACTCGCCAGGAAGAGGAAGCACGTATTCCTCGATTTGCCATCGTAGGCCGTCCAAATGCTGGTAAAAGTAGCCTTATAAATGCCTTTATTGGAGAAGATCGCCATATCGTTACAGACATTGCGGGGACTACGCGCGACAGCATTCTGACTCGCTACGATAAGTTTGGCTTCGACTTTTATCTTGTTGACACGGCAGGTATTCGTAAGAAGAGCAAGGTGAACGAAGACTTGGAGTTCTACTCTGTTATGCGCTCTATTCGTGCCATTGAAAACTCCGATGTCTGCATCTTGCTAATTGATGCCACACGCGGTATCGAGAGCCAGGACATGAATATTTTCCAGCTCGTCCAGCGCAACCAAAAGAGCCTCGTTGTTGCCATCAATAAGTGGGACCTCGTAGAGGATAAGAGTCAGCGCGCCATTGATCATTTCCAACAGACCATTCGCGAGCGTATGGCTCCGTTCGATGACTTCCCTATCATCTTCACGTCAGCACTCACCAAACAGCGCATCTATAAACTTCTTGAAACAGCTAAGAATGTATACGTACAGCGCCAAGCGCGTATCACTACAGCTAAACTCAACGAAGAGATGCTACCGCTCATTGAGGCTTATCCACCACCTTCAATCAAAGGTAAGTACATCAAAATCAAATATTGTATGCAGTTGCCCAACACGCAGATACCTTCTTTCGTGTTCTATGCCAACTTGCCACAATATGTAAAAGAGCCCTATAAGCGATTCTTAGAGAACAAGATACGCGAACGATGGAACTTCTCTGGCACTCCCATCAATATCTTCATCCGTCAGAAATAATGCGTCCGCTATTTCTTTTTTTCGCCTGCATGCTGTTTGCTTCGTGCGGAAACAAAAGTAACACAAGCATAGAGGATAATGGACCTAAGGAAGAAGAAGTCCTTTCACTCTATAAACTCTACACTTCAGGTAACTATAGTGCGTATGTTGATGCTATGCAGTCCTGCGATGATAAGCCCGAAGCTTATCGTCAAGAAATGAAGGACGCACTCAAGCAGCACGCGCGTTATATTGACGAAGAGTATAAAGGCATAAAGCACGTGAAGTTAGAGCGTACGGAAGTTCACGATAAAGGGAATATGTCCAACGTCTTTCTCCATGTGACTTATGGTGACGGAAGTTCTGAAGAAATCATGATCCAATTAGTACGCAACAAGGATCGTTGGCGAATCAGATAAGTACAGAATAAAATTCATATAATCAAAGCGAATGTTTATGAGTGCTACTCAACAGAGTAACTCTCATGAACATTCGCTTTTTTAGATTACTCGTATTTTTTTTTGGGGGGGATCAGAAAGCAAAGAGGACTGCCATCTTCTCCTTTTTCGGAGACAAGAGGCTGTCCTCGTATTATTGAAAATCTCAAGTGTAATTCTTATCGCCTAGCGATTAGATAAGATACTGAGAAGAAATACTTTCGTTATTTTCTACGCGGCGGATAGTTTCAGCAAAAACCTCGCTCACGCTGAGCTGCTTCACTTTTGAACAAGTTCCGCGGTAGGGAATACTATCCGTAAAGATTATTTCTTGCAACGGAGAGTTTGCCACGCGCTCATCAGCAGGACCAGACATAATACAGTGGCTTGCCATGGCACGAACAGAATTAGCCCCATTGTCAATCATCAGTTGTGCTGCTTTCGTGATAGTACCAGCCGTATCAACAATATCGTCAATCAGGATGACATCCATACCGCTTACGTCACCGATGATCTGCATGTCTGCCACAACATTGGCTTTCTTACGAGTTTTGTGGCAGAGAACAAGAGGCACATCAAGGAACTTAGCGTAAGCACTGGCGCGCTTCGAACCACCAACATCAGGACTGGCCATGCAAAGGTTCTTCAGGTTCAAGCTCTTAATGTAGGGCATAAATACCGTAGAGGCATAAAGATGATCAACAGGCACATCGAAGAATCCCTGTTCTTGATCGGCATGGAGATCCATAGTAAGTAAGCGGTCGATACCTGCTGCGCTGAGCATATCAGCCACTAATTTCGCACCAATAGACACACGTGGCTTGTCCTTACGGTCTTGCCGTGCCCAACCAAAGTAAGGTATCACAGCGTTAATACTCTTAGCACTCGCACGCTTTGCCGCATCAATCATCAGGAGCAACTCCATTAGGTTGTCAGCACTGGGGAACGTGGACTGCACTAAAAAAACATCACGACCACGGATGGACTCCTCGAAACTAACTACAAATTCGCCGTCGGCGAAATACGTGATGACCAGATTGCCAAGTGGGCAGTTGAGGTCTTTACAGATTTTCTCGGCCAAATAGCGAGTCTTGGTACCAGAGAAGACCATGAATGAATCAGAGCTCATAACTTAAAAGATATTTAACGAGTTACACAGGACTATATACAACGATAAGAACAAACTTTGCAATAGACAGAACTTTCCGTTCCTTTCTGTAACTATATATTCCGCATCTTGCTTTTTGCATCTTGCTCCTATTTTTATTTCAGCAGTTTACGAAAATGGAGGATTAGCTCCCGATAATCTTGCTGAGAGTAGATATTAAATCTATTCCAAATGTCGCCATAAACCACAGCACCTCCAAAGCCCAAACTGCGCAAGCGAGGCAGATCGTCAAGTGTGATGCCACCCGAAACATATACCTTCTTGAGTTCTTTTTCCGACATCTGGTGCGCAGCATCCTCCAACAGTCCCCACGAAGCCTCACGGGATTCAGGAACATTAAAGTCTGTGGATTGCAAAAAGACATAGTCCATCTTTCTACGGCGCGCTTCGGTTTCCTCGACCGTATAGCAAGAACAACTTATAGTTCCTTTGAAGCCATCTGGCAATTCTAGATTGCGACCATTTAAGTGTACGCCACGCAGCCCATATTCATTCTTCAAATAAAAATGGTCGTGAGTGACGATGCGTCGATGATAAGATTCGGGGATAAGTGATAAAAGACGTTCAGAAAAGACCGGCTCAGTATCCGGCTTACGAAGATGAAGCAATTCGAGCCCCTCATCGAAGAGTGCCGTTAGTATTTGGCTTTCTTCGACAAAGAAAAATGGCGTTGTCATCAATACGATTTTCATCGACTCTTAGAAGTTGTTGCTTTCTTCAAGTGCAAAGTTAAGACTATTTTTGCAGAATACAAAATAAGCTAAAGCTTGTGAAAGCCCACAAACGAAGACAAATGATGCAAAAGGACACTTACCCTCTGCCGCTCTCCCCGTCAGAACTATCTCATTTCTCAGTTTTTCCCAAAATAAATCTATCAAAAAATTGTCTATATCTTCCGCCATTCAGTCTTCATAAAAAGATAATAGTAATATAGTTTGTGAAAATGAGAATTTTATTGACAACAGACTTTCTCAATCTAGAAGCAAAAATTATTAAGAAAGGCTTAAAAAAGATTGAAACCAACGAAAAAAGAATCTATCGGACAAAAATGCTCCCTCAAAAAAAGGCTAAAAACATTGGGAAAGCAATGATTTTTCATAGAATTAGTCATAGCAAGCTCCAAATAAGCCCTATTTTTCCTTATTTTGTCGATTAACAGAATAAAGATGCCGGCTGATTTCCTTATTGTTTTTGAAAATTGCCTTATTGCATTTTCAATTCCTAGTATAGAAAATAAATTTCCTAGTAACCTTTTTCAAAATCCTCCTATTTTCGTAGAGCTTCCTCCTTGCATTATTTCCTCCCGAAGAACTTAAATTTAATTTTCAAGCCATTCACGACACAGTAGAATACGAAAAATATTGACAATATATACATGTTTTATTTTGATAATGACTCAATATACCAAAACATCTTTTTTAAGCTTAGAAAAAGGGAGTGTGAAGATAGACAAGATTACCAACCTCAATGTAAATATCAGCCAAAATCTTTTAGGTTGAGCCGTACACGTACGGATATCCCGCAATAAACGATCAAATAACATAAGTTTTAATTTATCCTTTTGAAGCTCTTGTTTTTTTGCAAAATCTCTTTGAATAAATAGTCCGAAGAGCGTGTCTTTGTACTTGTTTTTGTGCAATTCTTGGAGTTATGGCTTTCTCTTTGTAATTTTGCACATACAATATATATAAAGAAACAGAAAATCACATGAACGTATTTGAACTAAGCGAACAGGAATTGGGTCGTCGTGAGGCCCTAAAGGAACTTCGACAAATGGGAATCGATCCTTATCCCGCAGCTGAATTTCCCGTTGATGCTTATAGTACAGACATTCGCAGCGAGTTCGACGAAAACGCAGAAACTCCCCGCCGTGTCTGCATCGCCGGCCGCTTAATGAGCCGCCGCGTGATGGGAAAAGCCAGCTTCGCTGAACTCCTTGATTCTAAAGGTCGTATACAAGTATATATTACCCGCGATGACATCTGCCCTGGTGAAGATAAAGACATCTATAACAAATTCTTCAAAAAGTTGCTTGATTTGGGCGACTTTGTCGGCGTTCGCGGCTTTGTGTTCCGTACGCAAACTGGCGAGATTAGTGTGCATGCAGAAGAAATCACACTGCTTTCCAAGAGCCTCCGCCCTCTTCCTATCGTGAAAGAGAAAGATGGTGAAGTTTATGATGGTTTTTCCGATCCAGAAATGCGCTATCGCCAACGTTACGTTGACCTCATCGTTAATCCCGATGTAAAAGATACATTCTACAAGCGTTCTATCGTGCTGCGCACTCTTCGCAACGTGTTGGACAATGCTGGTTACACGGAGGTAGAAACTCCTACACTCCAAAATATCCCTGGCGGTGCAAGCGCACGTCCGTTTATCACACATTTCAATGCACTCGATCAAGATATGTATATGCGTATCGCCACCGAGTTGTACTTGAAACGTCTTATCGTAGGCGGCTTTGAAGGCGTTTACGAAATTGGAAAGAACTTCCGCAATGAGGGTATGGACAAGAACCATAATCCTGAGTTCACTTGCATGGAGCTTTATGTGCAGTATAAAGATTACAACTGGATGATGTCGTTCACGGAAAAGATGCTCGAAACTATCTGTATCGCAGTGAACGGCAAGAGCGAATGCGTTATCGACGGCAAGACCATCAGCTTCAAAGCTCCATACCGCCGCCTGCCTATCCTTGAAGCTATCAAAGAAAAGACAGGCTACGACTTGGAAGGCAAGACAGAAGACGAAATCCGTGAAATCTGCAATAAGTTGAACATGGAGATTGACGAAACAATGGGCAAGGGCAAACTGATTGACGAACTCTTTGGCGAGTTCTGCGAAGGTACGTATATCCAGCCCACATTCATCACAGACTATCCTGTGGAAATGTCGCCGCTCACCAAAGTTCACCGCTCTAAGCCAGGTCTTACAGAACGCTTCGAACTGATGGTTAATGGTAAGGAGTTGGCAAACGCCTATTCAGAGCTAAATGATCCAATAGACCAAGAGGAACGTTTCCGCGATCAAATGTCTTTGGCAGACAAGGGCGACGATGAAGCTATGGTTATAGACACCGACTTCCTCCGCGCACTCCAATATGGTATGCCTCCTACCTCTGGTATCGGTATTGGTATCGACCGCCTTGTCATGCTTATGACAGGCAATCCGTTCATTCAGGAAGTTATCTTTTTCCCGCAGATGAAGCCAGAAGCCAAAGCTCCTCGCGACAACGCTGAAGCCTACACGCGCATTGGCATTCCCGAAGATTTGGTTCCAGCTCTTCAAAAAATTGGTTACAACCTCGTCAGCGACCTTAAAGAGGTGAACCCCCAGAAAATCCTGCAACAGCTCAGCGAATTGCAGAAAAAATACCGAAACATAGTCGAGATACAAAAGCCCTCTTTAGAAGAAATCACGAAGTGGGTATCTGCCGAAAAATAAACGGTCACTAAGAAAAGACTTCCCTCTTTCTCATAAAGTTACGGAGCACTATCTCCGTTCTAAAAAGAAAAGAGATTACGTTTTGCCTTATAAGAAAGACGGAAGTTTTCTTTCACATTTTCAACAACAAAATGGAAACAGGAAAGATAGCAATAATGGGTAGTGGCAGTTGGGCCACCGCTATTGCCAAAATGGTGCTGGAGAAAGTCCCCAACATCACGTGGTATATGCGTAGAACGGATACCATAGAGAGCTTTAAGCGCCTTGAGCATAATCCCTCCTATCTCACCGGTGTCCACTTCGACATTCATCGCATCCACTTTACGGCCGACATCAACGAAGCCGTACGTGATAATGACACCCTAATCTTTGTAACTCCTTCTCCCTACCTCAAGAGTCATCTCCGCAAGCTAAAGGAAAAACTCTCCGATAAATACATCGTTACAGCCATCAAAGGTATTGTTCCTGACGAGGACTACGTGGTTAGTGAATACTTTCGCCAGGCCTACAATATCCCAGATGATCATTTAGCAGTTATTGGCGGCCCTTCTCATGCAGAAGAAGTGGCACTCGACCGCCTCACCTATATCACAATAGGCAGCGTGAGTCAAGAGTATGCCCAAGCCTTTGCCTCTATGCTTGCTTCGTCGTATGTCAAAACCAAGACTTCCGACGACATTATCGGCATAGAATATGCCAGCGTACTGAAAAATGTCTATGCAATAGCTGCAGGTATCTGTAATGGCTTGAAATATGGTGACAACTTTCAGTCTGTTCTTATGGCTAATGCTGTGCAAGAAACAGACCGCTTTCTGCGCGCGGTTTATCCTATCCCACGCAATATTTACGACAGTGTCTACATTGGCGACCTTCTTGTAACGGGATATTCCAACTTCTCGCGTAACCGCGTCTTCGGCACGATGATAGGTAAAGGCTACAGCGTGAAGTCGGCACAAATTGAAATGGAGATGATTGCAGAAGGCTATTACGGCACAGCCTGTATGAAACAACTCAACAAGCACTTTCATGTAAATATGCCTATCCTTGATGCTGTCTACAATATCCTCTACGAACGCATCTCTCCCGCTATCGAAATCAAACTGCTTACAGACTCTTTCCGATAAGTAATCATTCATTACGTTTTTAAGCACCCGCAAGAGCGCAAGCGGATAATAAAAAGAACTCGCAGCATATTCTTTTTGTTGCGAGTTCTTGTTTTATAATACGACATATATTAACAAATATCTTTACGACTTGTCTACTTTAGGGCATTTGGTATCTTGATTAACCAACTACATCTATCGCCTGCAAGATATTCGTAAGATTATTACAAGTAAACATCAAACAGCTTTTTTGTATATCCTTAATATATGTCTACAGCATTTGGATCGTCTGCTTCTAGCTTCTTTGGCTTAGCAGCAGGGGCTACATAATTCCCATTCCTATCAAAGAGGCCATAAGTTGTACGAAGAACGCGGAACTCGGTTCTACGATTCAAAGCATTCGCAATCTCTTGCTGAGCAGGACGCAACAGACTGATGCGCTCAGCCATAAGAGTATCGCCAGCTGCAAGGAAAGGATATTCGGCGTGCAACTTCGGTGTAACCACTTTGGGGCGACGCTTCCCATATCCCATAGGCGTCAAGCGATCGCGCGCAATACCTTGCTTCACAAGATAAGCCACAACAGCCTCAGCACGCTGCTGAGAAAGGCGGTCATTATAGGCATCTGTTCCGCGATAATCGCAATGCGCAGCTAATTCTATAGTAACATTCGGATTCTCTTTCAATAATGCCACCAAGCGATTAAGCGCTACGCTACTACTATCCGTGATAGCAGCTTTATCAAACTGATAATAGATACCGCGAACTAAGACAGGGATGCTGATATTGGGAAGAGGGAACTGCAAAACATATTGCGTTGCATCTTTACGAGGATTTTTATTCTGATGAGCAATAGCCCTTTCTACATCTGCTTGGGAAATCGTATCAAGGCGCAACTGTTGTCGAACATTCAAAAAACCATTGCACACGGCCATTAAGAGATAATTAACTCTTGGTTGCACAGGGGTTTCAAAAGAACCATTGGGTAGTACACTAATCTTTTGATTGGTCCCGTCTGTGCCTACTATATACACTTGGGCCGAAGGCAGCTCATAGCCATCTTGTTCATAGACCCAACCTTTCACCGTCAATAATCGTTCGGGATAACTAAATTCAAAAATCTTATCCCAGCCACGTCCTCCTGTGCTACGAGAAGAAGAGAAAAAACCGCGATTATGAAGGCCTTCAAACGTAATACCGAAATCATCACCCTGACTATTCATAGGAGTAGGAAGATGCTCTACAACAAGTTGTTGATGAAGAGTATCAACTAGCCCCGCTTGTTCTGCATCAAATAGCACATCTTCACCTCTAAAGTGCTTCGTGAACTGAGGAACATAATAAAGATCTAATCCGCCCCAATTAGGCGTACGTCCATCTGAAGAAAAATAGAAATCACCATTAGGACGGAAGGCGGGGAATTCTTCATTACCATCTGTATTAATTTCTGGACCAAGATTTTCAACACCTCCTATTCCATGCTCACCAATACGTATGCGCCACAAATCGTAGCCTCCAAACCCTCCTGGCATATTACTAGAGAAATAAAGCCATTTACCATCAGGAGAAACCGCAGGATGAGCATAGTCGGAAAGCGTATCAGCCGAAATCTTTACTTGCGTAGGTTTCGACCAAGTTGCATCAGAACGAGTAGACTGCCAAATCTCTGCCATACGAGGATATTTTGCATCTGTTCGACAAACCGTGAGGTACATCGTTGAACCATCTGGAGAAAAACTACACGCCCCTTCGTCATCGATTGTATTGATTCCTCCTTCTGCAGGTTCTACACGCTTCCAATTTCCTTTCTCGTCTTTCCGCGAAAAGAAAACATCTCCCGTCTTCATTCCCGTAATGCCACTAATATCATTCCCTTGTGTCTGACGACGCGTTGTTGAGAAATAAATTTGATCGTATTCCGTTGGAAGAAGAGCCGGAGAATAGTCTGCTCGTGGAGAATTGAAAAGAACAGCTTGGCGAACAGTATAGGCAGAAACATCTTTCCGACTCTCTAAGGCTGCTTCACAATTAAGTAGCCCTCTCCGCGCTATTTCAAGATACTTTGGATCTACATTCTTAGACTTCAAGATAGGAGTAGCCACAGACACTGTATCATAGTCCATATTCCTCTTCTTTTTTCTATTAGCACGCTGAGATTTACGAACACTTACTACTTTCTTAGAAGACTGACTGAATATTTCTTTTCGAGGAGACAAACTTTCGGTTATAAAATTCTGATAAGACTTACTTGCTTCTCCATATGCCCCCATCACTCTTTGCATATCCCCCAGACGAAGCCAGGTGAGCGTATCAGTATAATAATAGCGAGCAGCATTTGCATAATTTCCGACAGCCTTTGCCACATTACCGTAGCAACGATAAGCGTCCCCCATCTTGTAACTGAGACGTCCCCGTTGTTCTCGTTCTTTTGCAGGAGTTTGTCTATACGCTCGCTGATACAAAGCTGCAGCTTCAGCATATTCACCAATGGCAAGCGCATTATCACCGCGACGAATAAGTCGGTCGACAGGCGAACAGGCACTCACACCTATAAATATTACAAGGAGTAAAGAGAAATTCTTTAGCATAATTATTTTAAGTCAGATAAACACGAAGCATGCAAGAAGTTTCAGCCATGCAGAAAAGCAGCCTTCCTCCATCTATTCTATAACCGCAAAAACCCTCTCTTTATTGTATATAGTCAGAAGAAATGCTTACTTTTGCATAAGAATATTAAACCTATTGCTACTAATGAAACAGATTTTCAATGGACGGATCCTCACTCCAGAGGGCTGGCTAGAAGGTGGCTCTGTGATTGTTGAGGGCAACAAAATTCTAGAAGTTTCAAATAGCGACCTCCCCATTACTGGAGCTGAACGCATAGATGCTAAGGGGGGAGACATCGTCCCCGGCGGAATTGAACAACACTGCCATGGTGGTGGTGGCCGCGACTTCATGGAAGGCACCGAAGAAGCTTTTCGCGTTGCTATAGATGCACATATGCAGCATGGCACTACGGCTATCTATCCCACTCTATCTTCTTCAACAATGCCCATGATTTATGCAGCAGTAAGCACAACGGAGAAGATGATGAAAGAGGAAAATACGCCAATCATGGGACTTCATCTCGAAGGACACTACCTTAATATGGATATGGCTGGTGGCCAAAATCCTGCCAATATTAAGGACCCAGATCCTGAAGAATATATACCTCTTCTCGATAGCACTAATTGCATTAAACGCTGGAGTGCTGCCCCTGAACTTCCTGGTGCTTTAGAATTTGGAAAATGCTGCCGTAAGCACGGAGTACTCAATGCTATTGCCCATACAAAGGCAGACTTCGATCAAGTAAAAGCTGGCCTACAAGTAGGCTTCACACATGCCAATCACTTCTATAATGCGATGCGCGGTTTCTATAAGGTACGCGAGTTTAAGCACGCTGGAACAGTTGAAGCTATCTATGATATGGACGAGATTACGGTAGAAATGATTGCAGATGGTATCCATGTACCTCCCGTCATCCTTAATATGATTTATAAGTTCAAAGGCGTAGAAAGAACCAGCATGATTACCGATTCTTTAGCAGTGGCTGCCAGCGACACTGATAAGTGCTTCGATCCAGGTACTATTATTGAAGACGGTGTTTGCAAACTAGCAGATCGCTCTGCCATTGCAGGATCTATCGCTACAATGGATCGCCTTGTTCGTACAGCTGTTCAACAAGCTCACATACCAATGGAAGATGCCATTCGCATGGTTAGCGAAACACCTGCAAAGATCATGGGCATTTACGACCGCAAAGGTTCGCTCCAAAAAGGCAAAGATGCAGATATCGTTATCTATGATAAGGATCAACAACTCCATTTTGTCATGGCAATGGGACGCATTGCACGAAACGATTTATAATACTAAGAAAAACGGGAGACGCAAGTGCTCCCGTTTACTTACCACTCTATCTTATACAGATCAATGAACTCTTTCCTTTATAGCCAACCAGTGCTCGACTTGATTACCATTGCTACAGAATATTGCAAGCAAGTAGAGCAGACAGAAGGAGAAGAACGCAACCACTTTATTGAAGTGATGCGCGGTATTCTACCCATGATTTACCTCAAAATGTCCCTGCTGGGAGATGTCCCAGAAATTCCTGGCTTCAACGAAGGAAAACTGACCGAGGCGGACTACGACTATATCCGCCACAATGTTGCAGTTCTTTTAGCTGAGCGAGATGATTATTTGGATGTATTTGTAGAGGACTTCAAATACTCTGACCAACCAGTTCTTTGTACCATCAGTGAGAATCTAGCAGATATTTATCAGGTGCTTAGAGAATTGGTTGAAACATTCCGTGAAGGTTTCGAAGAGCCTATGCAAGTAGCTCTCTTCGAAGCTGTAGAAAAATTCAAACTTTACTGGGGACAGACACTTCTTAATGCTCTCCGAGCCTTGCATGATGCTCAATTCGGAGGAAACTATCAAGAATGAAAAAACTCTTCATTAAGACCGATAAAAAATTCATTTCAGGATTACCGCGTTTCAAGTATGAAGGGCGCATTGTTGTTATTCAAAGTAAAGCAGAAGCAGAACGAGCTGTGGCGGCACTTGAAAAATCCAAGATTTTAGGAATAGATACTGAAACTCGCCCTTCATTCCGTAAAGGAGTGTTTCACCAAGTAGCACTTTTGCAAATTGCAAACGAAGACATTTGCTTTCTTTTTCGCCTCAACTCCTTTGGCTTTATTCCCTCTTTGCGCAAACTACTGGCCAACAAAGAGATATTGAAGATAGGTCTTTCACTAAAAGATGACATCCATATGCTGGCCCAACGGCACGCCTTTGTTCCTGGCCATTTCCTTGATTTGCAGGACTACGTAAAAGAGATGGGCATCCAAGACATGAGTCTTCAGAAACTTTTTGCTAATGTCTTTCATCTACGAATTTCAAAAAATGCTCAACTTAGTAATTGGGAAGCTGACGTTCTTAGTCCTGCTCAAAAAACATATGCAGCAACAGATGCGTATTCCTGCATCATGCTCTATAACGAACTTAAACATTTACACGAAACAGGTTTCATATTGCTAAAACCTCAACCTGTCTCAGAAATGCCCCAATAAAACCTCCAACAACAAAAATAGGAGGCAGAAAACTCACTCAACTTCGTTTCTTCGTTCCTTTTGTAAACTATTCAAAAATATATGTATCCAACTATTCAATTACGTCGCGGGAAAGCCGAAAGTCTCAAACGTTTTCATCCCTGGATATTCTCTGGGGCCATCCAAAAAATGCCCGAAAATCTCACTGAAGGTCAATTGGTAAGAGTTGTTGACCACGAAGGAACATTTCTAGCTATTGGACACTATCAAATCGGATCTATTGCCATACGCGTACTTTCGTTTGTTGAGCGCAACATCAACAAGGAGTTCTGGAAAGAGCGTCTTTCTGAAGCATTCAAGATGCGTTGCTCGATTGGATTACTAGAGCGTGAAAATAATAATACTCTCCGCCTTATTCATGGCGAAGGTGACCAACTTCCTGGACTCATCATTGACTTGTATGGTAAAACAGCAGTGATGCAAGCCCATTCTGTAGGTATGCACCTCTATCGCAAAGAGATAGCCGCCGCGCTCATTGAAGTTTGCAAAGAAACAATAGAGAATGTCTACTATAAATCGGAAACAACACTTCCTTTCAAGGCTGATCTACACGAAAAGGACGGATTCCTCATTGGAGGCAACGAGGATAATATAGCAGTAGAGTACGGCCTCAAATTCCACATCGACTGGCTTCGAGGGCAAAAGACGGGGTTCTTCATTGACCAACGCGAGAATCGCAAGCTCTTGGAACAATACTCTATGGGAAAGAACGTGCTCAATATGTTTTGCTACACAGGCGGATTCAGTGTTTATGCGCTCCGAGGTGAAGCTACGCGCGTAACAAGTGTAGACAGTAGTGCAAAAGCTATAGACCTAACGCGAGCAAATGCAGAACTCAATTTTCCTGGCGATAGCCGACACGATGCTTTCGCCGAGGACGCATTCAAGTTCCTTGAGAAAGCAGGCAACGATTATGAGCTTATCGTACTTGACCCTCCTGCTTTCGCAAAACACAAGGGCGCGCTTCGCAATGCACTCAAAGGCTATACGCGCCTTAATACTATTGCTATCTCTAAAATTCGTAAGGGCGGAATCATCTTTACTTTCAGCTGTTCTCAAGCCGTTAATAAAGACCAATTCCGCTTAGCTGTATTTACAGCGGCAGCACAGGCTGGTCGCCATGTCCGCATCTTACATCAACTGCATCAGCCAGCCGACCACCCTATCAATATCTATCACCCTGAAGGAGAGTACCTGAAAGGGCTAGTTTTAGAGGTAGAATAAGGAAAATCTCACTTTTTTCTCAAAAAGCCTTGGTGGATCAGAAACTTTCGCCTATCTTTGCACTCGCAAACAGGAAATAAGTCCTGAATATCGCGGAGTGGAGCAGTTGGTAGCTCGCCAGGCTCATAACCTGGAGGTCGTTCGTTCGAGTCGAGCCTCCGCAACTTCAAAAGCATTCAACATTTTCAGTTGAATGCTTTTTCTTTTTTACAACTCCCCTAAGTTTTTCTCCAAGACAAAAGGAAAAGAGGAGAATAACTCTTCTTTTCATATATCTTAAAAAGCCCTACAGTCGAAATAGATAGTACTATTTACATTGCGCTTTATACTAAAGCGAACTAATTCCAGCTCATATATTTGAGGGCTCAAGAACATAAAAGGTGGATTTATTTTACAAAGCACTTTGCGCTTCTAGAAATACAATACCAAGCCTTTGTTCTCTAAATCATTTGAGAAGGAGAAAAATCACTCCGCTGTGTAATAACTCATCGCTATTTCTAGCAAAAACAAAGAGGAAAACACCCGTTAAACACAAAATACCGCATAGAAAACATACTCCAAAAGTATTTTTATCCTTATCCTCTTTGAAAAAACAATAAGGATACCAGCCGACAGCCTTATTGCGCTTGAAAATTCCCTTATTGTATTTCTAAATCCTATAATAGAACAGAAACTTTCTCCCTTGAAGAACTGAAAAACAAGTATTTCAGCCAAGCTCTTAATACTGCATTATTTCCATTCTCTTACACGAGAATTAAATTTCAATGCATTCTCACCCCCTTAGACTACGAATTCATTTTACAAACAAGGAAAGGTCAAAAGATAGGATATTTACGCCTTACCACTTCGTTGTGAGAGTCGTTTTAGATTCGGTTATGAGTATAGAAAATAAAAAGCCGTGGTTGAAACAACCACGGCTATATTATATTTCAATAACATTCATTACTGTACTCCTTTACCAGCCATTAAACGCTGGAGCTGCTGATTTAGATTCTGGCACATTGAGCCATTTCCCATCTCTTTGTAACGATTGATACGATACTGCAGCATTTCAATTAATTTTTTCTCTTTCATAATTTTCGTCTTTGTTTAGTGGTCTCCCGTATCGCTAGGAAGTCCTGTTCTTAATGTCTATTTCTTTTCTCAGTGCAAAATTACTAAGAAATTGCAACGTAGGAGATAACAAAAGTCATTAACAGGCTTTTTATTGGCTTTTTTAGCATTTAACTTTATGCTCTGGGAAGTCAAGATTACAATTTTCTGGCATAGTTACGTTCCAGTTTACAGTTTTTTCGTATGTTTGCACGAAAAGATGAAGTCTTCATCTACACAACTATCACACAAATTATGGAATCTAAACAAATCGAAATCCAATATAAAAGTGCTAAGGAAGAAGAACTTAGCGCAGAAGATTTTCAGCTCATAGAACAAGCTAAAGAAGCTACTCATACTAGTTACTCCCCTTTTTCTCATTTCAGCGTTGGCGCTGCCATTTTGCTTGACAATGGAGAAATTGTTAAAGGAAGTAATCAAGAAAATGCTTCTTATACCACAGGAACTTGCGCCGAACGTTGTGCAATGTTTTATGCCAATGCCCAATATCCTGGAATCGGCATAAAAACTTTGGCAATTGCTGCAAGAGGAACGAATAGAGCTTTTACGCCTTCCCCCATTTCTCCATGTGGAGCGTGCCGCCAGGTATTAGCAGAAGTAGAGCATAGATTTCATCCTTTCCGCGTTCTGCTCTACGGAAAGAATGAAATCTACATTTTTGAATCTTTTTCAGAACTGCTTCCATTCCAATTCAACGAAAGCTCACTTTAAAAGCATTGAAACAACGCACTCAGATATTTAATCTACGCGCATAACGTCGATGGTTCGCATCTGACGCTGAATCCAGCGCTGCCTACTCCTCATAAACGGTCCGGGATGCTTACTACTAAAACGTCTCGGATTAGGGAGAGTGGCAGCAATCAAAGCACAATCGGAGCGTGTCAACTGACTAGCCTCACAACGAAAGTTCTGAGCTGCCACAGCTGCAACTCCATATATCCCATCTCCCATTTCAATAGAATTGAGATACACTTCCATAATTCGCTCCTTCGACCAAAACAACTCAATCAATACAGTAAAGTAAGCTTCAAAGCCTTTACGAATCCATGTTGAACTGGGCCATAGGAACACATTTTTTGCAGTCTGCTGGCTGATAGTACTGCCGCCTCGCCGACGCTTACCTTCCATCTTTTCTTTTGCAGCATCCACAATGGCATTCATATCAAATCCTTTGTGACGACGGAAGTTTTGATCTTCAGAAGCCATCACTGCAACGGGCATATAAATAGACATATCATTAAGAGACACCCAGTGATGATAAAGCTTGGGTGTTTCCCCCTTCGCAACGCTCTGCACACAACGAATCACCATCAGAGGAGTAACGTACACAGGAATCCAGCGATATGCAATTACTGCAATTACTGAAGAAATAAAGAAGCCAGCTACAATCCAGCGCAAGACCTTTGCGATAAATTTTAGTTTCATAACTCAGAATATAAAATAAGCGGATGAAACTGAAGCCACATCAGTTTCATCCGTCGAGGAAATATCTTTCTCTAAATTAGAAAGGCAGATCATCTACCTTGTCATCTGCAGCAGGAGCTGCTTCTGCTGTAGGAGCAGGAATATCTGTAGCAGGAGTTACAGGGGCGGCAGCAACAGGAGGAACTGCACCTTCTGGAGCAGCAACCACACGCCACGCACGGATATTATTAAACCAACGTCCTTGATATTCGTGAGCATCTACATCGAAAGAAACAGTCAGAGTCTGCCCTACCTGAATGTTCATCTGCGAAATACGATCTTCACCAAACACGTTGAACACCATGTGGCGAGGAAACTGACTATTTCCATCTACAAACTCGAGGACATAATCCTGAGAAGCCCAAGCATTTCCGCTGCGACTAGAAGTACCACTACGCTTTTCAAGAACTTGAATAATTTTACCTGTAATTTCCATTTATATCTATGTTTAAATTATCTATGACCGCGAAATTACAATTAAAATTAGAGCTACAGGGATTTTTAGATTAAAAAAAAAGCTTTTTCTTACTCATATCAGAATTTTATGTAACTTTGTCAGCACAATAAAATTAAGAAATACAAATCACAAACATACATGAAATTCGTACTCAATAGTTCATTGCTTTCACAGCGTCTACAACTTACAGGCCGTGTGATTACAGCAAAAAACAGTCTACCCATTCTCAACAACTTTCTTTTTGAAATTGAAGGACAGAAGCTCCGTATCACAGCCTCCGACAATGAATGTACACTAAAAACGACGATTGAGCTCATCGAGAGCGAACAAGATATCCGCTTCACGGTGAACGCCAAGACTATCCAAGATGCAATGAAGGAAATTCCAGACCAACCGCTGGAGTTCTTCGTTGGTAGCAATCTTGATGTTACCATCCAATATCAAGGAGGTCACTATAACTTTATGGCTCAACCTGCCGATGAGTATCCCATCACTTCAGAAATGCCTGATGATGCCGCACAACTGAATGTGGATGCAGAGTTACTCTATGAAGCTTTGGGACGCGCCATCTTTGCTACAGCAAACGATCCCCTCCGCCCTGTGATGAACGGCGTATTCTTCGATATAGCTCCCAATAATGCAACTGTTGTTGCAACAGATGCGCAAAAGCTTACGTGCAACAAGATGTTGAATACCCAAGCTTCGAAAGAAGGAGCTTTTATTCTCCCTAAGAAGCCAGCAGGCCTCTTAAAGAATGTACTGCAAAAAGAAACGGGTGATGTACGCATCCACTTCAATGAGCGCAATGCTGACATCAACACAGAGAACTTCGAAATGAGTTGCCGACTCATCGAAGGAAAATTCCCAAACTATAGTGCGGTCATTCCGAAGGACAACCCCAACATTGTCACTGTTAATCGCGATGCGCTGATGGCTACCCTCCGTCGCGTTTTGATATTCTCTGGTGCAGCCAGCACGCTTGTGAAACTCCAACTCTCACCGAGCAAATTGACGATATCTTCTCAAGATATCGACTTTGCAATGTCTGCTGAAGAGTCACTGCTCTGCGAATACTCTGGTAACCCAATGAGCATTGGCTTCAAAGGCCCGTCCCTCCTTGAAATTATCAACAATGTCCAAGGCGAGGATGTAATTATCCGATTGGCCGATGCAAGTCGTGCAGGTGTCATCATTCCTGCCGAACAAAAAGAGAACGAAGAGGTTCAGATGATCCTGATGCCTCTCATGCTTCCGGATTGATACATATAACAGATTAAAGAATTATACATTACGCCCAATTAGGCTGTAATGTATAATTCTTTTTTACATAAAGACAGAATGAAACTTCAACTTACACGCCCCATTATATTCTTCGACATTGAAGCCACTGGCCTAAATATATCCAGTGACCGCATTGTCGAACTTTGTTTTATAAAAGTTTACCCCAATGGTAACGAGGAATCGCAGGTTATTCGCTTTAATCCTGGAATCCATATTTCGGCTGAAGCATCAGCCGTGAATGGAATCTATGATTCAGATGTTGCGGACTGCCCCTATTTCAAAGATAAAGCAGGAGAACTAGCTGCTATCTTTCAAGGAGCCGATTTAGCAGGGTTTAACTCTAATAAGTTTGATGTTCCTCTCCTCGTAGAAGAATTTGCACGCGCTGGTGCAGACTTTGATATATCCAAATGCCGCTTGGTGGATGTCCAAACTATCTACCACAAGATGGAACAGCGCAATCTTTCAGCTGCCTACAAATTCTATTGTAACCAAGACCTCACGAATGCTCACACGGCTTTGGCTGATACGAAAGCTACTTACGAGGTTCTGCAGGCTCAGCTTGATAAGTACGGAGAAGAGCTTCACAACAATATAGAATGGCTTGCAGAGTTTTCACGCCAGAACAAAAATGTAGACTTAGCAGGTCGCTTTGTCTACGATGAGCAAGGAACTCCCGTATTCAACTTTGGAAAATATAAGGGGCAGTCTGTTGCAGATGTTTTGCAACGAGATTCTGGCTATTTTGGCTGGATGATGCAAGGCGATTTCACACAAGACACCAAACAAACTCTTATGCGCTTACGCCTGAATACTGCGACACGATGAAAGGCAAGCATATTCTCCTCGGAATCTCTGGCAGCATAGCTGCCTATAAAGCGTGTACACTCATACGCCTGCTTATTAAAGCGGGAGCAGAAGTACAAGTTGTTATCACACCTGCTGGCAAAGAATTTATCACACCCATCACTTTATCGGCTCTAACGTCTAAGCCAGTGATCAGCGACTTCTTCTCACAGCGCGATGGCACTTGGCACAGCCATGTAGACCTCGGATTATGGGCGGACGCAATGATTGTTGCACCTGCAACGGCAGCCACACTTGGAAAGATGGCTCACGGGATTGCCGACAATATGCTCATCACAACATACTTATCAATGAAGGCTCCAGTTTTTATAGCTCCAGCAATGGATTTGGACATGTTTGCCCATGCTTCTACGCAGGAGAATCTCGAAATTCTGAAGCAACGTGGCAACTATATCATAGAACCTACACAAGGAGAATTGGCCAGTCATCTCGTAGGAAAAGGCAGAATGGAGGAACCTGAGAAAATATATGAAAATCTCAAAGTTTTTTTCAACGCCCAACAATGTTTGGCAGAAAAAACAATAGTCATTACAGCAGGCCCTACCTACGAAAAAATTGATCCTGTACGCTTCATTGGTAATTACTCCAGCGGAAAAATGGGGTTTGCATTAGCGGAGGAATGTGCAGCACGAGGAGCAAAAGTAGAACTCATTGCTGGCCCAGTAAATCTTACTACGCATCACCCAAATATCGTTCGCACAGATGTTGAAAGTGCACAGCAAATGTACGAAGCAGCCACAGAAAAATTCAAAAAAGCTAATGCAGCGATTCTTTGCGCGGCAGTTGCTGATTTTACCATGGCACAAACAGCCAGTGAGAAGATAAAACGTAAGGGAGAAAATCTGACTCTTGAGCTAAAACCTACGCAAGATATTGCAGCGGCCCTTGGAGCTGCAAAAATGCCCCATCAAAGGCTTGTGGGCTTTGCTCTTGAAACAACAGATGAGCACAACAACGCACGTCTGAAACTAAAGAAAAAAAATCTGGATTTTATTGTTCTTAATTCTCTCAACGATAAAGATGCAGGTTTTCAATACGACACAAATCGAATCACTATTCTAAATAATGAAAAAGAGTATCCCTATCCACTGAAAAATAAAACAGAAGTGGCACGGGACATTATAGATTTCTTATGCGGATTATTCGAATAATACTTTTTTTCCTTGCGCTCTGTACGCAAGTCAAAGCTCAAGAACTTGAAGCTAAGGTTAGTATTAATCATCAGAAGATTAACCAGTCCTCAACTGCGGTTTTCGATGATTTGCAGCAACAACTGACGGAATTTATCAATACCCGCCAGTGGACGAATATGCAATTTCGGAAGAACGAAAGAATTAGGTGTACATTCAATATTATTGTAAATAAATACAACGAATCAGATAATTCGTTTGAGTGTACTCTCAGCGTGCAAAGTGTCCGCCCTGTTTATAATGCTTCTTATACTACCACTGCTTTTAGTATTCAAGATCCCTCGTTCAACTTCCGCTTCCAACAGTACGATAAATTAGAATTTCGCCCAGATGTTATTGATAATGAATTGACAGCTCTTGTTGCATACTACGCCTATTTAATTATAGGAATAGATAATGATACCATGTCACCCCTTGGAGGAACCGATGCATTGACAGTAGCACAAAGCATTGTGAATAATGCTCAGAATTTTCCGTCTAAAGGTTGGAAAGCTTTTGACGATTCTAAGAACCGATATGCTATTATCAATGACATGTTAGATAGTGGAATGGAGCCATTCCGCCGTATGCAATATAAATACTACAGAGAAGGACTTGACATCATGGCTGAAAATGCAGACCGCGGACGAGCAGCTATTTCAGAAGCTATAGGACTTTTACAAAAATCGCACGAAAACAAATCACTCTCTTCCCTACCACTAGTTTTTACAGACATAAAAGCCGACGAATTGGTTAATATTTACAAAGGAAAAGGTACTACAGCAGAAAAAGAAAAGATTGTAGAAATACTATCCAATATCAATGCATCAAAGAATTCGTCTTGGCGACAAATGAAATAAAACTATGCTACAGCACTTACACATAAGCAATTATGCGCTCATTGAGAAGTTAGATATCAACTTTTCAAATGGTTTCTCTGTCATCACAGGTGAAACGGGTGCCGGAAAGAGTATAATTCTTGGAGCTTTAGGTCTCATCATGGGGCAGCGGGCTGACGCTAAGGCCATCAAGACAGGAGAAAAGAAATGTTATATCGAAGCAATCTTTCAAGTAAAGGGATTTCAACTTGAAAAGTTATTAAAAGACAATGACATTGATTTCGATGAAAAGGAATGCATTGTGCGCCGCGAAGTCACCATACAAGGAAAAAGTCGCGCCTTCATCAACGATAGCCCTGTCCCACTTTCTCTTCTAAAAGAAGTAAGCAGCCATTTAATAGATATACACTCACAGCACCAAAACTTACTTTTGGGGCACGAGCATTTCCTCATAGAAACACTCGATACCATAGCTGCCACTCCCCAAGTATTATTGAACTATACTACACAATACTCTGCATGGCAACGTGCTAACGCAGAATTAACAAAGCTCCAAGAGCAGGCAGCAAAAGATAAGAGTGATACAGAGTTTTTCAAATTCCAGCTACAACAACTCGAAGAAGCACAACTCGTAGAAAACGAGCAGGAACAGTTAGAAGAAGAATCAAACACGCTTTCTCATGCAGAAGAAATAAAACAAAGCCTTTTCCAGGCGTCAGGACTTTTTTCTACCGAGGAGCACAATCCTGTCATAGAACTGAAAATCAGTAGTCAGATTCTTTCATCTATACAAAAGGTTTTCCCCATTGCAGGCTCTCTCGCAGAAAGAATAGACAGTGTACAGATAGAACTTGAAGACATTGCCGATGAACTAGAACATCAACTAGAATCTGTTGAGTTTGACCCTGAGCGCCAAGCTTTTGTTGATGACCGACTTAATACAATCTATTCGCTTGAAAAGAAACACAATGTCGAAACTATTGCAGAGTTGCTAATAAAGCAGGAGGAACTTAAAAACTTCATCAACAAAATTGAAAACATCGATGAAGAAGTAGCAAAGAAAACTGCAGAAGTCAGAAAAGCAGAACAAGCGATGTATGCCGCAGCGAAAGAGCTGACTGCTAGTCGCAAAAAAGCAGCAGAAAAAATTGAGAAAGAACTCATCGCCCAACTGCAAGAACTGGGAATGCCAGGTGTCCGCCTTAGTTTCTCTTTTGAGCGCCGAAGTCTACCTGATAATAATGGTATTGATAAAGTCACGTTCCTCTTCAGTGCTAATAAAAATATGGCAATGCAGGATGTAGCACAAATTGCATCAGGCGGTGAAATAGCTAGATTGATGCTTTCCTTAAAAGCCATAATCTCACAATGTCGCAACTTACCTACAATTGTATTTGATGAAATCGACACAGGCGTTTCAGGTACTATGGCGGAAAAAATGGCAGAAGTAATGAACCGTATGGCGGAAAATTGCCAGGTTCTCTGCATCACTCATCTCCCGCAAATTGCAGCGATTGGCGTCTATCATTATCGCGTATTCAAAAAAGAAAATGAACACGGCACGTCAAGTCATATAGATTTATTATCCACCGAGGAACGCATACAAGAAATTGCAAATATGCTTTCGGGAGCACAAATGACTGACGCTGCTATCAACAATGCAAAATCCTTACTAAAACTTCAATAAAACATGCGTAAACTATTATTTTCCTTCACCTTAACTCTATCTACGATCTTCCCTTTTATAGGTATTTCAGGTCCCTCTGATGCAGTCTTCAACATATTTGCGTATAAAGCCGATGGTACTATATTGGCCAATGGCTATGGCTTTTTCATCAACAATCAAGGAGAAGGAGTCGTCTCCTTCAATCTTTTAAAAGGTGCTTACCGAGCAGAAATTATTGATGCTAAAGGGAAAAAATATAATGTAGTTCGCATCCTGGGAGCGAATAGTGTCCTTGACCTAACAAAGTTCCGCACTGACGCCCGCAAAACACCCTTTTTAGAACAGGCCACTACAATGCCAGACAATGGCTCACTACTCCATTTAGCAAACTATAAAAGCGATGGAGTTTCAGCCATTATCACGAATGTATCCGACTTTAACCAGTACAAATACTTTGACCTTAATGCTCAGAATGTTGATAAGAACTTTGGCTGCCCACTTATCGACAACAATCGCCGCGTAGCTGCCATCGTACAAAAGAACTTCACAAACGGAGCAACTACAGCTTGTGCTCTTGATATAAAAGCCATCAATACGCTTAATATCACAGAGACGGGGGCACTCAATACCGATTTAAAGGAAATCAAGATCCAAAAGGCACTTCCTGCTGACGAGAAAGCAGCACTAGCCTATATTTACCTTCTAAGTTCTGCTGATAGTACGACCTATGTAACAACACTCAATGATTTCATTGAGACATACCCCGACAATGCAGAGGGATTCGTTAATCGCGGTACGTTCTATGCTACAAAAGAACTTTACTCTCTCGCCGAAAAAGACTTTAAGACAGCTCTTTCAAAAAATACAGAAAAATCAACAATTAAAGCTGATGGCATACACTTTACTCTTAGCAAACTCATGTATAACGTTGCCCTGCGAACTCCCAACAAGTCAGATTGGACACTTCCGCGCGCTTTAGAAGAAGCAGAACTAGCCTATCAAGCTAATCCAAATCCGCTCTACCTCATGCAGCAAGGCCACTGCCTATACGCCGATAAGCAATACGACAAGGCCTATGATGCGTATAATAAAGTAAATACCACAAACTTTTCCTCTCCAGAATCTTTCTATGCAGCTGCCAACGCACTATCCTTTATGAAAGGCGACAGCACAAAAGTTTTGGCCCTTCTTGATAGCTGTGTGAGTCGCCTCAATAAGCCTTATAGCAAAAGTGATGCAAACTATCTCTTCGTTCGTGCTCAGTATCTGACACGCCTTGGTAAGTTCCGCCAAGCTGTTGCAGACTACAATGATTATGAAAGTGCAATGGGTCCCGCATCCCTTACTGCAAATTTTTATTATATTCGCGAGCAAGCCGAACGTTCATGTCGTATGTACAAACAAGCCATTGATGACATCCGCTATGCGCAGACCCTGTCTCAGAAACCTGAATACTTCGATTATCGCCTCGAAGAAGTTTCTTTATGGCTTATTGCTGGTGAGTTCCAAACAGCGGTTGATGCAGGAGAAGCTTTGATAAAGGAGCTCCCCGATAATGCAGATGCGTACCGCTTCCTAGGAATTGCCTATGGAGAACTAAAAAACAAGACAAAGGCTATTAGCTATCTAAACAAAGCAAAGCAACTCGGCGATACTTCAGTAGAATCTTTCATAAAGAAATACCAATAAAAATACATCTTTCAACCTTCTAATCTTGAACCTATGAGACAGTTGAAGATTCTGCAGATGATTACCAACCGCGAAGGAGAATCCTTGGAGCGGTATCTGCAAGATATTAGTAAAGAACCAACCATCAATGCTGACGAAGAAGTTGAACTCGCGCGTCGCATCAAGACCGGCGATGATAAAGCGCTCAACAAACTAGCCAGCGCAAACCTACGTTTTGTCGTTTCCGTTGCCAAGCAGTATCAAGGTCAAGGATTGAGTCTTATAGATCTTATCAACGAAGGAAATTTCGGACTTATTACGGCAGCAAAGCGTTTCGATGAAACCCGTGGTTTTAAATTTATCTCTTATGCTGTATGGTGGATTCGACAATCTATCTTACAAGCTTTAGCAGAACAAAGTCGTATCGTACGCCTTCCTCAGAACCAAGTGGGTTATGCCAGCCGTGTGATGAGATTCTACAATGAGTTTATACAAAAGAACGAACGCAAACCCTCGATTGAGGAAATAGCAGACGGAACAGGACTAGAACCAGATAAGATATCAACAGCTCTGCACTCATCAGGAAAACATATTTCTTTCGATGCCCCACTCATTGAGGATGAGGATAGTTGTCTACTAGACTTGCTCTATAACCCCGAGAATGCATCTACCGATAGCCATCTCGCAAACGAATCATTGAAAGAAGAAGTAGATCGAGCCCTTCATCAACTGCCAGAAAGAGAACGCCAAATCGTACAAATGTTCTTCGGCATCGGCTATCCCGAACTTAGTTTAGAAGAAATCGGCGAAAAGATGAATCTGAGTCGAGAACGAGTCCGACAAATCAAAGAAAAAGGTATCAGCCTTCTGCGCAATGCTCATGAATGTACAATTCTAAAAACATATCTCTAAATTTTTAAGGGTCTCCAATCTGCAAGCAACCTAAAACCGCTTGCAGATTTTTCATATTATACAGTTAGTTACCATCCTTAGTCTTCACTCAGGGATAGAGTTTTCTATTCGTAGGTATTTAAATTCTCACAAAGAAAGTGATTTTTAGTTCTTTATCCATTATATAAGGAACTAAAACTTGCAATTCATGGTAAAATACTATCTTTGCAGAGAAATAACAAATTAGAATGAAAAGGATATTCCTCGGTTTTATCGCCATGCTCATGGCTATAGCCATGCAAGCCAAAGATGATGGCAGAATTTATGTTTTTGGAGTAAGCACAAGCTTTAAAGACTCCATCGTTTATATATCTGCTGTACAAGATTTGCAAGGGGCTTCCCTTCAAAAGAAGACAGGTTTTCTTGAGTATCGCAGTACCTATGCTGCAGAGTTTCAACAGTATTTGGAGGCTAAATACCAAAGCAATCAAACTTGTGCTATTTTCTTCGCAACAGATCGCAATAAATTAGAAAAGAAATACTTGAAACTTCGCAGAAGAATGAACAAGGAAAAACCTGGTACTCTCAAAGAAATTTCTTCCGCTGACTTCCAATTCAGTGTTCCTGCATTTCATAAAACTGAGGAACAATAATTTTATCAGACTTTCAAGAAATGAATAAGCAAGATCTTTCTTTCTGCATTGCCGGAGCCTATCTGCGCGTTCACTTTTTAGACGACGTTGACGGCCGCCGCTATCTAGAGACATACGCTCCTTTCTACGTTAAAGAAACCAAGGAGAATCTAATGTTTACAATGACCGTTGGCGATGGTCTCGTTAATGACGAGCCCGAAGGTTCAGAGGTAGGGCAATTTGACTGTGGAGGCAATAACCACGGCGTCTACTTATTACCCAATGGAGGCTATAAGATGATTATTTCCAACCTGAATGGCGAAAAAGCATGTGCCCTCCAGACCAATGCCAACTTTTCCGATTGTCAGATATCCCTCTTTGGTAATCTGCTCAACAGAGCTTTTGGTCTTAACAATGCAATGATGGTGGCCTTTGCCTTTGCTGGAGCGCACCATAGCATATTGCTGATGCATTCCTCTGTAGCTCTACACGACGGCCGTGGCTACTTATTCCTAGGAAAGAGCGGTACTGGTAAGAGCACTCATAACGATTTATGGAACAAATATATTCCAGGAACAGAAATCCTCAATGACGATAATCCCGCAATACGCGTAGTGGATGGAAAGCCTTTTGTATATGGCACTCCTTGGAGTGGAAAACGTAATTTCTACCGTCAATTAAGCGTTCCTATAGGAGCTTATGTACGCTTAGAGCAAGCCCCTGAAAATATCATTGAGAAAGAACACAAGCTACAAGGTTTTGCAACAATTCTCTCCTCATGTTCTACCATGATTTGGGACAAATCCTCCTACAACGCTATCTGCGATACAGCCAGTGCTGTAGCTAGTATCGTTCCTGTCTTCCATCTAAAAAATCGCCCAGACGAAGAAGCTGCGAAGATAAGCTTCGAAGCTTGTACGGGCAAAAAATACGTTTTCATAAACGCTGACAAAGCATGAAAACAATCGCTTTACCTAACGACACTTTTATACCCAAAATCAAAGACTTAATAGACGAAGGACATACGGCCACGTTTCATGTCCGCGGCTTTAGTATGCGCATCTTTGTAGAAGACCGGCGCGACAAAGTATTGCTGGGTCCGTGTAACGAAAAGCCAAAAGTGGGCGATGTAATTCTTGCCAGCGCATGCCTCTGCGGAGCAACGACCGACGAAGTTATCAGTGCACCACGCTATGTACTCCATCGTGTCATTCAGATTGAGGGAGACAGAATCATCCTTCGTGGTGATGGCAATATCATAGGAAGAGAGGTGTGCGAGCAGAAGGACATTGTGGGAATAGCCTTAGGATTTTATCGCAAAGGCCGACAGACACCCGACTTAGTAACAGGATTAAAATGGCGCATCTATTCACGCATCTGGATATTTCTCACACCTATTCGTCGCTGGATTTTAGCGGCATATAGGCATATCTGGCTTCGCCTTTTCCCTATCAAACTTGAACAATAAACAAAGAAAATAACCATGCGAGTAAAAAAAGGATTAGAACTCCGCGACGTATGCGGAGAGAAAGTTATCATCCCTCAAGGAATTGAAAACCTCGACTTCAGCAAGATGATAAACCTAAACGAGTCGGCAGCTTTCCTATGGGAAAAAGTTTGCAATGAAGATTTTTCTGAAGAACAGCTTACTGTGGCTCTTTGCGAAGAATACGACGTCGATACTCAAACAGCTCAACAAGATGTTCACGCTCTCGTTGAGGAATGGAAAAAGCTAAGAATACTCGAAGCATAACACTTTCTGTAAGAATTTTTAAGCGTAACCAGACGAATCATATACAGTTCTGGTTGCGTTTCTTCTTTTCAGAAAGTTCCACACAAACAATAAAGGACAAAATAAGGGCGACCATCAAAAGGTCGCCCTTATCATTTGATAAAGTCTAAGATACTAGCGAGTCTTGCTAACAGGATTTCCAACTTTAGCAAAGCTATGGAAGAAGCTCGGATTGCCCTTTACTGTAATAATAGGTCCTTCAACCTGCTTGGTTGCAGGATTATAGATATAAAATCCATTTGCTTTTTTATTTGCACTACCGAAAACAATCACATTCTTGTGGCGTGCAATCGCGATGCCCTGCGGATTAGAAACTTCCATTCCTGGAATCACACTCATCGTTTTCTGCTTCAAGTCAATCTCTATAGGAACGTTCGTCATGCTAACATAGGGATTCTCCAAGCCGTTGGGATCAAGAGCAAAGGAGTTGAGATAAGCATAAGCTTTTCCGTCGCCTGCATAAAGGATTGTACTAAGAAAATCGGCGTGCTTGGTAGACAAGCCTGCAACGTCTGTCTTATTAAAGTGAATACAATAGTTAGGATCAATATCTGTTGAACCATTCTTGATGCGCACAATACCACCCGGGAATTGTGGGATAAAGCCAAATGCACCAATACAATTTATATAGATATTCTTCTGTTCATCCATAAAGATAGAGCCAGCGTCAATCGGTCGTGTTGCGAAACTCAACCCCAGAGTTGTATTGACAATGTGCTTTTCCAATTTATCTGTTTTCGTATCTATCAAAGCCAACTCAATATTATTGCGCGCTGGCATATATTGTGCATTCATTTGATTGAGACCTACAAATAGTTTACCATCGCGGATAATCATAGCAGCAGGCGAAACATTCGTTTCTGGCTGTTTGAGCGAATTAAGATCAATATCTGTTAGTTTCGTCATCGTCGTTGGATTGAAAGCCATAACAATTCCGAGACCTTGCAAACTGACATATGCTTTTTCGCTATTAAGTTCCACGATATTGGCAGCAGCAGCCCCCGCGGGGATTGGCAGAGCTCCCTGTTTCATCCATTTTCCGGCAGCATCCAAGCGATAGCGTACAATCTCTGCCTTTGTATTGCCCATATAGTCAGGAAAAGCATAGATATTTCCAGATTCTGTTGCAATCGGAGTAGAGCCAAAGCCCACGGGAATGCTGTTTGAGTTGTCGTAGGTTCCTGGCAATAAGTCGGTAAGTGCCTGCATATAGACACTTCCACTATTTCCTTCAGGATTTGTAATACCTGTGGCAAAGACTACCCCCGCAAAAGTTTTTCCGTGAGGATTAGGAGTTGGATTAGGAGAGGGATCGTCCTTACTACATCCACAAACAAGAGTTGCCACCATAGCAACTGCAAGCATTGATTTTAGATTTCTCATTAGTTATATTTTAGAATTAAAAATTATTGATTGCCTACTTAAATAAATATCTCACCTTAAAGCTCACATAACGGCCTGGTAGAGGGCGATTCAGTTCAGACATTATGCGGCGGTCGGCCAAATTTTTCACTTTCAGCGTAAATGTCCAGCGATTCTTTTTTAGGCTATGCTCTAAAGCCACATCCATTGTGAAAGAAGTGGGTATCTTGCGCTCTTGATAGCGACTTACTTCAAAATCGTAGAAATACTGATGAATATAAGACGCATCGAAAAGAAAGCGAGAATTTTGCTCCTTTCCTCCAAAGAGATTTTCTTTGTGAAATTCTGCTCCAAAATTGAATAGCAAGTAGGGCACATTTGGAATACGCTTATTGTAAGTGGGATTCTCTACAGCCGTACCAGGGATATTCTGTCTAACATCGCGCAAGTCTTGATAAGTTCCGTTGGCATAAAGATAAAGCCATGGCAAAATATCTCCTTTTACATCCATTTCTATTCCTTTCGTGCTCACACTTCCAAAGTTGCGGTATCGCGCCATAGTTGGTATCACATCAGGAGTAAAGCGTATCATATCGGTCAAATGATTGTAGAAAGTATTCAGTTCCAATTCTATGAGACGCCCATCATTTTTCACCCGACGATAGAGCAGGCCGACATTTACCCCTATTGTTCGCTCAGGTTTCAGAGCTGGCGAGGCCAAAATAGAAGAACCGTTGCCTATAAGTTCCTCGCTTGTTGGGATGCGAACCTCCGAATTAAAGGAAGTCTTGAGCATCAAGTCAGGGCTAAACTTGTAGCGCATAGCATCACTGAATCCCACATATTTTTTTGAGATATGGACAGGTTCTGGTGAAGTTACTGAGAATACGTTGATACTGCGCGAATGAGAAGAGAAGTAAAAGTTTTTCAGTGTAAAGGCATTTTGAAATCGTCCGTCAAAAAGCGATAAATCATAGGAAAAGCCAACAGTAAAAGTGGTCATTCTACTAGGAAAATTGGACTTGAAGCCTAAAGCCTTATCCATTAATGAATCGCTAGGATTCAACCGTGTGCGGTCGGCATAGATATTAAGATTGATAGAATGATGCTCATCGATCGTATAGCCCATATTAAATTTTGAGATAAATTCTTTTGATTTATTCTTTCCATCCGAAGGATAATTATTCTGTTCTCCACCAAAAGAAGACACAGGTGGCAATTCTCGCCCATCCCAGTCGTAGCGATGCTTTGCCTTATCCTGCAAACCATACCAGCCCCAAACGTATCCAGCATCAAAGTCGAAATCAAGACCATCAAGGAAGAAGTTTTTGCGCTTCAGTGAGAATGCCGTCACAAAGCTTGTGGAGTGATTGCAGGCCTCTCTCACATCTAGGTCGATGCCTTGCACCTCTTGTCGCGTCTTCATGAAAACAGCCTCCAACTTCATTTCATCAAACCACCACTTTGTGGCTTTTATAGATCCACCGCCAATAATTTTATGAAAACTATCGTGATCTCTTCTTACAATACGATTATCAAGATTTGTCAGCTTCATCTTATAGTTGTTCTTTGAGAAAGAGAAAACACCGCCTATACCAAATTGCAAACCACTCTTACGGTCGGTACGCTTAAAAATAGTTGAAGCCTGATGGGTATTGAACGATCCTAACTCGTAAGAAAAGTCCATATAAACAGGAGGATACTCTTTTAGAACTACATTAACGGCACCTCCAAGTGCAGAACCTCCAAACTTATATGGTACTATACCTTTATACACCTCAATGCGCTCAATCATATCTGTAGGAATATCGTTGAGCGCCACGAAATTGCCCAATTGTGACATAGGAGTTTCATCTATATACATTCCCATGCGCTTTCCCTCAAGTCCACGTACTGAAATGCGCGAAGCACTGCCCAAGCCTCCCGTATTCCTTATCGTAATGCCCACGGTGCGTGCCAAAACATCGTTGATGTTTGAAGCCGTCCCCTGCAACTGCCGTTGCCCGATAACAGAAATAGGCATAGCAGATTCTTTCAATGCTCGAATTTCACTTCGCGCCACTACCGTAGCTTCGCCAAGAATTTTTTCAGTGCTTTGCAGTGAGATATTGTAAGACAAACTATCCTTTCCTATCAATTCTTGCTGCACGGACTTATAGCCCACACATCGCACGAGAAGCAACACACGTTTGTTCTCTACCACAGTCAAGTGATAAAAGCCTTTTGCATCAGTAGTTGTTCGCACATTTGTCTTAGCAATCGACAACGTAACTCCAGAAAGAGGAACACCAGTTTTTGCATCGGAAACTTTCCCATAAATCACAGACTGCTGTGCTGCAGCAGAAAGTATTCCCCAAAAGAAAAGGTACACAAAAAGTAGAAATCCCCTACCCTTTGCCTCTTTTGTCCAGGAATACAACTTTAAAAAAGGATTATTCTTAGTCTTCATTTTTGTCATTTATCACAAGAGATTAAAAATTAAACGCTCAGAAGAGTTCACGCAGAAGAATATAAATTTCAGTTTTTTAGGATAACAATATGCTCCGTTAGGGCTCTTCCGCGTAAGGAAAAGGCTATCAAACAAAAATTGCACTGATAAACTAGACCGCTACGATTCGTTTTCGCATGCAAAAGTAGAACGAAAACAAAAAACTTCCATACCCTAAGAATGGTAAAACAAGAAGACTTTTCCTTCACATTTTAATGCTCTCTTATCGCACTTAAACATTCATAGTTCAAGCCTTCATGTAGTAGTACAAGAGAACTCAAAACAAAAAGATTTGTAAACATAATTCGCATTTTAAACACCCGAGAATGGTTTAAAATTCAACTAAAAGACCGACGAATAGAAATAACGCAGTTTTGGCGCATCACTAAAATAGGCTTATTTTCAATTTCTCAAGGAGAAATTTTATTTTCTATACTACAAATTTTATTTTCTCCTTGAGAAATTGAAAATACAATAAGGGAAATTTTGAACGCAATAAGGATGTCAACTCATTTCCTTATTGCATTTTTGAACAGAATAAGGGAAAAAATGCCTTTTCCTAAGGAGGAAAAGCTGATTTTGTTTGAAAAAACTGCAATAAAGCAAAATTCAACCCTATCTTCATGAAAAATCAAGGCTACACAAAGATGTTTTTTGAAAAAGAGAGGAACTTCTCACGCTAGATTAGAAAAACGTTTTGTCAATAAATAGGTCTGCAAGCAATAAATAAGTCGGAAAGCTCTATCTCCTGTAAAAGCGGAATCAAAAAACGCCGGAGAACAAACAGCTATGAATAACTTACATAGCTGTTATTTCAAATTACTATAATAATAGTACCACCAATAGGTATCACCGTATAGAACTGCCAAGACATTGGCGCGTTCGTACTCAGAGGGATAATTATTACGCTTATCTATGAAATCTTGATAATTAGCTGCCAACAATTCATTTTTATACTGAACCTGTCTGTTAGAACGAATGCGCTGATAGAGAATTAGAGCTTCAGCGTAAGCACGAGGCATAGAGAGCGTATCGCTCAAAGTATGATACTTGTGAAACTCACTCACAAAACGATCTATTTGCTTATTGAGCAAAAGGGCACAGAGGTAATAGTCGCGCCCGGGGGTGAATAAAGCATAAGGACGGAACTTTGCCCCTCGTTCCAAATACTGAGATATAGACTCTCCCCTATGCGGCCAGATTCCAATTTGCTGGAAAATGGCTGATGCTTGAAAGGGAGTACGCTTTGCATCACGATGCTGAAGCAGCAATACACTATCTCCAACGTTTTGCAATGGATAGCGGAAAAGTTCGTCAGCAATGCTCTTTCCAGAACGGCTTTGAGCATAAGCTCGCATGGCTGTGATAATCGAAGTGCCAGGAGGATTTACGGAGAAATCTACCACACTTCGATAGTGTCCGTCAGAAATGAGTCGCGCCATCTTGAGTTCTTGATGGAAATAAGTATCTGCATTTCCAGCAAACCCCATATAAGCAATAAGTGCTAAGAGCCACATACAATGCCAGGTGAGGCGGGGTACCAAACGATAGCTAGCTCGCTTACGATCCTTCTCGCGTCTACGATAATCAATGCGATGCTGAACAATCCAAAAGGTTAGACAGAGCAGCGTAACAAGCAAAGAAATCCAATTGCAATAAGGCACAAAAGATGTAAGCAAGACGGCAACAATGGCAGAAGGCAAAAAAGTGAGAGTATAGTGGCGATCACGAAAATAGATAGTTTTGCTGACCAATCGTTGCAAGAATAGAAGCGAAAAAATAAGAAGCCATGGACCTAAAGATGTATCGTAGAAATTATCTTTTCCCAATAATTTATTAAAAGTGAATACTATTACATCACATTCATAGGAAAGAACATAGACCGTGGCAAAGACCATAAAGAGTGCGCACAAGATTGCACGCACTCTCTTACGTCTGATATAATCTGCTATATTCATGAGAATACAATCTTATTAGAGATTAAAATTCCCGTCTACATAAATCTAACGTTTTCCCTTAGCTACTTTGCGCAAAACTATACCACTGCGCGCTGGAATGTAGAGGCGCAACCAGCCTTTGCCATATTTCTTGAGCAAAGGATCTGGATCAGTTAATACGGACTTACAATCGCCAATAATACCACGCCCCCCAAAAGAATAGGAGTCAGTATTAAGAGCTATATAATAAGTACCTTCAGGAACTTGAAAACCATAGTCCGTGAAACTGCGCTGAGGATTTAAGTTATAGACAAACAAAAGATCACCACGACTATAAGCCAAAACCTTATCTTCGTCATTGTGCCATACCTCAACAACCGGCAACTTCTGGAAATTACGTTCCGATTTGAGAAGTTCGAGCATTAAACGATCAAACTCGCCCAAATACTGATAACACAATTCTTTGTTGTCAACCAAGTTCCACTGACGACGTGCATACTTATAGCTCCACCCATTTCCTTCACGCGGAAAATCAATCCATTCTGGATGACCAAATTCATTACCCATAAAGTTAAGATAACCGCCATTGATGGTTGATGCAGTTAAGAGACGTATTATTTTGTGTAGAGCAATACCTCGATCCACACCAATGGTCTCATCACCAATTCGGAAATGCCAATACATATCAGAATCTATCAAGCGGAAGATAATCGTTTTGTCGCCCACAAGTGCTTGGTCATGGCTTTCACAATAGCTGATATTATGCTCATCTGCTCTACGGTTTGTAAGCTCCCAAAAGATAGAACTTGGCTTCCAGTCTTCATCGCGAAACTCTTTTATCAACTTAATCCAAAAGTCGGGGATATTCATGGCCATACGATAATCAAAGCCATAACCGCCATCCTTAAACGGCGCAGCAAGACCAGGCATACCGCTCACTTCCTCAGCGATAGTAAAGGCTGAAGGCTTGACTTCATGAATCAAGAGATTAGCTAATGTGAGATAAGTGATAGCATTGCCGTCTTGATGCCCATTAAAATAGTCACCATAACCATTAAAAGACTCTCCAAGTCCATGACTATAATAGAGCATCGAAGTGACACCATCAAAGCGGAAGCCGTCAAAATTAAATTCTGTCAGCCAATACTTGCAGTTAGAGAGAAGAAAGTGAATAACTTCATTCTTTCCATAATCAAAACAAAGACTGTCCCAAGCTGGATGTTCGCGACGCTCGCCAGAATAAAAGAACTGATGAGGATCACCACAAAGATTTCCAAGGCCTTCGACTTCATTCTTGACTGCATGACTTTGCACTAAATCCATAATAACGGCGATGCCATGTTTGTGGGCCTCATCAATTAGCTGCTTGAGTTCTTCTGGCGTACCAAACCTACTAGAAGCTGCAAAGAAACTGCTGACATGATAACCAAAACTTCCATAGTAGGGATGCTCCTGGATTGCCATTATCTGGATACAGTTATAACCATCCTTAATAATACGCGGAAGGACGTTCTCGCGAAACTCATTGTAAGTGCCTACACGCTCTGCATCCTGTGCCATTCCTATGTGGCACTCATAAATAAGAAGAGGATTGCGCTTAGGACGGAAATTTTGCTTTTTAAATACATACTTCTCAGCTGGTTCCCAAACCTGCGCAGAGAAAATCTTCGTATCATCATCTTGTACTACGCGCTGACACCAGGCAGGAATACGCTCACCTGAGCCTCCATCCCAATAGACCTTCATTTTATAAAGATCACCATGCTTCATAGCAGATAACGGAAGGTTTACCTCCCAGTTGCCAGAAGTGCCAATAGGTTTTAGCTCATAAGCCTCTGATTCTTTCCAACCATTGAAGTCACCTATGAGAAAAATTCTAGTGGCATTGGGTGCCCATTCACGAAAAACCCAATTTCGATCAGTGCGATGTAAACCGAAATAGAGATGTCCATCTGCAAAATCAGAAAGACTAGTTTTTCCGTCTTGGGTAAGCTGATTGAGCTTCCATAACACCTGATCATGGCGACCTTGAATGGCATCATTATAAGGCTCTAACCATGAATCTTTCTTCACGAGTTTCAAGAATTTGCTTTTTTGTTTCATAATAATCAAATTAGCCCTTCCGCACAAATACTTGATTGGACAGATTGCGTTAAAAGGTTATTAACTAAAGTGCTTTATACAAATATATAAAGAGAGAGAGGAGAGACAAGAGCCCTCCTCAGTTAATTTCGTGCTATTGTTTGCGCCCGTAACTGTAAATTCCTTTTGAAGTTAGATTTCCATTACGGTCGTATTCTACATATTTACCATCCTTCTCATCATCCATGAAAGAACCATCAAAACGAGAGCCATCAGCATAGATAACAGTGAACTTTCCGTTTTTTTTATTGTTGCGGAATATGCCTTTATACTTTTCGCCTGATTGCATACGTAGAACACCTTCACCATCCATCATATTATCCTTCCAATAGCCTTGGTATTCATAGCTATTTTTTGATTTGTATGTGCCATATCCATTTCGCTTATTGCTTTTCCATTGCCCCGTATAAGATGCTTGTCCTTTCCAAGTGTAAGTCCCCTGTCCACTCTGCTCACCATTGAGGAATTGTCCAACATAACGGTCCCCATTAGCATAAGTAAAGACTCCTTCGCCAGTGCGCTCTCCTTGGAGATACTGTCCTTCGTAGACATCACCATTCTTAAACTTATAGATGCCTTTCCCATCTTGCATATCATTTTTCCATTCACCTGAATAGTTATCTCCATTCGCATAGAAAAAAGTACCGCGGCCATTACGTAAATTACCAGACCAAGAACCTTCATACTTGGAACCATCTTTCCAGTCAAAGATCCCAGTTCCTTCCTTTTTATCATCCGCCCACATTCCTTTGTAAAAAGCACCGCTCTTATAGGTGTAAGTTCCTTGACCACTACGCTTATCCTCTTTCCAAGTACCATTATAGACATCGCCATTGTAATAGTACATTATGCCTTGGCCATCCTTGGTATTCTTAAACCAAAGTCCATCGTAACGATTATTATTTAAAGCATAATATACTCCACGGCCATGCTGCAAATCTTGAAACCATTGACCTTCGTACTTCTCTCCTGTGGCATAAACCATAGTACCTGTACCTTGTCTCTTGCCTTTCAAATAACTTCCTTCGTATATATCTCCATTTTTGAAAACTGTTTTGCCATGTCCATTAGGTTTACCACTAAAGAGGTCGCCTGTATAAACCGATCCATCACGAAAAACAAAAGAACCGACTTGTATCTTTTGAGCTCCGGCTGTGAGAGCAGAAAAGGAAATTAGGGATATTAATATGCTATTGCGGATATTCATATTTTACTGATTATTTGAAAGAAAATCTTCGGCAAGCTGCAAATCTTCAGGAGTATCAATGCCGATGGTTTCTATATTTGTTTCCTTCACCTTTATGGCTAGCCCTGCTTCCAACCAGCGAAGTTGTTCGAGTGACTCACATTGTTCAAGATTTCCTTGAGGAAGTGATGTTATCGTGGCTAAAATGTCAGCACGATATGCATAAAGTCCTATATGCTTGTAGAAAGTGTGATGTTGCAACCACTCTTCTTGTGGAACATTTCTCAGATATGGAATAACACTTCTACTAAAATAAAGCGCATTGCCTTCATTGCTCAGCACAACCTTGGGAGAGTTAGGATTTAGTAATTCAGAAAGTGGAGCATCTGAAGCAAAAGGTTTCACCAAAGTAGCGATTTGAGTCAGGGAATTATCAAAGCAATCTTTTATACTCTCCAATTGAGATGCAGCTATGAAGGGTTCATCACCTTGAATGTTCACAACAACATCATATTTATTGCCTTTGGCTTCTAACTTCTGCAAAGCTTCAAAACAACGATCTGTTCCACTCTTATGCTCCATGCTTGTCATTACTGCATTTCCGCCAAAACTCAAAACAACATCGTAAATGCGTTTATCGTCCGTAGCAACATAAGCATCTGAGAATACTTTACTGACACCTTCATATACACGCTGAATGATATACTTTCCTCCTAAACGGGCCAAAGGTTTAGCAGGAAAACGTGTTGAGGCATATCGTGCAGGAATTAAAGCTAAAAATTTCATACGTTAATCAAATAAGTGTTCCCCCGTTACTTGAGACTTCCCATGAGGTGCCGGTACAGACTTTTCTCCATTTTGCTCTTCCGCATTATCTGAGGAAGAATCATCAGAAATTGAAGAAGAAGTTTTTTCTCTCCCCCCAACAGACTTCGTTAGTTGCTCATAGGGAAATTTCTCTTTAGGCGAGTAACCCAAAGCAGGATTCCGGTAAATCTTTGTGAGATAATAAGCAAAAATAGGAAGGGCCGTCTCTGCACCTTGCCCCATTGCTGTAGAATTAAAATGAATATCGCGATCTTCACCTCCTACCCAACAAGCAGTTACGAGGCGTGGGACAATACCAACAAACCAGCCATCAGCATTATTATTGGTCGTACCTGTTTTACCGGCCAATGGACCTTCAAGCTTGAATTTATAATGCAGCCGGCCGGCCGTACCACTATTAACAACTCCTTCAAGCATCCTCAGCATATTGTAGCTGCTCTGCTCCGAGATAACTTCATTCATGCGCGGAGTAAACTCAGCCAAGATATTCCCTTGACTATCCTCTATGCGGGACACAAGTAATGGTGCACAACGAATACCTTTATTTACAAACATAGTGTAAGCACTTGCCAATTCGCCAACAGTAATTTCACATGGACCAAGGCATAGCACCATTGAAGGATAGAGCTTATAAGTAGAAATACCTCCCTCACGTAAGAAATCAATCAGTCTATGCCCTGAAGGGTCTACCTGAGCCATCAAGTTTGCCGTCACCCAGTTATTAGATTGAGCAAGCCCCCAACTCAGCGGTACTTGTTCACCATAACGACGGCGACTACCATTCCGTGGAGTCCAACTACCATAAGAGCGTTGAACATTAGGCACCATATAATTCGGTTCAAGCCCATCTTCCATTGCCATCGCATAAACAAAGGGCTTCATAGTAGAACCTACTTGCCTACGCCCCACCATTGCCATATCGTACTGGAAATGTGTAAAATCAAGTCCTCCAACATAGGCCTTCACATAGCCCGATTGGGGCTCAATAGAAACTAAGCCAGCACGCAAGAAAGATTTGTAGTATTTGATTGAATCCAATGGGGTCATAACGGTGTCTATCTCCCCATGGTAAGAGAATACAGTCATATCAGTCCTCGTATGAAAAGCTTTGCGGATTTCTTCATCAGAAGCTCCTGCTGCCTTCATAGCACGATAACGATCGCTCTGTTGTTCAGAACGGGCTAAGATAGAACGTAACTGACGCTGGGAAATTGACGACGTGTAGGGGAAATTAGCACTTCCCCTCTTCTCTTTATTAAATTGTTTCTGCAAATAATTGGCAACATGGCCATAGACAGCCTCTTCTGCATCCTGCTGCATACGACTATCAATTGTCGTAATTATACGAAGCCCATCTGTATAAATATTATAATTAGAGCCATCACGTTTGGAATTCTTCTTACACCACCCATAAAGTGGATCTTTTTCCCAAGAAAGACTATCTTGATAGTATTGCTGCTCTTGCCAAGCCATATAATCTTTTCTTTGGGGCTTTTCGGCCATCATAATACGTCGGAGATACTCACGCAAATAGGCAGCTTGGCCATCTTTATGGTCTATACGACGAAAGTGAAGTCCCAAATCTGTAGACTTTAGACTTTCCGACTCTGCAACAGAGATATATCCTCCTTTGACCATCAAATCAAGCACAACATTACGGCGCTCTTGAACTCTCTCTGGCTCACGCACAGGATTAAAGTAAGCAGGATTCTTACACATTCCCACAAGCATTGCACACTCAGATACGGACAAGTCTTTGGGGCTTTTATTGAAATAGACTTTTGCCGCGGTCTTTATACCAACTGCATTATGTAGGAAATCAAAATAATTCAGATACAACGTTATTATTTCCTCTTTCGTATAATGACGCTCTAGCTCTACAGCAATAACCCATTCTATAGGCTTTTGAAACAAACGTTGTAAAGTATTTGAAGCTGTAGAAGAATATAATTGCTTAGCAAGCTGCTGTGTGATCGTAGAGCCTCCACCAGCACTACGCTGCCCCATAAAACCTCGCTTAACTATGGCACGTAACAACGCTCGACCATCTATACCACAATGGTCATAGAAACGTGAGTCCTCCGTAGCTACTAAGGCTTCAAACATATGAGGGGAAATGCTATCTTTGGGTACAAAGATGCGGTTTTCCTTTTGAGACCATGTCCCAAGCATCTTTCCATCGGCCGAAAAGATTTGGGAGGCGTATTTGTCAATAGGATCATTTAGTTCATCCAAGGGAGGCATATAACCAATCCATCCCTGCTTTATCGAAACCACACCAAGAACGCATATAGTGACAAGTGCGCCATAAACGTACCACATAATGTGTATTAACTTCTTCATTCCGCAGTTTTCAACGAGGCTAAAGCCTATGTTACCGCAGCAAAGTTAAATAAAAAGAAGCATTTTGCCTACTTTCTACCGCTCAAATCATATAAATTATTCTTACTCGGGGATTTCTACCGCTAATTCATCATAGGCAAAAGATACGGAAGGAGGTAAAAAAGCCTGAGCTTCGGAATGACAGCCTGCATTATGGCTCATATGAATCAAATATGTTCGACGCGGTGCAAGGCGTTCTACCAGAGCTAAAGCATCTTGTATATTTTCATGAGTAGGATGATTGCCACCTCGCTGCAAGGCATCAATAACCAAAGTATCTAAACCATGAAGATATGATAGATTTTCTTCGGGCAAGGTTTTTAAATCCGTAAGATATGCCATCTTCCCTATTCGGAAACCTAAAATGGGCATCTGGCCATGCAACACTTGAAGAGGAAGAACAGAGAGTTCTCTAATTCTAAAAGACTTTAATGGAAAAAGTTTAATTGTATGAAAACGAGGAACAAATGTATATTCTGACTCATAAAAGCAATAAGGATATTTGTCTCGTATATAATCACATGTCTTTGCGTCGGCATAAATTGGCATTGGTTGAGCTATACAGAAAGGTCGCAAGTCGTCCAATCCTCCCACGTGGTCATAATGAAAGTGCGTCACCAAGACTCCGTCTATCAATTGCGGGATACAATTACTCTGCTTTGCTTTTGATAAAAAACTACGAAAAGGACTATCCACTGTAAGCGTTGAAATCCAACGCAGCATTTGATAACGAAAATCTGGACTACAATCAATCAAAACACGAGTTCCTCGCTCTGTTTCCAATAAGGCAGAAGTGCGTAAACGCCGATCACGTGGATCGTCAGAAGAACAAACACGGCAATCACACCCGAGGGATGGATTGCCGCTACTTGTTCCTGTCCCGAAAAAGGTCAGTTTCATATTTATAAAGTCTATTTCAGATGAAATTTACTTCAGGCTTTAGTTCAATTTCAAATTGCTGTTGAACATCATGTATTATTTTATTACTCAAGCTCATAATATCTTCTCCACTTGCACCACCCAAATTGACGAGCACCAAGGCTTGTTTAGGATAAACACCTGCACGACCGAGAGTTTTCCCTTTCCAACCCACCTGCTGAATAAGCCAACCTGCGGGAATCTTAACACCTGTAGGCATCTTATAATAAGGAATTTCAGGATAGATGCTCAACAACTCCTGAAACATCTTTTCGCTAACAATGGGATTCATAAAGAAAGAACCAGCACTTCCTATCTCTTTGGGATCTGGTAATTTATTGCGACGCACTTCTACAATAATATTGCGTACTTCGCGCGCTGTCACATTAGCCTCTGCCAAACCTCTCGATTCTAGTTCCCTACACAATGCAGCATAAGTTAGATTTATTTGGAAAGTTTTTTGAAGACGATAATACACATGAGTAACAATATATTGTCCACGTAAAGCATGCTTAAAAATACTACTACGATATGCGTAGTCACATTCCTCTTTCAGAAAGATACGAGATTCTCCAGTAGCTAGACATACTGCTGCAACTTTTTCTATATACTGTTCAGCTTCTGCGCCATAAGCTCCAATATTTTGTACAGCACTTGCACCCACTTCGCCAGGAATAAGGGACAAATTTTCCAAACCATAAAAGCCATAATTTAGAGTCCAGTCCACAAAATTATCCCAATCTTCGCCCGCTCCAACCTTGAGAAGAACCGAATCCACAGCATCCTCTACAATTTCTTTTCCCAAGATACAAGAGTGGAAAATCGTTCCGTCAAAATCTTTCGTAAACAGAAGGTTACTTCCCTCACCTATATGAAACAATGGTTTAGGTAGATTTGTATCACAAAGCAATTCACACAATTCTTCAACAGAGTTGTATTCAATAAACATCCGGCAATGTGCATCAATGCCAAACGTATTGTGCTTCAATAAAGAGTAATTTTGCTGCTTAAACATCCTCAATTATTTTCCAAACGTGTTACCATCCACTGTCCACGAACTTTTTTGAAGGTAATAATACTAGACATCGCACCATCCGAAGCTGCAACCATTAGCAGACGCTGCTTCGAATTTGTATATTTCTGTCCGTAATTTATATTAGTAATCACCCCTTTTGGAAGTTCTGGCGCAAAATCTTGCCACTGAACAGGATCTCCCACACCAGAAATAGGTTTATAAGTATCTGGGTCTTGCAAAATAAGAGAGAAAGGGCTCTGGATATGCTTTATCTGATAAGAGCGATCACTTGAAAACTGCTTATAGAAATTAAGGAAATCACTATTTTCATTTTCTTTAAGCTGTTCGTCAATTAAAGAGGTCATCATCCAGCGACCCTCTGTTTTATCAAAAACATATTGCTTCACTCTATTCTTTGTCAAGTAAATCCATTCCACTACTACATGAGCAAGATCAGGATCCTTCTGATTTTTCATCGATTTCTTCGAATCAAAAATCATCGTATAAATTTCTTTCTTAGAATAAAGCGGGTCAAATGTCCACTTGTCCATTTCTATCTGTGTGTCTTTCCCATCAACAACATATTTCAAGGGAAATAAAATTCGCTCCGATTGAAAACGGCGGTTCGACATAAAATTGAAAGCAAAATCGTCAAAAACGCCATCGGCCGCTACAGGCGGTTCTGCTTCAGATAGTTGGGGTGAATCTGCTGGTATGTCTTTTACTACAGTAGTGTCCTCTCTCATTACATTTTTTTGCTCTGAGGGTTTATTTCCTCCACAAGAAAACAAGAGGAGAAGAACTGAGAAAAGTCCTAAAAAACATTTCATATACGAATCGAGTTTCTTTATAATGCCCGCGAAGATAATGATTTTATTTGGCACTTCTAACAGAATAAGTTAATTTTGCGCCTTAGAAAAAATAAACGCAATGTTAGCAGAAAAAATACAAGAGCTCCTTGCACATGTCGAGGATTTGAAAGCGAAAAATGCTGAACAATTGGAACTTTTACGCATTAAATACCTAAGTAAAAAAGGTGTAATCAATGACTTGATAACAGAATTCCGCAATGTTCCCAATGAGCAGAAGCGAGAATTAGGTATGCGCATAAACGAAGTAAAAACAGCTTTTCAAGACAAAATCAATTCTCTCCGACAGAGCTTAGCCATTCAGGAAGACGACCATAACGATCTTGATTTGACGCGCACACCCTATCCGATTGAGATAGGAACACGTCACCCTATCAGTCTCGTTCGTGATCGCTTGATTGATATTTTCAACCGAATGGGCTTCACGATGGCAGAAGGACCTGAAGTTGAAGACGATTGGCACGTATTTTCTTCTATGAACTTTGCTGCAGACCATCCAGCGCGCGATATGCAGGACACATTTGTTGTAGAACAGCATCCCGACATAGTACTCCGCTCTCATACAAGCTCCGTTCAAGCACGCGTCATGGAAAAAACACAGCCGCCTATTCGCGTAATTTGCCCAGGACGTGTTTATCGCAATGAGGCAATCAGCAGTCGTGCTCATTGCTTCTTCCATCAGTTAGAAGGCCTTTACATTGACGAAAAAGTTTCTTTCGCCGATCTCATGCAGGTTATGCTGACATTCTCCCGTGAATTATTCGGCCCCGAAACAAAGATACGTATGCGTCCAAGTTATTTCCCTTTCACCGAACCTAGTGCAGAGATGGACATTAGTTGCCATATCTGTGGAGGTACCGGTCGTCATGGCGATCATGATTGTGTACTGTGTAAAGGCACAGGCTGGGTAGAGATTCTTGGTTGCGGAATGGTAGACCCAAATGTTCTTGAACTCAATGGTATTGACAGCAAGAAATACACTGGTTACGCTTTCGGATTAGGCCTTGAACGCATTGCTAACTTGCTCTATCGTGTTCGCGACCTTCGCTTGTTCTCTGAAAACGACAAACGATTCCTAGAAGAATTTATGGCTGCTCATTAAACTCTTCATTCACACATACAAAAACAGCAAGCCCCAAGTTTAACTTGGGGCTTGCTGTTTTTAAAACTTCTAAACGATGCTCTGTAAAAACAATACTTTGTCATCTTCCTGATTTTATCATACAGAAGTACAAAAAAATAAGTTTTCTTTTTTCTTCATCATTTTTATTTTAACTTTGCGGAAATAGATTATACCCAAACTATGAAAGGAATTGTTCTTGCAGGTGGTAGTGGTACTCGCCTCTATCCTATAACAAAAGGTATTAGTAAACAACTTATACCCATTTTCGACAAGCCCATGGTGTACTATCCCATCTCCGTACTAATGCTTGCTGGAATACGCGATATATTACTCATATCTACTCCACAGGATCTCCCCGGATTCAAACGACTCTTAGGAAATGGTTCTTCCTATGGCGTAAATATCAGCTATGCAGAACAGCCTAGTCCCGACGGCTTGGCTCAAGCTTTCATAATTGGCGAAGAATTTATTGGAAACGACAGTGTGTGCCTTGTGCTAGGCGACAACATATTTCATGGCAACGACTTCCGTCAGCTTCTTATTGAAGCTGTTCACAATGCAAAAAAGGAAAGTAAAGCCACCGTCTTTGGCTATCATGTTAATGACCCGCAGCGCTATGGTGTTGTAGAGTTTAATGATGAAGGTAAAGCTGTAAGTATTGAAGAGAAACCAACTCAACCTAAATCAAACTACGCGGTGGTGGGACTCTATTTCTACCCTAATAAGGTTGTCAATGTTGCCAAGACCATTAAACCTTCAAAACGTGGAGAATTGGAGATCACCACTGTCAATGAACGCTTTCTCAACGATAATGAACTGATGGTTCAGACACTTGGCAGAGGTTTTGCATGGCTAGATACTGGAACTCACGACTCACTCAGCGAAGCAAGCACCTATATTGAAGTCATCGAAAAACGTACGGGACTAAAGGTTGGATGCCTCGAAGGAATTGCATATGAAATGGGATGGATTACAGCAGAACAATTGCAAGAAATTGCTGAACCAATGAAGAAAAATGAGTATGGGCAATACCTGCTAAAACTCATTGAAAATTAAGAAGAAAAGTATGCTTACTAAGCTATCTCAATTTCTAGTAGCTCTGCTATTTATTATATGCAGTCCTACTTTTGCACAGACGAAAGGTCTCCCCGACTTTTCGTCTGCAACATTTGTCCGAATCACTTCGTTAGACGATCTGCAAGATGGTGCTTTTATCCTCATAGGAGGTACAGACACGAAAGATGAAAGCCTTTACACCATGACGAATAAGGAAAATAAAAACAAACTACAAGCTCGCCTTATTCCTAACGGTATTCCCTCTATTCTTTCTCCTAATAATGCGGCCGAAGTTTGGACACTCCATACGAAAGCTCAAGGATTTTCCATCCTTACATCTGACAAGAAAAAAGCTATTTCTGCGAAAGCTAGAGACCTATACCTCAGTGATCCTAATAATGGAGATACATGGACTATTAAAGGCTATGAAGGAAATCGTTTTCTTATCTGTAATAATACTGACAAAGAACGCTCCATTGGGCTTGCTGTCTATGATGCAAACTCTTCTTATTTTGGTTATTTCACAAAAACAGGAGCAGACAAGCCAGGTGTAATACTCTATAAATATGCTGGTCCGGCAGAAGAAAAAAAAGGCGAAGCTACACTTCCAGCCAATGGCCAACGCGTTGCTATTACCTCAACACAAAATCAGCTTTTACATAAGGCTCCATCAGTTGATGTCTCAGATGTTCTGCTCTGCGATGGTAGCTTGGCTTCTGGTGATTATTCTGTATGGACAGCAAAAGTAAACAATGAGCATTTTATGCTTATGGATATATCTGAAGCATATCTACAATATAATCTCTCCAATGAAAAAGCTGAAAACTTGTGGCAAATCCTAAATGGAAGAATAGCAACACTTGAAGCTAGCCCCCGATTTCTTTTGGAAAAAGATGGAGTTTTCTTTCTAAGCAGCAAGGTCCAAGATGGTAATACCTGTATTTTCAGAAAGGTACAAAATAATCCCACGAGTGAAATAAAAGAAGGTCTTCGTATTTTGCAAGGAGGATGGAGCGCAAGTCTTTTGGCCAATATAGAATGGGAAGAAGGGGGTAATTTAGATCTATCGCATATTACTCTCCCACGCTATCCGCAATCTTTCAAGAAAAGAAGTAAGACCTCAAATCAAATAACTTATATAGCGGAAGATCAAATCGGTAGCATTCCTACAAGTTGGACTTTAATAGCAACAAACAAACAACTAATCCGAGGAGGCGAACTGACAGACAGGTCGGAAGTAAGCATAGGAAAAAGTCTTAATGCTGATGCAGGACAACTAACTTACTCACGCCAACTCATCGATAAGAATTGGGAGACACTTTGTATTCCTTTTACGGCAGTAGTACCAGATGGATTTCAAGCTGAAGAGTTACAAAGCTATGCTGATAGCCAGTTGAAATTTACTCCCACAAATACAATAACTGCCAATGTCCCAGTCATCATTCGGAGTACTGGAGCTAAAACTATATTGATCCTGACAAATACGGGAGGGGATTTTATCACAGATATGGCTCCTAAAGCAGCTTTCCGTAGTAACTACGGGGCACTAAAAATAAATCAAACAGACGAAGCCTATTTCTTAGGCAATGAAGGACAGAGTTTTGTTAAAGCAGCAAAGGATAGTAAGCTATCCCCATTTCGAGCCTATATTCACATTGAAGCAGCTCCGTCAAGAATAAGGATAAACCCCTATACAGAACAGAAATATTAAGATTAGAAATAATAAAACAAAAAACAAGAATGATTATAGCAGTAGATTTTGATGGCACAATCGTTGAGCACCGCTATCCAACTATCGGAAAAGAAATTCCATTTGCTACCGCCACACTCCGCCAGCTTATGGAGGATGGTCATAAGCTCATCCTGTGGACAGTGCGTGAGGGAGATCTCCAGCAAGAAGCTATTGATTGGTGTGCCGAACATGGCGTTCGCTTCTATGCTGTTAATGGATATTTAGATGAGGATAATACCGAAGACCATGATGCGGAGCGAAGATCGAACAAACATTATAGTCGCAAACTCAAAGTAGATTGCTTCATAGATGATCGTAATGTAGGAGGGTTGCCCGATTGGGGAGCCATTTATCAAATGATTTCTCGACATATTAGCTACGAGCAATACATAGAAGAGCAACTCGGCCATGCCACCAGGAAAGAACCTCGCAAGAAAAAGCATTGGTGGAATTTCTAAAAACTAAAAGAGTAGCAATTCACTGATACGTCCAAAACAAAAACTATGAAGATTTTTTCTCAACAACAGTTGCCCGACATTGATGCAGCTACCATTCAAGAACAGAATATAAAATCCATAGATCTTATGGAACGTGCTGCTCAATACGTCAGTCTATACCTTTCGAGCCTTAGCTATTCCCGCTACGTCATCTTTGCAGGACCAGGCAACAATGGTGGAGACGCATTAGCTGTAGCTCGCTTGCTAGCAGCAAAAGAAGGCAACAACGTCACGGCTTATCTCTTCAATATAGGCAAAGGACTAAGTAGCAACTGCGAAGCAAATCGCAATCGGTTGGCTGAATGCCCCAATGTAAACTTTACAGAGATTACTGAAAAGTTTGAGCCTCCACAGCTTTCTGAAGATGCCGTTATTGTTGATGGCCTTTTCGGAACTGGACTCAACAAGCCACTCAACGGAGGTTTTGGAGCTTTGGTGCAATTCTTCAATGCGTCTCCAGCGCACATTGTTAGTATTGATATGCCCTCTGGACTTATGTGCGAGAACAATGCACAGAACGTACGCAACCATATCGTGCGGGCAAATACAACGATAACTTTTGGTGCTCCTAAGATCGCTCAACTGATGGCCGACAACCACGAATTTGTGGGTAAGCTCATAGTGGCAGATATCGGCCTCTCAGATGGAAAAAGTAAAGGATTAGATTCTAACTATGAATTCACGGATAAAGAAGACATTAAGAATATTATACGAGAGCGCGATTCTTTTGGACACAAAGGGAGCTTCGGTCATTCTCTCCTTATTGCAGGTACGTACGGAATGGCAGGTGCAGCAATTCTTGCAACCCGTGCTTGTCTTCGTAGCGGTGTAGGAAAAGTCACAGTCCGAACTCCTCATCGCAACAACAACATCCTACAAATAGCGGTTCCAGAAGCAGTGCTAAATCTCGATAGCCACGAGAAATATTTTTCGGCGCCTATCAATACAGATGACTATAACGCTTTAGCTATAGGTCCAGGCCTTGGAACGAGCCACGACACTGCCGTAGCTTTTATTGAACAGGTGAGACGCACTCGCATCCCTTTAGTTATTGATGCAGACGGCCTTAATATTTTAGCCGACCATAAAGGCTGGATACAACAAATCCCTTCTGATACCATTCTTACACCGCATTTTCGAGAAATGCAGCGCATCGGTTCTCATTGCACCGACTCCTATTCTGCGCTTACCGAAGCACAAGAAATGGCAGTAAAGCATAGTTTCTTCATTATCCTTAAGGGACATTTCACGGCAATTTGCACGCCCGAAGGCAAAACATTCTTCAATTCTACAGGTAACAGCGGAATGGCAACAGCAGGTAGTGGCGATGTCCTTACAGGTATTATATGCGCTTTATTAGCACAAAAATACACACAGACGGAAGCTTGCAGATTGGGAGTATATATACACGGATTAGCAGGTGACATTGCTGCTAACAAACTGGGCGAAACCTCACTCATTGCTTCTGACATTATTGAAGCAATCCCAGAAGCCTTCTTGCAACTTTCAGCCAAAGATGCTGAAAAGGCACCTTCACCAGATTTTTTGATTTTGAAATGAAAAAGTTTTTCGCATTTTTACTTTGCTGTTTTTACAGTCTTTTATCAACCGCACAAACAGAAGTAACTCCCTACCAACCAGGGATAACAGAGAATGGTATTACTTACTTTCTACCTAAAACAGCATTCCACATTGTAGTAACAATGACGCGCACCTCATACAAGCCGGGACGCTTAGCTGCATACGCGGAAGTATATCTGCGCCAAAACAATGTGTCGAAAGAGGCCTATGATGAATGGACGATTCAGAGTGTACGCATTGAGCCCTATGGCACACCAGATAAGAGCCAAGCCTATACCATCAAGTTGAAGCCACGTACCTCTGCCCCTCTTGTAAGCCTCACACGCGAAGGGCTCTTATTAGGAATCAATACTGCTATACGATTGCCAGGAGAACTTACGCAACCTTCCATCACACAGGTTGTTGTAGATACCGCTGAAAACTTTGGAACACAGGAAATGCTTGCTGCTGGCAATATCGATAAACTAGCTCAACTCACTGCCGAAGAGATTTTCAATATTCGTGAAAGCCGCTCTGCTTTGGCTAAAGGAGAAGCTGACTTTATGCCGCAAGATGGCGAGCAATTAAAACTAATGATGGCAAGTTTAGACAAACAAGAAGCAGGACTTCTAAAACTTTTCCTTGGAACACGTACTTCTGAAACTCGCGTCAGTACTGTAAATTGTGTACTCAATGTTCCTATTGAAAAAGGAATACTCTGCCGCTTTTCCTCTCAACGTGGTCTACTCAATCAAGACGATACAGAAGGTCTACCTGTCTATATCTGTATGACCTCTCTTGAGAATCTTCCCCAAGCGGTTGAAACTACACAGAAAAAACAAGAAGACGATGTTCGATACGTTGTTCCTGCCGTAGCCCAAGTTAAGATTTTTGATGACAAACAAATATATACAAATTTAGAAACACCTGTTGCACAACTCGGCCGTATTGAACATCTTGGAGGTGATTTATTTAATAAGAAAATGAAAACACATATCACCTTTTCTCCAGAAACAGGTGGGATTCTTCGCATTGAGGCGGAAGGACAGAATCAATAAGATGTAACATTCATTTAAAGATGCTGATCTATAACTTATAACATCCTCTCTTTAATTCAAAATGAAAAAAACTCTCGCTCTTTCCTTTTTACTTCTTTTGTGCTTTCCCTTGATGGCGCGTAAAGTAGTATATAAAATGAGTCAATTCGGTATTCGCCCCAACAACTCTGATAATACTGCAGCCTTAACAAAGTTTCTCCAAAACCATCCCCCCCAATTGGGAAATAAAGATGAAATTATTCTCCGCTTTGATAAAGGCACCTATAACTTTCGCCTAGAAGAAGCTCCAGAGATAGAATGTTATATTTCAAACCATGACCAACAGCCTTTGAGAAAGGCTATTTTCTATCTGAACCACTACGAAAATCTTACGATTGACGGAGGTGGAGCACAATTTCTCTTCCAAGGAGCCTTACTCCCTGTAGTATTGAACTATTGTGGGAATGTCACATTAAAAAACTTTTCGATTGATTTTATTGATCCGCAGATAGAACAAGTAGAAATCGTTAAAAGTGACACCACGGGAATTCGCTTTAAGCTCTCGCCATCTCCTCATAAAGACAAAGAGTATCAGTGGTTTTTTACCGAACAGGGATATTTTGAGACACAAGGAGAAAACTGGCGTTCCCACTTTGCTTGGGGAATTGGTTTCGACAAAGAAACACGCCACATTCTTTATAACACTGGCGATTTAGGCATAAACCTTCTTAACTGCCGTCAAGGGGGAGAAACCTTTTATGCACCTAATTGGAAAGACTTGCGACTCAAAACAGGAAATATTGTAGCAATGCGCAACTTCAATCGCCCCTGCCCCGCTATCTTTCTAAATGAGAGCAAAAATACAAAGCTTCAAAATGTCACTGTGAACTATGCGTGGGGAATGGGACTTATCGCACAGCGTTGTACAGATATCACCCTCAACAGCTTTAATGTATATCCTTCCCAAGGGCGCTATTTCTCCACACAAGCAGATGCCACCCACTTTTCGCAATGCCGCGGAAAAATTATTTCATGCAAAGGCACATATGAGGGAATGATGGACGATGCTATCAACGTACATGGAGTATATCTCCGTATCCTTCAGCGCAAGGATGATCATACTGCAATTTGCGCCTTCATGCATAGTCAAGCGTATGGGTTTAATTGGGGAAACACGGGCGACAGCATTCGCTTCATCAACTCCTCCACACTTGACTCTGTACAGACAAATATTATCACGGCGATCCGTCCACAAGATGCTGTAACATTGCAAGGAATGAAAAGTTTCCTCATCAGTTTTCGTGATCCAATACCATCTGATGCAGATTGTATAGAAAACCTTGAATGGACTCCTTCTATCGTTTTTTCGGGTAATACAATACGCAATAATCGTGCTCGAGGCGCACTCTTCAGTAGCCCCAAATACACCCTGTGCGAAAACAATCTTTTCGACCACACTTCAGGTTCTGCGATCCTTCTTAGTGGAGATGCCAACGGTTGGTACGAAAGTGGCCCTGTGAACAATGTAATCATTCGGAGGAATCGTTTCATCAATGCGCTCACAAGTAGATATCAATTTACCAACGCTATTATTTCCATCTACCCAGAGATTCCGGAACTTAAAAACCAGCGTAATTACTACCATAATCGCATTTCCATAGAAAAGAATCTGTTTGATACTTTTGGTACTCCACTGGTGTATGCTAAAAGTGTTCGCCATCTAATTTTCAGAAACAATCAGGTGAAGAAGAATTCCGAATTTTCTCCATTCTTAAATAATACTCAATCCATAATTACAGAAAAAGTAGAAAAAACGACAAAGGATTAGACTTCCTCCACAAAGCAAAAGGTCATAGAAATGTGCCCAACAAGCAAAAACGGCTCAAATGCAGCAAAGGGAGTAAGACTACTTCCTTGAACACGACTTAGCACAAAAAAGAAATTGCATAGATGATATATAAAATAATCGTTCTCGATTTGGACGGAACACTAACTAATGAGAAAAAAGAAATCACGCCGCGCACAAAAGAAGCACTCATCAAAGCTCAAGAACAAGGACTGAAAGTAGTTCTCGCATCAGGCCGTCCTACTTATGGCATCACTGCGCTCGCCGAAGAATTGGAGCTACCACGCTTTGAAGGCTATATTCTAGCATTCAATGGCGGGCGTATTATTGACTGCAAAAACAACAAGGTAGTATTTGAACAAACGCTCGACGAAACGCTTGTTCCCAAACTCTACAATAGCAGTCGTGAAGCAGGCTTGGAAATATTAACCTATAAGGGAGAGGGCATCATCGCAACAAAAAAGACAGATCAATACGTTCAAATTGAAGCTTCTATCAACAAGATGAAAGTAGAGGAAGCAAGTGATTTCCTCCAACAAATTGAATATCCTATTAATAAATGTCTCATTGTGGGCGCTCCCACTCCTCTTCATCAATTAGAACTACAATTGGCTGAACAACTAAAAGGAAAGATAGATATATATCGTTCTGCGGACTACTTCCTCGAATGTGTACCCGTAGGTATTGACAAAGCAACATCGCTCAACCGGCTTATCACAGAACTACACATACAATCTGAAGAAATCATTGCGTGTGGTGATAACTATAACGATCTAAGTATGATAAATTTTGCAGGTCTAGGCGTTGCAATGGCCAATGCTCCAAGCGAGATTCAGAAACAAGCTAACTACGTCACTTACTCCAACGAAGAAGAAGGCGTTGCCCACGTAGTAGAAAAATTCATTTTAGATCAAAAATAAGAGTTTTTTCGGCAAATAATAAGGTAAGCCTAAGAAAGAAACATTCGCAATTATTACTCCTAAAAATACAATAAGCGCGTCAGCTGACATCCTTATTCTGTCGACTGATATCCTTATTGTATTTTCAAACGCAATAAGGATATTTAAGACTGTTGAAATAGCTAAAGAAACAGGAAGTAAAATTATTGAACTAGAGCAAACATCATATTATCCCAAAGTGATGTCTGGTGCTTTTGTTGAGAATATATACTATGGATTTTGGTCTGATAAAACATTATACAAATACTTTATTAAGTATCTTTTTGGCAAGATATGCACTCTGCCCCAAATACATCACCACGTTTATTCAGATGTTGTCCAATCACACGCATATCGTCTTCTAAAAGACAATAACATAAATCCTTTAAACTAAGAATGAGTAAATTATATTATGTAGATAAGGTTAATAAACTATTGGTTTCACAAAGAGTTTTATCTAAGAGAAGCCATCTTTTGGTTTGGGGAAAATTAATATCATTTTGCCTTATGATTATTGCTGGATGGAATGGACTGGATGGTTTCCCTAATATATGGTTGTCTCTCTCGGTCATATGCCTTCTTGTTTATCTATTTTTTGTGTATGCAGATAATAGAGTTGATAGAAAAAGAGAGCATAACCAACAGATGATACAATTTTACGAAGATGAGATTGGATATTTGGGTAATGAGTTTTCTTTTCAAGACGGCAGTGAATATATAGATATACACTCGCCATATTCTTATGATTTAGATATATTTGGCCCTGGGTCTTTGTTTCAAAGATTAAACCGAACCACAACAGTGCCTGGTGAGAAAGCTCTTGCACACAGGCTGATCAATGTGAACACAAGAATATCTAAGAACGATATAGACCAGGATGCAATAAACGAGCTTATGTTGTCGTCAGATTTTCGTGAGGATTATTTATCAACCCCTCACTTTAAGTCTAAAGTGAGGGGAACTAGCATGTACTCTAATGTGAATACGATGCCAGATAAAAACATTAAATGGCTTCAAATATTTCCTATTTGTAGTTTTTTGTTGATTCTGTATCTTATACTTAGCTACATACTTGTAGGAAAAATAAGTTCTATCACATCGGCAACCTTAACAGTATTATTTGTATTACAATTATTTATAACGATAGCGTTAAGCAGTAAGCTTAAAACAGCCTTTTGTGTTTCCAAATCAATAATAGACTTCAATAAAGGTTATATGCCTGTCATTAAAAAGATTTCCGCTTATAACTTTAAGGCTTCGGAGCTTCGGGAAATTCGTAATATAGCTCAAGAGTATCTTGAGGATTTAAAATCAATTCAACGAATTGAAAGTATATATGCTTTGAGAGCGAATCCTTTTTTATGGTTGCTTCTGAATGGCTTTCTGTCGATAGACGTTATGGAAGTTCTGAAATTTCAGCGATGGAAAGTAAGAAGATTAGCAAGCCTTCCTACGTTGTTAGAAAGTATAGGGAAGATTGAGACTTTAGCAAGCTTTGCTCAATTCAATTTTAATCACGCTGATTATTGCATTGCAAAGCCGCAAGAGAATATGCTAATCAATATGAAAAATGGGAAGCATCCTTTTTTGGGAAACTCAGGTGTTGGAAATGATTTCTCGATTTCAAAAGGTTCTATTTCTATTATAACGGGAGCTAATATGTCTGGTAAAAGTACGTTTTTAAGAACGATAGCTCTTAATCTTATTTTGGCAAAAAATGGATGTCGTGTTCCTGCTGATAAGTTCTATTTTAATCCCAACTCGCAAATATTTACAAGTATGAGAACTCGTGATGATATTAAAGGTGGGATATCCTATTTTCAATCTGAAATAATAAGACTGGACAAAGCTATAGACGTTGCATTAAACACTCCTAACGTAATTCTTTTTCTGGATGAAGTGCTTAAAGGAACTAATTCTGTAGACAAGTTAGAAGGGACTAAAAAACTTTTGAGTTTCTTTGTGGAAAATGGGATTACAACAGTATTAGCAACACATGATATAGATGTTACATCTTTGGAATTATCAGGAGTTAAAAGGAACTATTGTTTTGAGATAACCGCAGAAAATCCTCCGAGTTATCCTTACAAACTAACCAATGGAGTATGCCAGAATAAGAATGCTACTTTTTTAATCAATTGTATTTTGCAAAAACAACATAAATGAAAACTCTCATATTAAACACGTTTTCAACGTTCTCAACATTTCCAATGTTTAATCCTGCATACTTAAAAGGGGTCCTTCTAAGGGATGGAATAGAATGTGAACATATAGATATCAATCAAATAATTTGTTCCAAACTATTGAGTAAGGATTTCCTGCAATCTTTGGTATTCAATAAAAATAACGTGAGTTCGACGAATTCAGAACAATGTAAGCTGTATGCCAATGGTCCTTTGTACATTGATACACGGCTTCTTTGGAAATTATTGCTGTCCGGTAAAAGTTTTACACGGCAAAAAAATAAGGCTGAAACCCTCTTGTAGGATTCCAGTCTCTTTTGTTACTTTGCTTGTTGCAAAAAAACTCTAGTAACATGAGCAAAAGTACATATTTTACCGGGCAAATGCAAGAAAAAGGTTGATTTATGTAGATTGATGGTAAGTGGTTGAGAATGTGTGAGAAATACGGATTATTGCCGCGTGCTGCTTTGATGGTGAAAGTGCAGAAAATGTGGATTTGTGCAGAAGATACGTTACCAAATCGTTAGCCAAATGTGTGTGGATAAAGCGAGGTAACGATAAGCAGTTTGTACAGTGGTATCGATTTTTGATATTATGGTGTTTATGCACTGACTCACAACATTTTGCATAACCGAAAACGCTTCAAAAACGGGTAACTTTGCCCACAAAAACAGAAGCGTATGCAAAAAGGAAAAATGAAGGTTTTGCTCTACCTCAAAAAGAGCGGTTTGGACAAGTCGGGCAGGCTCCGATTATGGGACGGATAACCTACAATCGCACGATGGCTCAATTCAGCAGTAAGCTTTCGTGTCTCCCAAAGTTGTGGAATGTGCGAGAGAGCCGATTGAATGGCAAGAGCCATGAAGCAGTGGCAACCAATGCAAAGTTGGAACAGCTGCTCCTCTCTGTACAACGAGCGTACCAAACGCTTTGTGATAGAGGTATAGAGTCCTCTGCAAAAGAAATCAAGGAACAGTTTCAGGGTTCAATGCAGAACCGCACTACGTTCTTGCAACGCTACGACCAAATGGTGGAAGACGAGAAGCAATTGGTTGGTGTGGAGATTACGGCACGTTGGCACTCGATGTATTACATGCTCCGAAAGCATCTGCAAGTCTTTATACAAGAGCGATACCATACCGGCGACATCACCTTTGGGCAACTAACCGAGGATTTCTTGGACGGCTTGCATCAATACAGCGTGGGGAAACATGGTCATTCACAGAGTTATTACCGCAAGATGGCTTTGGCGGTCAAGAAAGTATGCCGTTTGGCTTTTCGTGAGGGTATCATAGACCGTCCTCTCTTTGACCTTGTCAAGATAGACAGAGGAGAAAATAAACAGCCCAGAGCTTTGGACAGGGCTTTTTTGGACAAGATAAGGCAAATTCGATTAGAGGAGGATGAAACAGAACTGACACTTGCCCGTAACCTTTTCCTGTTCACCTGCAACACAGGCACAGCCTTTTGCGACATGATGAATCTGCGCAAGGAACATCTTGTGCAGGATGATGCAGGGGCTATGTGGCTTAAATTCAGAAGACAAAAGACTAATACCCTTTGTCGGGTAAAACTTCTGCCCCAAGCCGTTGCTCTGCTTGATACATACCATTCGGATGAACGGGACACGCTTTTGCCGACTATCAGTTACGAAACCTACCGTTTCCTCCTGAAAGCCCTACAACTGAGAGCAGGGATTGCCATTCCCTTGACCGCACATATAGGACGGCACACCTTTGCAACATTGATAACCTTGGAGAATGGAGTGCCGATTGAAACTGTGAGTAAAATGCTTGGTCATAGCAAGATTGAGACCACCGAGCGTTATGCCCATGTAACACCGAAGAAAGTATTCGAGGAGTTTGGTCGTTTTCTTTCTTTCACCGCAGATTTAACCCTTAGCCTTTAATATTATGCGTAGCACATTCAATATCCTATTCTACATCAATCGTAGCAAACTGAGAACAGATGGCACTACGACTATCCTTTGCCGTATTACGATAGACGGTTCAAAAGTGGTAATGTCCACAGGAGAAAGTATCTCTCCCCAAGATTGGAGTGTGAAGCGACAAGCGTCGAATAATAAGAAACTAAATCAACGCTTACAATTGTTTAGAAAGAAGATTGAACAGGGCTATAATACGTTGCTTCTGCAATTTGGTGCGGTGAGTGCCGAGTTGCTTAAAAACCACTTGCAAGGTGTCGGCTCAAATCCTACCACATTGCTTGCTCTTAGCCGAGAGGAACTGTCAATCGTTCAATCCACAAGGGCTTCAGGTACTTACCAAAGCTGCCGTAGCTATCACAGGCAGTTGGAAAGTTTTGTGGAAAGTAAAGGTGTAGCGGATATTCCTCTGACAACTCTTACTATGGAGTTTTTCGATGATTATCGCATCCACTTCAAAAGAAAAGGTTATGCCTTGTCCTCAACGAAACAAAATCTCTTTTGGTTAAGTCGTTTGATGTATAGGGCTGTGAGCCGGCAAACCATTCGTTATAATCCTTTTGAGGATGCCAAGTATGAGCGAGTGGAGCGAAAAATTCGCTGTTTGAGTAAGATGGAGGTTGCCCGTCTGTTGGCTATGCCCTTGCAAAATGGACAGGCGGAATTTGTGCGGAGGATGTTTCTTTTCTCCGTATTCACAGGTTTGGCTTTTGCTGATGTTAGCAAGTTGCGGTACTGTGATATTCAGACGAACAATGCCGGAATACGCTATATCCGTCAGTACAGAAAAAAGACAGGTGTAGAGAGCATCACGCCCCTGCACCCGATTGCCGAGCAGATACTCTCGCTTTACCCACTGAAAGACAAGAAAGAGGATACCCCCATCTTTGCAACCTCGATGAGTAGAATACAGATAGGTATGCACCTCAAGGCTATTGGTCTGGCTTGTGCCATTCGACAGTCCCTTTCCTTTCATGTAGCCCGCCATTCTTTCGGTGCGCTGACATTGGAAGCAGGCATACCGATTGAGAGTATTGCCAAGATGATGGGACATGCCTCCATTGCGAGTACACAGATTTATGCTCAAATCACGGATAATAAGATTTCAAAGGATATGGATAGGCTAATAGAGAAATATGAGTAACAAAGAAACAAGGCGAAGAATGTTTTAATCCTGATCTTCGCCTTGTTTAAAATCCATATCAATGATGACCATTACCAATTTTGTCCATTAATGCAATAGTCGCTAACACAGAAATTATAAACACAAGACAAATTAGTTAATCATCATATTCTAGTTGAATCAAAGTTAGAATATCATTAAAGTGTTTCTGCTGTTCTTGATTTAACTCTCTCATAAAAAGGTCTATGCAATTTTGAGTCTCCGAGGAGAATACCTTTATTTGATGCTTTTTATCTTGAAAATCAGAACATGTAGAGCTTGGGAGAGTTTTACGTTCTTTATTCATTAACTTAGCAAACCTGCAACTCTGCCCCAAATCAAATTCAACATCAATCAACAGATTATACTTCCCTTTAGTTAAAGTATTTTGCCTGTCAATATGTACTATCTTTCCTCTGCCAAGAGGCTCGAAATAAATAGATTCATTTAAGTCAAAGTTATCATCAGTTATAGTATTGATTGATTTTAAGCCCAGATAATTTTGAACTTTCTCTTTTACTACACGATTCTCAGATATTTTCAAAAGTCTAACAGCAACCTTGTCAAGGTAATCAGAATCTTGAATTAATTTATATCTATCAGGAATAATAGAAGTACCGTGTAGTGAACCTATTAATCCACCTGCGAAAGCAGCAATGCTATCAGTGTCAGTTCCAATCAAGTTAACAGCTTGTTCTATACCCCTTATCGGTTCATTATGATATTTACAACAAAGAAAAATACCAGCAATTACAGTAGAAGTTCCTGAACCCTTTGTATCCAAATTATAGCAACCCAATATGCGGAAAGCTGTTTCGTCATCTATATTATGATTCAGGCATTTGTAAATATTGCGCAAATACTGTTGTGTCTCGTCAAGTACTACTTGGTATTGATCTGTGAATGATATTTGGGCTTTACTATTCCATTCATTTTCCCAACTATCAAAATCATGTTCTTTAATAAAAGGGATTGAAAGCTTTTGATGAATGTTTTTTCCAAGCTCAGTTAAGTATGTTTTATAAGAAAAGTATTCAGGAAGAAATTTTAGAATTGTATGAACTGCATAGCCATAAAGCATTGCACCAATAATCGCCCTTGGGTGACCATGTGTCACAATACTGTTTGCAAAAATTTCTTTCTTGATTTTGTCAATGTCTCCAAAATTTGCAAGAGCAATAGGAAGAATACGCATTGCTGCTCCATTTGCACCACTTTCTCTGTAGTCAATCGTTATGGTACCAGCCTTATAGGTGAAAAAATTATTATTCCATTTCGCTGATTTCCGTTCAATTTTTCTCGCGGCATTTTTTATGGTTCTACCTGCTCCACGAGCATACAAAATCCAACTTGGTAATTCTACTTTAGAAAAATATTCACGATCAATAGCACCATTTTCCATAATAGACCTCGCTACAGAAAGCATTAGTTGGGTATCGTCGGAATATGACCCTTTTTTTAATTTATCTATGTATCCATTGAACTTGCCACCAACTTTCTTTTCCCAATCATAAAACTTAGAAACATAAACTGTTCCGTATTTTGACTTTAAGGTATCAGAGTTCCTTTCAAATTCTGTTATCCAGCCAAGGGCATCCCCAATTGCAGCAAGTTTTATTGCTCCTTTATATTTGGTTTCAGGTTTCATAATGTTCTATTTGGTGAAAAAATCTCCATATCAACAACAAAATTACTTGTATCAAACTCTGACAATGCAGCTTTAGCAGATGCAAAACTTTCTATAGAATTAAAACATACTTCAATAATACTCTCAACAGGTATATCCTTTTTTACCAGAACCTCAGCTTGGACATTCGTTGGGTACTTTGAATTAATTTTGCCACGAATGCCATAGGGTATATTAATACTATTTGCAAATAGCATTTTAAATTTATCCAAGTCTCCCGTTACCCCTATAGCCTTTGCAACATTTGATGCAGCATTTGTTACTGAAAATTTCGTTTCCTTTTCATAGATATATTTTGGATCAATTTTCAAGATGCACCAATCTATCGTCATATCATCTTTAGTTCTCTCCTGAAATTTTGAAAAGAGGAACGTATTTGGTCCCGAAATGGATAAATTGATAAAGCCTTTATCATCGTATCTAACGTTATCAGTAAATTGGGCATAGTCCAATATGTCGAATTGCTCAATATCTAAATTTTCGAGAGTTTTTCTTGACATCAGCTTGCCTTGTTCTAGTATACTATAAAGATTAATAGTTGGCGTAAAGTGTATCAGAAACTCTATTCCTCGTTTTGATATTTCTTCTTGAAAATATATGTAGTCCGCTTTTTTATCCATAACTAGAAAGGTAAGTAATCATCGTTTAAAGCACATTCAGAAGGAAGTGTTGATACTTTATTTAGAAAATTTGCATCAATTTCGGCAATGTATCTTGATGGATTATTCTTATCACCTATTAGAAAGAGAATATTTCTTGCTCTAGTCATACAGGTGTATAATAGCCTCCTTTCAGTAGAAATATGAAATTCGTCATCTGTCTCGATAAATCCTGGAGGATAAGGAATTATTTCATCTGTCAAATCCATAATAAACACATTATCAAATTCCAACCCCTTCACGGAGGACATAGTGCTGATTTTAATACTACCACTTTCGTATCTTACGGGCAGGTTTGATCTTACGAGTTCTGTTTGAAAACCATTAGTGTTAAGATAATGTTGAATTCTATTTACACCATCATTTGTTCTGTGCAAAACTATTGTGCTATTCATTTTCCCTGTATTTTTTAGGTTTTGCAGCTCATCTTTCAAATAAGCAAGTTGTTCCTCAAAACCTCCTAAAAGGGATAATGTAGGTTTTTCACCACCTGAAAGAGCTGTTTCAACTACTGTGAATTCCGATTTGTCTTCTTCATTTTCCAATAAAGAAAGCGCAGCCCTAGCAATGTGTACAGAATTCCTGTAATTCTTTTTAAATTCTATGGTTCTACCACCACGAACATTTAGACCAACTTCAGACCAAGTAAAGCCACTTTTATAAATTCTTTGAGCAGCATCTGCTATGATTGATATACTCTCTGTTTCTTGAGAGACCAACTTCGAAATAACTAGAATTTGAGCTTTGTTTAAATCTTGAGCTTCATCAATAATTATATGAGTGAATGGCGGCTCCCAAGATGAATCGTTTTCAATTTTTTGTAAACTAATTATCGCATAATCATCAAAATCTTTTTTTCCTCTATTTTTCAACTCTTCACTGTACATTGTGTAAATACTCCATATTGTTTCTTTATCACTTGCAGTAACTCTGTCTGATATACCTCTTCCAATACGCTTTGCTTCTAAGTACTCCGTTCTCGAATTGAAAAGTTTACCCTTTATCCACGAAATCTCTTCTAGAAAAAATTCTGAGCTTTTATTTAGTAGGTTTGAGTTTATTACTTTCCCCGATCTTTTTATATTCTCTATAATATTGATTTGTTCTGGTTTCAGAATAGTGGTATCGTATCCAATTCCAGCAAAGCGATAAGCCCAACTGTGGAAATTCACAATGGTAACATTTAACCCATCTGGAGTTTTAGGATTTATTTCGTCAGTGTCTTTTTGATATCCACCATTTATATAAGGACTTACTGCTTTTATGTAGGCTGCTAATGTCTTGTTAAAAGTAAAAATAGCTATCTTTGCTTCTTTAAAAAGTGTATTTTGAGTTTCTAATAGGTGCTTTGCTCTGTATAGAGCGACTGTAGTCTTACCACTGCCTGCTACGCCTTTTATTTGAATGGGCTTTGTCGGAGGAAGAAACAAAACTCTTTTCTGCTCTCCTTTTAGGATAATCTTTTTTAGCATTCTAATTACTTTTGAATATGTATTGTTGGGAAGTTTCTCAGGCCTCGTACATACAAGAATAGGGCATAACGCCTCTTTTTTTACCAAAATGTATGAGCACACAATATGCTCAATTGTAAAATTATAGTTTTTCTGTGATATTCTAAAGAAAAACAAAGCATTTAACACAGAACGACAGATTTTTCAAGATAAGAGCAAAAAAAACTGCACCATTATTGATGCAGGTTTCTGTTTACATAATTCTCTTGCAAAATTCGTTGCAGGTCAGTCAATCGGTAAAGTATCTTCCCTGCAATCTGCGTGTATGGGAAAATGCCTTTGTCCCGATAGTCCTGCAAAGTGCGGGGAGAGAGGAAGAGCCTCTCGCATACTTCTCTCCCTGTGAGATAGAGTTCTCCCCCGAATAGGGGGCGGTGTGTCTGTGCCGTTGCCCGCACACGCTTTGTGAGGTTTCTGATGTCCGAAATGAGCTGTTTCATTTCGGGTGTTTCTTTGCTGATAGTTTCGTATTCCATAGTTCATTTTATTTAGGAGGGTCAGACTTAGCGAGTAGTGTCTCCACGTCCTCACGTTTGTAATAGCATTTATGCCCGATTTGAATGAAGGGCAGCACGGAGGTGTCCCGATAGTGTTGAAGTGTCCGTTTACTGATGTTCAGTATTCGGCACACGTCCCCATTGTGCAGGAGGTCGGGCTGTTCGGCAGGTGGGGCGAAATGCTCGTTAAAGCAGTCGGTCAGCTCCACGATGCTCTCTTTCAGTTCCTCCCAAGCGGAGGTATCAATAGCTGTAAATCTCATTTTTCGTTATTGTTTTATTTGCGTTATTATTGATTTCTGACGCAAAAGTAAGCAGTGGATTTCGATTCCCGAAGAGGTCGGGATAAGCAGGGAAGAAGAGGGAAACGGCAGGAAGTCCGCACACTATACATCCCTGTTTTTCCCCTTTCAAATTCTCCTGCACCGCCCGAAAAGTCATTTGTTCCTTTCGGATAGTGCAAAACTCTGCAAACAGTTGCAGACCTCACACTTTCCCACCGTGCAATCCGTGCACTTCTTTTGCCCCTTTCCCTCCATTTTGGAGCGACAAGGGGCTTTTTCGTTGTGCCATAGCAGAGAAAAGCAATGTACTCCGATGCAGAAACACCGCAAATGTTGGCTCACTGCAAAAGGCTACCTAACTTGGCTTTGGCATTCGAAAACCTGCCAAACATCAAAAACAAGTAATAGAAAGCAATCCGCACAATGAAAAGAGAAAACAGCGACAACATCTCAAAGAACATCCAAATAGAGGAGTTCCTTTCGGAGCGATATGAGTTTCGGTATAGCACCATACTGTATCGAGCAGAATACCGTCCGCGAGAAACAGGGAACTATGTGGCGATAGACCGCTACCGCATCAATACCCTAAAGCGAGCCTTGGACAAGGAAATCAATGTACAGACCTCGCCCGAGAACCTGTACAGCATCATCGAAAGCGATTTCTCCCCACGCATCAACCCTGTGCAGGCTTATTTCCACAGCTTACCGATAATGGAAGAAGCCAAGAAAGGAGCGATTACCGCCCTTGCCGACTGCGTGAGCGTAGCCAATCCAGAGAAATGGAGGGAATACCTTACCAAATGGTTGGTGGCAGTGGTCGCCAATGCGATGGACGACAGGCAGTGCCGTAACCACACCTGTCTTGTACTGACAGGTGAGCAAGGGAAATTCAAAACCACATTTCTTGACCTGCTCTGCCCACCTGCACTGTCAGACTATCAATATACGGGAAAGATATATCCGCAGAAAAAGGACGTGTTGAGCCTTATCGGTCAAAACTTCATCATCAATATCGATGACCAGCTCAAAGCCCTCAACAAGCGAGACGAGAATGAACTGAAGAACCTGATTACCTGCCCACAGGTGAAGTACCGTATGCCTTATGAAAAGCACATCGAAGAGCGACCGCACTTGGCGAGCTTCGTAGCATCGGTCAATGGCAACGATTTCCTCACCGACCCGACTGGGAGCAGACGTTTCCTCCCATTTGAGGTGCTTGCAATAGATATAGAACGTGCCAAGACAATCCCGATGGATGCCGTGTATAGCGAAGCGAAAGCATTGCTGAAAGACGGATTTCGCTATTGGTTCAATGATGAGGAGATTGCCGAACTGCACCGAAACAGCGAGGCTTTCCAAGTCTATACGGCAGAAATGGAACTGTTGCTCCGTTATTTCACCTTTCCTTCGGAAGCGGAGACGGCAACAAAACGCTTCTATATGACCAATTCGGAGATAGTGGGTTACCTCTCCTGCTATACCCGACAATCCCTCTCCGCCAAACGGATGGGCGAAGCCTTGCGAAAGGCTGGCTATACAAGGGAGTGTCGCAGGATAAACGGCAATCCTGTATATGTCTATGCAGTCCGTAAGATTTACCCCGAGCAACCGCCATAACACTCTGTTATTATCACCCCCCCCTTTGCAATACTCCTTTCTCTTTTCTTTCCTATTCTCCTTACTACATTACTACAAACAAGGATAATACGGTGAAAGAGAAAGGATTGTAGGAGGTATCCATCTTGCGACACGGCTTACTACAATCTTTCTACGCTTCTACGATAGTATGAATAAGAAAAGGCGTAAAAAGGAGATGTAGAAAGATAAAACCGAAAGAAGTGTTACACTTTTTTCTTTCACTGTCAATTACTTATATCCATGTCGAAGGGTAGTAAGATAAAAAAGGGAAATTCCAAAAAGAGAAAACAGAGCGAACAATAAAATATCGAACAATCCAAATCCAACGATAACAACAATGAACAACGAATATTACAATTTACAAAACATCAAGAACATACCCATAGCGGACTATCTTCATGCCTGTGGCATACAGCCCATCAAGAAATACGGCAGTTATGCACTTTACAACGCACCTTATCGGGAAGACCATAATGCCAGTCTGAAAGTGGATTTTGCACGCAACCTCTGGTACGATTTCGGCTTGGGCAAAGGCGGCAGCATCATAGACCTTGTGATGCTGTTGCAAGGGTGCGATGCTCACAAAGCAATGAGCCTTTTGGCAGGGAACAACCTTTCCTTTCATAGTGCAACTCCTCCAAAGGAAAAGGTCGCTGCACTGTCCCCGAGCGTAAGGCACATTCTCGGCATCAGCGAGGAGGTGCCCCCACATCTGCAACACTATTTGCAGGAGGAACGCAAGATTGACCTTTTGCTTACCAAACCCTATCTGCGTTTCGTATGCTACGAAGTGGGAGGAAGAACTTACACCGCCATAGGATTTTCCAACCGTGCAGGAGGGTATGAACTCCGGGACGACAAGACGTTTAAGGGAACAATCGCTCCAAAGGATATATCCGTGATTGCAGGAGAAACGAACAACGCCTCTCACTGCATCTTCGAGGGCTTTATGGACTTCCTTTCCTATCTTACTATGAAAGGAAAAGAATTAGTCCCCTGCCTTGTGCTGAACTCCGTAAGCAATATTCATAGAGCCGTTGCATATCTCCGTGAACATCATATTGCCTACGTTCGTGCGTTTCTTGACAACGATGAAGCAGGACGGCAAGCCTTGCAGGTTCTTCAATCGGCAGGAATGAGCGTAGAGGATGTGAGCCGACATTATGGCGGATATAAAGACCGTAACGAGTACCACGTTTCTCGTCAGAAAGCGATGGAACAGAGACAGAAGAAACCTCAATCGGTTGTCAAACGGGGATTTCGCAGATAAGGCAAAAGAGTGCAACCAAAACCAAATATCAATCGGGCATCCTTAGGGACTAAAAAGAGAACAAAAGCAGACAGATGGCTTTGTTTCGAAAGCGATGGCAGTTTCCCAACTGCAAGTTTCCTCAAAAGAAACTTAGAAACAAAGCTCTCTGCGCATTCTGAGAATGCAAAAACCGTAAAGGCGGACTTCGGACAGGGCGGAGCGGCATTTAGTAGAAATACCATAGCTTATTAGGGCATTTTCTTCACGCTCCACTCCGTTACCGCTGAAAAAGCCCTCCTGAGCCAAGGGTCTCCGCCCCTTTGGATACCCCTTAAAGCAATATTCAACTTATGGGCTACGCAGTATTACACATAGACAAGGCTCGGGGCAACGATTCGGCAATGACCGCCCACATTGAGCGTACATTCGTGCCGAACAACGTCGATGCCACCCGCACGCACCTCAACCGTGAGTTGGTGCAATTCCCCGCAGATGTCACCAACCGCACGGAAGCCATAGAACACCGCATTGCCACGGCAAACATTTATCGAAAGGTGGCAGACAACCAAGTTAAGGCTTTGCGGTTTATCCTTTCCGGCTCGCACGAGGATATGCTCCGGCTTGAAAGCGAGGGGCGTTTGGGAGAGTGGTGCGACAGCACGATGCAGTGGCTTTACTCCACCTTTGGTAAGGAAAATGTAGTGGCAGCTACACTTCACGCAGACGAGGAAACACCACATATCCATGCTACGATAGTACCCATCGTGCAAGGAGAAAGACGGAAAGCCAAGACGGAAGCTGAGAATGGCAAGCGGAAGTACAAGACAAAGAAAGACAAGATACGGCTCTGTGCCGATGATGTGCTTACCCCGAAGAAATTGGAAGAGTACCAAACTACATACGCAGAACAGATGAAACCTTTCGGGTTGGAGAGAGGTATATATGGCTCGGAAGCCAAACACCGCTCTAATATGGAGTATTACAAGGAGATACTCAAGGAGACGGAACAGAAGCAAACCGAAGAAGCCGAACTTATCGAAAAGATAAGGGAATTGGAAAAGCAGGCAGGTAAACTTCGGGTAAAGGGTACGCTCTACTCGCTCTTTGGCAATACGGAACTTGACAAGGCAGAGAAGCGTATCGGAGAGTTGGAAAAGGAGATGGAGCATCAGAAGTTCCTTTCAGAAAAGGAAAAAGCCGAAATCCGTAAGGAGGTAATTCTCCTGCAGGATACCGTTGCAGCTAAAGACAAGACCATAGTTGAACAGCAAAAGGAAATCAAGACGTATGAGGAGGAGCGGAGTTTCATTCGGCGTTTCTTCCACAGCTTCTACCTCTTGCTTAATATTCGTCTACTGCTCCGCAAGATGGACATCGATGACGATACCTTTGTCAGAATGCACCAAAAGCAGGTAGCAGTACGTAGTACGGCTGATGTGTATTCGGGAATGTACAAACGTAACTTCACAGAAGAGAATGCCGAGCTGCGTATCACTCTTAATGAGAAGCGTCAGCCTGTCCTCACCATCAATGGTCTGTCCGTCTCAGATTGGTGTGAGCAGAAGTGGCAACAACTCATTCACCGCAACCGCTCACAACGGCTGTAATCGTTTTTTCTTTCATCGCCAAAGAAGAAAAACACGAAAGAACGCTCACTTTTCCACACAAAGTGTTACTTTTGCAACTGAAATAGTGAGTGTTCTATACGACCTGCATCTAATCACAGAACCTTGTAATCTAGCCATCTAGTCCGAAATCATATTTTTAGGGGAGCAAACTATTTTTGCCTTACTGGGTGGTCAATAATTCTCGCCCTGACGAGTTTATTTTCTTGACTTTTTCATAAGGTATTGGGAGGAATATAAAGTTCTACAACTTTAAACTACCCTGCCAAAGTATTAAAAATAATTGGTAGCATATAATATGGGTAGTAGCAACTACATAGCAACAGCAAATAACTATGTTATAGAAAGAAAAAAAGTAGGTTTGTAACAGTAAAATAAACACCAACCTGTTGTCTAAAATGGGGAGGATACTAAAGGAATAAATTAATATGTCACAAAAGGGAAGCGTATTTCAAAAAGGAGGAGGTGGGACAAACTTTGAACAACTCGTTCAAACGGCGTTTCTTACAACTCTTATCATTCATGGTAATGCTCCATGTCTTGATTCTGGTGAATTATCGGAGGTTGCACTACAAGTAACTAACAGAGGCTATGAAACTGATGATTTTATGGTTACGGCAAAATCAGCAAGTGGTGAACATCGTATATTGATTCAGGTAAAACACGATATATCATTTACTGTTGATAATGAAATATTCAAAGAGGTAATTAATGCTTTTTGGAAAGACTATAATAATACTTCAATTTTTGACAAATCAAAAGATAAACTTATTATAATAAAGAATGGTTTAACTAAAGATGAAAGAAATCATCTTAAATCGCTTTTTAATTGGGCAAAAAATCACGCAACAGAAGCAGATTTTATTACCGAAGTAAACAGGATAAAAGGAAAGAAAGACCGATTAGATGTTTTTCGTGAGGTGCTAAAAGAAGCAAATAAAAATACATATTTGACAGATAAAGAACTTTGGGAGTTTTTGAAATGTGTTGATGTTTTGGAATATGATTTCCTAAACGAAGGGAGTATTGATAAAACATATTTTCTCAATCTGATTAAGCTCAGTAAAAACAAAAATTCGGCAACAACCGAAAAAGATATTTGGGACAGTATTTTTGCTTATGTTGCTACGCTTAATCCAAATGGTGGAAGTGTGACACTTGAAAGTATTAAAGATAAAGATTTCTTTCAGCATTTTGATAACACACATTTAACTCCATACTTCAAAGCCGTTGAAAAACTTAAATCAGACAGCAATGAGATTTTACGACCAATAAAAACTTATATTGGAAAAGGAGAAAACGAATTTCATTTACAACGATCAGAATTAAGAGAAAAAATTTTAGTTGGTCTAAGTAATTCCCAACTAACGATTGTGACAGGAAAACCTGGAGTTGGGAAATCAGCTGAAATCAAAGAGATCCTTGAAAAAGATTATCCTAATGCAAGTGTGTTTGTTTTCAGAGCAGACCAATTCAATGAATCTACGCTCGCCAATGTTTTCTCAAGTCAAGGGGTAAATGAAACAATACAAAATATTTTCTCATGTATCTCCCTTATTCCTGAAAAAATTATTTTCGTTGATAGCTTGGAAAAGCTATTGGAAGCAGACCCCGAATGTGCCTTTAAACAGTTATTAGCGTTACTTAAAGAGCACCCAGAAATTAAATTAATTGCTTCGTCACGGAAATATGCGATTGATTTAATTACATTAAAATTTGGTATTGATAAAGACAATATATGTATAATTGACATTCCAACGCTTAATGAAGAAGAATTAAAACTTGTAGCTGAAAAGTTTCCGCAGTTAAATAGTGTTCTAAAAAACGACAAAGTCAAAAAGTTGTTGCAAAGTCCAAAATATCTGGACTTCTCAATCTTAGCAATTAGTAAAACAAACGATGATTATGCTAATGTTTCGCAGACAGAGTTTAAAGACAAGTTATGGAATTCATTAGTTGTAGATTCAACCAATACAAAAAATGGACTTCCACTTAAACGTGAAGAAGCCTTTAAAGAAATTGCAGTAAAGAGAGCAAAGGAAATGAAACTCTTTACTAAACCTGATAAGTCTGATGCAGAGGCTATAGCCTGTTTAGAAAATGATGAAATTGTATTTCAGGAAAACAACAACAGAAAGTATTCTCCCACTCACGATATATTAGAAGATTGGGCATTAGTAAAATATGTTTCTTCAAAGTTTGAAGACTTTCCAAATCCAAAAGATTTTTTCAACAATTTAGGAAACGAGCCGGCTATTAGACGAGCATTTCGTCTTTGGGTGGAAGACTATTTAATTGACAACAATGGTAAAATAAATGAACTGATCAAGGTAACAATTGCTGACCAAACTATTGAGAAATATTGGGCAGATGAATTGTTGGTAGCTGTATTTAAGTCAGAAAACAGTAATTCATTTTTTACTTCTTTTGAAAAAGAACTTCTTGAAGACAACTCTGTTTTCTTCAATAGATGTTTGCATATCATAAAAACTTGCTGCAAAGAAAGCGACCAAAAAACGAACAACAGCAATTTGCTTTTGCCGATTGGTTCGGGTTGGAAAGAAGCATTGTTTTTTATTCAAAAGAACAATACTCAATTAGAATCAATAAAACTTACAATACTCAATTTTCTCACTAATTGGTATTACCGATTACTTTTTCAATACAAAAAAATTGAAAACGCAGAATTAGAGGCGGCAAAATCTATTGTCCTAACCTATTTGAAAGAAGTTGAAGAAGAAAAAGAATTTTGGCAAGATGAAAATGTCAAAGGTAAATCATCAAACTTGATTTCAATTTTATTTGACTTGGCTTCAATTTCAAAGGAAGAAATTAAACAACTTATTGCAAGAGCATTTACCAAGAAAGAAAATCGGGAATCTTGGAGATTAAATTCTTTTTACGAAAATGTAATTGAAAGTTGTCTTTCAGGTATAGGAAACCAGCGTTTGATAAAAGAATTGCCTGAATTGATTATTGAAACAGCTTGGAAAAATTGGAAATATATACCACCAAAAGAATCTGATTATCCAAATGAAATTAGATTTATATCAAGACACTCTTTGCGTGATGAGGAATGTTGGGGAATAAGAGATAGACATTCCTTTTTCCCTTCGGGAATTTACAAAACGCCTTTTTACAATTTATTGTGGATTCACCCAATCGTTGGTTTGAAGTTCATCATTGATTTTATCAATGATTCGGTTGAATTTTATGTAAACGCTACTTGTGAATATAAGCATAAAATTTCTCAAATTGAAATAGAACAGAATGACGGAACAAAAACAAAACTATATGCGGCGTGGGAATTATGGGCGGCTTACAGAGGTTTAAGCGTTACAAACTACGCATTGGAATCATTGCTAATGAGCCTTGAGAAGTTTTTATTAGAAACGGCTAAAAGAAAGACAGATGTTAGTAGAGAGAACTTGAATTTTATATTTGATTATGTTCTTAAAAACAGCAATAATGTTGCTCCAATAGCGGTTTTAACGAGCGTTGCTATTGCTTATCCCGGAGAAGTTGAAGAAGCGATGTTGCCATTATTGTCTGTCAAGGAATTTTATGAGTGGGATTTAAGTCGAGCACTTCAAGAAAGCTCAGCGCTTGCCCCAATGGATAGACGTATTTCATTTGCACAAAAAAAGCGTTGGGAATCAAATCAACTTCCACATAGAAAAAAATATCAAAGAGGGCTTCGAGATTTTATTTTAGACTACCAATTTAATGTTAGAAAATTAAACAAAGAAATTCACCAAATAATTGACAAACTAAAAGCACGAAATGATGGTAAAGATGTTATATGGAAAAAGAATTTAATTGAAATGGATATCAGAAACCATAAAGTTGGAGAATATGATGAAAAACTTGGTGGTTTTCCTATTCAACCTGAATACGATGATGAAGTTGTAAAGTTTATTGAATCCAATAAAGAAAGTTTTGAAGCAGATAAAAAGTCTTTGAATATTTCAGGACAACTTTCAAAAACTTACGAAAAGAAAGAAATTATTGATTTTTCATCTTGGTTATCTTGCTATGAACAATATTCTTCATCAAAATCCTTAAATATCCTTTATGACAGACCAATCACGTTAGCCGTATTAGGACTGAGAGATTTTGCAACAAACATAAATGAAGAGCAAAAAACAAAGTGTATAAAAATAATTACTGATGCAACAACTTCTATTCTTCAAGATACATTTAGCAGAGATTATAGCCTTAATATGAGTGTCTGCATAATGGAAAAAGAAATTGCTTTATCTTCTTTCCATTTACTTTTGCAAAATGTTGATAACGAAGAAGATAAAAACGACATAATAGCTACAATGATTTATATGCTATTCGCACCGTTCCACGACCACGAATTTGACAAAATCATACGATACTTTAGAGAAGTATTTTTCAAACAATTTCCTAATGAAGCAAAAAGAGTTTGGCTTGGTCTCATTATGTATTCTAATTTCAAAAAAGCAAATCCTAATTTCTATGGAAATCAAGATGAAAAAAGTTTAAAAAAGGAAAATGATTTTGTTCAGGAAATTGCATCTAACAAAAACTTAAAATTAGACCTTGCAGAAATAAGTTTAGAAAAATCAGAAGGTTATTTATTGGCAAGAGCTTTTGTAATTACGCCATATGACACAGCAGATAAAGATTTTACATATTTCATAAACCACATATTACCGATAGTTATTGGCGACTTAACTAAAGAAGAAGATTTTTCATATAACAGAGGAAGAGAATCTCGACAATTTCATCACGAATCAATTTCAGATATTGAACAATATCTTGCCAATTTATTTTTGGACGCAAATTTTGATTTTTCAAAATCTATTTTAACAACATTGGTCAATTCACTGTCAAAAAATACGCAAAGACAAAGATTTGGAAGAGACGATTTGTTCCAATTTGTGAATACTACTTTGGATTATTTTGTATTGAAATTATATGACAATGGAAATTCAAAAATTGACCAAACAAAATACTCACAGCAACAGACCAACTTTTGGAATCTATGGGAAGTTCTGTTTGATTTAATCCCAAGTGATGGAACACACCCGCTAATTCAAAAACTTTTGTTGGATATTAGATATTTGCTATGGGATTATCAAGGTAATCCGAATGAAAGTGATTGGAGCATTTTAAATGGGAAAAAAGAGTTTTATAAAAAAGTGTTTCTTGAAAAAGGGAAAAACAATGCTTCATCAGTAATAAACGTGTTTTCTACAATTGGAGGAAAAGAATTTTTGCCCGAAGGAATAAGTTGGCTGTCAGGCCTTTTCAAATCAAATAACATCGCCTCTTTGTCATTGACATCTGTGTCATCGGAGAGAATGATAAAGCGACTTTTCTATAATCATATTTCAAAAATCAAAAACGACAAAACTCTAATAGATGACTATGTTTGGATTTTAAACCGGATGGTTGATTTGGGTTCGTCAGAAGCATATTTATTTAGAGAAAATGTAATTACGTATAAAAGCATTAAGTAAACTGCGAGTAGAAGGAACACTCTACTCGTTCTTTGGAAACGCTGAACTTGAGCGTATTACGGAATTAGAGAAAGAAGGTAGGACAACAATGCCCCTCAAAGAGAAGGAGAAGAACGAAATCCGTAGGAAGGTGATTCTCTTATAGGATACCATCAAGGGAAAAGACAAAACAATCTCAGAACAACAACGAGAAATCAAGGTCTATGAAGAGGAGCTAAGTTTTATCCAGAGATTCTTTAATAGCTTCTACCTCTTTTGTGCAATATTTGTTTGATGCTCCGCAAGATGGCTTCTATGATGGCACCGTAGTAAAGAGGCACCAAAAGCAGGTGGCGATACGAGTACGGCAACAGCTCATTCATCGTAACCGCTCACAACGACTATAATCGCTTTTTTCTTTCACTGACAAGAAGAAAAACATGAAAAAACGCTCACTTTTCCTCGAAAAGGGTTATCTTTGTAAGTGAAATAGTGAGCGTTCTTTGGCTATTCAAAATATTGTGTATCAGTGCACTTCGCTCATTTCTAAATCGTTACCTATACGACCTGTGTTTTATCGCAGAGCCTTGTAATTTAAGCATTTAGACCGAAATCATATTTTTTTACCGGACAGCCGGTCTATAGTCAGGTCATAAAATTGCTGGATAAAGCCAAAATTCAACAAATTAGTCTCGAAACGCTAGGGAGCGAACGCTATGTGAAGCGTTTGACAGGCTGGAAACACCTCATCATTATGCTCTTTGGTGTTCTCAAACACTTTGATTCTCTGCGTGAATTGGAGATTGGAATGAAAGCCGAGACGACGAAACTCTCTCATTTGGGTCTTGACTACGTTGTCCGTCGCAGTACGCTTGCAGAAGCCAACCTGCGGCGTCCACAAGATTTCTTTGCCAAGATTTATGCCTCTCTATTGGAACGTTATACTCCATTTTTAGCGGACAGCCGACCTGTGGGCTGTCAAAAAGCGTGGGAGAAGCAGCTTTATATGATAGATTCTACCACAATCACGCTCTTTGACAACATTCTCAAAGGA
>NZ_JACICA010000006.1 GCF_014195585.1 Alloprevotella rava | reverse complement strand
TGAAACAATAAATCTTCGGCCTAAAACAAGGTCGAAAGAATCGTTGTGGACTATAATCTGAGTAAAAAGGAGGGGACCTTAAACCGAATTGGGGTAAATAAGTCGAGTTGTATATCTGCGCCGATATATCCCTTATCTCCATATATACTGCAATCGTTAATGCTTTCTGACTCTGCTGCCAATGATAATGCCACAACTTCTAAGTCCGAGAACTTTGGAATTGGACCACGACGAGGGATATTGCCATATTCATTAACGAGATTTTCAGAAAATAGCTTGCATATCTCAAGGATTTTGACCTTTTTTGTATAAAGGTTGTGCATATTTTGGCTTGAACTAATTGATTTTTACACTACTAAGTTACTAAAAACCAACGATATGTGCAACTTTTTAAGCATATTTGTTGGACTATTTAATTCCGCCAACAAGTTAAAGCTACTATGATTGCTGGTAAGACGCTCTTTACACATCTGTATGGAGGGCGAGGAGAAAAGAGATATGAACATTTAAACTTTTAGATAATGAAAAAAACATCTATTATTTTCTTAATATTTTTTACTTTACTATCATTATATGCTTCATCAAGATCCCAAAAGGAAATAAAGAGTTCTCCTGAACATAAATTCAAACTCTGGCTTAATGATACTGTTAAGCATATAAAAGGCAAATACACTATTAGTTATGATTCTACATTATTAACTATAACTGACAGCTTTTCATACATAGTTAGAAAGGGGAAAACAATTTATAGTACCAATAAAAAGAATTCAGAAGCTATACAACAAATGCTTAAAGATGTTCATGAGCCTCCGTCTGTAAATTACAGAATTATAGCAGTTAGACATGATGAGTTTACTCCATCAGAAATAGACTTCCTAAAATATGAGACTTATACAGAATTTCCTCTTATAAAAGTCTTAGAAAAAGATATAGTTAGAGATTATAATGAAAATAGAGCTAGTATCAAGAGTGCTTTTATAATAAATAAACAAATAAAAGATACAATATTCGTAGAATTTAGCTCTAACGGGAACAAGGTTGTAAAAAGAGTTTATAAAAGTAATCGAGCTAAGAATAGAAAAAAATAGCCTAAAGTTGAGGATATAAAACATCTTATAGGCAGGTAATATTCCAAAATAGGAAACAATTTAATCACCTAATTTTCTGTAGTTTTACTATTACAGATGAACAAGTCGGTGGAGCTTCAATGGGTAAACTACTGAATACAATACTTGAGATGCAGCTGTTTTTACGAATACAAATAATTGGAAGAATGGTTATTTTACCTATAGCTGGCCGAAAGCCGCAGGTGCGCATAGTAATCTGAAGGCTACGGGAACAGCTGGACATTCAATATTTTGGAAAATAGAGAAAAGATGAAACAGATTATAATATTAACTTGTTGGACTATTTAATTCCGCCAACAAGTTTATTAAATATGTTTCCTTACCTTTGTGAAAATACAAATTTAATGAAATAAAACCTTTAGCGCTGATGATCATTTTCGTGACCTCACGAAAATGATTGAACAAGTCTCACAAAAACTCCCGAGAAATAAAAATGGAGATTCATAATATATTGAACAAGATACTTCAAATAGAGCATGGCTTTCAGCACATCATAGATGGAGTTGACGAAATCTTTTCTACATACTCAAAAGAACAGCGTTTTGAATTTGCACTTGATTTGTTCAACCACAAAGCCTATCAAGCCAGAATGTTGGCAACAACGATATTGGGTAGATTGGCGAGAGAAGATAATAATGCACTTTGCTTTCTGAAAGAGCGAATAAGTACCGATAAAAATTGGCGTGTGCAGGAAATGCTTGCAAAAGCTTTTGATGAAGTTTGTAAACACAGAGGATATGAAGTTTCTTTGCCTCTCATCGAAGAATGGCTGAACGATAATAATCCTAATGTTATCCGTACTGTAACGGAAGGATTAAGAATTTGGACAAGTTGCCCATTCTTTAAACCTCAATTCGGGATAAGCAGTACTTCTTTTTCCTCAAAAAAAGTTTCAATAAAATCCTAAATGATTTAACAAAGAACTTATTCGGGAAGTTATATGCCGATAAAGGGTATATTTCTCAATCACTTTTTGCTTCACTCTTTGATAGGGGAGTACACATCGTAACAGGAATACGGACTAATATGAAGAACCGCTTAATGGATGTGCACGACAAAATTATGCTCCGTAAAAGAAGCATTATCGAGACCATCAACGATATGCTCAAGAACGTTGCACAGATAGTTCACACACGCCACAGAAGTATCGCTAATTTCATCGTTAACCTTTTAGCAGGAATGGCTGCTTATGCTTTCTACGATACCAAACCTTCCATCAACATGGAGTTTGAGATGGAGGAGGAAGCAGAAGTGAAGCAGCTCACACTTTTCTAAACCTACCTGCGTGAAACAATGAATCTTCGGCCTACAACAAGGTCGAAAAAATCGTTGTGGACTATAAGCTGAGTAAAAAAAGAGGTAACCTTAAACCGAATTGGGGTTTATTAGGCAGATCTCGTTCGCTAGTTTTTCTGAACATTTACAGATACATCAGTATTTGTAAATATTTTTCGCTTTTTTAAAGCCGTGAGAATAGCGTAAAAATAAAATTATTGTCTGCGAATGGAAATAACTCAAAATAAAAGCACCTCCTCAAAAGGAGAATTTTTATTTTCTATACTACAAATTTTATTTTCTATACTACAAATTTTATTTTCTCCTTGAGAAATTAAAAATACAATAAGGAAATCAGCTGATATTCTTATTGTATTTTCTAACAGAATAAGCAGAAAAAAACTATTTCCTTGCCTTTCTGTCATAGATTTTATAGAAAATCTCAAGATTTACCTTTCTTTTCCACAAAGAAGAGGGGGAGAAATTGGTTACTAGTTCAGTATTTTCTTTTCAACGAGCATTTTCTGTCTCTAAAAACGAGCACAGTTTTGTCAAATAAAGCGCATAAATCTCATTAGGATAGAATAATTTATTCTCTTGTTTATTCTGCTTCACCCTACCCATGTACAGCTGAAAAAGTAACAGCAAAACATCAAGATTTGACTTGCAGATATAGGTATGCTACCGAAACTAACAGCTTCAAATTAATGTGTTACTTTTATTAGGGTAGTAAAAAAAAAGTAGATAACCCTCTATCAATTATGGAGTTTGAGATGGAGGGGGAAGCAGAAGTGAAGCAGCTCACACTTTTCTAAACCTACCTGCGTGAAACAATGAATCTTCGGCCTACAACAAGGTCGAAAGAATCGTTGTGGACTATAAGCTGAGTAAAAAAGAGGTAACCTTAAACCGAATTGGGGTTTTAAAGAAAACCCATCGGTGGCTATTGCTTTAATCTCTAGGCATAAAGCACATGAGAGCGAATATCTTCGGAAATCTGTGGGGAACGCTTTGAAGGATATAAGCAAGAAGCATCGTGAATTGATACAACAAGAAGTGCAGCAATGGGATTTATCCAATCCACAAATTCTTTTTACTTATAAACTTGCAACTAAGTTGTTAACGTAGAATCTCTCTATATATTTCATGTTTTCTTTCGTATAAAAACAATCATCTGCAATGCCCTCTTGAGCATTGCAGATGAGTTTTGTTGTGACATTTTGGAAATGGCGCACTGTATTATTGGGGGGATGGATAATTATTTTCCGGTGAGGATTTTCTGAATGTCGTTGAGCTTGTTGAGGGCTTCAATGGGCGTGAGGTTGTTCACGTCGATGCCCAAGAGCTCATCGCGGATTTGTTTGAGTATGGGGTCGTCGAGTTGGAAGAAGCTAAGTTGAACGTTCTTTTTCCCATCCGTCGATGCGAGTTGCTCCATTCGTGGGCGTTCGCCGTTGCGCGCGTTGTTAGCTTCCAGATCCGCCAGGATTTGTTCGGCGCGTTTCACGATGTTTCCCGGCATTCCTGCAATGCGAGCCACGTGGATACCGAAGGAGTGTTCCGAACCGCCGCGCATCAGTTTACGCAGAAAAACGACTCTATTGTTCACCTCCTTCACACTGACATTCCAATTCTTTATGCGGGAGAAAAGTTTCTCCATCTCGTTGAGCTCATGATAATGTGTGGCGAAGAGCGTGCGAGCGTTGCCGCGCGGGTTTTCGTGTAGATACTCCACGATGGCCCACGCAATGCTGATGCCGTCGTAAGTAGACGTGCCGCGCCCCAATTCGTCGAAGAGAACCAGCGAGCGAGGCGTGAGGTTGTTCATGATATTGGCCGCTTCGCTCATCTCCACCATGAAAGTGGACTCGCCCATAGAGATGTTGTCCGAAGCCCCCACGCGGGTGAAGATTTTATCCACGATACCGATGTGCGCACTCTCTGCCGGAACAAACGAACCTATCTGCGCCAGTAGCGCGATAAGGGCGGTTTGGCGCAACAAAGCACTCTTTCCCGCCATGTTAGGGCCGGTGATAATGATGATTTGTTGCTTCTTGTCGTCCAAGCTCACATCGTTGGGCACATACTCTTCGCCCGGCGGCATCAAGGTTTCGATGACCGGATGGCGGCCTTGGCGAATGTCCAGCTGCATACTGTCGTCGACCACGGGGCGCACGTAGCGATTTGTGCGGCTCACTTCGGCCAACGAGAAGAGGCAATCGAGCGTGGCAATCTGAAGCGCGTTGCGCTGCAATAAGGCGATGAACTGATTGGCCGTGCTGACCAATTCGTTGTAGAGTTTTGTCTCGAGCGAAAGTATGCGGTCTTCCGCGCCCAGTATCTTCTCTTCGTATTCCTTCAGCTCCTGCGTGATGTAGCGTTCGGCCTGCACGAGTGTTTGCTTACGAATCCATTCGGCCGGCACTTGCTGCTTGTAGGTGTTACGCACCTCTATGTAGTAGCCAAAGACATTGTTGAAACCAATCTTGAGCGACGGAATGCCCGTAGCCTCGCTTTCTCGCTCCTGAATGTGTTGCAGATAGCTTTTCCCGCTGGTGGAGATGCTCCGCAGTTCGTCCAGTTCGTTGCAAACGCCTGCGGCGATGACGCCCCCTTTGTTGAGGAGCGCAGGAGGGTCGGGGAGGAGATCGTGAAGGATGCGGTCGTGCAGCTCTTTGCACGCATCCATCTTCAAACCTATCTCCTGCATCTGCTTGTTGGAAGCATGGATACACGCCTCTCGCAGCAGGCCGACGCTCTCAAGCGCCATGCGCAGTTGCTGCATCTCGCGCGGCGTTACGCGCCCCACAGCAATTTTTGAGACGATACGTTCCAAATCGCCAATCTTGCCCAGTTCGTCCTGACAGAGTTCGCGAAATTCGGGTTCTTTGAAGAAATATTCCACCCCATCCTGTCGCTGCTGAATGTCCTTAACGCTCCGAAGCGGAAAAAGGAGCCAGCGGTGGAGGGAGCGCGCCCCCATGGGCGTGAGTGTGCGATCGACGATGTCCAAGAGGCTCTTGCCATCGTCGAACATAGGTTGAATCAGTTCCAAGTTGCGCACGGTGAAGCGGTCGAGGCGCACATAATGGTCTTCCTCAATGCGCGTCAGGCGCGTGATATGTCCGGTTTGCGTATGCTGGGTTTGTTCGAGGTAGCACATTATTGCGCCCGCTGCCACAACGGCTGCTTTGAGATGGTCGACCCCAAAACCTTTGAGGTTCTTTATCTGAAAATGGCGCGTGAGCTTCTCTTTGGCGGTTTCTTCCGTAAACGCCCAATCGTCGAGCTCGAAGACATAGTATTTAGTGCCGAAGAGTTCCTGTACGCGCTGTTTCTGTCCGCGCACCACGAGTACCTCCTTCGGTGAGAAATTAGACAAAAGTTTGTCGGCATATTCGGGCGTACCCTCTGCCACTAAGAATTCACCCGTAGAAATATCGAGCAATGCGACACCAATACTGGATTTCCCGAAATGTACCGCAGCCAGGAAGTTGTTCTCTCGGCTGTTGAGCGCGGAGTCGCCCAGCACCACGCCCGGCGTAACCAGTTCGGTGATTCCGCGCTTCACGAGCTTCTTCGTGAGCTTCGGGTCTTCCAACTGGTCGCAGATAGCCACACGCTTCCCCGCTCTGACGAGTCGTGGCAAATAGGTATCGAGCGCATGATGCGGGAAGCCCGCCATCTCTGTTTGTCCTGTTCGTCCCTTGTTGCTACGATGGGTGAGCGTAATACCGAGAATGCGTGCCGCCGTCACAGCATCTTCCATGTATGTTTCATAGAAGTCGCCACAGCGAAAGAGCAAAACTGCATCTGGATGCTTTGCTTTCAGATCGTAGAATTGCTTCATCATCGGGGTTACTTCTTCTTTTGCCATATTTCAGAGGGTTGTATGATAGGACAAAGGTAGTAATTTCGGGAGAAATGGGGAAATTGTAACTTTTCTTACGCCCATTTGAGGCGCAGACTGTTGCTGACGACGGACACAGAGCTGAGCGCCATGGCGGCAGCGGCCAGCATGGGCGGTAGAGCAAAGCCGCAGAGGGGGATGAGTAGGCCAGCGGCGATGGGGATTAGCGTGATGTTGTAGAAGAAGGCCCAAAAGAGGTTTTCGCGAATGATGCGCGTGGTTTTGCGGCTCAGGCGGATGGCTTCCGCAATGCGTGTGAGGTCGGACTGAATGATGGTCATCTGTGCAATATCCATCGCTACATCCGCCCCTTTTCCCATGGCGATGCTGAGGTCGGCTTGTGCCAGCGCAGCACTGTCGTTGATGCCGTCGCCGGCCATCGCCGTGTGGTGTCCAGCGCTTTGGAGCTGCTTCACATAGTCAGCTTTATCCTTCGGGAGTACGCCGCCGCGGAAATGGGTGATGCCCAACGTTTGCGCCATGGCAGCCGTGGCTTTCTCACTGTCGCCCGAGAGCAGGTGTATCTCAATGCCCATTTGCTCCAATTCGTTGAGCGCGGCGCGGGAGGAGGGTTTCACGCGGTCGGCAATGTGGAGCGTGGCAATGAGGATGGTGGGCGTGAAGAAGTAGATTGTGGTCAACGCCTCGTTCTCTGTTTTTTCCTCCAATTGAGCCACCAAATGAGGCGCTTGTTCTTTCAGCAAGCGTTCGCTACCTACGAAATAAGTAGTGCCGTTGTGCGAACCGCTCACACCGCGCCCCGTCAGGCTTTGGAAGTTCGTGATTTCCACCGCTTCCGCATCTGCGAGGGGGGCAGTGAGTGCCTGCGCCAGCGGATGTTCCGAGCGGTTTTCGAGCGACAGGAGGATGCTGCGCTGTTCGGGCGTGAGAGCGGTGAGCGGCTCAGAGAGCGTGGGGCGTCCCTCCGTGATTGTGCCGGTTTTGTCGAGCACAATGGTGTCGATGTGCTTCGCTGTCTCCAAGCTCTCCGCATCTTTGATGAGTATGCCTTTCTCCGCTGCCCGTCCGATACCCACCATGAGTGCCGTGGGCGTGGCAAGTCCCAGCGCACAAGGGCAGGCGATGACCAGCACGGTGATGGTGGAGAGCAAAGCCCGCGTGAGGTTGCCGCCGGGCTCGTTGCCGAAGAAGAACCAAAGCAAGCCGGAGAGCACCGCCAGCGCGATGATGGTGGGCACGAATATAGCCGCCACTTTGTCCACTATGTTTTGAATCGGAGCTTTTGAGTTTTGCGCTTCGCGTACCATCTCGATGATTCGGGCCAGCATCGTTTCCGCGCCCACTTTTTCGGCGCGGAAAGAGAACGAGCCTTTCTGATTGAGTGTGCCTTCAAAAACCTTGCTTCCTTGTTCTTTGCGCACGGGGATGGGTTCGCCGCTTAGCAAGCTTTCATCGACAAACGAACACCCCTCAACGATGGTTCCGTCGACGGGTATTTTTTCGCCAGGGCGAACGAGCAAGAGGTCGCCACCTACCACACGGCTGATTTCTATATCCTCCTGTCGCCCCTCGCGCAGGATAATAGTCATCTTCGGGCGCAAGCCCATGAGTTTTTTCAGGGAGGTGGCCGTGTTGGCCTTTGCGCGCGCCTCGAGCAAGCGACCTATGAGGATGAACGTGATGATGCCGCAAGAGGAGTCGAAATAGAGATGGGCGTCCTTGCCCAGCACGTGCGGGAAGAGGAGGTTGAAAACGCTAAACAGATAGGCGATGCCTGTGGATAGTGCAACGAGCGTGTCCATGTTGGAGGTGCGCTGCTGGAGTTGCTTCCACGCGTTGATGTAAAATTGCTTGCCGGCGAAGAACACCACCACAGTGGCGAGCAGCCAGAGCGGGTAGCCTAGGCGCGGATTACTCTCCACAAAGAATATATTGATGATTGTCACCACTGTCGTAAGGAGAACGGCCATGATGGTGCGGCGTTTGGCTTGCAGGAAGTTCTGCGCACGCATTTCCTCAATGTTTTCTGTCACATTGTTCTCCGCACCGGCTTGTTGCTGAAGAACAACAAGTTTGTAACCAGCTTTCTCCACCGCTTCGGCCATTTCGTTGGGCGTTACGCGGGCGGGGTCGTAAGTCACTTGTGCTTCCAAACTGGCAAAGTTGCACACTGCATTCTCCACACCCTCCATATTTTTGAGGGCGCGTTCGGTGTGCATGGCGCAGTTTGCACACATCAGTCCTTCTACAGGGAATGTCTCAGTCTTTATCATCTGTGAGTTTTATATTTTCTATGGAGCAAAGAAACGGCTCTATCAGTTAGAGCCGTGTTTGCGATAAATGCAGAGAACGCTTTCTTCAATGTTCTCTACCGTTTGTCTTTAGTAGCGATTTATTGCTACTTTACCACGAGTTTGTAGCCCTCTTTCTCCACGGCTTCGGCCATTTCGTTGGGCGTTACACGGGCAGGATCGTAAGTCACTTGTGCTTCCAATTTTTCAAAGTTGCACACTGCATTCTCCACACCTTCCATATTTTTGAGAGCGTTTTCGGTGTGCTTGGCGCAATTTGCGCACATCAGTCCTTCTACAGGAAATGTTTCAGTTTTCATCGTTTATACGTTTTATATTTTCTACGGTGCAAAGATACTGATAACTTATAAAGCCCTGTTTACAATAAACGCAGAGGAAGTTTTGAAATTCGCAGGGGGAGAGAGGAAAGAGCCCCCTCCATCTCCCCCATGAGGGGGAGTGCTCGGCTTTGGTTCTCGGACGAGTCTGACCAGTCCGATTTGTCCGACCAGTTTGACTTGTCCGACACCCAATCCAGATTCGTGCTCCTTCGCCCTTTTTGTGCTCTTTCGTGGGCTAAAACAAGTAAAGAATATTCTTACTTTCCCCTCCCACGAAAGCCACAAATCTGAGCGCGAACGGGAGGGAGCGGTGAGCATCCCCTTCCTGCGCGTGGATTTCCTTATTGCGTCAGCTCGCACAATAAGGATGTCAGCTGACAGAATAAGGAAGCTGGCCGACACAATAAGGAGGCTGACGGGTGGGAATGGGGTACAAAATGAGCGGAAAAGAGCGGGGAGAGAGCGAATGGAGGAAGAAAAGAACAGATGGACGGAAGTTTGGAACAAACAAAGGGAGGCAATGTAGGAGATGAGGCCGCTGAAACAAATGTTTTGCGCGTTTTTAGACAACAAGATATCGTCAAAAAAAGCGACTGCTACTCGCTCCTTTCGGAATGAGTAGCAGTCGGGGAAATATGGTTGGATGGTGCGGGAGGAGGTTAGTCCTCGTCGGCGCTCCAATCTTCTGCACTCCAGTTTTGCGGGCGTGATTCGAAAACTACGCCGCTCTGGCCAGGCTGTGAGAGATAGCCAGTAGAACCTGCACTCGTATTCATCAGGCTCTGGCTTTCGAGGTTGATCACTCGAAGTGCGGGTCGTTGATATTTAGTTTGCATAGTTGCTAAAGTTTTAGAGAATTACCTTTTTACCATTGATGATGTAAGTCTGGCCCTTCTGAGTGGTCAGTACGCGGCGACCTTGGAGGTCGAAGACTTGGCCTTTCTCAACGCTCATTGTTCCGTTGTCGAGGGTGATAATGCCCGTGACTGTTCCGTTGATGCTGATGGCGAAGCTGCGCGCACCTGCTGCAGCGTTTGCTACGCTGAATGCCGTGCGGTAGCAGTTGAGTGTGCCGTTAGCGGCTTTGACAAATTGGCCATTACTGTAGCCGTAGTAAGTCTTAGTAGCATCCGATGCAAGCACTTTGGTCTCGCCGTAGTTACCTTCTTGCTCCACACCGACACCCGTATGAGTTTTCACCTCGGTATCAGCATTGGCCACAGCCACCGTTACTGCGCCATTGGCGAAGAGAGCTGCGTTGTTAGCTTCGAAGAGGTAAGGCTTGTTGGCCTCAATGTTGGCCACGGGGGCAAAGTCGAAAGCGGAGCGGGCAGCGTTGAAGCCCTTCAATTCATACACTGTGCCGTTGAGCGTGCTTGCTGCCGTTGCCACGGGGAGGGCAAATGTGGTATAACCCGTCGTGGTGAAGTTGCGATCGTAAGAAGCCTTGTCAGCAGAGAACTGCGTGGGCACTTCGATAGCTACGGCATCGTTGAGTGCAAACTCAGTGGTGTGGCCGTTGACAATTAGGTTCTTGCCCGTCAGCGTAGAGGTAGAGGGGAGGTAGTAGAGCGTGTTGTTAGCTGCAACAGCACCCTGTTTCAAATCCTCGGCAGTTACATCATCGGCCAACGTAGCTACGCTCATGTCAACATAGGTCATGGGCTTACCCACGGCAGCTTCATTGAGATGGATGAACTTCGTTGATGCCTTAGATATGTAGCCCCAGAGCGTTTGATTAGCATAGGCTTTATTGTCCTTATCGTCGCTATTCTGCGGTGCATTCTCGTTGACAGTGAAAGGTACACAATCCACGTGGATTGCTGAGAATCTTGTGAGTATCGGGTTGGTAGTGCCCGTCGTGATAATGTCGATTGCACCCTCGAGGCGCTTATGGGCTGAGCTGATAAGGTTGAGCTTCAGCACCACAGGCAAATGGCCCAGTCCTGCACCAACTGCCATTTCCTCGCTGGAGGTGAGGCGAATGGTGCGATTAGCGTTCATGGCGCTACCTGCAAGAGGAACGTTGGGTACATAAATGTTGCCAACGGGGAGACCTGAGAAATTGAAATTCGGCAAGTAGATATTGTACGTTCCGTTGCTGTTCTTCGTCAAGCTGATCTGTTCGTTGGCAAGCGGAGACGCATTGGTGATAGTGCTTCCTTCAGCGGTGGTAGAAAGAACCACGGAGAGTGCGCCGGGATAATCACCCGATTCGGTGGCACTTACTGCATCGGTAAAGCGGAGAACATAGTCTCTCTCGTCGCCGCTGGAGTTCTTCACTCTCAGCTCAATGGTCTTATTATGGTCATTATAGAAAGCGTTTTCTGTGAGGGCATAAGTCTCGTAGAACTCCTCATCTCTCATGAGCGTACTATTTGCGCCTGCCACGCCCTCAACCACGATGCCGCGGTGGTAGGCAATGGGGAGCGTGTAGGTGGTAGTGGCGGGGTTGAACGTTAGGCCGAAATCGGCGAGCGACTGACCGCCTACGCTGATAGAAGCCAGTGTTGGGGCATTAGAAGCCGCAGCAAACTGGATTGTATAGGTGTGGATATTGGTAGGATTCACCGATACATCGTTACCCTTCACTGTGATGGTGAGCAGGCCCGTAGTTGCATTGTAGTTTTTCTCGATGCTTGCTCCAACGCCATTAGCCGTCAGTGAGATTTTGCTAGGATCGTAAGCCTTAGCTACATTCATAGCCGTTGCCACGCTAACACTTGCGCCGTCGTAGGTGACGGAAGCGAGCTGGGAGTTGTAGATAAAGCTAATGTCGTCAATATCGAATTCGTCATTAGCTGTAGCGCCCGGCGTTTCATTTGTGGTGAAAGATGCCAACAGATAGGAGGTGGCGTCCTCTTTGCCGGTATATGTGAAAGCACCGCTATATCGTACCCAGTCGGAAGATACATCGGCATAGACAGTGGCTTCAGCAATCAGATACTTTGCTTTGTTTTCTGCTGTTTCGTAAGGATCTTTGTAGGCATAATTCCCATGAATCAGAGCGTGGAGACGACCTTTGTAATCGCCACTCCCTCCGCGCTTGAATTTGGCGTAATACACCACAGAGTCGGGGCGACCTGCGAAAAGGCAGTTCTTGTAATTTCCAGAGAGATCTGTATAATTGTGATTTTTTTTGTCGGTTGGCGTGCTTGAGCCCATATTGATGGTACCCGTTGTGAGGTTACCATTGGCTTTCGCACCCCAGATGCTGCTAGATTTCAGCTTTACAGCCGTTGCTGACCCATTGCGGCCTGTGGTTTTGACTGTATTTTTTTTAGAGCTACTTTTTGCCATGCTACCCAAGAAGCCAAGGCCGCTGGTGTTAGCAGAGACAAATGAATACCAGCCATTACCGGGCTCGTTAGTATCTGTCCACGCAGTTTCAAAATCGGAGTTCCCAACCTGGTACACTCCAGTCTGAGCGCTGACCGTTAAGGCAGCAGCGCTCAGAATAGTAAATAATATCTTTCTCATAATAAGGGGATATGATAATATCTAAAGAAAAAGCTAAAGCGCGATAAAGCTTTAGCGGATTACCTTTTTACCATTCATGATAAAGAGGCCTTTGTTGGGGACTTGGTGAAGGCGACGGCCCTGCAAGTCGTAGATAGCGTTGGCTACATTCTTTGTAGCGGTCTGCTGAATACCGGTAGAGGTTGATTCCTTCTTGCCCTTGAACTGTACATAAATGGGTCTATCCTCTTCGGCTTTCCAAACTACATCTACATCAGCGATCAGAGAATCGCCCTTTATGACGCTGGAGGTTTCGTTGATTTTAGCCGTAGCTACGATTGCTCCGTCCAAGAAAGAGAAGGTTTTGGCTGAATTTTCTCCAAAGAGAATTGAGCCGTTGGTCTGCTTCTGAACAGGAATGTTAGGGAGCACGATATCGCCAAGATTACTGCCGGCGAAACCGAAATTATTGAGAGCGAAGGTAACAGTATTGTTTCCATCGGCTGTAAGGACAACTTTGTAGGTTTCTTCGCCAAATTCGAGGTCTTCCTTAGAGGTGAGACTGATGGCAAGTTTACCGGTATAATTGCCAGCTACTTCGTTGGCAACCGTTTGTGCATTGGTTGTGCCAGCCATTAAGAGGACAGCAACGAGTGCGAGTAGAAATTTTTTCATACCTTTTAGTTATTGATCGTTGTTATAAGTTAGTTAAGTTATCAGTTTGAAACAGTTGGCGACAAAGGTAATACTTTCTGTGCGAACTCAAAACAAATGATTTTCTTCCTGTTAGAAAAGATAGGAGAAGCCTAACGTTCCGTAGATGGGATAAAGAGCGAAAGAAATTGTATTGAAATCGGACGGGAAGATACCGTTCAATCCCCAGTCAAGATTAGCATTGACATAGAGATGCTTATAGGCGCGGAAAGAACCTCCTATCTGTAAGCCCCACTGAAACTTGCGCAGATTGTTAGAAAAGTCGTAGGTGGCGTGAGTAACGTTGACATTTTCGCCAAGTTCGTCCGGCGTCCGGATATAACCGTCGTGGACGTAGCCATCAAAGTCGCCGTTGAGCATCAAGCTGAAGTAAGGGCCGGCAGAAACCATCCAGCGCGGATTTGAAAAGGTGTAAGTGGCCAACACGGGTACTGTGATGTAAGTGGCGCGGTACTTCGTGATGACTGGGCCGTTCCAACCGCCCTCCATGTGGCCTCCGTCGTCCTCAATGATAGCCATGTGGTAGTTTTTCACATTGGCGTTGGTCTTCATGCCTTTTGTCTCGAAGCGCAGTCCGAGAGCCATTCCCCAACGCGGTGTGAAAGATTTGTAGGCCGTGCCTTCGAGGTAGAGATTGAGTAAGGGGTTGAACGAATTGATTTGGCGGATGGAGCGAGGGATGGGTACTGGCGACGCGCCGCCCAGTTCCAATCCTGCGCCCACAGCCACTTGCCAGCCTTTAAGTGCCGCCAAGATAATGTTGCGGTCGTTGCTCGAATCGCGAATAGTATCGGGGCGAACAGCATTTCCGGTTGTCTCGGTAGGTTCGAGCCATGTGGTGGCGTCTGCGGCTTGCGCGCTGACACCCATCATAAGGCTTATGATTGTGATAAGGAATATCTTCATGATTTATTGGCTTGTGTTGAAAAACAAAATAGAGGGAGTGGAGAACTCCTTATTTATATGTCACTTTTATATCGTCGACCCAGAGCGTAGAACCTACAGCTCCTTCAAAGTAAGCTCCCAATCGGCTACTGGTCATAACTACGCTGATGGCATAACCGTTGTGCTTGAGGCGCGCCGTATCGAAAGTTTTACCATTCATAGGGCGGAACGGTTCTTCAAAGTAGGTCCACGTGCTTGGCTCCCCTGGGTTTGCAATTCGGGCTATACTTACGATGCGCTCGCTGCTGAGAACATTCGCGCCGTTGAGGGACTGGAAATTGTCAGGGTCTACCTCGAAGAGAACAGCATAGATGTCGGCGGTGTCTCGGCGGGAGGCGTCGACAGTTTTGTTACGGTCCGTAAATTCTGCGCCAGCTTTATATTTGTACCAGCCAGAGAGCTTTAAGGGTTCGCCTTTGACAATCTGGAGTCCGAAGCGTGTAGCCTCGAGCGGAGCCAGCATAGCTTTGTTGAGATTGAATGTGCCGATAAACAGGTTGCCTGCAGCGATGGGCATGGGCGGACGTGTTAGCATGCCGAAAGTACCTGTGCTGCGTGTCACGAGCTTTGCCGCTAAGCCTTTATGGCCGCCGCTAACAAAAGATGTGGGAAAATCGGTTGGCGAAGCTGCCATTCCCGTTAGATTGTAGCCCGCATTTCCGCTGCTCCATATATTGGAATTGACCGAGCCATCCTCCTGTCGTTGTAGCAACGTCATGTATTGGTGGCGGTTATTATTGTAGGCGAAATCTTCAAAGTCGCACGAATCGAGAGGCTGCGGCACTTCAAAACTTACCACGTAGTCCTTCGTGAAATGTCCGTCGGCCGAGCGAACGCTATAGGTCTGAGACTCGGAGAAGTCGTGGTACGCTGCCGAGTCGAAGGGCACACGCGTATTGTTGTCCTTATAGAGGAGCGTTGCCCCTGCGGAAATAGTGAATTGCGGGTTTAATGCCTTGACGCGGTCGTCTTTCTTATTGATAAAAAGGGTAATAGAAGCCGGCGTTGCCTGCTTGATGACGGGCGTTCCCAGTATGAGACCCGCGCCTTTGCTGTTGAGCCACTCCTGGCTGACGGATGTGATGTCGCACTCAGGGCTGAGAGCCTCCTCGCGGATGCAGGAGCTGAACAGCAAAAGGCTGCTGGCAGCTAATGCACTTATAAGTTTGATGGTCATAACTTGCAAAAAATTTGGTGCAAAGTTACAAAAAATCTATAGTGTACTTTGCTGAAATAGAGAGAATAAAACTTTTTGCGAACGGAAGCGTTTCAAAATTTCTTTCCAGAAATGATGCTGATGAAGGTCTTAAAGAGAATCTTCAGATTAAAAAGGAGGGAGTGGTGTTGGAGGTGGTAAAGGTCGGATTCAAGGCGCGTGAGCATCTCCTCGAGGGTTGTGGCGTAGCCGTTGTGCAGGGTGGCGTAGGATGTCACGCCCGGGCGCACCTGATAGAGGTACTTGTAGCGCGGGTCAACGGCTATAATCTGGTCGATGAAGTATTTGCGCTCCGGTCGCGGGCCTACAAACGCCATGTCGCCTATGAAAACGTTCCACAGCTGGGGCAGCTCGTCGAGGTGGTGGTCGCGAAGGAAGCGTCCGATACGCGTGAGGCGGTCCTCGTCCTCTTTGATGCAGAGCTGAGGCTTTCCCTCCTCAGCGTTGATTTTCATGCTGCGGAATTTATAGATGAAAAACGGCCGTCCGCCTTTTCCGATGCGCTCTTGGCGGTAGATGGCGGGGCCGCCGTCCTCGCGCTTAACGGCTATGTAGCAGAAGAGCATCAGCGGAGAGAACACGATGAGGCAGAAGAGCGATGCGATCAAGTCGAAGCCTCGTTCTGCGAATGACGACATACGCGACCACCGACCGAGCAAGTAGAGCTGGTCGTTCTTATCCTGCTTCTGTTGGTTGTCAGCAGAGAGCGGTTGTTTCGTATGTGTGTTTGTGTGGCTCAATGGAGGAGGAATGTGCTAATGTGCTAATGAGGTGGTTGAATGTGCTAATGAGATTTTTGAATGTGCTAATGTGCTAATGGGGAGCGGCAAAGCCGCGTTTGAATGTGCTAATATGGAAAATGTGAGAATGTGCTAATGCGTTTTTGAGTGATATAAGCTTTTGGGGCTCTTTGTCCTATTTCCCAAAGAGCGCCTTAGCTTTCTGCATCGTTTGAACGGGGAAGATACAAGCCATTTCCGTAGGGGCGAAATCGAAGAAGAGGACCGACTGTTTGAGAACTCCTAATGCCGTTTGAACGGTATGGGCTGCGTTCTCCTCCTTAATGAGCAAATCGATTTTTCGCCCTAAGTTGCCGAAGCGCATGACCGCGCGGTAGGCGCGCTCTCCTCTTCGGGCGTCTTTCTGGTTTAGCGTGTAGGGAAAATCCTCTGCCGGCAAACCAAGACGATGTATGAGAATCCAGCCGAAGGCGCGGAAGCCGTTCTCCATTCCCAGTGCTTTCAAGTGTTGGCGGAGTAAGTCTGTGTCCAACTCGTTGTGGAGCGCGTGGAGCGAACAAGCCAAGTCGCACACCTGCCGAATGCCCACGCCGCCGCGGATGAGGTGGAAAAACATGTGGATATAGGTGAAGAGGATGTTTAAGTCGGGCGGAAGCGTCGGCACATCTGCCTCGTTGATTTTTACGCGCATGGGGCGTTTCTGCAAAGCTTCGTCAACGACCGCGTTGAAGTAGCGCTGATGCGGCGCATAGTAGAAGTCGGTCAGTCGGCTGTGCATCTCGTATTCCACCCCATTTCCCTGGAAGTTGATATGCTTTCCCTTGGAGTCCGGGATAGTCCTACCGATTTGTTTCTCCACAACTTCTTTCACGCGCGGGAAGTTTTCCGCATCGCAGTAGAAGTCTATATCGCCCGGATTGCGCACCTCGGGGTGGGCATAAAAAGTCCCCGACACCTGGCCTTTAACCACCGCAAGGCTTAGTCCTTGTCGTTCGATGAAAGGAGCGAAGCGCGCGAGTTCTCCATTGAGGTGGTCGTTGCCCTCACGCGTGTGCTGTATGGCATATAGGCAGCGCGGCACGAGTTGCTTACCAATAGGAACGTTGTTGTCCACAAGTGCTCGAGCAGCAAGGGGTTCCACCGCGTGCTCTCTGGCCTCGTTGAGTAGTTCCTCGGCTTCTTTGGGCGAGAGCGATAGTTGGAGCGGCGTTTGCCACAGTTCGCTGCGCAGCACACTCAAGAGATTTTCTTCAAGCGGAGTCATTCAGTGTTTATTTTTTGCAAAGATAGAAAAAAAAGAAATCTTCCGGCTTTTGTGCGTAACTTTGTGAAGCGAGAACGCCTTTCGCAAAGAGTTTCTGACCTCCTTTCTATGGATAAACGTGATGGAAGAAACTTTCATTTTTCTTTACGCTAACGACCCACAATATTATGGTACGCATCCCCCTTTCTCCTTTGTTCTCCCCCATGTGCCGCTTGCGGTGCGCTCTCTTTCTCCTCCTCTTTCTTGCGATAAACGCACAACTTTTCGCTGCCCGTCCGCTCTTTTCGCGTGGCCGTTCGGTTTATAGCATAGTGCTTTCCCCCGATGCCTCGGTGTCGGAGCAAACGGCCGCCCGCGAGTTGCAACAGTATTTACGAGAGATGAGCGGCGCAACGCTCCCTATCTCGCACAACCTCACCACCGCAGGGCCGTGTGTTTATGTGGGCTATAACGCGAAGGTCGAAGCTTTGACCCACGCCCCGCAGCCGGCTGCCGACGACGAAACCTTCACCTATCGCACCATCGGTCAGCACCTCTGCATCTATGGCGGGCAGGAGCGGGGCACGATGTATGGCGTCTTCGCCTTTCTGGAGCAGCAGCTCGGCGTCCACTGGTACACGCCCACCTTTACCCAAGTGCCGCGGCGGCGCACATACTTCCTGCCGACCCTCAACCATACGGAAAGCCCCGCGCTGAAGATTCGCCAGCTCTACTATCATGAGGCCATGGAAAATCCAGCATGGTGCGCCCACAACCGGGTCAATTCCATTCATTCTTCAGTGCAGAACGAGTATGGCGGGATGTACTCCTATGGCGGCATACATACGTTTGAAATTTTCATCTCTCCTCACGAGTTTTTCGCCACCCACCCCGAGTTTTTCAGTCTCTACGACGGCCGCCGCATTGCCGACGGGCAACTCTGCCTTTCCAACCCCGAAGTGCTGCGCACCATGATTGCCCGCCTCCGCACCTATATAAATGAGCATCCAAGGCATTGGGTCTACAGTGTGTCGCAAAATGATAATCAGAAGCCCTGCCAATGTGCCAACTGCCGCGCCTTGGAGCAGCGCTATGGCGGCCATTCGGGATTGATGGTATGGTTTGTCAATCAGGTGGCAGCTGCTGTGGAACAGACGCATCCAGGCACACTCGTAGGCACGTTTGCCTATCAGTACACGCGCCACGCGCCGAAAGGCATTCGGCCGCGCCATAATGTCGTTATTCGCCTTTGCGACATTGAATGCTGCCTGGCTCATCCCATTGCTTCCGATGCGCAGAACGCAGCGTTTCTGAAGGATTTACACGATTGGTCCAGTATCGCTCCACGGCTCTATGTATGGGACTATGTGGTCAACTTTAGCAACTATCTGCTGCCTTTCCCCAATTTCGGCGTGTTAGCCTCCAATCTGCGGACCTTCCGCGACAATCGCTGCATTGGCGTGATGGAGGAAGGGCAATATCAGTCGGGCGAGAGCGAATTTTCTGAACTCCGCGCGTGGCTCTTGGCTCAATTGATGTGGAACCCAGAGCAGGACACCGATCGCCTTGTTCGCCGCTTCATCACCCACTACTACGGGGCGGCAGCTCCCTACATACAGCGTTATTTCTCAGCTTGCCAGAAGCTGGTCAGCCCTGAAGTTCATTTTCAGTGCCGCATCTTTGCCGATGATGCTATGTACACCGACCGCTTTCGCCTGCGGGCTGCTCAACTCCTTGAACAGGCGCGCCGCGCTGTGGTTTCCGACACATTGCTGACCCGTCGTGTCGACAATGTGCGCCTGCAAATGCTTTACCTCAATTATGTCCGCTCTGGCGAACTTCAAAATCCTTCCGCCGAACTCCTGCGCATTCTTCGTCGCAGCCGCACGCATATTGCCGAACCTCTTTCCGCCAAGAAATTTTTAGAAGGGAAGCGGTGAGGAGATAGGAGTCCCTCCATCTTCCCCATGAGGGGGAGTGCTCAGTTGCCTCTTGTTGAGAGGACTGATAAATGTGAGGAAAAATTGATAAAAGAGCGTTGAGATTGGAGAGGAGAAAATCTGCGCGTGGACGAAGATGCTGGAAAATATTTATGGAAATAGCCGTTTTTTTGTTCAAGAAAATTTGAAATCTGCTGGATTTTTGTGGAAACGAGGCTTTTTTGCCGTTTTTTTGGCTTCGTGGGGTGAAAAAGGAGCTTTGTTTGCCCGTCGGTTTCCTTATTGTGTCAGCTGGCTTCCTTATTGTGTTGGCCAGCGCAATAAGGCTGTTGGCGGATAGCCTTATTGTATTTGCGAATATCCTTATCCTGTTGTTTTGCGAGAAGGGGAGCGCGCGCGGAATTTGTATGAACGTTCGTCGATGCTCGCCTTCTTTGGCGCGGAAAAGTAGGACTTTCGTTGACAGAAATAAGAAACCTCTAACGCCAAGTGATCACTTATTGTTAGAGGTTGTCTGTATAATCCGTCGCAGAAATAAGACGGCTCTGAGTTAAAGTAAAAAAAAGTTATGTATTGTGCGTAGTAAGCGAACCGCAGTTGCTGGCCGTGTGGCCATAGATGCCGTGGGCGGTTGCTTTATGCAGGTTTTTTCGTCTCTATGTTCTGTGTTCTCTGTGTGGTTTAGTTCTGAAAAATCTGCCTTATAGGCATTATTCCTTGGTAGGAGTTTCTTTAGGATTTATCTTCTCAATCATATCGTCCAGCACGGGGATGATTCCCAAAACTGTCTCTACATCCAGGCCACACTGGGTGAGGTTTTGGCAAATGGCAGATGGGAAATTGGCTGCTTCTTGCTCCATAGCGCGCCCTTCTTTCGTGAGGGAAACGATGCGCTGGCGGGAGTCTACCATTCCGCGTGTGCGTACCACGATGCCCTGTTTTTCCATGCGTTGGAGTACAGGTGTGATTGTGTTGGTTTCCAACTTTAGGCGGTGTGCAATTTCGTTGACGGGCTGGTTGTTGTTCTCCCAGAGCACCATCAGCACGAGGTATTGCGGATAGGTGATGCCTAATTTGTCGAGCAGCGGCTTATAGCTCTGCGTGATGAGGCGGCTCGCCGTGTAGAGGCGGAAGCACAATTGGTTGGACAGTTTGAGTTGCTCGTATGCCATCAGTGATGTGTCAAATGTTATTATTATTGTGAGGGCCGTTTAGAGCATTTTCTCGATGTCCTCAGCGAGTTTGTTAGGGTTTGTGATAGGCGCGTATCGCTTGATGGTATTTCCGTCGCGCGAGATGAGAAACTTGGTGAAGTTCCATTTTATGCGACTGCCCAGAAACCCTTTCGTGTGGCTCTTGAGATACTTGAAGATGGGGTCGGCCTCGCTGCCGTTGACGTGTACCTTCTTCATGATTGGAAAAGATACCCCATAGTTCAGTCGGCAGAACTCTTCTGCTTGTGAACCGTCGGCGAGTTCTTGATTGGCAAAGTCGCCCGATGGGAAGCCAATCACCACGAGTCCGCGATCCCGATACTTCTGGTATAGTTTTTCCAAACCAGCAAACTGAGGCGTAAAGCCGCATTTGCTGGCCGTGTTAACAATGAGCAGGACTTTCCCTTTCAGTTCTGCGAATGATAGTTCTTTCCCGTTGCTTGTCTGTGCTGTAAAATCGTAGATGCTTGCCATGCTGATTTTTTTTATTAAGTTCCTGTGTAGTTCTATCGTTTTGATTTGCTGGCGAGCTTCTCTTTTTTCTATTCGCCTTTGGGCGAACGGTGATCACCATTATCCTGTTTGTTAACGCGCTTTATATCGTTCACGATGCAAAAGTGGGGCGTTTTCGTAAAATACGCAAGTTTTTTGACTGCCTTTTATAATTATTTAGCAAATATCGCGCGCGATGCAATACGGATATGTCATTTGTCGGTATTATTGACATCATGTTGCTCATGTATAGGAAAAATAGGCCTGCATTGCTGCGCTGGTGCGGGAAGAAGGATACAGGTAGCGAGAGACAAAAAGAATCGGCACACATCTTTTGGGAGATGTGTGCCGATGTGCTGATGGGCGATGTTGGGAGGGCTTTATTTGTAGCCGTGACTAACGCGCCAAATGAAATGAAAGAGACTGTAGATGGGATAACCGATGACGCCGCGCGGATAATGGAACAGCAGATGTTTGTTATCATTCATCGTGCGGAAGAGATGCCCCCATTTCGTTTCGCCCGCCTTTTTGCCCCGCCCGCCACGGGAGAAGTTGCCACCCTGCATAATGGTTTTCATTAGGAAGTTGCCTTCTTTGGTGTCTGGCTCGCAGAGTAAATACTGCTCTTCCAATCCGAGAACGCGGTGCTGTACGAACATCATAGCGCGGGCAAACTTGTACATACGAATGCGCTTGAGCCATTTCACCGTTTCTTGTCTTTCCTCTTCCGTGAAGCCCTGGCGCAGGATGTAGTAATAGTCCACAATTTGTCGTAAGCCGATGCCCTCGCTGAAGAAGTGCTTGTAGATATGCGCCAGCGAGTAGATGCGGTCGAACGCAGCCGTTGGAACGCCAATTTCTCCCACACCGTCAGGCAATTTGGTGCGGTGGGAGAATTGCTCTTCTTCCAAAGATTTTGTGAAGCGATTGACTTGCCAGAACGAGTAAGGCCATTGCGGATTGGCCGGAATGACGTGTACCTCCACCTCTGCATCATCGAAAATAGGATATTGGGCATGGTGAAATTCTATCTCCAGCGGTTCGTCCTTTTGTCCTTGCAAATAGCGGTACACCTTCTTCCGTCCGCCTTCCACCCAAATGTCGATATCGCCAGATTGGCGACAGTAGGGATTTGGATAGAGTAAAGCCACGCCTTGTCCCTTCAAGATGCAAGAGCGAAAGCCGTCCTGCCGAAACTTCTCGGTCAGTTCTGCAGCGCGCAAGTTGAGAAGTCGGTTTTTCTGTTCTATTTTCTTCGCCAATACAAACCATTCCATCATCAGTTCCGTAGGTGGTTGCAACTCCTTGGGCAACCGCTGAACACCCACATAGAGCAATCCCGCGACAGCATGGAGTTTGGCCGTGTCGTAAATTCTTTTCCACTCGTCCGGACTGATTTGATTTTTGAAAGCCACCTCGTGTCCCAACGACACTTGCAGCAGTTTGAAGAAAGGGTTCATGAAGCAGTTGTGTTAGTTATTTTTTTTGTAATAAAATCTTTAATTAAGATATGTAAATAAGGAAGTAGAATGCTCAAAAAGAATTTAGTAAATATACCAACTAATGGATGGACTTGGACTTCTCTTAACAGTAAAAAGATTATTGTATGGTAGCATAAAATTAGCATAGTATTCTGTCCTAACCAAATCATTATCGGTTTAAGATTTTTAGGGGTCTTTGAGGCAATGAGATACATCGAATAAGTACCTATAAATGCTGCAAACATTGATATAGGATATAAGGTACAATCATATGCTACAAAATCGAATCTCGCAAATATGATGCATAATATCCATACGATTATACCAAAAGAGTATTGTATCTTGCTGAGATGTATATTTAAAAGTTTCCAATAATATCCTATCGCATAGAAAATCAAGGCGCATGCGCCTTGTAAAATCCCGAAAGGAAGGCTGATAAAGTATTTGCCTATAATAAATGAGATAGTTGATAGTATAAGGCAAATTATAAATTTATGACTTGACTTTTGGATGAAATACCAAAATATTTTACACCAAAATAGGGCTACAAGAAACCAAATAGGTCCAATACGAGAATCAAGGTGTATTATTTCATTAGGAAAGCCTCCACAAAACGTAAATGTACCAATTAGTCCCTCAAAAGCGTGTCTATAGTTTATAAAAGAGACTAATATAACACATATTAGCGATGTTATAAGGAAAGGTGTTATCAGTTTTCTATAGCTCTTTTTTATGATGTTTTCGAGGTGCTCCTTTTTGTAGAAGAATCCCGATAAAATAAAGAACAGTGGCATATGAAAACTGAAAATGAATCTGCCAAGATAACCGAGACTAACGCAATGGCCTATAAGCATTAGTAGAATGCCTATAGCTTTTGTAATGTCTATTGTGTTATCACGCTTTACCATTTTTATGAGGAGATTAAAACTACAGACGATTTGAGAAAATTGTATATGTTGCTAATATAATAAAAGAATCAGCTTAGTTCTTTCTATTTCTCCACTGTATTCTCAATAATTTTTAGCATACGGCGTGCTAATTTTTTTCGATTGAAGTCAGCTGCAAGTTTAAGACAGCCTGCTTGGCATTGTTTATAAGTGTTCGGAACTATTAATTGGGATAATTTTTTTTTAAAATCATCTTCGTTTTCTGGTTCAAAGCAGAGGCCAGCTCCATAGGATTCAACGATTTCTTGTGCTTCGCCTTCCACTCCCATCAGGATGGGGATAGCCATTGCGGCATTTTCAAAAATCTTAGATGGGATAACGGTAGTGAAGAGTGGGTCTTTGCGAAGATTTATCAAACAGATATCAAGAATAGAGATATAATGTTTAACATCTTTTTTGGATACCGAAGGTAGCATTGTTACATTTGTGCATTTCAGTTCCTCTTTGAGTTTCAGTAGTTCTTCTTTGTTACCACCATCGCCTAAAAAAAGAAAGTGGAATTCGGTTTGGTTTTCCATGTTTTTGGCACATCTAAGGATGAAATCAAGTTTATGTGCCATACCATGTGTTCCGATATATCCGATAATCTTTTTGTCTCTTAGTCCAAGTTTGTCTAACAATTCTTGATCTTTTCTGATTGGCTTGAAAAGATCAAGATTGACACCGTTTTTGATTACTTCAATTTTGTTTTCTGGAAATCCTCTTTCAATTAGTTTCTTTTTGAAAGTATCTGTGACTACTACAATTTTCTTAGCTGAGTTGTAGCATCTTTCTTCTTGCCATTCCCAATAGCGAATAATTTTCCCTTGTTTTATGGCACCAACAGTCTTAATGCTTTCGGGCCATAAATCTCGTACCTCCATGATCCAAGGAGTGTGTTTCCAAAAGTGTAAAGTTCGAGCACTTAATGCTGTGAAAAATTGAGGAGACGTGGCAATTATTATATCTGCCTTCTGAAAAAGCCCTGCAAAGAAAGAAGTAATGGAGAAACTGATAAAATCAAGTGTGCGCTTAAGTATTCCTTTATTTGGAACTATATAAGTCCACACTCGAATTACTTTTATTCCATTGATAGTTTCTTTTTTATAGAATTGATTCTTGTAACCAGCGTAAACTTTTCCTTGTGGAAAATTAGGTTCTCCTGTGATTATAGTTACCTCAGCGCCTGCTTTAACCCATTCTTGGCAATGCTCAAAAGTACGAGTGGCAGGGGCATTGACTTCTGGAGGAAAGTTATCAGTAAGAAAGAGTATTCTCATAGTTGTTTATCCTAAAAAAATGGCTTTTATTGCACCTAAAATTCTGGTGAAATAAAACTTAGTACTATAAGTTTTAAACGAAGTGAAGTAAAGTTTAGATTCTGCAAGAATGAGTCTGGAAGCATTAAAGATACGTTTTTTATAAGAACGTTTTTTGGTTGATGCACTATTGGTTCTATAACGTCTGTAGTATATAGCATTAGGGGAAGAAAATTTTATGAATCTAAATTTATCTGAAATTTCAAACATGAAAAGGCTATCTTCTCCATTTTTGAACGTTGTATTAAATTGCCTATCTTGGATGATATCTTTTGCGATGAGTTTCATACATGGCCCAGAAAAAAATTTTCTTGCGATTTGAAAATTATGTTTCTTTCCATCTGCATATTTGTCAAAGACTTTTGTTATACGATATGAAAGTTCCTTGTTTTCACCATCATAAAAGGCAATAGGACGACATAACCCTATAGTTTCATTATCACTGATTTCTAATAGTTCTTGTAAGTAACAGTCTGAAATATAGTCGTCATCATCAATAAAAGTGATGAAACGCCCTTTGGCACGTTTTAGTGCAATATTTCTTGCATTTGAAACACCTGGTGTTTCTGTATGTAATAAGATAAAATTAGAATCTTTATGTGCCTCTATAAAATTATTGATTTTAGTATAAAAAGGCTCATTGCAGCCATTTAGAACTATAATTATTTCAATTTTTTTTGAGGACAATGTTTGTCTAGAAAGTGATTCTAGGCAAGTAAAAATATAATCTTTAGGTTTATAAGTAGGTATAATTACTGATATTTCAATTTTTTTACCAGGCATTATAATATTCCTTTTGATTTGATAAAAATGTGCGATATGGGCAATAAGGATCCTTTATAGTTAATCCTTTTTGATATGACGATGATGCTAACCAGATTGTGTATACAAATATAATACAGGAGAATATGTAAGTTAAGTATTTAACTATCTTATTATTGGAGATTTCAATAATATTAGGAAGGATAATAATGAGTGTTATCAGATAAAAGGTTGAAAGTCTACCACCGAGTGTAGCAAAGGGACTAAAAATATTATAAATAATCGTACCAGTTACGAATAGTTTAAAATAGTATGCTAATTTCTCTTTGTTTTCATCTTCATTATTTAAGTGTTTCTTTAATATAAACAAGAGAAAAATAAAAATGAAATTTACTAGGTAAAACAATCCTTTATATCCTTTTAATTCTTCGGTACTCATCATAAAAAAATGAGCTCTTTCGATGAATGAAACTCCAGTATTTATTCTCAAGAATAAAGGAATTAAAATGTATAGGAAAAAAGATAAAATATAAAAGAATACGATCTTTTTATTATTTAGATGAATTCGTTTTATGATGATTGCAAGTAAAAGAATCCATGCTGAGGAATGAAATAATATGGCTAGTATTAAAGGGATAGAGGCTTTGATATATTTATTTTGAAATAAGTATATAAAATAGATTGTACCTAAGGATACGGCACACATTTGTCGGATAATTGATAATGAGGCCCAAAAAAATAAAGGGAGACTCATAAAGATCAATATGGATATTTTTTTGTTCATCGATTCTCTTTTTATGAAGAAAGCGGTAGAACCAATTATTACGAGTGATGTGATGATAAAGAATAATTGTGAAAAATGTAGTTTTCTTGATGATAAAATAAGAAATCTGCTTAGCGGCTCAAATCTGTCAAATTCTGCATCGTAAGTGTTGTGTCCTAAAATTATAGTTAGATAGTTTGAATAATCGTATCCAACGTTATATCTGATAGCGCAAACTCCACCAACAAGTATAACGAATATAGGGAGTATGTATTTATTCTTTAATAAAAGAAGAACAGAAAGAATCAGAATATAGAAGATCATTGTTCTGTAATTTCTTTTAATATGTTAATCCAGCGTTGTTCCCAAATATCAAATGAAAAAGAAGATTCAATAGTCTTTTGTGCATTTTGAGATAAGTATTCAATTTTTTCTGGATTCTTTGTTAAAAAAGAAATTTTATCAATTATATCTTTAGATGAATTAGGGCGAACAAAATATCCATTAAAATTATCAAGTATGATATTTGTCATACCGCCAACACAGGTACAGATGCAAACATTTCCTGTCGACATAGCCTCTAACAAGGAGAAAGATGTACCTTCAGATCCTATAGTAGGAATGATGGCGATATCAAAACAGCTATGGAAAGCTAATGATTCTGCTTGTTTATATTTGGTTATTTTTACATTTTTATTGTTTTTTGCTATTTTTTCTACTTGATCTAAGTATGGGCCATCACCTGCAAAAGTGAAGTGTAGTGAATCAGTATTTTTGAAATGCTGCACCACGTTCATGAAAATTTCTATTCCTCTTCTTCTAACAAATCTTCTAGCAAATAAGACTTCTATTGGCTTGTCTGTAGGCTTTGGGAAAAGTCTTTTGTCGTGTAAATGAGAAAAGTTAGGTATAACAAAAATTTTGTCTTCTTCATCAGGAAGACAAAAAGTTCTGTACCAATTCCAAAAATTGTAATCAACACAAACGTGATACTTTGCTTTTGTAAAAACTTTACGAGCTCTTCGTCGTTGTAAGAATTTAAAGAAATGGCCTAGACCCAATTTATAGGCTTTATATCTGAATTTATCTTCTAACGGGTAATAATCAAAATCTATCCCATGCTGTATAGAAATAGATCTTTTATGATCTGTCTTAATAGAGAAAGTATCTGTTCCCCAGATCAGTATATCTTCTTCCTTTATTTTGTTCTTTATTTTTTTATACAGAAATTTATGGAAATCGTTGTTGACAGAATGCTTGAATCCATAAAATTGGATTCCTTCAACCTTTTTTGAGAAATTTTTATTAGCGCATTGAACTATTATGGGAAAGATTCCTAATTTAATAATCACCCGAGCTAAATTTTCTAAATAGGTTTCAATTCCTCCTATTACGAAATTGTTACCATCTAAGTCTAATAAATGTTTATAAATGATGAAAGCTTTCATAGATGTCATTATAAAATATCCTTTTCCTTTTCTAAAAGTGTATTTTCATTAGGGGAAATACAATTAAAATAGAAAATTCAGATATCTAAAACAGAAGGACTTAGAAATCTGAATTTAATAAAAAATAGAATAATTAGATGTGATAAACTCCAGGTAAGTCAATGATATTTTGACAGTCGAGAATAATCTTACCCTTTAATTTATTTATGTTATTTCTGATCTCATCGTGTTTAACCATGATGACAACCATATCAATATCGTTTAAGAAATCATCAAGATTATGAATTTGATTAGGTACAATGTCTTCTGTAACGAATGGGTCATAGCTCTTCAATGGATGCGCCAAATGACGTTCTTGTATGTTGATTAGTTGGAGTGTAGGGCTTTCACGCACATCATCAACATTCTCCTTGTAAGTCAAACCATATAAGCCTACTCGTCGGTTGCCTGAAATACCGTTATTCTTCATGATCTCATAAATACGTTCTAAAACAAAAGTTGGTTGGCTATCGTTTGTTCTCATCGATTCGTCAATCACTTTTGCCAATTGAGGATAATCGCCGACTAAAAACCATGGATCCACACTAATGCAATGTCCTCCGACTCCAGGGCCAGGATTGAGGATATTGACACGTGGGTGCATATTGCAGATTTTAATAATCTCATACACGTCCATGTTATCATGACGGCAGATGCGGCTTAATTCGTTTGCAAAAGCAATATTGACAGCTCTAAATGTGTTTTCTACAACTTTGGTCATTTCTGCCGTACGAATGTCTGTAACAACAATATCTCCTTGACAGAAAGATGAGTAATAACTTTTTACTTTCTCTCCAATTTCTAAATTGTCGGCTCCAATGGTGCGGTTGTTGTGCAGTAATTCGTAAATCATATTGCCAGGAATAATACGTTCTGGCGCATGAACTAAATTTATATCTTTCCCTATTTTGAATCCGTTTTCTTCAATGACAGGACGTATAAATTTGTCTATCGTTCCAGGACTGACAGTGGACTCAATTACAATGGTTGCACCCTTTGGACAAACCTTCATAATATTTTTCACTGCTGCAATAATATAGCATGCATCGACTTTTTTTGAAAAATGATCGTAAGGAGTAGGCACTGATACAATGTACATATCAGTGCTCTGATACTTGTGGGTGAACCTAATTCCTGCTTTGACAGCAGCATTGAAAAGTTCATCAAGGCCTTTTTCTTTGAATGTTGTTTTGCCGTGATTTAGAGAGTCTACAAGTTCCTTATTATAATCGGTGCCGATAACTTCAACACCATGAGAGGCCATCATCAGGGCTGTAGGAAGACCTATATAGCCTAATCCAATTACATTAATCATTATCTAAAATTTTATTTATTATTTTATAATGTGTCTGAGATATATAATTTGCAGTATTGCATGAATGATATATGAGCATAGGATTGCAAGTGAAATTCCTGTAGAAGCGAGCCCATTTTGTAAGAAAATAGAGCTAAATAAAACGGCCATGATGCCCCATAAAATATTGAAAGAGAATCCTGTCCACATCTTAGAGCGACTGGAGATAGACAAACCTACTACTGAAGAAATAGAGGTGAATATTGTTGAGATTGCTAAAAAGATTAGCGTCCAGTGGTTTGTAAAGCCTTTACCATATATACTCAGTATAAAATTACTACCTATGCAAATGATGAGAGAAAGGATCGTTGCAATTATTGCATTTAACGAGATGTTATAGTAAAGGATCTTTTTGTACTTCTTTTGATCTTCATGAACAATGCTTGAGAGTATAGGAAGAACAATCTGACTGACTGCCGTAGGAATGAATAAAATTATAGTTTTCCATTGATCTGCAGCTTCATATATAGCCAGTTCTGAAAAAGACGTGTTTCGAACAAGCATTGTACGTATAATCCAATATGTTGGGGCAATCATTATAGAAGATAATGCTGCAGGTAGACTAAATGTATACAATAGCTTTAAGTCTTCTTTTCTTAGCTGTGAAAAATGTGGTCTTATCTGGAGTGTATGTAAGTTGCGTCTAATCGCTATATTATTAGTTACATATAGAGTGATGAATCCACAACCATAACCTAAGATAGCTCCATTTACTCCGTAGAAATATCCTCCGATAAGCATACAAGCAGCTTCAGAAAAGCTTCCGACAAGCGTATTTATAGCTATAGATTTGAAATCTTCAAAGCCTGCTAAAGTTCCTTGTTGAGCTGAGTCGATAACTGCTAAAAATAGCAGAAGCGCTCCTAATTGGATTGTAGAAGTAAGTTCTGGTGCATTTAGTGTGCGATTTGCAAGTGTTGGGGATAAAAAGAAAATAGCTGCGGTTACTAAGCATCCTGTACCGAAAGCGAAAAAATTTGTAAGTATATAAATTGAACTAACATGTTCTTGATCACTTGTTTTGAACTGAGCAATATATTTTGTAGCAGTCAATCCGAGACCTGCAGCACCAAAAACAATAAAGAGATTTATCGTGGAGCGTACCATGTTAAATTCACCATATTCTTTTTGACCAAGGACATGTGCGCAAGCAATACCTGCAAGAAGTATTACAAGCTTTGCCAAAGCTGTTCCAGAGAATGACCAAAAGGCTCCATGGGCCATACGTGTTGCTATTTCAGAAGTTTCTATCTTTGTTTTGATTCTTCTGTAAAGATGTTTTTTTTCTCTAGTCATATATATATACCTTAGAGCTTTCGTCTCATAGAAAAGACTATGATTGTCGTAGTATTTATGATTCCTTTAAGAATAGGCTTTCTTTTACTTTGGTATATAAACTTTGTAAAATACTGATAGATCTATAAAAGTAGGATATAATTATTTACAGGTTTGAAATGATTTATTGTAGATAGAAATCAATACTTGCAAAGTTATAGGATTATTAGTACAGGAGCCTGTTAAATTTTTAATAATTTTAAATTATTCTGTTTTGAATTTCTCTACAATTCTCGCACAAGCTTTTCCATCCCCATAAGGATTTACGGCTTTGCTCATTTGTTCGTAGGCATTGATGTTGTCGATAAGCTGACTTACTTCATTGACAATCTTGTCATAATCTGTCCCAACAAGTTTGACCGTCCCTGCACTAAGCGCTTCTGGACGTTCGGTAGTATCGCGCATCACGAGTACAGGCTTGCCTAATCCTGGAGCTTCTTCTTGTATGCCACCGCTATCTGTGAGAACAATGTTTGATTTCTCCATCAGATAAACAAAACTGAGGTATTCAAGAGGTTCTATGAAGAACATATTTCCCAGGTTGTTAAGGTTTTCTCCGAATACTTCGTGAATGGGTTTACGCACGTTCGGATTGAGGTGCATAGGGTAAACAAAATCAACGTCTGGATATTTTTTGTTGAGAGTTTGTATAGCTCGACACATATTGATGAATCCTTTTCCAAAGTTTTCTCGGCGATGCCCGGTAATTAAAACGAGACGTTTTCCCTTGTTGAGGCGTTTGGTGTCGTATCCTGCGTTGCTAAGAATCTGCTCAAGTTGTGCATCTAATGTTTTGTTGTTTTTAATTTTGTCAACGACCCAGTAGAGCGCGTCTATGACAGTGTTACCTGTAACTGTTATGTTTTTTTCAGTAACATTTTCTTTGAGGAGATTTTCTCTGCTAAGCGGAGTTGGCGCAAAATCGTAGGTGGCGATTCTTCCTGTGATTTGTCTGTTCATCTCTTCTGGCCAAGGACTGTATATATTGTGTGTTCTGAGTCCTGCTTCGATATGCCCTACAGGTATTTGCTGATAGAAAGCTGCTAGAGCTGCTGCTGTGCTGGTTGTGGTGTCTCCATGCACGAGCACTACGTTTGGCTGAACTTCTTTGAGGACATCTCTCATTCCAACAAGTACACGTGCTGTAACATCATAGAGATCCTGTCCCTGCTTCATGATGTTGAGATCGTAGTCTGGCTTGATGTCAAAGATGGTAAGCACTTGGTCTAGCATTTCTCTGTGCTGACCTGTTACACATACGACTGTCTTGAATGCGTCTGGATGCTTTTGAAATTCCTTCACGAGGGGGGCCATCTTGATGGCTTCGGGGCGAGTCCCGAAAACGAGCATTATTGTTTTCATATAATTCATATAATTAAATTTCTTGTTGACGATGTTAGTTACTTATTATTTCCAATACGCCTCAAAGACATTGTGGCTTATTTGTTTTTCTTTTTAGGGGAGCTGCATCTAATCTCCATAAGTTGAGGTTAGATAATTATCATAGCTAGTTATTACTTCCTTTGAACGTGTATTGTTCGAAGGGGATGTCAACTACTTGTTCCAATTCTTGTTTTTTGGAGTAGTAGCGGCCAATTTAGAACGATCAGAAGCTCCTGCAAATTGAGAGCGTACTTTAGTTGTTAGTCTTGAAAACATATACTCCAATCAGTGTGTCTATTTCTTTTTACCTGATGGAATCTTCCCAATCAATATTGGAGCATGATTTATACACCATTTTATCGGAAGATAGCAAAGGAAGATGGTGATAATTGATATCATCCAGCAGATTATTTCGTTTTCAGGTTCAAGACCCATTTTCTTGAATACATGGCGCAGGACAACAATTAGCATCATGTGTATGCCTAGTATTAAGAGAGTTCCTTTGCTGGTAACTTCTGCAAATTTGCTTTTAGGTAGTATTCTGCAAATGGAAAATAAGAAAGCTGAAGCAGCACAAGCATAAATGAAGAAATCAAGATAATTATCGCCATAATTATTCGACCAAATATTGATGTATCCCATTTGATTGTAGATGGTAACATATAATAAAGCAGAAACTACTATTATTTGCAATTTCTGTGGCCTTTTCACTAGATTTATCCAATTTGCTTCTTTTGCATAATGCCCAAGAAGCATAAAAGGAAAGCAAGATAACACTCTGAAAATGTAAGGAGATGTTAGTTGGTCTGGGAGAGTGAGATGCGAAAGAAACAGCATTGTTGCTATTGATACGCCAGCTGTAAATAGAGAATTCTGTCTGAAGAAAGAAATTTTGTTTATATCTCCCATTAAAAGCCTGCACACGAATAGAACTTCTATAAACCATATACCAGGAAATAGGACAAAGAAGTTTTGTTCACCAGCAAATAAATATCCGCTGAATATGTTGTTGCAGATAAATGATGCAGAATGGCTGTCTGTTGAGGAATATTCCTTTAAGAGTATAAAGGCAAGATTGATTACAGAGAAGAAAAGAATCGGAATACCAAAACTTTTCAAAGTTCTTTGCCAAGGGTGTGGACGATAGAGATACCCTGAGATGAAGAAAAAACCAGGAACGTTGAACGCAAAAATAATTTTCCATGTTGTTCCATCTGTACTTATGCCTGAATGGCAAAGGATAATGAAGAACATTAAAAACGTTTTTGCCCAGTCTACCCAATCTAATCGTTGATTATTTATTGAGTTGTAGTTGATTTCTGAAGGAGTCACTATTGAGATAGTTTATATGTTTATTTTTTTGATTTTCGTTGTTTTATAGAAGAAGGCTCTTGCAATAAATCCTATTCTTTATTTCCAATACGCCTCAAAGACGTGGTGGCTCACTTGCTTTTCTTTAGGTGGGAGCTGCATATAATCTCCATAAGTGGAGGTTAGATAGTCGTCGTAGCCAGTCATTGCTTTGAACGTGTATTGTTCGAAAGGAATGTCAACTACTTGTTCCATGTCCTGTTTTTTGAAGCTATGGCGGCAGATTCTTCCTAGGCAACATTCAAAGATATGATTGTAGCCTTTGCCGTTGTGCCTTTGACAATATTTATCTATGATTTCTGCTAATTTGCGGAATGACCAAGGAGATAATAAGACGCTTGCGCATACTGCGAAAAGATTTTTCCCAAAAGAGCGTTCCTTTCTCCATGCCAAGGTTTTTAGTGTATAACAATTTTGCAAGAAGCGGCGGCGTTTGTCGAACTGTTTCCATTCTGCTTCATCATCGGGAACATCGTCTATGGGGAACACATCAATTCCTATACCCATGTTCGGAACGTTATTTTTGACTGCCTCTATTTCTATCGTTTGCGTGTCGAAAGCTTTTGCGTAGGGACGATTCCAAAGCGGATTTCTTTCGAGAGAATTCAGAGAGTATTTTCCGTCTAAAACAGTGGGGAAAGCAGTAATCAGTCGGTTGTAATCTTCACGAAGTAGGTATATGTCGATATCGTCGTCCCAAGGGATGAACCCTTTGTGGCGAATGGCGCCGAGCAGTGTTCCACAAGCCAGTGAGTACTTTATGTTGTGTTCGTTGCAGAACTTGTCGATAGCAAGAAGAATATTAATCTGAATCTGTTTAAGTTCTTCTACGGAAGATATGGGAGTCATAGGATTGTGTGTTATTTGTTTAATTTTCGGTTTACCTCCAAATAGCGTTGCTACTTTTCTGTACTCATAAATATCAGCACAATTTGGGAATGAACCTTATTTTTTCTCTTTGCGAGCGTTGAGTGATTAGATGTGGGTGCTGTGCGATACCGCCACTACAGCTACCGCAGCATCACAGAGTGTCCCCGCAGGGGATAGTGGATAGAGATCTATATATTCTATTATAACTCCTACCAGTAAAAACTTGAATTTTAGTTGTCACGTTGTCACGCAGGAGTAAATAGGCTGATAATCAGAAGCTTGCAGGCGTGACAACAAACGATTTGTTGTCATGTTGTTGTCACGCGCTTAATCCATACGTTTTCAGTTAGTTATACTCAAAGTGTGACGACGTGACGACGTGACAACGGAAAAACGAACTCTTAGGAGGAGTGTGTTCCCTCTTAGTTACGGCCTTATTTGTTGTGCTCACAAATACAATAAGGGTGCGGGCTGATGCAATAAAGGTGTCAGCTGACAGTCTTGTTGTATCAGCTGACGCAATAAGAAAATTTGCGAGAGGGCAGAGGTTTAGTGCTACTCATGGATACTGACATCAACGCATTTCGGGGATGAACTGAATTTTCCCCATACCCCATTCATACACTTCTTTGATTTTCGGAATTTCAACTCCTTGTTCTTGCGCCACTTCTATAATGAAGCGCATACCGAAAGGGAAATCCTCCGTGAAATAGCGGCTGTGGAAGTCGGGGAGGAAACCTCCTTCAACCTCTTTCATTGGGGAAAGAATGCCTTGAAAGGCGGGGATGGTGCGGAGCTTATGTGCCAACGATGCTGCATCATGGCTCTCGTAATAGGTGAGTACATCGGGAATGGCTTCGGGGCGTACGGGGAGTGTGCGGAGCAATGTTTGAAACTCCGCATCCATATCTATATATAGTTGGGCAGCTTCCAGTGTCCAATCGGCGTAGAAATAGGGATTCTTATCGTAAACAATACCTTCGTGCCAGTCCTTCCAAAGCGTATAGAGACGGGAGGGATGGAGCAAGGGGTTGCTGTTGGTAAGGCTTGCCTCATAGTGGCTTTGCAACAACTCCGTGGGAGTGTGGAATAGTTGCTCGATAGTGAGGCGCAAAGCCTCTTTGTCGGCTGTTTGCTCTACGGCGAGGTTGAGCAACGGCTTGTAGCCCTTCAGTTCGGCGCTGCGACCATATTCGGTGGTGCGGGAAATGAACGGAACGCGCTGGAAACCAAACAGTGGTTGCTCTTTGGGCAACAGGCGTTGAGCTTCAAAGAAAAATCCCGTACTGGAAACGATGCTCCCCACTGCGGCAGTGGCCGACAGATAAGGGCGAATTTTATCCAGTTCCTCGCGGATGGCAAAACCGGGGAGACAGAGCAGAACAATGTCACTATGCGGTATGACCTCTTCTGCTTGATTTGTGATTTGTGCAATCTTCCCAGCGTACTGCTTTCCGTTAGGGTCGGTCACCGTCACGGTATCTGCCCATCGCTGCGGGTGGTTTGTCAGCAGGCTGACATGGTTCTGAGGTTGTGCAGCTAAGACGCCGAGGACAACGTGGCCGAGGTTTCCTCCACCGCAGATGCAGATATTCATGGGTTACAATGTTTTGAGTGCTTCGACAAGCGTGTCGTTGTCTTTTTGGTCACGCACAGCGATGCGCACATAGTTTTTATTTTCCAGTCCGTCCTTATTGTCGCAGTCCTTGATAAGAATATTGAAATCCATGAGTAGACGGCGTGTGAGTTCCTCGCTGGTGTATTTTTCTGTAACCTGGCAGAGGAAATAGTTGGCTTGGCTAGGGATAACGCGGAGGAAAGGAATGTCCGTGAGGCGAGCCATGAAGCGTTCGCGTTCGGCTATGAACTTCTGACACGCGCGGTCGTAATCCTTCTGGTATTTACCGAAGATTTGCATGTAGAATTCCGCAAAGCTATTGATATTCCAAATGCTCACATCGTGCTTCATCCAGTTGATGAGTGCTTCATCGCTGCTGGCCAAGACCCCGAGGCGCAGACCTGGGACGCCGTAGCTCTTGCTGATGCTCTTCATTACGGCCAAGTTGGGATAGGCCTGGAGAATTTCGTTGTGGAGCAAGCTGTTGTTGCGGAAGTCCTCACTGAAATCCACGAAACTCTCATCGACTACGAAGAAGATACTGCGTTCCTTACACCATGCGGCCAGGCGCAACACATCGGCTATTGGGATGAAATTGCCGCTGGGATTATCGGGATTGATAAGTAGGAGCGTTGATAGCTTCTTGTCGGCATAGAAGCGGATAAGATCATCGGCCGTATAGGTGAGATCAGCATTATCGGGCGTGAAGCCTATAATCTCCGTTTGCTCCTTGCGGTTGGGATATTCCTGGAAGGTGGGATAGACCACACCGATGCGGCCTTCCACGCGTTCCATCAAACTCTTGATAAGTTCGGCCGCACCATTTCCTACCACGGTGTATTTCTGTCGGATGTCAAAGTATTTGGCCGCAATGAGGCTATTGACATACATTCCGCTGGGATATTCTGAGAGAAGAATGTCAAAGTTGGCGCGCAACTCATCTTTCATGTGCGCCGTCGGGAAATAGGGATTGACAAGATAACAGAAGTCGAGGAGTTTCGGGAAACGCCAGTGGCCACCAAACCGCATATTGTAGCGGTACATAAACTCGTCTTTGTCGGCAAACAACGTTTCGGCAATATCCAAATCCTGTACGTCGTCGATTTCGTACCATTTAGCCCCGTTAGTAATGGGTAGAGCTTTCAGTTCTGCATTGTCAAGCAAGGTGATAACGCGCAGCACCTGCTCGTAGTATTCATTGTTGCCCAAAGCCTTACTGTAGGCTTCGAGGAAGGGGACATACTTGTTTTGCGAGAACTCACGGGAGAATTTATAAATATTGACGGTTTTGTAGTAGCTATCTACATCTTTATATTTGAACGCCTTTTTAGGGATGAAATTGACGATATTGTTGTCCTCGTCAATGCGAACCATCGTCCCGTCCATCCAAGTCTCGTATTTATCCACAAGGGCGAGGTTGGGGTAGGGATTATCCAGAATCATGCGGAAGAGGCTATCGTCGAAAATTAAGTCCGATTCGATGAGTAGCGTGTCGTCCTCCTGCAATTTATCCTTGGCAAGTGAGAGCGAATAGATATTGTTGGTCTTGTCGTAGACAGGGTTGTTGACATATTCAATCTTGAGACGGTCGTCGTAGCGATGGCCTATGTAGTCGATAAGGTTCTGCCCTTTGTAGCCCACAACAATGACAACGCGGCTCAGTCCCAGTTGTGAGAGCTGACCGAGTACGCGGTCGATGAGGCGCACCCCATTGACAGGTAACATACATTTGGTGTTATCTCGGGTATATTCCCCCAGACGGCGGCCCATACCAGCCGCAAGGATAATGGCTTGCATTATGTGTTGTTGCTTATTTCAGTGTTTTATATTTCATACCATACAGCAGGATGGCGATGTAGCAGATGAGGGGGACGATGAAAGCTTGAGCCAGACCGGAATGCTCGCCGATGAAGGCCATGATAGTGGGGGCTACTGCACCGCCTACGATGCTCATGATGAGATAGCTGCTGGCTTGCTTTGTCTGCTTACTGCCCAATCCGCGGATAGAGAGGGCGAAGATGGTGGGGAACATGATGCTCTCAAATAAATAGACAAAGAAGAGAGCAACTGTGCCTATCATGCCGCCCGTGAGCAGGATGACGAACGTGGCGAGGGTGGCACCTAAGGCGCAGAAGGTCAAGATACGTTCGGCGCGGATGCGACTCATGAGCCAACTACCGCAGAGGCGGCCCACCATGAAGAGACCCATGCAGCCGAAGGCAAGGAGCAGGGTGGCCGTGGTGGTGGAGATTCCTACAGCGGGATCGGTGGTGTAGTTGATAAAGAAACTGTTGACTCCCGTTTGTGCGGCCACATAGAGCATCAAAACGAGGATGCCGAACTTAAAATTACGGTGTTGCCAGAGGGAGCGAACTTTCTGGGGGTCTTCTTCCGTGGCGTCGTTCTCTGTTCCTACTTCTGGTAGGGGGACTCTACTGAATACTGTTGCCATGATGAGGACTATCACACCGATGACGGCATAGGGGATGACAACGTCGTTGTTTTCTGCCCCTTCGCGGAAGAGGAATAGGCCAATCAGCGGACCGAGAATCCACCCTAAGCCGTTGAACGATTGGGCGAAATTGATGCGTCGCTCTGCTCCTTCTTTATCGCCCAATACTGTGGCGTACGGATTAGCCGATGTCTCGAGGCAGGTAAGGCCGCAGCCGATGACGAAGAGGGAGAAGACGAAGAAATAGAACGTGAGGAGCGGATTGTTCAGTAAGCTACTGGGTACAAAGAGTAGTGCTCCAAGGGAGAAGAGTACGAGCCCCGTGAGGACGCCGGCTCTATACCCGAATCTGCTGATGATTTTTCCTGCTGGAATGGCCATCAGGAAATATCCTCCATACACGGCGTTTTGTACGAGTGCTGCCTGGGTCATGGAGATATTGAGCGACACTTGAAAGTGCTTGTTGAGTACATCCAGCATACTGTGGGCAAAACCCCACATGAAGAAGAGGATGGTGATGAGGAGGAACGTGAGCCTCACCCCCTTACCCCTCTCCAACGGGAGAGGGGAGTGTATACTTTTGTTGGGTGTGTCTTTTGTTATGTGTTTGTTGGTGGGCATTTTATATTGTTGCAACTGTGTTTAGGTGATGGTAACTACGCCCCGTAGAGAGGGGAGTGTGTATTTTTGTTGGGTGTGTCTGTTTTTATGTGCTTGTTAGTGGTTGTTTTATTTGTATAAAACGTAGTCTTTTATATTGTTGATGACTGTTTGTAGGTTATAGGTAACATCTTCGTTTGTGAACCGAAGGATGGTGTATCCGTAGGCTTCGAGATCGTGGGTTCTTATTTCATCATGAGCCTTTTGTTCGGGGCTTTCGTGGTATTTTCCGTCCACTTCAATAATGAGTTTTCTTTCCAGGCAGATGAAGTCGGCAATATAGTCGGCTATGGGGTGTTGTCGGCGAAACTTTATGCCACATGACAGCTTTCTGAGTTTTTCCCACAGCGCTTTCTCGCACGGCGTCATCCCTGCGCGGTTCTTGCGCGCAAATTCTTTTAGTAGCCCATACTTGTTCGGATTTGCCGTTTCATAGTCGTACATATCTCATAGTCTTAGTAATCCGTCAATCCAATATTGTCTTCCACTCTCATCCACAAGAGTCTAAGCAGTCCAGTTTCCCCTAACATTGTCTTCTACAGGAGTATTCACTCCCCTCTCCTTTTGGAGAGGGGTAAGGGGGGGGAGGCCCCATTCGTCGGTTCAAGTAGAAGTGCATGGCTGTCCATACAAGAACGTCGATTAGAACAACGATGTTGATGTTGAGGATGCGGCTTAGCGAGAGCGTCAAGATGACATAGCCCATGGCGATAAGGAGAATCGTCACCATGGTGCGGCGGTGCGTGAAACCGAGGGCTAAGAACTTATGATGAATATGTGTCTTGTCGGGGTGGAAAGGACTTTTGCCGTGGCGCATACGTCCTACCATCACACGGATAACGTCGAAACACGGAACGAGGAGGAGGCTGAACACCACGATAAGCGTATTGGGCAAGTGGAGCACCTCTTGAGCGTGACCTAGCATACAGAAACGCACGGACAGCATACCAAGAATCAGACCGATGGTTTGGCTGCCACAGTCGCCCATGAAAATCTTGTGCTCCGTCTCGGCACGTCCGAAGACGTTATAATAGAAAAACGGAACAACTACGCCGAGTGTGGCAAAAGCTGTGATACTGAAAGCAGCATAACCATAGCATGTGGCGAAGATACCAAAGAAAGTGAGAGCTATCATACTCAGACCTGATGCTAGACCATCAATACCATCGATAAGGTTCATCGCGTTGATGATGCCCACGATGAAAACCACCGCCAGGGGGTAGCCAATGGCTGGCGGTATCTCGTAGATACCCAATAGTCCGTGGAGCGATGTGAAATAGGTTCGAGAGAGCACCAGAACGATGGCGCAGATGAATTGGAACAAGAACTTCACTTGGTATCTTAGTCCGAGAAGATCGTCGGCCATCCCTTCGCTGTAGATGAGCAGTGTGGCAAAGAGACAATAGGCTACGGTGCGCCCATCGACAACAAAGAATGGTGAGATGCCAAACATGGAGGCAATGACGCTCAAGAGCGAGATGCTCATGATGATGCTAGGAGTAAAGGCAACTCCCCCTAAGCGTGGCACTTGCACCGTATGGACTTTTCGTCCATCAATAAGGTCAAAGAGTTTTCTCTTGTATGCTATGCGGAGAATTTCTCGAATCATCAGCGTAGCCATGGCTGCACTGAAAAAAAAGGCTAAGAAATTGTAAAGGAATATCATGAGGTGTAGTTATCCGTCTGTATCCGCGAGTTTTGTGGGATGCAGTTTGTATCGTGGTAGAAGTGTTAAAAGTTTACAAATCTACTCATCCGATGTTGTGTTTAAAGAATGTAAAAGGGTATTTCTTTAGCTCCCTGGATACGTTGTATACAGGTGATAAACAGGGGGCTACGAATAAAAAGTTTGTAGTCTTATTCCATTAAAAGGCTACAATAGAGATTCGTATCCATTTATAGGATAAATGCAAATATACAGTTATTTTATTAAAAATGAGAAAAAAGAGGAAAATATATTGCAAAGTGTCGTAAAAAGGTGAAAGTATATGTAAGGTTAAAACGAAATGTATATGCTTTTGGGTGAGAGAGAAATAAATACGCTTTGTTGTATTCTGTTGCTTTATTGTATTGTAGTGCTTAGTTGTCGGAAACGAAGTAGATAGCGGACAAATAAAGAAGTTTTGTTGTTAGTTCTTAGCTGATTTTTCTAATTTGAGCTTTGTTGATTTGTTCTTCTAAAAAGGGTAGATGAATAATCCTGTTTTGTAAAAATACTTCTTACTTTGTTAGTGCTAGAATGGCTCAAAATTCGCAGTGTCCGTATCAGTTCTTTCTTTTAGCCTTTTATGAAGACGGCTTTTATAAGTGTTTTCGTGAATGCAATAAGGCTATCAACTGACAGGCTTATTGCGTCAGCCCACGCCCTTATTCTATCTGCTGACACAATAAGGAAAATGACCGCCAACAGAGAGGTGTTACAACTTGAAAAAGGTGTGAAAAATGCGAGAATGATGCGGACGATAAGGAAATTTGAGCAAATTCCTGACTTTTTTGATTGGGAAGTGAGTTTTCTTTGAATGAAATCTCTCTTTCTTTGTTCCCCTTCTGCTTTTCTTCATTATTTTGAAGAAAATCCTTTGTCAAATTTTAGGATGGTTAATTGGATAGTATGGCTACTTGGTGTTTCAGATCGCTCTGACTGCTCTGAGATTTGATTAAGGGTTGCTATCTTCTTCTTTTTTATTCGAAGAGTGTCGAAAACTATTTTTCGTTTAGTATCAAAAAAGGCTGCCAACTGACGAGAAAGGTGTGTCAGTTGGCAGCCTTAGAAGTGGGGATGCCTTTTAGGCGCTTGTGTAGAAACGAATCGGTATCAGTTGGTTTCTACTTCTGTCGTTTTGTCCAGCTCTTCATATTTTGAATGCTGACTTTTATATTCTGGTACGATTTGCTTCATGATGCGCACCGTCTCCATATCGTTGAACTCATGGCTGGCAGCCACGAGCGCATCGATTTGCTGTTGAGCTTCCGTGTAGTCATACTCGCGCACAGCAGCGATACGGATTTTCTTGTGAAAAGTGGGTTTCGATTCTTCTTCGTTATTGAGCACTTCTTCGTAGAGCTTTTCGCCGTCGCGCAGCCCTGTATATTGAATTTTCACGCCTTGCGCTCCGCTCAGTTTGATCATACGTTTAGCCATGTCGGCAATGCGTACCGGTTTGCCCATATCGAAGACGAAGATTTCGCCACCTTTACCGTGTGTGCCAGCTTCGAGCACCAATTTGCAGGCTTCGGGGATGAGCATGAAGAAGCGAATGATGTCCGGATGAGTTACAGTGACGGGCCCTCCGGCTTGAATTTGGCGACGGAAGAGGGGAATGACTGAACCGTTAGAGCCAAGTACGTTGCCGAAGCGCGTCGTAACGAACTGCGTCTGTCCCTCTACTATGCCGTCCTTTTCAGCATGGTTGAGGCTCTGCACATAAATCTCGCAGATGCGTTTGGAGCACCCCATGACGTTTGTAGGGTTCACAGCCTTGTCTGTAGATATCATGACGAATTTCTTTACCCCGTATTTTACGGACATATCTGCAATGATGCGTGTGCCTTCGATGTTGTTCTGAACAGCTTCTGAAGGATTATTTTCCATCATGGGCACGTGTTTGTAGGCCGCAGCATGGAAGACATAGTCGGGGCAATAAGTGCTGAAAATTTGCTCTATGCGGTCGCGGTGGCAGATATTCGTCACGATGGTTTCGGTTTGGATATCGGGCCATTCGTTCTTCATCATCAGTCGGATATCGTGTTGAGGCGTCTCGGCCTGGTCGATGAGAATCATTCGCTTTGGCTGATAGGTGGCAATCTGCCGTACCATTTCTGAGCCAATGGAACCTGCCGAACCCGTGATGAGGATACTTTTCCCGCGCAGCATGGTCCCGACAGCGTCCATGTCCACCTGGATTTCATTGCGAGGGAGGAGGTCCTCGATTTTTACCTCTTTTAGTGGCTCAATCTTATCGCCTTCTTTCCATTCCTCGGCCTTGGGCATCATGAGAATGCGGATATCGGCTTCGATGAGTGCATCTTGGAATGCTTGGTTTTGGCGGAGAGCATTACTACATAAGGGCGACACAAGCAATACTTTAATGTCGCGCTCTTTCATCAAAGGTATCAGCTTATCGTCCAGAAAATATACGCGCTGCCCCATAAGCACATGGTTGGCTTCGCCTTTGTCGTCAGTCACAAAACCGCGGAGGGCAAACTGCTGGGGCTTCATGTTGCGAATGCTCTTAGCGATGCTGATGCCACCGCCTTTCACGCCGTAGATGAAAGCCGATTTAGCTTCAGCTCGAGTAAAACTCACTTCATAGAGCGACTTGACGATCATGCGTGTGAGCCAGAGCAGGAAGGTGGCAGCAATTGTGGCTACAAGGATGTCCCGGGTGCGGATATTGGCCTCAAAGCTGCGAATGTTTTGGATATAAAACTGTCGGGAGACAAACAGGGGGTAGTGGAGCATCCAAGCCAAGATACCTCCTATGCTCATGGCACCGACAACCCGAAGGAGATCAATAAACGATGAATAACGGAAAATGTCAGCATACGTCTTGAAGATCCGCATACCGATGAGATATGGTACGAGGAAAATGAGAAGGCGTACACTGATCCACCCTATCAATTCAAGGCGTTCTGCAGAAAGACCGTAGTCAGGCCAATAGAGCAGTTGCGGGCGAAAGATGAAATAGGTGACGGCATAAGCCAATATGATAATGATGCTGTCGGCTAAAACGATAGCCCAATAGGGCAGTGCCTTCTTATTGAAATACCAATGGGAAAATTTATGTAAGAAAGACATAGGAATGGTAAAAAAGATAGGTTACAAAGGATAGATATTTTCTCAGCCAGAAAGTCTCCTTGAGAGGTCAATTCTGTCTGACTTTCTTAGAGGAATTAAAGAATGGCAGCTTTGATGGTTTCGACAATGCGGCGGACATCGTCGTCCGAAACATAAGGGCCGCTGGGCAGGCACATACCTACGCGGAAGAGTTCGTCAGATGTGCCGTTGACATAGCGCGGTGCATCTTTGTAGCAAGGTTGCGCGTGCATCGGTTTCCAAAGTGGGCGACTTTCTATACCTGCCTTGTCAAGCCATACGCGCAGCGCTTCCACGTTGCGGTTTGGTTCTAGTTCCGTGTGCAACGAACCTCCTGCGTGAACCACGCCAGCTGCTCCGCCCACAGCGCCTTCAACTGCCGTCTTGTAGGCTTCTTCTTCTCCTTTGATATGGAGGTCGGGAGAAATAGTAATGGTGCTCAGCCAATAGTTTGAGTCGTAGCGATTGTTAGGATTCAAGTGTACATCAATGCCCTCTACATCACGCAGGAGTTCGGCGTAGAGCTGAGCCACGTGCTTGTGGTGGTTGATGTGTTCATCCAATATGGTCATCTGTCCGCGCCCGATGCCCGCACAGATGTTTGACATACGATAGTTGTAGCCAATTTCTTCGTGTTGGTAGTAGGGGTAAGCTTCGCGCGCTTGGGTGGCAAAGAACATCACGCGGTTTTTAGCCTCTTCCGTGGGGCAGATCAGCGCGCCTCCACCTGAAGTGGTGATCATCTTGTTACCGTTGAAGGAGAGCACGCCGTATTCTCCAAAAGTGCCGACTGCCTGTCCGTCGAAACGTGAGCCGAATCCCTCGGCAGCATCTTCAACGACAGGGATGTCGTATTTGCGAGCAATTTCCAAAATCTCATCGATGCGGCCCGGCATTCCATAGAGATAGACGGGGATGATGGCTTTCGGCTTGCGCCCCGTTTTAGCCATGCGGTCTTTGATAGCCTCTTCGAGCAGGGCGGGGTCCATATTCCAGGATTCCTTTTCCGAATCAATGAATACGGGCTTTGCACCCAAGTAGGTAACAGGGTGACTGGACGCGCAGAACGTGAAACTCTGGCAGATGACTTCATCGCCAGCCGTCACTCCAAGGGCAAGTAGCGACAAATGAACCGCAGCCGTTCCTGCAGATAATGCCACCACCTTTTTGTCCTGTCCAACGTATGTTTCGAGGTCTTTCTCAAATCCGTTCACGTTTGGGCCGAGAGGCACGACCCAGTTGGTGTCAAACGCCTCTTGGATATACTGCATTTCGTTGCCGCTCATGTGAGCTAAGCACAAGTAGATTCTATTCATATCTTAATGGTTGATTTTTGTTATAGTTGGATTGGGAGATAGATTATATGATAAGATTATATTGCGTAATGAGCTTTCAGATTTTCTCTCCTGCATACTCAATTTGTTTTCCGAAGACGGTCGCGACAATCATTTGTATGTCTTGGATGAAACTATAGTGGTGAAAATAGTAGTAGTTGAGTCGGATTTTATCGGGATAGATAATGCGATCGTTATACTCTTGAACAGAACGAATTTCAAAGCCATTGATACAGAGGACTTCTTCTTGTTTGAGTCTTTCGGCGATATTAGCCAGTAGCTCCTCCTCATTGCGATATTTGAGGGATGCAGGACCTGTGATTCCTGGTCGGAGTTGGAGCACATCGCGATCGGTGCCTGTCAGCTGGTCTGCGTATCCAGGAACATCTGGTCGAGGTCCCACAAAACTCATCTTTCCAATAAATACGTCCCAAAGTTCGGGCAATTCATCAATCTTATAGCGCCGGAGCTTTTCTCCCAGTGGTGTGATGCGGCTTTGTTCTTCGGATGCAATAGAGCTTTGGGTAGAGTTCTTAGAAGCAGTGGCCGATGTTTTTGAGACACTCATTGATCGGAATTTGTGGCAGCGGAATATCTTTCCGTTGCGTCCCACCCGCTGCTGTACAAACAGCACCGGACCAGGCATTTTCACTTTGATGAGTATGGCCACGAGAAGATAGAGCCAGCAAAGGCATATCATACCAATGAGCGAAACCAATCGGTCAAAGATGTATTTTAATATCATTGGTGGAGAGATTGAAAACTTATTAGTTAGGAAGAATTTCAAGATAGAGGTCGTTGTCTTCCAGTTCTTTTACAACTCGAACATTACTGGCAGAAAGAGCAGAACGATAGGATGCGATATTGTCTTTAGAAACTGTTTCGAAAAGACGAAGACCGATTCCGAAACCTACTTCGTTGAGAATCTTATTCATGCAAGTGCCTAACCCTTGGCCTCTATGATTTATATCTACGATTCGGCCTCTAAATCCTTTACCAAAGAAGAAACTACGATTAAAGCAATACCCGGCAATGTGTCCGCTTTCTTTTTCTAAGAGAACGTATCCTAAGAAAGCTTTATTGCGCTGAAGCTTACGAATGGCATCTGCCGTAAATCCATGCGGCTTAAAGAATCGAAACGCTTCTTCGGGTTGCTGTTGAAAGAAGTGAACCATGTCCTCTGTTGGAACATCAGAGAGGCGTACAATTTTTAGGCTTTCATTCCTTTCTTGATGGAGCGACTTTTCGACCTCCTTGAGTTTCTGCCCATATCTTATAGAGAAGAGGAAAGAATTGATCCAGTTCACCAAATCCCAGACCCATGGCGTTTTATCTCTCAAAAAATGTGCAAGCGCGTAGAGCATAGCGTTTTATTTGTTATTGAGGAGCATTTTCTTATATCTTTCATGCAACGCATTCCAAACCTCTTGTTGAGAAAAGCGGGTGCATACCATTTCTCTCGCTTTAGCAGTCATTGATGAAATGCGTTGAGGTTCTTCAATGAAAGAAACCATTGCGTTGTAGAGCGCCTCCTCGTCTTTCGGCGGAATGATAATGCCGTTTTGCCCGTCCACGATGATCTCGTTCGCCCCATTTATGTCCGTAACGATGGCGGGTAATTCCATCGCGCCGGCTTGTAATACAACATTGGGGAAGCCTTCGCGATAGGAAGGAAAAACTAAGGCATCAGCGGCAATCAAGTATGGACGAATGTCTGTTTGCCAGCCCACAAACCGAACGTCAGGAGAAGTTTTGAAGAAATCTTCATTATCTTCTTTCAGTGGGTCGAGCGTGCTTTCAAAACTACCTACAAGAATTAGCTTGCACCGTCCTTTGAGGCGTCGCATACAAGAAGCTAATTCGTTCATGCCCTTATCCGCCACAATTCTGCCTATAAAGACGAACGTGAAATCATCGGGAGAAATGTTCAGTTCTCTTCTTGCCTGCGCTCTGTTAGCAGGGTATTCTTGAACGGAAAAGTAAGAGATGTCCACACCATTTATATTGCCATTCAAGACAACTTCCAAAGGTTTTTGGGTGATACCGTCTTCTCTCAGCGCGTTTAAGACGCCTTTTCCTTCAGGGATTACGTCCGTAGCAAAACGGCACGTCAGCTTTTCCATAGACTGCAGTAGCCATCTGAATTTCCCTGTCACGCCTTGGTAGCGTAGTCCTGTGACAGTGTAGATGCGGACAGGAATTCTCGCCATCCAGGCAGCAATCATTGAGAGTAATGAACCTTTTGGCGTATTGGCATGAACAATATCTGGTCGCTCTTTGCGGAACAACCGCCACAAAGTCCATAAACACGAAAGATCCGCCCAGAGCGAAATCTCTCTATGCATGGGCACTTCGATAACGCGAATCCCTTCTCTCTTTGCCACCTCTTGCAGCTCTCCCGTATCTGCTGCCACCCCGACAACCTCAAAGTATTGACTGAGAAAACGGAGTTGTCCTTTCAGCAGTCCGTTGAGACTGATGTCGTGTGTAGTGACGCGTAGGAGTTTAGGTTTTGACATCTTGAATAGGAACGAGTCTTTTTTATTGTAGAATATTGCGATAAAGCGTTTCGTAGGCATCGACCATTTTCTGGAGGTCGAATTGTAATGCGCGTTGGTAGCAACGCTGAGCTATGTCGTTAGCAAACGTAGGATCATTGGCTAATTGGCTGAGCAGAGTGGCTAAGGCCTGAGCATCTTGATGAGGAAAGAGCAGGCCTGCTCCTTCTGTTATTTCGTGTAAACCGTTCACATCGCTGGCCACGAAAGGACGACCGACACTCATTCCCTCGATACTTGAAAGTGAGAGCCCCTCGTAGTGGGAACTCATGCAGATAATATCGGAGGCTTTTAGTAGTTGCGGGATATCATCGCGTAAGCCCCAAAACTTTACTGCTTTTTCTATATGTAATTCGTGCACCAACTCTTCGAGTTTAGCTCTGCGTTCACCATCGCCTACCAGCCACACTTCAAATTGATTTGTAGGGAGTAAGGCCAAAGCTCGTAGTAGGGTGTCTTGATCTTTCTGTGGGCGAAAACCAGCTACTTCTGTGATGATTGTTTTATTTGGATCTCGTGAGATGTTGTTACCGCTGGCTTCGTGGAAAGAGGCTACGTCGATGCCATTTGGAATAACAGAACAAGGGGTTGAGCAAGAACCGAGATGTTGCAAGAGCAATGTGTGGGTAAGAGGACTAATACAAACAATATGTGTGTAGTGTTTGTACATACAGCGGTCAACAAACGCTAAAAGTTTGTGCTGTCGTTTTCGGTTAGTTGTATTATGCTCTGTCGTGACAATGGGGATGTTCTTTCCGTAAGCAGCAATAGCCGTGAAGAGCTGAGGCGATGAGTTGTGAGAATGTACGATGTCGTAGTCAGCAACCATGCGTCTGAGGGCAGGTATGTTGAGCGGAGAATAGAAAGAGTGGCCTAAATAGAAAACTCTGCAGTCGTTTTGTTCCAGTCTTTGTTTAAAGGGTGTGTCGCTCCCCTCGAACACTGCAATGTCTACTTCATGGGAGCGAGCTTTTAGGCCTAAACTAAGGTCTGTAACGATCTTTTCCGCTCCGCCAGGCAACAGCGAGGTGATAACTTGCAGGATTTTCATAATTACTTATTTTTATTATGTTCTGTTACCTTGGAGAATAATCTTTCTATCACTTTCTCGGGAGCAAGCCATTGCATATAGTAGTGTTTTGCTCCTTTTTCTAATTTGTTTCGATATGCCTCGTCGGTATTGATTTTAACAATGGCATCGTACAGTTCTTCTGTAGAGGAAACAAAGTGGATATTTTCTCCATGCTCTAAAGGAAAAGGCAATTCTCTTGTTAAGGGTGTGGAAATAATGGCCTTACCCATACAGAGATACTCTCCTAATTTCCATCCATGACACGAGCAAACAGATGGGGTGTTGAATACAACGACGCTCTCCAAAGTTTTCTTTATGTAATCGTCCATAGACAATCTTTTATTGTATAGAAAGTCCTTGTATTCTTCTTTATATTTGGGATAATCTGGCATTTGTTGAACCACATCGGGAGTATCTAAATAATAAAAACCTCCTTCTATTTTCAATCCTGCCTTATGAGCGGCTTTGAGAAACTCCCCTCGAAATCTGTTTGTATAATTTACTTCATGTGAGCCATACCATAAGGTGCTGGCGTGAAAGATATAATTTTTTGTTACTTCATGGGGCTGTGTATACAATCGAAGAGGTCTCCTTCGAATTTTAGAGTATAGACAATCCCGGATATATAACTTTAGGGGTAAATCAGTATGTATCCCACCTTTCAGGATTAAGTTGATACAGTGTTTGATTGTTCCTGCCCATGATGCTAAACTGATACCAAATTGTGGCCCAATGGCAGTGAGCTTGGGATAGTCGCGTACTTGTTGGGAAGTTGGATTAACCATTCCATATATGTCGCACCATTCATATCTGTCTTTAAAAATAATGGCTTGGTCTTCAGTATCTATAAAGATTTTTTTAACTCTATCTTCATTCTGAACGATAAAAGCAAATCCACTATTGTAGTCTCTAACGGAATGATAAGAGATGGACGTAAATGGTTTGACATCGAAAGAGATATTTTGCTTTCCAAATACTTTGTATATGCCTAATAAATACCAAGAGGCATAATTGAATCTCAATCGAGGATCAATGATTACTTGCATGAGGTTGATTTTGGAAAAATTATTCGCAGTCTACGGCTTCGAGAGTGGCTTCAAAATCAATTTCTTTTCCAGCGATCAAAACGAACGCCATTTTGAAGCATCATAAGAATAGGACAATTTGTCCCTTCTTGGGGTGGAGTCTTATTTTCTTCTTGAGAAACTGGAAATACAATAAGGATATTTACGAACACAATAAGGATGTCAGCTGACAGCCTTATTGTATCAGCTGACAGAATAAAGAAAAACACGTGCTATCGGGCACGTGTTGGCCGCTGATTTTATGCAAAATCCTCCTTCTTTTGTTAATTTTCAGTCGAAAACAATGCTACGCTTCAAGAGAATAATATTTTTCAGTTCTATTCAAGAACTTTTTCTTTTAATTCTTTGTAATGTTCATTTCCAGAATGAGAAAACCCATTGTCAAAGAAAAGGAAAGAAAGTTTCTCAAAAGGCTTTTTTCATTTTCTTCTTTTTGAAAAACCTTATTGATTAGTTGGCAAATCTCTTGTCCCAATATTTATAAAGCAGCCATCCTGCAGGAAGCAATAGCCCGATAAGTTTTTTGTAGGGAGGCTTCAATATGTCAGAGAACCTTTTATGGGCAAAGAAGCTATAGGCAATGAAGAGCAAGGCGTGTTTTATCCTAATGCTTATATTGAATACAGGATTCATACCTATGATTGCATTTTCAATTCCTCCTTGCGGACATTTGATTCGCAAAGTCCTGCCTGAGCGCGAAAGCCCTCCTTCGAGATATTCGGTAATGTAGATGATTTTGTTGACCATCAGCATGTCTCGTTTGAAGGCTAATTGCGCCCACATCCAACTCTCTCCCATAAATCGTTCTCCTTCAAAAACCGGAAATCTATATTCTTTTAAGCATTCAGTTACCCATACTTCTGCTTTATCGCCGTCAATGTGTTGATTGAATCGAACTTGATTGAAGTTGTCTATAACATGATCTTTGGGGTGTTTGTCGCCGATAACAGCGTCTGCGGAATATCCACGAAGGTATGAAATACCGCAGAGGTCTTTATCTTTTATGGTTTCCCAATCGTTGAGAATAGTTTGTATGGCATCCACAGTAAGAAAATCATCGCTATCAACGATGAAGAACAACTCTGTTGTGACAATATCAATGGCAAGATTGAGAGCGGTGTGTTTTCCGCCATTGTCTTTGTAGATATATTGCACCTTGAAGTTTTGCCCTGCAAACTCCTGGCATAACTCTTTAGTGTTATCATTGCTGCCATCATCGATAATGAGCCAGTCGAAGTTCTGGTTCGTTTGTTGGCAGAGACTATCGTAGAGCTGAGGCAACGTGTGTGCCCGGTTGTAAGTTGGGGTTACAATTGTTATAGAGGGTTGGTTCATGGCTATCGGATGTTGATAAAGAAGGTAAAGAGTGCTTGTAGCAGAATTATCCCGCCTATTTTCTGTTGTTGCTTTGGCCAGAGTTTGTAGTTGAGAACGGGATAGAGCAATAGGAGTGGGATGAAAATCCATGAAAGGTACCCGAAGCGATCAGAGAAGTTTGCTCGAATCACCAATATCCAGATTCCGTTAGCTATCAGATAGGTATTAATGATGTTGGTATAAAAAGAATCCTTAACTTTTTTCTTGTAGATATAGTAATAGGCAAGAAGGGCTGGAATCAGACTGTATATGATAAAGTCGAATCGAAATCCAGATTTATACATCTTATCTTTTTCAATGAGATACCCCTTGATGTTTAGCTGAGTGAAGTCAGTCACCAAAGGTTGCGCAAGTTGTTGGAAATAGCTTCCAGCAAAGTAAGACAAGGGAATGCAGAGAAGCCAAAAGTAGAAATATACTTTTGTGTTTTTATAATAAAGTGATAGAACTAATGCCAAGACTGGAAGCCACATAGAAGAGTGTATCTGAGTGGCGCAGAAGAGAAGAGAAAAATATATGGGTTTGTTAGAATCTCGCCAAACTAACGCGTATAATAAAAGTGATGCAGCTAAACCAGCTCGCATAGTGTTGACAGCATATGCACTGAAGAAAAGGAATGTGATGTAGCCAACAAAGAGAGCTGTAGACTCTACCTTACATTTCTTGCGACTCAGTTGATAGATGCCCAGGACGTAGAGAAAACCCGTTAAGGAAAGCCACAAATCAAGCCCCATAATTTTTCGGCAGAAGTAGTTATAGGCCATAAATAGTACGTCACGATTTGCTTTCCATTCTGTGGCCTGTAGAAAACCTTGTGCGTAGAGTTCACGGTCTCCTCCTAATCCCTTGTAAGGAAATGTTCCTATATAGAAAACCAGTATGGCAAAGATAAAAAGAACAGGTATTTGATTGTCCTTTTGAAGTTTGTCCTTATTAGCAATATAGAGTGTGTAGCAAAGTGCTAAGAGGAAGCTGCAATAAGTAAAAGCGTTGATATATAAAAGTAGAGCTTCTTTCATATTGTTTTTATAGGTAGTTGAGAAGTTTGTTCACTTCCTGCGTATTATCGGAAATATGATTTTTGAGATACTGGATGTATTTATCTTGTAGGTTCTTATCGTGAAGAAGTTCAAGGATATGCTGAGTAGCACTATCTGCATTCATTTCACAGATGCTGGCATTCACGCCGTCTTCGAATTGATCGTGTACGCTGGAGAAGTTTGTAACAACAATAGGTTTACACAAGATTTTTGCCTCATCAAGAGCGATGGATTTTCCTTCGAAGCGGGAAAGGTGTACAAAAATATCAGCTTCTTTGATGTATGGATAGGGATTCTTGACAGGGCCTAAGAAGCGGATGTTATCATTTAGGTCACGTTGTTCAACGTAGTGTAAATAGTCCATATCTTTGCTGATAGAACCAGCAAAAAGCCATTTGAAATCTATCCCTTTCTTTTTTAGCTGGACGGCTACTTCTAATGCAATATCGCTTCCTTTGTTTATGCAGATGTGCCCCAGTGAGAGAAGCACATATTGGTGCTTTCTTTTAAAGTCGATATGTTCGAGCGACTTCTGCTTAATGGCGCGCGGATTGGAAATGTTTTCCATTAATTTCACTTTGTTTGCCACTTCGGGAAAGAGCTCTTGAAGCGATTGTACACAGGTTTCTGAAATGGTAAAAATAGCGTCCGCTTTCTCAAAATATTTCTTGTCCATCGCATAGTAGTAGGGCCACTTTCGGTAGTCGCTATGGAAGAACGTCACTTTGTGTTTCCCTCGTAGCTTGTCAATCATGTAGTAGAGCATGTGCTGCCCGTTGTAGTCCACTATTAAGTCGTATTCCTCCTTATCTATTGACGGCATGAGCCGAGACAGCCACCATCCTGCCCAGCCTTTGTTGATAGTAGAAAGAATGATGCGGAGGATGCTTCCTAAAGCCAGAAGGATATGTCCCTTTTTGATAAGCTTAGGAAGACCTCTAACTCCTTCAGTTAGGAGAGATAAAGTGTTATTCTTTAGTATCTGAACTCCTGCGGGTACATCTTTGTCGGATTTTCCTAAATAACTCCCGATAAGTAGCGATACGTTGTATTCCTCCTTATCGATAGTATCTAATAAGCTGAGCAGGCTTTTTGTAACGCCTCCTCCATCAAGTGTTCCTATGGTGAAAAGAATGGAAGGATTACTATGGTTGTCCTGTGGCATGATTGGAAGTGAAATGCTGTGGGCTTAAATAAGTAGAGGAGCGCTGTAGGCTATTATGGATTTTGAAGGAGACGTGCTACAACGAACGATAGAAGTCGATAACTTTTGTTGCCCAAGTTTCCAGCGAATATTTGTGGGCATTCGTCTTGCTGGTCTTTCGGCATCGTTCTTCTAATTGAGCGGGATCGTATTCCATTACCTTTTTCATCTGCTCTGCAAGGTCTTTAATATCTGGAAAATGGAAAACAAAGGTAGAAGGATTCCCTGCGTTCCACATGTTTGGAAGAATGTCGCTTTGTATTACAGGAAGTCCTGATATAGAGGCTTCTATGATGGCATAAGAGAGACCTTCAAACTCGGAAGAGGAAACAAAACATGAAACACTATCGTATAACTGGCTGATATCTGCCTGTTGCTCTACAATCTTGAGCCAGGAGGGGAGATTGTTTCCTACTTTTTCGTTAACCACTTGCTGTGTGTCCGTTCCGTTTGTAAGCCATACTTCGAAGTTTTGTTCTTGTTGTTTATGGAGCAGTTGTGCTGCACGAATGAGTAGGTCTATACGTTTGCTTATATTTCGCCCGCCGAATGCTAAGAAGATAAAAGGTTTTCGAGAGCGTTCAAAGGTGATATGAAGCCGTTCTGTATCAGTACCGTTAGGGATGAATGTAATTGGTTGTTTGTTGAAGCGGTGGACAAAATCTACATTTTCTTCAGAAACGGAGAAAATATGAGCAAATCATCCGTAGTATCCGTAATGGCGGTAGAAACAAAACCTCTGATATAAGGCTTTAATGGGATGCGGAATGTAGGATAAAGGATCATGAAGCTGCCAAACCACTTTGCAGTGTTTTTTCATATCGAGGTGACGGACAGCTTGCACGGCCGCTATGTCATAGCCCTCAAAATTGCAGTGAACTATATCGGGATGGAAATCCTGTATGATGTTTTCGAGTTCTTGGCAGTTTTTTGGGGATACAGGAGATGCGAAATAAACCTTATGCTTGATGTCTTTTATCCAATCCCTTTCTTTTGTTTCAGGTGGGAAGACAAAAGCAATTTCAGATACATATTTGGATAGGAAAAGGAAAGATTTGATAAAGTTGCCTGCATAAGGAGCACTATAGTGCGAGCAAACGAGAATGCGCTTATTCAGTAGTTCCATAAATAAGAGATAAATAGACCTGTATTTTTAATAATGTTATGTAGGAAGGAGTGATTACAGCTTGTAAATCTCTCTCACCGTATTTTCTACGCGAAAGTTTTCAACACGTTTTTTGGCTTTGTCTGCAAAGGACCTTCTTAGATCAGCATTTGTATACATTTGCATAAACGCTTGGTAGATGGATTCGTCATCGTGTTGACAAAGTAGTCCATATTCGTTTTGCAAAATTTCGCGGGGGCCATCGGTTTCTGTCGACATGACAGGAACTCCGAGAACCATAGCTTCGCAGATGACAAGGCCGAAACCTTCTGCCATAGAGCTACTTAGTAGTATGTTGGCAGCCTTGATGTAGGGGAACGGGTTCTGTTTGAAGCCTAAAAGAGAAACCATATCTGTTACGGCTAATTCTCGAATCTGTTCTTCGAGTTCATGCTTCAATTCTCCTTCTCCAATTATCTGAAACTGAACATCAAGAATGTTTTCTTGTTTCAGTCTTGCAGCCAACCGCACCACCCGGTCTATTGTTTTTTGAGGAGTCAACCTGCCTATTACCACGACTGTGAAAAGCTTATTAATAATGTTTTCTTCGTCTGCCATTTGGCAGATTTTTTCAAAATCAATGGGGTTATATATAACTCGGGTTGTTGTTTGAAGTCCAGGAAACCTTTTATGAAACGACCTCTCTGTGTCATTAGCCACACAGATAACAGCATCCATTTGCTCATACATCTTCAACTCTTCGCCTTTTCTAAATTGAGCCGCTTCGTAGGGAAATTTGAACAAGTCGCAATGTACCCAAGAATAATGTCTCCCATGAAGCCCCGAGAGAGCATGCAATTTTAGGGGCATTCCTTCTAAAAAACTAATGACTACGTCATATTTATCCTCTAATTTATCCCGAAGCTTCTTTTTGAGTAGGCAGTTGATGCCTAAATCTTTCGACAGATGGTTTGCAAGGCGGAAGCTGAGGGTGTATGACGGCCATAGATGAATGACATTTACCTGTTCTGGTATTTCTTTTTCAAGAGGTCCACCAGGGCAAAGAAGACAGAGATCGACCGAGTACTGAGAATAATCGAAATTGCGGAGAATATCTATCAAAACTCGCTCTGCTCCTCCTCCTCCGAGTGGGCCATCAATAAAGAGGTATTTCTTCATACTTTATTTAATAAAACTCTTTTTGGGTTCATCCCCGAATGGCATTAGTGCTATCCTTTCTTCATACAATAAACCAAATCTTCTCCTACCAATAAAAAGTTATTTTTTGTTGTCACGTTGTCACAGATTACGAAAACTATCTGATTGACAACCCCTTATAGGGTGTGACAACAAATTTTCATCCCCCTTTTTGTTGTCACGCTGTTGTCACGCATATAACATGTTGTATTTCAAACTATTAACCGCAAAGTGTGACAACGTGACGACGTGACAACAAAAAAATACACGCGGGAGGAGCGTTTCCATCCCTCTAAATTTTTGCTATCCTACTTACAGCCTTCCCCACAATAAGCGCGCCAGCTTGTAGAATAAGACTATCAGCTGACACCCTTATTCTATTCCCAAACACAATAAGGGCGTTCACGCTGATTTATACACCCGCTCGTGGGAAAATTTTAGGTTCATCCCCGAATTATACAGGTATTTATGAGTAAAGAAAAGTAGCAACGCAATTCGGGGATGAACCTCTTTTGGCGAGTTATGATTAGTTATTTTCTAAAGCTTTGAGTAGTATTTCTTTGCAGGATGTTCCAAACTCCTGTTGGTAAGTATGGAATGTTGTAAAATCCATGTCTTCTTGACTTAACGGAACTATCTTTTCACTAATTCTATTTGTTAGGCCTATATCTGTTAGAAAATCAGTGATTCTTGTATTCATCCGTTTGTAAGAATGGATAAGAGGCACAGTTATAAAAGGTGTTGTATTGATGAGGGAAAAGACAGTTCCATGAAAGGAGTTGGTAATGACTAATTCTGCATCGCGAATCAGTCTTAGCCAGTCAGGGATGGATGGGTATATTTTGGGGAAAGAATCATATTGCCCCTGTGAAGCAATATATTTTACTTCAAACCCTCTTTGTTCTGCCATTTTATAAACATCTTTGACATTTATATTTGTGGGAGCACCTAAGAGATAAAGTAGAACGTACGGCTTCTCCGATATTCTTTCTGAAGGTAACAATCGGCAGTAGTCTTCTTTTGTTAAGAGCAGAGTAGGGTCACATACTTTTATTGCGTCTGAAATTCCTATGTCTTGACATGTCTTTACTCCTGATTGCTCCCTCATTCCGATAAAGGAAAAATCTTGCAGACACATCTTAACTTGTTCTTGATAGGCGAGGGTAAAATTAGATACTCCACCAAAAGATGGAGCGTATGCTATCTTTTTTCTTCCTGTAGGAACAAAATTTAGGTAATAAGCTAAATCTCCACCCCAAATCTGATCACTTCCGCAGATGTAAGCATCAGCTTCTGGTGGACAGTCAATGATAGATAGGCGATCATATATAATAGGTGACGTCGTGATATGCTCCTTAATAAAGTTCCGAAACATTCGATCGTGCTTAGCTTCTTCTTGATAGTAAGCCTCTTCTTTTCGTTGTTGCCAGAAGAGGTTATAGTAGGTGCGGAAGTGTTTCAGATAGCGCAGGACGCTTTTCTGTCCTTTGTCTGTAGCCGCAGATCTTCTGTCTTCATTATATCGAATTAAAAACGGATTGTGTCCCGCATTGCGTAGCAATTCCTGCAAAGCAAAACATTGCAGGATCTGTCCGTAATTGTCGCGTGAGTTGCAGAAAGTGAGGATACCGATTTTCATAAGTTATTCTCTCAAAAGTTTTTTGACAACAGCTTTCCCTTTTTCTCCAATGATATTAGTCATAGTAGCCTTTATTCTATTTTTGAAAACTCCTGTTGGGGTCGAAGCTAGATGAAGCACTTTTTCCAGTGCCACACTCTCGTTTTCGCTCTCTGTAAAAACTTCTAAGAATAGAGGCTTTTCAGTTATGTTTGGAGTAGTAAACCAAGTTACTAGAGATTCGAACTCTGCTTCATTTGAGGCTGAACGGTATTCATATCCTAAGTCTTCAGCATAGTGTCGTACAAGTTTTGCCGACTGATTACCGAAGTGGCCCGCAGCATCTAAGTATGCATCAGCCTCTTGTCCAAAGATGGAACAAGGGTGTCCATACAATCTGAACTCTGCTCCTTTTCCATTGTTGACAAGAAGTATTCTAAGATTGTTCCCTACATGACGATTGCCGATGACATTCATATCATAGAAAAAAGCTAAGTCTCCAAATACGCCAAATACGATTCGATTAGGATTAGCTAAAGACGCTCCTACCATTGTTGAAACTGCTCCATCAATTCCAAATCCTCCAACATTGCATTGTCCTTTAACTCCTTCTGGAAGTTGGAAGAAATTCCAAGAACGAAGACTATTGAAAATTCCAAAATGTATTTCAGAATTAATGGGGAGTCTTTGTGACAAATGTTGTGCAATCCGAATGTTGCCAAAAGGGATGTTTGTTAATTTAGAGTAAACTTCTTGATAGAGCGCTAAGCATTCATTTAGATAGTTTTCTTTTCTCTCTCCTTCAGCGGTGTATCTTTCAAAGAAAGATTTCTCGGGCATCATAAAGACATCAGACAAACAATTGAAAGAATCCCTTAGTGCTCCGTCTTCGCTCACTCTCCAGACGCGCTTTTGATATTCCTTATATCCATCTCCTGAAACTTCTCCGATATGGATCAATAAGTCCAAATGTTTGAGTTCTGTGTCTAAATCTCGTTGCGCAAAGGGTAGAGACATATGTACAGCGTATTTGCCATAAAAGCTGCTAGTGTGATCGCAAAAGACAACAGCATCATGCGAGGCACAAAAGTTATCTATGGCCGCAGTCTCTTCTTTTGTGAAATCTCTGTGAGAAGATATAAAGACTCCAATTCTTCCACTAGGTAGTGCAGGAAGTGAATCAGATAGTGTATGGCGAAAAATGGCGCGGGCAGGAGGAAGTTCTTTTACGCTAAAATCTTGGCTGTATGTTGTAAACATATTAATATGTGCAGGGCCTCCTCCGTTTTGAGTGAGTGCAAGGATTGCCTTGTTAGCTTCAATAGTGCAGTATTTTTCGTCGTTTGCATCCTTTACCAAAGGAACAACTACAGATTCTAGAGCTACATCTTTAGCTATCTGTCGTCTGTCAATTTGTTGATCTATGAGGTGTCCTATCTGATAGTCTCCTCTGTGGGATGTAATCGCAAGAACGGGAAGTTTCCGATAGTAAGCCTCTGTCATCCCTGGATAATAGTTTCGAGAAGCTGTAGCTCCAGTGCAACTGATAACAACAGGTTCTCCAGTCTCAGCAGCCATCCCACAGGCTATATAAGCTGCCGATCGTTCATCTACCGATGACCAAATCTCAAACCAGGGATCGTTTTGTATGCTACCTATAAATGTCATGTTGGTAGTTCCTGGTGATGCGATAACTCTCTTGATGCCATGCTGCTTGAGTAGAGAGATCACTATTTGGATATTTCTTTCATTGGTGTAGTATTTTTGTTTCATAAAATTACCATCTAGTATTAAGAGTCTTTCCGTTGTTGCAATAGATTATTTGTCCAGAGATGCAAGAGGAAATGTCTGAAATCAGAAAACAAGCAATTTCTGCAACTTCTTCTGGAAGATAAATTCTTCCATTAGGAGATGCTCCGCTAAAGAGATTCCCCTCTGTATCATAACCAGTCATCTCGGAGGCTGTTATACCTGGTGCTAATCCGTTAATTCTGATTTCCTCACGAATCATTTTTGAAGCGAGTCCCTGTGTCATACTGTTGATGGCTGCTTTTGTCCATCCATAAGGGCGGTCATCAACTGTTGCTCCTGTTTCAGAGGAGATAAATAAGATGTTTCCTTTTTTATTTTTTGCTCTTAGTAAAGCAATAAATTTTTGAGCCATGAAAAAACAGCCTTTGAGGTTTATGGCTATTTGCTGATCAAACGTTTCAGAAGTTACTTTTGTGAAGTCTTGTTCATGAAGAGAAATTCCAGCATTATTTATTAAGCAGTCTGTTTCCCCTAATAGCTCATTGGCTTTTTGTAAGAAAGTATTTATTTCGTTTGTATTACTAATATCGAGTGTTAAGTATTTACATTTTAATGTATTTGCACTTTTTATTAGTGTTTCTTCATCCCTTCCTGCAATAAGAACTTCTGCTCCTTCTGCTATGAACTTTTTTGCCATGGAAAAGCCTAATCCTCTACCACCTCCTGTAATTATGATTTTTTTACCTTCTAACTGTTTTGATGGTTGGGTATAGAAAATCTGGGCTTTTGTTACTTGAATAGGAACTCCGTAAAAAATATATCGTAAAGCGCGTCCTAAAATAGTTCTAATTCTCATCTTCTGACTGATATTTTGTTTTTTATGAACATTAGAATCATTTGTTTTTCATTTTTCTTTAGTCCTACTAAGTAGATCGAGCCTATGGTGGAAATCATGCTCAAAACGCACATGAAGATGAATCGAAACATTCCTTGTTCTACTGTAGAGCATAATAATGTGGGGAGGATAATTGCTAAGCAGGAAACAAATAAGACAGGAATGAGAACATCGCAGAAGTATCTTGATACAGTCATGTGTATGAAGTTCTTTACAAGATAAATCCTAATAAAAATAAGGGCGAAATAAACTATGAAGTAAATGAAGTAAGCAGAAACAGGGGAAAATCCCATTTTGAAAGCTATCCAAGTTAAAGGGAAACACGTGGCTCCCCAAATACTAACGACAATCTGATATTTTTTTATGTGCCCAGTAGCCTGAATGGCTGTAACCATTGTATTACCTAAAATAGTTGTCATTGAAGCTGCCAAAGTTAACCGAACAAAAGAAATAGTATAATCGGGAACAATTCCTAGCCATAGATGAAGTATTGTAGAAGTTTCGAAGCATATTGGGATAGCAAAAAAGAGCATAAGGAAGTAGGAGAATTTTGCTCCCCAACAGACCAAATTATGCATATAATCCCAATCGGATGTTGCATAGGATTTTGTTATCTGTGGATTAAGGGCAGTCATGAAATTTGTAACGAAGAGTGTCACCGCACTTTCTACTTGCTTGGAGATTCCTCGCGCCGCATTCAGAGCAACACCGAAGAAGATATTTATGAGAATGTCAATGGCTTGTGTGTTCATAACCATACATGAACTTCCTAAGAATCCCCATCCAGCAAAGCTTGTCATTTCTTTCATTAGAGGTTTGTCTAACAGGATGTGATAATGACATTCTTCAAAATGCCGTTTGCAATAGGTGCGGTATGTTAGAAAAACTAAGAGCGAAACGCAGAACATGAGTGTTGCGTATGCTTTTAATTTATCATAAGGAGAAAGCCATAATAAATATACTATTCCTAATTTTAGCGAAGCTTCAATAATTGAAATCCAAGCGAAAGCCGACATTCGTTCATGAGAGACTATTGATGCGTTATATGGCACACTAATAACGCTAATTACAAAGGTAAAGAGTGAGCATTGTAGTGTCCAATTAGCTGCATCTAATCTTTCCGGTGGAATGTTCATTTTGTAATTCAAAAACCATACGCCAGCCACCTCTGCTATTACTAAAACGACAATAGCCATTAAGATTTGGACATTGATAGCGGTGCAAAAAATGGTTTTAAGCCGATCGTAGTTTTTTTTGCCAAGTTCGAAGGTTAAAAAGCGGCTGATCGAAGACGATAGAGAGTTTGAGAGGATAGAAAACATTGAGACAACTCCCCCAACAACATTGTAAATACCAAAATCATTAACGCCGAGAGTTTGAAGGATGACGCGGCTTGTAAACAAGCTAATAGCCATCATAAAAAACATTCTCAGATAAAGAATTCCAGTATTCTTAGCTATGCGTTTACTATTTTCGTGGGAGTTTGTCACTATTTTTCCTAGTACTATTACCTGTTGCCTCTCTCTCTGGTAAATGCTCTTGTTGCATTGATAGGCAACTATTATAGCTCCTCAAAGATCTATCCTTGAGGTGTGCAAATGCTTGATTTAACGCAAGTTATAATCATGAAGGTTTATAGAGTCTTGTGTTCTATCTCTGTGAGATAGCCTCTAAATAAGTCCCTCTCTTTCTCGCAAAGGTATCATTAAACTTTGAGAATATCAAATGTAGGGATGGGAAAATGCGATGGGCAGGGAGGTGGGCGGGAGGTGTTGTTGTGAAAATCCCTTGCACGGAGAGAGGGGTGCAAGGGATTTTTTAGGGGGATAAGGCGGCGGGAGGTTACAGCTTTCGTCCTTGAAAATAGGTGTTCCAGGAATCTTCGGCGTAGCCACCGCCGTGGTAGGTGAAGTTCATGGTGGTGGCGCCTTCTACTTTGCGCCCGCGATAGTAGACCGCCCAGTTGTCGGTGGCATAGAAGCCGCCAACGAGGGAGAAATTCATGGTGGAAGCACCTTTGATTTTTTTACCCTCGAAATAAACGTTCCAGTCGTCTTTTGCATAGCCTTTGCCGAGATATTGGAAACTCTGTGCTGAAGCTCCCTCGATTTTTCGGCCGTGATAGAGAACGGTGTTGTTCATCTGCACATAGCCACCTTGCGTGAAGTTTCCGCCGTAGTAGAGGTTGTAGGTGTCTTCATCGATGTCGTCGTCCACTAAATCTTGGGCGGGATCTGGACCGTAGGGCCTGCGTTGTGTCACGAGGCGGAACGTGGCGGGGTCTACATACTCCAGGATTTGGCCGAAGAGAAACACATAGCGGTTGTCCTTACCATAGCCGTGTCCCAGATCTTGGAAGTAGCGCGGATTGGCTTCGCGCAGTGGTTGGCCTCTGAAATATACATAGTCGCGCGTGATGGTGTATTCGCGGTTGAACACTTGCGCCTGACTCTCCATGAGAACCACGGAGGCGAGCAGCAGCGTGCAGAAGCATATCAATATCTTTTTCATCATCATGGTTTGTTTTATGAAATCTTCGGTTGTCTTTGTCGCAAAGATAAGGATTAGTTTGTGGTTTGCCCTTTTTAAGAGTGTTTTTTGTGATTTTATAGGGAAAGATATTTCTTTTTTAATCGTATTTACGGATAGGAAAGTTTTCGTTTTATTTTACTTTGTTGTGCACTTCTGGAGTGGCTAAAAAATCGAGAGTCTGCAAAATCTGTGGGATTTTTTAGCGGTTGTGTTCTGCTGTGGAAAGGAGAAATGGATGAAAAGCTGGCGGAAAGAGGTGGATGGGTGCGTTTTTGCCACTTTTTAGGTCTTTTTCTCTTGAAAATACGGCTGTACCTGTCCGTCGATTTCCTTATTGCGTTGGCCGACTTCCTTATTCTGTCAGCTGACACAATAAGGATGCTGGCGGATAGCCTTATTGTATCGGCGGGCGCGAGGCTTCGGTTGCGTGGTTGGCGGGAAAAAGAGCAAATTGGGGCTATTCTCAGACGAGGAAAAGTGGGAAAATTCTTTGCTGATTATTGGCCGTTTTTAACTACGGATTTTGCGAAAATTCTGGTTTATTAGAAAAAGGATTAAATTATGTGTAAGCGACGAACCCGCCGAGGGAAGGTTTTACGAAGTTAACATTCGTATGGCGATTTATTTTAATTGCTTATTAACTTCCTTTTCAAGGATTTCCATTTCATTTATGCAATTATTAAATCTTCTGACAATAACTCCTTCTTTATTTATTAAAAATATTGTTGGGATACTATTGACATAAAAATCTTTTGCAATTCCTTTCTTCCCAAAATCTCTCGCAGGGTATAATTCAGATACATTTATCCATGTAAACTTGTGCTTTTGGATGTGGTTTTTCCACTTTTTTATATTATTGTCAAGATTGAAATAAACAATTTTCAAACCTGTTTTTTTGTACTTATTATAAATTTTTTTTAATGCAGGAATAATTTTTTGACACGGGCGACACCAAACTGCTGAAAATATAATAATAGATACCTTATTTTGGAGGGCAGAACTCCGAAAAAGATTGTTATGGACATCTCTAACCTCAAAATAAGGGATTTTTTGTCCTTCAGATGATTGAACTGATCTATTCTGTCTGTCTAATGTTGTTTTGTAGAGTAATGTTCCAAGTGGAGTGTTTTGTAAGGTAGGTGATAATTTATTGAAATAAAACAGAACACTATCATTTTTATTAACGAATATGCTGTGTGCAAAATCATATAGCATCATCAAGCTGTAATAATTAGCCGGATTTTTTTGAAGTTGTTGTAATTTATATTGATATAACTGTTGTTGAATATTTTCATCAGTAATTTGTTTTCCTATTATTTCTCCCGAATTAAGATCTTGGACGTTGCTGCCATAACAATCTAAGTATAAATTATAAATACTGTCTATTTGTTGAAATAGTTTATTTTCTTCAATATTTGATAGTGACTTGATACGTATATTTCCACTATTATCCATTATAATATTAAGATTATTATGTGTTCTATTAAGCAGGAATTGACCTGCTGGCTCTTTTCCTATGTACAACTGTGCTTTTATAAATTCGTAAGGGAAAACTTCTCCTGCTATCGAAAAAGTATCACCTATGATGGTGGTACTATCTGTAATCCGATGTAATTTATCATTAGCGTCTCTATAGAAGGCTTTAATTGTCAGAGTTTGGTGTTTTGAAGATGTTAAGACCTTTCCACGAATAGAATATGCCCATATAGACGTAAATAAAGTTAATAAGAGAATTGTTGTCAAAAATCTTTTTTCCATAATATTGATTTTTAAAAAAGTATGCGTTCTATGTATGCATGCTCTAATTTTAATAATTACTTCACGCAAGCTGCAAATGTAATACTATGAATCTTGCAAATGTTTCTATTATCTGAGCTTGTTTTCATATGCGAGAATTATTTAGATTTTTGCAAAACTAACAAAAAAAATGTACAGGATAAAGATGATGATGTTTTTTTGCGAAAATGGCACGAATAAGGCTCGGGGCTTGCGGAGTGCATGTGGGGATGATTGGAGTAGTGGCATCAAAAAATCCCGCCCAACCTCTGTGGGAGAAGTCGGGCGGGAAAAGCTATAGAATAGAGAAAATGTGTCGGTTTGTTTTATTTCTCCGAGAGCATGGTCACTTCTATGCGGCGCTTGCTTTGGAGCATATTTTTGGCGATGCGTTGGATGTCGGCCGCCGTGGTTTTCTCAACGAGCTGCTTATAGTTCTTGTCGAAATCAACTCCATTGCGCAGCTGGTTGTAGAGCACGTAGCTCCAATAGTCGTTGGTGATAACGGCCTGGTCATACTGCTTGAGGAGGTATTCCTTTACCTTTTTCAGACTGGCAGCCGCAGGGCCCGACTGGGCGATGTGTTCTATCTGTCGGTAGATGATGGGCATCACCATTTCGTATTTGTCGGGGTCGGTGTCGAAGGCCACTTTCAGGAGCGCACGCGGGTTGGAATATTTGTCGATACTGCTGCTCAGCCCCACGCCATAAACGCCGCCTTTGTCCTCACGAACAGAGTCGACATAGGCAATAGAAAGCACGCGGCGGAACATATCGAGCTGCAAGTCGGACTTAGCGGAGTAAGGTTCGTTCCAGGTGTAGATGATGCTCACCTTTGAGATGGGCGTGTTCATCTTCTTCGTCCAGCGGTGCGTTTCGTTGCAATTGCGCACATTGGGGTAGGTGTCGGCAAATGTCTCCTTCTTGCCCGTTGATGGCAGCGAAGCGATGTACTGTTCGAGCAAGGGGCGGAGCGTTTCAAGCGAGATGTTGCCCATCACGATCAGTTTGAAGTTGGAAGCATTGCTGAAACGTTCATGATAGATCTGCAGCACGCGGTCGTAGTTGACCTTGTCGATGGTGGTAGCCTTCACGGGCTGAGTGCGCGGCGAGTTGCCGTAAACGATAGCCGAAAGCGAATCGTTGTAGCCCACTTTCGGGCTGGCCTCACGATTGGTCAGGAAGGAGCGCATACGGTTGAGTTCTGCACCGAAAGCCTGATCGTCGCGGCGCAGGTCTGTGAAGTAGAGGTGTGCAAGCTCGAAGAGCGTCTTCACGTCCTTCACGGAGGATTGTCCGCCGATGCTCTGCGTTTCGGTGCCTACGTTGGCGCTGATGCGGACCGTCTTGTCGGAGAGGTACTTATTGAGAGCGAGTTTGTCCAACTTTCCAAGTCCGCCTTCCTTAATGGCCGTGGCGAGGAACTGAATGTTGGGGATGTCGGTATCAGGGTAGAGCGATGAGCCGCCCTCTCCGAAGAAGCGCAGCGTTACCTGGTCCTTGTTGAAATCCGTTGGCTTGAAATACACCTTCACGCCATTGCTCAGCGTGAGCTCTGTGGTGCCGTGGTCGAAGGCTTTCTGGCTCACGATGCGGCCCTTGTTGGGTAGTTTCTCAATGAGCTTCGTGTCCACCTTCTTTTCCTGGTAGGCGGGATACTTGCGAGCCTGCGCTTCCAGTACGTAGCTCTCCAGTTCAGCATCGGTGGGGATGTGGAAGTCTGCTTTCTCGGGTGCGTAGACCACAAGCACTTGGTTGCGATTGGTGATGGCCTCGCGCATAGCTGCATTCACGTCCTTGAGCGTCACCTCGCGGTCGAAGCGTTCGGCCAGTTGCTTGTCGTAAGCCTCGGTTGTGATGGGCTCGTTGTTGAGGAAGTTGTTTTGCGCCTTGCGAACAAAATAGCTGTTGCGGCGATCGTCGCGCTGGTTGAAGCGGTTGTTGATAAGCTTGAGGTAGAAAGCCTTGGCGCGGTCCAGTTCGCTCTGCGTGAACCCATGTTGGCGAATCTGCTCGATACATCCCACGGTAGCGTCGAAAGAGCCACGGATGTTTTCCTGGCGCGCGCCGAAAGAGAGAGTGAACGCTTCTTTTGAGCGGCTCACGAGGAACTGACCGATGCGTGCGGATGCGCTGAGGCAGGGCTTGCTCGGACTTTCCTGCACCTCGTTGAGACGCTCGCCCACGATATAGCTCACGAGGTCGTCCACGTAGGCATCGCGCTGATACTTCAGTGTGTTCTTTTCCGTCTCGGGGGCTGCGTCGCGCTTCATGTAGAGATTCACGAGCATGATGGGCTGCTCTGCATCTTTCAGGGAGGCCACAATCATCTTGTCGTTGTCGGGCACGGAGAAGTACTCGCGCTTGGCGGCGTTCTCAGGCATGGGGATTGGACCGAAGATGTCCTTGATCTTCTTCTCCATAGCGTCCACGTCGATGTCGCCCACCACGATGATGGCCTGCAGATCGGGGCGATACCATTTGTGGTAGTAGTCACGCAGGTCTTTGTAGGGGAAATTGTCCACAATGTCCATCGAGCCGATGGGTAGGCAGTCCTCATACTTAGAGCCTTTGTAGATGATGGGAAGTGCATTTTCCATCATGCGCTGTGTGGCCATGCCGGCGCGGCGCGTACGCCATTCCTCGTGGATGACGCCTCGCTCCTTGTCTATCTCCTTATCGGTGAGCAGGAGGTAGTGGCTCCAGTCGTGGAGGATAAGGAGGGTGGAGTCCACAGTTGTGTTGTTGCGCACGGGAACAGCTCCAACGTGGTACACAGTCTCGTCAACGGAGGTGTAAGCGTTGAGATTTGTGCCGAACTTTATGCCGTGTGCCTCGCACCAGTGCACAATGCTCGGGCTCTTGGGCGTGTCGCGGAAGTTCTGCGTTCCGTTGAACGCCATGTGCTCCAGAAAGTGGGCCAAACCGCGTTGGCGCGGCTCTTCGAGGATGCTACCCACGCGCTGGGCAATGTAGAAATCGGCCAAACCAGCTTCTTTCGCGTTGTGGCGTATGTAGTACGTCAGGCCGTTAGGCAGCTTGCCAGTTCGGAAGCTTCTGTCGGTCTCTACGTTTTGTGCCGTAGCTTCTGTTGTAAGGAATAGCAAAAAAATATAGGATAAAATTTTCTTCATTTAAGAGAGAGATAATAATGAATACTGAAGGGTTAGAACGCACATCCGATGGTGAGTGTCACACCCGTATTGTCGCGTCCAGCCAAGAAGGCGTTTCTCACGTTAGCCTTGTGGTGGACAGCATCGAGATTAACGTAAGTTTTGATACGAGTGGCGGGGAAATGGAAAGCATAGCCCACGCCGCCGCCAAAAGTGTATTGCGGAGCAGTCAGATAGAGATACTCCCGATAAAGAAAAGCCTCCATCTGGGGAAATCCCTTTTGCTTATCGGAGGGCTTAATGAATGTGCCGTCCTCATAAGCCGCGCCACTGCCTTTAGCATACGCCATGCTGCCGCGCAAGGAAAGGACACCGCTGCGAAGGAGCAAATTGCGCTCTGCCTGCAGAGAACCTTCCGTTCGTGTGAGTCGCTGATGACGGTAATAGGGATAGTCGTAGCCCGTCTGCTTGCGGCGGTTCACATTCAGTCCGGCCTGCACGCTCCAAAGGGGAAGTTCGTTGACGATACCCCAGCGAGCGGTGTAGCCCACGTGGAAATCCTGCCACAGGCGGTTCCCCGTCTTCACTGCATCATAGTATTCGTAGTAGGAAGCCCCCTTCTCGTTCGTTAGGTTGCGGTAAGTGTTGCGCACGTTGCGGAGATTCTCCTGCGTGAAGTTGATGTCCACGCTGTGCTCTTGCTTGTTGCCGCGCCATTGCAGGCGAGATGTGTAGGTAAGCAGGTGGCTGTTGTGCGCCATAAAGGTGATGCTGTATGGCGACTTTCGGCCATAGTATCCATGGCGGTAAGCGAGCTGAAAGTCGTTGTACCAGTTCAGTCCGGGTAGGGGCGTCCAGGCTGCTTGTACACCTGCACCTTGATATTCGCTCACAAGCGGTTGCTCGATGCCGCGCGCGGTGTAGCCTTGGTCGGAGAAAAGCTCTGCTTCCCCTATCCACGGGCCGTAGTTGATAAAAGAAAGGAACTCTTTATCGTTTTCAGCGTAGGTCCTGAAGGAGACGCTCTCCGTGTTGCGGTGGTACTGATAGTTTGCGCCAAAGCTGAGCGTGCGGGCCACAGGAGCGTAGATAGACATCAAAAGGTTGAGGTCCATCAGCTTTGTCTTGTGGCGCAAGTCGCGGTACTTGGCGGCGTTGGCAGCTGTGAAGTCGACCTTTGCGCCTATAGATAGTCCGCGCCACATTTGCCAGCTGAGTGCGCCGATGAGGTGGTAGGTGTCGAAATGCTTTTTGCCCGCATTTGTCAGCGAGTCCTCCGCAATGTCGAAAGGCTTGCGGTGTGGGCTGATAAAGGCAGAGCCCGTCATTTCTCTTCCCGAAAAACTATCATACGTCATCTGTCCGTAAACAACCATGCGCGGCGAGAGTCTGTAAAAGGACTCTACGCGACCCGTAGTATTCCAAGCGCGTGGCGATTCGTTGTAGTTGACGAAACCTCCGCGTTGATAATGGCTTGAAAGTTCGGCGCGCGAGATGTTACGACTGTGCCAGCGCGTGAGTGCAGCGGCATTGTTGCTTCCCAGCCATGCGTCGCTCGTCCCCACGAAGTTGAAGTCGCGCAGGAGCAGGCTGTCGGTCGTTTGAGAAAACAAGCCGACAGGAACAAGTAATGTCCCTGCCAGCAAGATGATGTATGATGAAAGTTTTTTCATTTATTTAGTTGCCTCGAATAGAGAACTGGTTGCGTTCGTGGAAGTCTACAGTTGAATTGTTGCTATCCTTGTAAACGATCTTTGCACCATTCTTGATAGATGCTTCAGCATCAATTCCGCTGGGGTCAGTACCTAACGTGTAGTTGTAAACGAGTTTTGCCTCGTTGCCTGCGATGGCTTTCGTGGCTGCTTCGTCTACGTTGCGATAGAGCGAATGGCACTGGCCGTAGGTTTGAGCAATGTATCCAGCATCTATGTCGGCAGTGAAACGCTTCTTGCTTTTTCCAATGTTTTTAGTTTCATACACTTCAAGACCATCAATGATCCAAGCAGTAGGAACTTTCAAGCAAGCAAAGACTTTGCTTTGTGGGCGGCCAGGTTCGTAAACAATGTTGTCTTCATTGCTGGCATAGTCGCGAGGTGCAACACCTTTTGTCTGGAAGATAAAGAAACCGGGAGATGTTGTACTCAGTGTCCACGCGTTGGATTGGCCAAATTTAAATGCTTTTAAATAGTGTGCTGTTGGGATAACGCTGGAAGGAGTGGGATAATAATATGTATTATAGTATCCAGATTCTGGATCGTACATTGCATAATAGTCTGCGTTGGCGTAGTTAACGCTCTTGCTGTACGTCTGCGTGTTGTCGATAGAACCCATGCAGCTAATTACAACTTGAGAGTAGGGAGCGAGCACCAAAGTCTGTTGGAAATACCAGATACCATTAGCTGCTGGTACCCATCCTTGAGACTCGTATACAGGTTTGGTATCTGTTTCATTTTCATACCAACCGTTTGGAGCGTGGCCATTAAAGGGTTCGAGAATACCTACTGCCAAGTTGTTGACAATAGCTGTGTCGGGACAGTTATTATAGATGATAAAACCTTTATCTTGGTGGAAAATTTTGTTGGGATTGTTGTCCGTAGGTACGCCTGCCGTGTAAAGTTCCTTAATAATGAGCTGGTCGGCGTTTTTGTCCTTGCGCTGGAACGTTACGTTCTTTACGGTCTTGGTTGAGATTGTATCTGTTGTGCCGTCAGCGTGAGTAACGATCATATTCCAAGACTGTGCGTTGGCGTTGAGTGATACTGTCAACAGAGTCACTAAGGAGAGTAATAATTTCTTCATGATGTATTTTTGTTTTTGTTTGTTACTAAAATGTTTTACTTGTTGAGAACTTTGAAGCTCTTGCTGGGAGTGCTCAGGATGTACACACCTTTGGGGAGGTTGTTGAGGTCTACGCTGACTTTTCCTTCAGCGTCGGCCGTGAGAGTGCTCACTGCCACACCGCTGATGTTATAAACGCGCACCAGTGCACCAGCTTTCAAGCCGCTGATAGTGGCGTTGCTGAACGCCACGTTGGGTGCGGGCGTGGTTGAAGTACTACCAGTTGAGGGTACGTCCTTGATGCTCGTCGTTATTTGCTCAGTTGTGAACGAATAGTCGCGGAGGCCTTCGAGCGCAGTCATTAGTTGGTTGCCACTGCAAGTAACCACGAGACTGTCGCCTGCATAGCTAAGCACGGGCGCCTCATTCAGCGAAAATTTGCTGACAGTTCCGTCGGTCTGCGTCAGCACGAGATAAGTCACTGTCTCCGTCCCGTTGGCGGATGAAGCCTGGGAGTGGAGCGGAGCCAAAGTCATTATGGCCGCTGCGACCATAGTGAGGAGGGTTCTTTTCTTCATGTTGTTAATTTTTTTTATTGGGTCTATTCTTTAGTGTACAATGCGCTTGCGCGACATCGTGAGGGGAAGCGTGAGAGTATGGGCCGAATCGCTGGTCACTACCACTTGGCTGAGCGTACCATTGAAGAAGTAGCGATAGTCTTTGGTGGTTTTTTGTGCCGAACTACGAACGCTGTAGATACCTGCAGGCAACGTGAAGTGAGCTTCGCCCTGTGTGTCGGTAGAGTCCACAAACGTACTGGCGGTAGTATTGAGCAGTTCAACGCGCAGTCCGTCCAGTGGACCATCGTAGGTCTCGGGGATTTTCAGCTTTATGGTGATTTTGACCACATCCAGTGTGTCGTCGTAGTCGGCACACGCGGCGGGCAGCAGCAGTAGGAGCGTCAGGAGTATGTAAGAAATGTGTTTCATCAGAGTTTGAGTCTTAGTGAGAGTCCATAATAGAAGTTGGGAACATAACCGCTTCCGAAGAGCGACGTCTCCAATCCCGTCTGCGACGAGTGTACACGGCGCAATGTGTTGAAGAAGTTGTTGGCGTAGAAGGATAAGGAAACGTGGTCACCGATCTCCTTCGTTACGCTGATATTTGCCGACCAGTAAGCGCTCACTCTATCGGGGTTGAGCATATATGGGTAGTTTGTACGAACAATCAGTTGCGAGAGATCATTGTAAAGGTTGCGATCGTTCTTGCGTGCCCAAAGATACGTGTCGTAAAAGGGTTTCTTTTCTGCGGGATTATCCCATGTAGAGTAGTATTCGGGAAGTACAGCAACAGTTTGGTTGCGTGTTTTCCCATCATAAGGTTTTTCGAGATTTGGTTGGCCGTTTTCAACGATATATCCTCTTGAACTTTTCGCGCGACTATAACGATAGAGCGAGCTCTCCACGCGCAGGGCCATGATGAGGCGTAGTTTGGGGATATGAGTAGTGAAGGTGGCGTTTAGATTGGCTTGGCTCGACACACTTCCGTTGGCTGCAGCAGCATTTGCTGTGTAGTTGGTGGAAGAGGCACTGCCGCCACGGTAGTAACCGATGTACTGATAGAGCGCTCCGTTGGACTGACGGTTATGTAGTCCCAGTGGGACATCAGCAAAGAGCGTATGATCCATTCCTTTATAATGGTAATAGTTACCATCAAGGCGCACCTGTGTGCGTAGTGGACGAATTTGCGTGAAATCAATGATCCATTCCAATCCGTAGCGGCTCACGGTCGACGCATTTACGTAAGTGGCATTGGTCACGTATGTATAGCGGTCTTCATAGGGGAGCGTGACAGCTGGGCGCTTTCCCGTCACATCTGTCACAGTGACAACGCCCGTCGTCTGGTCCACACTGAACGCTCGGTCGGCTACGGGGATGCCGCTCTTTTGCAGCGCAGATGGCGTGGTGTATTTATAGGCGAACGGCGTAAAGATGTTGGTGGCCATGTAGGGGCGGAATGTCTTGTTGTAGAAGGCCGACACGTTGATGTCTGCGATGCGCGTCTTCACTTCTATTCCCGCGTCGTATTGATGGGTGTACTGCCAGCGCAGGTTGGGGTTGCTCACCGTTGTAGAAGGGTAAGTGTAGTAAGCGTAGTAGGAACGGTTCTGCGCATCGCTTGTGGACGAGAATGCGAGCATATCTCGATACGAGGGCGAGGGATAAAGGATTTGGAAACTGGGAAGTTTCACGCTCTTGCCCCATCCGGCGTGTAGGCGCAAGTCGGAAACCCACGCTTTTCTCCCAGAGAAGAATACGTAGCGACTATTGACGCGCGGCGACAACGAACTCACGCGCGGATATTTCGAGTGGCGGATAATGGTAAGGTCCTCGCGCAAACCGGCGGTTAGTTCAAAGAGCCCACCTTTTGCTGTCGGGACGCTCACTTTCTCCTCCGCGTAGATTGCCATGTTGTTCATGGCGGGCTGTGCATCGTAGCGATATTCTCGCCAAGTAGGGGCGTAGCGCAGGTTGTCATAGTAAGTGCCGCGTCCGCCGTTGTGCGTGCTCGTCCACTCAGTTCCGAGCATGAGCAGGTTTCTCACGCTGCCAAACTTGTGGTTCCAATCGGCTTTCAGCTTTAAGGAATAGTTGAACGGCTTAGAGTCGTTGAATCCTTTCACATACCAGTAGCCCGTTGGGCCTAAGATGATGTTGGCTGTAGGGTTTTTGTCGTAGTCCTCAGCAATGTTGTAGCCCTCCGTGAGTGTATGTAGATAGGGCTGTGTAGAAGCACTGCTGGCGTTGGTGTATGTTTCTGAACGGCGGTTACTGTATGATGCTGCGCCGATAAATTGTAGCGAAGTAAGCCAAGGTTGGTTGAGCTGCCAGTTCAAGCGTATGTTTCCGCTCACGCCGTTGTCTCGTTTTTTTGCGTAGTTTTCTAATTGCTCGTCGGGGTCTTTCTTTGAATTGTAGCCACCAATGTTTCCGCGCACGCCCACGTTGAGCGTCAGCGGCAGGCGGTTTTTCATTACCACGTTGAGATAGTTGAGCGAAAAGGCGTTGCGCTGATAGGCCGTATAAGGCGATGCCGCATCGGAAAAGGAGCGCGCGTGTTCCAACGAAAGGTTGATAACGCCACCTTCCTTGCCCGCACCAAAACCTTTATTGACAGCCAGTTGGCGTGTATGCTGGTTGACAGAACTTTCAATGATAAATGGAGAGTGGCCGCGGCGCGTGTTCACTTTCACTATACCGTTGCTCAAGTCGCCGTATTCCACGGACGGAATACCTGAGACAATCTCCACGCTCTCAATGTTTGACGCGCTCAACGCTCGGGTACTGGCGCCCAAGCTCTCTCCTGTTGCCGAATTGTTGTTGAGGCGCACACCGTCCACTTCGACGGCTGTACCGAAAGAAGCATTGCCGCGCTCCGACGAAGCACTGCGCAGCGACATACGCCTATCGTTCATTAGCGAAGGATTAACACTCTTCCCGCCTGGAAGGAGTGTGGAGATGTCGCCAAGGTTGATAATTTGCTGGTTGTCCAGTGTGGTGCGATTGATGGAGTAGGCTGTTGTAGCGTCGTCGCGTTTGCGTTTCGCCACCACTACGGCTTCGCCGAGTTTGAGGTCGTTCTCGTCGAGCGTCACATCAATGACGGCGTCCTTACCAGTAAAGTTGATGGTTTGCGTGCGCGAAGCATAGCCCAAACAACTAACGACTACTGTCGTCGGTCCTTTGGGTACGTTTTTGATGATAAAGTGTCCGGATTTGTCTGTATAGGCGTAGAGGTGGCTTTCTTTCAGTGTGACAGAGGCAAACATAATGGGCTGTTTGTCCTTGGCACTAATAATGGTGCCTCTCACGTTCTGAGCGAAGCCTGCAATACTAACACTCCCTAATATAATTGTTAAAACAAGATCTCTCCTTCTCATTCCAAAGTGAATATACGGCATTTTGGATGCGCAAAGGTAATTCTTCCCAATGAGAGGTGAGATACCCTGGAGGGGGTATTCCTATTTAATGAATGTGAACTCAAACGTATTGACAACTACGTTTGAGGAAATTTTGAGCATCTTTTATCGCTGCTGTCAGAAGATATGGATAGTGCCATTTACATGTAGGAAAATGGCGAGGAAGGCGTAAACGAGGGCACCTACAATAAGGCTGATGATGGTCCACATTCGTGATGCCGCAGCAGCCATACGTGCGTCCATGGGGCGTTCTGCCGTGTAGAGACTCTCTGCTTGTTGCGAATAGATAAAAGAAATGATGCCCAAAGGAAGAAAAAAGACAGCCGACAAAACAGCCCAAACAAAGTTTGTGTTGTGCTTATGTGAACTGCGTTTTTTTGTTGAGTTAGTTTTCATAAAGTCTCGATAAATAGCATCTTTCCTAAAGATTCCATTATGGGGCTTTTATGGTAGATGAATACGAGTTTGCTTTCTCTAAAAGTTGTGCAAAGATAATATTTTATTGATGTATTTTCTGCTTTTGCTTGATTTATTTGACAATTTGCTTGAAGAATGTTTTGATGGGGTTGTACTCGTTGTTGATAAACGCATCCAGGATTTTGTTCGACACACCCGATTTGGTGGGGATAATATCGCAGTCGGCCACGGCGGCAGGCAGGAGGCAGGTGTGCCCTTCTCGAAGTAGGAATTGCTCGTCCGTGGAGCGCAAACGGATATAACTATCGCCCTTGATGGCCATCGTAATAAAGAAACTGTCGTATTTGATTAAGTTGCGATGGATAGGCGCGTCGAAATTGACAACTCGGACATTGAAAAACTTACTATCAATGACCAAATTTGCACTATTGTTCTTTTCTTCGTAGCGAGTGCGATACTGACTGTCCACCTTGTAGTTGAGGGCCTGTTGCGCTAAGTCGACGTGGAGTTCGCGCGGTTCGCCGTCCATTCCGAGGCGGTTGTAGTCGAAGATGCGGTAGGTGAGGTCGCTGCTCTGCTGCACTTCGGCCAGCAGAATACCTTTGCCGATGGCGTGGATACGACCTGCTGGGATATAGAATACATCGCCGGGCTGCGCCTCATGACGTGCGATGACATCGGTCAGGCTTCCGTCAGCAATGCGCTGGCGCAGTTCGTAGGGCGTAATCTCTTGTGCAAAACCGCTATAGATACAAGCTCCAGGTTCCGTTTTGATAACGTACCACATCTCGTTCTTACCCATCTTTCCGTGTACCGCCTTGGCCATTTCATCATCGGGATGCACCTGTATGCTCAAGTTATCTTGAGCGTCAATAAACTTGATGAGCAATGGCATTTGCCCATCGTAGTGTTTGTAAACGGCCTCTCCGAGCACCTGCCCTTTGTAGGTCGCGATGACCTCATTGAGCGTTTTGCCGGCCAAAGGTCCGTTAGCAACAATACTGGAGCAGTTGGGAATGCCGCTGACCTCCCAGGATTCACCAATAGGAGTCTCGGTATGCGGAAGCTGCTTCCAGTTGGTAAGATAATGTCCGCCCCAAACAGCCTCATGTAGATTAGGCTCAAAAAGGAGGGGGTAAAGAGTTGGAAGACTTTGCATGTTGCAAAAATACAAAAAAATAATAATACCTCCACTCCCGCCTTTTTTTAGCTCTATCGAATCGCTTCCTCTTACAAAAGAGTGTCCGATTAGTCCAAATTGTCCGCCCTGTTCGTCCCGTCTTCTTTTCTAAAAAGTCAAGAAACTTCTGATTCTAAGCCTCCGAGAATGGCGCGAAAATGAGAAGCTCGATAAAATCTCTGAGCAACGCAACGGTGAGCTGCTTGAAAAGAGCAACAGAATAAGGGTGTTGATAAATACAATAAGGATGTCGGCCAGCGCAATAAGGCTATCAGCTGACGCAATAAGGATGTCCGTTCACAGCCTTATTGTATCGACGCTTTACGAGTATAAAATCAGTCCTCTCTCCCTCCTTTTTCTCGTTTTTTCCTTATAGCATTTCCACATCTCTTAGGTGTTCTTCATCACAGCCCTTTCATTTCAAATTTCATCTAATAAATCGCCGCGAAAATCCCTTTCTTTTAACATCTACTTCGTTCGACTCACTTGTCAAATTATCAGACGATAAAATAAAGCTTTCCGGTGCATCCTTCTTAGCCATTATCTCATTTCCTCGCGGCATTAGCACATTAAAAAAGCGGCACCCGCCGCTCCCCATTAGCACATTAGCACATTCCCTCACGGCATTAGCACATTAAAAAAGTGGCACTCGCCGCTCCTCATTAGCACATTAGCACATTCCTCTCCAGCATTAGCACATTTCTTTGCGGCATTAGCACATTAAAAAAGCGGCACCCGCCGCTTCACATTAGCACATTAGCACATTCCCTAAATCTGTCCGCTCTCCACCAGTCGGCACACGCGCTCCGTCAGGCGGTCATCGCCGTTCGGGTCGTAGTGTTTGTTGAGGTTCAGACCAAACACCCAGCCGATTCCTTGGTAGAAATTGGCCCGTGCAGTACCGAGAAAGGCCCGCGCAATACTCAAGCCCGTCTGGTTGCACTCGCGATCCACGAGCTTGATAAGCAAGCGGCCCTGCGAGCGGGTCAGGCGGCGCACCATAGGCTTGTACTCGTTCACCAAGTCCTGCTCCACTCGTTTCCAGTGGGCATCTCTGCTTCGCTTGTCGGGCAATGTCTCCACATAGTTATAGGTCTCGATAATGGTATATCGGGCCATTTTAGCCAGCGGTAGGAGCTTCTTGATGTTTTCCACCAAGCGATTGTAGCGCGCCTTTTCCTCTTCGTTCTTAAAAGTAAGCGGGGGATATTTATATACAGGGTCGATGAGGCGGATAGCAGGGATGCTGTCGCCTTTGTAGAATGTCTTCTCCACTTTCACAAAGTGGGGCATAGCCACGTTCTCCAGGTTCTTGCTTGAACCAGGATCTTCAATGTCTTGTGCTTGGAGTGTCAACGCCAAGGTGGCACATAGCAACAGCAATATGGCTCGAATCTCTTTCATCATAGGCTGCAAAAGTAGACATATTTGTCAGAGCTCTGCGTTATTTTATATTAAATGAGAGGAGAAGTAGTTTTTTTTAAGGATATTTGCAAGAAAGTGAGCTATTTCTGGCTCACGCAAAACTATATCTATATGGCAAAGTCCAAGAAAACCTCGCGCCGATTGTCTAAAAAAGACGTCGTGCAGCATTTGTTAGAGCTCTTCGAACAGAACCCTGCGAAAGATTTCAAGGTGAGAGAACTCTTTCAGGAACTTCATGCTACCAATCATCCGCAGAAAATGCTGATGCTCGATGTTATTGATGATCTCATTCTCAACGATTATATAGCCCGTGACGATCGCGGTAACTACCGCTACGCGGTGCGCTCCCAGGTGATGGAAGGTACGTTTGTGCGCAAGCGCAACGGCCGCAACTCGTTTCTTCCAGACGATGGAGGGCAGAGCATCCTTGTGACGGAGCGCAATTCGAGCCATGCTCTCGATGGCGACCGTGTCAGAGTGACCATGCTGGCCCGCCGACAAGGCCACTCCCGCGAGGCCGTGGTGACGGAAGTACTCGAACACAAGAACGACTCCTTTGTGGGCGAGCTGAAAGTGGACAGAAATTTCGCTTTCCTTATCACCAACAGCCGTTCGCTGGCTGCCGACATCTTCATCCCAAAGAAGTTCTTGAAAGGAGGTAAGACAGGCGACAAGGCAGTGGTGAAAATCGTGGAATGGCCGCACGACTCGAAAAGCCCGATAGGAAAGGTGGTCGATATCCTTGGACATCAGGGCGAAAACAATGCAGAAATGTGCGCCATTCTTGCGGAGTACAATCTGCCGTATTCCTATCCCGAAAAGGTGGAACTGGCTGCGGACAACATCCCAGTAGAGATTCCAGCTGAGGAGATAAAGCGGCGCGAGGATTTCCGCGATGCCGTGACTTTCACCATCGACCCGCACGACGCTAAAGACTTCGACGACGCCATTTCTATACGTCGCATTAGTGGTAAAGGCTTGCCGCTCTCCACTGCGCGCCCCAAAACCACCAGCAGTAAGGCTGTGTGGGAAGTTGGCGTACACATTGCCGATGTTTCTTACTATGTGAAGGAGGGCGACATCATAGATCGTGAAGCCTACAATAGAGCCACGAGTGTCTACCTTGTAGACCGCACCATCCCGATGCTGCCCGAAAAACTCTGCAACCAACTCTGTTCGTTGCGACAAGACGAGGAGAAGGTGGCATATTCCACTATTTTTCATATCAACGAGAGAGGCGAAGTGCTGGATTGGCACTTGGCGCACACCGTGATACGTTCCAATCGTCGCTTCACTTATGAGGAGGTGCAATACATTCTGGAACACAACGGCGAGGCTTCGGCGGCTGATCTCCAAACGCCGGGCGACCATCCAGAAGTGCTGCCCGAGGGAACACCGCTTACGGGAGAATTTGCAGAAGAGCTTGTTGTGCTGAACCGCCTGGCAAAGCTCCTGCGCGACAAACGCTTCAAAAACGGCGCTATAGGCTTCGACCGCCCGGAAGTGCGCTTTGAAATCGACGACAAAGGCCATCCTATTTCTACGTATCTCAAAATTGCGCGCGATGCCAACAAACTTGTGGAGGAATTCATGCTGCTGGCCAATCGCTCCGTGGCAGAACGCATCGGAAAGGTGGCTCGCGGCAAGAAACCCAAAACCTTTGTCTATCGTATTCACGATGTTCCCGATCCAGAGAAGCTGGAGAAACTGAATGGATTTATAGGTCGATTTGGCTACAAACTAAGGACGGAGGGCTCTAAGCAGGAGGTGAGCAAGAGTCTGAACCAGTTGCTTGAGGATGTTCATAATCGTCCCGAAGAAAATATGGTGGAAATGGTGGCGCTAAGAGCAATGATGAAGGCGCGCTACTCTATTCACAACATCGGCCACTACGGACTGATGTTCGACTACTATACACATTTCACGTCGCCCATCCGTCGCTATCCCGACTTGATGGTGCACCGTCTGCTCACGCGATATGCGGAGGGCGGCCGAAGTGCCAACGGTCCGCGCTTTGAAGAGTTCTGCGAACACGCCAGCGCCATGGAGCAACTGGCAGAAACCGCAGAGCGCGCCAGCATCAAATACAAGCAAATCGAATTTATGGGCGACCGGCTCGGAGAAGAGTTCGATGGCGTCATAGATGGGGTGACGGAGTTCGGCCTCTATGTGGAAATCACGGAGAACGGCTGCGAAGGAATGATTCCGCTGCGGTGCTTGGAGGACGACTACTATGAGTTCGACGAGAAGAACTTCTGCCTCATCGGTCGCCGCTTCCGAAAGCGCTATGCCTTGGGCGACAAGGTGCGCATCTGCGTGGAGCGCGCCAACTTAGACCGCCGACAGCTCGACTTCTCGCTCGTGGAAACCGAAGAACAAAAGGCGCATCCCGCCAAGTCGGCTAAACCTGCGGCTAAGTCGGCATCGCGCCCCGCTCCGCAAAAGCCGGCGGCGAAGAAGAAACGTACTTCGCGCGGAAAGAAGAGCGCGAAATGATGAAGGGGTGAGACTTGCCGCAGAGCAACTGCTGGCGGCTCGTTTTTCGCCTTATCCACTGCTTTATCAGCTGTATCGGACAGAGCAGCAAAGCCCGAGTTTCCGACAATAAAATAGCCTGCGGCGAACACGCAAGTATCCTACCCATCAAAGGGAGTAGCTTGTGTGTTCGCCGCAGGCGTTTTGTGTTCGGTTTGTTGCAGCAAGCTTTCGCGCAAAGGTAAAAGCTTGTCGCGCCATCGTTGATATTTCTTTGTTAGTGGCTCATCGCCTTACGCACGGCGGTTGCGCTGGTTGGCAACTATCACCTGCGAAAAAGTGCGACCATTGTTTGCGCCTTTGCTTGCCTTCTCGTTGGCGTGCACCTTTGTTTGCACCTTTGCTTGCACGTTTTTATTGGTCGACACCTTAGAGGCTTGAGCCGAAGCGCCCGCTGTAAATGTCACTTTCTTCACGCTGTCCGTTCGTATGCGGAATGTCTTCCCGTCTTTCTGCTTCACAACCATGTGGTAGTGCTGTGCGGCAGCTGGAGTGGTAAGGCCCATGATGAATAGGGCTGCAAGAAGTATCTTTTTCATTATTCTGTTCTTTACTTGTTTACTACTTTGATGATGGCCGAGCCGGCTGTGATAACATAAGTGCCGGCGGGGTATTGGCCGAAGCTGATGTGGGCATCGCCATTGCTGTTGGCTTTTGCGCTATGCAGCAGGCGGCCGTCAGTGGCATAGAGGCTCACGAGCGTACCCGTAGGTAAGCCGCTGAAAAGTGCCGTTCCGTTTTGCAGCGTGGGGCGCGTAGTGGTTGTTCCGAGCCCTGTGGTGAGCTGTTGGAGAGCATTTATCAACGCATCGGCATACATCTTTATGCTGCGTCCACTTTCGTCGGAATGGGGATGTACGTCATCAGGGCAGAACTCTTTGAATGTATTGCGACCCGTGAGAGGAGAATGGTCGGAAACATCGAGTAATTCCCACACACGCAGTAAAGGCACTTGTGCTTTGTTGGCTAACCATTCTTGCATCTGACAAACGCCTTTGGTATTTACATACTTGGACGTACCATCAGCATTAACGCCTATCCACGCTTCATGGTTGTCTGAAAAATAGCCAGCCAGAATTATTTTGGCATGAGGTGCGCGTTTACGGATTTCATTGAAGAGAAATGCTACAGAACCGGCATAGGTGTTTTTATCTATATCGAAAGCATGAGAATTACTATTCAGTGTAGCCAGTTCTTTATCAATCAGTTCTCTATCATTATATCCATGGTCGAAGATTACTATATCTGTGTTGGAGTTGATCTCCTTGAAAACTTCTTCAAAAGAAGCGTGAGTAGGAGCAGATGCGCCCCACATCTTTTTCATCTCAGCTTTGGTCATGGATAGGCATGAGTGTGGGTCTAAAGAATTACCTGGTTTGATGCTGCCCATTGATATGTAGGAAGCACCAATAGCACGGTTTTTCAAATTCATTCCGAGACGTTTGGCTACAAGTTCAGGGTACTGACGACCCGGTACGCCAGCAGGAATAGACGTTCCTATCCAAACGATGTTTTTGCCTGAATAAGGATTGGATTGCTGGGCGAAAATTGTGGTGATGTATCCTATTATTATGAGAGCCAATAAGAGCAGTCGTTTCATTCTATGTCGCTGTTCTTTACTTGTTTACTACTTTGATGATGGCCGAGCCAGCTGTGATAACGTAGGTGCCGGCGGGGTATTGGCCGAAGCTGATGTGGGCATCGCCATTGCTGTTGGCTTTTGTGCTATGCAGCAGGCGGCCGTCAGTGGCATAGAGGCTAACGAGCGTACCCGTAGGTAAGCCGCTGAAATGTGCCGTTCCGTTTTGCAGCGTGGGGCGCGTAGTGGTTGTTCCGAGCCCTGTGGTGGGCGAATCTTCAAAGTAGTATTTCTGCACGTTTGATAAGTCGGTCGTCACTTCATTGCTACCGCCCACTGCCTTAAACGTAGTGCCAGCGTAAGTAATGACAGGATTGTCGGACAAGGAGAAAGTGATTTTTTGTCCGTTTTTGAGTGCCACTACGAGGTCTTTGGCTTGTAATCCAGCAACGCTCAGGAGCAGCATCATAAGAAGGGTGATTCTTTTCATGTGAGTAGGTATTTACAAGATAGATAAACGGAAGGGCAGGTGTGGGAGTGTTGCTCCGTCCGGCTCTTCCAAAATTTTATGGAAATATTATGCCATCACCTCCGGTAGTTCAATCTGCGTGACCTGTAAGTGGGATTCGCGGAGGAATATGGCTGCTGTTTCGCGGAATTTAGATTCTTGTTCGGTGGTGAGGTAATGGCATTGCCCCATCTTGCTGCATTGTGCCTCAAGCTCGGGATGTCGTTTGAGATAGTCCACCAAGCTGCGCGCCACATATTCGCCTTGCTCGATGAGTCGGACTCCCTCGGGGACATACTTCATGATTTTGTTGATAAGCAAGGGATAGTGAGTGCAACCCAGTATGAGCGTGTCGATTTCTGGGTCGAGGCGCATGATCATATCGATGCGTTTCTTCACGAAATAGTCGGCTCCGGGCGAGTCATACTCGTTGTATTCCACCAGCGGTACCCACATGGGGCAAGCCAGCGAGGTTAGTTCGACATATTTCTCCAAGCGGCAAATCTCCATTTTGTACGAACCAGAGTTGACGGTGCCAGGTGTGCCGAGAAGGCCCACATGCCCCGACCGTGTAATCTCAGGCACAGCCTCCACCGTGGGGCGAATCACGCCCAGTACGCGGCGGTCTGCTCCGAGGCGCGGAAGGTCGATTTGCTGAATGTTGCGCAAGGCTTTGGCCGATGCCGTGTTGCACGCCAGTATCACCAAGCGGCAGCCGCGGGCGAAGAGCGCCTCCACAGCTTCGAGCGTATATTTATAGATCACCTCAAAGGAACGAGACCCATAAGGTGCGCGAGCGTTATCGCCCAGATAGATATAATCGTATTGAGGCAGGTATTGCCGTATCTGGCGGAGAATGGTGAGTCCGCCGTATCCGCTGTCGAAAACACCGATGGGATAGCGTTGCTTGTTAGAGTCTTCAGACATCTTTCTTCTTCTGTTGTGCTGTGGATATAGCGCAGCGTGTGGAATAATTCAGGGAATTTATCGCTTGAGTTTTTCTCTGACGTAGGGCGTGGCATCCTCTCCAATTTGCGGATGCACAAAGGGCACTGTGTTATTGTCGAGATTGAGCACAAACTGATAGCCGCGCTCCATGCCCACTTCGCGGATAGCAGCATCCAAGCGTTGGCGGACGGGCAGCAGAAGGTCGGCGGTAGCTTTCTTTATCAGCTCCTCAGCCGACTGGCGGAAAGCGATGCTTTTCTCCATAGCCTCCTGCAAATCGCGCTGGCGTTTCAGCAGAATGTTCTGCGGAAAATTCTTCTGCCCTTGCAGAAATTCGGCAAACTGCCGTTTGAAGCTCTGTTCGTTATAGTCCGTTTCTTGCTGATATTGTTTGCGGAGCGTTGCCAGCTGCTCCTGTGCAGCAGCATAGTCGCTCATCTTCACCAGCAGCGAGTCGTAGTGTAAATATCCATATTTCAGAGCGGTTTGCGCCTGCATCGCAGCACAGCCCACGAGCAGCAAAACCATCAGGAGAATTGTTCGCTTCATACTTATATATAAATGTGTGTTCTGCAAAAATAATGATTCCCCTCCGAATCTGACACATAAACGGCAATAATAACTCAAAAAAGCAAGAATCAAGCATTTGGAGTCTTCGGCAGAACTTTTCGCCTGGCGGCTTTCTCCCTGCCGTTGTTTGGCAAGATGGGTCTTTTTCTCTTCTCCTTTTTCACCTATCGATTTCTACAAAGGAGAAGCTGAAAAATACAATAAGGATGTCAGCCGACAGCCTTATTGCGTCAGTTGATACAATAAGGAAGCCAGCTGACACAATAAGGATATTTTTAGCCCTTCTTATTGTGTTGGAAATCAAGTCTGTACGAGGCTCGATTTTCTCTTTTGGAGAGTGGAGAGTCTTCCGCAGAATTGTTCTAAAAGTCGGAAAGGGGAGCGGCTTCTCCTGTGTGTTTTTACGGCAGTATATATCTTTTTGTTATTTTCACTTTGCAATTTATGGAATAGTCTTTACTTTTGGCTTGTCTAATATTTCGCAAACTAATTCTAAAAACGTAATACTATGGCAGAAGAGAAAACCCCCGGCCTAAGTGCGGCGTTCTCCCCCAAGAAGCTTTGGGAGTTCGTCGGTATCATCCTTGTGACCACCATTGTTTGGAATCTTCCTATCGACTTTTTCGGTATCAACGGACTGACAGTTGTGCAACAGCGCATCATTGCCATCTTCGTGTTTGCCACGCTCTCTTGGCTCACCGAGTGTATCCCCTCCTGGGCAACATCGCTCGGTATCATCACCACGATGTGTCTTACTGTGACCAACAACGCGCTCCTTCCTTTCAAGGGCGAAGGCGTGGGCGAGTTGCTCAAGTCGAAGGAGGTCATGGCTTCCTTTGCCGACCCCGTCATCATGCTCTTCTTGGGCGGTTTCATCCTTGCCATAGCGGCATCTAAGTCGGGACTCGACGTGTTGCTGGCTCGCTCCATGATCAAACCCTTTGGGCGTAAGAGCGAGAATGTGCTGTTGGGCTTTTTGCTCATTACGGGCGTGTTTTCCATGTTCGTTAGTAACACAGCCACGGCAGCCATGATGCTCACGTTCCTCACCCCTGTGTTTGCCGCTCTGCCAGCTAACGGAAAGGGTCGCATTGCGCTGACATTGAGCATCCCCGTTGCAGCTAACCTCGGCGGTATGGGAACGCCCATCGGCACGCCTCCCAACATGATTGCCTTAAAGTATCTCAACAGTCCGGAGGGGCTGAACATGGACATCGGCTTTGGCACGTGGATGATGTTTATGTTGCCACTCGTTATTCTGCTGCTCGTCATCAGTTGGAGGGTGATTCTGCGCTTTTTCCCTTTCACGAAAAAAACTATCGACCTCCACATCACCGGCGAAGTACACCGCGGTTGGCGTATGTGGGTGGTATGCGCTACTTTCATCGTTACCATCCTGCTTTGGGTAATCCCGAAGGAAATCACGGGTATCGACGCTAACACTGTGGCAATGGTGCCCATGGGCGTCTTTGCGGTGACGGGCGTTATCACGGCGAAAGATTTGCAGGAGATAAACTGGAGTGTCATTTGGATGGTGGCGGGCGGTTTCGCCTTAGGTCTCGGCATGAACGGTTCAGGCCTGGCAGAGAACGCCATCGACAGTATCCCATTTGGCTCTTGGAGTCCTGTGGCTATTTTGCTCATTTCAGGCCTTATCTGCTTCTTCCTCTCCAACTTCATTAGCAATACGGCTACGGCAGCCCTGCTCGTTCCGATTCTGGCCGTTGTATGCAAGGGTATGGGCGGTGCGCTCGGCTCTATCGGCGGCACGGCAACGATTCTCATTGGTATCGCCATCGCTGCTTCAAGTGCTATGTGTCTCCCCATCAGTACTCCGCCGAACGCCATTGCATACAGTACGGGCCTCGTGAAGCAGAACGACATGCTGAAGATAGGTCTGACGCTGGGTATTGTCTCCATGCTGATCGGCTACTTGGTGCTCTATTTCGTAGGTTCTATGCACCTGATTGCTTAGTGGCTCTTGCCAGATAGAAAAAAAGAGTCCCCGGTATCTGCAAATACCGAGGACTTTCTTATGTTTAGGCCGTTGTGGAGCGTCTCACCAATCGGGGTTTTCCACATCCGTGATGAGGAAGCGTTTGTTCTTCTTCACGATTCTCACGCGTAGGGTGTCGCGTTTCCCTCTTGAAGTCATTTTGACCACATACCAGTTGTCCTTCGCTGGTTGCACGGAAAGCGTGCGCAGCATCTCGGCATCGTCGGGATCCTGCCCGCCGCCACGGAAGAGCCATACGGCAAGGCCCATTCCGTCCTCGTCATCGTATTCGCTCACAAATCTTTCGTGGAGCTTCTGTATCAGCTCTTCGGAGAGGTACGCTCTGAATTTCGGATTGCTGTGCACGTCCTTACCTCCCAAGATATAGGATTTGAGGAAGTTCTTATAGAACTGTCGCACTTCGTTGGTGTTTGCTTTGTTGGTCGCCTTTTTCTTAGCAACCACCACTTTGTGAGGACCACTCTGTGCCTGCGCTTCAAGGACAGAGCCGCTGCCAGTCCAGGTCAGAAGGGCAAGGCAAATGGGTAAGAGAACTTTTTTCATGATGATATAAAAGATGTTGTTAACTATTTGTCCAATGACTGAACGGTACGCCGAATTTCTGGACAATTTCCAGTTCTACGCCGTAGGGCATACGCGGGGCAGGCACACCGCTTTGCAGCATAGTGGCCGACAGTTCCTCCCACGCTTCGTCCCAAAGGCCCGCATCGATGAACGACTGCAAGGTTTGCGCGCCGCCCTCAACGAGGAGGCTCTGCACGTTCTGCCGGAAGAGCGAATCGAGCATGGTTTCGATATCCGCAAAGCACTGCCAACCGCGTGGGAGTTCTCCCTCGGCCACGCGCCCCAAGACAACGGGTAGCGGGTCGGCTCCGTCCCAGGCTCTCACCGTCAGGCTCGGGCGGTCGAGGCGCAGTGTGCTGTGTCCCACAAGGATGGCCTGATGCTGCGCCCGCTGATGGTGCACCGCCATCTGTGTGAGCGGTGTGGAGAGTAGAGCGGGTTGCTGCGCCGCTTGAGGCGTTGCTTCTTCAGTGTATTCCCCTGCTGGTTGGGAGGGGAGGGAATCGGTAGCATCCGTATCGAGGAGCGGCTCTCTCCAACTGTCCAGAAAACCATCTTTGCTGCGCGCCCATTTCAGTGTGATGTAAGGACGGCGGTGAGTATGGAACGTGAAAAACTTCCTATTCAGCGCGCGGCATTCTTCTTCCAACACGCCGACAACCACCTCTACGCCCGCATCCCGCAGCATCTGTATGCCGCGCCCATGAACCTTAGCAAAAGGATCTTCGCAGCCCACAACCACGCGCGGTATGTGGCAATCGATAATGAGTTTGGCACAAGGCGGCGTTCGGCCGAAATGAGAGCAAGGTTCGAGACTCACATAGATTGTGGCCTCCTGCAAGAGCGGGCGGTCTTCGGGGCGCACGCTGTTGATAGCATTCACCTCAGCATGTGCCTGTCCGCAATGAGCATGATACCCCTCGCCAATGATACGTCCCTCGCCAACAATCACAGCGCCCACCATCGGATTGGGAGCTGCTCCGTTTTCGCCCTGCCGAGCCAGTTGGATGCAGCGGCGCATATAGAAAGTGTCCGTTGTATTTTTTGATTTATTCATTACCTTTGCCTTATGAAATCTATGTTTCGCCAAATTGTTGATACGCTCGTCCCGAAAGTGGAAGAACGGGAAGCCCGCGCCCTGGCGTTTGTTGTGTTGGAAGATGCCTTTGGCCTGTCGCGCACCGACATCTATCTGGGCAAAGATACGGTATTTTCCGAAGAAGATACAATAAGGCTGGAAAAAATCCTCCGCCGCTTAGAGCAGGGTGAACCTGTGCAATACGCCATCGGTACAGCACAATTTTGCGATCTCACCTTTCGTGTGACGCCCGACACCTTGATTCCTCGGCCAGAAACGGAAGAGCTGGTGGGGTGGGTGGCATCTCTCTTGCCCTCCGATGCTCCTTGCTCCGTTCTCGATGTGGGAACCGGTACGGGTTGTATTGCCATCTCTCTGGCCAAGCAGTTTCCACGTGCGCAGGTCATGGCGTGGGACATTTCGGAAGGGGCTTTGGCCGTGGCGCAGCAGAATGCGCAAGCCAATGGCGTTGTAGTGGATTTTTGCCGAACGGATGTGTTGGAAGTGGTGAATGAGAGCGCGGCGAGCGCGCCCTCGAGGGATGCTCTCTATATTGTTTCCAATCCCCCTTATATTTGTGAGCGCGAGCGCGCGGAGATGGAAACCCACGTTTTGGACTATGAACCCGCCTCAGCTCTCTTTGTTCCCGATACCGATCCTCTTCTTTTCTATCGGGCTTTGGCGCGCCTCGGTCAGCAACTCAAAGCCGCAGCAGTGTTGGTAGAAATCAATCAAGCCTACGGGCAAGAAACCGTGGAAATGTTCCAATCTAACGGCTACTCCAACGTGGAGCTGCGCCGCGACATTTATGGGAAAGACCGAATGATAAAGGCTGTTCGCTAAAAAGCTAAACTGCCAAATCTTCTTGTCCGACAAGCCTGAGCCTCTGCACTATTCGGTGAGGCTTCTAATGCTTCTTTGAATCATTTGCAAGTAGAGGCGCACAAACGCAATAGCGATGATCGTAAATCTCCTTATTGCGTTTGGGAATATAATAAGCCTATCCGCCAGCATCCTTATTGTGTCAGCTCACTCCCTTATTGCGTTTGAGAAAGCAATACGGCTATCTGCTCGCATCTTTCTTGTGCCAGTTCTCCCCAGCGACACAACGTGTTCACCCACTGTCCCCGGCGGGGACACACCATGCTTAACCGCGGGTGATACCTGAGCAGAGCGAGGGCGAACCCGTGGAGAAGTGGAGAAGTGATGCACAAACCTCCGACGCAGGAAGCGTCGCACAGCACCCACTCTCCTCCTCCCAGGATTTTATTTTTCTGCTGTCACGTTGTCACGTTGTCACACTTTGAGCATAACCGCTTGATAATGTATTTATTGCAGGCGTGACGACGCGTGACAACGGTGTGACAACAAAAAAAGTTGTTGTCACGCGTATAAGCTCCTATCTATCAGCATCTTCCCCTCCTCCGTGACAACGTGACAACAAAAAATGAGTTTTTTCTATAGGAGGAGAGAGGGAGAATACTCCCTCAACGCTTTCAGTGCGACACCGCCGGTGTCGGAAAGTAGTGCTGCTATCTATCCACGGGTTCGCCCTTCGGGCATCACCCGCGGTTACGCATGGTGCGCCTCCGCCGGAGGCGATGTCGGTGTTATATATTGCTGGGGCTGAGTGGGATAGTAGATAGCATTTTATAGGTAGTTTCTGCTATTAGGGTTTTAGTTAGAAACGAGATATGGTTTTCATAGTAGCCACCCTGCATTAATATGGTATGTAATTGTTTGTGGAGGTGGGGACACAGTGTTTTTCACTTTTCAGTTTTAGTGTGAGTCGTGTTTTTATTTAATGAACATTTGTATAAACGCATTTATTTTAGAAAAAATAATTATTTTTGTGGAGTTTTTATCAGGATTTTGAGATCGAATTGAAATTTAGAAATTTTGCTTCCCTATAAAGGATAGGCTGAAAGTTTCCCATTTCTAACTGCTTATCTATATATATAGTCGCTATAGGGGAATATCAAAGCTTTAGATAAAGAAAAATATATTTGATGGGAAAAGAAGCAATAGATATCGACCAACAAATATGCCTTCTGAAAGAAAGGGGCATGTTAATAAACAATGAAGATAAAGCAAAGGAAGTATTACTCGATGTAGGCTATTATCGTTTGGGCTTTTATTGGTTTCCTTTTGAAATTTCATATCCATGTAAGACTCGGAGAATACATAAATTCCGTGAGGGTACGAATTTTGATGACATCGTAAAATTATACTACTTTGATTTCACTCTTAGAAGTATTCTTACAAAGTATCTTAACCGCATTGAGATTCATCTTAGAACTTTTATTACTTACCATGTTTCAAATAGTTATAAAGGCTCTCCAACTTGGTTCGTAGATCCTGCCATTGTTTCTCAAACATATGTGGACAGTTTTGAAAGGGAAGTTTATACAAGTAGATTCAGGCAGACACCAGCCATAAAGCAGCATCATAAAACACATGAAGACGATAAGTATGCTCCAGCGTGGAAAACTTTGGAGTTTATGACTTTAGGAGGGATTATACATCTTTTTAAAGCAATTAACGATCAACAAATTCGTAGAAATATAAGTGAGCATTTCAATGTATGTCAGCTGAAAGTCTTTGAAAGCTATCTAAGTTTGATTAGTATCATAAGAAATCACTGTGCTCATGGCAATGTCTTATATGATATAGCATTGCCGAAATCTATACGACGTGGTCCTGCTGGAAGAATGGCAGAAGCAGATTATCAGAATCTTCATGGTGCGATAAAAGTAATCTATTATATGATTGGCATTGTTTCAAGGAATAGGCAAGCAGATTTGAAAGAAGAGTTGATAAAGCTTTTCAATAAGAACAAGAATTGTGAGAGAGTTCAAAAGACAATAGCAAAGGCAACAGGAATAAAAAATATTTGCGAAATATTTGCATGAGCTAAAAGTAAACACTATCTTTGCGCAAGAAAGTGCCGATAAAGACTTTGTCGCTTTATTAGCACTCTAAAAAGTAGTAAATGGGGCTGTACACATTGTCTGTACAGTCCCTTCCTTTTTTGATTTTCCTGAAAATTAGGGATTTTTATTATTCTGTGTGTACATTTACATTGTGTTTATCTGTCCTAAAAGCTCTAATAAAGAAAAATCCTCGGAGGCTCAGTGGGAGCTGTCCGAGGATTTAATGTTTTTATATGTCAGCGATGGTTATGCTGGTTCTTCTTCTTTGCGAGGTTTGCGAAGAGCGATTACGAAAGCAGCGATGAAGCCCACGAGGATGAGAGCGATGGAGACGAAAGCTACCGTCTCAGTGGTGGAAACACTCGCGGGGCGATAGGTGAGTACTAACTCATGTTTGCCTGCGGGAATCTTGAGGGCGCGGAGCACATAGTTGACGCGGCCAATCTCTGCGGGTTTCCCATCGATGGTGGCTTCCCATCCGGGGTAGTAGATCTCGCTCAGAACTGCTACACCGCCCTTCGGAGTTGCCACCTGATAGTGGAGTTCGTTGGGCTGGCGACTAGTGAGCTGTATGCTACCACTGTCGAGCGGAGAGCCGTCGAGGACGGCGCGGAACTGCTCATCGGCCACTGCAGCGTGCTTTGTATCAAGCCCTGTGAGACCCGCCATTTCAGCATCGGCACCTTTGACGAAGCGGAGCGTGCGGACGAACCATCCGTTGCCGTTGGCGTAGGTGTTGCGAACGGCTTGGTTGGCGTTGGCACCGAAGATGAGGTAGCGCGTGTTGAGCATATTGAGAACGGGCGCGAGACTGTCGCCAGGCACTTTCGTCATATCACCTTCCGCTTCCGAGATTGCAGCGAGATAACGATTCATCTCGTTGTGGAGCTGGCGATCAATGAGGTCCTGATAGCGACGAAGTTTCACTGCGTTGTAACCACCGATACTCTGGTGGAAATAACCGCTGTGGTTGCTCGTTTCATTGAAAGGATTGCCTCGTGAAATATCGAGAACGCGGCCGTCTGCCTTATCTTGCAATACAACGCGATCGGCAGCTGTCGGCGTGAGGTTTTGGAGTTGTACAGGATCGGTGAAACTCTCGTTATTGAGATAGCGTTTGTCAACGCCCCAAAGATCAACGAGACTGATGACGCCCAAAACGAGGACGAGCCACCATCCGCCTTGTGCTTTCTCGCGATTCTTATTGAGCAGATAGTAGAGGCCGATAGCCAAACCGCCCAGGAGAATGACGAAGAAAGAGCGCAGTGCAGACGCACTGAGGATGGCGTGGTGCATGGAGGTGATAGCACCAGAGTAGGCCGTGGTGAACTCCGGTCCGCCAGCTTTGGTGAGGTAGTCGAGTACCTGCTGATCCTGACTACTTATGCAGTTGCCCACTAAGCTGGGGAAGAAAGTCAGCATGAGGCAGAGACCCGCCGTTAGGAGAGAACTGACGATGAGTCCGACTTTTCCTCTTCGATTTGCCCAAAGAGCGCGAGGTTCGCGGAGGATGCGCGCCAATGCTATGATAGCCAGAAGCGGCATCGTGAACTCTGCCACAACGAGCGCACTGGAAGGCGTGCGGAATTTGTTGTACATGGGCAGGTGGTCGATGCAGAAATTCGTGAACGCAGGGCTGTTATGACCCCACGCAAAGAGGAAGGAGAGCATCGTACCCCCGAGGAGCGCCCACTTCATAGGACCTTTGACGAAGAAGAGGCCCAGGATGAAGAGGAAACAAACGAGTGCGCCCACATAGACGGGACCAACTGTCATGGGTTGTTCGCCCCAGTATTGGATGAGTCCTGGCGGAGTTACTTGCTGATTGCTCTGCTGGAGCGCCTGCTGTGTTGCCCCTGCGCACTGATAGAACTGATCGTAGCCTTCGAGGTCGGTAGCATCGGGGCGATCAAGAATGGAGGATGAGCCACCACCTTTGAAGTCGGGGATGAGCAGTGTGAGCGTTTCGTCAACGCCATAGCTCCATTGCGTGATATAGTCGCGATCGAGACCGCCATTGGTGCTCTGTGATTTTTCTTGCGGCAATGGGCTGAGTTCCGCCGCACCGCGGATAGACGCCTTAGAATACTGCCAAGTGTGGTAGAGATTGGGCAAGTTGGCTGCTATGCCGAGAATTCCCGCCAGCAGGATTACACCTGTAGCTTTGAGCCATTTTTTCGCTTCTTTTTTGCGCAGTGCGTCGATGCCGTAAGCCACGACAATGAAGAGCATAAGGAACACGAAGTAGTAGGACATCTGCACGTGGTTAGCCTGAATCTGGAAGGCGGTGAAGAGAGCTGTGACAGCTCCGCCCCAGATATGGCGGCCGCGATAGCAAAGCACGAGACCGGCAATGGTGGGCGGGATGAACGTTAGCGTCATCACTTTCCAGATGTGGCCTGCTGCCATGATGATGAGGAAGTAGCTACTGAACGCCCAGAGTATCGCGCCCAATGCTGCAAGATAGGGCTTGAAGTTGAACGCCCGAAGCAGGATGTAGAAGCCTAAGAGGAAGAGGAACAGATAGCAGAGTGGGCCGCTCGTCCCTACGGCGTAAATCTTTTGGAAGAAGCCCAGTGTGGACGAAGACTTGTAGGACGGTGCTATCTGGTAAGTAGGCATGCCGCTAAATACGTTGTTGACCCAGCGCGTGGTTTCGCCCGTGCGCTGCGTATATTCCACGTTTTCGCGTCCTTGACCTACGGATGCCTGCACATCGTGGCCGCCAAGGACGAGTCCCTCGCTCAGCGGCGTGAAGAAATACGCCAGAGAGATGAGTAGGAACAAAACGATGGCGGCTGCGTCGGGAGCTGCACTAAGAAGTCTTTTTTTGAGTGTATTCATTCGTGAATGAGAGATTAGTAACGATAATAGTCGACCTTGTACGACTCGGTTGTTTTATGCGAGAATCTAAAAGGTAAAAGGGTGGGTATATGCCGAAGGAGGAGCTATTCTCTTTCAGCTGTCTTTTTATTGATGAATGCTGATTGCGGTGTGGACTGTGTACTTAGATAATGTGGAGCATCTCCATGAATCGTTTGACCACTTCGGGCTTACCGGTGTGCTTCCCTTTGTCTTCCGAAATTTTACACGTATCGTTGTAGAACGGCCACGACTCAGTGATTTTCACCGCCACCAGTTTGATAACGATGTTTAGGTAGTCGATATCCTCGAAGTCGTTGGTGAAATGCGTACCGATACCGAAGCTCGGAATGCAGAGCTCTTTGGCGTATTGCTGGATTTCGATAGCGCGATCGGTGTCGAGCGCATTGCTGAAGATGACCTGCTTACTGCGCGGGTCGATGTTGAGGCTCTTGTATTTATTGACAATCAGCTGGAGCTGTTCACGGTTGTCGCCGCTGTCGATGCGTAAACCTTTGAAGAGGTTGGCGAAATCTTCGGAGAAGTTAAGGCTAAAGATGTTCCACCCGAAGGAGTCGTAGAGATATGTTCCCAACGCTCCGCGGAAGGTGTTGCGCCAAGCTTCCATCGCCATGTGGTTGGCCATTTGTGGGCCGTACATACCGCCGATAGCGCAAATAAACTCATGCGCCATTGTTCCAATGGGCATTAAGTCGTGCTTCATAGCCAGATACACATTGCTCGTCCCGACAAAACGCCCCGTCCACTCTTGGGAAGCATAGCAATCTTTCATCGCCTCCACAGCCACATCCTGTGCCTGGAGAGAGGCGCGGCGGCGCGTTCCAAAATCGCTATAAACGCAGCCCGCTCCCAGCAGGCGTTCGGCTTTGGTATAACTGCGTTGGTAGTAGTCTTTGTAGTCGAAGCAGTTGTCGCTACCTGTTACGATGTAGTAGAGTTCGGAGATGATAGCAAGTATCTTCACCTCAAGGAGAATTGTGTCGGACCAGTCGCCCTCGAAGTCCACGTGGAGATGTCCCTCTTCGTCCTGCCACGCCTTCACCCATTCGCGGCGATAGCGGAAACCGCGTAAGTATTTGAAAAACCAATCGGGGATATAGCAACAGCGGCGGCGCATGAAGCTCTCCTCCTCGTCAGTAAATACAACATTTTCCAGCATCGCCACCTGTTCGAGGAGCAAGTCGGCAAAACCTGCTGGATAGACAGTGTCGTTGCGGTCAACAAAGGAGTACTTCACCTGAGCACGCGGGAAGTTGTCGATAACGGCGCAGCACATCGTGAGTTTGTAGAGGTCGTCATCGGTAAAGTGTTTGATAATTTGTCTCATAGCGAGATCTGTTTTTGTAATTGTCTATGTGGGCAAAGTTAAGGAAAATTCCGTGCTTTGCCGCTCATGTGCATATTTATTTGCTCAAACGCTGACTCAGGTGGCAAAAGTTGTAAAAAGAAGCGACCTGTTTCTCGAAAGGAGAAACAGGTCGCCGTCAGTATTTAGTTGTTGTGTGGTTCAGAAAACCATTAGAGCTGAGGACCAGCAGCTACGAGAGCCTTACCAGCTTCCTCACCTTCGAACTTCTTGAAGTTCTTGATGAAGCGAGCAGCGAGGTCTTTAGCCTTTTCGTCCCACTGAGCTGCGTCAGCATAAGTGTTGCGAGGATCGAGGATGTTAGTATCAACACCTGCGAGCTCTGTTGGAACAACGAAGTTGAAGTAAGGAATCGTCTTCGTTGGAGCAGTCTCGATAGAGTGGTTCAGGATAGCGTCGATGATACCACGAGTGTCGCGGATAGAGATACGCTTGCCAGTACCGTTCCAACCAGTGTTAACGAGGTAAGCCTTAGCGCCTACGCGCTCCATCTTCTTAACAAGCTCTTCAGCATACTTCGTGGGGTGGAGCTCAAGGAACGCCTGGCCGAAGCAAGCAGAGAATGTAGGAGTAGGTTCAGTGATACCGCGTTCAGTACCTGCCAACTTAGCTGTGAAGCCAGAGAGGAAGTAGTACTGAGCCTGCTTGTTGTCAAGGATAGAAACGGGAGGAAGCACACCGAAGGCGTCAGCAGAGAGGAAGATAACCTGCTTTGCATGAGGACCCTTGCTGATAGGCTTAACGATGTTAGTGATGTGGTCGATAGGATAGCTTACGCGAGTGTTCTCAGTAGTTGTCTTATCAGCAAAATCAATCTTGCCGTTAGCATCCACTGTTACGTTCTCGAGGAGAGCATTGCGCTTGATAGCACCGTAGATATCTGGTTCGCTTTCTTTGTCGAGGTTGATAACCTTAGCGTAGCAACCACCTTCGTAGTTGAACACGCCTTCGTCATCCCAACCGTGCTCGTCATCACCGATGAGCTTACGCTTCGGATCGGTAGAGAGCGTAGTCTTACCCGTACCAGAGAGACCGAAGAAGATGGCTGTTTCCTTCTCGTCCATGCTTGTGTTAGCAGAGCAGTGCATAGAAGCGATGCCACGAAGCGGGTTGAAGTAGTTCATCATGGAGAACATACCTTTCTTCATTTCGCCACCGTACCAAGTGTTAATGATGACTTGTTCCTTAGACGTTACGTTGAAGACAACAGCTGTTTCGGAGTGAAGACCGAGTTCTTTGTAGTTCTCAACCTTAGCTTTAGAAGCGTTGTATACAACGAAGCCCGGTTCGAAGTTCTTCAGTTCTTCCTCTGTCGGACGGATGAACATATTCTTAACGAAGTGTGCCTGCCAAGCCACTTCAACGATGAAGCGCACAGCAATGCGGGTAGCAGCGTTAGCACCGCAGAAACCGTCAATAACGTAAAGCTTTTTGTTAGAAAGTTCCTTCTGAGCAAGTTTCTTAACAACAGCCCAAGTTTCCTCACTGGCCTTGTGGTTGTCGTTGGGATACTCCGGAGTGTTCCACCATACAGTGTCATGAGAAGTTGCATCGTCAACGATGAACTTATCCTTAGGAGAGCGGCCAGTATAAACGCCAGTCATTACGTTTACAGCACCGAGCTCTGTCTGATGACCCACTTCGAAGCCCTGGAGGCCTTCTTTCGTTTCTTCTTCAAACAACTGTTCGTAAGAAGGGTTGTGAACGATTTCCGTTGTACCGGTAATACCGTACTTGGTCAAATCTAATGTTGCCATGTTACAATATGAATTATTAAATTATGAATATTCTTTTTTTCCTTTTTACGATCGAACTAAACCTAGTTCTTCACTGCGCAAAAATACTTATTTTTTTAATGAAACAAAAGTTTTAATGTGTTTAATGAATGCGCATCCTTTTCATTTAACAACATTTACCCATAATGCCCCATTTCCCTGCCCCTTTGATAGCTTTATGTTGCAATCCTCGCCAACACCTTTCCGCCCCTCTCCCTCATAACTCCTTTTCCCCACATTTCTACATAAAATTCCCGTTTTTTTTGTCTTTTGAGGAGAAATAAGTACTTTTGCTCAATTTGAATAATTTCTAACACCGCATGAAGGTTATCAATCTGGGAGCAACAAGCTCCGTGATAAATTGCTACATGGCCCAGTTGCGCGATGTCACCGTGCAGGGCAATCGCACGCTTTTCCGTAATAATTTGGAACGCATAGGCCACGCTATGGCTTATGAAGTGAGTCGAACACTGAACTTTTCTCCGAAGACAATCCAAACGCCTCTCGGCGTGAAAGAGATGGAAACCTATGACGATCACATCGTTGTCGGCACTGTGCTCCGCGCAGGCTTAGCTTTCCACGAAGGCTTCATCGATGTCTTCGACCAAGCCGACTCCGCTTTTGTTGCTGCCTATCGCGAAGAGGGCAAAAAGGAGAATCTCAAGATTCGTCTCGAATACCTCGCCGCACCACAGCTCGACGGTTCCACCTTCCTCATGGTCGACCCCATGTTGGCCACCGGCGGAAGTCTCGAACTCGCCTACAAAGCTTTCCTCAACAACGGCACACCCAAGAAGCTCCACATCTGCGTAGTCATTGCTGCCGAAGAGGGCATCGCACACCTCCAGAAGTGCTTCCCCTCCGATGATGTCACACTCTGGACAGCCGCCATCGACCCCGGACTCAACGACGACGCCTATATCGTTCCCGGTCTCGGCGATGCAGGCGATCTCAGTTTCGGTCCGAAGCTCAGTTCCAAGTAATTCGCCCTTCGCGGCAACCCCACATCAAGCAGTTCTGTTCATCTCCCGAACCGAACTGCTTTTCTTTTTTGAAAAACTTCTGAGCAAGAACGAAAGAGTGGTTATACCTTTCATCACCAGCAGCCTTATTGTTTCCGTTCACGTCCTTATTGTATTCGGAGATCCAATAAGCCTATCCGCCCGTAGCCTTATTGCGTCAGCTCACGCGCTTATTGTGTCCACTCTCGCTGCGATGTAGCGTGTTCATCCACTGTCCCCGGCGGGGACACACCATGCTTAACCGCGGGTGATGCCCAAAGGGCGAACCCGTGGGAAAGTGATGCACAAACCTCCGACGCAGGAAGCGTCGCACAGCACCCACTCTCCCCCTCCCAAGATTTCATTTTTTCGTTGTCACGTCGTCACGTTGTCACACTTTAAGTGTAACTATTTGATAACGTATACTTTACGCGCGTGACAACGGTGTGACAACAAAGAGAATTTGTTGTCACGCGTATAAGTCCCTATCTATCAGTATCTTCCCTTCCTGCGTGACAACGTGACAACAAAAATCGAGTATTTTCTATAGGAGGAGAGAGGGAGAATACTCCCTCAACGCTTTCAGTGCGACACTGCCGGTGTCGGAAGTTAGTGCTGTCATCTGTCCACGGGTTCACCCTCACTATCGTTCGGGCATCACCCGCGGTTAAGCATGGTGCGCCTCCGCCGGAGGCGTCAGTTACTCTGTGCTGCTATGACTATGGCTGTGGAGGCGGAGCAGTGATGGAGTATTGACAGAGCTATAGGTGGAGTTGGTCACAGACAGTGCATAGACTTTTTACAATGTGTGTGAGGCGGTGGTATCATTACAGACTGTCACGATATGCAGGGGCAGAGGACTTCCTCGCGCATCCTCACTATCCCTGTCGGAGGTGTGAGTTACTCTATTTTGCTGCAGGCTTAGTACTGACGGAGCAGTGTGTGGAGTTGCCCACCGATAGTGCACAGACTTTTTACGAGAAGGACTTCCCTTGAGCTCATCCACTGTCCCCGGTGGGGACACACCATGCGTAACCGCGGGTGACGCCCGAAGGGTGAACCCGTGGATGGGCAACGACACAAACCTCCGACGCAGGAAGCGTCGCACAGCACCCACTGCTGCTCGTCCCTCCAACTGACTTAAAGAAAGAAAAATATGTATTTTTTGTATTTTTAAAAAGTTTCCTTATATTCGCAGACGTATAACTCTTAATACTTGCAGCTTTACTTTCTAAAGAATCGACAAGCGAGCAAGATATTCTTTAACAGATTCTATTTACCTGCCCGACTTCCCGACACGGCACTCCTAAAAAGCAGAAAAACGAGGAGACAAAAAGGGGAAGAAAAAAAATTATGAGCAAAAAATTACTCAAGAATTTCTGTGCTGTGTTTCTTGCAGGATTCATAGCTTTGTTACTCCTCCCGCAGTCCGCTCAAGCGCAGAGGAAAGAAGCCTACGTTGTGAAAAGCAGCGACAAGAAAACGCTGACATTCTACTATGATGCTAAGAAATCCTCGCGCACGGGAACTGTGTGGGGAATTGACGAGATGAAGCAGGATGGTGATATTATTCTTCCTGCTTGGGCTGTAACACAGAATACATCTGAATCAGACGTTACTACTGCTGTCTTTGATCTTTCTTTCAAGAACTTTCTCCCGAAAACCACTGAGAACTGGTTCTTCGACTTCACGAATCTGGAAGAAATAAAGGGTTTAGAAAATCTCAATACATCTGAAGTAACTATAATGTCTGGTATGTTCATCGGTTGTAAAAAACTCTCGCAACTCAATCTCTCTAACTTCAATACGAAGAAGGTAGTAAGTATGAAAGGAATGTTTTATGGCTGCTCGAGTTTAACTTCTCTCAATCTCTCCAACTTCAATACGGAGAAGGTGCAAAACATGAAATATATGTTTGAAAGCTGCTCGAGCTTAACTTCTCTCAATCTTTCCAACTTCAATATAAAGAAGGTGCAAGACATGAGTGGAATGTTTGCTGATAACACCTCTCTACAAACTATTTATTGCAATAATACTTGGACTTGCGCACTATCTGATGAACTGTTCTATAATTGTACAAGTCTCAAGGGTGCAGTGAAATACAATGCGAACAAGGAGGATGTTTCAATGGCGAATCCTAATATAGGATATTTCACGAAGAAATAACAAAGTGGAAGTTGCCAGCAACTGCCAACAGCGATACAAGTACCACGGCTGTTTATTCTTCCCCATAACATAGCCTCAACAAATTTGTAGCGCGGGCTGAACATCATCCGTATGAACAAAGGAACTACGCAGAAGGTTCTGCGCAAATAGTGATCTCCCTACAATAGAACTTTCCCCACAAACTGCTCTCCGCGAGTAAGTTTGTGGGGATTTTCTTTTAGTATGGGAACTGCCATCCGCCATGCCCTCAGAAACGGACATAGCAGATGCTTTTTATTGTGCGTTTATCCATAAAAAAGGCTGCCACTCATATATAATTATGAGTGGCAGCCAGATATTGTGGAGTACAGCTCGCGGCCTCACTGCGTGGTGAGGTGTGGGCGGAATCACATCGGATTAGTCGGCGAGCTTAGCTTTGATAAACTCACGGTTGAGGCGTGCGATGTTGAGCACAGTCTCATTCTTCGGACAAACGGCTTCACAAGCACGCGTGTTGGTGCAGTTACCGAAACCGAGTTCGTCCATCTTGCTAACCATCGCCTTTGCGCGCTTAGCAGCTTCTACGCGGCCTTGGGGCAGCAGCGCAAACTGGCTGAGCTTAGAGCTAACGAAGAGCATTGCAGAACCATTCTTGCAGGCAGCAACACAAGCTCCGCAACCGATACAAGTAGCGCAGTCCATTGCTTCGTCGGCTGAGTCCTTGTCGATCAAGATGGCGTTGGCGTCCTGAGGAGCACCAGTACGCACGCTGATATAACCACCTGCGGCCTGAATCTTATCGAAAGCAGAGCGATCTACCATGCAGTCCTTGATAACAGGGAAAGCAGCAGAGCGCCAAGGCTCAACGGTGATGGTTTCGCCATCCTTGAAGCGACGCATATAGAGCTGACAAGTGGTAGCTCCGCGCTCTGTTTTGCCATGAGGCGTACCGTTAACATAAAGTGAACACATACCGCAAATACCTTCGCGGCAGTCGTGGTCGAAAACGAAAGGTTCTTGACCTTCTGCAACAAGCTGCTCGTTGAGAATATCGAGCATTTCGAGGAAGCTGGTATCATCGGGGATATCCTTCATTTCGCGCTCGTCGAAGTGGCCGGCATCCTTAGGACCATTCTGCTTCCAGTATCTTAGTTTAAAAGATATATTCTTTGCCATAATGAAATTTCTTTTTTAAGTGATGAGTGAATCGTAACGAGTGTAGCTACAGAGTCGTTTGTGCAAGCATAGCTCGTCGTGTCACTGATCAATTAGACTTTATAGTTTCTCGTCTTAACTTCAATAGCCTCGTATTTGAGCGGCTCTTTATACTTAACGGGGAGTGCGTCCTCGCCTTGGTATTCCCAGCAGCTCACGTAGAAGCAGCCCTGGTCGTCGCGTTTAGCTTCGCCCTCTTCGGTCTGGTGTTCCTCGCGGAAGTGACCACCGCAAGATTCCTCGCGGTTCAGAGCGTCCATAGCAACGAGCTGACCCATAGTGAAGAAGTCCTCGAGGCGGAGAGCCTTTTCGAGCTCGATGTTTACGCCGTCAATGTGCGGAACAAAGACATTGTTCTCGAATTCCTTCTTGAGTTCAGCCATCTTATCGAGAGCCGTTTGCAGACCTTCTTTCGTACGAGCCATACCCACGTATTCCCACATGATATGTCCGAGCTCTTTGTGGATGCTGTCCACAGAACGCTTACCGTTGATATTGAGAATACGGTCAACGCGGGCTTGAACTTTGGCTTGAGCCTGTGCAAATTCGGGTTCTTCACCTGTGAAGCGGCCCACAGTGATTTGGTCGCTGAGATAGTGCTGTATGGTGTAGGGCAGAACGAAGTAACCATCGGCCAGACCCTGCATGAGGGCAGATGCACCGAGGCGGTTAGCACCGTGGTCAGAGAAGTTACATTCGCCAGCTGCGAAGAGACCGGGGATGTTTGTCTGAAGCTCGTAGTCAACCCACAGACCACCCATTGTGTAGTGGATAGCGGGGTAGATCATCATTGGATTCTCGTAGGGGTTCTCATCGGTGATTTCTTCGTACATATCAAAGAGGTTGCCGTAGCGTGCTTCGATGGCGTCGCGACCGAAGTCTTCGATAGCTTGCTGGAAGTCGAGGAATACGGCGAGGCCTGTACCGTTCACGCCGAAGCCTGCATCGCAGCGTTCTTTAGCTGCACGCGAAGCCACGTCGCGGGGAACGAGGTTACCGAAAGCCGGATAACGGCGCTCTAGGTAGTAGTCGCGGCGGTCCTCAGGGATGTCGCGGCCTTTGAGTTCTCCGCTACGGAGTTTCTCAACGTCTTCCTTGAATTTCGGTACCCAAATGCGGCCGTCGTTACGCAGCGACTCGGACATGAGCGTAAGTTTGCTCTGCTTGTCGCCGTGTACGGGGATACACGTTGGGTGAATCTGTACGTAAGCGGGGTTGGCAAAATATGCGCCGTGCTTGTAGGCTGCGATAGCTGCGGAGCAGTTGCAACCCATAGCGTTTGTAGAAAGGAAGTAAGCGTTGCCATAACCACCGGTAGCCAAGATAACGCAGTGTGCAGCGAAGCTCTCGATTTCGCCAGTAACGAGGTTGCGAGCGATGATACCGCGAGCGCGGCCTTCAATCATCACAACATCGAGCATCTCATAGCGAGTGTAGAGCTCAACAGTGCCTTCGTGTACCTGACGCATCAGCGTAGAGTATGCACCCAAGAGGAGCTGCTGACCGGTTTGACCTTTGGCGTAGAAAGTACGGCTCACCTGCACACCACCAAAAGAGCGGTTAGCCAGCGTGCCGCCGTATTCGCGAGCGAAAGGCACACCCTGTGCCACACATTGATCGATGATGCTGGCACTTACTTCAGCCAGGCGGTAAACATTAGCTTCGCGAGCGCGATAGTCGCCACCTTTCACAGTGTCATAGAACAAGCGGTAAACAGAGTCGCCGTCGTTCTGATAGTTCTTTGCTGCATTGATACCGCCCTGTGCTGCGATGGAGTGTGCACGGCGGGGAGAATCCTGTATGCAGAAGTTTTTCACTTTGAAGCCCATTTCGCCGAGCGATGCAGCGGCACTGGCACCTGCCAGGCCCGTACCTACGACGATAACATCGAGCTTACGTTTGTTTTTCGGGTTAACGAGCTTCTGATGAGCCTTGAAATTGGTCCACTTTTCAGCAACGGGACCTTCGGGAATCTTTGAGTCGATTACCTTCTCCGTTACGGGAACGATATATTTATCAGACATAATTGTAATCGTTTGTTATAAGAATTAACCACAGATGGGTTTGCAGCCCAGTGCAAAATAAACAACTACGGCAGCAAACATCAGCATAACGAGTGTTACATAAACGTTACCGATGAGCTTCCAGCGGTTGAACCACACTTTGTTGTTCACGCCGAGAGTCTGGATAGCACTCCAGAAACCATGAGAGAGGTGGAACCATAGCGCGGCGAGCCATACGAGATAGAGCACAGCATAAACGGGATTGCCGAAGGTGAACTGAATCAAACCTGCGCCGTCTGTTGCTTCAAACTCGCCTACGAGGGCCATACCGCCATTGTAGAACTCTGCGCCCATCATGTTTGCCCAGAAATTGAACAAGTGGAGGAGCAAGCCCAAGCATACGATCAGACCGAGCACAAACATGTTCTGGCTCGCCCATTCAACCTTTGCTGGGGTTTCCACCACTGCATAGCGGCTGTTACCACGCGCTTTGAGATTCTGCAGCGTCAAGATAGCGGCATAGATGAAATGGAGAGCGATGAGGCCCACCAAAACAGCCGTTCCTGCAACGGCATACCAATTAGATCCAAGAAACTCGCAAATCATGTTGTAAGCATCTCCAGAGAAAAGCACCACAACGTTCATGCAAGCGTGGAAAGTGAGGAACAGAACGAGAGCAATGCCGGTTACCGACATGATAACTTTCCGTCCTACGGATGAAGTTGTTAACCACATAGAGTTTTGAAAATTAAATTATGTAATGTTTTATGATTAAGCTATCTTGACATATCCGTCCCCTTATAAATGAGGGGATTTTTTGAATATGCCGCAAAGTTACAGATATTTTGTAAATTCTGGCAATAAATGAAAAGAATAATAAAACTAATACAAAGAGCCACAACATTATGCAGCCGAAAATGGTATCAAAAAGAGGAGCAGGGACGCTTATTGTCGAGGTTAAACCTCTTATTCTCGGGCGGAGCGGACCAGTTGAACGGGGCGTAGGAAAGAGAATGATTGAGAACAGATGCTGCTCTCATGAGGAACAGGTCGGTCAGAATCATCGGAACATGAATCTTGCCATCCTTTCCTCAAAACCGCCCATTTTCTTAACAAAACCTTTTGAGCAACTGAAACCAGAAAATGTTCACTCGAATAAGGATTTTTGAAAAAACCTCTATTTGGGCAATGAGCCTCTTTGCTCTGCCAACTGGCTTCCTTATTGTGTGGGCTGACAGTTGCATTTTTGCGCTCGTTTTTCTCCGTTCCTGGCCGTCAACAGAATAAGGCTGTCAGCCGATACAATAAGGCTACCAGCTGACACAATAAGCGCGCCGGCTGACAGCCTTATTGCGTGGAAGCACACCCTTATAAAACCCTCGCTTCAAGAAGCGAAACAAAACCGAGCTCTTATTTCATTCTGACTTTCATTTAATTCCAGAAACGCTAAAAATAAGAATTCTATTGACAGAATAATCCTTCTCTATCGCAAAAAGCTCTTTCTCAAAAATTCCATTAAGCACATCTTTTCATCCAATAATCATATCCCCCAATAGGGGTATATTTCCCCCTCCTTTTCCTTTTCTTCTAAACCAACAAGAATAATTAAGAAGAAACCATTATATTTGCAAACGTCACAATTTATATATTCAAAAAACTACCAATGAAACAATTGTTTACTTTAGCCCTAATGGGACTTGTCAGTTTGTTTGCAAGCCCCATTCACGCGCAAGCGCAAACAACATGGATGCGTACTGTATCCACAGCAACGGGCAGTTTTGTCAACAAACAAGGCAATACTGCCAGTGCCTACAAGTACAAGTGGAGTTCCACGGAAACAGCCCCGCAACTCACACTGCAAACCCAGAACAACGACATGTGGGTGGACGGAGATGGCACTTACCACCTCTTCGTGCGCACCTTCTCACTCAGTGTTCCCGATGGTTATGCCATCACAGGCTATGCCTTCAACTTCAAAGGTTTTGAAGGAGCTTCAACAAACACAAACCGTGCTACAGTGACCGTCACACCTGAAAAAGGCGGCGCGGCCGTTACTTGCTCCGCCGATCAAGCTTCGGCCACTATCAGCGTAACAGGTTTGGAGGAGAACATCACTAAATTCTCCGTTTCCAGCACCGCTGCAAAAGCCAACGCTGTACCCACGAACTTCATTGTAACCATCAAAAAGACGGCTTCAGCCCTCGAACAACTCCAGCCCACTACCACCGTCGACGGTCGCTTTGCTCCCAATACGGTTTGGTATAAAGTGGCCATCGGGCAAGGTCAAAGTACCAGCACTTTCCCGCTGATTTATACAGGCAGCAATGAGCCTTTCTCACTGATGCGCAGTTTCACCAATGCCACGCCTAACGCACTCTGGTGTCTCGTAGGCGACAACACAGCAGGTTATCGCCTCCACAACCGCGCAGCAGCAGCCGACAGACTGCTGGTATCTCCGCGCGAAATGAGCGGTACCACGGGCGGCACAGCCTATCCCGTTGTTCTGCCACTCGACGGCCTCAACACAACAACATACGAGAGCCTTTGGAAATTAGAAACGTCGAGCGACTTCCCCGGTATGGCTGCTTTCTATCTCTGCCAAAACGGAACGAACTACGGCGTTAACAACCGCGACAACAAATTGGCTTTCTGGACGGGTGGCAAGGATCGCGGCTCGGCCGTAGTCTTCACGCCTGCCGCTGTCGACTTCGAAGTGGGCAGCCAGTATGGCGAGTTCAAAAATGCCGCTAATACGCTGGCGGAAACTTCTTTATGGAACTCTACGCTCACTGCTCCGGCGGCATTGAGATTGTCCACTATGAACACCAGCTTCCAGCCCGCAGCCGATGGTAAGAGCTTCCTGCTCACCGATGCCATATCCGGCACTTACACCCTCTCCACTCCAACGAAGGGTTACATCATCGAAGGCTACAGCTTCGACTATCCCTCCACGCTCACCTCTATCACAACTGCCGACGGCACAATTTCAAATCCGAACGGCCACTTTGAAGTGAGCAACGTTGGTAAGGATTTAACAACTTTCACCGTTGCCGGCAATGGCCAAGTAAATAACTTCCGCGTCTTTGTTCGTCAGGCCGACGAAGTGGATAATGCCCACACAGTGACTGTCTTTGATAATGCCACGAGCAAAGTTCCCTATCGTATCCCAGCTTTGACACAGACGCGCGACGGCCGACTTCTGGCCGATTGCGACTATCGCATCAGCAAAACGGACGTAGGTTACAACAACCAGAACGGACTCTATCAAATCGACAACGTGATGAAAGTCAGCACGGATAATGGTCGCACATGGAGCGATACAGTTGTTGTGGCACGCGGTAATGAGCACGCCAGCGAAGTTTGGCGCACAGCCTTTGGCGACCCAAGCATCGTGGCCGACCGTACGAGCGACAATGTTCTGATGCAATGTGTTTGTGGCAAGGTGGGCTATTTCAGTTCAACGCGTAGTAATCCACAGCGTAGCGCCTTCTTCCGCAGTGCGGACGGCGGACGCACTTGGGATCAGGGTACTGATATGACCGAACAGATCTATGGTCTCTACGATGGCAAACTACCTGGCAACGCCCAAGTGGCCGGTATTTTCCTGACAAGTGGTAAGATCATGCAAAGCCGCTATATCAAAGTGGGCGATTTCTACCGTCTCTACATTGCTCATCCTTTGCGCACGACGACAGTGAATAAGTTTGCCACTTACGTGATCTATTCCGACGACTTCGGCCATACTTGGAAGGTGCTCGGCGGTGCAGGTGTCATCCCCTCCGATGCTGCCGATGAGTCGAAAGTAGACGAGCTCCCCGACGGCACAGTACTTCTAAGCTGCCGCAACCAGGGTGGCGGTCGCCAGTTCAATATCTTCACATATTCTGATCCTGTCAAAGCAAAAGGCGCGTGGGGCAAAAGCACCATGCCGTCCAACATGACTGGCAGCCAGGTAAACGCCTGCAACGGCGAAGTACTCGTGCTTCCAGCTCGCCGCAAGGCCGATGGCAAACAGCTCTATGTGGCTCTGCAAACCGTGCCTTTGAGCAGCACACGCGAAAAGGTGGGTTTCTTCTACAAAGAACTCGCTGCTTACTCCGACTATAACAGTGGAGAAAAGATGGCTGCCAACTGGAAGAAAGGTCTGCAAATCACGAAGAACACTTCCTGCTACTCTACAATGATTCTTATGCAGAACGACAGCATCGGCGTGCTCTTCGAGGATGTGGCCTACAATCAAGGCTACAACATTATCTTCAAGAGCTTCAGCCTTGATTCCATCACGGGCGGAAAGTACACGCTCGACTCTACCTCCCCGCGCGATGCTTATTTGAACGATGCGCTGCAACAACGCTTGGCAGGAGTTAAAACGGGAAAGGCTGTAGGTATGTACAAGTCCGTTGCAGCACTCCAGCCCTTAATCGAGGCGTTCAACGCACAGAAAACCGAAGCCAACATGTGGGCAGTGATGGCTGCCGTGCCCTCACTCGAACGCGTACAGATTGAAGCTGGTAAGCAGTATATGATTTATAATAAGGCGTATCCCACGCATTTTCTTTCAGCAGATGCAACAGCGGCAACGCTCAACACTGTAGACAACGATTCCACACAGGTTTTTACTTTTGAATCCGATGGTAAGGGAAACTACCTCATCCATCATGTCAACACAGGTCTTTATATTGGCAAAACATCGTATAGTACGCGCCCTGTGCCTGCTGTGAAAGCCGATGAATCAGTAGCGTATGGCGTAGGGTCTGATACAGAAGGATGGAGTTTTCTCAGTTGTACTAAACCTGCTTCTACATCCTATTCCGTTCTCAATAGTAGTCCTGCGGGAAAAGTGCGTCCTTACAACGACAAGGATAAAGGTTCGTACTGGTGCATCTATCCCAGTCCGAAAATCATCACGGGTATCGGAACACTCAAGGCAGCAACCAACGAACAGGACCGTGCTTACGACCTGCAAGGCCGGCGCGTTCAGCACCCCACTAAGGGGCTTTACATTCTGAACGGTAAGAAAGTAATGGTGAAGTAAGAAATCATTTTCCAGACTGGTCGGAGCGATTGACATCTTTCGCCCAGTCTGAGATATAAAAAGAAAGTCGGCCAACGCAATAAGAGCGTTGGCCGACTTCTTTTTTGTTTCCGCCAAAAGGAGTTCGAACGTGTCAGACAAATCAGACTTGCCCGAAATTTCCCTTTAGCAGAGAAAAGACAGCATAAAAGAAAAAATCAGACGAAGTGGAAAGTGCTTACTTTGCAGTAAGTTTCCGAAGCGTCCGACCTATCTGTCCAAAGGTATCTGCATAAAAAAAGGGATACCACTGTATCCCAACTTTGTTAACCTTAAATCTAATACTATGAAAAACACGTTGCAAAGATACGAATTTCCTGACATGCTCCAAACTTTCTCAAAGAAAAATCCAAATATTTAAGTTTATTTTATACTTTAGGTATATTTTTCAAGGATTTTGAAGCAGAAAAACACAAAAAGGGCGAGAAAAATCTCCATTAGACACAATAGGCATATTCATATTTATATATGTATTTCAATGGAGAAAGGAAAGGAATGTGAGTTGAATTGCTTACCTTCGCGCTATATGCAACGGTTCATTTACTATCTACAGCGCATCGGCGTGTGGTGTCGGCGTGTTCGTCAGCGTCGAGGCTACAATATCCATTCTCCCTTTGCTTTCCAATTGGTGAAAGGAGTGATCTACCAGCGTGGGTGCTACTACGCTTACGAGGAGTTGCACCAAACACGCAAGGGGCAGGCTCTGCCAGAGCGCGACGACCGCCTGATTTTCCGGCTGGCCAACGACAATCAGCCGCGCACGGCCTTGTTTGTTGGCCCTGATACGCTCGACGAGCAACGGTATGTGGCTGCGGCTTGTCAGAAATGCACTTGCCACTGCGCAACTACCTCCGAAGAAGCATTGCAACAAGCCCACCAGATGGGGCATATCGACTTTCTATTTCTGAATACCTCAGACCCCATAGCCCCTCTACTCGATGCGCTCCTCTCCTACGCTGGTCCACGCGCACTCTTCATTACCTACGGCATACACCGTTCGCGCGCAACGCTACAAGCCTGGCGCGAATGGATAAAAAAGGAAAGCGTACGCGTCACCTTCGATCTTTACTGGTTAGGATTGGCCTATTTCGAAGCACGACTGAACAAACAAGATTACACCATAAATTATTAGTACAATATGAAGATATACACCCGCAGCGGCGATAAGGGCATGACGTCCTTGGCCAATGGTCACCGCGTGAAGAAATGTGACGACCGTGTAGAAGCTTACGGCACGCTCGACGAGCTCTGTTCCCACATCGGACTCCTCGCGGCTATGTGTCCCGAAGAACTACGGGCAAACCTCTATGATATTCAGCGCCGCATCTTTGCTATCAATGGCGCGTTGGCTCTCCTCAAAGAACCACAAGGATTGCCCACGGCCGAAACCATCGAAGCTATGGAACAGCTCATCGACAGCGTGGACACATCCGAAGGCCGCTTCTGTGGTTTCGTCCTGCCTGGTGGAGCTATGCCCGCAGCCCAAGCCGATGTTTGTCGCACCGTATGTCGCCGTGCCGAACGCGCCATCTGGCGACTGGGCGATGAGGCTCTGCCACACGAAACAATGGTATATATCAATCGATTGTCTGACTTTTTCTTCCTATTTGCCAGATATTTAAATAAATTTATGGGTTCGGAGGAAATAAAATTATAAGAAATGGTTTCTTTTCTTAGAAAAAGTCTATTTTTGCACGCCGAAAAGACAACAAAGCAATAAATAAATATTTTAAACACATATAGATTATGTACTGGACGCTTGAATTAGCTTCAAAACTGGAGGATGCTCCATGGCCTGCAACAAAGGACGAATTGATTGACTATGCTATGCGCTCGGGCGCACCTATGGAGGTTGTCGAAAACCTTCAAGAATTGGAAGATGAAGGCGAGGTCTACGAAACCATTGAGGACGTATGGCCCGACTATCCTACGAAAGAGGACTTCCTCTTCAACGAGGACGAATATTAAAAGGACTGGCGCAACAGCGCCTCCTGCCGAATCGCAAGGCAATGGCGGAAACCCACCGTCGTTGCCTTGCTTTTTCAAAATGCCTCTATCTGGTAACGGGAATAGCCCCTTGGAGCGCGCTTTTCGCACCTCTTGCTGCCCCTTACACTAAAGCAACAAAACGATAGATATACAATAAAGACCGCTCTTTTACGTTGTGATAATGAATATGACGCTAAAGACTCACATACGTTTCCTGCTCGCTGCATTGCTCTTGCTATGTGGTGCGTCAGTTCATGCCCAGCAAGAACCAGCCTTCAACCACTATTGGGACATGGAGCCGCAGTTCAATCCTGCTGCTGCGGGTCGCTCGGACCAGCTCTCTATCAATGCGGCTTATATGACTCACCCAATGGGCTACGAGGATGCAGGCGGCACGATGTATGCGGGAGCTGATATGGCTTTTCAAATTGGGAGAACGCGCCACGGTGTAGGTGCAACATTCCAGAACGATGAAATCGGTTTGTTCAGCCACAAACGTTTCGCGCTGCAATATAGCTATCACTTCCGCCTCTTTGGCGGCGTGATGAGCCTCGGCGCAGAAGCTGATATGCTCGCAGAGAGTTTCAAAGGAAGTAAGGCCGATCTGGCCGATGGCGCTGGCTCCGACCCGGCAATCCCCACATCCGACGTGACAGGTTCGAAGATTGACGCCTCCGCAGGTATCTTCTTCCACCGCAAACAATGGTATGCCGGAATAGGTGTGCAACACCTCACAGCTCCAACCGTTCTCTTGGGTGAACGCAACCAGATTACCTACAAACCGCTCTATAATTTCACGGCTGGATACAATATAAAAATGCGTAGTCCGTTATTAACAATAGTGCCTTCGGTAATGATGCGCTACGACGGAACGGATTTTCGTGCTGATTTCACAGGTCGCCTCGTCTATAGGCATGAGAACAAACGCCTCTACGCTGGTGCCACCTATGCTCCGCAGCACAGCGCCACGCTCTTCATAGGCGGAACGTTCCACGGTATCGACATCAGCTACGCCTACGAAGCCAACACCTCAGGAATAGGACTTGGCGCAGGCAATCACGGACTACTCATCAGCTACCGTATGCCGCTCAATTTGCAGAAGCGCGGCAAAAACCTACACAGAAGTGTTCGCTATTTGTAGACTACTTTAAGAATATAGAAAACAAACATGATACAAAAACTTTTTACAATACTCGCTTCCGCCTGCGTTGCCATGACGCTGGTTTCCTGTTTCGGCAGCAACAGAGCTATGAAAAGCGGCGGAGAAGTGACAAGTTCACGCGGCGCGGCCGTGAGTGAGCCCACTCCCTACGGCATGGTAGAGATCAAGCGTGGTCACCTGCGTACGGGTATCGAAAAAAACGACACGCTCTGGGGCAAAGAGATTCCAGCGCGCGACATATCTGTTGACGGCTTCTGGATGGACCAGACGGAGGTGACCAACTCCATGTACCGCCAGTTTGTGACATGGGTGCGCGATTCTATCTTCCGCGAACGCCTCGCCGACCCTTCTTTCGGTGGCGACGACTCTTATAAAATCACGGAGGATAAGAAGGGCGAACCTGTGAAGCCTCATCTCAACTGGGCAAAAGCTCTGCCCAAAAAGATGGACGAAGACCAGCAGCGAGCTTACGAGAGTCTCTATCTCACCAACCCTATTGATGGAACGAAGATGATCGACTTCCGACAGCTCAACTACCGCTATGAAATCTACGACTACGAAAAGGCAGCGCTCCGCAAATACCGCCTCAACCCCGAAGAACGCGATCTGAACACCGACCACACTATCGACCCAGACGAGGTAGTAATGATCAGTAAGGACACGGCCTATGTGGACGAGAACGGAAAAATTGTGCGCGAAACCATCGAGCGCCCGTTGAGCGGCCCGTGGGACTTCCTCAATACTTATATAGTGAATGTATATCCCGACACTACTTGCTGGGTAAACGACTTTACGAACGCCAACAATGAAATTTATATGAAGAACTATTGGTCCTCATCGGCTTACAACGACTACCCCGTTGTTGGTGTGACATGGGAACAAGCCAATGCGTTCTGTGCTTGGCGCACGCAGTATCTGCTGAAAGGTCTCGGCCCCCAGGCACGCTACATTCAGCGCTATCGTCTGCCGACAGAAATCGAATGGGAATACGCGGCACGCGGTAAGGAACAGAATCCTTTCCCTTGGACGCCTGCCGAAGACGATAACAACCTCAAAACAAACAAGAAAGGTTGCTACTACGCCAACTTTAAGCCCGACGAGGGCGACTATACCGTTGATGGTAATCTCGTGACAAGTCAGGTAGGCACTTATGGCGCCAACTCCAACGGCCTGTTCGACATGGCAGGCAATGTGGCCGAATGGACAAGCACGACCTACACCAGTGCGGGCGTTAAAGCAATGGCCGACATCAACCCTGAGCTTTCTTACAATGCTGCAAAGGAAGACCCCTACGCCCTTAAGCGCAAGAGCATCCGTGGCGGTTCGTGGAAAGACCCCTTGAGCCTGATTCGCTCCGCATGGCGTACTTATGAATATCAGAACCACCCGCGCTCCTTCGTTGGCTTCCGCTGCGTTCGCAGTTTGGCAGGCACTCGCACGGGCAAACTTCCCCGCGTTGGAAAGAAAAAATAAGGTGGCGCTTCTCTACCATCTATCTACACATACGATAATTTAGCACAGCAAAACAATGTCTAAGATAAATTTCATCATCCGCCTGCAACACTGGATGGACAGCGTTCCAGGTCAGACATTCCTCAACTACGCATATAGCTGGGGCGCCGCCATCGTGATCCTTGGTGCGCTCTTCAAACTGACCCACCTCCCCGGAGGCAACATGATGTTGTTCATAGGTATGGGTACGGAGGTCGTCGTTTTCTTCTTGAGTGCTTTCGATCGTCCTTTCGATAAGCAAGAGATTGGTAAGGTACTCCCCAAGAGCTATCTGACCGACGAAGAGATTGAAGCACAGATGAACGAGGAAGAAGAGGAGGAAGAAACTCCTGCAACCTTCGACTCAACCGAAAGAGTCACTCCAGTATCAGCACAACCGGCAACCGCCTATCAGCCTGCAGCAGCTTTTGTTCAGCCTGCAAGTGCTCCGGCTCAGCAGGTGGCTGTAGCCACTCAGTCGCAAGCTGGCAATGCTCCCGCCGAAGGCATTAGCATTCCGCACGATGCAGATGCAGAACAGTTGGCAAGCATCATCCGTTTGGCCAATGATGAGTTGCTCCATCGCGCACAAGCTGTGCTCTCGCCCGAAATGGAGGAAGCCACAAAAGTGTATATCGACAAACTCAACACGCTCAATGAAACATTGGCAAAAGTGGACGAACAGAATCTCAAACTTACGCGCGATAGCGAAGAGATGGAGAACCTCAACCGCACTCTTACGGGCATCAACAAGGTCTATGAGCTACACCTCAAGAGCATTTCTCTGCAAGTGGGCACAATTGACGACATCAATAACCAAACCAAGATATTGGCAGATCAGATCCAACGCCTCAACCAGGTGTATGGTCGCATGATCGACGCCCTCACCGTCAATGTTGTACGCAACGGAGGCAGTGTAGACCAAGCCCCGCAGCAATAATCTGCATGAGGGCTTTGCCACATTAGCACATTCCCCGCATTAGCACATTAGTACATTGCTTCAACAGCATTAGCACATTGCCCACATTAGCACATTAGCACATTAAAAAAGCGGCCCTTGCCGCTCCGCATTAGCACATTATAATGTCCAGCACTATCAAAAAAAGACCGGTTTCCCCACGGCAGAAGATGATCAATCTGATGTATGTCCTCCTTCTGGCCATGCTCGCATTGAACGTCTCCTCCGATGTGCTCAAAGGTTTCCGCCTTGTAGGCGACAGCTTGCAGCGCACCACGACCAATGCCGATAAGGAAAACCGCGACATATACGACGACTTCGCCGCTCAGATGAAGCTCAACCCCGAGAAGATTAAGCCCTGGTACGACAAAGCACTCAGCGTGCGCCAGATGTCTGACAGTCTCTACAACTTCGCCGAGCAAATGAAATGGGCCATTGCCCGAGAAGCTGACGGAGCTGAGGGGAAACCCGACGCTCTCAAGAACCAAGAGGACTTAGAAGCCGCCAGCCATGTTATGCTTGCTCCCGTCAACGGAAAAGGTGAGCGACTCTTTGAGGGTATCAACGCCTACCGCGATTTCATACTCCAGTTTATCACCGACCAGCGCCAACGCGCCATTATCTCCTCCGACCTCAGCACCGTAGTACCCAAAAACGACAACACGCTATTGGGAAAGAACTGGCAGCAGTATATGTTCGAGGATATGCCCGCTGTGGCCGCCATCACGATGCTTTCAAAGCTCCAGAGCGATATTCGCAAGGCCGAGAATCAAGTGCTCCACACGCTCCGCGCCAATATCGATCTCAAAGATATCCGTGTGAACGAACTCAACGCTTATGTAGCTGCTGAGCGCACTACGCTCATGCCTGGCGAAGTCTTCAACAGTAAAATTTTTATGGCTGCTGTCGACACGACACAACGCCCGCAGATTTTCGTCAACGGCCGACAGATAAGCTCTTCTGGCTCTTATAGTTTCACCGCTGGAGCACCAGGCGAATATAGCTTCTCTGGCTACATCCTTATGCCCAATGCCACGGGCGAAATCATACGCCGCAACTTCATCCAGAAGTACAACGTCATTGCGCCACCCTCCGGAGCTACCGTCGCGGCCGATTTGATGAACGTGCTCTACGCCGGATTCAACAACCCCGTTAGCGTAAGCGCCAGCGGCATTAGTGGCGACAAGGTCCACTTGAGCATGAAGGGCGGAAGCCTCACTGCGCAAGGCAAGGGCAAGTACATAGCACGCCCCGCCGCAGTGGGACAGGACGTTACCTTCACGGTGACGGGCGAGGTCAACGGTAAGCAAACCACCATGGGCTCTTACACCTTCAAGGTACGCCGCCTGCCCGACCCCACAGCTTATCTCGCCTTGGGCGACACCCGCTTCAAAGGTGGTCGCCTTACGAAAGCCGCCATTCTCGGCGTTGGAGGGCTCAATGCAGCTATCGATGATGGCTTGCTCGATATCGAATTCCGCGTGCAGAGTTTCGAATGCGTCTTTGCAGGCCGCATGGGCGAACTCCGCGTAGAACGCTCCGCTGGTTCACGCTTTTCCGACAATCAGCGTGAACTTATGCGCCAGTTGCGCAATGGTAGCCGCTTCTATATTCGCGGTGTGGTTGCTGCCGGCCCCGATGGCACCACTCGCACACTTCCACAAGCGCTCGAAGTCATCATCAACTAACTCTACGAAAACATAAGTATATGAAACGAATCATATTGTTCATCGCCGTCCTGATGGGACTCACTGCCACCGCTCAGCCACCCAAGCGCCAAGCCGAAGCAGCCGCCCAGCAGCAACAGCGCACCCAGAACGCTCCGCGCGGCGTGTCCTATCGCGATTTCCCCGTGGCAGCAGAAATGCCCGCCGACGTTAGTTGGCGCCGCGACCTCTATCGCCGCCTCAACCTCAAACAGGACAGAAACGCCTCGCTCTACTATCCTATAACACCGCAGGAAGGACGCGTCAACCTCTTCACCTATCTGATGAAGCTCATCTTGCGCCAACAAGTGACGGCTTATGCTTACAACGTAGCAACGGGAAACGAGGACTTCAGCCGCTCCAACGCCATCTCGGCAAAGAAAATCATGGACGACCACGCCATGTACTACACCGTGACCGATGGACGGATGCGCGTGGACGATGCCGATCTCTCGCTGGCCGACGTAACACGCTATTACATCAAGGAGAGCGTCTACTACAACCAGCACACTGCTACCTTCCACACACAAGTGACCGCGCTCTGCCCCGTCCTCGTGCGTGGCGATGCCGACTTCGGTGGCGAAGAAACGGAATATCCACTTTTCTGGGTGAAATACAGCGATGCAGCCCCTTACCTGGGCAAGCTGATGCTCATGGAGAGTTCGCTGAACAATGCCTCCACCATTTCCGCCGACGACTATTTCACGATGAACCACTATGCGGGCGACATCTATAAGGTAGTGAATCTCCAGGACCGACTCTTGGCCGAAACAGCCCGCACAGATACGGCTTTGAAAGCTGCCCAAAACAAAATCGAACAAGAACTCACGGCTTTCCACAACCATGTATGGGCTGGCGATAGCTTGAAGCGCGACACCACGCTCACCGACTCCCTCGCCACCGAAACTACGAAGCCCACCACAGGCCGCCGCGGCCTTCTCTCTCGCAGCTCTTCCGGCACCAGCCGCCGCAGCTCCAATGTGAACCGCCGCACCACGCGCCGCACAGCAGGTTCATCCACTGGCAACGCAGCCTTCTCCGTCCGCCGCGAGCGCCACTAAAATCGCAGCAACCACGAGTAGCCGTTGCGTTTCGCTCTAAAAACAAGCTCTGTGATATTGCCGATATTCTTGACATGCTCATATGCCATCTCTTAGTTTCGCCTAACGAAGTAGCATTGAGTGGGGACTTTGTGGCATTCATTAAAGACGGGAGTAAAACATTTCACTCAAACGGCTTGGTTGAACTTGAAAAAATTACGAAGGAGCTAAAAGGGGAGGAGTAAGATTATGGATACATCAAAGAAGATAACGGTGCAGAACACCGAAATATCCGTACTGATAGGAAAAGATAATAACGATTACATCAGTCTTACGGATATGGTGAAAGCCAATGAAGGAGAAGACCATATCCGTAATTGGATGAGGAACAAAAACACCTTAGAATATCTTGGCGTTTGGGAAAGTCTGAACAATCCTAATTTTAAAGGTGTCGAATTCGACACCTTTATGAAAGAGGCGGGATTGAACAGGTTTAATATGACCCCGAGAAAATGGATTGAAGCAACTAATGCCATTGGTATCATTTCTAAAGCAGGACGAAACGGAGGCACTTATGCGCATAAGGATATTGCATTTAATTTCGGTATGTGGATTAGTCCTACATTCCAACTTTACATCGTAAAAGAATACCAAAGGTTAAAGGAACTGGAAAGTAGCCCACTTTCGATGGAATGGAATGCAAAACGAATACTATCCAAAACCAATTATACACTTCATACCGATGCTATTAAAAACGAGATTATTCCCAAAATGGATATTAAGACTATCAAACAAGGGATTATTTACGCAACAGAAGCCGATATGCTTAATATTATTCTCTTTGGGTGTAAAGCAAAGGAATGGTGTTTGGCAAACCCAAAATTGGCATCTAAAGGGATGAATATTAGAGAAACTGCAAGTATTAATCAGTTGGTGGTACTATCTAATATGGAGTCTGCTAATTCAGAAATGATAAAATGTGGATTGCCAAGGGAGCAACGTTTTAGGATTCTTCATAAGATGGCAAAAGAGCAGTTAAAGGTTCTTGATACAAATAATATAGAACAGAGGTTTAGAATAATCTTACCTGACAGCACAAAAAAAATAGAGTAAAAGATAGCGAAATAATTTGCACTTATGTCTAATAAAATATCTACTTTCGCTCGAAGCATAACTAATATAGCGTACAACCAGAGAAGATATCCTCAGAATTGTCCCCTGCGGGGACACCCCATGCTTAATCTGTATTACTGTGGTCGCGGAGGAATATATAAAAATCTGCAACACCCCAATTGGGTGTTGCAGATAGAGAGTTATTGTATAAGCTGCTATAAGCGGAGAGTTGCGGAATTGAGTAACCGCTACTTGCGCAGAATCTTCTGCATAGTTCCATTGTTCATGCGGATGATGTTCAGCCCGCGCTGTAGCTCGTTGAGTCTTTTTCCGTCAGTAGAGTAAATCGCCTGGATGTTTGCATCGCCTTCAGTGGTAGTCGTAGTAACTCCCGTAATTTCTTTCTTAGTGAAATATCCTGTTTCAGGATTCGCCATGGAGACTTCAATCTTACTTCCATCGTAGGACACAGCTCCTTGGAGATTTGTACAATTTTCGAACATTCCCCAAGAATATAAACAAGTCCAAGTATTATTGCAATAGATGGTTTGTAGAGAATTGCAGTCCCTAAACATTGCACTCATGTCTAGCATGTTCTCCGTCTTGAAGTTGGAGAGATCGAGGGAAGTTAAACTTGAGCAGTCCCTAAACATTGAACCCATGTTTTTCACGTTCTCCGTTTTGAAGTTGGAGAGATCGAGGGAGGTTAAACTCTGGCAGTTCCTAAACATTTCAATCATGTATTTCACGTTCTCCGTTTTGAAGTTGGAGAGATCGAGGGAGGTTAAACTCTGGCAGTTCCTAAACATTGAATTCATGTCTTGCACGTTCTCCGTCTTGAAGTTGGAGAGATCGAGGGAGGTTAAACTCTGGCAGTCCCTAAACATTCCACTCATGTCTTTCACGTTCTCCGTTTTGAAGTTGGAGAGATTGAGGGAAGTTAAATTCTGGCAGCCCATAAACATTCTACTCATGTCTTTCACGTTCTCCGCCTTGAAGTTGGAGAGGTCGAGGGAAGTTAAACTCTGGCAGCCATAAAACATGTCATTCATGTTTTGCACCTTCTCCGTCTTGAAGTTGGAGAGATTGAGGGAAGTTAACCTTGAGCAGCCCAAAAACATAAAGCTCATGTCTTTCACGTTCTCCGTTTTGAAGTTGGAGAGATTGAGGGAAGTTAAATTCTGGCAGTTCCTAAACATTGAATTCATCGTAGTGACTTCAGATGTATTGAGATTTGTCAATCCTTCTATTTTCTCCAGGTTTTTAAAATTAAAAAACCAGTTCTCTGTGCTTTGGGGGCGATAGTTCTTGAACGAAGCATCAAAGACAGCGGTAGTAACTTCGGATTCAGGTGCACTATATGTTCCCGACCAAGCAGGGTATGTACTTCCATATTCCTTCTTCGTCTCCTCAATTCCCCACACAGTGCCAGTGCGGGATGATTTCTGATCGTCGTAGTAGAACGTCAGCGTTTTCTTATCGCTACTTTTCACCACATACGCTTCCTTCTCCTGTGCTTGAGCAGACTGCGGAAGGAGCAACAAGGCCATGAATCCTGCGAGGAACGCAGCACAGAGATTCTTGAGTAATTGCTTTCTCATAAAATTAGTTTCCCCTTTGTCTCCTTATCGTCTTTATACTTTCTGGGAGTGCCGTATCGGGAAGTTGGGCAGTTGAGATTAATAGTAATTTCGAATCATTAGATTAACACCTTGTCCGCCTTTCGACTCTTTAGAAAGCAAAGCGACAAGTTTTCTTTTATAAAAGTTGTATTTTCGCAAAGGTATGGAAACTTTTTTAATAATACAAAAAAATATATATTTTTCGTTGGGGGAAGTGGACGGATGAGTGTCGCACTGAAAGCGTTGAGGTAGTATTCTCCCTCTCTCCTCCTATAGAAAAAACTCATTTTTTGTTGTCACGTTGTCACGGAGGAAGGGAAGATACTGATAGATAGGGACTTATGCGCGTGACAACAAATTCTCTTTGTTGTCACACCGTTGTCACGCGTCGTCACGCTCATAAAGTGTACATCCTCAATCGGTTATGCTCAAAGTGTGACAACGTGACGACGTGACGACGAAAAAATAAAATCCTGGGAGGAGGAGAGTAGGTGCTGTGCGACGCTTCCTGCGTCGGAGGTTTGTGCATCCCTTTCCCACGGGTTCGCCCTTTGGGCATCACCCGCGGTTAAGCATTGGTGTGTCCCCGCCGGGGACAGTGGGTGAACACGCTACATCGCAGCGCGAGTGGACGCAATAAGAGCGTTAACGGATAGCCTTATTGGATTTCCGAACGCTATAAGGGTGCGGGCTGATAGGCTTATTGCTTTTCCGAACACAATAAGCGCGTGAGCTGACGCAATAAGGATGTGAGCGGATAGGCTTATTGTATCTTCAAACACAATAAGGGGGTGGGCAGACAGAATAAGGAGGCGAGCTGATAGTCTTATTGCATCTCCAAACACAATAAGGGAATGGACGATGGGGCTTGTTCATTATGTGCTTCTCCATTAGAAAAAATGCAAAGAAGCTTCAGAGACTTCATTGCTTCCTAATAAACCGATGATACCGGACGAATTGAAACGAAGGGAAGCTTCAGAAATGTGTTATCGAAGCTTCACAAAATGACGCATCAGGATATATAGTTGCTGTTTTCATGGGGTTCTTCGTGCGTTGGAAACAGGGGAGGTGAGGATTTTGTAGGCTTTTCTATCATCTTTTTTGACAGATTGGGCGGCGCGCAGGGCTTTTTTGTTACTTGTATTGGAAATTCGTATCTTTGCCTAAACAAATTTTTTTAGGATTGTGAAAAAAATCTATCTCATCCTTTTTACGCTCATCAGCGTTCTGCTGCTCACTCTGGCTGTTCCCCGCGAAGGCAAATTTGTCTTTGAGTACAAGGAGGGAACACCTTGGAAATATGCTCCGCTGATTGCTGATTTTGAATTTCCTATTATCAAATCGGAGAAAAGTATTCAGATGGAGAAGGACAGCGTACTGCGAAATTTTCAGCCCTTCTTCACCAAGTCCATGACGACAAGTAGTCAGCAGATTAAAGCCTTTGTTGCCGACTGTAAAGCCCGTCGCATCCAAGTTCCGGAGAGGTATATCAACTATGTGATAAAGCAGTTGGCACTCGTCTATAACACGGGTATTATGTCGCCCTCGCAGATGTCCGAATTGGTGAGTCATCGCTATCAGAATGTGCATATCGTGGAGGGACAAGATGCTGTGACGCAATCCACCAGTGCTATCTACACTACGCGCACTGCCTATGAAACCATCATGGGGGCCGACTCGGCGGGCTATCTCCATGATGTGTTGGCACTTTGCAATATCAACAACTATCTCACGCCTAACCTCACGTTTGACAAGGCAAAGACACAAACCGCTCGGGAGGAGGCACTCAACTCCGTGATCACTTCCAGCGGAATGGTGGTGACGGGACAGCGCGTGATAGATATGGGCGAAATCGTTACGCCGCAGTTGAAACTCGTGCTCGACTCCTATGTGCAGGAGAGCGCACGCCGCAACGAGACCAATACGAACCTCTGGCGGCAGATGCCGGGGCAGGCACTCCTTATCTTCATTATTCTGAGTATCTTCCCCCTCTTCCTGCTCACGTTCCAACCAAAGTATATCGAGAACGTGCGTACACTGGCCCTCTTCTATGGGCTTATCTGTATTTTCCCATTTCTGTCCTATATCATGGTGCGGCAGCACTGGTTCAGCGTCTATCTTGTGCCCTATGCCATGGTGCCGCTTTTCGTTCGCATTTTCTTTGATTCGCGCACGGCCACGATGGCCATGCTCACCTCCTTGCTCCTGACATCGATCGGTCTGACGGGTTCTTTCGAGTTTTTCGTTATCGAAAGTATCGTTGGCTTCGTCACGGTCTATGCGTTGCGCGAGATGACCGAGCGCGCCCAGATTCTGCGCATCGCTTTGTTTGTGGTCATTGTTGGTTTCCTTGCTCAGTTTGCTTACGATATGGCTGCCAATACGAGCATCTCCGATTTGGATCATTCGCGCTATGTATATCTCGTTGCATCAGGTGTGGCCCTCCTTTTTGCTTATCCTGTTATGTATCTCATTGAGCGCATCTTTGGCTACACATCGAGCGTGACCCTCATCGAATTGTCCAATATCAATCATCCGCTACTCCGAAGAATGTCGAAGGAGGCACAAGGCACGTTCAACCATTCCATGCAGGTGGGAAACCTCGCAGCGGAGGTGGCCAACAAAATTGGCGCAAGTGCACAGCTCGTGCGTACGGGCGCTCTCTTTCACGATATTGGGAAAATGCTCAATCCGGCTTTCTTCACCGAAAATCAAAGTGGTGTGAATCCTCACGACTCGCTGACCGACCGCGACGATATGGCGAAGGAAGAGCAGTCGGCACAAATCATCATCAGCCATGTGACGCAGGGACTGCAACTGGCAGAAAAAAATAACTTGCCCCAGTCTATCCGTGATTTCATTTCGACGCATCACGGACGCAGTAAGACGGGCTATTTCTACATACAGTGGCAGAACAACCATCCTGGAGAAACGCCGCGCGACGAGCTCTTCACCTATCCCGGCCCTAATCCCTTCACGCGCGAACAAGCCATCTTGATGATGTGTGATGCGGTGGAAGCCTCCTCTCGCTCCCTCAAAGAATACACGGAAGAGGCAATCAGCGCGCTCGTCAATAAAATTATTGACGGACAGGTGCAGGCGGGCTATTTCCAAGAATGTCCCATCACGTTCCGCGATGTTCAGGATGCCAAGCGCGTACTGATCGATAGTTTGAAAACCGTTTATCACACGCGCATCGCTTATCCCGAACTCAACAAGGATAAGCAGAACGGTCTGGGAATCCATTGGCCCCATCTGTTGGGAGGAAACCGCCACTACCATCACAGTAAAAAATCGTAATACATACCTCAAAAACCTCTTCCGAATGAAGAAGTACCTCCTTCTCCTTGTTGCCCTCATCATGGGCTTAGACCTGTCCGCACAGCGACAGGAGTTGTTCGTCACCACAGCCGATTCGGCCCATCCCTATCGTATTCCCGCCATTGCCCATCTCAAGGGGAAACGCCTGCTCTCCGTGACCGATTATCGCCTCTGCGGCGCCGACATCGGTTTTGGTCGCGTTGATCTTCACGGGCGTTTATCACAGGATAACGGCCGTACATGGTCCTCGGAGTACTCCATTATTCGAGGTACGGGCGTGAAGCATGCCGCCGATTGTGGCTATGGCGATGCTGCCATCGTCTCCGCACCCAATGGTCGCGACATCCTGCTGCTCTGCGTTTGCGGTAATACTGTTTACGGTGCGGCCTCTACCACGCGTCAGAATCCCAATCGTGTGGCTCGGTTGTATAGCCACGATGGCGGACGCACTTGGTCTGCTCCCGACGACATCACGGAGGATATTTATTCTCTCTTCGACGAGAGTCAGCTCGGTCCTGTCCAAAGTCTTTTCATCACCTCCGGCCGCATCTGCCAGAGCCGCACGGTGAAGATAGGGAAGTACTACCGCCTCTATGCGGCCATCTGCGCTCGTCCCAATGGTAATCGCGTTGTTTATAGCGACGACTTTGGCCGTACCTGGCATTCGCTCGGCAGCATCCACACCTCGCCGGCTCCCAAAGGCGACGAAGTGAAATGCGAAGAACTCCCTAATGGTGATGTGGCACTCAGTTCGCGCACCTGGGGCGGCCGTTATTTCAATATTTTCCATTATCGCAACGCTCGCCTCGCTGAAGGCGAATGGGGTGAAGTGGCCTATTCCAGTGCCGCCAATCAAGGCGTTGATGCGCAGAAGAACAGTACCAACGGTGGCCTACTGATTGTTCCTGCCCGCCGCACTTCCGACAATCGCTCAACGTGGGTCGCCCTTCAGTCTGTCCCTCTCGGTCCTGGCCGCAGCAATGTGGGCATCTACTACAAGGAGCTCTCCTCCGTTCAGGCCTACGCTTCTCCTGCCGTTTTTGCTGCCAACTGGTCCGGCCCTTATAAAGTGTCGTCAGTAGGTTCGGCCTATTCCGAATTGGAACGCCTCGGCAATGGGAAGATAGGTATCTTCTATGAGGAAACATCCCACAAAGCCGACTACACCCTTGTTTTCAACAGCTTCTCCCTAAGCGAAATCACCAACGGGCGTTTTCGCTAAACTCACACATACATACAAAACGGCGAGGGACTCAATGTCTCCCGCCGTTTTGTATATCTCAACTTGCGCTTTATGGGTAAATCCGTCAGCGCACACTAAGTTCACACATATTCTTTTGCTTCGCGTTTGCCACGCAGTACCGCCAGAGCGTTGCTCGCCAGTGCCAACATTTCGTCCTCACCAGGGTAGCAATACACCGGAGCCAGAAATTCGATGCGCTCCCGCAGGTGTTTCACAACATATTCCGAATGCGCCAACCCGCCCGTGAGGAGGATGGCGTCCACCTTACCGAAAAGCACCGCCCCCTCGGCCACAATGTTCTTTGCTACGTGGTAAATCATCGCGTCCACAATCAGTTTCGCGTGTTCATCCCCTGCAGCGATGCGCTTCTCAATTTCCTTCATATTGTTAGTGCCCAAGTGCGCCATCAGTCCAGCTTGTCCCGCGATGCGCTTTAGGAGTTCCTCCTGCGTAAACTTCCCGCTGAAGCACAGCCTTATGAGGTCGGCCGCTGGCAAACTACCTGCTCGTTCGGGCGAGAAAGGTCCTTCGCCATCCAGTGCGTTGTTGGCGTCCACGGCGCGCCCGTGGTCGTGGGCGGCAATACTGATACCTCCACCCAGGTGGCATATGATGAGGCGCAAGTCCTCATATTCTTTTCCCACCTCGTTGGCATAGCGGCGCGCAATGGCTCGCTGGTTGAGAGCGTGCCAAATGCACACACGCGGCATCAGCGGCGAGCCGCTCACACGTGCCAGCGGCGAGAGTTCGTCCACCACGCCCGGATCGGCAATAAAGCTGCGGCAGTTGGGGATGTCTTTTGCCATTTCCCACGCAATGAGGCAACCCAAGTCGCAAGCGTGTTTGTGGAGCGCTTTGCGTGTGTCGGTCACCATTTTCTCATTCACGGCGTAGATTCCGCCCGCAACAGGTTTTGCCAATCCCCCTCGCGCAATGATGGCATCGAAGTTGAGCGATACCTCCATGGCGCGCAGTTCGTCGAGAATCAATTGTTTGCGAAATTCGTATTGATCGGTCAGTTCGGGATATTGCTCTAATTGCTCCGGCGAATGGTGGATGTTGCGAAGCAAAGCAGGTTTCTCATCGAGATATACGGCCACTTTCGTAGATGTAGAGCCGGGGTTTATCACTAAAATCTTCACTTTCGTATCTTTTTTAGGTGTCGCTACGGCGCAGTGCCGCACGGCGATGTCAATTATTGTTGTGGATGGATTTCACAGCCAGTGCCAGACTGTAGTATTTACTCTCTTTGCTGTCGCCACGGCTGGTGAGCACCACGGGAGCATCGCTACCTTGCAGCATGCACGCCATGTTGGCGTGGGCAAAGAGGGTGACGGCCTTGTAGAACGTGTTACCCGCTTCGATGTCGGGGAAAACGAGCACGTCGGCCGCTCCGTTGATGGGCGAGTGCAGACCTTTGTGTTGGAGCGCTTCGAGCGAGCAACTGGTTTTTACATCGAGCGGACCGTCCACTATACACTGTCCGAAAGTCCCCGCTTGGGCTTCAGTGACAATCTGCGGATAGTCGACCGTGAAGGGGAAAAATTTCTCGTTCACCTGTTCGGAGCAATGAATCAGTGAGATCCTCGGCGTGTCGATACCAAAAGCGTGGCACACTCTCACGGCGTAGCGCACCTGTTCACGGCGTTGCTCGGGCGTGGGATATGGGATGACGGCAGCATCGGTAAAGAAAAGCAAGCGTGGGTATCCTTCCAACTGCGCACAAGCCAAATGTGTCAGCACGCGCCCCTTGGCGAGGATACCGTGCTCTTTGTTCAACACGGCGTGGAGTAGGACATCGGTGTTGAGTAAACCTTTCATCAGCACCTGCGCCTCACCGCTGCGCACCAGTGCCACAGCTTTTTCCGCCGCCTCGCGAGCATCGTTGGCCGCCACGAAGCGCACCTCGTTGGCCACAGCTGCGAAGTCGGGGTTTTGGCGCACTTCCTGTTCGCCTCCCACAAAGATAGCCATTACGAAGCCTTCGCGCGCTGCGCGCAACACGGCATACTGCGTCTCCGCATCCGTGGCACAGACCACCGCCACACTACAACGGCGTCCCTGCTGCTGCAAGTTCTCCGTCAGATCATTGAAATTCAAAATCTTTTCCGCCATACAAATCCAGAGATTGATGTTTTCGGGCCAAATATACGGAAAGGTGCGGAATAATGGCACAAAAACGAGGGAAAGATGCAAAGATTTTCTTCCCTTTCTTTATGAAGGGAGGAAGTTTTCGGAGAACTCCGACCCGTCGGACTGGTCTGACTGGTCGGACCTGTCGGAGAACCAACAACAAGTGGCCACTGAGCATCCCCCTCAAGGGGGAGCTGAAGGAGACATTCCTAATATCAAGAATTTTCTTACTTTTACGCTTCCGAGAGTGGCTCAAATCTGCGCCCGTCTTCCTTCTCTCGCTTGCAAGAAGCCTCTTGCGCGTCACCACAATAAGGCTGTTGGCCAACTCAATAAGGCTGCCAGCTGATAGCCTTATTGTGTCGGCTGGCACAATAAGGAAACCGACGCGAAGCTCAAGGATGTTTTTGAGCAGTTTTGAGCTGAAAATCGCGAAAATAGGGCAGTTTTTGCAGAAAAGGGGTGGTTTGATCAATCGGTGAGGAGATTTTTTGGACGCAGATAGGGAGGATGGGGGATTTTTGGCTGCTATTGACGAGCACAGCTTTGTAAAGTTTTAGGGAGGCTGATAGGGGAGATCTTGGACGAGTCGGACAGGTCGGACTTGTCGGACTGGTCTGAGAATTTGTCAGACTGCTCCGAGGACAGGTCAGACTGATCGGAGGGTTTGTTTGGTTTTCTTATTGCTATGTTTGGTTGTCAAAATGGAAAAATGTATCTTTGCGACCCTAAGTTTCAGAACAATTACAATTAATCAATAAAACCAACATCTTTTTATGACTAAAATTAGACTATGTCTCTCATTGCTGTTGCTGAGTGTGGCTGCGGCAGTGTGGGCAGTAGTACCGCCGTTTCAACCAACTACGTTGGCGAATGGTAAGCCCGTTGACGGCACGCGGTGGTACACGATGACGATCCACAGCAATAAGTTTCAAGTGAGTCGCCAGGCTGCATCGGCCAATTATATCGGTCTGTCCAACCGCACCCTCAACTACGGCGGTCGCGACCTTTGGTGCTTCGTGGGCAATGCTACCAGTGGCTATCAGATTTATAATGCCGCCGGCGGAAAACTCGTGGCACCCACAGCGATGAAGGGCAACACCGGTGATCAGTCGTATGCTATTGTAAGTTCTGAAGTACCTGCGGGTTATACCGACCTGTGGAAATTTGAAAAGAGCGGCGACCTCACATCGACAACCACAACCCCCGTCTATATCGAACAGTTTGGCAATAGTAAAGCCCTCAACAACCGTGAGGGCAAGTTGGCTTTCTGGGATGGCGGAAAGGACCACGGTTCTACTTTCCTCATCGAGGAAACCGATATGAAGGTGCTCAACTTCGGCACAGCTTTTGGGCGTTGGACGGCCTCTAATGCAGGCAAAACTTACCACTCTCGCTGGAGCAGCACGTCTACTGACCCCGGCTTCACGCTCTCTGCCCCGAAGAACGACATGTATCTGGTGAATGGCAAACCCCATCTCCACCTCACTACGTTCACTCTCTCCGCAACCCAGGATTGGGACATCACCGCCTATGGTATGACCTTTACGGGCTTCAGTGGTACTTCCTCCACGCGTGCGGCAGCCACTGTGACCCCCGCGGGAGCTACGGCTGTGTCCTGCACCGCCAGCAATAGCGCAGAAGTGCACTTGGCCGGTCTCACCTCCACTCCGACGTTCACCGTGAGCGCAGGTGCTATCGAACCCGCCGACTTCTACGTTGTGCTTCACAAAGCGCTCAGTCGCCACCCCTTTGTGGCTACTACGATAGTGGGCAACAACTTTGCAGAAGGTACGCGCTGGTACACCCTCAAGTTTAAGAACACCACGCAGGCAGCCGCAGCCGCCGATGGTAGCATTCAGTTAGCGCCCGTTTCGATTGGTGCAACAACCACCAGTTTGCCCGCCCAGCCCGACAACCAACTCTGGTGCTTCGTGGGCAATGAGACACAGGGCTACACGGTATATAATAAGGCACTCGGCACTACGAAAGCCCTCGTTGCCACAGCTCCCGCCACAAACGGAGCTGAGGCGCGTGTGGAAGTGTTGGCCGGAAATACGAAGAGCCATACTTGGTGGTTCTCTTCCTCAACGAACCTGACTTCCGCCTATACGGAACCCGTCTATATGCAGTTGCAAAACGCCAACGGCTATGCGCTGAACTTGAACGAACAAACGCAAAAAATCTCTTTCTGGACTGGAGGCAAGGATGCAGGCTCTACGGTGCTCATCGAAGCCGCTTACAATACCCAACTCTCTTATGCACTCGATGGCGACCACGGTACGTTCTATCGCGACGATAAGAAAACAACAGGACAGAATTGGAACACCTATCTGATTTCTACACAGACCGATCCCGTTGTTACGCTCGCCAATGCGAGCAACAAAAACAACATCGGCTTCATCAATACGACGACGCCGAAGACGGTGAAACTTGCAAGCAGCAACTTCAAGGACTACACGCTCTCCGCAAGCGAGGGCTATGTCATTACGGGCTATTCTTTCACATTTAAGGCCGAAAGTGGCAGCACAGGCGTGAAGGACGTCACTACCTCAAAGACCGCTACGGCCACTGCCGCAACGGCTGAAAACTTCAGTGTGACGGGCTTGAACTTGCAAACAGTTCCGTTCCAAGTCACCTCGGGTATGGCACTCGTTCAGAACCTCCGCATCACAGTTGTCCCTGCTTCTGTTGAGGCCGATAAGCAACTGACAGCAACGAATGCTAAATATAAGACCGCTTTGGTCTTTGACAACACCAAGTCGGGCCCAGGTTATCGTATCCCCGCTTTGGGTCAGGCTGCCGATGGTAAGCTCTTCGTGGCAGTAGACCTTCGCCGCACCGGTGCCGATATAGGTATGGGCAACGGCCATAATGACGTGATTATGAAGACCAGTAGCGATGGCGGTCAAACTTGGGATGCCCAATTCCAGACCATTGCTGCCGGCGACCAGAGCCAACCCCATTCTTCAAAGAAATGGGACTACAGTTTCGGCGATCCCTCCATCGTTGTTGATCGCAATAATGCGCAGAACGTGCTCGTTATGTGCGTGGGCGGACATACCTCTTTCTTTGACGGACAATACAATGAGCCGCAGCACGTAGTTCGTCTTCGCAGTACGAACGGCGGACAAACTTGGACGGCGGACTCGCTGACCTACCAGATCTATAATCTGACCAAGGACGGCGCAGGAGGTGTGACCAACTCTCTCTTCCTCACCAGTGGAAAGATCATGCAGAGCCGCTATATCAAGCAGGGCGATTACTACCGCCTTTATATTGCTTATCCCACCAATAATACGCGACAGAACGCCACCTTTGTGATTTACTCCGACGACTTTGGTACGACGTGGAAGCTCTTGGGTAGCAAAGCACAGTTGCCGAGCACGGGTGCCGATGAGTCGAAGGTGGAAGAACTTCCCGATGGTAGTGTGCTGGTGAGCGTTCGCAACCGTGGTTCTCTGAGTCGTGGCTTCAGCCTCTTCACTTATACCGACATCGCCAAAGGTGAAGGCAACTGGGATTTCCAGACCAACGCAACGGCGATGAATAATGCGGTGAACAATGTGAACGGCGAAATCCTCATCGTTCCGGCACGCCGCGTGAGCGACAATAAGCAGCTTTTTGTGGCACTGCAGAGTATCACGCTCTCCACGCGTCGTGAAAAAGTGGGTGTCTACTTCAAAGAATTGGCAACTTATTCCGACTACTCCACAGCTGCGGCTCTGGCCAACGGCTGGACAAAGGGAATGCAGGTGAGCAATATCGGCTCGTGCTACACGGGTATGGAACTGCTCAACAATGGCACTATTGGTTACATCTACGAAGAAGATGCGCGTGGCGGTCTGGGCGGCTACAACATCCTGTTCAAGCAAATCCCGCTGGAGGACTTGACCAATGGTCAGTATGTCCTTGACCGCACCAGTTCTCGTGCTCTCTATGTGAAGCAGGCAGCAGAAGCTCTCCGCGCTCGTATGACAACGATGCAGAGCAGCAATGGAAACTATGTGGGAATGGTGAAGCCCGAAAGCGTGGCTTCGCTCACCACGAAGGTGAGTGCCGCAGAAACGGCAGCTACTACCGCTGAGGCAACGCCCAATGAGACCAACGCGTTTGCAGCTCAACAGAAAATTGCTACAGCCTATGATGCGCTCTACAATAAAGTGGAGAAAATCGAACTGCAAGACGGTGGCTGGTATCGCCTCACAAACAAGTTGAAGAGCACAGCGGCACTGGCCACTGATGGTACAAACTTGACGCAGGCTTCCACTACGGATGCTGCCACCAACCTCAACCTGCTGTTCCAGTTCCGCAAGACGGCCGATGGCGCATGGCTGGTAAAGAACGGCAACTACCAGGTGTTTGTGAAACCAACGCCTGCTGTCTACACCGCAGCCCCTGTGACCGCCAACGAAGCGGAGGCCGGAAAATATAAAGTGGTGTCGACAATCGAAGGTCTTAGCTACCTGCAGAGCTTGAACCCCACGGACGCTGGTAAACCTGCGATCCATGCCGACAACTCAGGATCTATCGTGGCGTGGACTACCAGCTCCGATGCTTCGAATTGGTATATCGAACCCGTGACTACTTGGACGCTCTCGTCCACTCGTCCCGAGGGCGAAAATCAAGCTTACGCTACGGCTTATATGCCTTTTGCTTACACCCTGGAAGGTACGGATGCTGTGGCCAACCTCGTTACGCTGGCGACCGATAATCGCACGGTCAAACTCGAGGCTTGCAACGGTACAGTGCCCGAAGGTACGGGCGTGTTGCTGCTCAATCGCAATTTGGGACAACTGAACATGACGCTCAATATTGCTCCAACGGCCGCTCCGCTCGCGCAGGAAAATGCGCTGCAAGGTACTTACCTCCGCAAGAATCTTTCGGCCGATGACTACGCGAATACTTATGTTCTCAGCATTCATCCCACAAAGAAAACGATAGGTTTCTACTATGTTCGCCCAACAGTCCCCGAAGCTACGGGCACAGCCACAAAGGCAACATTAGCTCCCAACAAGGCTTATCTCCCCGTATCGAACGCATCGGGCGTGCGTGAGTTCTTGCCCATCTCCTCAGACGAGACAACGGGTATCAGCAATGCCGCTATCTCCACCGACCTCGCACCGCAGATCTTCGACCTCCAAGGCCGTCGCATCTCCCAGAAAGCCCCCCAAAAAGGCGGTGTGTATATCGTCAATGGTAAGAAAGTGGTTTTCTAAACAAGCTGAAATCATCTCCGGATAAGTCGGGGCATTTAGCCTCTTGAGTCTTCTCCGCAATATCTCTAAAAAAGCGGTCAGCGCGTTCGTTGCGTTGGCCGCTTCTCTTGTTTTTTGCCGTCCCCTCACGGAGAGACGCCTGCTGCTCCCTCAAGCTTTTATGGGTTTGATTATTATTTCTTTCCAATAATAATTCGTACTTTTGCACCCCGAAAAGAAACGGCAGGCGGGAATAGTCCCGTAAAGCCGTAAATATCAGATAAAAGAAAATATGACAGACATTCGTAACATCGCCATCATTGCCCACGTTGACCACGGTAAGACAACGCTCGTGGACAAGATGCTGCTTGCCGGAAACCTCTTCCGCGAAAACCAGCCCACGGGTCAACTAATCCTCGATAATAATGAGTTGGAGCGAGAGCGAGGTATCACCATTCTCTCCAAGAATGTCTCTATCAACTATAAAGGCACTAAAATCAATATTATTGATACTCCGGGCCACTCCGACTTTGGTGGAGAGGTGGAGCGCGTACTCAATATGGCCGACGGCTGTATCTTGCTCGTTGATGCCTTTGAGGGCCCGATGCCTCAAACGCGCTTCGTGCTCCAAAAAGCCTTGCAGATCGGACTGAAGCCTATCGTGGTGGTCAACAAAGTGGACAAACCTAACTGCCGCCCCGAGGAAGTGTACGAAATGGTATTCGACCTCATGTGCGACCTTGATGCTACTGAGGAACAGCTCAATTTCCCCGTTGTGTATGGTTCGGCCAAAAACAACTGGATGGGAGCTGACTGGCGCACGCCGACGGATAATATCAACTACCTGCTGGACGAGATTCTGAAAGAAATACCGGCTCCTCCCATGAATGAGGGAACGCCGCAGCTTTTGATCACAAGTCTCGACTACTCCAATTATACGGGACGTATCGCCGTGGGACGTGTTCACCGCGGTTCGCTGCAAGACGGCATGAACGTTACGATTGTTCATCGCGACGGTTCACAAGAGAAAACAAAAATCAAAGAGCTCCACACCTTTGAGGGTATGGGACGCAAGCGCACCGAAGAAGTGCATTGCGGCGATATTTGTGCTATCGTTGGTTTGGAGAATTTCGAAATTGGAGATACCATCTGCGATTTCAACGAACCTGAAGCGCTCGAGCCCATCGCTATCGACGAACCCACCATGTCTATGTTGTTCACCATCAACGATAGTCCGTTCTTCGGTAAAGAAGGGAAATTCTGCACCAGCCGCCACATCAACGACCGTTTGCAACACGAATTGGAGAAAGACCTTGCTTTGCGCGTCAACCAAATCGACGCCGACAAATGGCTCGTTAGTGGACGCGGTGTGCTCCATCTTTCTGTCCTCGTTGAGACTATGCGCCGCGAGGGCTACGAACTGCAGGTGGGTCAGCCACAGGTGATCTATAAAGAAATCGACGGTAAGCGTTGCGAACCGATTGAGGAACTGACCATCAATGTGCCCGAGGAATTCAGCTCTAAGATGATCGACATGGTGACCCGCCGCAAGGGCGAGATGACCAGTATGCAGAACCTGGGCGAGCGCGTGGATATAGAATTCAATATCCCCTCTCGAGGCATCATTGGCCTACGTACCAATGTGCTCACAGCCAGTCAGGGCGAAGCCATCATGGCTCACCGCTTCAAGACCTATGAGCCGTTCAAGGGTGAGATTCAGCGCCGCACCAATGGCTCAATGATATCTATGGAAAGCGGTACGGTATTCGCCTACGCCCTTGACAAACTCCAGGATCGTGGCCGTTTCTTCATCAATCCGCAGGACGAAGTGTACGCAGGACAAATTGTGGGCGAGCACGTCCATGACAAAGACCTCGTTGTGAATGTGACAAAGGCCAAACAGCTCACCAATGTCCGTGCCTCCGGTACTGACGAGAAGGCGCGCATCATTCCGCCCATCGTGTTCAGTTTGGAAGAAGCACTCGAATATATTAAAGAGGACGAGTTTGTGGAAGTTACGCCGAAGTCGATGCGTATGCGCAAGATGATTCTCGACCACCTGGCACGCAAGCGCGCTAATAAGAGCGAAGAAGAGTAGTAGTTCGCCGCCGGCCTCTCCCTCCTTTTTCGAGTCAAGAGCGAACTTCGGCATTTCTACATATAACAATACCGGCGCTCCAGCCTATTTCTGGACCGCCTACAATCCTTATCCGCAATGTCTGCTCATAGGCATTGCGGATTTTTTGTAAGCTATTGCAGATGAGAATAAGTTAGCACGGCAAAGGAGACTAATAACATTTTTGCAAAAAAGCAATGAGGATTTAGCCCTAAGACTTCAATGATATTTTCTCCTAAGAAGAATAAAGTAGCTCTTGTACCTCCACCATCAGTACAAGAGGAGAAAGTGGTTAGTACAGTTTGTCCCTCTTTTGCGGAAAGTGGCTAAAGGCAAACACTGATATGAGTCACGGCTGATAATATATTTAAGAGTTTATTGAAGACGAGCTTGAAGCTTTTGATAGTTGCGATCTCTTGTTGCTCCAGCGATTAAAAAGAGATCAAGGAATGCCCAGAAAAGGAAGCCACCAGCTGTGCATAGCTTTAACAGACCTAAAGCTATATCACCAATATAGAAGCGATCAACAGCAAAGTGGAAGAAGAAAATTGAAAGGACGACTGCCATTGTGGGATTCTTAAATTGGATAGTTGTGAGTACTATCCAATATGAATCGTCAAGTGAAAGTAATTGTTCTCTGAGAAGGAGTAGCTTGCTCTGCGGGAGGTAGTGATTGTTTGCCATGAGAAACATATCAACTTTTTGTGCAGTCATAATTTTCTAAGTTTTGAAGCTGATTTTAAAAAGGGTGTTAGTAGAAAATAGTATAAATGCAAATATAGCTATTTTTAGAAAATTCTATTATTGATGCCTTCTTACTTTTACTTCTTAGCGAGGAAGTGGAAAAGCAATAAAGCAAGTCGTCAATATCCTTATTGCGTTTGAGAATACAATAAGGCTGTCAGTTCACATCCTTATTGCGTCCGCTCACGCCCTTATTGCATTCGAGGCTACAATAAGTTTATCCGCCAGCAACCTTATTGTGTTCATTCGCATTCCTATTCTGTCCGCTCACGCCCTTATTGCATCCACACCCCTCTGCAATGTTGCGTATTCACCCACTGTCCCCGGCAGGGACACACCATGCTTAACCGCGGGTGGTGCCCGAAGGGTGAACCCGTGGGAAAGGGATGCACAAACCTCCGACGCAGGAAGCGTCGCACAGCTCCCACCTCGCTCTTCCCAAGATTCTATTTTTTGTTGTCACGTCGTCACGTTGTCACACTTTGAGTATAACTAACTGAGAACGTATATATTATAATCGTGACGACAAGTGACAGCAGTGTGACAACGAATATTTTGTTGTCACGCGTATAAGCACTTGTCTATCAGCGTCTTCTCTCCTCCGTGACAACGTGACAACAAAAATACGAGTTTTTTCTGAGTGGGAGAGAGGGAGAAGACTCTCTCCATGCTTTCAGTGCGACACCGTCAGTGCCGGAAGCAGGGTTGTCTGCCAGCTCGCAGTTTTTCCCTCGCTCTCGCTCGGGTATCACCCGCGGTTACGCAGAGTGCGCCTCCGCCAGAGGCGTGAATTGCTATATTGTCAAATACTGAGAGTGATGCATATGACCCACGAAATATCCTCTACAACTCTTATTCTACTTAATAATCACCACTTAAAACTCTCTTGTGGCCTCTTCGAGCCATGCGCGATGGGCGGGGGCGGGGAGGAGAGGGAGCAGTCGGCGGCGCACTTCGGTGTGGTAGTTGTTGAGCCAGCAGATTTCTTCAGATGTGAGCATTTCGCGCACGATGGGGCGCAGGTCGATGGGGCAGAGCGTGAGGGTTTCGAACCGACAGAAATGACCAAAAGGCGTTTCGCCATCGTCGACAACGAGGAGCGTGTTCTCTATTCGCACACCAAACTTACCCGACACATAGAGACTAGGTTCGTTCGTGATTGTCATGCCCGGACGGAAACCAACGAGGGTGCAGTCGCGCACGTTTTTCCGTATCTGATGAGGCCCTTCGTGTACACAGAGGTGAGCACCCACGCCGTGTCCTGTTCCGTGCCCGAAATCGTATCCCTCCTGCCACATAGCGCGGCGCGCGGCGTAGTCGAGTTCCAGTCCGGAAGTGCCGATGGGGAAACGAGCCGACGAAAGAGCAATGTGGCCTTTCAGTACGAGCGTGTACACTTTCCGCTCCTCGTCTGTGAGCGGTCCGCACGGCAGCGTTCGCGTGATGTCTGTAGTGCCGTCTACATACTGCGCGCCGCTGTCGAGGAGGAGAAAGCCCCCTCCATCAATAGACGCATTGGTGGTTTCATCAGCTTCGTAGTGGACGATAGCCCCATGCGGGCCGTAGGCAGCAATGGTGCTGAAACTTAGTCCGCAGAACATTTCTTCTTTGCTTCGTTCTGCTGTTAGTTCTTTATCGATGCGCAGTTCGTCCCACGCCGCATTTCCGCGGCGGGCTTCCCATTTCTCCAAAAATCTCACCATGGCGCAGCCGTCTTTCTCCATGGCTCTTCTGAATCCCTGCTGTTCGGCAGGTGTTTTGATGGCGCGGAGCGCGGGGACGGGGGAAGAAACGAGCGGACATTTCAGGTGAGCGTCTAACGCGGTACGCATCACTTGGATGTTTACTTCGTGGGGGATAGCGATAGAATCCAGCTCGGAGGGGATAAGTTCTTTCCAACCATCGTAGGGGCGGGCCTCTATGTGGTTTTCTTGGAGGTATTCGTTGACGGCTGGCGTGAGTTGGTGCTCATCCACGAAAAGCACGCTGTTTCCCTCACGGCGCAGGAGCAGATAACTCATGAAGACGGGGTTAAACTCGATGTCGTCGCCTCTTAGATTGAGCGTCCAGGCGATTTCAGAGAGATCCGATAGCAGAAGTGCCTGCGGCTCGGTCTCCTTCAGGTTTTTCCAGATGAGTGTTATCTTTTCATCGACCGACATCCCTGTATACTCCAGCGGTTGCAATACGAGGGGGCGTTGCGGCAAGGCAGGGCGATTTGTCCAAAGTTCGTCGAAAGGATCTTCCGCCGCAGCTGTGAGTTGGTATGAGGCATTCTCCAGTAGATCCGTGTATTCTGCTGTCGACATTGTGCCGCTGAAGCAACCCACTATGGCCTGTGCAGGCAGTTGGGCGCAGAGCCATTCTTTCAGAGTCGGCACACCCTCATCGCCATCCCGCATGAGTTGGAACGGCGTTCCCTCGAGCTGTTCCGCCGCCTGCAACCAGTAGCGAGAATCTGTCCAAAGTGCCGCAGCATCCTTAGTGACCACAGCAATACCCGCCGAGCCCGTGAAGCCCGTGAGCCATTCCCGACACTTCCAATGGTCGGCCAGATATTCAGAATTATGAGGGTCGGCAGTTGGTATGATAAAAGCCTGGAGCGCATTGTGGTGTTCCATCCAGTTGCGCAGAGCGTCGACGCGCTTGGTGATGATTTCGTTGAGCATGATGATAGTATGAACGTATTTGTCAGGTGGCAGAGAGGTTCTCTGCCTTACTTTTTCGTGCCGAAGTTACGATTTTTCCAATCAAAAAGACAAAAGAGCCATTCCTTTTGGCCTTTCGAGAAGAAAAATTAAAGTATTCCTTGTGTATGTCCCGAAAGAATTTGGTACTTTTGCGGAAACTACAAACAGGAGCAGAAATGCTCATCATCTGAACGAACAAACTTTTTAATTTATACACCAATGGCATATTTAAGTAATGAGAAACTGGTCATCGTCGGTGCTGGCGGTATGATTGGTTCAAACATGGTGCAGAGCGTATTGATGCTCGGCTTAACTCCCAACGTTTGTCTGTATGACATCTTTGAACCGGGTCTTCACGGTGTAGCTGACGAAATCGCTCAGTGCGGTTTCCCTGGTGCAAACATCACATGGACAACTAACCCCGAAGAAGCTTTCACAGGCGCAAAGTATATCATCTCTTCAGGTGGTGCTCCCCGTAAGGAAGGCATGACTCGTGAGGATCTCCTCAAGGGCAACTGCCAAATCGCAGCTGAGTTCGGCGATTTCATCAAGAAGTACTGCCCCGATGTGAAGCACGTAGTGGTGATCTTCAACCCCGCTGACGTAACAGCTCTGACGGCTCTGATCCACTCCGGCTTGAAGCCCAACCAGCTCACCTCTCTCGCAGCGCTCGACTCCACTCGTTTGCAGCAGGCTCTGGCTCTTGAGTTCGGCGTTCAGCAGGACGCAGTGACCGGCGCTCACACATACGGTGGTCACGGCGAGCAGATGGCCGTTTTCGCATCTCATGTGAAGGTAGACGGTAAGCCCCTTTGCGAGATGGGTCTCTCAGACGAAAAGTGGGAAGATATCAAGCACCGCACGGTTCAAGGCGGTTCAAACATCATCAAGCTTCGTGGCCGTAGCTCTTTCCAGAGCCCCGCTTACAATGCTGTTAAGATGATTGAAGCTGCAATGGGTGGCGAGAAGTTCACCTTGCCCGCAGGTTGCTACGTAAACAATGACGCGCTCGGTTTCAAGAACGTGATGATGGCTATGCCTACAACGATCGACGCTACGGGCGTACATTTCGTTGAGCCGAAGGGTACTGCCGACGAATTGGCAAGCTTGCAGAAATCTTACGAGCATCTTTGCAAGATGCGCGACGAAATTGTTGAGCTCGGCATCATTCCTCCTGTAGCAGAATGGAAAGAAATGAATCCGAATCTCTAATCCGCGATTCAATTCATTAAAGAAAGAAGGGACACGCTTCGGTGTGTCCCTTTATCGTATCCTTTTGTCAGAAAAAGCGAAGGTTGTGTGGAGTTGCCCTATCCTGCCAGCGCAGGCGAACTGCTGCGGCGCGAAAAATATCCTTATTGTGTCAGCTGACGCAATAAGGATGTCAGCTGACAGCCTTATTGTATTTTCAAACGCAATAAGGATATTTTTGTGGGTCTATAAGGGAGAGAGTGTTCCACTTCTTTTGTTCATCTTTCGAACGGATGAAAACGATTTTTATATTATATCCCTCAAAAAGAAATAAATTGTTTTGTTGTATATGTGTAAAAGTGTACATTTGCGCACCTAATCGCAAAAATTATCTGGCTAACATTCAAATACCTAAACTAAATTATAATGAAAAGAAACCTTTACCTGTTCTTTTTTCTGATGTTGGTGTTTTTTGCTCCCCAAGCTGTGGCGGGCACTTTCCCAACGATCAGTACCAGCAGCAAAACTGTCTGGTATTATCTTCGCTTTACCAAAGGCGACTATGTGCTGACGGGCTCTTCCGTTGGTCAGCCTTGTATCGCGAGTTTCGCTGCTCGGCGCGAATACCAGCTGTGGAAAGTGGAGGGCACAAGCGCACAAGGCTACACGCTCACCAATCAACTCGGTCAGATACTGACCTATGCTGGTAGGTCTTCGGGTTCTGCGCTCTATTGTGCCAGCTCTGCCAGCAACAATTCTCGCTTCGATATTCCCACATTTCAGGGCGAACTGACCCTCAAGCCCCACGGCGAAACGGGCAACCTTTGTGTCAATGTTTGGGGCGGTATGGGGCTTGGTAATCCTATCAAATTCTATTCTCCCGGCGATGCCAACTCCGTAGTGGCTTTTGTGGAAGAAAAGGACCTGAACTCTACAAGCGCCACCCTTCCCCTTATTCCGTACCCCGCTTCCGTAGTGAAAAGCGAAGGTACATTGGCTGTGAATACGCTCAAGGGGATTGTGGCCACTGGCGACTCTCTCAAGATGCTCGCCCAGACTTTTGCTGATGATTTGCTGCGCACTTCGGGTATCGCTTTGCCCAACCTCGACCAGCAACCCTCTACTGGTGCGGGACAGAATAGTCCTGTCATTACGCTTGCTATCAACTCTGCGCTCGGTCAGGAAGCCTACCGACTGACAATCAAGGCCGACGGCGTACAGATTGAAGGCGGTGCGTACGGCGGAGTCTTCTATGCGCTGCAAACCTTGCGGCAGTTGCTGCCACGCAGCATCTATGGTAAGACGCTCGACAATAAATCAGCTTGGACACTGCCCTATCTGACCATTCAGGATGCCCCACAACTTGGCTACCGCGGCTTTCAGCTCGATGTGTCGCGCCATTTCTTCACGAAAGAAGAAGTGAAAAAACTGCTTGATGTGGCTTCTGTTTACAAACTCAATCGTTTCCACTGGCATTTGACCGATGATCAGGGCTGGCGCATTGAGATTCCCGAATATCCGCGCTTGACTACCGTGGGCGCAGTGCGCAATCGCTCACTGACGATCAACGATCCAAGTAAGGGCGTTGACTTCTTCGACGATACTGAGTATGGACGCGGCTGTTTCTACACCCTCACCGAATTGCGCGAGATTGTGGACTACGCTCGTGCCCGCAATATCGAAATTATCCCCGAAATTGATATGCCGGGCCACATGGTGGCTGCCGTAGCGGCTTACCCCTGGCTGTCGTGCGACTCAACGAAGCACTACACGGTGCGCGCTGAGAAAGGAATCAGCACGGACGTTCTCAACGTGGGCGACGACCGCGTGATCGATTTCTTGAAGTGTGTGCTCGGTCACGTTGTTGACGTGTTCCCCAGCCGCTACATACACCTTGGTGGAGATGAATGCCCCACCACCGTTTGGCGTACTAACAAGCAATGCCAAGACCGCATTAAAAACGAAGGTCTTAGTGGTGTTGAGGAACTCCAGCCCTGGCTCGTTGAAACCCTCGGTACTTGGCTCAAGACAGAATACGGCCGCGACGTGGTAGTTTGGGACGAACTTATCAACCATTGGAAAAATTCGTACACTGTAAAGCCCATTGTGATGGCATATTCTTCGCCCGAGCGCATCAAAGCATCTGTGGCGAAAGGTTTCACCAGTATTTTCACGCCTTCCTTCCCTCTCTATTTCGACCTCTTGCAGGTGTCGCCCGCTCAAACAGAGATCGACGCCCCCTACATTGGTGGCTACGGCGACGGAGCGGTTAACAGCGTTGATAGAGTTTATAACGTGAACCCCGTGGCTATGGTGAGCGGCAAGGAGAAACTCCTGCTCGGCGCGCAAGCTTGTCTCTGGACGGAGAGTTGCAACAACAATGCTGCTGCCGAGTATCAGCTCTATCCGCGCTTGCTGGCTCTCAGCGAAATGTCTTGGTTGCCGCAAGCAAAGCGCCGTTTTACTGATTTCTACCTCCGCTTGCAAACCCACGCTTCTTTGCTCGATACACTCAAAATCACTTACGCGAAACATTTCTTTGAGACACCGCGACAAACGGCTGCTGAAAAGGCATTGACCGAAGCCGACACATTGTTGGCGCAGAGCCATCCAGGCGCAGTGGGCTACCCTGCACAGACCGACTACAACTTCTTGCAGGCGGCTGCAAACGTTTTCCGTGCCGACACAGCCAATGTGGCCAACCTCGCAGCTCTCACGCAGCAGATTGCCAACTATAAGAAAGCCGAGGTGAAGCTCCCCGAGGCGGGCAAGGTTTATCAGCTCGTGAGCGCGTCTACCTACTATCGCAAACGCTTTGCAGGTTCTACGCTCTATGCCGTGGGTAACAATCTGAAGATCCACTACACGCCGCAAACAGAGCCCGAGGAACTCTTCCTCTTCCAGCCGCAGCAGCGCGGAGGCTATGTGCTTCGTTCGGTATTCAACGGAAAAAAACTCCAACTTGCCAATGTGGATGCGAAAGCAGCCTTGAATGACAAGGATTCCACCGTTGTGTTCGTGCGCAAAGCCATGACAGCCACCGCTCCCTACGACTATCAGGCCGGTGTCCTGAATCTGCGTAGCAACAAGGGCGTTCTCTCTGTGAATGTAGCCGGTTTTGCCACCACAGGCACCGACTCTGCTCTTTGCTATCCAGGTTGCTGGCGCATCGTGGAGGTTACGGATTTCACGGCGCAGCTTCAAGGTCTTGTCAACAAGGCAAATCGCATTCTCTCCAATAGTCGTCCGGGCGAAGTGGGCGAACCTACCGCCGAAGCTCTCAATTTCCTCCGCTCTTCCGTGGTAGATCCTGCCACGACCGACTTGGCTGCTGGCAGCGTGAGCCGTGAAACTTTCCAACGCTATACTGACCTCTACGAGCAGTTCTGCAAAATGGAACGCACATCAGTGCTCGACGGCTTGAGCGGAGACTACTATTATTACATCCAAAACGGTTATTTCACCGCACAATATGCTGCTGGTGATGCCGCTGCTAAGGAAGTGAAGTCCAAAACCCTTGTGGAGAACGATGATAGCTATCTCTGGCTGGTGGAGAAGCAAGCTAACGGCGCGGTTCGCCTGCGCAATAAGCTGACCAATACTTATGCCTATGTGCCCTCTTCAGCTGTCGACCAGAGTGTCAAGCTGGGCCAGGCTTACTCATGGGAATTGAAACTCGTCACTACGGACCAAGGTAATGAAGCAATTGCTATCGTTGTTCCGAATGCGCAGAACGGTTGGTACACAAATGCGAACACCTGGAAGTATGTCCTGCTGAAACCCTACACTTGGGGCGCAAGCGTTTGGAACTTTGTGCGCAAGGGCAAGACAACAGGTATCGAAACTCCCGCCGTGCAGACCGAGAAAGAAAATGAGACTTACGACCTGCAAGGCCGTCGCGTGTTGACGCCCACTTCTGGCGTTTATATCATCAACGGCGAAAAGGTTGTGAAATAACACGAGAGCCACAAGGGTCATCACTGCTCAACGGCGGTGATAGCGTCCATAAGGCTACCGATTTGTCCCATAAGGGCGTCAACTGACACAATAAGGCTGTCAGCTGGCGCCCTTATTGTATCCGCTGGCTTCCTTATTGTGTCAGTCGACAGCCTTATTGTATTTTTCGGCCGCCTTATTCTGTGGGGCAATATCTCACTTGGAAGGTAGCGGAGCGTAAGAAAATTGGGGCACACAATAAGCGCGTGGCTGAAAATCGTTGATTATCCTTTTGCTTTGTGCAGGCTTTCAAGTAATTTAGCCCCCAAATAACAAAACGCGATAATCAGAATGGATTATAACTTTAGAGAAATCGAGAAAAAATGGCGCGAACAATGGGCCAAGGACAAGACGTATCACGTTGAGATGGATGCGTCGAAACCCAAGTTCTACGTACTGAATATGTTTCCCTATCCCTCTGGCGCTGGCCTTCATGTGGGGCATCCGCTGGGCTACATCGCCAGCGATATCTATGCTCGCTACAAACGGCAGAAGGGTTTCAACGTGTTGAACCCTATGGGCTATGATGCCTATGGTTTGCCCGCTGAACAATATGCCATTCAGACGGGGCAGCATCCGGCAGTGACTACGGAAAAGAACATTGCCCGCTATCGCGAACAGCTTGATAAAATTGGTTTCAGCTTCGACTGGGACCGCGAGATACGCACCTGCGACCCGCAGTATTACCACTGGACGCAGTGGGCCTTTAGCAAAATGTTCAATTCGTTCTATTGCAACAAATGCCAGGCAGCACAGCCCATCGAACACCTCACGGCCCACTTTGCCGAAAAGGGAACGGCCGAGCTGGATGTGGCTCAGAGCGAAGAACTCAGCTTCACGGCTGAGGAATGGAACAGCTACGACAGCGTGAAGCAACAGCAAGTGTTGATGAACTACCGCATCGCCTATCTGGGCGAAACGATGGTGAACTGGTGTCCGGCCCTCGGAACGGTGTTGGCCAATGATGAAGTGGTCGACGGCGTAAGCGAGCGCGGCGGTCACCCCGTGGTGCAGCAGAAGATGAAGCAATGGTGCTTGCGCGTGAGTGCATACGCTCAACGCCTGCTCGACGGTCTCGACACGATTGACTGGAGCGATTCTATCAAAGAAACACAGCGCAACTGGATTGGCCGTAGCGAAGGCACGGAAATGCAGTTCCGCATTAAGGGCCAAGAAGAGCCTGTGACGATTTTCACTACGCGCGCCGACACTATCTTCGGTGTAACGTTCATGGTGTTAGCACCCGAGAGCGAACTCGTGGAGCGTCTCACCACGCCCGAGCAGCAAGCCGCTGTGAAGGAATATGTTGAGGCCACGAAGAAGCGCACCGAGCGCGAACGCATTGCCGACCGCCGTGTGACGGGTGTGTTCTCCGGTTCGTATGGCATCAATCCGTTCACCGGTGCAGAAGTGCCCGTGTGGATCAGCGACTATGTGCTGGCTGGCTACGGCACGGGAGCCATCATGGCAGTACCCGCGCACGACAGCCGCGACTACGCCTTTGCGCGCCACTTCAACCTGCCCATCATCCCGCTTATCGAAGGGGCTGATGTGAGCGAGGAAAGTTTCGACGCCAAGGAGGGAATCGTCACCAACAGTCCTGCCGCTGGCACTACGAGCCTCGAAGGCTTCAGCCTGAACGGCCTGACGGTGAAAGAAGCCATCGCAGCTACCAAGGAGTTTGTCACCGCTCACAACCTGGGCCGTGTGAAAATCAACTATCGCCTGCGCGATGCCATCTTCAGTCGTCAGCGCTATTGGGGCGAGCCATTCCCCGTTTACTACAAGGACGGTATGCCGCAGATGATCCCAGAGGATTGTCTCCCCATCCTGCTCCCCGAAGTGACAAAGTTCCTCCCCACCGAAACCGGTGAGCCTCCATTGGGCAACGCCACCCATTGGGCGTGGGACGAAACAAACCGCTGCGTTGTTGAAAATGCTAAAATCGACAACAAAACCGTTTTCCCCATCGAACTTAGTACGATGCCCGGTTTTGCAGGCAGTTCGGCCTATTACCTTCGCTATATGGATCCTCGCAATGATAAAGCTCTTGTGGACGAGAAGGTGGATGCCTATTGGCGCAACGTGGATCTCTACGTGGGCGGTTCGGAACACGCTACCGGCCATTTGATCTACAGCCGATTCTGGAACAAATTCCTCCACGACAACGGCGTGAGCTGCGAGGAAGAACCCTACCGCAAACTCGTGAATCAGGGAATGATTCAGGGCCGCTCAAACTTCGTGTACCGCATCAAGGACACCAACAAGTTTGTGAGCCTCGGACTCAAGGACGAGTATGAGACAACGCCCCTCCACGTGGATGTAAACATCGTTGAGAACGACATCCTCGACACCGAAGCCTTCCGCAAATGGCGCCCCGAATTTGAAACGGCCGAATTTGTGCTGGAAGACGGCAAATACGTATGCGGCTGGGCAGTGGAGAAAATGAGTAAGTCGATGTTCAACGTAGTGAACCCCGACGATATTATTGAGCGCTACGGCGCGGACACCCTCCGCCTCTACGAGATGTTCCTTGGCCCGATCAGTCAGAGTAAGCCCTGGGACAGCAACGGCGTTGACGGCTCCGCTCGCTTCTTGCGCCGCTTCTGGAACCTCTTTGAAACCATCGACGAAACAGAGCCCACGAAGGACAACCTCAAGAGCCTCCACAAGCTCATCAAGAAAGTGAGCGAGGATATTGAGGAATTCTCCTACAACACAAGTATTCCGGCCTTTATGGTAGCCACAACGGAGCTGGGACAGCAGAAGTGCCACAGTCGCAAGGTGTTAGAGCAGCTTGTAGCCCTTCTCGCCCCCTTCGCCCCCTACATCTGCGAGGAACTCTGGCAGCGGCTCGGCCACACAGAGAGTGTGGTCAACGCTCCCTGGCCTGAGTTTGACGAGAGCTACCTCAAGGAGGACACCATCACCATGTCTGTCTCCTTCAACGGTAAGACGCGCTTCACCATCGACGTGGCAGCCGATGCTCCGAAGGAGGAAGTGGAGAAGCTCGCCCTCGAAAACGAGAACACAGCTCGCTATCTCGATGGCAAGCAGATTGTGAAGATTATCGTAGTGCCCGGACGCATCGTCAATATCGTCATCAAATAAAAACATCTCAAAGCTCCTCCCGCGAGGGAGGGGCTCTCTCTTACTTAAAACATTGCTATGCTAAGTTTTAATAAGCCCGTTGTCACGAAAGAGCAGGTGTTCTTGGAACTGAAAGACTACCTGTTTATCACTTTCGGCCTTGCGCTCTACGCCGTGGGCGTTAACTGCTTCATGCTGCCTTATCAAATTACGTCGGGCGGCGTTGCGGGTATCGGTTCGATCCTGTTCTATGGTTTCGGAATTCCTATTGCCGTCACGTATTTCTCCGTCAACGTGTTCCTTCTCATACTCTCGGTGAAGATTATGGGCTGGCGGTTCAGCATCAAGACCATCTACGGCGTCATCATGCTTACGGTGTTCCTCCAGATGGGGCACGACTTCATGATCAACTTTGGTATGACCCATCCTGGAGAGTTTGATATTATCTATAAACAGATGCCGCAGATCGTTCGGCAGGACGCTTTCATGAGCACCATTCTCGGAGCGGCCTGCGAAGGTATCGGACTGGGCATCGTCTTTCTTTCCAACGGCTCTACAGGCGGTACGGACATCATTGCAGCTATTATAAACAAATACAAAGACGTCACGCTGGGCCAGGTGATTATGTTTGTCGACATCTTCATCATTTCTTCCAGTATACTCCTTAAGTCTGTCAATATCTCGCAACTTCTCTACGGCTACTGCACGCTGATCGTTACAAATATATTGCTGGACTTCGTTGTGGATCGAGGCCGACAATCCGTGCAGTTCTTTATCTTTTCCAACAAGTACAACGAGATAGCAGACGCCATCACCTCTACGGGGCGCGGCGTGACCGTACTCGATGGCGAAGGCTGGTACACCCATGCTTCGCGCAAGGTGCTTGTGGTGCTGGCCAAGAAACGCGAGAGCGGACAGATCTTTCGTTTCATCCAGAATATAGACCCCGAAGCGTTCGTCAGTCAGTCGAAAGTCATCGGCGTCTTTGGCTACGGCTTCGACCGCATAAAGGCCAAGCGCCAAGCCATGGCTGCGCCGAAGCAAGAGAACCTCCCGATGCCCGAAGAAGAACACCTCGTGGTGCCCGAGTGGACAACTCTCAACGGTTACGAGCCTGACAATCAAAAATGAAACAAGTCACGATAGTTCCTCAGGGCGGACTGTGCAACCGGCTTCGCGTTGTGCTCTCCGCCCTGACGCTTTCTCGCCTCGATGTCAGCCTGCGCGTGGACTGGGCCTGCAATGCCGAGTGTCGCGCCAGTTTTGCCGACCTCTTCGCGACGGCTCCGCTCACCCCGCTCCTTATTGGCGAGCGGCATTGGTGGAACGTGCCGCAGTCGCGCCGCAACCTGCACTTGCCCGCCTTGCTGCGCCGCGCCTGCTACGACCTCCAGTTGGTCAATTTCAATGGTGCGACCGACGATAGCTTACCGCGGCTCATCGACACCTATAATAATATATATGTGTCCACGGGTTATGTCCTCCAGCCCTATGGCGTCCATCTTGCCCAACTTCTACACCCCGTCCCCGCTTTGCAGCAGCGCATCGACGACATCTGCCGCACGTTCGAGGATAGAGTAGTGGGCGTTCACATTCGCCGTACCGACAGCGTGCGCTCCATAGCCGAAAGCACCGATGCCGCTTTTCTCGCCGCCATGCAGCGAGAGGTGAACGCCGACGCCAACGTGTGCTTCTTCCTTGCCACGGATTCGCTCGCGCTCCGCACCCGTTTGGAAAACGCCTTTCCAGGTCGCATTGTGGCGCAACCCGTTCAGAGTGTTCGGCGCGACACGTTGAGCGGAATGCAAGATGCCGTGGTCGACCTCTTCTGCTTATCGCGCACACGGAAACTCCTGGGCAGCTATTGGTCGTCCTTTTCCGATATGGCCGCAGAACTTTCGGACATCCCCCTTCAAATAGTAAAAACATCACACCCATAAATATACCGAACATGAAACGCCTCGTTTTCGCCACTAACAACGCTCACAAACTCGAAGAAATACGCGCCATCTTGGGCAACCATATCGAACTGCTCAGTTTGGGCGACATCCATTGCGACACCGATATTCCCGAAACCGCTGACACCCTCGAAGGCAACGCGCTGATAAAGGCGCGCTACGTTTATAGCCACTACGGCCTCGACTGCTTTGCCGACGACACCGGTCTGGAGGTGACCGCCCTCGGTGGTCGCCCCGGAGTTCACACCGCCCGCTATGCCTACCCCGATCGCCACGATGCGGAGGCCAACACCGCCCACTTGCTCGACGAACTAAAAAATAAATCGGACCGCAGCGCAAGATTCCGCACCGTTATCGCGTTAATAGAGAAAGGGGAGGAGCACCTCTTCGAAGGCATCGTTGAGGGAACAATTGCTCCAGAGAAGCGCGGCACGCAGGGCTTTGGCTACGACCCCGTCTTCTCTCCCGAGCAAACCGGTAAGACCTTTGCCGAGTTGGGCGTTGAGGTGAAAAACAACATCAGCCACCGCGCCCGCGCTGTTGCGAAGCTCGTAGCGTTTCTCAATAAAGAGAAATAAATCGCTGCTCCCTCCCCGTTCATGACAATCTTTATCCGAATGCGCAAACTCTCAATCCTTCTGGCCGCGCTGCTGCTTGTGTTTTTTACAGCCTCGGCCACACCCACCGACGGTTGGACACTTTTTCCAGCCTATCATAATTGTATCTTCAACCAACCGGCGGCCGATCGCATCTACGCCCTCTACGATGGAAATTTACTCTCTTACAGTCCTGCGGACTCCGAGGTGCGCCAACTCACGAAGCTAACAGGGCTCAGCGATAAGTCCGTAAGTCTGATGGGCTATTCCACCACGCAGCGCTGTCTCGTCTTGGTCTATGCCAATGCAAATATCGACCTGCTTTTCGACAATGGCCGCATCCTCAACATCCCGCAGCTCAAGACGAGCAGCGACGGTACAGCACAGCTCAACGCCCTCAATGTGGCGGGCGACTGGGCGGCGTTGGCCACCAGTACGGGCGTTGTCGTCATCGACCTCAAGAAGAGGGAGGTGAAGGGCTCTTATGTCTTGGGAACCAACTGCCGTGCGGCGGCTGTTTTCAATGGGGCAATCTTTGCCGCGCGTAATAGGGCACTGACTTATTGCCTGCTCTCCGACAATCCCTCCGATGCCACGCGTTGGCAAACGGCGCGCAGCGAAACGGCCCTCCAGCTGATGCCGTTTGCGGGCCGACTTTTCTATTCCTCTGCTGCGGGGCTCTACGCCCTCAAGGGTTCGCCTGCTGCGGGAAACCTCACGGTCAGCCAGCTTTCGGCGTCTGTCTTCACCTCTTTTTATGCCGATGCTCAGAAAGCAGTTTTTGCCAACGCTTCGGAACTGAATGTTTGCGAAGCCACTAATCCCGACCATCTCTCATCCTATGCTGCCAGCGCGTCGTGGAAGCAAGTCAGCCGCGCCAATAATGGAACGTTTTGGGTGACTACGTCTGACGGACAACTCCAGGCTTACAAACTCAGCGGAAGTGCCTTTCAGGCGGTGGAAACGCCCATAGGGGGCTACGGCCCGAAGCGCGACCTCTGTTATTATATGTCTTATGTCGGTCCGCGTCTGCTGGTGGCTGGCGGACGCCTCGACCCCTACGATCGAGTGCACTATCCTGCCACGCTGATGACATATGAAAACAGTCGCTGGAGTTCCTTCCAGGAAAGCGGCGTTGCAACAAAAACGGGCGTGGTCTACCGCGATATAACGAGTGTCATTCAGGACCCCGCCGATGCGTCCCACCATTTCGCCACCAGCACTACGGGACTGTATGAGTTCCGCAACCAGCAGTTTTCTAAGTATTATTCCAACGACAACGCAGCCCTTCAGTCGGCCGTGCCCGATGGGAATAAACGCTACATTCGCTTAGATGGCTTGAGCTATGATAAGCAGGGCAATCTCTGGATGGTTAATAATCAGGTGGACACCGTTCTGCGCGTGCTCTTGGCCGATGGTTCTTGGACGAAAGTCTATTCCCCCTCGTTGCGCATGGCTCCCACGCTCGAGCGCACGCTGATTGATAACAACAACAACCTGTGGGTGGCGTCACGCCGTACGGTGAGCAATCATGTGTCGGGACTTCTCTGTTTGAATTTCAATAGCACGCCCGCCAATCTCTCTGACGATGTCGAACGCTATCGTTCTGCTGCTCTCAACGAGGACGGAACGCGCGTGGATCTCCAAAGTGTCTATGCCCTCGCGCAGGATCGCAGTGGCTGGCTTTGGGTGGGAACGGCAAGCGGCGTTTTTGTTGTGGAAAAACCGGCAGATTGGTTCAAAGAGAACTTTACCATTACGCAGGTGAAAGTACCGCGCAACGATGGCACTAATTATGCCGACTATCTGCTGGCCAATGTCCCTGTCTCGTCCGTAGCAGTGGATGGCGCGAATCGTAAGTGGCTCGGGACTTACGGTAGCGGCTTGTATCTCGTAAGCCCCGAAGGAACGAAAATTTTAGCGCATTTCACGGCAGCTCAAACGCCGCTGCTTTCCGATAATATCTACAGCCTGGCAGTCAACTCGGAGACGGGCGAAGTCATGATAGGCACCGATGCAGGCTTATGTTCCTATCAGGGCAAAGCCACGCGGCCCTATGAGAAGCTCGACGAGCAACAGGTAAAAGTATATCCCAATCCCGTCCGCCCCGACTATCATGGGAATGTCACCATCACCGGACTGACAGAAAATTCTGAAGTGAAAGTGATGACCACAGGCGGGCAGGTAGTAGCCAGCGGCCAATCGCTCGGTGGCTCTTTCGTGTGGAACGCCTGCAATCAGAACGGACAGCGAGTGGCAACGGGGGTCTACTATATTCTTGTGGTCACCGCCGATGCAGGCAGTGGCATCGTGGCCAAAGTGGCTGTCATTTGACATCATTTGCGGAGTGTGCGTCCCTCAAATTCTGATGACGAGCACTCCGCAAACATTTTTCTCTACAAGGCCTAAAAAGCTCCGTCAATACGGGGAAAAGTAAGATTTTTCCTGTGAAAAGTGTATTTTTGTGTGTTTTTTAGCAAAAAATATAAGAAAAATTTGTGCAACTCTCTAAGTTACTTTATATTTGCCCTGTATTTAACGGAATTTATAAGTATTATTTTTTAAAAATACAATTGCAATGAACAAAAGTGAATTAGTTAAAGCCATCGCCGAAAATGCTCAATTGAGCCAGGCTGATGCAAAGAAAGCGCTCGATGCTACTCTTGGAGCTATCGCAGGTGCAGTGAAGAAAGGTGACAAAGTAGCTCTCGTTGGCTTCGGTACTTTCTCTGTTTCAGAGCGTGCTGCTCGCGAAGGTCGTAACCCGGCAACTGGCGAGAAGATGACGATCGCAGCTAAGAAGGTCGTTAAGTTCAAGGCAGGTGCTGAACTGACGTTCTAATGGAATAATAAGTCTGGAGGAAACTTCCTTCAGGCTTATATTTTAATCTCGCAAATTTTTGAGGAAGGTAAGCTCGTGCTTCTGCACGTCTTACCTTCTTTGTTTTATTGGAAAAGGAAATCCGCAGCCCTCTTGCTGATGCGTCCGAATATCTGCCGCTTTTCTAAGTATCGGTAGTAGTTGTGAATGCTCATTTCCCGCTTTCCTCAGTTTTTGTTTCTCTCGCCTTGTTGGCCTTCTCTTCTTTGCCGAGCTTTATCCAACCGTCTCAAAACTTGACAGAATTTTGCAGTCACTCGCAGTCTGGAAAATCCGAAAATTCCTGCTTCTTCTTGAAAATCCGAACTTTCTCGCCATCCACAATCGGCAGAAAGTTTGCAAAACCACCAGGATAACCGCATTTTACAACATAATTCCTCCTTTCCTGCACTATTTTCCCTAAAAACGCCTCCTCGTTTCTTCGTCATTTTCCTTATTGTATCCGCGGCTCCCATAAGCCTGTCAGCTCACATCCTTATT
>NZ_JACICA010000005.1 GCF_014195585.1 Alloprevotella rava | reverse complement strand
TTGTTATGATTTTGCAATGATGTCAGACTTATTTAGGTGGTTATAGCACCGGGGTTCCACCTCTTACCATTCCGAACAGAGAAGTTAAGCCCGGTTGCGCCGATGGTACTGTCCACAAGACGGGAGAGTAGGTCGCCGCCTTTTTTAAAATAAGAGACTCCTATCAGAGCAATCATCTGATGGGAGTCTCTTTTTTGTGTTTGAGGCAGAAGGCTCGGTTGTATTTTGGGGGCAACCAAGCGAAGAAAAGGAGCAGTTAGGGCGGATTATAAAAATATCAGGTGAGTCCGTTTGGGAGGCTCACCTGATGTTTGATTTGTGCTTCTTTTTGAACAGTAAAAGAAGGGCTTTTATGTTTTTTTCTTATTTAACGCTGAAGGTGGTAATCTTCATGCTGTTCTTCTCATTCAATTTGTCTGGATCTCCTAAGGAAATTCCATATTCCCCTGGCTGGAGGCCTTCTAAGACTATGAGGTATGAGCTTGTGCCATATTTCTTGGCTTGGAACTCTATTTGGCCTAAGGAATTTGACTTGCTGCCTGAGAATGTTCCAGCTTCGGCGATTTGTGCTCTTCTTTCTTTTCCCTTTACTTCAAATTTGAAGATGCTTATGAAAGAGTTAGGATCTGTTGCATTGTTGGCAGCTTTTATAATCAGGCGTACATCTTCGCCTTGTTTTGCAGCTACGCTTGATGTTGTGCCTGGTAGAGAGATGCGTGTTTTGATCTTTCCGATACCTGTCAGATATACTGAAGCTCCGGCTTTTGTTTTTACTACGCCTGTTTCTCTCGGTAGTTTTACGTATTCGGTATTTGAGGTAAGGAGATACGTTTGATCGGAGAATTCAGGTTCTGGAACTGTTACTTTCTGGGCAAAGGCGAAGCTTATGCTCAAGATAGCGAGGGTTAGGGTTAAAAGTTTTTTACTCATAATTCATTTGTTTTTAGTTATGTATTATGTGCAAATTTATGGTATTTATTTTTATACTAAAACAATTATAAAGGATATTTTACAGGATAAAAAGTCTTTTCCTACTTTTATTCCCACAAAAAATCCTCTCTTTCCCTTGTCGGAGGACAGAGGGAGAGAGAGGAGCGTATTTGCTTTATTGTTACGCTAATAGTGCGTAGTTTTCTTACTTAGCCACCTTTTTCAGAACATAAGGCAGACCGCTAGCAGCAGGCTGTTTGTCAGCGCCGAGCATAGTGAGGCTGTCTGGAGTCATAGCGTAGAAATCGCTGTCAGCACCTGCAACAGTTGTCAGGATGTTCTTAGCATCAACGCTGTACTTACCAGTTTCAGTTTGGCTGCCAGAGTGAGTGCGAGTGAAAGTGCTGTCAGACTTCAGTGTGATAGTTACAGAGTCAGAACCATCTGCACCAGGAAGAACACCAGCATAAACTGTGCTGTCAGCAGTGCTGTCGGCAATGCTATCAGTACCGTTACCGTTACCATTTGTTTTGTTGCCGCAAGAAGCGAAAGTCATAACTGCTGCAGCAGCTACGAAAAGAATCTTTTTCATTGTCTTTTGTATATTTAAGTTATTATTCGTTTATTCCGTATTTAGGAAGTTGCGACAAATGTACTACTAATCTTTGGACATACAACAAGAAGTAAACTTTTTTATGATTTCTGATGTTTTTTTTCTTGTGATATTCTTCTTCTGAGTGGTAGAGGTGGCAAAAAAGGCGTCTGTAACAATAGCTTAATTCTCCTTTTTCGTATTTTTGCACACAAGCAAGATAAGGATTGTGAACTTCATTCGTTTGTTCAATCTGATGAATGGGTTCGCGCACACCTCCTCTTGCGGCACTGTTGCGCTTATGCACATTGCTAAAAATCCCAATTAATAGCACACTACGAAATATATGACACAAGGAAGACTACTTTGGGTGGACGATGAGATTGATATGCTCAATGTTCACATCCTTTTTTTGCAGCGCAAAGGTTATGAAGTGACCAGCTGCTCCAACGGACAGGACGCTATCGACCTCTGCCGCGACAACGCTTATGATCTCATTTTTCTCGACGAGAATATGCCCGGCCTTTCAGGTCTCGAAACGCTGGCTGGCATCAAAGACATGCAACCCAATGTGCCCGTGGTGATGGTGACGAAGAATGAGGCCGAGGACATTATGGACCAGGCCATCGGCGCTAAGATTGCCGACTATCTGCTCAAACCCGTCAATCCGATGCAGATTCTTCTCACGCTGAAGAAGAACATCCACCAGCGCGAGATTGTGGCCGAGGTGACGCAGAGCAGCTACCGCCAGGAGTTTCAGAAAATCTCCGCGCAAATCAGCGACACCTCCACGCCCGAGGAATGGAAGGACCTCTACCGCAAGCTCGTTTATTGGGAGATAGAGCTCTCCGAGACGGGCGGCAGTATGGACGAGATGCTGGCCATGCAAAAGGAGGAAGCCAACCTCACCTTTGCCAAATTTATCCGCAAGAACTATGAGCACTGGGTCAATACTCCAGACGATCGTCCGCTGATGAGTCCCGATGTGTTCAAGCGTTGCGTCTTTCCGCGCCTACGTGAAGGAAAGAAAGTATTTCTCCTTGTGCTCGACAATTTCCGCTACGACCAATGGCGCGAGCTGAGCCGCGAACTCACCGACGACTTCGACATCGACGAAGACCTCTACTTTAGTATCCTCCCCACAGCCACGCAGTATGCCCGCAACGCTATCTTCTCCGGCCTCATGCCCTTGCAAATTCGCGAGATGTACCCCGAACTCTGGGTGGAAGAGGACGAGGACGAAGGAAAGAACCTCAACGAAGAACTCCTCATTGGCCACCAGCTCGAGCGCTACCGCAGAAAAGAGAAGTTCACCTACCACAAGCTCAACGACTCGCAGGGTGCCGACCATTTCCTTGGCCAAATCAAGCAGCTCACAGAAACGCCGCTCAACGTCCTTGTTATCAACTTCATCGACATCCTCTCCCACGCCCGCACAGAAAGCCGAATGGTGCGCGAGCTGGCTTCCAACGAAGCTGCCTACCGCTCCATCACGCTCAGCTGGTTCAGACACACGGCCATCAAGCAGCTCTTCACCAAGCTGGCGGAGATGGACTACGAAATCCTTATCACCACCGACCACGGCTCTATCCGCGTGGATGCGCCCATCAAGGTGGTGGGCGACAGAAACGTCAACACCAACCTGCGCTACAAGTTGGGCAAGAACTTAGGCTACAACGCCCGCGAAGTGTTTGAGATGAAAGACCCTCGCCGCTTCGGCCTGCCCTCGCCCAACCTCTCCACCGCTTATATCTACGCACAAGGTTCGCGCTTCTTTGCTTATCCCAACAACTACAACTATTACGCACAATACTATCGCAATACTTTCCAACATGGCGGTATTTCTATGGAAGAAATGCTCATACCCCTCGTTTGCCTCAAGCCCAAGAAGCGCTAAGCCCCTGTTTTGCCGTCTCTTCCTTTTCCATTAACTTTGTGCCACAAATAAAAAGAAAAGACAGAAAAGTATGGATTCCGCAACATTGATTGCCTGGGTTCTGGAGAACCTCAACTATTGGGTGGTGGCTGCCTTTATGGCCATCGAGAGTTCGTTTATCCCCTTCCCCTCCGAGGTGGTGGTGCCGCCTGCGGCGTGGCTCTCGATGAGCGACCCGAGTATGAACATCGTCCTGGTTGTTGTCTTCGCCACGCTGGGAGCTGATGTCGGTGCACTTGTCAACTATTTCCTGGCGCGCTGGTTGGGCCGCCCTGTCATCTATAAGTTTGCCCGCTCCCGTTGGGGGCATTTCTGCCTCGTCACCGAGGAGAGCGTGGCTCGCGCAGAGGAGTATTTCCGCGACCACGGGGCTACGGCCACTTTCTTCGGCCGTCTGGTGCCCGCTGTTCGCCAGCTCATCTCCATTCCGGCAGGTCTGTCGGGCATGAAGCTTGGTCCTTTCCTCCTCTACACCACGTTGGGCGCCGGCGCATGGAACACTGTCTTAGCCATCATTGGCTATTTCATTTCGCGCATCCCAGGTGTTCAAACCAAAGAGCAGGTAGTGAAATTGGCCATGCGTTATAGCCACGAACTGGGTTATGTCCTTTTCGGCCTCGCCGCTCTCTTCTTGGCCTATCTCATTTATAACGGCTTGAAAAAGTCGGACCTCCGCGAGAAGATCGTGAAGAGTGTCAACGAGATGGAGAAGGAGGAAGAGGAGAACTAATTGAGAGCGATTTTTTCTCGGACTGGTCAGACTTTTTTCAGACTAGTCGGACTAGTCAGACTGGTCCGACGGGTCAGATTCTTCTCAGACTGGTCCGACTCGTCCGACCAGTCCGAGATACAATAAGGCTGTCAGCTGACACAATAAGGCTATCAGCTGACACAATAAGGATGCCAGCTGACACAATAAGGAAAATCACGGCGCGCATTATCCTATTCATTTTCTTTTGCCTACAACCTATTATGAAACACCTCATATCCCTCATTTTCTTACTTTCCGCCCTGCCTTTGTCGGCACAGCGGGCCGATACGCTGCGAGCCGTTGACCACAGCTGGCTCTTCGGCGTTGGGCGCACCCATGTGCTCGACACTTATTTGAGTCCGCAGGACTATGTCGGGGCGGGATTTTCCGTTAGCCACCGCACGGAGCGCAATGCTCGCTGGGGGCGCGGCCGCGTGACGGTGGTGGCGCACTACAGAGCCGATGCCGCTCATCTCACCGGGCTGTCGGGCGACGGCCGCGAATGGGATGCCAACCTGCGAATGGGAGTGGGGTGGATGTGGAATAAAAGGTCTGTTCAACGCCCCTTTCGCCTGGCTTTCGGTCCGCTGGTCGAGGCCGGAACGGGCGTCACCTACAACACGCGAAATGGGAACAATCCGGCGCAGGGTAGGCTCTTCATGGATGTGGCAGCAGCAGGGCTGGCGGAATATGACTTCCGCGTGGGGCGGCAGCAATGGCAGGCGCGCGCAGAAGTGGCAGTGCCTCTCGCCGGACTGGCTTTCTCGCCTGCCTATGGGCAGTCCTACTATGAGTTGTTCGGTCTTGGCCACCGCGACCATAATTGCGTGGTTTCTCATGTGGGCAATGCGCCCTCACTCTATTTTCTCACCACGCTCTCCCTCCCGCTGGGCCGCTCGCGCCTCACGCTGGGTTATGGCGCAGATGTGCGGCAGAGTCGTTTCAACCATATCAAAACTCACCACTGGCAGAACCAATTTGTCGTTGGCTACACGCGCCGATTGCGACTACTGAAATAAACTCTTACGATGAGAACACTTTACCTCTTTTTTCTTTCGCTCCTCGCTGGCTTACTTTCGTCCTGCATCACAGAGGACATGGCGGACAATACGCCCACGGGCAACTTCGAGACGTGCTGGAAACTTATTGACGAACACTATTGTTTTTTCGATTATAAGAATAAGGAATACGGTTTGGACTGGGCGGCTGTGCGCGAACGCTACCGTCAGGGCGTTACGGACAATATGCGGAGCGAACAGCTTTTCGAGGTTCTGCGCCGAATGACGGCAGAGCTTCGCGACGGCCATGTGAATCTCAGTGCCGCCCACGATGTGGCGCGCTACGGTGCTTGGTTTGACGATTTCCCTATGAACTTCTCTGACTCGCTCGTGCGTCGCTATCTCGGGCGCAGCGAAGATTTCCGCGTGGGTAGCGGACTGCGCTACCGCGTGCTTTCGGACAATGTAGGCTACATCCGTTGCGCCTCCTTCGCCTCGCCTCTGGGTAGTGGCAACCTGCAAGAAATGATGCGCGCCCTGGCCATGTGCGACGGCCTAATTGTGGATGTGCGGAGCAACGGCGGCGGCCTGCTCACCAGTGCGGAGCAACTGGCCTCGCTCTTCATCAACGAACCCACCACGTGCGCCTATATGCAGCACAAGCGAGGCCCGCGCCACGACGATTTCTCCCCCATGGAGGCCATCCGCATTAAGCCGTTCAAGGGCTTGCGCTGGCAAAAGCCCGTTTGCATCCTCACGAATCGCCGCACCTTTAGTGCCGCCAACAGTTTCGTAATGTTCCTCAAAGGTTTGCCGCGCGTCACCGTCATTGGCGACCGCACGGGTGGCGGCGCAGGCCTGCCGTTCACCAGCGAACTCCCCAACGGCTGGACCCTCCGCTTCTCCGCCAGCCCCATGTACGACAGTGAGAAGCGCATGACCGAGATGGGCATCGATCCCGACATGAAAGTTGACATTTCCTCCTCCGACTACGCCCGCAGCATCGATACCATCATCGAAACAGCCCGCCAGCAGATCCGCACAGCAAAGAAAAAGGCGAGCGGAATAGAGTGATATTTCCAGAAAGTTCTCCTTTTTGTCCGTTTTTTTAAGAAAAAAAGTTAAACGGATTTTGTTTTTCCAGGATAAATATGAAACCTTTGTGGTTGGAATTGATTAAAACTATCCTAGAAACTTGTGAATTGAATCAGAAATAATAGAGAGAAGAAACACAGAATAGAGATTGTGTATCAGACTTGTTGTCATAATAAGTCTGTCTTTTACCCGTGTTTTTTTGTATTTAATTTCACAAAATAGTATTAGAAAACATAACGAAGAGGAACGATGAAAAAATGCGAATATATAAAGAAAATGTATGTCAAACCTGTAAGTACAGTCGTGGCTTTTTGTGACGAAACTACGTTCTTGGCTTCTAGTCCTGCTGTGCAGCCAGGTGGTGGCAACGGGGGGAATGTTACCATCAAACCTCTCGAAGAAGATGATGAAGACACAGATCTTACCGGAACGCGGAAGTTCTCTGAGAATAATTTGTGGGAATGAAAAAAGAAGAGTAATACGACAGTAAAATCAAGCAATATGAATATCAAGCAATATCATAAGCATTCGGTGCATCAGGCAGCGTTTGCTTTTCTCTGTATTATGGGGATGACTCTCGGTGCTTGTTCTGATAACGATCTCGATGATACAACCAATCAAGGCGACCGTGGCGCAGCGGTTTCTTATATTGTCTCTAATGCGCAGAACGGCACGCACCGACCAGCTGCCAGTCGTGCTCTGCCCGGCAGTCCGTTGAGCCGTGCAGCTTTTGCAGAGCAGATCGCGCCCTTGAACCTCACTCCTGAAGAACTTACTTCACAGAAATTGGATGTGCAGGGTGGCGATGGCAACACCTGCCTTATAGAAACCACTACGGCCGGCATAGAAAGTATGCCACGCAAGGCAGAGACGAACACAGAAGCCGGAACGACACACCGTTCCCGCATCGCTCCTCGTGCGAATGTTGTTGAAACATTCTCTGCTGCAGATCATTTCTCCTCCATAGGCTACCGCGGAACGACTTCTACCCTCAGCACCACGCCATGGTTCTACAACAAGGACACAAATCCCGACGGTACGCTCGTTAATGAGATTCTGTGGTCGTGGGAACAGCCCTATGGAAAGTTTTATGCTGTTTATCCTTTAGTGACTTCCAGCTACAATAAATTTCAGCTGTCTCCCGAGAGCTATACATCTACACCTTATGTTGATTTCGAAGTAGAGCCAAAAGTGGTCAACCAGAAAGACCTCATGACGGCGTGCTCCGGCGAAGTGAAGTATGCCACTCGATACGTGGCTCCGACAACGAACCTCGATTTCCATCACGCACTGACGGCTGTGCGCTTCAAAGTGGGTCAGAATCTTTCATGGAACAAGACGATAACGAAAGTGGAGATCGTCAACGCGCAGAGCAAGGGACGCTATACGCTCTCTTCGCAAGCCGACGGCACCGGAGCGGCGTGGAGCAACCTGAGTACTCCCGCCACGTTCACCCTTGGTGGCGACGGTACGCTCAATGTGAGTACTTCGCAAGCCGTTAACCAAATCATCATGGGCAATAATGGTGATAATTTCACTTTCTATATGATTCCGCAATCGCTTGCAGGCGTGAGCGTAAAGATTTATTTCTCCGACGGTTCTACGCCTATCAACGTGAACCTCTCCGGCACATGGAAGCCCGGCACAACGAAGACTTACGCTTTATCTCAGAAGAAATCCACGTGGATATACTGGCTCACCGTGACCAATCCCCCCGTGGTGGACTACACAGCCACAGAGGCTGCCAGCTATACGGTGCAGAGCTATCGAGCAGATCCTGATACTTACATTCAGCAGCCTGTGAAATGGAAGGTAGTAGGGTATGAGGAAAGCACCGACGGCGGTAACACCTGGACATCTCTCGGAACCACCAAACCTGCCTGGCTCATCCAGTTAAGCAAAGAGGAGGGCGACGGAGGTACATCGGCTGAGAGCGGCGTTGCAACTATCACTACGGCCATCGATAACCGCCTCAATAAATACAACAAAGTGTTGCAAAGCGCTACACCAAAGGGCGCTGCCGGCAACTACTACAACCTCTCCAACGCCACGGGTGCGGCCACTGTTGAGAATACTGCCAACTCTTATCTCATCTCTGCCCCGGGCTACTACAGTATTCCGTTGGTTTACGGTAACGCTATCACGGGCGGTGCTACTAATGAACATTCCTACAAAACCACTATGTCGGGCTCTGATGTCTTGAAAAACTTCACGGATCATGCAGGTAAGAATATCACTGATCCTTGGATTACGCAGAGCAATGGAGGTGCGAATGTGCCCGATGGAGCAAAGATTGTTTGGACAGACCAAAGCGGCATTGTAGAAGCAAGTAGTCTTTCTCTTTCTGCCGACAAAAAGTTTGTACAGTTCCATGTGCCGCAGGACAAGATTAAGAACGGTAACGCCGTCATTGCTGTCACGAAAGGTGGAGTAGTCGTATGGTCGTGGCACTTATGGTTCGCCCAGAATGATGCCCTCAACACGATTCCTGTAGTTAATAAAGCGGGCGTTACCTATAATTTCACCAAACTTCCGCTTGGTTTTGCCTATATGAGATGGGATGCATCTCCCTCCGACCAGCCTCGCATGGCTCGCGTAAAGGTGGAACAGACTGTTGCCAACGATGGTGAGAAACAGTTTGCTTATATCGACATCACGCAGACCCCTGGCGAAACAAAACAAATGTCTTCTACCTTCTATCAGTTTGGACGTAAGGATGCTTTTCCAGGAAAGAAAGCTATCATTGACGGTACATTTGAGTCCAATGGTGGGCAGAATATGAGCATTCAAAACGGCATTCAACACCCCGAAACGTTCTATGACTACGTTTGGTATGATAATTTCTGGAAGGTAAACCTTTGGTCGATGGATAACACTGAGACCGGCTTCCATGACAATGTCGTGGTGAAGACCGTCTACGACCCCTGTCCCGCTGGCTTCAAGATGCCTGCCAGCAATGCCTTTTCTGGTTTTACCACTACAGGGAATAATGTCATAAGTGATAAGGATGAGCTTAACGTGGTGGGAAATTACGACCAGGGTTGGCATTTCAAAACGGGAGACGGTTCAACTACTACGATCTATTTCCCTGCTTTGGGTTGGCGTCATCATGACGGCTATCTGAATGGCAGTGTTAATTACGGTTGTTATCATTCTGCCATTTCGCGTGATTCGGAGAAAACGAACAGCTTGTTCTTTGATAATTGGGGCGTGTATACAAAGTATGAACATTTCAGAAAAGGTAACGGACTTTCTGTCCGTCCTGTCTCGGAATAATACATTGATTTGACCTTGTAGGTTTAATATATTTAAGCAGCCAATTGTCCGAAAGGAACATTCAAGAATAAGGCTGGTTTCTCAAATTGGGAAACCAGCCTTTCGTATAAAAGCGAGGGCCGAGGTAGCACAGATGTCTAACCTCGTCCCTCGCGGTTCGTTTTGCGCCTTAGTGGCGTTGGCGCACAGCCTTATTTGCTTAAACTCTCGATCAGCGGTAACACGTTGGAAGTGAAGAGGCGCACGGAGATGGCCAGTAGAATCACGCCGAAGAACTTACGCAGGATGTAGATGAATGTCTTGCTAACGTGTTCTTCCACCCAGCTCGCGCCCGCGATGATGATGTAAACCAAGCCCATGTTGAGGGTGAGGGCCGCCAAGATATTGATTTGTGCAAATTCAGCCTTCAGCGAAATCAGCGTAGTGAATGCGCCAGGGCCGGCAATAAGGGGGAATACTACCGGAATAAGGGTGGCCTCCTTCGTGGGCCCGCCATATTTGAATATCTCAACATCGAGGAGCATTTCCAAGGCCATGATGAAGATGATGAGCGCACCCGCCACGGCAAACGACTGGATGTCGACATGGAAGAGTTGCAGCACGGCATCACCAGCATAGAAGAAAGCCACGAGCAATACCAAACTAATACCCGCAGCCTTCAGAGCATTGATGGGGCGTCCTTTGGACTGCAAATTGAGAAATATGGGCGTAGAACCCAACACATCGATGATAGCCATTAACACGATGAATGCACCAGCAGTTTGCTCAATGCTAAACTGTGAGAGTGTGTGAGAAATAATGTCCAACATAAGGGAATCTTTTTCTGTTTTATAGCGCGAAAATACGAAAACAACGCTTTTCAACCAAGCAAAATGGTGTAATCTTCTGTTCAATGAAGGAAGGATGTGCTTGAAAAGGTTGTAGCGTAGAAAGTTTTTAGTATCTTTGAGCGCCTAATTATCTTGACAACAAAGAAAAAAGTTCTACTTGTGACCCTCATAATTAACCCAAAATACGAACGCTTACGCGATTATTTAGTAAATATTGCTGACCATTTTGAAAATAATGGTAGCATGCTCTCCAATTCAAATAACAGCATCCGCCTGCTGGATGTTGACGGACTCACGCTTTGTGTGAAACACTACGGCCGAACCTCCTGGCGCAATCGCTTGGCAGTGCGTATCTACAAGGCATCAAAGGGCAAACATTCCTACTATTGCGCCGCACAGCTCAGAGAGCGCGGTTTCGCTACCCAAGAGCCCGTGGCCTATGTGGCTTATCGTCGTAATCTGATGGACCAGAATATGTATTTTGTCGGAATTTTTTCCAACTATCAGCATTCTCTTCACGAAGCCTTCGGTATGCCCCAATCGGAGAGAGCCGAACTGCTCGAAAGTTTTGCCCACTACGCTGCGCGCCTGCATGAGGAAGGTTTCCTCCCCATAGCGTGCAGTGCGGACAACATCCTTTTCGATCGCATCGACGGCCGCTACCGTTTCTCGATACTTGACACCGGCAACATGAAATGTGGGCGCAAAGTCAGCATCCAAAAAGGTTGCAAAAGTCTGGCTGCCCTCCAAGCCGATGACGCCTTCAACACCACGCTCATCCGTGCCTATGCCGCCGCTCGCGGAGTCAATGAAGCGGAATGTCAGAAATACTTCGAGCGCGCCAAATCATAAAGGTGCGCCACATTCTTCCCCACTCACAAACTCGGACCTCTCGTCCGAGTTTTTTTCTTTTCCCAGCAGCTGCCGTGAGGCAGCGAGGGGAGGGAATGTTGCGCAATGAGGGAAGACCGCTTTGCTTTGAAAGGATAGCGCGTGGAGCATCTCTCTAAGCAGGAGTTAAACAAGCAAATGAGCTTGTGTTGAGGGACAAAAATATAGGTATTCTTCTGATTGTTCATAACCTTCAATAAAGTGAAAGTTATGGTATGTTTTACGGCTTTATCTTCACTTTATTGAAGGTTATAACCTCTTCTTTTTTCACTCTTGAGTTGTGCGGAAATCTCTCTCTCTTCGCTGAAAATCAATAGGTTTTGCAGTGCTGAAAATATCCTTATTGTGTCGGCTGGCTTCCTTATTGCGTCAGCTGACACAATAAGGCTGTCAGCTGACGCCCTTATTGTATTTTTCGTGTGATAGGAACAAAGAAAAAGCCCCCTCCATCTCCCCCATGGAGGGGGAGTGTTCGGCTGCCACTTGTTTAGGAGAGATGCGGGGATTTCTGTTTTTCTTCTGTGGAATGATTGAGGGGAAGCGGGCGAGGTATGGGCATAAAAAATCCCCGACGGCTTCTGGGAAGCAGTCGGGGGAGGGTTGTGGTGCGCCTGATAGGACTCGAACCTACACGGCATAAACCACCAGATCCTAAGTCTGGCGCGTCTACCAATTTCGCCACAGGCGCGGAATGTGCGGCAGGAGAGGGAGGGGGAACAGATATGGAAACTACGGTACAACCCAAGCCTTCCTAACGACATTGCGGCGCGAAGATAGGTTTTTTTCGGGAAATGAACGAGAGTAAGGGCGAAAATTTTGTATTTTTGCATAATAATTGGCTTATTGTGAGTGAAAACTGCGCAATAGGTCGTGAAAATAGATTGATTTTACGTTCATGTCCGACGAAACAAAAGATAAAGACTTACAGCCGGAGGAGCACTCCTCCTATCAGCCAACGAGCTTGCAGGACGAAGCAAGAAAGCACCAGCTTACGGGGATGTACCAGACCTGGTTTCTTGACTATGCTTCTTACGTGATTCTGGAGCGCGCTGTGCCCCACCTTGCCGATGGTTTGAAGCCCGTTCAGCGGCGCATCCTTCATGCGATGAAGCGTGCCGACGACGGACGCTACAACAAGGTGGCGGGACTTGTGGGCGACACGATGCACTTCCATCCCCACGGGGATCAGTCCATCGGGGGAGCACTCGTACAGCTCGGTCAGAAAGAACTGCTCATCGACACGCAGGGAAACTGGGGAAATATCCTTACGGGCGACTCGGCTGCGGCTCCGCGATACATCGAGGCGCGCCTCTCGAAGCTTGCCCTCGACATCCTTTTCAATCCGAAAACTACGGAGTGGAAACTCTCCTACGACGGGCGTGCGAAAGAGCCTGTGGCACTACCTGTGAAGTATCCCCTGCTCTTGGCGCAAGGCGCAGAGGGCATCGCCGTCGGACTGAGTGCTAAGATCCTGCCCCACAACTTTGGCGAGATTTGCCAGGCGGCTATCAAATACCTCCACGGTGAGGACTTCCAGCTCTTCCCCGACTTCCTGACGGGCGGTAGCATTGATGTGAGCAACTACAAGGACGGCCTGCGTGGCGGTTCGGTGAAGGTGCGCGCCACCATCTCGAAGCTCGACAACAAAACCCTCGTTATCAGTGAGATTCCCTTTGGCACGACCACGGGCAGCGTTATCGACTCCATCCTTCGCGCCAACGAAAAGGGAAAAATAAAAATTCGAAAAGTGGACGACAATACGGCGGCAAAGGTCGAGATACTCGTACACCTCACGCCGGGCACTTCTTCGGACAAAACCATTGATGCGCTCTACGCTTTCACGGATTGCGAGGTGAGCATCTCCCCCAACTGTGTCGTCATCCGCGACAACAAACCGGAGTTCCTTACCGTGAGCGATGTTTTGCGCCACAACGTCGATTCTACCAAGGAGCTGCTGCGTCGCGAACTCGAGATACGCCGCAACGAACTCCTCGAAAGTCTCCACTTCGCCAGTCTGGAGAAGATTTTCATTGAGGAACGAATGTATAAGGACAAGGACTTCGAAAATGCCAAGGACCTCGACGCCGTCACGGCCCATCTGAGCAAGCGTTTCGAGCCTTACAAGGCCAGCTTCTACCGCGAAATCACGCGCGAGGACTATCTGCGCCTGCTCGAAATCAAGATGGCGCGCATCCTGCGCTTCAACAAGGAGAAAGCCGAGGAGTTGATAGCCCGCGTCAAGGCCGAGATAGAGCGCATAGAACGCGACCTGAAGAACATGACGGAGGTGACGGCCAACTGGTTTAAGATCATCTACGACAAATATGCTGCCGAACATCCGCGTCTGACGGAGATTCGTTCCTTCGATACGATTGTGGCCACCAAGGTGGCTGAGGCCAACCAGAAGCTCTATGTCAATCGTGCCGAAGGCTTTATGGGGACGAGTTTGAAGAAAGACGAGTTTGTGGAGAACTGCTCCGACCTGGACGACGTCATTATCTTCTATCGCGACGGAACTTATAAGGTGACGCGCGTGGCCGATAAAGTTTTCATCGGCGAGACGGAACGTTCCAAAGCCGAGAAGCGAAAGGCGGAAATCATCCATATTGCGGTGTTCAAGAAGAACGACAAGCGCACGATTTACAACGTGGTCTATCGCGACGGAAAGGCTTCCGCGTTCTATATGAAGCGTTTCAACGTGACCAGTATCATGCACGACCGCGAATACGATGTGACGCAGGGCAAACCCGGTAGTCGCATCTCCTATTTCACGGCCAATCCCAACGGCGAGGCCGAACAAATCAAGGTGACGCTCAAGCCCAATCCGAAATTGCGCCGCCAGTTTATCGAACAGGACTTCTCCGAACTCATGGTGAAAGGGCGTGGCAGTCGCGGCAATCTGCTCACGCGCCTCGATGTCCATCGCATCACGCTCAAGGCGCATGGCGTTTCCACCTTGGGCGGACGTAAGGTGTGGTTCGACCACGATGTCAACCGCCTCAACTTCGACGAGCGCGGACAGTATCTGGGCGAGTTCCACACAGGAGAGCAAATCCTCGTGATTCTCCGCAATGGCGAGTTCTACACCACCAACTTCGACCCCAATAACCACTACGAGGGCGACATTATGAGGGTCGAAAAATTTGTCGACTCAAAGGCGTGGACCGCTGTTCTCTACGATGCCGACCAGAATGGGTATCTCTATGTGAAACGCTTCCTGTTCGAGTCGCCCAGCGGTGGTCGCCATTGGAGTTTTACCGGCGACAATCCCAACACGAAGTTGGAAATCCTGACCGATGTTCCCTATCCACGTATCCGCGTGACGCTCGGCGGGCCCGATGCCTTCCGCGATCCCTTAGAAATTGATGCGGAAGAATTTGTTGCTGTTAAGGGATTCAAGGCCAAAGGTAAGCGCGTCACCACCTGCACCATAGAAAGCGTTGAGGAACTCGAACCCACGCGTTTCCCCGAGCCTCCCGCTGAGACCTCCGAGGCAGAGGGCGAAGCAGCTGAGGCAGAGAATGGTGAAGGTCCTAATCTCTTCAACCCCGACGATATTCCCTTTGAAATCACGAATAATGACACTGAAGAATAAGTCCGTTTCTGGCAGCATTTTGCCAGACGGACTTATTCCGTATGATACACTTTGTTAAGAAAAGATAAGAAATGGCGTGGGAAATAATTGTGTAAACCGTTTTTATTCTTTACTTTTGCCATTAACAAACCTTTAGTTCTGAAATCTGCGTTAAACCTACGCGATTCTGCACTGATAAAGATTATCGAACATGACGTTTTACGAAAGAGACAAGGAGCTTGAAGCCATTCGCAAGATAGAAGCCGACACCAAGAGTAGTGCCAAAATGGCCGTCATCACTGGCCGCCCCGGCATTGGGAAGACGCAACTCGTCCTGGAAGCTACGCGAGGGGGTAATCCCACCCTCTACTTCCCCGTTTCACGCAAGGCCGAGCCGCTTCTCTGCCGTGATTTCTTAGATGAAATGCGCAAAGTGCTCAATCTCCGTATCGACGAGGAATTTATTGACTTCCGAAGCCTCTTCAAATTTATTATCGTAAAATCCCAAGAGCTTTATTTCAACATTATCATAGACGAATTTCAGGAGTTCCATGCTATCAATCCGAAAGTCTATGGGGAAGTGCAAACCATCTGGGATCGTAACCGCGACCGCAGCCATCTCTGTTTGTTGCTTGTTGGTTCTGACTCGGCACTGGTCGATAAGGTGTTCCACGATAAGCACGCTCCGCTGATGGATAGGGCCGATCTCTGGCTCTACATCAAGCCTTATTCCACGGCCATGATTCGCCAACTCATCACGGCGGTAAAGCCCGACATCACGCCGGAGGACCTGCTGGCCGTTTACACCTTCACAGGGGGCGTTCCCCTTTATGTCCACGGACTTATCCGTGCTGGAGCGTTCAGTTGTGAGGACATTCTGAAATACTACCTCCGTTTGGGTTCGCCCTACATTACGGAGGGGAAAGAAATGCTCATCGACGGCGTGGGAAAGGAGTACACTTTCTATTTCTCCATCTTGGCTTGCATCGCCAACGATATTACGGCGCGCTCCGCCATAGAGGCCACGCTCGACAAAGAAATAGGCGGCTATCTCACCCGAATGGAGGGAGATTTCCACCTCATTACTCGACAAACGCCGCTCTTCTCCAAACAGGGCAGCAAGAACGTGCGCTATTCCATCAACGATAACTTCCTCCGCTTCTGGTTCCGTTATATCTATCACAACGACCGCTTCATCTATCAACATGACTATGAAGCGCTCCAGCAGCTGGTGCTCAACGACTACGGCGTGCTGAAGCACCAAAGTATGCGTAAGTACTTCGCGCAGAAACTCAAGGAGGCGGATGAGGCGTGGACTATCGGAGGATGGTGGGACAATGCCGAAGAGAGCCGCATCGATATTATAGCCACGCGCGAAGACACGATGCAGTGCGTTTTCGCCAATGTGGCGACCAGCACCCCCGAGGCGGATCTCGACAGACTCAAGGAACTGGCCGAGCCGCTTCTTGAACAGTTAAAAGATTATGAGGTAATGTATCGGATTTATGGTATAGAAGATCTTTAAGAGGCTTCCCTTCTCTCCCATGCGGGAGAGGGCTTAGCTGCCTCTTATGGGGTTCTCGAAATAGTCAGACATTTTGGACTATTCCGAGAACCTTTTTTCTTACAAGCCTCTCGGGCAAATTGGATTTCTTGCACCTGTTTGAGAACCAAAGGGAGAGGAGGAGCACCAGCATTATCCGCCCCGACGGAGCAATAAAGAAAGGGAGAAGGCAGTTGAGGCCCTCTCCCTTTTTGCTTATCACTTTCAAGAATTTGCTTATCCTTCTTAAGGATTCGTTTATAATTCCTGCGGCTTTGCTTATTATTCCCAAGAATTTGTTGATCCTTCCCGCAGCTTTGCTTATCATTCCACAGGATACCAACCACCTTCTGAGTCCTCGATGGGAGTATCCTTCTTTTTGCGTTCAGGTGTTTTTTGGGTAGTCTTTTCTGTTTGTCGGACGGGTTGCTTTTTCTGCTGTTTCTCAGCTTCTTTTCGTTCCTCGTCGGTCATTGGGTAAGAATCGTCGGGGAAGTCCTCTTTTTTCTCCTGCTTCTTCGGCACGAGCGGATTCACCTTTTTCTTCGGCGTCTCCTGCTGCTTGGCTGGCGTCTCCTGCTTCTTCGCTGGCGTCTCCTGCTTCTTCTCGGGCACAGAGTCTTTCTTCGCCGGCTGAGTAGGTTCTATGGGTACTTCCGTCTCTTGTTTCTTTTCCGTTTCCTTTTGTTTCTTCGGCTCGATAGGCACTTCCGTTCCCTCCGTGTCGGTCTGTCGGCGCGGCTGTGAGGGCTGTTCTGGCAGGTAGTATTCGTCCTTGTCGAGCTGCTTGTTCTTCTGCTTGTTCAGCAAGTCCTGTGCAGCTTTGTTTGCTGTAGCAATGCTGTCCGCCTTGGCTTTGTCGAGGCTGTCGGCCCGTGTAGGCTTCGTTGCAAGGGGGTAGATGGTTGGCCGCACGTCTTCGTACTTCTGCACAACGGGCGCGTTCTCCAAGTCGAGCGGAAGCTCTGGGTTGAGCTTCATAGGCGCGTAGTGCTTGGTGAAGAACTGCTGATAATCGGAGAAGCTATAAAGTGCGGGGATGAGCTCGAGATTTTTCTGTGAAATCAAGAACATCTTTGCGCGCCTTAGTTGTGGGCGCAATTGCTTATCGCGGTAAATGTCCTGCGCATATTGGTGGGCCTCGTCATAGCTGTTGAACCCACTGATGCGGAACTCTACCAGGCTGCCTTTCTTCGTGGCCGCTTGGGTAGGTGCGGTCTTGTCCGTCTTCGCTTCAGCAGGTTTTGTGGCCGCTGTGCTGCCGCCCGCCGTTGCCGGAGCCGCGCCCACTTCGCCAAACTCCTCCACCTTGTTGATGTCAAAGTTGCGCACGTAGAAACCTGTGAAGTTGAAGTGGGCAAGGTCGTAGAGCAACTCATTGTCTTTGATGGAATCTTTCGCGTAAGCAATGAGCACCACGAAAGGCGTATTGCGTTCGGCCGAGAGCTTCTGCTTCGCTTTCGCACCCAAGCCCAGCGAGTCGGTTTGTGCCGTGCGGCGCTCCCACAGACTGCCCAAATTATACGTCCCACTACCCGGTTGGCGACCCGCTTCGAGGCCGTTGACAATCATTCCCGCCATTTCGCTGACATCACTTTGCGGGTAGCGCGTCACGAGTTCGCGCAGCTCTTTCGCCACTTCGCGATTGTCGGCCCTTCCGATGCGTGAAAGCGCGTGAACCAGAATGAATTTCGGACGATTGATGCCGTCACTGAATTTCTCCGTCGATAGCGCGAAATTCCTTTCCACCTCCGCCGTCTGACGGTTGCGGTAGGCCATATAAGTTTCTGTGTAGAGCGAATCTTCGATGGCCTTGCCGTCACGTCCCAGGCGCAGATAATCAGGGTCGAGAATGCGACGCGTTGTCGGGCTTTCCGGATAGTTTGCAGCCAGATAGTTGCGATAGGTATTGGCCTCGTTCGGGCGTCCCCAGCGGGAGTAGAGCAAGAAGAGCTGGTAGTAGACATCCTCGAGCTTCTCAAACGTGGGGTACTGCCTCACGATGCGCTGCAGCGTGCGCGCCGCCAGCGGGAAGTCCTCGAGGTCGTCTTTTTCGATGAGACCTGCGTTGTAGAGCGCGTCCATCAGGAGGAGATTCGAAGCCTCTTTCTGTTCCTTAGTAAAAGGAATCTGTTTCATATAATAGTCGCGCTGATGCGGATCATCGGTCGGCGCAACGACGCTGTCCTTGCGTTCGCTCTCAGCTGCTTTGATGCTGTCCTTTGCCGCCTCGATGCTGTCGAGAGCTGCATAGTCCACACCATCGCTCGTATTGAGTTGCACCACCGTCTTATTCGCGCGGCGCCAGTTGTCCTCGTTCTTGCGGTTGCCCCAATGTTTTCGGAAATCCTCCTTACCCTGTTGCACCAGCATCGGGTTGTAGAAGTACCACGCCTGCGTTTGCTGTGCCGTTTGTGGGCGGCGCGGCGTGTTGGGAATACCTCGATTGTCGTTGCCCTTGCCGTTTTCTTCGGCGCGCGCATCGGCCGCACTGTCGCGACGGGCACGTTCGGCCGCTTTCTCCTGCTGTCGGAGCGCTTCTATGACGCGGTCGATGGCCGCATTACGATCTTTCTCACTCATCAGCGACAAAGCCTGGAGAGAATCCTGCAACTGAATGGCCGATGTATAGGGCACGAGCTTATCCAGCACCCGCGAGCGGCGCGTCACCTCGGCGTAGTCCTTCCGTCGGTTGTCGATCATGCCCAGTGCCTCGTTGTAGCACGTCTGCGCCTTGTCGTAGCGCCCACGTTCCCAGTAGAGCTGTCCCAAGCGGAGAAGCAGCACGCCTTTCTCCGCCCCGCTGCGCGTGGCTTTGGTGCGTCCTTGCTCATAAGCCGCAATGGCCGAGGCGGTATCGTTCTGCGTGAGGTAAACATTACCCAAGGCATAGTAAACTTGGTCCAGATATTCCTTGTTCTTATCCGATCGCGCCATACCCCGCAGTTGTGCCGTCATCTTGCGTGCTCCGCCAGCCTCCGGGAACACTTCCGTTTGGAGGATGCGGGCGTTGAATTCGAGTTGGTAGGGAGGTGAGAGTCGCGCACACTTTCCGAGCGCGCGATAGGCTTCGGCGCGGTGTCCGAGTTGTTGTTCCATCTGTCCGAGCAAGAAGTAGAGCCTTGCGCGGAGCTTGCGGTTGCGTGTTTTTCTTACGGCTGTTTTGAGATAGGGCAGTGCGTCCGCAAAACGCTCTTGGCGCAGCAGCAGGTTGGCGCGAGTTGCTGCCAGTTCACCGCCGAGGCGCGTGGGGATAGAGTCGCGGCGCACCTTGTCGAGAGCATCTTCCGCATCGTAGAACCAGCCCAGTTCGGCATACGACCGCGCCATCCACGTGCGCGCCTCTTGCACCACGGGCGGTTCGGCGGCATAGAGACGCGTGATATAGGAAAAGGTGGAGGCCGCGCCTAAGAAGTCGCCCTTCTGAAACTGCGCCTGCCCCATCAGGAGCCACGCGTGTTTGAGGAAAGGGTTAAACTCCTTGCGCCGGAGGAACTGCTTTGTTTTTTCATTGCGGCTCTTCGTCGGGTTCACCTCCGGTTTCACCTTGATGCTATGGAGCTGAATGGTTTTTTCAGCTTTGGTGATGGCGCGGTCAAACTGGCTTTTGCCAATGTTGCGCGTGGCCTCGTTGCCAACGGTGAAAAACGGTAGCATCTCCGTGTAGTTGTCCACGTTGCCCGAGATTTGCGCATCCACCCCTTCTTTGTAGGCCTCGTGGCCGTTGAAGTAAGTATTATACTTTGCTGTGAAGCCCTGCCAGAAGCGCGAGCCTGCCGTGTTCTGCTTCGTAGTGCACGCCACGAGGCAGAAAATCACACATATATATAGGAGTAGTCGTTTCAATATACGAGGATGAGAATGTCTATCTTGTATAAACTAAAAAATTAGCGTATTATTGTCCGAATCATGCGGCAGAAGAAGTAGAGTACCACCGAGATGAGGATGATCGAAGCCCCGCTGGGCACGTTGAGATAGTAGCTCACCACCAGTCCGCCCACGATTCCGACGAAGCCAAACAAGGCCGAGAGCCACACCATACTGCGGAAGCGATGCGTGAAAAGCGCGGCCGACTGCTGGGGAATGGAAAGCAGCGAGATGACTAAGACGATGCCCACCATGCGCAGGCAAACCACGATGGTCAGGGCGATGAGCGCAATCATCACCCGCTCGATGAGGCGCACGGGTAGTCCCTGCGTCACGGCAAACTGGCGGTCGTAGGCCACAGTGATGATAGCCGGCGAGAGAAGCAGGTAGAAAGCGTAGGTCACGAGTGTAAGTCCGCCGATGATGTAGAGGTCGAGGCGCGAGATAGAGAGGATGTCGCCGAAGAGGTAGGCCGAGAGATCATTCATAAAGCCCGGCGTGAGATAGGCAAAGAGAATGCCCACCGCCATACCGAAAGTCCAGAGCATGGCAATGGCGCTGTCCTCGCGGATGTTGCGACGGCTCAGGAAGTCGATGGAGAAACCCGAGAAGAGGGTGAAGGCCGCCGCCCCCACCAAGGGACTGATGCCCAACCACGCTCCGAGGCCCACTCCGCCCAAGCCCGCGTGGGCCATGCCGCCTCCAGCAATCACCAAGCGGCGCGTGACGACATACGTTCCTATCACGGCGCAGAGCATTGCCGCCAGAAATCCGCCTAAGAGGGCGTGCTGAAAAAACGTGTAGGAGAGAATCATAGGTTTTCGGCTTGTTCGCTCACAATCATATAGGCCTCGTCTTTTAAGGCATCGGGCAGTGCCACACCGCGCAGTTGCAGCGAGCGCAGCCAACCGTGAACCTCTTCGGGGCGCATCGTGGTGAGCACTTCTTCAAACTGTTCCACTTCGGCCGCTGTGTAGGCATCGGAAGCCTTACCGCGGTAGTCGTCGAGTTCTTCATCCTCGTAGTAGTCAGGCTCTTCTTTCAAGTCCTCCACCCGGCAATCCAGGTTGCACATTCCGCCCAGTCCGCAGATGGGGCGCGGCTGTTCCTCGCGTTCAGACGGCTGCTGCACATCGGCAGCAGGGGCAGGCGTGGCAGTTGTTCCGAATTCCGATACTTTCTCCTCCGTGGTGCGCGGCTTTCGGCGCAGCGCGTTGATGATTTGGATGAATACCATGAGGAGCGTAGCGATGGCAAATGCTATGAGAAATTTCATTGTTGTTCAAAATTTTTGAGGTCGTCCCAAAAGGAAGGATAAGATTTGGCCACCACTTCGGGGTGCTCGATGGTCAGTCCTGTGCAGCGATAGGCACACGGCGCAAAGGCCAAAGCCATGCGGTGGTCGTCGTAGGTGGCAATGGGGGCTGAAGCAACAGCCGCTGGTTGTGGCGCATCGCAACGCAGCACGGCGTCGCCTTCCACCACTACCTCGCAACCCAGTTTGCGCAACTCCTGTTGCAGTGCCGCGAGGCGGTCGGTTTCCTTGATGCGCAAACTTTCCAAGCCGCTGAAGCAGAAGGGCCGCCCCAGCATGGCGCACGTCACCACCAGCGTTTGCGCCAAGTCGGGCTGTGCGCTGAGGTTCAGTTCGAGGCGGCCTGTCGTGGCCTCCCCCTTGGTAAGCACCACGCCCTCGGGCGTAAATGCCGTGTGCACACCTAAGGGTTCGAAGAACTCACGCGTGCGGCAATCGCCCTGTAAGCTCTCGCGCTGCAATTGTGGCAGCACGATGCGCGCTTCGCTGTCGGGAGAGAGCGCGAGGAATTCGTACCAATAGGACGCCGCACTCCAGTCGGCCTCCACGGTGTAGTCCGCCGTGCGCTGATAGCCGCCAGATGCTACAAAGATTTCGTTCTCCGTCGTCCAGTGGGCAATGGCGCCGAAATCGCGCATCAGGGCCAGCGTCATGTCTATGTAGGGGCGCGAAGCGATGTGACCAGCGAGCGTGAGGGTGAGCCCTTCGCGCATCACGGGCGCAATCATGAGAAGTGCCGAGATGTATTGCGATGAGATATTGGCCTCCACCGTCAGAGAGCCACCAGCGAGTTCGCCGCCTTTGATGCGCAAGGGCGGGAAGCCTTCTTCCCCAACATACTCCATCTCCGCCCCCAACTGTCGCAGCGCATCAACGAGCACGCCGATGGGGCGTTGCAGCATCCGCTCCGACCCCGTGAGCACGCGCTCGCCGGGGCGTGTGGCGAAAAGGGCCGTCAGGAAACGCATGGCTGTACCCGCTCCGTGGATGTCGATGGTGGAGCGAAAGCCCATGAGTCCGCGGCGCATCACAATGGTGTCGTCGGCCTCGCTGAGGTTGTGCAGACTGACGGGCTGCGGCAAGCACGCATTGATAGTGAGCAGGCGGTTGGAGAGGCTCTTCGAGGCTGGCAGCACAACCGTCCCGCGCAGCTCCGGCAAGAGCCGTAAAGTTTTCAGTTCCGACATGGTTTGTGGTCTTTGTATGCAAAGATAGGAAGAAATTGGGGAAAATGGCTGATTCCTTTCTTGGTGGGCTCAGACTGGTCGGACTGGTCAGACTGGTCGGAGGTCCTCTTGCGGGGGCTGGTTCTCGGACTGGTCGGACCTGTCGGACTGGTCGGAGAATCTCTTGACTTTTTTTGGGTCTCGGACTGGTCCGACCAGTCCGACTCGTCCGACCTTCTTTTTCCTTATTGCCTCGGCCGATACAATAAGGCTGTCAGCTGGCTTCCTTATTGCGCCAGCTGACACAATAAGGAAAAATGCGCGCTTTTGGGCACTTTCGCGCGCTTTTGGCCACACCTTTCTGCCGTACAATCCTAATTTTCCAAGAAAAACAGTATCTTTGCGCAAATACTAACAAAGCATTTATATGACTTTCACCGAAAAAGCATGGCCTATCTTTGAACAGGTTGTGCGCGATTATCACAAAACTGATAGTATCGATGCGGCAGTGCCCAACCCCTTTACGCCCCAAACCATCGAGTACGACCTCTATCGCAAATGCTGGATTGATGCCGCTCAATGGCACATGGAGGACCTCATCCGCGACCCGGAAATCGACCCGCAGGAGGGGATGACGCTCAAACATCGCATTGATAAGAGCAACCAGGAGCGCACCGACCTCGTGGAACTCATCGACAGTTATTTCCTCTCTCTCTTCCATGAGGTGAAGCCACTGCCCACGGCTACCATCAACACCGAAACGCCGGCATGGGCGGTGGACCGCTTGAGCATCCTGAGCCTCAAAATCTGGCACATGCGCGAACAAGCCGAACGCCCCGATGCTTCGGCCGACCACAAGGCGCGTTCCGAACAGCGACTGAACGTGTTGCTCGAACAGAAGGGCGACCTCTGCGGCGCGCTCGATGCCTTGCTCGACGACCTCGCTGCTGGTCGTAAGGTGATGAAGCTCTACAAGCAGATGAAGCTCTACAACGATCCCGAGACCAACCCTGTACTTTATAAAAAATAAGACCGCCGTGCGCCATCTTGCCATACTCCGATTCTCCGCCTTGGGCGACATCGCCATGACCGTCCCAGTTGTCGACTGTCTGGCACGGCAGTACCCCGACCTCCGCATCACCGTGGTGTCGCGCCCCTTTGTGGGCCCGCTCTTCGAGCACCTACCTCCGAATGTGGACTTCTTCCCCGTGGATTTGCGACAGGACTATGTGGGGCTGCGCGGACTGTGGCGACTGGCGCGGCAGCTGAAGCGTCACGGCGTGGATGCTGTGGCGGATTTTCATAACGTGTTGCGAACCATCGTGATTCGCCGCATCTTGCAATTCCACGGCCTCCGCGTGGCGCATATCGACAAGGGGCGGGCGGAGAAACGCCGTCTCGTGGCGCATACCTCCCACAAGCGGTTACTCTCCTCCTTCGAGCGTTACAACAAGGTGCTGGCTGCCCTTGGCCTGGACGTGACGCTCAACTTCCAGCGGCTTGCGCTGCCTGCTTCGCCCCTCATCGATGAGCTTTTAGGGCCGCGGGGAAAGACCGAATACCTCCTCGGCGTGGCTCCCTTTGCGGCGCATCGCGGGAAGATTTACCCTACCGGAAAACTCGCTGAGGCGTTGGCGCTCATCTTGGAGCAACGCCCCAGCACGCGCTTGTTTGTCTTTGGCACGCCGCGCGAGATGGACACCATCCGCAAGGAATGGGACGACCGCTTCCCCCGCATCGTCTTCGTCTCCGACACGCTGCGCGGTCTGGGGCAGGAGTTGCAACTCATGGGCCGCCTCGATGCGATGATCTCGATGGATTCGGCCAATATGCACCTGGCCTCACTCGTGGGCTGCCCCGTAGTGTCGATTTGGGGGCAGACGCACCCCGACGCGGGCTTTATGGGCTGGGGACAAATGGGCGCAAACATCGTGCAGCAGGAGCTGTCGTGCCGCCCCTGCTCCATCTTCGGCAATAAGCCTTGCCGCTTCGGTGACTACCGCTGCATGCAGAAAATTTCGCCCAATATCATTGCGGCGAAAGTGGATGAAATCTTTACTGGAAAAAAGCCGAAAGAGATTGTTTAGGGGAAATCCGACTGGTCAGACTGGTCCGACCAGTCTGACCAGTCCGATAAATCTTAGTCAAGCTCCATCTCGAAGGGCGCACCATGGCGGCGTATGTAGCGCTTCCAGAACTTTCGGCGGGCAGAAAGCATGAGCTGGCGGCATTCTGCAGGGCAGGCGTGGCGCGCTTCAGCATAGGCATCGGCCATCGCCTCGAAGAAAGGGGGCTGTCCCCAGAGTCGCGCGAAGTTGCGGCAGCCCTCGGCAATAGAAACGCGGCCGAAACGCATACGATTGGTATCGACAAGAGAGAAATGCGGCTCGCCATCGATAACCTCAAAAAGAATGTTGCCCGGCGAATAGTCGAGATGAAGAATTCCCGCCTCGTGAAGGCGCGCCGTGAGGCGGGCAAAACTGCGAGCCACCAACAGCACCTCAGGAGTGAGCGGCGCGGTGGCAAATTCATAGAAACGACGCGTGTAAGGACACTGCACACTAACGAAAAAACTCTCCGCGATCAATCCTCCTTTTCTTCGTTCGAGATAGGCCACCGGTTCGGGACTATCTACCCCGGCCGCGTGCATACGAAACGGATTCTCATAGGCGCGTAAGCCTTTGGGGCTGCGCAGGAAGGTGTAGGCCACGCGCTGAAAAAAACAGGGCTGGCGAAACCGCTTCACGTTGAGCTCCAAATCCTCCCACTGACACACGCGCAGGGAGTTGCGACTCTCGCGCAGGCTTCTGCCCTCGGCAAAGTAGGTGTCGATGTGTTCGAGGAAGGGACGTACCCGTTCGTATTTCGGATTGATGAGTAGTTTCATTGGGCAGTGTTGAAGATGGAAAAAGGTGCGCCAAGTCCCGATAAAGAGCGAAGACGGGCGGCAGCCACGGGCGAAGATCGGTGGGTACGCTGTCGTGCACACGCAGGTTGAGCTTCGCCGCTATGCTTTTCCCTTTCTGGCAAAAATAAAGAAGAGCGAGAAAAGAACCAAAATAATTTGGGAGAAATCATAATCCGACTTAATTTTGCACCGAAGAAAGGTAGCTCGCCTTTACATTTTGTGGGTTCTGCGCGCCTTTCCTCGCCCCTTTGAGGCCGTTGGCTTTTCGCTTTCTTTTATACAATCACAGCTATGCACATTGGCTACGACGCTAAACGCCTTTTTAACAACTTTACAGGCCTGGGCAACTACAGTAGGACACTGATAGATATGCTCACGACTCGTTTTCCGGATAACACATACCTGCTCTACACCCCTAAGATTTCGGATGCCAACGTGGTGAAGCCTTATCGCCACAAAGAACATTGTAGCACGCGCATGCCCGAGGGACTTGTGCGCGGTTCGCTTTGGCGCGGCTATGGTTTGGCCAAAGAGCTGAAGAAAGACCAGGCTGATCTTTACCACGGCCTTAGTCATGAGCTACCAATGGGTTTGGGGGCTGCTCGAATTCCGGCAGTGGTGACGATGCACGACGTGGCTTGGCGCACCTTTCCTGCGATGTACCACCGCTGGGACCGTGCCATCTACGACTTCAAGGCGCGCCACGCTTGTCGGGAGGCACAACGCATCGTGGCCATTTCGGAAGCTACGAAACGCGATGTATGCAAATTCTACAACGTGAAGGAAGAGAAAGTGGAGGTCATTTATCAGCCTGCGCAACAACTCTTCTATGCGGAACTCAATAAAGAACTGGCGCATCGGAAACTGAAACAGTACCTCCCGCAGCTGCCTACGGACTACCTCCTCTATGTGGGTTCGGTGAACCGCAGGAAAAACCTCATGGGCATCGTTCGCGCTCTCGAAGCCATTCCTGCTGGCGAGCAACTGCCACTGGTGGTCGTGGGCAACGGACGAGAATACCTCGAAGAGGTCCATTCCTATGTGTGCCGCTATAAGCTGAGCCCTCAGTTCTTCCTTTTCACCGATATTTATGACAATCGCCTGCTGCGCTACCTCTATGAGTGCGCCACGGCCTTTGTATACCCCTCCTTCAGCGAAGGCTTCGGACTGCCCGTGGTGGAGGCGCAACTCAGCGGTACGCCAGTGGTGACCTCCAACGTGTCGTGCCTGCCCGAAGCTGGAGGCCCTCATTCGCTGCTGGTAAACCCGAACGACCCAGAGAGCATTGCTCACGCCATCCGCACACTCCTTGCCGACGACGAGGCGCGCCAACAGCGAGGCCGCAACAGTAGGCAGTGGGCGCTCGAGACTTTTGCGCCAACCCGCCTTGCCGAGCAGATGATGCAGATGTATCGAGGCGTGGTGGGGGAGGAATGATCTATCCCCGTAGGACCTTAGCGAGCGAAACAGTCCCGCCGAAGTGCTGACGAAGACCTACCCCGCAGCTGTTCAGCGTTTTGCAGCGCGGAGGAAGGAACGAAAGAAGAATATTTTTACATCAATAATAAGTTCTGTTATGAAAACATGGATTCTGGCAAGCTTTATGGCTTGCGCGGCCTTGTCTCTCCAAGCGAAAGACGCGGCAATTGTAGCCCCCGACACCTCCCGCGCGGAGGTCGCGGCAACGGACCTGAAAGTCCTGCAACCCACTTTGGAATTGGAACCCGTGAAGAACGTGACGGGTACGATACTTGGCCCCTTCGGTTGGTTGAGTGCCCATTTCGATACGCGCCTCAAAGGCAACCGCGGTTGGGGTTTTGGCGGCGGATTGGGCTGGGCTTATTCAGCCTCCAATGATTGGTTTGGCGAAAAGGAGTCGTTCCACCTGCTTTCGCTCTCTCCTGAGTTCAACTACCTCTTCGGCAAGAAAAAAAGTAAATTTGAGTTGGGCGGCGGTATGACCGTGGCGCTCATCTTTGGAAAAGTTGAATATCCCGAAGACGGTTATCTGGGGTATAATGGTCCAGGTTATGTTGTCCCTGGTAATACTCATGAAACATTCTTGGCCTATTATTTCTTCGGCACGATAGGCTATCGCTTGCAGCCCTTCCGTGGTTTCTCCATGCGCGTGGGTATTTCTCCCACCTTCGGCTTAGGTGGCGACCACTCCGTGGATGGCATCCTCATCCTTCCCTATTTAGGTTTTGGATATTCGTTTTAGGGAGAGTTCCATAAATATATATACGGATTTCGGCAAGGGGAGTGACACAAAAAAGATGAGCTCTACAAAAGAATTATCTAATTTTGCTCTTGTCGGTTGACTTTACAGCCTTTCCATTCTTTCCACTCTTTCCTCTCGATATCAACATCCGACATCCACGCACGGTACGGAGGCGTTTAGCGTTATATTGCAGCCATTTTAGATTCTATTATGCAAGCTGCTAATCGGAAATCACTTTCGCAGGAAGAGTGGGATTATCATCATCAGAGTTCATTATAAAATACCTATTTTTGGGTATTGTCTCATTTTTTTACCTTTTCTATTTTTGCACTAAATAAATTTCATTCTTATGATAAGAAATAAACACGACATACCACAGGGATATATAGAATCCTGTTAAGCCAAGCGCACCGTTCAAGAGAAAAACGGTGCGCTTTTTTTATGAACAAAAAGAAACGATGTTCGTTATTGATAAATTCTATTCTATATGCAGACACTGAAAGATGATATAAAGCAGCGTATACTCGTAACGGCACGCGAGGAGTTTATAGCACACGGTGTAAAATGCACTTCCATTCGCACGGTGGCGCGCAAGGCTGGGGTGGCTGTAGGCAATGTTTACAACTATTTCGGCAGTAAGGACGAACTTTTCTGCGAGGTGTTGCGACCGCTCATTACCGCATTAGACCGTTATATCCAATCGCACAACTCGGAATGGCACTTGAGCCTTGAGGTGTTCAGTGCGAGGAGGTTTCAGGACGAATACATTCTGGCAATGAAGACATTTGTTATAAATTTCCGTCCCGAACTTCGACTGCTGCTCTTCAATGCGGAGGGCAGTTCGTTGGCAGGATACAAGGAAAAGATTATAGAGCATCAGACAAAGATTGGCACGGAATACCTTCAGCTGATGAAAGAGCGTTATCCGCACTTGGATATTAACATTTCGCCTTTCTTTCTCCACATTGCTAGTTCCACATGGATGAGCATTTTCTCAGAGCTGGTGGAACACGATGAGTTTGACGAACAGGAGATTGAGTGCGCACTTGAGCAATATGCTGCTTACAGTATGGCTGGATGGAGAGAGCTTATGAAAGTATGGGCAGATGAGTTTAAATACATTAAATAACAATAAGATGATAAAGACACTTAAACGTTTAGGGGCTTATATGGGAAGGCGCAAGTGGTTGCTGCCCTGCTCCGTCGGGCTTTCGGCAGTGAACGGACTGCTGTCTCTCGTTCCCTTCATTCTTTTGTGGCTTGTGGTGCGCATCCTGCTCACAGCAGAGGGTGACCTTGCCGACACGTCTTTGTGGGACTATGCTCTTGCAGCGTTTGTGGTATCAGTGGCAAATATTCTGCTCTACTTTTTCGCTCTGATGCTCTCGCATCTTGCTGCTTTCCGCATAGAAATTAATATGCGACGCTGGGCGATGGAACGGCTTATGCGCGCTCCCTTGGGCTTTTTCGACACACAGAACACAGGGCGTATGCGCAAAATCATTGATGAGGATTCGGGACAGACGCACACATTTGTGGCACACATACTGCCTGATGTGGCAGGAAGCGTGGTGGCTCCGCTCGGTGTTATTATACTCCTGTTCATGGTGGATTGGCAGATGGGACTTGCCTCAATGGTACCACTCGTGTGTGCTTTCGGCATTATGGGCTATATGATGAATCCTAAGAACAACCACTTTCAGCGAATGTATCTCGATGCATTGGAAAAGATGAGTGCGGAGGCAGTAGAATATGTGCGTGGCATACCTGTGGTGAAGGTGTTCCAGCAAACGGTGTTCTCGTTCAAGCGGTTCTACGACAGCATCATTAACTACCGCGACCTTGTGATAAAGTACACCCTGCTGTGGCGCACACCAATGTCTGCCTATATTGTAGCCATCAACGCCTTTGCTTTCTTTCTTGTGCCTACGGGCATACTCCTCATAGGACACGGCGGACAGACGGCTGTCGTTATCTCGGATATGACACTCTATGTGCTGATTGCGCCTGTTATCTCGGTCAATGTAATGAAAGCGATGCACCTCAGCCAGAACCTTTTCCTTGCGAACGAGGCTGTAGACCGATTGGAAAAGCTCACCGACGCCACACCGCTTCCCGACAGCGAAACGCCACAGAGAGCCAAGTCTTCAGACATCTGTCTGCACAACGTGTCGTTCAGATACGACGGGGCGGAGAAAGATGCCGTGAGCCATATCGACCTCACTATCTGCGAGGGAAAGACAGTGGCACTTGTTGGACCATCGGGCAGCGGCAAGACTACCATAGCAAGGCTCATTCCCCGCTTCTGGGACGTGCGCGAGGGCAGCGTGAGCATTGGCGGAACGGACGTGCGACAGATGGACAAGGCGGAGCTGATGCACAGTGTGTCGTTCGTGTTCCAGAACACGCGGTTGTTCAAGACCTCCATCTTGGAGAATGTGCGCTACGGCACGCCTGAAGCTACACTCGACGAGGTGAACCGTGCCATAGACCTTTCGCAGAGCCGTGAGATTATAGACCGACTGCCACAGGGCTTGAACACCATCATAGGCAGTGAAGGAACATACCTGTCAGGGGGCGAGCAGCAGCGCATAGTGCTTGCGCGCGCCATTCTGAAAGACGCGCCCATAGTGGTACTCGACGAGGCGACCGCCTTTGCCGACCCCGAGAACGAGCATCTCATTCGCGAGGCACTCGCACACCTCACACATGGCAAGACTGTTCTGATGATAGCCCACCGACTCACTACTGTGCAAGACGCCGACAGCATCGTAGTGGTGGCCAACGGTAGGATTGCCGAGCAGGGTTCGCACGAGGAACTTATGGCGCGGAAGAGTATGTATAACAGAATGTGGAACGAATACCAGCAATCCGTTGAGTGGAAACTGTAATCATAAAAGTACGATACAACTATGACAAGATATTTTCAAGACCGTTTCGCCCTTTCGGAAAAAGGGGCAAAGGATTTGCAGCGGGGCATATTCTTCTCAACATTGCTCAACCTTGCGTTGATGCTTCCGCCGTCTTACTTGTTTTTGTTCCTTATGGAGCGCATCGGCACACATACGGGGCAACACTCCCTATGGTTCTATCTGCTCTTGGCGGTAGTATTGGCTGTGGTGATGTTTGTAGTGGCGCGCTGGCAATACGACAGCACCTACACCACTATCTACACCGAAAGCGCGCAACGACGCATAGGACTCGCTGAAAAGCTGCGCCGTCTGCCGTTGGCATTCTTCGGCGAGCGCAACCTCTCCGACCTCACATCCTCCGTGATGGAAGACTGCACCGCGCTGGAAGAGATTTTCTCGCACGCCGTACCGCAACTGTTTGCTTCCGTGGCGAGCATCATTCTTATTTCCGTCGGAATGTTCTGCTACGACTGGCGGCTTGCTCTCGCTCTCTTCTGGGTGGTGCCGCTGGCAGTGATTACATTGCTGCTGGCACGACATAGGCTCGACAAGGCTTTCGTAAAGCTCTATCATGTGAAGCGAGGTGTAACCGAGCAGGTGCAGGAGGGGTTGGAATGTATGCAGGAGATAAAGTCATACTGTGGTGAGGCGGTATACAACCACAGTTTCGACAAACGCCTGAATGACTACGAAAAGGAATTGCTCAACCACGAGTTGGTGGCAGGCGCATTTGTCAATCTCTCCTCCGTACTACTGCGATTGGGTATGCCTACAGTGATACTTGTTGGTGCGTGGTTGTTGCAGCGTGGCGAAGTGTCGGTGTTTGACTATCTGGCATTTCTCATAGGCTCGGCAATGGTCTACAATCCTATACAGGAGGCTTGCAGTAATCTTGCCATACTCGCTTACTTAGACGTGCGCATCAACCGAACGAAAGAGATAGAGGCGATGCCCGTGCAGACAGGAAAAAAGAGTGCGGATATGAAAGGCTACGACATAGAGTTCCGCAACGTAAGCTTTGCCTACGAAACTGAAAAGCAGGTGCTGCACAACGTTTCGTTCACCGCTCGACAAGGCGAGGTTACGGCTCTCGTGGGGCAGTCGGGCGGAGGAAAGAGTACTGCTGCCAAGCTTGCTGCTCGCTTCTGGGATATTGATGGCGGAGAGATACGCGTGGGGGGATGCAATATTGCTGACATTGATCCAGAAACTCTGCTCAAGAACTACGCCATAGTGTTTCAGGACGTGCTACTCTTCAATGCCTCCATTGCTGACAACATACGCATCGGCAAGCGGGAGGCTACCGATGAGGAAGTGCGCCGTGTGGCACGGTTGGCACAGTGTGACGACTTCATAAGCCGTATGCCACAGGGCTACGACACTGTGATAGGTGAGAACGGCGAAACGCTCTCTGGTGGAGAGCGGCAGCGCATTTCCATTGCCCGGGCCCTACTGAAGAATGCCCCCATCATTCTCCTTGACGAAGCCACCGCCAGCCTCGATGCCGAAAACGAAACGAGGATACAGGCTGGCATCTCCGAGCTGGTACGCAACAAGACCGTAATCATTATTGCCCACCGTATGCGCACTGTGCTGGGTGCCGACCACATCGTGGTGCTTGGGGGCGGAACGGTTATAGAGCAAGGTGCGCCTGCCAAGCTGATGGCACAAGGTGGAGAGTTTGTGCGAATGGTAAAGTATCAGCAGGACAACGGAAACGACAATCCTATAGGAACTGTTCGGTAAGAAATATAACAAGCTCAACAGTGAGTGCTTAAGAACAATGTTGAGGTTGTTAAGGATTCACAGGAAAGGCCACGCGTATAGAGTTAGTGAAAGAGTATAGTCCGCTCGCTCTCTTGAGAGGAGAGAATACCTAAGATAAGAGCAAGGGGAGGGTACACTCTTTTTAGAACAGAATCTCTCTACTACTTAATATTTTTGGCGAAAATATAATTTAACACTCTGAAAATTTGTTTTTATAAATATATAATTTTAGATTTGCGATATATATGTAAACGCTCTTTGTAAACACGTAAATTGCTAGGGGTAATTTCGAGCACCATTTCTACGGTGTTCTCCTATGATAAAACAACATAACCCACCCCGGTATATAACTCTAAAAGATATTCTCTAACAATTAAAATGTACAAACAAATGAGTAAAAGAAATTTCTTAGTATGCAGTGCGAAGTATATCTTCGTATTAGCAAGCGTAGTGATTATGAGTATGGCTTTCTCAGCTTGCTCGAAGGATGACAAGGACGATGGGCCACAACTCAAGGCCAATGTTCTTACTGTTGGTAACAGGGAGGCTCCCGTTAAAAAAGTGGTATGCTATAAGAACGATGAGGGCATCTATAAAATTAAGGTCTTCTTTGATGATGATGAAATGGAAGAGGTGCGTTTTATCGTGAAAGAGGACCTCTATTTCAATAAGAAAATAGATCTATCCAAGAAAAAAGATGCCGACAGTTATTGGGAAGTGATGTACGATGATCCGGCAGGAAATAGAAAGATTGATACCTGGAGCAAGCCAGACCATAAATATGGGGAGGGAGAAGAGATATACCCCGTTTTCGAAAAAGGCTCTCTTTTTATCACAAAGAAATCTGCGGATAACATCTACATCAAGTTAGAAGGCAGAGTTGAAGGCACAACGAAAGGTGTTATGTACGACATCAGTCTCCTTTATCAAGGTAAAATGACTGTAGTTACTGACTAATAGTACTAACCTTTAAGCGTCCTGACGCCTTAAAACAGATATACGGCGTTGCTCTGAAAAGAGCAGACTCGGGAGAAGGGCTTTGTGCCAATCTCCGATAATACAAAATCCTGTGCAGCAATATGTTGCACAGGATTATTCTTTTGCCGAGTTAAGAAAAAGCATCTATGCGTGGTTGCATGATACAGAGAGCTAGTTATCGGACTGGTTCGACTGGTCCGCGCTGTCCGACTGGTCGGAGATTTTAGATAAAGGAAAAAACAGCTGCGGTGCATTTCACAACGTACCGCAGCTTCACAGAACTTATATAGAGATGAAAAAACTATTCTTTTATTTTTAACAAAGGAGCTTTGCTCTGCAAGTGAGCTTTTCCCCTTGATTGCATTGCAAAATTACGAAGCCTTTTTGATTTATACAAACAAAAAATAGAAAAAAAAGCGAATTTTTTTTCTATCTCTTATTTTTCTGTTTGCGGACAGGCTTTTTTTGGTCGTTTTTTCTGAAAATGGAATTTTCTTAGCAAGATATATCACTTATCGATTAGGCGGATGCTTTCGGGTAGCAATTCGATACGGCGGGAGCGGTAGAGAGTGCCCACGGCGCGCTTGAAGGTTTTTTTGGACACACCAAATTCGCGCATAATGTCTTCTGAATCAGAACGATCTGTGAAGGGAATTTCACCTCCGGCCTCCTTGATGCGTTCCTCCAGAATCTCTGCAAAATCGCGGAAGCGACCTTTGCCAATTCGTTGCAGGGAAAGGTCAAGTTTTCCGTCGGGTCGGAAAGTGACGATGCTGGCGCGGAGACGTTCGCCGGTGCGGTGGTCTTCGTAGATCTGATTATCGTAGATGAGGCCCGGCCAGGCGTTGTCCACGATGACCTTGAAGCCGAGCGGCGTTTTCTGCTGGATGAGGATGTCGACCTCCTCACCGCGGTGGTAGCGGCCGTAGGGGGTGGGTTGGATGAAGCGATCCACTTTTGCGGAGGCCACGATGCGGCTCGTTTCTTCATCGATGTAGATGTAGACGATGTAGGAGCGGTCCTTTTCCATGCGGCGTTTCTGCTCACGGAAAGGTACGAAGAGGTCCTTCATGAGTCCCCAATCGAGGAATGCGCCGTACTCATTGACCCACGCCACGCGCAGATAGGCAAATTCGCCCACGCGAGCCAGTGGTGTTTCCGTGGTGCCCACGAGGCGTTCCTCCTGGTCGAGATACACGAATACGCGGACTTCATCGCCGGGCTTCATCTCGGGCAAGACATAGGCTTTGGGCATGAGAATTTCGCCCACTTCGCCGCTGTCGAGGTAGGCGCCGTGGTCGGTGAAGCGCGTGATGCGCAGCGTGTTGTAGTTGCCCAGTTGGAGGGTGGAGGTGCGCTCAGTGGCGGGGACTGTGGGGCGCTCAGATTGTGGTTGCTTCATTTTCGGGGAGGTTGGAGGGCGGCAGGCTGATATTGCCGTCGATGATGTGGATAGTGCGGTCGGTGAGTTGGGCCAGTTCCTCGTCGTGTGTCACGATAACGAACGTTTGGCCCAGCTTGTCGCGGAGTTCGAAGAAGAGCTGGTGCAGTTCGGCTTTGTTGTGGGAGTCGAGCGAACCCGAAGGCTCGTCTGCGAGAATCACGTCGGGCTGATTCATCAACGCCCGCGCCACGGCCACGCGCTGCTGCTCGCCACCGCTCAGCTCGTTGGGCTTGTGCTCCGCACGGTCCTGAAGTCCCATAAACTGGAGGAGCTCGAGGGCGCGCTGGCGGAGTTCGCCATGGGAGCGGCGGGCAATCATTCCCGGAATCATGATGTTTTCGAGCGCCGTAAACTCGGGGAGGAGTTGGTGGAACTGAAAGACGAATCCGATGTGCCGGTTGCGGAAGTCGGCCAATTTGCGACTGTTGAGCGCCAGCACGTCGGTACCGTTGATAAGGAGGCTGCCGGCATCGGGCTTGTAGAGCGTGCCGATGATTTGGAGTAGCGTGGTTTTGCCCGCGCCGCTGGGTCCTACAATGCTGACAACTTCGCCTTTCTCGATGTTGAGGTCGATGCCCTTGAGCACCTCGAGTGGGCCGAAGGATTTCCTGATTCCGTGGAGTTCTATCATAACGGTGTCAAAGTTAATGGAAAGCGGAGGAAAAAGCAAGAGGAAAAGCCTCTCCAGCTTCCTCGGAGTTCTCGGACTGGTCCGACCAGTCTGACCCGTCTGAGGACCAGCTTCCTCGAGAGGGCCTCGGACTAGTCCGACCAGTCCGACCAGTCTGAGCCCACCAAAAGAAGGCCCTCAGGCCTCTGAAAACTGCAGTTCCAAGGGAGAAGCTTTTTGGAGGTGAGCTTCGAGTTCTTTTTTCTCAATCTCGTAGGCCGAGAGAGTGGAGGAAGTGGGGTATTTGTTAAAAAACGGATCGTCGGAGATATAAAGGCTGATGGCTTCCACTTCGGGGTGTGTGAGCATTCGCTTGCAGTAGGCCTCGATGCGTGGGCGGCTGCGAGGGAGCACTTTGACGCCCGCGCCGCCTGTTGCGAGGCGGAGAGCTGCGATGACATGTACCGTTTGGCGCAACTGCTTCACAGCGGAAACTTTTTCGGGAGAGAGTTTGTGTGAGATACTGATGTTGCGACCAAAGGTTTGGTTGATGTCGTTCATCATCTTGCAGAAGATGAGTCCGTGAGGCGCTGTGTCGTGGAGTCGGTGGTAGGCGATGTGGTAGTGAATCATTTCGTGGATAATCACATCGTCGAGTTCTTCGGGCGTGAGGTCGAAAAGCACGCTAAAACGCAAGTAGAAGTCGTAAGGCTCAATGCGCCCCAGCGGTGTGCGGCGCGTGCGGTGTTGGTACTTCCCCACGAAAGTCGTTGCGCGGGAGAGGCGGATGGGGATGTCGGGGAGGTGGTTGCCGAAGATGAGTTGGTTGTATTCTTTGAATTTCTGTTCTATATAAGGAATGGAGGCACGCATATTTATATAGGAGTCTGATGCAGAAGTGCTACTTCGGGCTTACGAGGATGAGGGCGTCCTGCACGCTGATGACGCGGATGGGGGTGCCTTCATCGATGAAACCTCCTGCGCTCTTCACTTCAACGTTTTTGCCGTCTATCTCGGCGTTGCCGATGAGGGCGAGGCGAGTGAGAGCGCGCCCTTCGTCGCCAGGGCGCACGGAGAGCTGTGCCGCGGTGGCATTGGTAGAGTCGATGTTGGTGTGGAGTTCGGCACGCTTGATGATGGGCGAGCGACTCACGAGCCAGAATAAGAAGAGCACGAAGGCTACGGAGGCGAAGAGAGCACAGGTGGCGATGAATGCGCCATAATGGTAGAAAGTGATGGCATCGGCCACGAGGATGAGGGCAGAGGCCGTGATGCCAGGCACGCCAAAGCCAGGCGTGACGAAAGCCTCGATGGCGAAGAGCAAGAGGGCCACGAGGACGATGGTGCCGATGAGGAGGAGTGGTGACATAATGCTATTGTTTTTTGGACAAGTCGGACTGTTCTGGTGAGTCCGGTGCGTCGGAATGTTTTTAGGAGAGAACGAGAGGGAAGTGTTCGTGTGTTTTTTTTAATACGCCTCGCGATACTTCGATTCATCTTTATCGTCGAGCATCGAGAGGTAGCTCTGATAGCGCGAAGGGGCGAGGCGGTGGTCTTCGAGGGCTTGGAGCACCGCGCAGCCGGGTTCGTTGGTGTGGGTGCAGTTGCCGAAGCGGCATTCGGCGGAGAGGCTGAAGAGGTCGCGGAAGAAATGGGACACTTCCTCCCTTTCAAACTCGAACGTGCCAAAGCCTTTGATGCCGGGGATGTCGATGAGTGCGCCTCCCTGGGGCAGGTTGTATCGCTCGGAGAAGGTGGTGGTGTGCATGCCCGTTCCGTGGGCATCGCTGATAGAGGCGGTGCGCGCGTGAGCCTCGGGAATGAGCGCGTTGAGGAGGGTAGATTTCCCCACGCCGGAGTTGCCGGCCAGGAGCGTTAGGCGGTTGTTGAGCAGCGGGGGCAGGGCGTCGAGTCCCTCATGGGTGATGGCCGACACATGGAGCACATCGTAGCCTATGTCGCGATAGATGAGCGTGAGGTAGTCGAGCATTTCGCGCTCTTCGCTGGTGAGGTCGTCGATTTTGTTGAAGCAGATGGCAACGGGAACGCGGTAGGCCTCTGCACTGGCCAGAAAGCGGTCGATAAAGGTGGTGGATGTTTCGGGGCGCGCAATGGTCACGACGAGGAGCGCCATGTCGAGATTGGCCGCCAGGATGTGGCTCTGCTTGGAGAGGTTGGAGGCTTTGCGAACGATATAGTTTCGGCGTTCGTCTATTTCGCAGATGAACGCCGTTCCGCTTCCGTCCTCGATGATGCTAACGCCATCGCCTACGGCCACGGGGTTAGTGGAGCGGATGCCTCGCAGGCGGAAGTTGCCCTTGACTTTGCATTCCACTTCGCGCCCGTCGTCGGTGCGCACGGTGTACCAGCTTCCAGTGCTGCGTACTACCTGCCCGTGAGTATGTGTGGTAGGGTTTGGCATAGTTTGGGGAGGCTCGGACTGGTCGGACTGGTCTGACTGGTCGGAGGTCCTTTGAGAGGGGATTGGTTCTCAGACTGGTCGGACTGGTCGGACCCGTCTGAGCCCACCAAGAGAGCTTGCTTAGACAGTCATGATTTCTTTGTTCTTGACTTCGAGGAGCTGCTCGATCTGCTTCACCATCTTGTCGTGAATCTTTTGCAGGTCGTTCTCAGCGTCCTTGCGGAGGTCTTCGCTCAAGCCCTCTTTTTCGGCCTTTTTGAGCTTGTCGATACCGTCTCGGCGAATGTTGCGGATGGCCATCTTAGATTCTTCGGCCTCTTTGTTGCACTGCTTCGTCAGCGCGCGGCGGCGTTCCTCGGTCAGCGCGGGGATGGCCAGGCGGATCACCTCACCGTTGTTCTCCGGCATAATGCCCACCTCGGAGTCGATAATGGCTTTCTCGATAACATGGAACATGCTCTTGTCCCAAGGCTTGATGGCGATGGTTCGCGAGTCGGGAGTGGAGATGGCCGATACGTTGTTGAGCGGCACTTGGCTACCGTAGGAGTTTACGCGTATGCCGTCTAAGATGTGAACATTGGCCTTTCCGGCGCGGATTTGAGCCAGCGTCTCTTCGAGGTGCATCACGCTCATTTCCATTTTTTCCTCACATTCTGCGAGGCATTGTTTTACGTCGAACATATCTTTTTTACCTTATTTATTTGTTATATTTCACTATTATTGGGCGAAGATAAGTATTTTCTCGGATTTTGTCAAAATACGCCCTGTATTTTTATTGCTGCAGGAGCACATTTCCTACTTAGCACATTTAATTATTACCTTTGCACGGAAGATGAACCAGTTTGCCGATATCATATTGCCCCTGGCCGTGAGCCAGCCCTACACTTACCGCCTGCCGCAGGAGCTGGCCAGGCGGGTTGTGGTGGGCACTCGCGTTGTGGTGCCGCTCGGTCGCCGCAAGTACTACACCGGCATCGTTTTCCGCCTCCACGCCACGCTGCCTGCCACCGTCGACGCGTCCGCTTTGAAGGATGTGGCCGAAGTGGTGGACGACCATCCTCTGCTGCTGCCTGCGCAGTTGCAGTTTTGGGAGTGGATGGCGCAGTATTATATGTGCACGCTGGGCGAGGTGATGAAAGCAGCCCTGCCTTCGGGCCTTAAACTCGAGAGCGAGAGCGCGGTGCGGAAGAATCCTGATTTCTCCGATTTCGATGTTCTCACGGAGCGCGAGAGTCGTGTTCTTGACGCTCTTTCGGCTGAAAAAGGAGATAGTTTGGCGAGTTTGCAGCGTGAACTAAATATTGACAATGTCCTACCGCTTGTGCGCCGTTTGCTGGAGCGTGACGCCGTCGTGATAGAAGAAAAAATGGCGCGGCAGTATCGGCCCAAAACGGAGAAACACGTGCGCCTTGCCGCCGACTTTCAGGATGAGAATTGCCTCAATGAAGTTTTTGAAAACCTCAAGCGCACGCCCAAACAGAGCGAACTTCTCCTCAAATATCTCGAGCTTTCCAAGGCTTCCACGGCTTTTGCTCTTTCCAATATGGGCTTGCTCGAGGAAGTGGCGCGGCGCGATCTCCTGCGCCTCCCTGGCGCTTCCGAATTTGCCCTTTCTGCCCTCGTTGGCAAAGGCATTTTGGAGGTCTACGACTATGAAGTGGGCCGACTCAAAACGCAGAAGGCACTGCCCGAACTTTTGACAAAAGAACTCAACCCAGCGCAGCAGCAGGCCTATGAGGAAATCACGCAATCCGCCTCTACTCCCGTCCTGCTTCAAGGCGTTACCTCCAGCGGCAAAACGGAAATCTACATCCGCCTCATAGAAGACGCCCTACGGCGGGGAGAGCAGGTTCTGTATCTCCTGCCCGAAATCGCCTTGACCACGCAGATTATGACGCGTTTGAGTCGGGTTTTTGGCGACAAACTCGGTGTGTATCATTCTAAATTTCCCGATGCCGAGCGCGTGGAACTCTGGCAGCGGCAACTCTCGGAGCGGCCTTTTTCGCTCATCCTCGGCGTGCGTTCCAGTTTGTTCCTGCCCTTCCGCAACTTGGGGTTAATCATCGTTGATGAAGAACACGAAACGAGCTACAAACAGCAAGATCCTGCACCGCGTTATAACGCTCGCGATGCCGCCCTTGTGCTGGCGCGTTCCACTGGTGCGCGCGTGCTTCTCGGAACGGCCACGCCAGCCGTGGAGACCTACCACAATGCGCTTTCTGGGAAGTATCGCCTCGTGGAACTCACCACGCGCTATGGCGATCGGCAACTGCCCGAAATCGTGGTGGAAGATGTCAAAGAATTACGCCGTAAAAAACTCATGAAAAGTCCGTTCTCGCCGCGCCTGACCGAAGAGATTCGCGAGGCGCTGGCTCATCACGAACAGGTCATCCTCTTTCAGAACCGCCGCGGCTATAGTCCCGTTTTGGAATGCCACACCTGCGGCTGGACACCCCATTGTGAGCATTGCGACGTACCGCTCACCTACCATCAGCAGCAGGGCCGCCTCGTTTGCCACTACTGCGGAACGCCCTATCCGCTGCCCCAGCAGTGTCCCAACTGTGGTAGCACCGAATTGCGCGACTTAGGTTATGGCACGGAGAAGATAGAAGCCGCCGTGCGCGCCTTTTTCCCCGAAGCTCGCACGGCGCGCATGGACCTCGACACCACGCGCAGTCGTTCCAGTTATGAGCGCATCCTCGAGACCTTTGGGCGGGGCGAAACGGACATCCTCATCGGTACGCAGATGGTCACGAAAGGTCTCGATTTCGAGCGAGTCCACGTGGTAGGCATCCTCAATGCCGACCAGAGTCTCAATGTGCCCGACTTCCGCGCCTTTGAGCGCTCGTTTCAGATGCTCAGCCAGGTGGCGGGTCGCGCAGGGCGCAAAGGTCGTCGCGGCCTCGTGGTGTTTCAGACCCGCCAACCGCAGTTGCCCGTAGTGCAGCAAATTGTGACGAACGACTACCGCGCCATGTACGCCAGTCAGCTCGTTGAGCGGCGCGAGTTCCTCTATCCGCCTTTCTGCCGCATCATCAACATTTTTGTGCGCCACCGCGATGAGCGCATTTGCGAAGACGCCGCACAAAAGTTTGCGCAGAGCATCCGCCCTTATTTCCAGTCCGACCTCCTCGGTCCGGACCGCCCCGCCGTGGCGCGCATCCAGGCGCTCTATATTCGGAAGATGATGCTCAAGGTGCGCCCCGCGTTCTCCGCGGCCAGCATCCGCCGCACCCTCCTTTCTGCTCGCGATGTCCTTTTAGCGCGTCCCGAACTAAAGGGAGTGCAGCTCTATTTTGATGTAGATCCGCTTTGATTCGCTCCTTTATGGCCTCTCCAGCGGGAGGGAAAGGATTGTCTTTTTGTATATAATTGGAGCGGCTCTATTGTTAAATTTTGGAATTTCTTTATTCTTTTCTTGGTTGAAAAAGGGAAATTCACTTACATTTGCATATCTCTAAACAATTCATTAAAACAATTAAAACGATGAAAAGATTTTTCGTAATGCTTGCGATGCTCGTAGTGGCATTTGTTTGTTCAACGACGGCTTCTGCCCGTGGTGTCATTATCTATGGTAATGGCGATGCTCTCAAGAAGCTCCACGAGTTGCCCGACAGTTTTGCCAACGACGCTGACGAACATTTCAATCTCGGTGTTCACTATCAGAGTTTCAGCCTTTTCTGGTGTCCAGTATGGAACTATGGTGAGTACACTTATGCTCTTGTTGACGACAAAGAGGAGAAATATGTTGACCTCACGGTGGAAGAAGCCAAAGAGATTGCTAAGGAATGTAAGTTTGAGATTTCCGATAAGCCCTCTCTGCCTCTGGGCACTCAGATTGGTCTGAAGCCCGTCATTCTTCTTGTCATAGGTCTTGCTATCTACGGTCAGATTCCAAGTAGAAAGAAGAAGAAAGAAGAGGAAGGTAACGAAGTGCCTGAAGAAAAAGAAAGCTGAAGAAATAAAGAAAAGTCCCTAAAGCCCCCTCCATCTCCCCCATAAAGGGGGAGTGCTCAGAGCTGGATGACCGTTGAAAATCAGACGGATCATCAAACACACAAGTGGTAGCCGAGCACTCCCCCTCATGGGGGAGATGGAGGGGGCTTCTCTCTCTTTTTTTACTTACACCTTCTGCACTCTCACCTTGCCTTTTTCGAGGTCGAAGGCAGCGCGGAATCGCGTGGGGCGCACCCAGCGAATCATGATGTTGCGCAGGAGTTTGGGCTCAAAATCCTTGGCAGTGGCAGCACCTTTCGACTTGATGGTGGTGTGGAGACTACCCAAATCGCCGAGACTCACACTCTTACCGTCGAGCAAGGCTTCGAGGGCGTGGACACAGGCCTCTTTGATGACGGCCGAAGCATCGGCAGCAGTGGCGGTACTGGAGTGTGAAATCTTGTCGCAGAGAGCTGCGAAACTCATCTGAGTTTGCTGAACTTCTTGAGCGTAGTACTTCACACTTTTGTCAATAGGATTCTTTCTTGGGATTACTTTGTACTTTAACATGGTTTTGATGGTTTTAGGCACCGTCCACTCAACGTGGGTTTTGTGGTGCAGGTTAGTGATAATGATTTGGTTAGTGTCTTGCTGAAGCTTCTCTTTTAAGACATTACAAAGATAGGAATTTAGAGTGAATTGTGCAAGGGAAAAGGAAAGAAAATTTCAGGGATTGGTGGGCTCAGACTGGTCGGACTGGTCGGACGGGTCGGAGGTCCTCTTGAGGGGGATTGGGTCTCGGACTAGTCGGACTGGTCCGACTGGTCTGACAAGTCCGAGATCCTCTTGAGAGGCTTTCGCTTTATCTAATCCTCCTCCAGCCTCTGCCTTTCGCTCTGAACATCATAGCTGGGGCAGGCCTTGTTGGGGTTCACCTCGCGGTGGCCGCGGATGCGGGCGGTGGGGTAGTGCCAGTGGAGGAGGCGGAGGAGAGCTTCGAGCGTGGTGCGTTGGGCGCAGGTGCGCGTGTCCTTCGGGCGACCTTCGGGGTCGATGCCGCCGATGTAGGCCACATGGATGGCGTGTTGGTTGTAGCCCCGCACGCCGTTGGCCACGTGCTCTTCCGCCCAGAGGCGGCGCAGCGTGCCGTCGGCCTCGATCACATAGTGATAGCCGGGGGCGTGCCAACCGCGAGCGCGGAAGCCGTTGCGGAGCGCCTCGATGGTGGCGGAAGGTTGCGTGGCGGTGCAGTGCACGAAGATGTTGTTGATTGTTCTCATGGTTGTTGTTGGTTTTTAGGGTTAGTGACGAGTTTTGAGTTGGTGGTCGATGTAGACCTTCACGCCGAAGATACTACCGGCGTAGATGAGCGTCTGGGCTGTAAACCACAGTACGCTGTCGGAGATTTCACCCAGTGGCGGGACGATGAAGCCCGCGATGGTGAGGCCGACACCTGCCATCAGCATACCGATGGCGGAGAGTTTTGAGAGATTGTCTTGCATGGTTGTTTTCTTTTTTTGGTGGGCTCAGACTGGTCGGACTGGTCGGACGGGTCGGAGGTCCTCTGAGAGGGAGTGGGTCTCGGACTGGTCGGACTGGTCGGACTGGTCCGAGGCTTTTTATGTTAGTTTAGAAACTTTTCCAGCTTGTCGGCAGCGGGCGAGGTAGCTCTTGAGGGCAGCGATGCCCACGAGGCCCTCGGGATGGCGGCGCGCTTCGTTGGCGCGGTCTTGTTCGATGCGCTGCCAGGTCATGTTGCGCTCGGAGAGGAACGAGCGGAGGCTGCGCGTGAGCACCATGGGGTCGGGCGTGCCATAGAAGCGTTCGTAGCGGCCACCTTTGAAGTGCTGGAAAAACCAGCTGAGCTCGCACACTGTGAGTTGACCGAATTGCTGGAGGATGATGGCCGTGAGTTCTTGCATCTGGAGCGTGCTCCACCGCGCTGTTTGTCCGCAGAATTCGGCGATGCGCGTGAGCTGGGGCACTATCCACACGCGGCCCGAGTTAGGCCCGTAGAGTTGGTCGAGCTGGCGGAGCGTGGGTGCGCTGCGTTGGATGCAATCCGAGAGCGGGAGGCGACCGTAGAAGCGTTGCACATCGGGGTTCATGGCTTGGCTGAATGTCGCGAGAGAGGGGTAGCGCCGTTGGAGTTCAGTAAGGACTGTTGGCAATTTGGCGGATGGCGTCGAGGGCAGTTTCGCGGCCAGCTTGGAGGTCGGCGTCGCGGCGCGTTGCAGAGGTAGATTGTCGGTAGTTTCCATAAGTTTTTTGGTTGCGTTCCCAGGTGATACAGGCCGAATGCCAATTTTTCATTTTTGTGCGTCCCACGAGCCAGCCGTTCGATTCGTAGTGGCTGAAAAAGGCGACGGGGTCGAAGCTGTAGCCCTTCGCTGCCACGTGGCGGCAAACTTCGTCGAGGGTGGGAGGATGGAAGCTTCCTCCGGCTTTTCCAAGGCGGGGAGTGCTCGGCTGCCTCTTGTTTGGGTCTCGGACTGGTCCGACTGGTCCGACTGGTCTGATTGGTTCTTTGACAACTTCGATGGCTGTTTCGGCCGTGTCTCGCGCAGCTAATTCTGACGTAGGAAGAATTAGCCTTTCTTCTTCTTTTTCTTCTTCTTTCAAGATAGGGGTGCAGGGGGAAGATGCTTTCTTCTGTTTTTCTTTTTCTTGCGATGAGTGCGAGATGAGTGCAAGATGAGTGCGAGATGAATGCAAGATTTCTGTGCTTTCTTTGTAGGTCACCAATAGCTGATTGAATGGCGTGTTGATGTTGCGCGAGAAGGCTGGTTTCTCCCCCGTCATGAGGTAGTCGATGAGTGCGGCCAAGGCTTGGTTGCGCAATCGCGGTTTGATGCGGCGATATTCTTCCCAAACGGGTCGGGTGATGATAACTTCGGAGGTCATGATTCTTGGATGGTTTTAGAGATGGTTGTGAGGGCGCATCGCGCGTCCGGAGGGGTGGATTTTGGGGTTAGTGTTCGGTCCTCTGTGGGAGGTTTGTTTTGCTTCGGCAAAGGTATAGAAAGGCTCTCGGAAATGCAAATTTTTAAGCAACTATTTTCTCGCTTTTTATGCGGTGTGTAAACGATATTCTAAATGTTAAAAACTTTTTTGTGCATGTGTCACTCTCTGTCACGATTTATTATTATGGGGCGCATTCTTAGGGAGTTGCTTATTGTGGGCGTTTCCTTGTGGTGTATAGCTTTTCTGTGTCCGATGGATAGGGCCTTTCTCGTCCGCTGCCTTATTGTGTCGGCTGGCTTCCTTATTGTGTTAGCCGACGGCCTTATTGTGTCAGCTGGGGGAATAAGGGGACGCGAAAGGTGGAAAATTTGTCAATTAAAAATACCGTATTTTTATTGTTTGGGAGAAATCTTTATCTTTGCAGCAGAGAATGCTGAGAATTCTTGAGAGGGCTCGGACGAGTCGGACAGGTCGGACTGGTCGGACTGGTCGGAGGGCTTCTTGAGGTTTTTGAGGTCTCGGACAAGTCGGACAGGTCGGAGGAATCTGGCTGCTCTGGCTGGTCGGACCAGTCGGAGGATTTTTAATAATGATTTTTTGATAAATAATTAAGATTTTAGTACTATGACACAGACATTTCTTCGGCAGAAGGGTGGGTATCGGCGGTTGCGTGTTTATAGGGTGGCAACTGTGATTTATGATATTACTTTTTTCTTTACAAAACATTTTCTTCAGACATCTGATCGCACTATCGACCAAATGGTGCAGGCGGCACGGTCGGGGAAGCAGAATATTGCGGAGGGGAGTGAGGCGGCTACAACTTCTGCTGAGACGGAAATCAAACTGACAAATGTGGCGAAGGCCAGTTTGGAGGAGTTGCTCATCGACTATGAGGACTATTTGCGTGTGCGCAACAAGGAGCTTTGGGATGCTGGCCATCCGCGCTATGAGGCGATGAAGCATTATGCCAGTAGTGAGCGGCTTTTTGTGGATTATCAGCATCTCCTGCCGCGTATGTCGGACGAAGAAATGGCGAATCTTGCTGTCACACTGATTCATCAAACTACTTACATGCTCCGCCGCCTTATAGCGCATCAGCAGGAGGAGTTCCTGCGCAATGGCGGTATCCGCGAACAAATGACGCGGGCCCGCCTGCAAGCGCGACAGCAGCGAGGAGAGGGGAGCTGAGGGGGCTTTCATTGGGGCTCGGACGGGTCGGACGGGTCTGACAGGTCGGAGAACTCTTGAGGTTTTTTGGGGCTCGGACTGGTCGGACTGGTCGGACTGGTCGGAGGTTCTCTTGAGCGGTCCTCTTGAGAGGCTCTGCTCTCAAAAAAGATTAAAAATGAGGGTTCTGTTTCGTAGTTGCGAAATTTAAGGCTATTTTTGCACGTTGTATAAAAATACGCCTGTGGCAAACGCGCGCGAGATATGCATGAGAGCGCAGGCCAAGGAATACTTGTAAGAAATATGAAGAAATCCCGCATAGCGCTGATTTTTAGCGCACTACTGATGTTGTTGGGCAATGTCGGTTGTAATACGAAAAGCGAAGTGGAGGACCTGACGTCGGGCGCGTGTCTGATTAAGTCCGTGACGCTCGGAACGCTCAATCGCAAGATGCATACGCTCTCCCGCAGTGGGCGCGACTCGATTTATACCATCAAGGTGACTGGTTCGCTCTATCCTTTGACCATCGACCAGGTGAACCAGCGTATCTTCAACGTGGACTCGCTGCCCGTGGGCACTGACCCTACCAAGATTCTGATTTCGGAACTTAAAGCCAGTGGGACAGTGTCGATACAATCGAAGATTACGGGGAAAGACACTGTGGTGACGAAGAAGGACTCCATCGATTTCTCCACGCCACGCATCATCACCGTGTATGCCACCGACCGCGTTTCGACAAGAAAATACCAGATGGACATTCGCATTCACAAAGAGTGGAGCGACTCCGTCACATGGCAGCGCACGGCCAGCGGCCTCTCTGCCCTCAGCTCTGTGAGCCGGCTCCACGCCCTCACCGTAGAGTCCACGCTCTATGCCTTCGGTCTTGAAGGCACTGCGCCCGTTGTGCTCACTGCCAGCGTGGAAAGTCCACAGCAGTGGACGCGCCACGCCATCACACCCGTAACGCTCGATGTTCATTCCGTGGTGCGCCACGGTAACCGTTTCTTTGCCTTGGCCAGCAACCAGCTCATGACGAGCGAGGACGGTATCAACTGGACCTCGGCGAACGCAACCGGCGTGCCCAACTCCTTCACGCAGTTGGTGGGCAGTGGCACGAAACACCTCTTGGCCCTCTCGGGCGCAAGCTTAGTGAGCAGCACCGATGGCGGAAAGACCTGGACCGCCGATGCCCTCGACTCCTCGGCTCCGCTGCCTCTGGACGAGAACGCCGGCATCGTGTTTGCCTCCACCGTGAGTAAGAACTACGAAAAAGCCGTTGTGCTGGGACTGCGTGGCAATGAGCCCGTGTTGTGGCAGCGCGACCTCGACCTCTCGGGAACGGACACCTTTGGGTGGATCAACTTCCCGCTCGATGCCACTCGCCGCGGCCATCTCCCCACGCTTCAGAACTACACCCTCGCCCGCTACGATGGCGCACTGCTGCTCAGTGGCGAGAAGAGCGACGGCAGTTTTGGCGGCCTCTATCTGAGTCGCGACAACGGCTACACCTGGTTGCAGAAAGAACTCAAAGCCCCTGCCATCAGTGGGGCAACGAGCGTGACCGCCACGGTGGACGCTAAGAACTTCATATATATAATATGTGCTGGCAGCGGCGAAGTGTGGCGCGGCCGCATCAACCGCCTGGGTTGGAAAAACGAAGACACGCTCTTCAAATAAGTCGCCGCGGCTCATAGGCATATATATAATTAACAACGTTCGTCCCCATACGATGACAGTCACCACCGCTCTCCCTCGCCCCTATGCACAAGGCCCTCTGTCCCTTGTTCGCAGCCTGGCCATGCTGCTGTTCCTCCTCGGAGCAGTCCCAGCGCTCCATGCCGCTTCGGGCGATGACGACGACGCTTTCTATCGCCTCGAACTAGGCGTTGGCGGCGGCTTCGGTTTCGGACTGAACGATGTCAATTCCAAGCTCTACGGTAGGCCCACGCCAGCAGCTGCGCTGTTGGCCCGCTTCCCACTGAATCCGCGCATGGCCGTGAAAGTGAGTGGCGGCTACATGAAGGTGAGCGGCACTACCGATAAAATCCTGGATTTCTACCCCGCCAATCCCGCCAGCGCGGGCACGGCACGCCTCCACTACGAGGCCAAGGGAAACCTCTACGATCTCAACGCCCTCTTCGAACTCCATTTCCTGCCCTACGGCTGGCTGGAGGGTTATCAGGGCTTCAAGCGCATCGTGCCCTACTTGCAAGGCGGATTGGGAATGACCTATTCCGACGCTGGCAAAGTGGCCACGGTTAATATACCCATAGGGTTCGGCGTGAAATGGAAAATAGCACCCCGCGTGAATCTCGGGCTCGACTGGACATTTCATTTCACCCCCAACGATAAGTTGGAAGGTCTGGCCAATCCGCGCGGCATCAAGTCGGGCGAATTTCGCAACAAAGACCACTACAACCTAACCCTCGTCACCCTCACCTACGACCTCTCGCCCAAATGTCCCACCTGCAATAAGGACTGAGCCTGCGGCCGTAAAACCCCAACATCAGAATGACACTGAAAGAGCAAATCAATACGGAACGCATCCCCGCCCACGTAGCCATCATCATGGACGGCAACGGACGCTGGGCAAAGGCACGCGGACAGCAACGCAGCATGGGCCACCAAGAAGGCGTGGAAGCCGTGCGCGAAATCACAACGACCGCCTCCAACCTCGGTGTGCGTTTCCTGACGCTCTACACCTTTTCCACCGAAAACTGGAACCGCCCCTCCGACGAGGTGGCCGCGCTCATGGGCCTCTTGCTCACGAGCCTCGAGGACGAACTCTTTATGAAGAACAACGTTCGTCTGCGCGTGATCGGTGACATCACACGCCTGCCCCAGGAAGTGCTCCGCGCACTCGTGGGACTCGAGCAGCGCACGGCCAGCAACTCAGGCATGACCATGGTGCTCGCCCTCAGCTATTCCTCCCGCTGGGAGCAAACGGAAACGATGCGCCGCATCGCCCGCCGCGTGAAAGGTGGCGACCTGCGCCCCGAGGACATCACCGAGGACGTTATCAGCCAAGAGCTCTCCACCTCCTTCATGCCCGACCCCGACCTGCTCATCCGCACCGGTGGCGAGCAGCGACTCAGCAACTACCTGCTCTGGCAGTCGGCTTACACTGAGCTCTACTTCTGCGACACCTTCTGGCCCGACTTCCGCAGCGAGGATTTCTACCGCGCCATCGTCGACTACCAAGGACGCGAACGCCGTTTCGGTAAGACCTCCGAACAACTCACGCAGGAATAACCCCATCCCCCAACTACGCTATCTTGAAGAAAATGAATATATCACTCGCAAAACTATGGCTCTTTGCCGCCCTGCCCTTTGCCGGCATCTCTGCCGCTCAGGCACAGGTCAGTAACGTGCAGCGTCAGCCCGACATCACCTATAGCGTCGTGCCTTCGAAATACATCCTTGGCGGCTTGACTGTGGACGAACTCCCCGGCTTCGACCACGACCTGCTGGAGAGCATCTCCGGCCTCGAAGTGGGCAAGATCTACGCCGTTCCCGGTACCGACATCACCGATGCCGTGCGCCGCTACTGGCAGCAGAAACTCTTCTCCAATGTCAGTATCACGGCCGATAGCATCGTGGACAACCGCATCTATCTCCACGTTCATCTCACCGCCCAACCGCGCATCAGCGCCATCACTTACGATGGTGTGAAGAAGTCGGAACGCGAAGACCTCGAGAAGCGCCTCGGCCTGCAAAACGGCAGCCAGATTACGCCCGATATGGTGAACCGCGCTAAGATCATCATCAAGCGCTACTTCGACGAGAAGGGATTCAAGGACGCCGAAGTTGACATCCGACAGAAAGAGGACGCCACGGCCGACAACCGCGTGCTGGTGAATATCGACATCGACAAGCGCAACAAAATCCACGTCAACCGCATCTATATCTCCGGCGTGACGCCCAAGGAAGCCTCCAAACTCAAGCGCGCTATGAAGAAAACCCATGAGCGCACACTCCTCAACTTCCTCAAATCGAAGAAATTCCTCCCCGAAAAGTACGGCGAGGACAAAGACAACGTGGTGAAGCGTCTTAACGCCTGGGGCTACCGCGACGCAGTGCTCAAGAGCGACAGCGTGGCAAAGGTGGACGACGGCCATGTGGATGTGTACCTCGACCTGAGCAAGGGACAGAAATACTACATTCGCAACATCAGCTGGGTGGGAAATACGGTCTACAACACCGAAATCCTCGAGCGCATCCTGCAGATGAAGAAAGGCGATGTCTACAACCAAACGCTGCTCCAGAAGCGCGTCTCTGAGGACGACGACGCTGTGGGCAATCTCTACTACAACAACGGCTACGTTTTCCACAACATCGACCCCGCCGAAGTGAACGTGGTGGGCGACAGCATCGACCTGGAAATTCGTATCCAGGAGGGTCGCCAAGCGCGCTTCAACCGCGTGAACATCACGGGCAACGACCGCGTCTACGAAAACGTGGTGCGCCGCGAGCTCTTCACCAAGCCCGGCGACCTCTTCAGCATGGAGGCCATCAAACGCACCGTCATGGCGCTGGCACAGATGAACCAGTTCGACGCCGAAGCCTTGCAAAGCGGTATGAACAAAGGCATCAAGCCCGACCCCTATAACGGCACCGTGGACATCACATATCCGCTCGTGTCGAAAGGTGGAGACCAGTTGCAGCTCTCCATCGGTTGGGGACCCACGGGCATTGTGGGACAAGCCGGCGTGAAGTTCACCAACTTCTCCATAGGCAACCTCTTCTCCAAGGGCAATCGCCACATCGGTTTCATCCCGCAGGGCGACGGACAGACGCTCGCTTTCAACGTGCAGACCAACGGTACTTACTACCAGGCCTATTCGCTCTCGTTTCTCGACCCCTGGTTTGGCGGCAAACGCCCCAACCAGTTCTCCGTTTCGCTGTCCTACTCGAAGCAGAGCGACATGAACTCCAGCTACTACAATAATAGCTACTACAACAACTATTACTACAACTATCTCTCCGGCTACGGCAATAATTCCAACTACTATAACTACACGAATTATTACGACCCCGACAAGTACGTGAAGCTCCTCGGCCTGTCCTTGGGCTTCGGTAAGCGTTTGCGCTGGCCCGACAACTATTTCTCCTTTACGGCACAGTTCAACTACACGCGCTATATGCTCAAGTCGTGGCAGTACTTCATCATCCACGATGGTAACTGTAACAACTTCAACATCAGCCTCGCTCTCAACCGCAACTCAACGGACAACACCTTCTATCCGCGCCGCGGTTCGGAACTCGAATTGAGCGTTGCCTTCACGCCGCCTTACTCTCTCTGGGACGGCAAGGACTACAAGAACCTGGCCGCCAACTACAAGAGCTTCACGTATCAGAAAGAGATGCAAGAGAAGTATCGCTGGGTGGAATACAACAAATGGAAATTCAAACTCCGCACTTTCACCGCGCTCACCGGAGCTATCAAAGCACCCGTCCTCATGACGCGCATGGAATTCGGTTTGCTCGGCGCATACAACCGCTATAAGAAATCGCCTTTTGAGGCCTATTATGTGGGCGGTGACGGTATGTCCGGCTATTCCTATGGCTATTCCACAGAAACCATCGGCCTGCGCGGCTACGAGAACGGTTCTATCGCTGGCGACAACGGCAACAACGCCTACGCCTATAGCCGCATGGCCCTCGAGCTCCGCTATCCGCTCCTCCTCGAAGGTCAGACCAACATTTTTGTGCTCGGTTTCCTCGAAGGCGGTAACGCATGGACGGATGTCCACAAGTTCAATCCCTTCAACATGAAGCGCAGTGCTGGTTTCGGTGTGCGCCTGATGCTCCCGATGGTGGGTATGCTCGGCATCGACTGGGCATACGGTTTCCAACGCAAGAATACGAGCGGTCAGAAGATCGGTGGCAGCCAGTTCCACTTCATTCTCAACCAGGAATTCTAACAACCCCTCAAAAAATCTCACGAATATGAAACGAATCTTATCACTCCTGCTCCTGGCCGTAGCTTTCACGTTCAGCGCACAAGCCCAGAAGTTCGCCCTCATTGATATGGAATACATCATGGGCAATATCCCCGCATACGAGCGCGCCAACGAACAGCTCAATCAAGTGAGCAAAAAATGGCAGGCCGAGGTGGAAGCCATCGACAAAGAGAGCAAGACCCTCTACAAGAACTACCAGAACGAGGCCGTATTCCTCAGCGATGCGCAGAAGAAAGAGCGCGAGCAGGCTATCGTCGACAAAGAGAAGCAGGCCAGCGAACTGAAAAAGAAATATTTCGGTCCGGAAGGCGAACTCTATAAGAAGCGCCAAAGCCTCATAGCTCCTATTCAGGACGAGGTCTACAACGTGATAAAGGCCATCGCACAACGCCGCGGCTTCCAGCTCATCCTCGACCGCAGCAGCGACACTGCCGGCATCGTTTTTGCCAGCCCTTCCATTGATATTTCTAACGAAGTGTTGAGCCAATTAGGCTATTCCAACTAAATTCGCTAAATTCGTCCGCGAAATCAATAACAAAAAGAAAATAAAGCTATGATCAAAAAACTTTTAATGCTGGTGCTCTTCCTCGCACCGCTCACTATCAACGCTCAAAAGTTTGCTCACTTCGACCTCGAAGCTACTGCCAGCCAGTTGCCCGCCTATAAGCAGGCCATGACAGAGCTTCAGAACCTCGGTCAGCAGTATCAGAAGAACCTCGACGATATGCAGAAGGAGCTGCAAACCAAGTACGACAAGTACAGCAAAGAAGTAAATGCTAATACGCCGCAGAACATCAAAGACCGCTACGCGCAGGAACTCCAGCAGATGAGCGACAAACTCGAGCAGGCTCGCCAGGACAATGCTAAGGCATTCCAAGAAGCACAGCAGCAGAAGATGCAGCCCATCACGCAGAAAGTTCTCGACGCCGTTCAGGCCGTTGCAAAAGAGGGCAACTACGTTTACATCATGGACGTGGCAACTGCTCGCGCCAATAGCGTATTCATCAACACCGCTGTGAGCGAAGATGTAACTGCAAAAGTCAAAGCTAAACTCGGAATCTAAGCCGATTCTTCGTGCTTAAGATAAACTGTCCCGTGCCTCCCTAATGTGAGGTGCGGGACTTTTTTTTGAGGCAGCCGCATCTTGCTTGAGGGTCGGACGGGTCGGACCAGTCCGACTGGTCTGAGCCCTCAGAGAATTTCTGACCAGTCCTACCCTCAAGCAACTCGTCCGATTCTCAAGAAATCCTCGCCCCTTTGCTTTCCCGCGGCTTTGCAGTATCTTTGCAGCCGCGAAATAGAAAAAGAAAGGACTGTGTTGCGGAAACTCCTTACCCTATTATTCTTCGTCCCACTGCTGTCCATGGCGCAGGAGCGGGACACGCTAGCTGTCGACTCTCTTGAGGTGGACACGACAGCGGAAACCCTGCTGACGGGCACACTGCAAGAACGCTTGCAGCGCCTCCTCGCCGACGAACTCTTGCAGCGCACGCAGGTGGGCATCTATGTCTATGACCTCACGGCCGATTCGGCCCTCTTTCGCTACAACGAACAGCAAACCATGCGCCCTGGCTCTTGTCAGAAACTCCTCACTGCCGTCACCGCACTCTCCCAACTCGGCGTGGACTACAACTATTCCACCTCGCTGCTCATGGACGGCACCATTGCGGAGCGCGTGCTCACCGGCAATCTCTACGTACGCGCCGGTTTCGACCCCCTCTTTAGTCGCGACGACCTACTGGCCTTCGTCAACGCCGTGCGCGAACAAGGCATCGACACCCTGCGCGGAAACATCATCCTCGACCTCTCGATGAAAGACACCCAAAAGTACGGCTGGGGCTGGTGCTGGGACGACGACAACCCGGTGCTCACGCCGCTGCTTTTCAACGGCAAGGACACCTTTGCAGAGCATTTCGCTGAACTCCTCGCCGAGGGCGGTATCGTGGTAGAAGGTAACATCCTCAGCGGGCGCATCGGGGCAAATGTCACCACCCTCGTCACCCGCAAACACACCATCGATCAAATCCTCTTTCGCATGATGAAAGAGAGCAACAACCTCTACGCCGAGTCCATGTTCTATCAAGTGGGCGCACAGTCCGGCCGCGCCTACGCCGACCGCCGCCGCGCCACCGAACGCCTCCAACGCTTCGTGCGCCTCATAGGTCTCGACCCCGCCCACTATCAGTTTGCCGACGGTAGCGGCCTCTCGCTCTACAACTACGCCTCTCCCGAACTCCTCCTCCGCCTCCTGCGCTATGCCTATCAGCACCAGGACATCTACAACCACCTCCTGCCCTCGCTCCCCATCGCAGGCCAGGACGGCACGCTCCGCCGCCGCATGCGCGGAGGCACGGCCTATGACAACGTTCGCGCCAAAACAGGCACGCTCGAAGGCGTCAGCACCCTCTGCGGCTACGCCCAAGCTGCCAACGGCCACCACCTCGCCTTCGCCCTCTTCAATCAAGGCACAATTTTAAGCAGCCAAGCCCGTCGCTTCCAAGACAAAGTGTGTCAGGAGATGACGAAATAGGAAAAAGAAAAAATAAAGGCGAAAGAAGAAAAGGCTACCGCCCTCTCAAAGCCCCCTCCATCTCCCCCATGAGAGGGGAGTGCTCGGCTGCCACTTGCGTTTGGTAGCCTTTTTTATTTTCAGACCAGTCCGACCAGTCTGAATAGTCTGACAAGTCCGAGGACCAAGGTTGAGCACTCTCACTTATGAGGGAGATGGAGGGGACTCTGAATTTGTGTTTCTTCGCCCCTTTTGTGAAAATTCGTGGGTTGAAAAACGGCGAATATTTCCTTATTGTGTCAGCCAGCGCAATAAGGCTGTCAGCTGACTTCTTTATTGCGTCAGCCGAGGCAATAAGGGTATTTGTGAGGCATGGAAAGCCTTCTCAAAGCCTTCCTCCTCTACCTCAACTTCTCGCTTGCCTGCAAGTTGGAGAAGAGATATTTTTTGAGGCGCTGATAGGGCGCGGACATCTTTGTGGGGTGGAAACCGGGGCGCGAAGTATCGTAGCAGAAATCGCGAGAGGCAGAGGGATTGTAGATATAGAGATGGTTGGCATCGCGTGCGCACATCACCTCGTCGGCGCAGTAGAACATCATCTCCCGACGCTCCCGCAGGAGGTCGATACCAAAGTTGCGCTGCACGTAGGGCAGGCGGAGCATACCCAGGAGGGTTGGACCAACATCGATTTGACCTGCAAAATCCAGGCGCTCCTCCGCAGGTAGGCCGCTGTTGTAGATGATGAGCGGAATGTGGTTGAAACTCTCCTCCACCTCATAGCCGTCGGCGCCGAGCTTCTTTCCGTGGTCGCCCAAGAAAACGAAGATGGTGTTTTTGAACCACGGTTCGCGCGCGGCAGCTTTCATAAATTCGCCCACCGCCCAGTCGGCATACTCCACAATGGCGCGCTCCGGATCTTTGTGGCGCGGGTGGAAATAGGGCTGGATGATGTAGGGCGGATGGTTGGAGATGGTGAGCAGTGTGGCAAAGAAAGGCCGGCCGCTCTCGGCTTTGCGCCGCAGGATGGGCAAGGCGTAGGAGAATAGATAGTCGTCCGCCACGCCGAAGTGGTTGGCAATTTTTTCGCGCGGGTAGTTCTCCTGCGAGTAGATCTCCTCAAAGCCATTGGTGCGCAGGAACGCGTTCATGTTGTCGTACTGCGCCTCGTGGGTCATAAAGAACAGTGTGCTGTAGCCCTTATCGCGCAGAACGGTGGGCAGTCCCTCGTAGCGCGGCACTACCGAGCCTTTCATAGCGTTCCGTTTCAAGATACTGGGAAAACCGTAGAATGTAGAGAAAATTCCGTTGTTCGTATGATTTCCTGCCGAGTAGAAATTGGCAAAACTGAGCGAATGCTGATAGAGCGAATCGAGGTGTGGCGTCAGATGGTCGGGGTTGCCGAAGCGCCCCATGAGTTTCGCGCTTAGCGACTCCATCAGCACCACCACTACGTTCTTTCCCGTGGGCTCTCCTTCGGGCTGTATGCGACACGCCAGGGGCGAATCGCCTGGTAGTCCCTCTCGTCCGAGATATGCCTGCACGTTGCGTACCGCCTCATTGTCGTCCATGAGGTGGAGGCGTTGGTTCTCCGGCCGCGCATCGTCGAGCGTGGAGCGCAGTAGGCAGAACGCCGGATTGATGCCCAACTGGTTGAGAATGGCGTTGTCGCAATAGTAGGCCGCCGACACCTTGATGGGGTTGTAGCCCATGCGGCCGCGAATGCCAAAGAGACAGAGTCCGATGAGCGGCAAGAGTAGTGCCACGCCTTTCCATCTGCCCCGCGCCGGCACACGTTCAAGTTGCCGCGCCGTGCGCCTTCCCAGCCACCACAGCAGGAGGGAGAAGAGTGCCACAAGGACGATGTAGAGCAGGATATATTTGCGCCACGACGCCTCGCCGAATACCATTCCGGCCGTTTGTCCCACATAGCTTTTCCATTCCCAGATGCTCGAATTGAGCGTTCGGGAGAAATAGGCGAAGTAGGGGATATTGGCCGCGGAGCACATCAGCACCAGGCTATAAGCTACGCCAAACCACACGTTCAAGCCCCGCAGCAGCGGCCGACGGAAATAGCCCACCGCCGTAGCCACCAGGGCCACAACGAGTGCTGGCAGCATGACATAGCAAGCCACCACATTGTCGAACCAAACGCCGCGCAGGAAAGCCGGCCAAACCGATGCGGCCTCAGGCCCTACCTGCTCACTCATCACAATATAGAGCACCAAGCGCAGCACGCTGAGCAGCGCCAGAGCCGCCGCATGGACGCTCAGGAGATAAAGAAAAAGACGAAAAGCACGTTTCATATTTAGATTTTGTTTTAGTAAGAGAGAGTCTGACTGGTCGGACTTGTCGGACGGGTCTGACTGGTCCGACTTCTCCGATATTCAATTACTTCGCCACCAGCACATTGGTATTGCCATAAGTACCGCGATAGCGAGCAGGATAGATGAGCATGAGGTTGCGCGAGGAGAAATAACGCTCCAGCTGCGTGGCCAGTTGCTCCATATAATGGTGGCGCGAGATGTTGCCCTGACGCGCCATGACGAAGCACACCAGGTGGTCGTTCTTCACGTTGTGCGCCAATGGCAGATAGTCCTTCCAGGAATGGTACACATGATATTGTGCCGCCACATTGAGGCGATTTTTCTTCCAATACTCCTCCACAGCGTTGAGCGTGATCTGTCCGCTGTAAACCTCCACCGTGCAACTGAGTTGTGCCGAGAGTTGTGCGATGCGTTCGGCCCAGAGTCCGAAGTAAGGCTCATATTCCGCCTTTTTCGGCACTACGAGGTGGATGCGTCGCACCGTGTTGATGGGTATGAAAGCGCGGTAAACGATAATCTGGCGGTCGACGGAGCTCACGAGGTCGGTGGAGAGCTGTCCGAAGAAGCTCTCGAAGATTCGCGCCCGCTGGTGGAGACCGATGATAAGGTCGCTGGCGTCCAATTCCTTCATGGCGTGCGTCAACCCCGACACCACGTTCACCGACCAACGGCTGTGGGTCAGCATCCTCACGTTGGCCGCCGCCGCGATATGCGCTGCGCGCTCCAGGTCCTTGCGCCCCTGCCGTTGTCGCTCCTCGTTGCCCTCCAACACAATGTTGACGGCCGAGAGAGGCAGAGCCGATTTCGGACGGCGCAGCATCAAGGCGAGATTCACCAGCGGATCCACCGTGTCAGGATTGGAGAGAGCGATGACCAGGCGGTCTTCCGTGTGGGTTTTCTGCCCAACTGTTGGCGAAGAGGCCGCCAAACTCCGGCTGGCACTCTCCGTTGTGAACGAGCTGCAAATACACGTCACCAAAATCAGAATCATCGTGCCGTTGAGCACCTCCTCACCGAAGAGTCGCTCCCCGTTGGGCATCATGATGCGATAGCCCACCAAGACGATGGCCAGTGTGGCCGCCGCGCGCGCCGTAGTAAGGCCGAACATCAGTCGGCGGTCGAGCTTGGAGAGTCCGTAAAGACGTTGCGCTGCGAAAGCCGCTGCCCATTTTGAAATGATGCTCACCACAATCATCACCACTGCCACCTCCACGGCGCGGAGGTCCATGAGCGCGCGCACATCAATGAGCATGCCCACGCCAATCAAGAAATAGGGGATAAATAATGCGTTGCCGATAAACTCGATATGGTTCATCAGCGGACTGGTGGCTGGGATTTGTTTGTTGAGCACGAAGCCCACGAGGAAAGCTCCCAAGATGCCTTCCATGCCCACAATCTCCATCAGGCCCGCGCCTAAGAAGACCATGCCCAGGACGAAGATGTATTGCACCACGCCGTCGTTGACCCGGCGGAAGAACCACCGACTCACGCGCGGAAAGGCATAGACGATGAACGCACCAATGAGAATGATTTTCACCACGAGCCAAACCCAGTAGAGCCCTGTGGTGTGCTCCTTGAAGATACCGCCCACTACGGCCAGCACAAGGAGCGTGAGCGTGTCGGCCACGATGGTACTCCCCACAGCCAGGTTAACGCTCAGTCGCTGCGCCACGCCGTATCGCAACACAATGGGGTAGGGCAGCAGCGTATGGGAAGCGTACATCGCACCCATCAAAACCGCCGTGGCCACCGCTGTACCCAAAATCCAGAGGTTGGCCGCCGTGCCCATCACTATCGGGATGGCAAACGTCAGCAAGCCGAAGACGAGGGCCTTCCAGCGAATTTTTTCCACATCCTGGAGGTTCATCTCCAAAGAGGCAAGGAACATGATATAATAAAGTCCCACCTTGCCGAAGAGCTCAAACGACGCGTCGCGATTGAGCACTTCGCCACCGTGAGGACCAATGGCGATGCCCGCCAGAATCATGCCCACAATCGACGGCACGCGCAAGCGTTCCAACACCATCGGCGCTAAGAGGATGATGCTTAGGACGATGAAAAATATCCACGTTGGGTCGGTAATGGGGAAGTATTCGCTCAGAGAGTTGATCACTGTGGGGACTTTCTAAATTTTATGGGCGCAAAGATACCTAATTTTCTCCCAACAGTCCCTGCATTTCCCGCTGAAATCTCTATTTTTGCGCCCACAAACGGCTTTGGACTATTTCCATGTAGCACAAATGCCGTTGAGAGATATGTCAACAATACTATAATAAAAGATAAACGTATGAAAGTAGCCATCGTTGGTGCCAGCGGCGCCGTGGGTCAGGAGCTTCTCCGCATCTTGGCCGAACGTAATTTTCCCATTGACGAACTCCTGCTCTTCGGCAGCGCTCGCAGTGCAGGAACGAAATATGAATTTCGGGGTAAGGAATATGAGGTGAAACTCTTGCAGCACAACGACGACTTCAAGGGTGTAGACTTCGCCTTCACCAGTGCCGGAGCAGGCACATCGAAGGAGTTTGCCGACACCATCACGAAATATGGCGCGATCATGATCGACAATTCCAGCGCCTTCCGCATGGACGAGGATGTGCCCCTCGTAGTGCCCGAATGCAACGCTGAGGACGCGCTCAACCGCCCCCGAGGCATCATTGCCAACCCCAACTGCACCACCATCATGATGGTAGTGGTGCTCAAACCCCTCGAACAACTCAGCCACATCCGCCGCATCCACATTGCCTCCTACCAGAGCGCGAGCGGAGCGGGTGCAGCCGCCATGGCCGAACTCCAGCAGCAGTACAAAGAGCTCTTGGAGACGGGCAAGGTGGAGACCATCAAGAAGTTCCCCCACCAGCTGGCCTACAACGTGATTCCGCAAATTGATGTGTTCACAGAAACCGACTACACGAAGGAGGAAATGAAAATGTACCACGAGACGCGCAAAATCATGCACAGCGATGTGCAGACCAGCGCAACGTGTGTCCGCATCAGTTCGCTCCGCAGCCACAGCGAAAGCGTATGGCTCGAAACGGAACGCCCCATCACAGCGGAGGAAGCCCGCAAGGTGCTCGCCGCTGCTCCCGGTGTGACGCTCGTCGACGACCCGCAGAACTACGTCTATCCCATGCCGCTCGAGAGTGCCGGTAAGGACGATATCTACGTGGGCCGTGTGCGCAAAGATTTGGCCAACGAAAACGGCCTGACGCTTTGGCTCACTGGCGACCAAATCCGCAAAGGCGCAGCCCTCAACGCTGTCCAGATTGCAGAATATTTGGTGGATAAAAAATAAGAAAAAGGGAAAAGGAAGGCTACCGCCCTCCAGAGAGCCCCCTCCACCTCCCCCATGAGGGGGAGTACTCGGCTACCACTTGCTTACATCTCCGATTAGTCCGGCTCGTCCGACTCATCGGAGATTTTTTGTGTGCCTTCTTTGGCTGAAAGAGCTTCTGCGCAAAAACAGAATAAGGCTGTCGATTGACAGCCTTATTCTGTGAACTGATAGCCTTATTGCGTCAGCTGATAGCCTTATTGCATTTTTGGTGGGATCTGACTGGTCGGACTGGTCGGACCAGTCGGAGGGCCTTTTGGGGAGAAATCGGACTGGTCGGACCAGTCTGAAGAATCAGGACCTGTCTGAGCTTTGCTGGAGTGGGCCTCCTCTCCTTTTATTACCTTCTCAGATTCATGCGGGCCTGCACCACGTTGATGACATAGTCGCCGAGCTTTTCGCACTCTTGGATAATGTCGATGTAGGCCGTTCCGAGGTCGTAGGAATACTTATGTTCGTTGACATTGTCGATGTTCTGGTCGCGCAGACGTTCGCGCAGGTTGTTGATGTCGTTTTCAATCTCGAAAGATTTGTTCACATCCACCTTTTCGCGGTTGTGCTGGAAGGTGTAGTTCATCTGCGTTAAGGCGTCGTTGGTGAGCTTGAACATCTGGAGAATGTTCTCGCGCAGTTCAGGTGTGAACTGCTCTTTGGTGTTGCGGCCTTGGGAGATGGTGCGTGCCAGGTTGTAGCAGCTGTCGCCGATGCTCTCTATCTCGCTGATTTCGCGCAACATATTGCGGATTTTCATCTTCGTGTCATCACTGAGATGGGCGTTGCTCACTTGGTCGAGGTATTTGGCAATCTCAATCTCCATGCTGTCGCTGATGACCTCGTATTTCTTGATGCGTTCCACGATTTTAGCGGCGGTTTCGTGGTTCTGCTCGTGGAGCAAATCCTGCACCATGCCAAACATACGCTGTATGCGCTCGCCGAAGCTGGAGATTTCTTTCTGTGCCTCAAACACGCTCAACTCGGGCGTTTTCATGATGCCCACCTGGATGAAGCGCAGGCGGAAGTCCTCCTCTTCGCCAGTTTCCTTGACGGGAAGAACGAAGCATACGAGGCGCTCGAGCTGCGGGATGAAGCCGATGAGCAGGGCCGTGTTGGTCACGTTGAACGCTGTGTGGAAGGCAGCCAGCACGATGGGGAGGATGGCCGCGCGCTGTGCCACACTGATGGTGGTGTCGGCGGGGTTGTAGCCCACAACGGAACAAACCATGTCCACGAAAGGATAGAACAGGCACATGATCCATACGACGCCGATGACATTGAAGAAGAGGTGGGCAAGGGCTGCACGGCGCGCCTGCGTGTTAGCTCCCAGTGCGGCGAGATTGGCTGTGGCCGTTGTGCCGATGTTCTCACCCATAACGAGCGCTATGCCCAGATAGATGGGTAGCACACCTGTGGAGCAGAGCAGGATGGTGATGGCCATGACGGCTGCAGAGCTTTGCACGAGGCAGGTGATGATCGTACCGATGAAGAGGAAGAGGAAGATGGTCCAGCGACTATTGATGTCGAAGGAGCTGAAGAAGTTGATGGCGTCGGGGTTGTGCTGAAGATCGAGGTCAGTACCCGCGCCGCTCAGCAGAACAAGGGCGAAGAAGAGAAAAGCGATACCGAAGAGGAAGTCGCCAATGTAGCGGTATCGTTTGGAGTAGATGAGGATGATTCCCACAAAGAAGGCGGGGAATACGGCCATGGTGAGGTCGACATTGTAGCCCAGGGACATGATCCAAGCCGTGAGCGTCGTACCGATGTTGGCACCCATGATGACGGAGATGGCCTGTGCCAGCGTGAGAAGTCCGGCATTGACGAAGGACACAGTCATCACGGTGGTGGCCGAAGAGGACTGCACGGCGCAGGTGATAAACGTACCCGTGAGCATACCTGTCAGGCGGTTTGTTGTCATGGCTCCGAGGATGTGTCGGAGTTGCGAGCCGGCCATTTTCTGAAGGGCCTCGCTCATTACTTTCATACCATAGATGAGTAGAGCCAGTGCTCCCAGGATTTTACTGAAGATAATCAGATAATCAGCAGTTGTCATTGTTGTGTGAATGAGGAATGATTCTTTGTTATGATTGAGGAAGTCGCGCGGACTTCATGAATATTTTTTTTGTCGAAACGCTCTGTTGGCGTTTTCAAGGGTCAGGGGATGAGCTCGAGGCGTATCCCCACGTTGGCCACTCCAGGGAGGAGATTGCGGCGCATGAGATGCTGCACGGTGATAGTACCTTTCTGTCCTTTTTCGAGGTGCAGTTCACAAACGGGAAACTCGTATTGGTAGAGACTCACGCCCTGTCCGTTGACATCGCCGTCTTTGTTGGTGAGATGGCAAAGGGCCGTGTCGCGCTCCACCTTTCTTCCTTGCAGTCGGGTGGTGACATTCAAGGCCAGGGTCTGGAAGGGGTAGGGATAGGCGGCCGATGTGCGCACGCCGATGCTGAGGCGGTAGCGGCCAGATTGGTGGATGCTGTCGATGGGAAAGACCAGCGAATCCGTTGTTTCCCATCCGTCCACGGGCGTGGCACGGAAGCTGAACGTTTCCACGCGGCGTTGCCCGCAGCTCCCAAGGATGAGGAGCAGCAGAACGAAGAGCGGCGCGAGGCCAACGAAGAGCTTCTTAGGCTTGCAGAGCATTGTTGTCGGCAGCTTGGTTGTTTCGGTTCTGTGGTCCGCGCGGCCGGTTGTTACGACGGTCGGGGCGCGGTCGGTTATTGCGGCGTTGCTCGCCCCGCCTGTCGGCTTGGGCAGCCTCTGCCGGGCGGTTGGCATTGTCCGTAGGGCGGTTGCCATCCTCTGCCACCCGCTTGTTGGGGGCATTATTGGGGCGTTTGTCGGCCTGGCGCGCTTCGCCGCCGTTGTTGGGGCGTTCGCCCATGGACTTATTGCGGCCGCCGCGGCGCTTGTTGCGACTACGGTCGAAGCGGGTGAGGCTCTCCTGTTCCACGAGATCCACGGGACATTTCGGTTCAGCTGCCGTTTCCTCGGCGAGTTGTAGCGGTTTCTCGCCCCGCTTGTTCATGTCCATTACCTCTTTGGCGCGTTCGGTAGTTATCACCGTGAGGTTGGCCGCCAGGCGTTTGTCGGACGAATAAGTCACGAGGCCCGCCAGGATATCGGCTTTGAAGAAATAGAAAGTAGCATCGGCCGTTTCCAGCTCTATGCGGCGGTCGGGCAGTTGCTGACTCGCCTCCATATAGGTGTCCACCTCGTAGTTGAGACAGCATTTCAGTTTGGCGCACTGTCCCGCCAGTTTCTGCGGATTTGGGGAGATGTCCTGCACGCGCACCGCAGTTGTGCTCACGCTGTTGAAGTTTTTCATCCAGGTGGCGCAGCAGAGTTCGCGCCCACAAGGGCCAATGCCACCGATGCGTCCTGCCTCCTGACGCGCACCTATTTGTTTCATCTCGATGCGCACATGAAACTCGTCGGCCAAGACCTTGATGAGCTTGCGGAAGTCCACGCGTTGATCGGCGATATAATAGAAGATGGCTTTATTCCCATCGCCCTGGTATTCCACATCGCCAATTTTCATGTCCAGGTCTAATTCTTTCGCAATTTGTCGGGAGCGAATCATGGTGTTCTCCTCCAGCGCCTTGGATTCGTTCCATTTCTCGATGTCTGTCTCGCGTGCTTTGCGATACACGCGCTTGATGTCGTTCTCCGGCTTGAGGTTGGCCTTCTTCATCTGCAAGGGCACAAGCTGTCCCGTTAGTGTGACCACGCCGATGTCGTGACCTGGCGCAGATTCCACGGCAACGATGTCGCCCTTTGTCAGGTCGAGGTGATTGTCGTTGCGGAAGTATCCCTTGCGCGTATTTTTGAATTGAACCTCCACCATATCGGAGAGTTCGGCATTGCCTGGTACATCGGCCAGGTAGTCGTATGTATTGAGCTGCTTGTCCTGCCGTCCGCACCCTTCGGCGCAGATGCCTCGCAAGCATTCCGTTGTTTCAAATTCGTGTTGCATCTTTGTCAATGTGCTAATGTGCTAATGTGACGCGAGCCAGCTCGCTGATGTGCCAATGTGTGGCCGCGGTTGCTGTTGCTTTATGCACTTATCTTAAAGCTGAAACGTCAGATCGCCGTGTGCACTATTTTTATTGTTTTCTATTCCTATTATTAAGATGTCTACGACTGGTGCCGATGATGGCGCTCAGTATTCGTTTGATTTCTTCGTTTTGTTGCCAAAGGGATTCATCGAAGGGGTAGCGTTCGTGTCGGCTGCAAATTTTCAGCCAGTAGCTTGTCTCCTCGCATTCCTTAGCGGCAATTTTGAGTTTGTGAATGAAGTCGAGCCGCGTCTCAGCACATTGTGCTTCTTCGATATTTGCACCAATAGATGTTCCCGATCTCCACAATTGGTCGGCCAAGCGATAGATGCGTTGGTCTTCCAAAATTTCTGTGAACTTAATGACATTCAGAGCGAACTCAAAGCTTAGGTCCACAATCCGGTTTCCTGTATTCTCCATAATAGATAAAGGTGTGTTTGGGCGTTATATTGTTGTTGCTTGTATTATTTTGTTTTTTTATTCCCTGCTTCCTTGCATCTGCATTAGCACATTAGCACATCAGCGAGCTTGCTCGCGTCAGATTGTGTCATTATTTTGTCTATCCATTCCCTGCTTTCTTGCATCTGCATTAGCACATTAGCACATCAGCGAGCTTGCTCGCGTCAGATTAGCACATTCACTTAATCAGTAATACGATAAGCTTTAAGCAAAAATCGAAGAAGACCATGCGCGGATTAACGTTGGACTCTATGTCGCGCTGTGCCAACGAAAATTCGTCCATGATACCGATGACGTTGCGCTCATTGATGAAGCGCGCGAAGTTGCGACTGAAGTCGGCCTCCTTTTGCGTTTCGTAGTTGAGTTCCGCCTGCCGGAAGTTGTAGATGAAGTTCTCGCGAATGAGTCGCTGGCAGTAGTCGAGGAAATGTTTCTGACGCTCTCGTCCCCAGGTGCTCACAGTTTCGCTCCAGCGCGAAAGCTCTTTGATGTCGCGCATATAGCAGCGGCGCATGAGGAGTACAAACATATCGAAATACATGGCCGCGTCGGCGTTCACTCCGAGCTGCTGAAGCGCGAGAGTGTAGTTGCCGTTCGCGCTGCGGGCTATGGTGCGCGCGTCGGCCTCCTGAAGGCCACGCTGGCGGCAGAGCGCCTGCTCTATGTCCTCTTGGCGGAGCGCGGGGAAGTCGATGCGTTGCACCCTACTAAGGATGGTGGGCAGGAGCTTTTCGGGCTGGTCGCTCACGAGGATGAAAGCCGTGCGCCCGATGGGTTCTTCGAGCGTTTTGAGGAGTTTGTTGGAGCAGGAGAGGTTCATCTTGTCGGCTTGCCATACGATGACGACTTTGTAGCCGCCGGCTTTTTGTGCCACAAGACTGAGTTTCTGTATGATTTCTGTGCTTTGACTTTCGTAGATTTCAGGTTGCTGATTTTCGATGCCGAGGCGGTTGTTCCATGTGTCTCGACTGATCCAGGGCGTTTCAGAGAGCAGTGTGCGCCATTCAGAGATAAAGGTGTCGCTGACGGCTGTGGTGCTGGAGCTCTTTTTGAAAATGGGGAAGATGAAGTGGAGGTCGGGGTGCGCGAAGTGGGCCGTCATGGCGCAGTCGTTACAATGTCCGCACGGCGTAAGTCCCTGGCGTTGTTGGCAGAGCAGCGCCGTGGCAAAAGCCAAAGCCATGGGGAGTTTTCCGCTTCCCGCAGGGCCGCAGAAGAGTTGTGCGTGGGGCACGCGTCCTTCCTCCAACTGGCGGAGTAAGAGGCGTTTCACACCCTCCTGACCTATGACCTCGTCCATATTCATATTTTCGATACCTTAAAGACTTCCATCCTAAAAACAAACGTTTGCTGGCACGATGAAGTGCCCGTATTTCACGTTGCAAAGATACAAAAAGAAAAATACAATAAGGCTGTCAGCTGACACCTTTATTGTGTCAGCCAGCATCCTTATTGTGTCAGCTGACAGCCTTATTGTATTGGAGGTCGGACAAGTAGGAAGGCTCGGACTGGTCGGACTAGTCGGACTTGTCGGAGATTCTCTTGGGGGATTGGGTGTCGGACAAGTCAGACTGGTCGGACAAGTCCGACCAGTCCGAGCCCCAAACCAGTGGCAGCCGAGCACTCCCCCTCATGGGGGAGGTGGAGGGGGCTTTATCCCTTCCTCCCGTCTTTTTATTATCTTTGCACCCTAAAACAACGAATTATGAGATATGCCGGACTGATAAGTGGTGGAGTGGACAGTGCCGTGGCCGTTCATCTGATGAAAGAACAAGGCATCACGCCCGACCTTTTCTATATCAAAATTGGTTCAGGACCTGAAGGAGAGTGGGACTGCTCTGCTGAGGAAGACTGGGAAATGGCGTCGACCGTGGCACGAAAATACGGGTGTCGCCTCGATCTGATTGATTTGCAAAAGGAATACTGGGAATATGTTGTGGGCTACATCGTGGATCGCCTAAAGGCGGGACTGACGCCCAACTCCGATGTGATGTGCAATAAATACATCAAATTCGGGGTCTTCGAACAGCGCGTGGGACATGAGTACGACCGCGTGGCTACGGGGCATTACGCCCAAACGGAACGAGACGCCGACGGCAACGTGTGGCTCACTACCAGTCCCGACCCTGTGAAAGATCAGACCGACTTCCTCGCACAGCTCGACAACCTCGGACTGCGTAAAATCATGTTCCCCATCGGCCATCTCCTCAAGGAGGAAGTGCGCGACATTGCCGAACGCGAACACCTCGCACCGGCACATCGCCACGACAGCCAGGGTATCTGCTTCTTGGGGAAAATACGCTTCTCTGAACTCGCACGGAAATATCTCGGCGAGAAAGAAGGCCTCGTGGTGGAAAAGGAAACCGGCAACATCATAGGTAAGCACTCCGGCTATTGGTTCTTTACCATCGGTCAGCGCAAAGGCCTCGGCTTCGGCGGCGGCCCGTGGTACGTGGTGGGCAAAGACATTCGCCGCAACATCATCTATGTGTCCCACGGTTTCCAAACGCAAGCTGCCTACGGGCGCGAGTTCTTCGTGAGCCAGCCCAATTTCCTTACGCTCAACCCCTTTGCGGCGGACGGTGAATACGACATTACTTTCAAGGTGCGCCATACTCCCGAGTTCACCCCCGGCCGTCTCCTCGTCAGTCGCGGGCGCTATAAAATCGTCTCCGCCGAAGATGTCCAGGGCATCGCCCCAGGTCAGTTTGCTTGCCTCTATGACGCCCAGCACCATCGCTGCTACGGCAGTGGGGAGATAGCACAAAGTCGCTAACTATGTCTTACAAAATGTGCGAAATCTTTATTTCTAAATAGCAGAAATGAAGATTTCGCACTGTTTTATTTGGCTTGGTGAAGAATAACCCATATATTTGCGCGCTTTTAAGCTGGAAATGAGAAAGTTTCTCCGCTCAAGGCTTGAGCAAAGCGTGCTCCGCCTCTTGCAAGAAAAATACAGAACTACATTTCCCTTATATCTATCAATAAATAGTGTTATTACAGATGGTAAAAGAAATAATCATGAGAAAGAAAACGTATACCTCACCCGTTATCGCCGTTTATTCCTTTTGTGAGGAAACCCCACTGATGAATATGTCGCCCGGTACAGGCCAGCACAATTCTGGGGAACACGGAACAGGCCCTGAAGCCGAGGATACGCGGCAACAACGATGGAACGCTGGCAATGCTTCTCAGCTCTGGGAAGACTGAAGCGTGTGAACAACAAAATAGAGAAACCGAATTATAGCAAAAAGATCATGATAAAACTCTCCAATAAAACATTCCTCGGAATTGCTGCGCTCTTTTGCGCCATCTTCCTGCTGGCAGCTTGCAGCAGCGAGGAAATCACGCCCGCTACTCCCGGCGGCAATGCCTCAAAAGTGCTGACAACTTTCGTGGCGGGAACACCTGCCACCAACGATACGCCGACGACTTCCTCCAGCCGCCACACCTCCATGGACTACACCACGGGCAACTTCTTCTGGGAAGAGGGCGACCGCATTTTTGTGAAGGACGACAACGGCCAGTGGCAACGGAGCAGCAATGCAGTCGATGCCGCTCATGCCCATTCCGCTGCGTTCGAATTCAAAGTACCCGGAACGTTCACAGCCAGCAACACGTATAAGATATACTACGCCGGAAAGAACGGTACGAACGACCAAGTCAGTATCAGTACTGCGCAAACGCAAACATCGCCTAATACCACCGTACACATCGGAGACGCTGGCGACTGCGGTATTGCCGATGCCACGCGCCGCGGCACAACCAATGAGTTCGACTTCCGTCTCAACCATCAGGCGGCAATGCTCGTTTTTCAGCCCTATACGACCAATGCCGTTCTGCAGCGCTGCACGCTGACGAAGATAGAAGTTTTGGCAGAGGATGAAGTGGCTGGCACTTACACGCTTGATCCCACAACAAATAGTCTGACGGGCAACGGCAATTCTAAAACTATCGTTCTGACCACCAAAGGTACGGGCGCATACGCCGATGGTTTCCTCCTGACAAATACGACGCCCGATCGCTCTCTTAATGGTGCTTACATGGTGATCAAGCCTGGCACGCACCGTCTCAAAGTGCGCTTCTGGCTCAAGGATAATGTTGACAACATTGAAGGCACTATCACCAAGCGTTTCCCATCGTTCAACTACGCCGCTAATACTTACTACGACCTTTCGGCAAATCTCAAACTGAAAGAATATGGTGCTCGCGACTATTCCATGTGGGATGCCAAAGAGCCTTATTGGAGTGGTCACGAGTGGGATTCTACCGATCCTTGGCAGCCTACAATGAACGGCGAAAGCCATTCGGGACAACCGATACCCAGCGATCGCCTCAGATGGTATGCCGATGCGGGCAGCAATAAGATAGCACCCAAAACGGACCGCTTCAAAGCTACGCCCAATGTCAACCTCATGCGCTGGTATGCTGAAAAGGGAAATCCACACTGGGATGGCGATGAGCTATGGTTTTCTATGGGACATCTCCGAAAAGGTGGGCTGTGGTTGAAGAAAAAAGCAGTGATAGCGGCCGAAAACTCTACAACCCTCGCTGCGATGAGTACTGCGGCGCCCGATGGAACTAACTATGATGTGCTAAACATCGAATATCCTTACCAAAAGAACTCTATTGACAAGAGCGTGCTTTCGGCCAGTGAAACGGCCAACTATTTCTACTTGCCGACAGCAGGGGATTATATAGCCTCTTCTTCCTTTGTTCCTGCGAAGTTAGAATCTGTCGGTTCGAGCGGCTACTACTGGACATCAACATCTGTTGGCTATTATTCTTATTGTCTTCAGTTTTTCAGGAATAACAATGGAACAATCAGCCTGCGCATTGCTAAAATTTCTCGCACCTATGGCATCCTGCCTTGGCCCTTTGAGTGAGAACGGACTATAAATGTGAAAGTGCATAATTCGCTATAAATTTTGGCCACAAACTTTTGCAAAATTCAGCACAAGTTTGTGGCTTTTTTCATGTCCTCCCACTTCTTCTCAAATCTGTGTGTTTTCTCTCTTTTCCATCTCTTTTCGGCTGGAAAGTTCATGGCTGAAAGTCGTAAGGCGGTGTCTGAAAGCGTTGGGCGCAACTAAAAAACGCGAGATTATGCCCTACTCTTGCGCTTTTTTCGTACTTTCGCGACATGCCAAGTTTTGCTTATTATCGTCTGCCGGGCAAGCGCTCGTATGTCCGACTGTTCCGCGAGGGAGCAGTGGGGACATTGGCGTCGGTAGAAGAAGCCGACGGGCGAATGGGATTCCTCATCGCGCCTTTCACGCCGAACGAAACAACGCCCATTGTCTTGCTCGAACCCGAAGAGGTGCGGGAAGGCGTTGTGCCCGAGGGGGCTATCTTCGTGCTGCCTGCGGCGCGGCGCAGCGAGAACCGCGAAACTTACGGACAAGCCTTTCGCGCCATGCAGCAAGTGCTGCGGACGGGCCAGTGCGATAAGGTGGTGCTGGCGCGCACGGCCACAATGCCCATTCCTCCTCTTTCTAACGAAGCGTTAGAACGTTTTTTCTTTGCCGCGTGTGCGGCGCATCCCCATGCTTTTGTGTCGCTTTTTCAAACCCCTCAAACGGACTGCTGGCTGGTAGCCACGCCCGAACGACTGCTTACGCACGAAAACGGCGCGTGGCAGACGATGGCGTTGGCCGGCACTATGGCCTGTGCGGACGGAGCGTGTGTACCCTTCAACGCGTGGAGCGAGAAAAATCGCCGCGAGCAACGCCTCGTGGCGCAGTATGTTCGCGAACAGCTCCGCCAGTTGGGCGTTGAGCCGGAGGAGAGTGAGACATACGTGCGCAAGGTAGGGGCGATTTGTCACCTCGAAACGGATTTCCGCTTCCTACTTCCCGCTGGATTGGGCGTAGGAACTGTGCTTTCGCACTTACACCCCACGCCGGCCGTATGTGGTGTGCCAACGGAGCGCGCGCGCAGAGCCATCCTCGAATATGAACCAGAGCCGCGCCGCTACTATGCCGGTTTTTGCGGCCCGCTCCATCTGCTCCATGAAACGCGCCTTTATGTCAATCTGCGCTGCCTGGAAGTGATGCCCTCCCTCCTGCGTTTCCACGCCGGCGGCGGACTTCTCCCCGAGAGCAACGAAGAGGACGAATGGCTGGAAACGCAGCGCAAAATGGCAGCTCCGCTCGAGCATCTCACAGCGCCCATCTCCGTTGTTCTTTCAGGCGAAAAGCCCCGCGCCGTATAGTGCTGTTGGCAAGCAAAACAGGGCTACCGATAACCTTCTTTAGGCTAACGAACGATACAAATGAAAAAAAAATATAGCAGTGTAGGAAAACTATCCGCCGAAGCCTCCGCGACTTCGGTCTCTCCTTCATCGACCTCCCCCTCAGACGAGGACACGGGGCGGAGTGCTGCTTCGATTTTCACCTCCCTTCTTCTTTCTTTTGGCGTTTCAGATGCTGTGGTTTGTCCCGGCTCTCGCAATGGCGCGTTGGTGCACAATCTCTGTTGCTGCCAACCGCAGTTGAGCGTGTGGCCCGTAACGGACGAACGCTCGGCCGGCTTTGTGGCGCTCGGTATCGCCCTCCGAACGGGGCGCACCACAGTGGTGTGTGTCACTTCCGGTTCTGCACTGCTCAATGTGCTGCCTGCCGTGGCTGAGGCCTACTATCAGCACGTGCCGCTCCTTGTGGTGTCGGCCGACCGCCCAGAGATGCTCCTCGGTCAGCTGGACGGACAAACGCTGCCGCAGGTTGGCGCGCTCCAGCCCTATACGCCAACGATTCAGTTGCCAGAGTTGCGCAGTGAGGCCGACGCTTGGCATTGCAACCGCCTTATGAACGAGGCGCTGCTCTCAACGCGCCGCCATGGTGGACGGCCTGTGCATGTCAACATCCCGCTCACGCCGCCGCTCTTCCGCTTCGAGGAGGAGCGTTTGCCCGAGGAACGCCTCGTTCTGGAGGACTTCCGCCTCGCTCCAGCCCACTTAGAAGCGGCGTTGCAGGAGGTGGCCGCCGCGCGCTGCCCCGCCTTGCTCATTGGGCAAAGCAGGGAGAACGTTTCGGAGGAGGTGCTGCGGCTGGCAAAGAGCGGGCGCGTCGTCGTCCTCCCCGAATTGCTCAGCAACTGCCCCGGAACGGAGCGCATGAACGCTCTGCGTAATGGCCACTTAGACTTACTCTCCGACATCGACCTGCTGATTTCGGCCGGGGACAATCTGATCAATAAGAATGTGAAGGAACGTTTGCGCCTACAATCTGACCTGCGCGTTATTCGCATAGAGCCGACGGACGCCATGCCCGATACTTTCTTCCACCTCCACCGCATTTGTCGCACGACACTCGCCGACTTCCTCGCGCAAATCCACGCTGCACCGATGGAGCGGAAGGAGGCGGTGGTCCGCATCAACGCGCTGCTCGAAAATACCCTTATTGCGTCAGTCGACAGTATAAGGGCGTCAGCTGACACAAAGGTTCTGCGGCGCGACACAATAAAGAAACTGACGGACACAACGGCCCTGCAACTTGTGGCCGAGGCAGTGGAGCAACACGGTATCGGTTCGCTCCACTTGGCCAATAGTAGTGTGGTGCGCAATGCCCAACCTTTCTTCGACGGCGGCCGCTTTCCCATCCTCTGCAACCGAGGTGTCAACGGCATTGAGGGGTCTATGTCCGCCGCTGCGGGCTATTCGCTCCGCGCCGAGGGAACGGCTCTCCTCTGCATCGGAGATCTGAGTTTCTTCTACGATGTGAATGCTCTCTGGAATACTCGTCTCGACGGTCGCCTGCGAGTGGTGCTCCTCAATAACGGTGGGGGTGGCATCTTTCGCCATCTGCCGGGACTGTCCGACTCGCCGGCTCACGAAGAATATATTGCGGGGCGCAACTGTGCCACAGCTGAGGGCATCTGCCTAAGCTACAACTGCGGCTACCTCCATGCCGCCACGCCGTCCGAGGCAGCTGCTGCCCTCCACCGCCTGCTGACAGCTCCTGCCGATAGGCCGCAAATTTTGGAGCTTTTTGTGAACTAACCGGCCGCGAAGGCTGTTCTCAGACCAGTCCGACCCGTCCGACTGGTCCGACCCGTCCGAAAACTCCCAACTCCCAATAAGAAAATAAAACCTCTATATAATATGACAAGAGAATGGACCTCCTTGAAAGAGTATAAGGAGATATTGTTTGAAATGTATAATGGCATCGCCAAAATCACTATTAACCGGCCTCGCTGGCGCAATGCGTTCACGCCGCTAACGGTGGGGGAGATGAGCGATGCCTTTCGTATCTGTCGGGAGAATCCCGAAATCAGTGTCGTTGTCCTGACGGGTGCTGGCGATAAGGCTTTCTGCTCGGGCGGCGATATGAATGTCAAAGGTCGCGGCGGTTATGTCGGTGGCGACGGCGTGCCTCGTCTCAATGTGCTCGACGTGCAGAAACAGATACGTTCTTTGCCCAAACCCGTCATTGCGATGGTGAACGGCTACGCCATTGGCGGAGGCCACGTTCTCCACCTCATGTGCGACCTCACCATAGCTTCGGACAACGCCATTTTTGGACAAACAGGCCCGCGAGTAGGCTCGTTCGACGCTGGCTTTGGTGCGTCCTATTTGGCACGCATCGTGGGACAGAAGAAAGCCCGCGAAATCTGGTTTATGTGCCGCCAATACTCGGCCGCAGAAGCCGAACGCATGGGCATGGTAAACAAAGTGGTGTCTTTCGAGGAGCTGGAAAACGAAGTGGTGCTTTGGGCGGAGCAGATGATGGAGCACTCGCCCCTGGCCTTGCGCATGATCAAAGCCGGCCTAAATGCCGAGCTCGACGGACAAGCAGGTATTCAAGAACTCGCGGGAGATGCCACCATGCTCTATTATATGCTCGATGAGGCGCACGAAGGTGGGCGCGCATTTCTCGAAAAACGCAAGCCCGATTTCAAGAAATTCCCGAAACTGCCTTAATAAGGCGACCAACAAACGGCTGTGGTTCTCCGACAGGCCAGACGGGTCTGACTGGTCCGACCCGTCCGAGAACTTCTTTCTAAGACAAACTCCCATGAACATCAGAATCATTCCGCGCACCCTCTGTTTTAAGCAACCGGCGGGTACTTCGCGCGGCGTTTACAAAGAGCGGAAGGTGTGGTATCTCGAACTCACCTATGAAGTCGAGGGACGTGTGGCTCGCGGTCTGGGAGAGTGCGCCCCGCTCCACGATTTGAGTTGCGATTACAACGGTGATTATGAAGCAACGCTGCGGCGCATCTGTCGCGAGGTGGTAGCGGCTGGACGGCTCGATATGGAGGCGCTCCGCCCTTACCCGTCCATCCTCTTTGGCCTCGAAACTGCCTTTCGCTCTGCCAAAGCCTCGCTCACGGGGCATTATCTCCAGCTCTACGACACGCCTTTCACGCGTGGTGCGGAAGGACTTCCCATCAACGGTCTTGTTTGGATGGGCTCGCACGACGAGATGATGGAACGAATGGAGGCAAAACTCCGCGAGGGCTTCCGTTGTGTGAAACTGAAGATTGGGGCTATCGATTTCGAGAGTGAACAGAACCTTATCCGTCGTCTGCGTGCCCGCTTCTCGCCCGAAACTGTCGAACTGCGCGTCGATGCCAACGGTGGTTTTTCGGTGGACGAAGCGCCACGCCGATTGGAAAAGCTGAGCCGTTACCATATCCACAGCATCGAGCAGCCCATTCGGCAAAACCAATGGGAGGAGATGGCCGCACTTTGTCGCAATACGCCGTTGCCCATCGCCCTCGACGAGGAACTTATCGGTAACAACGACCGCGTTATGCGGCAGCGACTGCTCGACGAGATACGCCCGCAGTACATCGTCCTTAAGCCCTCCCTCCACGGAGGCTTCAGCGGCTGCGAGGAATGGATGATGGAGGCCGACAAATGCGGGGTGGGCTACTGGGTGACGAGTGCGCTGGAGAGCAATGTAGGGCTCAACGCGCTGGCGCAATGGGTGAGCCAGTTGCCACCTATGCCCGTTCGTCATCAGGGTTTAGGCACGGGGCAGTTGTTCACCAACAATTTTGAGGCCACTACCTTGCAGATACGTGGCGAAAGGCTCTGGATGGAGGATTTCGGGACAAAAGCGTTTCGGAAACAAGTGGACGAATTTCGGCACGAATGGGAGAGTGCAGCCCCCACGTTGGAGGTGAAAACATCTGGCTCAACCGGCCGCCCAAAGCTCTTGCGCGTGGAGAAAGAACGGATGCGCCACAGTGCCGACATGACCTGCCGTTTCTTAGATTTGAAGGAGGGCGACACGGCTTTGCTCTGTATGCCGCTCGACTACATCGCGGGAAAAATGGTCTGCGTGCGTGCCTTCACCCATGGCTTGCGCCTCGTGGTGGTCAAGCCCTCCGCCCATCCGTTTGAGACGCTGACCACTGCGCCCACCTTTGCCGCGATGACCCCGATGCAGGTGTTCGAAACGCTGCAAGTGCCGCGTGAGCGCGCCCTGCTTCGCGAGGTGGGCCAACTCATCATTGGCGGCGGCAGCATCAGTGGGGCGCTGGCCGAAGAGCTACGCGATTTTCCCCATCCCGTTTGGAGCACTTACGGCATGACGGAAACGCTATCCCATGTGGCTCTGCGCCGCCTGAATGGGCCAGCGGCTGATGAGCGTTATAAGCCCCTCGACGGCGTTGCGCTCTCCCTCACGCCGGACGGTTGTTTGCGCATCGATGCCCCCGCAGTTTGTCCCACACCGCTTGAGACCAACGACCGCGCCGAACTCTTCCCCGACGGCACGTTCCATATCTTGGGGCGCAAGGACAATGTGATATGTTCGGGCGGCATCAAGTGGCAAACGGAGGAGATAGAACGCCGCCTCGCCGCCTTGGAGGTGCCGTTTCAGATCACCGCCGTGCCCGATGAGAAATATGGCGAAGCCGTCACGCTGCTCTATGCCGGCGAAGCCGATGAGGCTGCTGTGGCGCGCTACTGTCGTGAGCACCTCGGGCGCTACGAATGTCCGCGCCACTATGTGCGGGTGGAGCGGTTGCCACTCACCGCCACCGGAAAACCAGCAAGGGCAGAAGCACGCGCGCTGGCTGCCTCCGCCCTTGGAAAAAAAGTGTAGTGAGCAATTTCTCTTTTATACTTCTACCTCATACCCTCCTGTCCATGTCGTTCCGCCTTCGGCCTGCTGGATGAAGGCACGTTCCGCGATAGGGCCGCTGAATCCCTGTAAATCGGGTAGGCCGTACCACGGTTCGAAGCAGACAAACGGACTGTGGATGCCTTGTGGCGACCAGAAAAGCCAGACGGGAGCCGTACTGCGTACAGTGGCTACGGGACGCTTCTCCATGTCGAGCAGCGTGGCAGCCTCCACCTGACGCTCCAAGATAAGGGCTTCGTTGCTGAAAGTGTCTACGCACACCGGCACGAGGCCTTCTTCCGTTAGCGGAATGGGGTAGTGGGCCGGCGTTGTTCCGTCCATGATGATGCAACCTTGTTCGCCTGCGCGGAGCAGATGGTCGGCCTCACCCGTGAAACGGATATAGCCACTAACGCCACCGTCCGCCTTATAGTCCGGCAGATTCAGTCCCGGATGTCCTCCCACTTGGAAAAACATAGGTTCTGTGCCCTTATTTTTTACCTTAAAGTCGGCTTTCAGTGTGCGCCCATCGAGGCGGTAACACACTTCGAGGCGAAACGCATAGGGGAATACCTCTCGCGTGACCTCCGTATCTTCGAGGAAGAATGTCACGCTCTCTGCCGTTTGTTCTCCCACCTGCCATGTCATTTTCTTGGCAAAACCATGCTTCGGAATGTTGTAGGCACGGTCGCCAATGCGGCTTTCTCCGTTCCAAAGGCCGCCTGTGATGGGGAAAAGGATGGGGCTGTGACCACCCCAAAAAGTGGGGTCGCCCTGCCAAATGTATTCTCGCCCCGACTGGGCATCTCTCAAACTTGTTGTCTCTGCGCCCTGTTCCGAAAAGGTAGCGATGAGGTGTTTGTTTTCTATCTTGACCATGAGAATAAAGATATGTGTAGGGGCGAAGTTAGGCGAAAAAAGCGGTTTTATGGAAAAAAGTTGAATTTTTATTTTGTTCGTACCATTCTTTATGGTACTTTTGCACTCGCTAAAAGGAACTATCCCCTATATAAGTTCCGCAAGCTATTTCTTCGGGGTGTAGCTCAGCCCGGTTAGAGTACGCGTCTGGGGGGCGTGTGGTCGCTGGTTCGAATCCAGTCACCCCGACTGAAGAAAATAGGAAGTCGTCATCGAAAGATGGCGACTTTTTTTTGTTGCCTAAAAAAAGCAGCAGTTGCTTGAGGAATCGGACTGGTCGGACCAATCGGACCGATCGGAGAAGTCCGATTTCTCTGATGCCTCTGACTTGTCCTCCAAAATACAATAAGGCTGTCGGCAGACATCCTTATTGCGTCAGTTGGCTTCCTTATTGCGTCAGCTGACGCAATAAGGATATTTACGGAGGCTTTTAGCGCTTATGACGATGTGAGGAAGAGACGGATGTTTTGAGCGATTTTAGCCAGGGATGATGCTGGACGGCAGTTTTAGAAATCCATTTATCTTCGATGGCTTGCTGGAGAATTTCTTCAGCTTTTTTTGTGTCGCCTTGGAGTGCATAGAAGCAGGCAGCTTCACCGAGGTCGAGGTAGGTAGGCTGCTCGCTGATGAGGGTGTCCATCTCTTGACGGGCGAGGGCTGAATCGCCCCAAAAATGGCGGGCGAGGATTTGGGTGGCGATCATGTCGCCTTCGGGAGAGCAAGCCCAGATGCGGCAACTGTCTTGGAGCAGCCGGCTGACGGAATCGGTAGGGAGAGGGTTGTGGGGCTGGTCGAGCAGCCATCCGTACCATAAAAGAATGCGGTGGGCATTGTAGATTTCATGGCCATGCAGGAAGGTTTCGCGCAAGTCGGCCAAGGCCTGTGTGTTGAGTTTCTTATTGCGGCCATGCCCTTGGTAGACGCGGAAAATGGCGCGTTGGTAATATGCCGTAGTCAACATAGTGATGTTGACATAGTCGCTCTCTATTTTCAAGGCTTTATTGAGGGCAGCAATCGCTGCGCGGTAGTTGCCCATGTCGCCGTAGAGGTTGCTCAAAAACTGATACATTTTGAAGCGTTCGTAGCCATCGTGTTTCAAGTGGGCAATGGCTTTCATTGTAAACTCTATGGCTTTTTTTTGCTGATTGTCCAAGTAGTAGTTGAAAGCCGCCTGACTGGCTATTTTGCCCGTAGGACAGAGATAGTAAGCCTTTGATAGATAGCGCGACGCCTGTGTATAGTTGTGGAGCTCTTGAAGAACGAAGCCCTCCAACAGAAACCATTTGAACATCAAGGGATACTTATCGGTGTAGTATATAAAGCATTCTTCGGCGATCTTTTGTACACGGCTGTCGAAATTATTCCATTGGCTGAAAAAATAGGCGGAAGCATCGACGATGTCTATCGTATCGTTGAAAAGGAATTGCGTAAGCGCCGAATCAACAAGTGCTGTGGTGAAATCCTCTGTTTGCTGTCCGGCTCGTTGACGCGCTTCATTTTCTGCCGCATAGAAGTCGTTGGCGTAGGGCGCAAATTGGAGATAGGCCGTTCCCAGAAGTGCTGCCTCTTCTGAATTTGGGATGATTGCATTGAGAAGTTTGCGGCGTTGCAACGCGCGATAAAAGCAGGTGGCCGCATCTATCGTCCTCTCCGAAACATGTTCTGCCACGCGATTGGCCGCCCCTCTTAGTGCATCCACGAAATCATCCGAGCGATGATGGAGAATATAGGCGTAGTTGATGGAATCGAGCTGTTCGGCGAGGTCGTAGTCTTGGTTGGAAAAGCGAGCCGCAGCCAAATAACTGCGTATGATTACGTTGAGCGGTAGGCGTTGCAAAGCTTGTTCTAAGACTAAGGAAGACTTCGTTCCCGTAAGGAAGTAGTGGGCATACCATGCTGCCTCCTCTATCTTCTGCTGTTCAGAATCGGGGGTAAGGGAAATGCTCTTCAGTAGAGCCTCAGTGATGAGCGCGGAGTCGGCAGATTCATTGATATAGGCATTGGCCAAATCGAGCCACGCTTCGTCGTTTTGTGGATTTTCTGCTACCCGCAGGCGTAGGCTATCGCTGGAGATTTGTTTTTCCGGTTCGCATTGCTCGATGGAGTCGATAGCGATGAATTTATCAGGGACTATGGAAACTGGTTCAATATCATGCTGCGCCATGGCTGGGAGGCAGAGCAGGGAGAGATACAGCAAAAGAAAAATGTGTGTGCGCTGTTTCATGATGTTTGCAGTTTTGGGGGTTGTTGGGACAAAGGTACGGAAAAGTGGCTATTTTCAAAATTTCTTTGTGAGGGGAGGATTTGAAAAAAGCAGCAGCCACGCAATGTTTTGAATTTGCGTGGCTGCTGTTGTTATAAGCGTTTTTATGTGCCTCTCCCTTTTGGGAAAGGACGAGATGGAGACTTTAGCGTTTCAGTTGCTTCTGACCATTCACAATGTAGAGGCCAGGACGGCTCACCTTGTCGAGACGGCGACCCTGGAGGTCGTAGATGTCCTTCTGCGTGTTGTCCTCGGTGGCAGATGTGATGCCCGTGAGCGTCTGTGGGTCGAGGAGGAAAGCGCGAACGCCAGAGGCAGAAGCGGCAGAGATGTAGGCGCGGTAAGGATTGAGCGGCGCACCAGCAGTGTAGATGTAGAAGCCTAAGCGACGAACTTGGTCCGGACCAGCGCTAAAGGTGTATTGCGAACCATCAGCCAGTTGCGGCGTGTAAGTACCTGTCAAAACATTGGTCTGCGTGAGTTCCGGAGCTGGAGCAACGATGTTGAGCGTGGCCATGGTGACTTCGTCCGACGGACTGATAAGCAGAACGCCCGTGTGAGCTGGGACGGTGGTGATGGCCGTAGTCTTGGCCGTGCTGCCTGCAAGGCTGATGATGTTGGCCGTTACGCCGTTGTCCACGGTGTAGGCAAAAGGCATGTACGCCGTACTGTAAGCCGCATTCTCGAAGGGGATGAGCGGGAGGATGAGCGTAGTGGCTGGTTCGAGTTTCCATTTCGAACCACCAGCATCTCCCGTTTGGAAGCTGAGACTTGCTCCGCTTGCACTGCTGTTCTGCCAATAGCTGTTGCCCAAACCGTGGCCGTCCTTGGCATAAATGGCATAGGTGTTGGCGCTTGTGCGAAGCAGGAGGATGGGATAGGCCTGTTCCTGCGCATCTGTGGCCTTGAACGTGTTGTTAGCCACATAGCGGTTGCCATGACTCATGCGGATGGTGCCATCCGTATTCTGTTCGAGTAAGAAGACATTGGAGGGGTTCATAAAGGGTCTGTTGCTCGTTGCGGAGAAGTTGCCGTCAGCGCCCAACGCAATATATCTATTACTCTGGCTGTTCTTCAGACGGAAATAACCGTTGAATTCCTCGGCAGCTGAAGCAGCCTCGACAGTGACATTAGAGCCGGTATCATCGTTTGCCGATGCTTGCCAATATTTCAAGTAGCCCTCGTTGGCGTACTTGTTGAAATAGCAGTTTTTGTCCTTCACCTTGATGCTAAAGCTTTTGCCGGAAGCGTCGTTCTGGTTGGCGATGATTTCCCAGCAGTCTTCCGCAGTGCCCATAACAGGGTTGCCGCCGTTGTAGGTAGTGCCGAAGGTGAGGAACTGCTGCGTACCCGTTGCCGCGTTGAGGATGCGGAAGCCCTCGAAGGGGTTACCGATGAACGCCCATTGACTGTTGTTCGTAGCACTTGGGGCAGGGGTGAGCAGGTAGGGAGCTTTCGTCGTGTAGTTGATGTAGCCATCGCGCACCTTCAGGTGGTAGTAGTGCAAATCGGTTGTAGTGCTCGGCTGGAAAGGACCTGTGAAATTGTATCTCACCGAGACCGTTGTATGACCATTAGCCACCACGTTGGGCGTTGCAGGAATGTAGTTTACAAAGCGTTTTGTGTAGGCCTGCATATCCGCGGGATAGGTCGTCACAGTAGAGCCCTTTGTGAGGTCGTTAGTGGTGAACGTGTGGAGGATATTGTTCTTATTGTCCACCACGTTCCAAGTGATGGTGCTGCGGTCTTCGCCCTTCGTCATGAGCACATCTTCGCCGTTGCCCTGGGCTGCCTTGATGGTGTAGGGCTGACCTACGAGGCTCTCCGGCAGCGTGAATTTGTTGGTGTTAGCCATGAAAACGAGGTTGCCGTCTTTGTCGTAGACTTTGAAGCCTACTGCGCCCGTGCCCACAGCCTGGACAGCTCTGGGATCGGTGACTGATGTGGTGAACTCGTAGGCAGAGCAGGGTTGGTCGAAGCTGGTGTACTGACCCACATCGCCATGCTTGCCGATGAGGTTCTCCTCTTCGTCGCTGAATGCCGTTTTCAGTTCGCCCGGCAGGTGGCCTTCGTACGTGGCCAAGGGGGCAGTGATGCGGTCCTCGATAAAGGCAGCGTTGCCGCCGTTCTTGGTGAGGTTCATCGCCTTTACGCGCGCTTTGGATTCGTCAATCATCTGCTGCGTGATCGTGATGTAGTAGTTGGAGTAGTCCCCCACATGGTAGGCCTTCTGTGTGGTACCATTCAGTGTGTACTCTTGCATCGTCGGAATCTCAAAGAATCCGTAGGCTTGGAAGAACTCCGTCATGTCGTAGCCGCTGACCTTACATACCGTTTCATAGAAGCGCAGATAATCCTCCGTAGCCGGCACGAAAGTTTCGGCACGCTGATTGAGCTCAGGACCTTTGCGGAAAGCCTTGAAGAGGTTCGGATAGAAGGATGTGTCCTTACCTGTGGCGTGGAAGAAGAGATAGAGCTGATAGTAGAGATGGACACGTTCCCAGAGGCCGCGGTCGTTCCAGAACACGCCATTGGCCATGTTCTTCAGCGTTGTGGCAGTTGATGTTGCGCGACTCGTGTTGTGACCTTGGCGGAATACGGCAATGTTGGAGAAGAGATTGGTGGAAATTTCCGTTTGGCCAATCATGTTGATGAGCTTCTGGTGGATGTGGCCGTTTTCATGGGCCGGGCCCCACAGTGCACCACCACTGGTGGTCATTTGGTTAGCATTCATGATGGTGTTCAACGTACTCTTCTCGTAGTACGTGCCGTAGTTGGTGGCAAACATATAGCTGCTGTTGATACTCGTACAAGTGAGCATACTATTAAAATAGTCTTTGTATTCCTCCAGTCCCATCATCTCGCGCTCCCAGTCGATGAGCGTGTTCCAGGCAGTAAGGAGTTTCTTCATCTCCGTAGGGCAAGCGCTCGTCACGCGGTCTTTGTTCATGTGGAAGATGAGTTGTTCCGTCTTGAGGTCTAAGACGCTGCTGCCTTTGAGCAGATATTGCTGCAAATTAGCCCAATCCGTATCGTTGTCGCCACGGGTCAGGTCGAAGTAGCCGTTTACTGTGCCGCCCTCGATGTGTACTTTAACGGGGGCGTAAGTGCTGAGCGGCGTGAAAGTGTTCTGATTGATGATATTGTTCACATCGTAGTTGACAAAGACGGTGCCTTCTGCTGGTGAAGAGATCACGTTGTAGCCTTCTTTAAGTCCTATCTGTGTACCCGTGGCTGAGCCTTCGCCCACGATTTCGAGCTTCACTTTCTGTCCGGTCGGTATGCTACCGACATAGACCTGCAAGACGTCGTACTCTTTCACGCTGATACCCGTGGGGTTTGTCAGTTGGCCCAATCTGTAGTCCAGTTTTAGGATTTTAGCCCAGCCATCGTAGCCACCATAGCTATAGGGCTTGTAAGTGCCCACACGGAAGGTTTTCTCCGTTTTGTCCCAACCAGCCTTGTAGACCTCCCAACTGTTGTTTCTCACTTTGAGAACCATCTGACGAATGGTTTCGGGGAAGCCATCGGCCGTCAGCGCTGTTGTCAGATTGGCGGCAGACATGGTGGAGTAGGGAGCTTTGAGTTCGGAGCACGAACCATCGGTGAAATACTTCGCCAATTTTGTGGTGTAAGCCGCGGTATTTGTTTGCAGATTGTTCAGCGACTGGTATTCAGCCTGTGCGGCAGCCAGAGCGGAAGGATCAACGGTAGCCGTTTTGAAGTACCATCCTGTGGCGTCGGCGTTGGTGTGCCAGCCCACAACGGAATAGCCCTGTGATTCTGAACAGTGGAGGCCTCGCGTGGTACCCTTATCGGCCAGTGTGTAGGTGGCAGTCCATTTGTCGTTGAACTTAGCCAGCGTGAAAACACCTCCATTGGTCGAGGTGGTATATTCTTGCGACAGTCCTCCTACATGATTGACGCGCTTACCAGTCAAGACATTGGTGAGAGTATAGTTGTTTCCGCCTTTTGAGGTGAGCTGCCAAATCTGCGCGAAGTTGTTGGCCTGCACCGCCTTTGCTGCAACGGTCGATGTGCCCACGGCCTCTGTCATCACGCGGTCGGGGTAGCTTTTGTTCACGAGGTAGTAGTAAGTATTCGCCGTCGGCGTTGGCACGTAGCCAGGATTGAGGTTGCCCACGATGGTAGCCTCATTGAGATCCGTGGCAGGTTGCAAAGTCCAGTCGGACGGCGTGTTGTCCTGCGAAGCTCCTGCATACCATTTCACTACATTGTGCTGCTCATCGTCGTGTAGGCAAGATTTGTCGGAGAAGTCGGCTTTGGTGCTGATGGTGACAAAGGTGCTGTTGCCCGTGTTGTTTGCGCGGTATTTGATGTAGAACAGAGTGCCGTCGTTCGTAAGGGCGAGTGGCGTTGGGTGGTCTTTTTCCTTGAGGTAGTGGCCCGTGGCCGCATTTTGGATGTAGAAACCATTGCCCGACTTGCGGAGCACCCACGCTTGGGAGTAGTCCGTCGTGGAGAGTGGAGCTGTTCTCGCTGCGCCGTTGTGCTCCTGCATCACATGGTTTGCCGTGCGATTGCTCGCGATGCGGAACACGCCGCCCGATTGCAAGTACTGCTTGACCAATGCCTCGCCCGTCTGAGCATGGGCAGTAGTGCCAACGCTCAGCGCCAGTATGATGGACAGGAGTGTTAGAAAGAAATGTTTCATTTAGTGTGGTTGTTATGTAAGAAATAATTATTTGTTCATCTGGCCCGTCCTGCGCCACTTGCGGAGGAAATTAAGAAGTTGTCCTGAAATTATAGGCCTATATATTTTTATATGGGCGCGAAGATACAATAAAATAATAGAAAACGAGAAAAGAAAGCTCAGACTGATGAGCGAAAGGGGGGAGGAAAAAGTGTCCAAAGAGCCTGCCGGAGGGGGCTTATAGAGATGTTGGAAATGGGAATAAAAGAATACTTTAGAATTATCCTTGGTTTTTATTTTGGAAAATTCTTGTCGGTTCAAAAAATAGAAAAGTTTTCCAAAATAAAAATTATATTATTGATTATTAGTGTATTAAAAAATTAGCATAATAAAAAAGTTGTCCAAAACAATAATTTTCAAAATCTATTTCGTAAATTCGCATCGCTGAAAAGTTAATCCGCTCGGACTTTACTTTGAGAAATAAGCTAATACATTAAACAGCAGAGAGAAATGATACAAACTGTAGTTAAGCGCGACGGGCGCATCGTTGGTTTCAACGAACAAAAAATCCAGGCAGCCATCAGAAAGGCAATGCTACACACAGACAAAGGTGAGGACGAAAGCCTCATCAATCTCATCACAGACCATGTGAACTTCCGCGGCAAGAGCCAAATGACCGTAGAAGATATTCAAGACGCGGTTGAGAAGGAGCTGATGAAGAGTAAGCGCAAGGACGTGGCGCAGAAGTATATCGCCTATCGCAACCAGCGCAGCATAGCGCGCAAGGCAAAGACGCGCGACATCTTCATGAGTATTGTCAACGCCAAGAACAACGACATCACGCGCGAAAACGCCAACATGAATGCCGACACACCGGCCGGAATGATGATGAAGTTTGCTTCGGAAACCACCAAACCCTTTGTGGACGACTACCTCCTAAGCGAAGAGAGCCAGGAAGCTGTGCGCAACAACGTGCTCCATATACATGATAAGGACTATTACCCCACGAAGAGTTTGACCTGTGTGCAACACCCGCTCGACATCATCCTGCAACACGGCTTCACAGCAGGCCACGGCAGCAGTCGTCCAGCGAAGCGCATCGAGACCGCAGCTGTGTTGGCCTGCATCTCCTTAGAGACTTGCCAAAACGAAATGCACGGCGGTCAGGCCATCCCGGCTTTCGATTTCTATCTGGCTCCCTACGTGCGCTCCACTTATCAGGAAGAACTGAAGAACCTGGAGGCCTTGACGGGCGAGTCACTCTCTGCTTTGTATGATGCTCCCGTTGATGATTATGAGCTGCGCCCCCTCGAAGGTTTACAGGGCGAGGCGCGCCTGCGTCAGCACGCAGTGAACAAGACAGTTAACCGTGTTCACCAGGCCATGGAAGCTTTCATTCATAATATGAATACCATCCATTCGCGCGGCGGTAACCAGGTGGTGTTCTCCAGCATCAACTACGGAACGGATACGAGTGCGGAAGGTCGCTGCGTTATGCGCGAAATCCTCAAGAGTACATACGAAGGCGTGGGCAATGGCGAGACAGCTATCTTCCCCATTCAGATTTGGAAGAAGAAACGCGGTGTCAACTACCTGCCCGAAGATCCCAACTACGATCTCTATCAGTTGGCTTGCAAGGTGACGGCGCGCCGTTTCTTCCCTAATTTCCTCAATCTCGATGCTACTTTCAATCAGCACACTTATTGGCGTGCCGACGATCCCGAACGTTACCGCTGGGAGGTGGCCACTATGGGCTGCCGCACACGTGTGTTTGAAAATCGTTTCGGACCAAAGACCAGCGTGGCGCGAGGCAACTTGAGCTTCTCTACAATCAATATCGTTCGCATGGCCATCGAATGTATGGGTATCAGCAATAAGGAAGAGCGTATCAACACCTTCTTCTCCAAGTTGGACAATATGCTCGAGGTGACAGCACGCCAACTCGACGAGCGTTTCCAGTTCCAGAAAACCGCCATGGCAAAGCAGTTCCCGCTGCTCATGAAGTATCTCTGGATTGATGCCGACCACCTCAAGCCCGAGGATTCTATCGAAAGTGTCATCAACCAAGGCACGCTCGGCATCGGCTTTATCGGACTGGCGGAATGCCTCAAGGCGCTCATCGGCCAGCACCACGGCGAGAGCGAAGAAGCCCAGCAGTTGGGACTTCGCATAGTGACCTATATGCGCGACCGCGTAAACGAATTTAGCGAGCGTTATCAGCACAACTATTCTGTCCTGGCCACGCCGGCAGAGGGCTTGAGCGGCAAATTTACCAAGCGCGACCGCAAAGAATTTGGCCTGATCGAGGGCGTGACGGATCGTGACTACTACACCAACTCTAACCACGTGCCGGTCTACTACAAGTGCTCGGCGCTCCACAAAGCCCAGGTGGAAGCTCCTTACCACGACCTGACGCGCGGCGGACATATCTTCTATGTCGAAATAGACGGCGACGCTACGCACAACCCGCAGGTGATCATGAGCGTAGTGGACATGATGGACCGCTACAATATGGGCTACGGCTCTGTGAACCACAACCGCAATCGCTGCATGGACTGTGGCTATGAGAATGCGGAGCCCAACGTGGAAACTTGTCCTAAGTGTGGCAGCGAACATGTGGATCGCTTGCAGCGCATTACGGGCTACCTCGTGGGCACAACCGACCGCTGGAATTCTGGAAAGCTTGCCGAGTTGCACGACCGCGTGATACATGTAGACACGCCTGCTGACGGCAAAAACTAATCCTCACGGCGCAATGATTTCCCTACTTCAAATAGTGCACGACACAATGGTGGACGGTCCGGGCTTCCGCACCTCCATCTATTGTGCTGGTTGCGAGAATCAGTGTCCTGGTTGCCACAATCCGCAATCCTGGGACATCCACCGCGGCACGCCTACGACGACGGAGCAAATCATGGCCGAGATAGAGAGCGATCCTTTCGCCAACGTCACATTCACCGGCGGCGACCCGATGTTTCAGCCCGAAGGTTTTAGCGAATTGGCCGCAGCCATCCGCAGCCGTACTGACAAAACCATTTGGTGCTACACGGGCTACACCTTCGAGCAGCTCATTCGCAACGAGGCCCAACTCTCCCTCCTACGCCTTTTGGATGTCCTCGTGGACGGCCGATATGTTGAGGCGCTTCGCGATACAGATCTTCCGTTTCGCGGGAGTACCAACCAGCGCATTCTGGATGTGAAAAAATCCTTAGAGAAAGGCGAAGTCGTGCCTTATTCTCTCGGTCTCTGACTGGTCGGACCAGTCTGACTAGTCTGACCAGTCCGATTTATCCAATAAGGCTGTCAGCTGATACAATAAGGAAGTCAGCTGACAGCCTTATTGCGTCAGCTGACACAATAAGGATACTGACGAGCGGCTTTTGGGGGTGCTTGGATTTGCTTTCTGGCAGAAAAAGCACTTTTTTTGCGAAAAATTTGCAGACTATATTATAAATGCGTAATTTTGCGGCGTCGTAGTGAGGGACTTAGCAAAAGTTCCTCACTTCTTTTTAAGGACAACAACCCTATTACATGATAGACAAGAAGTTAGTAAAATCGCTGGTTGAAGAATGGTTGGACGGTAAGGACTACTTTCTGACCGACCTCACTGTTAGTACTGACGATCGCATTGTGGTTGAAATCGACCACCAGGACGGCGTATGGATTGAAGACTGTGTAGAGCTGAGTAAGTTTATCGAAGCTCATCTCGATCGCGAGGAAGCGGATTTCGAACTGGAAGTGGGCAGTGCCGGCATCGGTCAGCCTTTCAAGGTGCTCCGACAGTATGAAATTCATCAAGGCGACCGCGTGGAAGTGTTGACGCGTGAAGGAAAAAAACTTTCCGGCCTACTTAAGGAAGTGACACCCGAAAGCTGTGTGGTCACTGTTCAAGAAAAAAAGAAACTGGAAGGCGAGAAACGCCCCAAGATGATGGATGTGGACTATACGTTCCCATACTCCGACATCAAGGAGACCCGCCTCCTGATCGATTTCAAGTAGACTAACAGGTCCCCAAGCGGCTTGTTAGTCTCTTGGTATCAAGAGGAGCAGTTCTCTCAAGAGCTCCAGTCCTCTCAAGAGGATCTCCGACAAGTCCGACCAGTCGGACCAGTCCGAGCTTCCCCCTCTCTCTCAGAAAAAACAAAATAAAACAATATATGGCAACTAAGAAAGTTGAGACAATCAGTCTCATCGACACATTCTCTGAATTCAAGGAGACGAAAAATATCGACCGCACGACACTCGTGAGCGTTCTCGAAGAGAGCTTCCGCAATGTCATCGCCAAAATTTTCGGCTCTGATGAAAACTTCGACGTGATTGTCAACCCCGACAAGGGTGACTGCGAAATCTATCGTAATCGCGAAGTCGTGGCCGACGGCGAAGTGACCGATGACAACAAACAGATTGCGCTGAGCGCAGCCCACGAAATCGACGAAGATTACGAAGTGGGTGAAGAAGTGAGTGAGCCCATCGAGTTTGCTAAGTTTGGCCGCCGCGCCATCCTGACGCTCCGTCAGACGCTGGCGAGCAAAGTTCTCGAACTCGAACATGATGCTCTCTACAACAAATATAAGGATCGCGTGGGCGAGATTGTTTCTGCTGAGGTTTATCAGACCTGGAAGAACGAAACACTTCTCATCGACGATGAGAACAACGAGCTCCTGCTGCCCAAACACCAGCAGATTCCCCGCGACTTCTTCCATAAAGGCGATACCGTGCGCGCCGTCATCGACCGCGTGGACAATGCCAACGGAAACCCGAAAATCTATCTGAGCCGCACCAGTCCCGCATTCTTGCAGCGTCTGCTCGAGGCTGAAATCCCCGAGATTGCCGACGGCCTTATCAGCCTGCGCCGCATTGCCCGCATCCCGGGTGAGCGCGCAAAGATTGCCGCTGAAAGTTACGACGACCGCATCGACCCCGTTGGAGCGTGTGTCGGCGTGAAGGGTAGCCGCATCCACGGTATTGTGCGCGAACTTCACAACGAGAACATCGATGTGATCAACTACACCACGAACACCGCCCTCTTTATCCAGCGCGCGCTCAGTCCCGCACAGGTCAATCGCATCATCCTGGATGAGGAAAACAAGAAAGCAGAGGTTTATCTCAATCCCGAAGAGGTGAGTCTGGCCATCGGTAAGGGCGGTATGAACATCAAGTTGGCTTCCATGCTGACAGAATACACCATCGACGTTTTCCGCGAGTCGGACAGCAACGAAGCCGAGGAGGACGATATCTACCTTGACGAGTTCAACGACGAAATAGAGCAGTGGATCATCGACTCTATCAAGGGTATCGGTCTGCGCACGGCTAAGGACGTGCTCAATGCTCCTCGCGAAATGCTCATCGAAAAGGCCGACCTGGAAGAAGAGACCGTCGACGACGTGCTCCGTATACTCCGCGCCGAGTTCGAAGAATAACGAGCGTGAGAACGTCAATCATCGTGCTGATGTAAGGTTCGGCAAACGAACCCAATGTGCTGATGTGGTAAGAGCCTGCGGGCTTGTTCGGAACAAAGGCATAAACACATTACTAAGCATCGGCACAGCGCAAAAGCAAACCATCAATAGCAGCACATTAGCACATCCAGCGGCAACGCCGCACCTCATTTTAACAAATAAGCATGGCTATCAGATTAAATAAAGTTATCAAAGAATTTAATGTCGGACTGCAAACCGTCGTCGACTTTCTGGAAAAGAAAGGTCAAAAGCTTGAGGAAGTAAATCCCAATACGAAGCTGACGGACGAACAGTACTCCTTGGTGAAGAAGGAGTTTCAAACCGATGAACACCTCCGCAACGAAGCTGAAAAACTGCGCCAAAGCCGACAGGAAGAAAAGCGACAGGAACAGCTGAAGAAGGAGAAAGCCAAGGAAGAACGCAAGAAGGCGGTAGAAATCAAAACCGAAATCCCACAAGTAGGGCCGAAGGTGGTGGGCAAGATTGACCTCGAGCAAAAAGCCGCTACACTTGCCGAACTGCCCCAGAAGGAAGCTCCCAAGGGCGAGAAGCCTGTGAAGAAGAAAAAGCCTGAGGCTGCTCCAGCTCCTAAGGCCGAACAGCCACAATCCAAAGCTGAACAGCCCGAACAAAAGCTTGCAGAAGCTCCTGCAGTTCCTGCTCCCAAAGTGGAGGAGAAAGCAGAATCACAGAAGAAGCAGAAAGCCAGCGTGGAGGAACGTGCTCGCGAAATAGGCCAAGTGAAGGACGGTGTGTTCGAACTCAAATCAACGCCTGAACTACAAGCCCCGAAAGTGCTCGGCACTATCGACTTGGCAGCTATCAACGCGTCCACGCGTCCCAAGAAGAAAACGAAGGAAGAACGCCGCAAGGAACGCGAAAACAAACAGCAAACCGCTAACGGAGAAAAGAAAAAACGCAACCGCATCGGTGGTGGACAGCGCGTGGATATTAACGCAGCTGCCAATCAGCAAGGTGGCGGTGGAAACCGTAATCGCAACAATAACAACAACGCTAAGAACAATAGCAACAACCAGGGTGCCGGCAAGAAGAACAATCGCCGCGCTAAAGCTCCGGTGAAGCAGGAAGTTAGCGACGAAGATGTAGCAAAGCAGGTACGCGACACGCTCGCACGCCTTACTAATAAGTCGAAAGCGAGCAAGGGTGCTAAGTACCGCAAGGAGAAGCGCGAACAAGTGCGCGCCCAGGAAGAAGAGCTACGTCGGGAAGAAAAAGCAGAGAGCAAGGTGCTCAAGCTCACCGAATTTGTTACGGCCAACGAGCTCGCAACGATGATGGATGTTCCCGTAACGAAAGTTATCGGTACGTGTATGAACATCGGTATGATGGTCAGCATCAACCAGCGTCTCGAAGCAGAAACAATTGATATTGTAGCCGAGGAATTTGGCTTCAAGACTGAATATGTCAGTGCAGAAGTGCAGGACGCCGTGGCCGAGGTGGAGGATGCTGAAGAAGATCTCAAGCCCCGCGCACCGATTGTTACGGTGATGGGTCACGTAGACCATGGTAAGACATCATTGCTCGACTATGTCCGCAACGCCAACGTTATTGCCGGTGAGGCTGGTGGTATCACGCAGCACGTCGGAGCCTACAACGTGACGCTCGAAAGCGGCCGAAACATCACCTTCCTTGACACGCCGGGTCACGAAGCCTTCACGGCCATGCGTGCCCGCGGTGCGCAGGTCACCGACATTGCTATCATCATCATTGCAGCCGATGACGACATCATGCCGCAAACGAAGGAGGCCATCAACCACGCTGTGGCGGCCAACGTGCCTATCGTTTTCGCCATCAACAAGATTGATAAACCCACTGCAAACCCCGATAAGATCAAGGAAAGCCTTGCGGCGATGAACTTCCTCGTGGAAGAATGGGGCGGTAAGTACCAAAGTCAGGACATCAGTGCCAAGAAGGGCCTCGGCGTAAAGGAATTGCTCGAGAAAGTACTCCTCGAAGCCGATATGCTTGAACTCAAGGCCAATCCGCACCGCAATGCCACAGGTACGATTATCGAATCTACCCTCGACAAGGGCCGCGGCTACACTGCCACGGTTCTCGTGAGCAACGGAACGCTCCACCAGGGCGATGTCGTATTGGCAGGAACCAGCTTCGGCCGCGTGAAGGCTCTTTTCAATGAGCGCGGACAGCGCATCCAGGAGGTAGGTCCAGCTATGTCTGCTACGCTCCTCGGTTTCAATGGCGCACCGCAGGCCGGCGACCAGTTCCACGTGATGTCCTCTGAGCAAGAAGCTCGCGAGATTACAACTAAGCGCGAACAGCTTCAGCGTGAGCAGGATCTCCGTACGCAGAAGATGCTGACGCTCGATGAAATCGGCCGCCGTCTTAAGCAGGGCGACTACCAAGAGCTCAACATCATTGTCAAGGGCGATGTGGACGGTTCAGTCGAAGCACTCTCCGACTCGTTTATCAAGCTCAGCACGCCGACCATTCAGGTCAACGTTATCCACAAGAGCGTGGGACAGATCAGCGAGAACGATGTAACGCTGGCTGCTGCCTCACAAGCTGTCATCGTAGGCTTCCAGGTTCGTCCGAGTCAGGCAGCCCGCAAGCTCGCCGATAAGGAAGGTGTCGAAATTCGTCAGTACTCCGTTATCTACGACGCTATCGATGATGTATGCCAGGCTATGGAAGGTATGTTGAAGCCGATTGTCAAAGAACAGGTTACTGCTACCATCGATGTGCGCCAGGTTTACCACATCTCCAAGGTGGGTATTGTGGCCGGTGCTTATGTCTCCGACGGTAAGGTGAAGCGTACCGACAAGGCCCGCCTCATTCGCGACGGCATCGTAGTGTTCACCGGCGCCATCAACGCCCTGAAGCGCTTCAAGGACGATGTAAAGGAAGTGAGCACAAACTTCGAGTGCGGTATCAGCCTTGCCAACTGCAACGACATCAAGGAGGGCGATATCATCGAGACCTACGAAGAAATCGAAATCAAGCAGAAACTGAAGTAAACAGCGTGCGAACTGGTGGGTTGCCGCCTGCTCTGCCCCGCGAGGTGGGAGCTGCGCGCCACGGGTTCAAAAGCACAGTTTTTGATATACTGACGGATGAAAGGTTGGAAAGGATTCTCTCCCAATCCTTTCATCCGTTTTTTCTACACATATAATATATATAGGAACAACAATGTTGGACATTTTCTTACTTATAGTCCTTTTGTGGGCCATCTACGACGGCTGGCGCGACGGCTTTGTGAAGCAGCTCGCCAGTGCCGGCGGATTCTTGCTCGGCTTGTTCGTGGCCGCCACGTTCTACTCCACGCTGGGCGAATACCTCACTGTCGACGGCAGTCAGACCAACATGATGACCAGCCTCGTGGCTTTCTTCATCCTTTGGATCATCGTGCCCATTGCCCTCGGCCTTGTGGCAAAGGTCGTGACAAAGGCACTCAAAGGCATGCACCTCGGACTCCCCAACAGTCTCCTCGGCGTGGGCGTTAGCGTAGTGAAATACCTCATTCTCCTTAGTTGCGTCCTCAACGTGATGGGAGGTCTCCGCATCCTCGACGAGAGCAAGACATCAACATCCTACCTTTACGCTCCCAGCAAAGGCTTCCTCGGCTGGGCGTTCGACCAAGCCTCCACGGAGGCATCCTCCACGGCGACCGAGTCCGATAGTCTGCGCGCTCAACAGGCAGCAAGCGACACCGTCTGGGTGGATGTTAGCCACAAGCAAAAGCCCACTCATCGAAAGAAAACTACCAGCGATAAGCCGAAGAAGCATTAACGCCGGTTGAAAACTCAATCACTATGGCAGAACAAAATGAATTCGTCCGCAGTGTGGCCGAGAAAAAATACGAATACGGCTTCACAACGGACGTTAAGACAGATATCATCGATAGCGGCCTCAATGAAGATGTCATCCGCGAAATATCCCGCCGAAAGGAGGAACCGGAATGGATGCTCAACTTCCGCTTGAAGGCCTATCGCCATTGGCTCACACTCAAGCAGCCCACTTGGGGACATGTCAACCTCCCTGAGATCGACTACCAAGCCATCTCTTACTACGCCGACCCGACAAAGAAAAAACCGAGCGGCAAGACGGAAATCGACCCCGAACTGATGCGAACGTTCGACAAGTTGGGTATTCCCCTCGAAGAACGTATGGCATTGAGCGGTGTGGCCGTAGATGCTGTGATGGACTCTGTATCCGTCAAAACTACCTTCAAGGAACGCCTCTCCGAGAAAGGCGTCATCTTCAGCAGTATGTCGGAGGCCATCCGTGAAAATCCCGAACTTGTCCGCAAATATCTCGGCTCTGTCGTGCCCTATCGCGACAACTTTTTTGCCGCCCTCAACAGTGCCGTTTTCTCCGATGGTTCTTTCGTCTACATTCCCAAAGGCGTGCGTTGCCCGATGGAACTCTCCACATATTTCCGCATCAACGCCCGCAACACAGGACAGTTTGAGCGCACGCTCATCGTATGCGACGACGGCGGCTATGTTAGCTATCTGGAGGGATGTACTGCTCCGATGCGCGACGAAAACCAGCTCCATGCTGCTATCGTTGAGATAGTGGTCAATAAAGATGCGGAAGTGAAATATTCCACCGTTCAAAACTGGTATCCGGGCGATGCCGAGGGCAAGGGAGGCGTTTACAACCTCGTCACAAAGCGCGGACAACTGCGCGGAGAGAATTCAAAACTCTCTTGGACGCAGGTGGAGACCGGCTCGGCCATCACGTGGAAATATCCCTCCTGCATCTTGATGGGCGACAACAGCCAAGCCGAATTCTACAGCGTGGCCGTGACCAATAACTACCAGGAAGCCGACACCGGCACAAAGATGGTGCACCTCGGACGCAACACGCGCTCCACTATCGTTTCCAAAGGAATCTCCGCAGGCCACAGCCAGAATTCCTATCGCGGACTCGTGAAATGCGGGCCTCATGCGGAGGGTGCGCGCAACTATAGTTCGTGCGACTCGCTCCTGTTGGGCGATAAATGCGGTGCACACACGTTTCCCTATATCGATGTTCACCACAACAACGCCGTTGTGGAGCACGAAGCCACGACCTCCAAAATCAGCGAGGACCAGCTCTTCTACTGCAACCAACGCGGCATCCCCACCGAAAACGCCGTCGACCTCATCGTCAATGGCTATGCCAAGGATGTCATCAATAAGCTCCCGATGGAGTTTGCCGTTGAGGCCCAGAAGCTCCTCAGTGTGAGCCTTGAGGGCAGTGTGGGGTAGTGGGGGAGTACTCTGCTCCCTGCTTTCTTCTGCCCACGAATAGACACGAATAAGGCGAAGAAGCACGAAATCTATATCTTTTAGCTCATTAAGCTCTCGGACAAGTCGGACAACTCTGACCAGTTCGAAAACCATTGTCTAAGCTAATCCATAAAAATCATTCGTGTTTCTTCGCCTTTTTCGTACTCATTCGTGGGCAAAAAATACCTCTTCAAAAATATCCTTATTGTGTCAGCTGACGCAATAAGGAAGCCAGCTGACAGCCTTATTGTGTCAGCCGACGCCCTTATTGTATTTTTCATCCTCAAGCAGGTCCGTTCCGCCCGAAAGTTCCAATAAAAGAAAAAAATCTTACTTTTGATGTTACAAAACCGAATGTCCTGCGTTAGCACAATGTAAACCAACCACTCGAATGGCTCAGAAGTTCCTAAATAGCGACGGCTCGAAAGAGGAAGTACTCCTCCCAGCTTTTCAGCGCCTCCGGCGAGGGCTGCAACGCTTGGCCTCCTCCATGGTAGGGGAGAGCGCGGCCGATGACGCTTTGCAGGATGCTTTCGTCCGCCTCTGGACACGCCGCACCACGTTGCATTCCGAGGATGAGGCCGGCCGACTCCTCACCACAACGGTGAAGCATCTCAGCATCGACCACCTGCGCCAGCAACAGCGGGAAGCCAGTGTGAGTTTGGCCGAGGCCGACGGAGCTGAAGAGGACGCGCCCGATGTGGAAAGCCGCTTCCAAGCTGTGGAACGCATCGTGGCCTCCGAACTCTCCCCGCTACAGCGCGACATCCTCCGCCGCCACGACTACGAAGGTGAGGACTACGACGCCATAGCCCAGAGCTTGCAGATGCAGCCTGCGGCCGTTAGGATGCAACTCTCACGCGCTCGACGCACCATTCGAGAAATTTACAGAAGAGATTATGGAAATGAATAGTAAAAACTTGGACGAACTCGTCGGTCGCTATTTCGACGCGGAGACAACGCTGGAGGAAGAGCGCGAACTGCAACGGCTCATCACCGGGCCTTTTGCCACCGATGCTCGCTATGATGAGGTGCGCGCCGTGATGGGCTTCACCGCCGTGGGGCGCAAACTGCGCCGCAAGTCGCACCGCTCCGTCCGTTTATGGCAGGCAGCCGCTGCAGCCGTGGTGGTGCTCATGCTCGGCGGTATCTATACCATTCAGCAGGCTCGCCCGGACGATGTTTGCATCGCCTATGTCAATGGGCGCAAGGTGACGAATCCCGACGAGGTGGTCAGGCTGATGCAACAGGAGATGCAGGCCGTGAGCAGCCCCATGGATGCGCCCACGCCGGAGAGCCAGCTTAAGGATATGTTTAACACGCTAAACCAATAAAGCCATGCGACGCATTCTGATGATTTTTATAGCTTTGATGGTCGTGGTGCTTTCCGCCCATGCCCAGACAGGACTGAATATCGCCTCCATCTTTGATGGTAGCTACTCCACCCGCCAAGATGCCACTTCGGTGCAGTTTTCGGGTAGTAGACTCAAGGATTTCAAACTGAGTCTCTCGCGCAGCCTTTCGCTCACTCCCTCAGCTGCTGACACCCGACAGATAGAAGCTGCCGTGCTTCGTGATGCGGCTCATGCTGTATCAAAAGAAGAGGTGAGGAAGAGTGGTCATGTCTATTACGGTTTCTACAAACTCTCGCCCGTGGGTGGAGAAAACCGCTACATCTTCTATCGGAACAACTCCAACCAAACCGGCTCTGACGGCCGGCTCACCCTCATCTATCTGCAGGGACGAGCCACAGCGGCTGAACTCAAACGGATGTTTAGCAAATAAAGCAAAGAAAAATAACAACAAAACCTTACGAATATGAAGCTCAAAACTTTCCTTGCCCTGACGCTCATGGGCACGCTGTCAGCAACAGCACAAGTGACGACCGATACAGTGACAACCGTGGAAAATGCACGCCGCGTGGTGGTGACGGAGCGGGACTCAGTGGTCAATGTAGAGATCTTTGGCAACGGCACAGACCCCACGTTCCGCTACTCCTACTCCAAATCCGTGGGCAAAAACTCTGAATCGGTGGTTCGTCAAAACTCGGACAACTGGGACTTTAACATCCTCTTCGGCAAAAAGAAAAAGGAGAAACGGGAGTCCAACAAATGGCAAAAAGAATTGGGTATGTTCGGCCTGGCAATGGGTTGGGTAGCCGCTCCGGGAATGCCCGACGGACTGCACTCTAAGATGGGAAAATCTGCCGAGTTCTACTTCGACATTCTCAACCTCAATTTCCAGCGTCGCCACCATGCGCTGACCATTCACACTGGTTTCTACACCGCCTCACTGCGCCACGAAGGCAAGCAGCTGCGCTACGGCAAAAATGCCTCCCACGGCCTCGCCCCCGAAGCCTATCCCGCTGGTTCGGATCCTAAATTCTCTCGCCTCTTCCTCACGACCAACTACCTGGGTTTCAGCTATCGCTACACGTTCCGCCACGAATGGTTTGTGGGTTTGCGCACCAACTTCCACTACGCTTGGAGAGCTAAGGCGCGTTCCGAGTATTCCCTTGCCGGCCGCGACTTTATGGAGAAGATGAAGAACATTCGCACCAATCGTTTCTCGGCCGATATCATCGGACAAGTGGGCAAAGACTATGTGGGCCTCTATGTGAAGTACAATCCCTGCCGCATCCTCCAAGATGCCACCGGCACCGACGATTCTCGCCGCATAGCCATTGGTTTCACCCTCGGTTTCTGATGGTCAGCAGCTACCATAAAATTAAACAATAGATATAATCATATCAATGAAAAGGCTTTACCTCCGGCACGAGGATAAAGCCTTTTTTGTTGTTTTCTCTCATAGCATAGTTACTGTACCCAAAAACATCTTCCAATATGTGTATATTGATAGTTGTTCATACACAGTTCTTTTTACGTAGACGTTATAAAAACCCCGAAAGTCAAATAAAAGACTTTCGGAGTTCATAGCATTATTGGCACACTTTCTTTATTTCAAAAGCGTGATTGATTATTTTCCAAAAACAAAACTTTGGTCAATGGTGCATGAACCTTCGTAGGTTTTTTCGTTAACGATGACCTCAGCCTCGGGTTGCTTTATTCCCTTACGGAACATGTCGAAGTCTACATTATCGAAGCCACCCAGCACTTTTGCATTTAGGCGATAAGTGCCATTGCCCTTAAAGGTATAGACCATTTTGCCACTCTTTGTTTCCCTTACCTCGTAGGTGCCGCTCAACTGATGTGTCATTTGACCACTTAACAGCGCATTGATAGTCGCGAACGGTTTGCCGTCTTGTTCTTCAATGCCTATAAAAACCTTGTCTTTAAGTTTTCCATTTATAAAGTCCCATAAGAAGGTTTTCCAATCGTCTGTAGTGGCAATGGTAGTTTCATAGTCACTCTTGAGTGTGAACTGTCCGCTACCCGTTTTGGTCTTGGCATCGTAGGTGCCGTTTAGACTCAATCCGTTCACATCAATGCGTGTGTTGGCTGATGGGGTTTGTGCCAATAGTTCAGAATATTCTGTCATCAGTTCCGCTATATCTCCATAGAGATTTCTGAAATAAATGCGTAGCCAATGCAAAGTAGATTGATATTCTATGAATCGTGGTTCGCCTGTAGCTATGTTCGTATCCCAATATCCTCCCCGCATGATGACTCCTTCTTCACAAGCCAGCGAATCGGGCGTCATTACTACATTGAGTTTCATGTCCTCTGGATGCTTAGGATCAAAGCCGAGAGTATTGTCCTGACTCAGGTCAACGGTAGTCTTATAGTCTATCTCCAGGTCAAGACGTTTTAGGATTTCTCCCTTGCTATCGACCACCACCATACGTGGCTCAATCTTGTTGTAGACCTGTGCAAAGATGCGGAACTGGATTTTACCCTTTCCTTGTTTATCTAATTTGGTCTCCCACAACTGAGGATCCTCGATATTAGCAGGAAGGTTGGCAAAACGTACCGTGCAATCAGCATACATTGATGAATCATTCTTCAGCGAACTGTCCTTGAATGAGATAGTAACGATTTTATTCATCAACTTTTGGTATCGTTCCATAGCGCGGCAACTTTCATCGTAAGCCTCGTAGCGCATGCTATCGCAGATGGTTTCCATTGCCTTTGCTATATCAGTGCGATAAAGTTCAGAGCGATACTCATCGGAGATGGTTTGCTCCATCTTCGGGTTCAATCCTCCCCAGCCTGTCCACCATAAACCTGTACTGGCAATATAGTGTGCTTGTTCATCTGCTCCAATGCTCCAGAACTTATCACAGTGGCGGCGCACCAAATTATCAATGGCTGCATCCAATCGTTCCTTGGTTAGTCGCTTGTTGTGTACTACTGGCCAAAGCAGTGATACCCATTCAGCCTGCGTGCGATATCCTGGTTCTCCCTGACCATAGTAGAGATGGTAAGCAGCGCGATACTTATCGGTGCGTCCTTGCCATGCGGTCTCTCCAAACTTATTGAGGCTGTAATTGATCATAGCCACAGAGAACATACTTGCCGCCCAAATGGGGCCGCCCAAGAACTTACCTGCATAAGTGGTCATTTGATTGAGGGCTAAATTTATTGTGCCACCAGCCACTTCTTCCATCTTGCCATCCAGGGCTGCACTATATACTTGATAGGCCGCAACCGTAGCACCCAAGAACGCAATGTGATCCTCAAAGTCATCAAGCAGTTTATTGCTGTAACCCAGTGACTGAGCAAAGTTGTAACCCATGTCTAAGCCGAAAGTAGAGGCTGTGGAGTATTTTTCAGCCATCCAATCTAACATGGCTTTCGTTTCATCGGGCTTTTCAGTTACGCGTTGTGCCAATTCCAGCAGATTGTTGGCTGTCTTTTCCCAATTATCGCCCAATGGGGGAATGTCATAAGCACTGAAGTATTTGATCTGTGCATTGCGCGAGTTCTCGTGTTCGATATCAAAGATACCGAAGCGCGTAAGGTGGTTGCTCAGGATGACCATCTCTTGTCGCACGCTATCGTAATGGTGGCAGATGGGGCGCCAAGCCCGCACGCTGTCTGCTTCGTTGAAATAGCTTGCTAAGACATCATAACCCTTACGTTTTGTAAATGGTATGCGTATCTCCACCACACCATGCAACTTATGGGTGTTCTGTCCCGTGCCGCTATGGTCTAGTGTAATGTCGTATGCCTTGACACTACGTACTCCCTCTATGGCAGCAAGGCCTGAAGGATAGACAGGTGTAACCTTCACTAAACTCTTATCGCTGAGTGCACTAGCGCTGAAGCGCAGGGCGTAGTCGGGCGTAGAAACCTCAGGACAAAGCGGACTAACGGCATGAGTGGCCGTAGCCCCCTGTGCGATATTCTCCACATCAGTAGGTCGCTCAAAGGTAATACTATCGATGGCTGTCAGCGGATAAGCAATGCTGTCTATGAAGAGGCTGGCACCATCGGTGAAGATCTTACCTGCGCGGCTTAGTCCTACTTCCTTCCATGCTTTTCCGATGTGGATATAGAGGTGCTGTGATTCATCGTCTATGCGTGTCGAGCTGTTTATTCCTAATCCTAATGCCGATTTTTTAGAGAAGTGCATGCCTTTCAACTCGGTTGTAGAAAAGGAATTCACAGTGCGTCCCATATCGAGGAAATGAATGAGATCGCCCTCAAACTTAAGCTCATCGAAGCTGATTAGTGGTAGACTTATCTCGTTGCCTTCATTATCAATGAGGTTAAAATATTGGAACTTCTCCAGCACGGAGTTTGACTGTTTGTTCTGCGGGAAGCTAATTTTATGTATATTGCTCAATACAACGCCCATACCAGAGGTGCCGAAAGTAAGATATCGCTTACCTTCTTCATTGCTTCTGAGATGCCAGTCGTTTTCTCGATAATAAGGATAGCTTTGTTTTTTTTGCTCCACCTTAGGGCCATAACCAAAGTTGTAGTGTTCTTCCCATTCCATAGTGAAATGTCTTATAGCAGGTGACCATCCCCATGCGAAGTTCACATGTTGTAGTTCAGCAAGGCGATAGTTGGCTAAGGTCTTGCTCGAGGCATCTTTTATGATCAGCCAACCATCCTGCACTAATATTTCTCCCTTGTGGGTGATTGGATAGTCAGTTTTTTCGTCTGCTGCATTTACGACTTGTATCCAGTAGACTTTGTCTTTTATGGTAGAGGGTACTACATAGCTAATGCGTGCGCTCTCATCAATAGAATACCAGAGGAGGTCTGACATATTACCATTGATAGGATTACCACGAATCATGTATCCAGAAACGGTTTTATAAGTGCCTGTGTTTTGATCCCATTGTTCAAATTCTTTTTCATAATAAATGGTGAGGGGAGACAGATCATAATCGTACCTGAACTCCTTGTTGCCGCTCTTTTTATATGCATGACAGGCAAGTGCGCTATCAGCGGGCAAAGGCTTGGTATAACATGTGTCGAGATCATCGATGATTTCGCCAAAAGTGTTCCATATCGGCGCATATTTGTACGCCTCCAAGGCTCCGTCTGGCACATACAACTTGGTATAGACATAGGGCTTACCGCCGGCAAGTGCCATGGGATGCATGCGAGGTGGCGTTGTAGCGTATATGTGTATATTGCGAATATCGTAATGATGGAAGACCAACGAGTCGATTTCTTTCAGCGTGTTGGGAAGCGTAATATTATTTATGCTTTGATCAAAAGCTTGAGCTGCAATACGCTCCACACCTTCGGGAACTACTTCACCTTGCGCACAACTATAGAGAACCTTTCCATCCTTGCTAAGAAGCATTCCTTCTGCACTGTGGCGGAGGTGTGGGTTGTTTTCATCCACCACATAACCCTCAAAGATGGACTGCATACCAGGATATTTTGTTCTGAAAGCATGGGTTCCAACAAACTGTGTTGTAGCGGGCAGCGAAACCTTCCGAGCAATGTTGGTGTTTTCAAATGCACCAACCCCAATCTTCTCTATCTGCTCAAATTTTAGCTCGTTCACACTATTGATAGGACAAGAAAGAAAAGCATGTTCACCCACTTCCTTGATAAAGGTTAGATTCTCAATGCTCTGGAGATTCTTACATATACCGAAAGCCTTCGTACCTATCTTGATCCCTTTGGGTAGGCGAAGTCGTTCTACGCCACAGCTAATAAACGCCGAATCAGCAATAGTAGTGACGCCATCTTCAATAATAATATCTTTCAGTTCTTTACAGTCGCAGAAAGCATTGGGACCTACTGTTGTCTGCGAAGGAATAGTGACCGTTTTCAAATTATTACATTCGCGGAAAGCGTGTCTGTCAATATGAGTCAGCGTAGAGGGGAAACTCACCGATTCTATCTTTGTTGCGGCAAAGGCGTAGGGAGCAATGGCAGTGATGCCTTCCTCAATAACAACTTGTTTCACTCCTTCAAGATTTCCAAACACTCCATCCTGGATGGTAGTCGGTAGCTGATAGGTCTTACCCTCCCATTCCACTTGTGAGCGGATGATAAGATTTTCCGTTCCTATTGCATCGATGATACGGGCATGAGTGTCATCTACGACCTCATACAGACAGCCGTCCTTCTCAAAGCGAGTGTTGTAGGAAGGATGCAGGTTCATCATCGAACTTAGCCACAAACTGTACTCATCAGCCCTTAGCAAAATTAAATTGGTACGATGCCAGCCGTTGTCAATTCCTCCCCAACCAAAATTAAAATGGAAAAAGTCTTGGTCGGCATACCCATCGCACACGAAAGCATGACTGTCGCGCGAAGAAATTTGAGGGAGGTTGTCGATATTTATATTCTCAATGTCAATATATTTGTGACCTACATAAAATACGGGGCGTCCAGCATCTAACTCTTGTCGCAACAAATCGTTGTTGCCACCACCCCGATACACCTCATCGCTGTATCGGAAATAGCGTACCAACGCAGCCATGGCATCATCAGGTTTGGCTCCTGACTCCGTAGGAGTATACTGCATATTACTTGCGGTGCCCACATCTGCCATTAGAGTGGCCAAAGACTCGTTGCTGTCATCCCATGCGTATGCATGTCTAAAGTCTCTGTGCTCACCTGTTTTTGAAGTATTGGTGTGCTCGCCCATACCCTGTTTAGGCCATTTCCAATAGCGCATAATTTGAGCCACAGCCGTAGCCACACAACCCGTTGGGCAACGCGTGCCATTGACGATAGGACATTGGTCGTTATAGGGAGTCGACTGATCGTAGTTGACTGGTAAAAGTGGTTTAACAATGATGGTGGGTGGCTTTGGTACAGCCTTTCGAGCATCCCATTGTGGATGTATGCCATCAGCGCGTGCCTTGTTGATGATAGTTGCATAGTTAGAAAGCAACCACTGCAAATTTTCTGAAGCAGTTTCGTAGGAGAAATCGCCCTCGTCCGAAAAAGCAAGAATGGGATCAACGGTTGCTTCGTTGCCCGAAACAATGATCCAACCACGCCCACCGCCACGATTGAAAACATAGAACGCGGCAGGAGAATCATCTGCTGCACGACTCGCACGAAAGGACTTAGTAGAGGAAGCAGATTGCGAAGTACGCCCCACATAAGCAAGGGTGAGCTGTGGAACTGTCGCATCAGATACCCCCTTGATTTTGGATCTCTGCCCCTTTATATTACTGCTGGCAAACCGTGTGGCAATGCTTAATGCTTGCTGCTGGTTTACATCTTCGGCTCGCATCTGCAGGATGCTAAAGCCGAGCAGAATGAGGAATAGTATTCGTTTCATAAAAAAAGATCTTTAGAATGGAACAAAATGTACTGATGTAGTGATAGTAAAGAGTTCTGCTTACCGCTTCATTAGTTTGCGCGCTACGTTACCATGCTTCACTATGTAAAGACCTCTTGGTAACTGCTTGAAGTTGGATACAATCCTAATGCCTGCCAGCGTGAATACCTCAGCACCGTCAAGATCTTCCTCTTTCATATCGGGCTGGTTAGGATCGATTATGGGTTGTTCGATACTGGTGAGCGTGGAATAGAAACTTATCCATTCTAACTGGTGGAGCGGTGCACGATCAAGTACTTTACCCGTACTGTCGTGAAACACCAACTGTCCCTGTTCGATGGTTATCTTCTTAAGATCCGTGAGAGGGGTTATGATAGTGGGCACACCATATTGTTTTGTAATGACATATTTGAATAGAGTGCCTGCATCATTTCCAACCACGGTTTGTGCCTGCGCCATAACGAAGATGGCGGAGAGAGCAAAAGCTACAATAATTTTTATTTTCATAAGATTAGGAGTTTAAGCGGGTTGTTAAAGTAAACTTTGTGATAGTTCTGTTAAATTAACGTGAGTTAGGTGAAGAAAGAGTATCTATTAAAATTAGTAATGAGTGAAACACGTTGTAATGTTATGTACTGGAAAAAGAAGAATTGTGAATAAAATTGCTATGACTTTGTGGCAAATATACGAAAATGTTTTATTTATCAAAATATTTTCGTAACTTTTTTATGTGATAATGAGGAAAATACGCGAAGTTAGAGATAGCAATAATAAAAATAGGGAAAGTAGTGAAGCTTTCCCTATTTTCAATTGCTTTTATCATAAATCCCATGAAAGGAGATGATTACAGAAAAGATTTTTTCTATGATTAGTCTTCCCAGAGAGAATTATATTTGTCCCAGATGTGCAAGCCACTATCCTCTTCACGAGGCTCTTGTTTTCTGGTGTCGATATCTTCACCAGGATTGTAGCCTCCACCCACACCAGGGCTGGCAACAAGCATCAAACTTTCAGCAGACCAGGTAATAGAAGTTGTTTTAGGTGCTATATATTGTTTCTTATTCATAGTTTTCTGTGACTTTATTTGATTATTACTTTCGCACCATTGAGGATATAGAGACCTGCCTGCTGCGGTTTGCTGATGCGCTGACCTTGCAGATTGTAGTAAACATCAGCAGCGCGATTGGAACTGCCTGTATCAATGCTTTCGATACTCTCAATTCCTGTTGTGGTATCGTCAAAATCGAACACAACTCGTGTGCCTGCGGGCAGAGCGCTGAACTTCATATACGCCTTGTGGATAGGGAAGTTATTGATATTGCTCTCAGCCTTGTGGAAGGTACCGCCCTGCATCACATAAATGGGGTCGGTAGTTGTAGCTGTGAGAGAGGTAATGGGGTTTACAGTTACACCTGTCATAACGTTGTTTGTGACATGGTAGACTTGCTGATCTTGTTCACCAATCGTGTAGTAGAAGTCAGCATCTGTAGCTTCTTTATCGAGTACCTTGAGAAGTACGCCCGTATAAGCAGGAACGTAAGAATAAGAAGCTGTGTAACCTCCCTTTTTGTCAACACTCGTCATTTGAACGTGCTTAGTAGCTGTACCGTAGTCGCCCTTTCCATCCAAGATTTTAGTGCTGGCTACGAAAGCTGCAACCGCTGAATGGTGCTTCTCATTATAGTAGTCGCTGAAGTCTACATCGAACTCACGAGCGAAAGTACCGTACTTCTTGCTAATTTTGACATCCTTGATTTTGAACTCAAGCTGTGAGGTGAAGTCGTAAGGACTTGTTTCGTCTTTATCGGTTTCTTTCTTATAGATAGTCTTAGCCCATTTTGCTTTGTATTTGTTGAGCGCAGTTTTCTTTACATAAATCTTGGTAGCTTTAGCAAACTCGCTGTAGTTTGTGTTTGTTTGGTCGAGATCGAAGCGAGTAGTGCTCAACATTTGATTAGTGGGATTGCTCTCAATGAAGAAAACACTCTTTATGATACTTGTTGTGTCTGCGCGGTTGGTGATGAAAGCTTGAGCACCAATGTATTCTACATCTTTCTTTACTACCACTTCCTTTATGCCAGAGGTGACGTGCTGGAAAGCATAGTCGCCAATCATGCTCACTTTGTAGTTTTTGCCGTCATGGGGAATTTCCGTTGGCAGAACAAATGTCTCGTCAGTACGCTTTGTGCTAAGCATACTCACAGCACCTTCTGATACAACAATGTATTCTTCTTTCTCAACTTCGAACGAAGGATGTCTAGACTTAAATTGCTGATAGAAAGGATCGCTATTATATTCATCTAATTTCTCCTTGCGCACCTGAATATTGATGTTTTGGAACATATTGTGACTTGTCTGTGTTCCATCATCGAACGACATCTTATTCTCTTCTTTATTGATGCTATCCGATTTGATTTTTTGATCGCAGAGGAATGTGATTGTTTTGAGATTAGTGCAAAGACCGAAAGCACGTTCACCGATGGAGGTAACCAAATTAGGGATGGTTACATTCTTCAGATTCTTGCAGTCGTAGAAAGCATATTTCCCGATAGAGGTGATTGATGGAGGTAGCAAGGTGAAGCGGTCGTTGGCTTTTCCTGGAGGGAAAATCATCAAAGTCTTCTTGTCTTGCGAGAGCAGATAACCATCAACACTTGAGTAGACGGAATTCTTCTTGCTCACGTTGATAGCTTTGAGATTGGAGCAATTTTTGAAAGCCTCAGGACTGATGTCCGTTGTAGCCTCTGTTACATTGATAGTAGTCAGTGCAGCACAGTTGCGGAAAGCCTCGCGCTCAATCTTGTTTACATTCTTAGGCACGTTGAAGTTTACCAATCCGCAGTCGGCAAATGCACCAGAGCCGATGGTTTGAATCTCGGCATCGTCCGTGAACTCTGCCGTAGCCATTTTTTCGCAGCCGCTGAAAGCATTGGTTCTAATTTCCGTTACCGTTTTAGGGAAGTTGAATTTCTCAAGCTCTTTGAGGTTGGCAAAGGCGTTGTTGCCGATTGTTGTCAAAGGACAAGTTCCCAGAAAATTGAAATTCTTCAGCTTTATGTTGGTGCTAAAGGCATTGTTGCCTATTTCCTTCAGTTGTGAGCCGTTGGGAATGTTGATGGTCTCTAAATTAAAACATTCATTGAAACAGATGTTAATATTAGTGAGGGATTTAGGAAAGGTTATCGTTTTCAGGCTTTTGCATGCACGAAAAGCGTGATATCCAAACTTTTTAATTTGAGCCGTTTCTTCAAATGTTACGGTCTCAAGTTTTTCCGCAGCGCGGAAAGTTTCCTGATTTAAATTTTCCACAGTCTTTGGAATGAGCATCGTAGTGATGTTCTGTGCCGACTGGAAACATTTACTTGCCAGTGTCCTTACAGAGGAAGGGATAGAAAATGTCATGCCAGCCTTGTTGGGTGGATAGAGATAGAGTACGTCCTTTGCCGGCTTGGAATAAACAACGCCACTATCGTCTAAGAAATCCGTGTTTCCTGCGGGAACTTTATACTCTGTGACTTTCGTACATGATTCGAAGCAGCCTTCGGACATACCCATCTTTGTGGTAGGATTATACTTCTTTATGCCTTCAGGCAAGGTTATTTTCTGAAGCATCGTTGCAGCAAAAATAGACGCTATGCTTAATTTCGTTACTTTGTTGAGGTTGATGTCCTTCAGCTTCGTTGTTTTCGAAATAGCATAAGAAGAAATTGTCGTGATGTTGTCGGGTACTGTATAGTTTTCTTCTGGCTTTGCAGGAGGATAGACCATAAGAACTGTATCCTTGAAGAGTACACCTGCTTCTACTTTGAAAGGAGTATGCCCTCCGCTTGCAATTTCAAAAGCTTCGAGCGTCTTCGTTGGAGAAATCGTGGGGTAGCCCTCTTCGATTTCTTTCAAGTTCTTAGGCAAGATAATCTTTGTTAGACCCTCAATTAGTCGAAAAGTCGGTTTTGTGATTTTTGTCACACGACTGTCAACGGTATAAACTCCACTCGGCGGATTAACATTGGAAGGTACGGAAAGAAGTGTGGCCATGTCCTTTGAATAGAGTGCACCTTTGTCATCCGAGCAGTACTTGGGGTTATTTTTATCCACCTCATGTTGAGGCACGCGTTCAACTCCTGCCCATGCGTAGGATGAAATCTCTGTTACGCTCTTCGGGATATTGATATGCTCTAATTGTGCACCTCTGAAGACTTCTCCTCCTATCCGTTGGATGGTTTCTGGAAGTTTCACAGAAGTGATGTTGTTGCATCTGTAGAGTGGGTGATACTCTATTTCTGTGACCTTAAACGTAGTGCCTTGGCCGTCACCGAAAATACTGGGAATGATTAATACACCCGTATTCGAATTGTCCGTACCCAAAAAAGCGAGGGTGTTTTCTGTCGGTGAAAGAACCCTGTAGTGATTCTTTTCAAACGTGACAATCTGATCTTTTGTGTAGGCCAAAAGACTCATTGGTATTACTGTTAGCAGTAATGTCAATAATAGAAGTCGAATTTTATTCATATACTCGTTGATTTGAATGAATTTATATTCTGATGATAAATTGAGGGAGAATAAAGCATTTTATATCTGGGAAAGGAATACTTTTTCGGCTATCATTATGTTTCTTTTATGAGGAGGAGACAGTATAAATCGAGAAAGTTGTTAATTGTAATAGGTTGCTGTCTTTTCGTGTCTATTTTTATACCACTAATATTTTATGTATAGGTGTTTGTTTTTTTACATTTTTTTTCGTCTCGGTAATGGCTTTGTGAGTTGCTTTTTCGTCTTGATGTCTTATTTTTTGCTTTTTCCTCTTTTTATATATTTATGATTTTTTTTGGCAAAATGTCCTTTTATAGGGGGGGGGTAAAAGTTTTTATGTTATTTCTGCTGCAAAAATATAACTATTTTTCTATACCTACAAATTTTTTCGTCTTGAAAAAAATAAAGAAAGACTTGAAAAGGGTGTTTTAATTTGACAAAGATGAGATTTCCGTAATAAGATTCGTGGGATAAAGTAGGGCTATGGACCAAATATTTGTTTCTCTGAACAACGGCTCTTTTTCTTCGAGAAAATTATGGGAGAGGATGGTGGATGTTTTGTGATGTGTTGAGACAATAAATACTTGAATCGTTGGCGAACTTTTGAGGCAGTTTTCGATAGCTTTTTCTTGTGGAATGAGTTTCTTGTAAGGGGAAAATGTAAGAAACTTCTATCAAAGTCCCTTTGCGCTTGTCGGCGTGGATACAATAAGGGCGTCAGCTGACAGAATAAGGCTGTCAGCTGATAGCCTTATTGTATTTTCAAACGCAATAAGGATATTTACGCTTGGCTTTATTAGGGGAGGTGTCTTCCTTTTGGGGATAGTTTTAGAAAAGCTTGAGAATGCTTACGGTTGCTATGGTGCGGACTTCCGCATTGTCTTTGGTCGAGATTCGGGGCTGGAGTTCCAGTTCAGGGCCGCCGCCGGGGAGGCCTTTCCCTTTGCCCAAGAAATGCTTGTTGCCGCGTTCGGGAACGCGGATTCTTTCGGGCGGCATACCCGTGAGGTATATTTCGCGGATTTTGAAACCTTTTTGGAGAGATCCTTTTTTGAGTCCGAGGGCGGTCTCGAGGCACGTGGCCTCTTGTGTGGAGATGCTCATCTGCTCGCAGATGTTGCCTAAGATGTCCGTAATGGCTTCCCTGTCGGTGATAAAGGTGGTTTCACGCCCGATATATTGGTAGACGTCCCAGCTAATGGGGCTGACATTGTAGGCCGTTGTGCCGTTTCGCAAGGCCAGGGTTCTCTCTGCCGTTTGAGAGTTGGGTTGCTGCTTGACAGTGAGGGTCGAGTGTGCGCCCACTTCGCTGCTGTCGCATCGCGTTGTGTCGGTGGGAGCAAGAGGGAGGATGCAGGAAAGGTTTCTGCCACTTGTGGGGGCGGAGAATGCGGGAATTTCTTTGCCCTGTTCTCTCGGCGCGGCAGAATGGACAGGTGCTGTGCTCCATTGGGCGGATCTGCTATCGGTATAAGTGGCGCGGACTGTGCCACTCGGGTTAGCAAAGAGGAGTAGGAGAAGAAGGCTAACAAGAACTTTTGCTTGAACGATTGCCGCCAGAAAAGATGAAAGCCGCCCCTTAGAAGTCTTCGTTTCTTTCTCGCGACGGCGAGGAAATATGGGTGAAAGTTGAGGAGCGGTTTTCATCATCAGCAGTTGTAGTTATATTTCTATTCCCAGCCTGCGGCGCGCATAATTTTGCGGGGAATCTCGGTGTTGTCGATTTGTCCGGCGAATTGCTCTGCGCCCACCCCGATGGCGTAGACTCCCACGAAGCCATTAGAATGGCCGTTGCTCTGCCAGCCGATGAGGCTGTGTTCGTCCATGATTTGGCTCGCGGTATAGGACACGGGGTCTACGGAGTTGTAGAGACTCTTCTTGTTCTCCGATGAGTCATCGACGAGTTGTTCGTAGGCCTTGTGGAGGCGTTCGGTTTGTGCCTCCGTTAGTTCGAGGCCCTCCCAGAAACCAAAGTTTTCTTTGAGGTCTTGGCGCACAATGTCCCAGCTGAACGCGCTGCCCTTTTCGCGGCGCAAAGCAGCCAGATGGCGCGGATAGGCAAAGAAGCTCATCTTCTGGTGGAGGAGCTTTTCGAGGTGTAGGGCGTATTTTCCTCTTCCGAGAGACAAGCCGCCCGTTTCGTGGTCGGCCGTGACAACGATGAGCGTAGAGTCGGGCTTTTTCTTGTAGAACTCGTAGGCAATCTGGACACAGCTGTCCATGTCGATGAGTTCATGGATGAATCCAGCACCATCATTAGAGTGGCAGGCCATATCAATCATGCCACCCTCGATCATCAGGAAAAAACCATTGCGTTCCTTTTGGCGTTCGGAGAGGAAACGGATGCCCGCTTGCGTGATTTGTTCCAGCGAGAGATTCTCCGGTTTGCGGTCGAGCTTGTAAGGGATGGCGTAGTCGTTTTGCTTACTGTCGCGGAGCGGCTGAAGGAGGATGAGCTTCTTCTGTCGGTTGGCCTGTTGGAGAAACTCATTGTAGCCGCGCACAATTTTATAACCATTGTCGGTAGCCTGCTGATAGAGATCCTTACCACCATTCTTCGATTGAGGTTTCAAGATGTCTGAACCCGCGAAGAAGTCGAAACCAGAAAGGGTGAGCTGTCGTCCGATTTCATGGTAAGCGTGACGCTCTGGCACATGGGCGTAGAAAACGGCCGGCGTAGCATGGTTGACCCCCACTGAAGTGGCGATACCCACAGCTGCCCCGTGTTGCTGAGCATGCCAAGCCACACTGTTGACAGGCGTGGTGAGGTCGGGCAAAACACCGACCGCGGCGTTCTTAGTCTTAACGCCCGACGCTAAGGCTGTGCCCGCTGCTGCCGAGTCGGTAACACCGCTGGAGGCAGAATAGGTGGAGACGAGGCCCAGATAGGGAAATTGCGTGAAGCAAAGCGGCTTCATACCGATGCGTCCCTCGCGAGCAGCAAGGAAGGTTTCGGCGGCATTGACCTGATTAACGCCCATGCCATCGCCAATGAAATAGAACACATACTTAGCCTTTGGCTGCGCCATGACCACAAGGGTCAGCACAGTCAGGTATAGTGTGGAGAGAAAACGTTTGGGAGTCATTTGTTAGTCTTTTTTATCCTCGCGGTAAGCACTTTCGATGTAGTGAAGGCGGAGTAGGGTGTCGCAGATTTGTTTCACGTCGTCAGTGTCGTGGAGGAGGAATTCGATTGTTCCGTCAAAGATACCATCGTTGGTGTCGATGGAGATGTGTTTGATCACAAGGTCCAGTTCGGTATTGTGGAGCACATCGGCAATGGCATAGAGCACGCCGTGGTCGTCAACGCCTTTGATGTGGATGCAGACGGGGAAGTAGAGAGCTCTGTGGGTATCCCATTTGAGCGCGATGATGTTGTTGCCATAGCGCGTTTTGAGTTTTGTGGCCGTGGGACAACTGCGTTTGTGAATTTCGAGCGTATTCTGTGGCGTGATATAGCCTAAGACGTCGTCGCCAGGGATAGGGCGGCAGCACGGAGCTATGGCGCATTTCTGCAATGTGTCCTCGTTGAGAACGAGCGTTTGCTTGCGATTGAGACCGCGGACGAAGTCTTCCACATCCGTAGAGTTGACCTCCGCTTGCTTCTTAGGTCCGATGAACGGCACATAGCGTCGCCAGCCCGTTTTGCGGACTTTTCCGGTGAGAACATCCACGTCGGGTTGCCCTAACTCAATTTTGTTTGCCCCTAAAGCCTGTGCCAGTTCATCGCGGTCGGCGAGCTCGTGGAAACGGCGCAGGCGGTCGATGTTGGTACTTGTAGCTTCGAGATCTTGCTCCTTAAAGAAAGCAGCAAGGCGTTCCTCACCGATGCGCATTTTCTCGCGTTTCTCGCGACGTAAGATAGCTTGAATCTTTCCGCGCGCCTTAGCCGTGGTGGCAAAATTGAGCCATTCGGGCTTCACTTGCTGCTCGCGCGAAGTGAGAATCTCTATCTGGTCGCCGCTCTTGAGGCGGTAGCTCAGTGGTACGAGCTTGTGGTTGACCTTCACCACAAAGCAGTGGGTGCCGAGAAAGGAATGGATATGGAAGGCGAAGTCGAGAGCCGTCGCGTTGTTGGGCATGGTCTTGATTTCACCTTTTGGCGTGAAGACGAGGATTTCTTTAGAAAAAAGGTTGAGCTTGATGGTGTCGAGTAGATCAAGCGTGTCGGGCTGTGGGTCGTCAAGGATTTCTTTGATGGAGTCGAGCCATTTGTCGAGTTCGTTCTCGTCGTAGTCGGCATCCTTATCCTTGTATTTCCAGTGAGCTGCAAAGCCCTGCTCGGCAATATCGTTCATGCGGTCGGAACGGATTTGCACTTCAATCCATTTACCTTGGGCAGACATAAACGTGTTGTGAAGAGCCTGATAACCATTGGCCTTAGGCGATGAGAGCCAGTCGCGGAAGCGCGTGGGGTGGGGACGATAGATTTTCGTTAGGCCAGCGTAGATGCTGAAGCATTCGTCGATTTCCTGCTTGCGGTTGAGCGGGATGTAGACAATGCGAATGGCCAGAATATCGTAGATCTCGTTGAACGCCACGTGCTTGTTCTGCATCTTGTTCCAGATGGAATAAGGCGTCTTTATGCGTTGCTGAATCTGATAGTTGAAGCCCATGTCGTCGAGCATCTCGCGGATGGGCGGGACAAAGTTGTCGAAGATTGAGGTGCGGTCGGCCTGTGTGGATGCCAGCATGTCCTCAATCATTTTATACTCCTCCGGGTGCTCATAACGGAAACTCAGATCCTCCAGTTCTGTCTTGATTTTGTTGAGGCCCAAGCGGTCGGCTAACGGGGCGTAGATGTAGAGCGTTTCGCCCGCAATCTTGTACTGCTTCGAGGGCAGCATGGACGAAAGGGTGCGCATATTGTGGAGGCGGTCACTGATCTTGATGAGGATGACGCGTATGTCGTCGCTCATCGTGAGCAGGAGCTTCTTGAAGGTTTCGGCTTGTAGCGAAGCGCGGTCGCCGAAGATGCCACCAGAAATTTTGGTGAGTCCCTCCACGATGTTGGCCACTTTCGGACCAAAGAGGTTGGAGAGGTCCTCGTTAGTATAGTCGGTGTCCTCTTCCACATCGTGGAGCAGGGCAGCACAGATAGAGGTAGAGCCTAAGCCTATTTCTTCGCAGGCTATCTGCGCAACGGCGATGGGATGGAGTATGTAAGGCTCTCCCGAACGTCGGCGCACGCCTTTGTGGGCCTGCTTGGCAAAGTTGAAAGCCTTGGTGATGACTTCCACTTTCTTGCGGTGGTTTGTGGCCAGGTAGGTATCGAGCAACTTTTGGAAAGCTGCATTGATCATTTCCTCATCTTTCAGCTCCTGAGGCGTAAGTTTTTTCATTGTGTCGGTCATCGTGATTGCGAAATTAAGGGTTGGAGAAATGGCTCGAAGTGGTTGTGGCGTTGCTTATTTCACCTTGAGCTTTTGTCCGGGTTTGATGGTCGTACCAGAGATTTTGTTCTTTTTCTTGAGCTTCTCTACTGTGGTGTTGTTGCGCTTAGCGATGTCGGAGAGAGTATCGCCTTTCTTGACCGTTGTAGAGGAGTTTCTCTCGGCTCTCTTAGACTTCTTAGAATGTTCTGTGTTGCTGTGGCGTCCTTTGCGCTTGCTGCTTTTGCTGTTGCTGCGGCGGTCGTCGCGTTCAGCAGCTTTGCTGTGGCGCTTGCTACGCTTATGGCTGCGCACTTCCGCTCTGCTCTCGCGGCTGTTGGAGGGCATTGTTTCTTGTCGGTCTGCACGGCTGGAGCGACTGCGTGTGGTGCGCGGCGCCTCTATTTCGTCCACTTCTACTTCGGTGCGCTGCGTCAAGAGTTCTTCAGCGCGGTAACTGTAGACGCTGTCGCGCAAGTCAAGAAACTTTCCTATGGCTTCCTGGGGTAAGGTGAGCGATGAGAGAGCGGAGAGGCCCGGGATAATATCTGTTTTGTACTGCGGATTGAGTGCACGAACGGCTTCGATGTCGACTTTGCAAAGTTCGGCCACTTGCTGCATATGGAGTGTGCGGTCAATGAGCACAGTGTCCGTCAGTATCGGATAGCGGCTTTTCATAGGTGCGATGTTGTGGTCGCAGTAGTAGTTCATGACGTAGTTTGCAGCAATGAATGCGGGCACATAGCCACGTGTTTCATTGGGCAGGTAGGGATAAATTTTCCAATAGTCGCGCTCTCCGCCAGTTCGGCGCATGGCCTTGCTCACTTGCTGAGGGCCTGCGTTGTAGGCGGCAAGGACGAGATTCCAATCGCCATAAATGTCATAGAGATCTTTGAGGTATTTGGCGGCAGCCCAACTGGCTTTGTAGGGATCCATGCGCTCATCAACGAGGCTGTTTATCTTCAGATCGTAGCGGCGGGCTGTAGTGATCATAAACTGCCAGAGGCCGGCCGCTCCAGCATGGCTGATGGCCGTTGGGTCGAGACCCGATTCAACAACGGGTAGGTATTTCAGTTCGAGCGGTAGGCCGTAGGCATCGAGCGCAGCCTCGAAGATAGGGATATAATAGTTGCCAGCACCAAGCATATAGCTCACCTTGTTGCGCAACTCCTCTGTGTAGCGGTCGATGAACTTCTGTACGATTGGGTTGTAGGGCATCTCCATTTTGTAGGGCAAGCGTTGTAGACGCTCGCGATACACCTCTGGGCCGTATGTAACGTTGTAGCTAGAGGTCATAGCAGTAGTGTCAACGTAGAGAAACTTTTTTGCCAACCATTTCTGAAGTTGAGCGCTCTCGTTATTACTCATACCTTCGGGTATGTTGAAGACTTCATCTCTGTTCGTAATGGAGTCGTGAACTGTGATTTCGCTTTGTGCTGTCAGGCCTGCGGGAAGAACCGTCAGAGCCAATGTGAGGAATATCTTGTTGATTTTGTTCATAATGTTCTTTAGCATGTGCCCCACGATGTTGGAGGGGCGGTGTCCCAGCGTAAAGGTGTTCGCGGGAGTTAGAAATTAAAACTACAACCGATGCCGTAGGCGGTTTGGCGACTCAGAGGTGTCGACTGCTGGATAACGGCCGGCTGGAGCTGCATACTCAAGTCGGGCGAAATATCGAACACTGAGAGCTGGGCATCTACATAGGCGTCGATCACGCTCAAGACGTAAACGCCCACGAAAGCAAAGGCACTCATGTCGCGATAGCGGCGATAGCGGTTTTTGCGGTTTTTGAAGATAGTTTTGAAGCGTTCTTCCCTGCCCGTAATATCGTAGTTGGGGGGAAGCATATTCAGATACGATTTTGTGTTTGGGTCGTTGTCCATAATGTCCAGATAGGCCTGCGAATAGTCGCGATACATTTGCTGGTTCCACATAAGGGCGTAGGTACAACCCAAGAAACCACCGTAGAAAATAGGTAGTTTCCAGTATTTGCGATTATAGATTTGTCCAGCACCAGGACACACAAGAGCCAGCCAGAGGGCGCGCTTGGGATCGGGAACAAAGGCAGTTCTTGTGGCCTTTTTGAGATTCTCCTTCGTGACGCTTTCGGCCATCATTCGCAGGCGTGCCGTGTCGGTTTGTAGCTTTGCCTCTTGTATCCTCTTAATGGTGTCGGTCAGCATCTCAATGGTTTCTCCTTTCAGCATTTCTGCCTCAATGGCTTTCTTCTGCTTCTTGACTTTTTTGCTGATAGGCTTCACGGATGACACCTTAGTGGAGTCGTCCACAATAAGACGCGCTTGCGCCGCTCCCCTCGCAGGTGCGAGGAAAGCGGCGACCAAAATAATGAGGATATATTGCGATAGCGTTTTCGTCATTGTTGTAGGAGTGGGCAAGGGCCTAACTTCTCATCTTGTCGAACATGGTGATGATTTTCTCCAATTCTTCTTCGTTGTCGAAGTTGATAGTGATTTTGCCTTTGCCTTGCTGTGAGCAAGTCATCTGCACTTTGGTTTGGAAGAAGTCGCTGAGTCGACCTTTTAGTTCGTTGTATTCTTCAGGCAAGCGGTTGTTGCGGTTGCGCAACTGGTGTCTACCGCTCTTTACAGTCTCGCCAGCGTTGAGGGCCTTTACCATTTCCTCCACTTGTCGAACGCTGTAGCCTCGTTCCTGCACTTCTTTGAAGAGTTTCAGCATCACGCTGGGCTCTTGGGCACCGAGAATGGCGCGGGCATGGCCTTGGTCGATGGATTTGTTGCGCAGAGCCAGCTGCACGGGGGCTGGGAGTTTGAGGAGGCGCAAGGCGTTGGCCACCGTGGCCCGCTTCTTGCCCACTTTCTCGCTCAGTTCCTCCTGCGTGAGGTGGTACTGCTCGATGAGCTTTTGATAAGCCAACGCCACCTCAATGGCGTTGAGGTCTTCGCGCTGGATGTTCTCCACCAGCGCCATTTGCATCATATTTTCGTCGTTAGCGGTGCGAACGTAGGCGGGAACTGTTGTAAGACCTGCCAACTTTGAAGCGCGCCAACGCCGCTCACCGGCGATAATCTCATAGCTTTCGTCGTCCATCTGTCGCAGTGTGATGGGCTGAACGATGCCCAACTGGCGGATGCTTTCTGCCAACTCCTCCAGCGCATCTTCGTCAAACTCATGGCGAGGCTGGTTGGGGTTGGGGATAATCTTATCAACGGGGATTTCGTTAATGGACGAACTGCCGCTGGTGTGTATTTCGTCGGCCGTATCAATCAAGGCGTCGAGGCCTCGACCCAATGCGGGAAATTTTTTGTGTACTGGCATTTGTTTTTTTATTGTTCAAATCTCGGACTGACCTAAAGAGGCAGACAGCCCCGATAAGCCTTTTTCTTAGGAAACATTAGTTCTCGCTCGTTTGTTTCTCTCGCTCGATGAGTTCGCGAGCCAGCGACAAATGGTTCTTTGAGCCAGTGGATTCTGCATCGTAGAGAATGGCGGGCAAACCATGGCTGGGAGCTTCGGAGAGCTTCACGTTGCGCTGGATAACAGTCTTGAAGACCAGTTCCTGGAAGTGGCGCTTCACTTCGTCGTAGATCTGGTTGGCCAAACGCAGGCGGCTGTCGTACATCGTTAGCAGGAAGCCCTCTATCTCCAATCTGGGATTGAGTTTCTTCTTGATGATGCGGATTGTGTTCAGCAATTTGCTGATTCCCTCCAATGCAAAGTATTCGCACTGTACGGGAATGATGACAGAGTCCGCTGCTGTGAGACAGTTGACCGTGATCAGTCCTAACGAAGGACTACAATCGATGAGAATATAATCGTAGAGGTCTTTGATAGGATTGAGAAGTTCGGAGATAATGAACTCGCGTTTTTTGAAGTTGAGCATCTCCACTTCAGCCCCTACCAAATTGATATGGGAAGGAACCACATCCAGACCCTCAATTTCGGTTGTGTAAATGGCTTCGCGTATGTCGCCGCGATTCACAATACACTCGTAGATAGACGTGTCAATCTCGTTGAGGTTAACACCTAAGCCGGAAGAGGCGTTGGCTTGCGGGTCAGCGTCGATGAGGAGAACTTTCTTTTCGAGCGTTGCCAGAGAGGCAGCCAGATTCATCGAAGAGGTGGTCTTTCCAACACCGCCTTTTTGGTTCGCTATTGCGATGATTTTTCCCATGGGTTCCAATTCGTTATTTAGGTCGCAAAAATAACAAATAATCGTGGAACACTCATGGATAATAGCCTTTTTTAGTATTTTTGCAACGTTTTTTTGTGGAACGATAACCTTTCGCCCGTCGGTTCGCTTACGGGATTTGTTTCTTTTTTTATGACAGAAAATAGACCCTATATTCTTATCTCCAACGATGATGGCTACCAAGCTGGTGGCATTAACTTTTTGATCGACACGCTCAAGGCGGTGGCCGATTTGTTAGTGGTAGCTCCCGACGGCCCGCGGTCGGGATTCAGCACTGCCATCACATCGGCCCACCCCATTCATGCCGCCCTCATTCGCAAGGAACCGGGCCTAACGGTTTATGCTTGTTCTGGCACGCCAACGGACTGTGTCAAACTGGCTCTTAATCGCTACATCGAACGCCGCCCAGATCTCGTTATAGGTGGTATAAATCATGGTGACAATTCCAGTGTAAACGCTCATTATTCGGGCACTATGGGCGTGGTGCAGGAAGCTGCCATGCAGGGTCTCCCTGCTGTGGCTTTCTCGCTTTGTGATATGAGTGCAAAAGCTGATTTCACGCCTTTGCGCCCTTATTTGATCGACATCACGATGAAGGCTCTCATGGCGGGTCTGCCAGAATTCACTTGTTTGAATGTAAACTTCCCCAAATGTCCTAAATTTGAGGGAGTTCGCATTTGTAGGATGGCGCGAAGTCGTTGGGAAAAAGATATCAAAGATTTAGACAATGCTGGGCGTAGTGGCAACTGGTATTGGCTCGTAGGCGACTGCCAAGAATTAGAGCCTGATGCGACCGACACTGACCGCTGGGCGCTCTCCCACGGCTATGTAGCTATTACGCCGACAACCCTCGACAACACAGCCACACGCTTGATGCCGATGCTGAAAAGTCTGTTCTAACTTCCCTCGGACTCGTCGGACTGGTCGGACCCGTCGGACCTGTCCGAGAAAACAAGAAATCCCTTATGCGCTACTTCCTTATTGCTGGTGAGGCCAGCGGAGATTTACACGCGGCTCATTTGATGAAAGCTCTGCAGGCTGAAGATCCCGAAGCCGAGTTTCAATATTATGGTGGAAACAATATGCAGGCCGTTGCGCCAGGGTGCTTGCGCCACTACGAGGACTTGGCTTATATGGGCTTTATTCCTGTATTGCTCCACGCTCGCACTATCTTGCGCGGGATGCGACAGTGCAAAGAGCAGATTAGAGCTTATCGGCCGGATGTGGTTATTTTGGTGGACTATCCTGGTTTTAATCTCTCCATCGCGCGCTTTGTTCACGCGGAGCAAATCTGCCCTGTCTTCTATTATATCTCCCCCAAAATCTGGGCTTGGAAGGAGCGGCGCATCAAGAACATTCGTCGCGATGTCGACCGCCTTTATTCTATCCTGCCGTTTGAGGTGGACTATTTCAAACGGAAACACAACTATCCCATTACTTATGTAGGCAATCCCACCATGGATGAGGTGGATGCTTTTGTCCGTCAGCACGGACAGCCTGCTCCCAACGGACGCACCCTCGCCTTGCTGCCTGGCAGCAGACGGCAGGAGGTGGCGGACAATCTCTCGCGTATGCTCTTGGCGGTAGCTCCTGTGCTCGCGGAGCGCGATATGCAAGCTGAGATTGCCGTTGCTCCGGCTTTGCCGCTCGATTTCTATGAGCGCATCATCAGTGCGTCGGGCGTGGAGCACAGCAGGGTAAAACTGGTAGAGAATCAGACTTATGCCCTACTGTCGCGCTCGATGGCAGCCCTCGTCACCTCTGGGACAGCCACGCTCGAAACGGCTCTGTTCCGCGTTCCGCAAGTGGTGTGCTACTACATCAAGTTAGGCCCGCTCTTCCGCCTACTGCGTCGCCTCTTTTTGAAAGTTCCTTTTGTCTCTTTGGTCAATCTCGTGGGCGGCGAAGAGATTGTGCCCGAACTCATAGCCGATGAAATGAACGTTAGGAATGTTCGCCACCAACTGGAGTCTATCCTCCCCAACGGCAGTTGCCGCGAAGCACAGTTGCAGGGCTATGAGCGAATGGCCAAGATTCTCGGGCAACCCGGCGCTCCCGAACACGCTGCTCAGGACATGGTCAAGGCGTTGAGAGAAAAGAGAAACGCCCAATAGTCCGCCCCATCTGTCTTCTCTGAAAAAGTTTCTCCCAACTCGTCCGACTGATCCGAATCGTCGGAGTTTCCATAAAAGAGAATCGCCACCTTAGGCTGATATTCTGCTCTCCTAAGAAAAATTGTGTAACTTTGCCTCAACATCACTAATAACACTATCCGTTATGCAAAAACTCGCACATCTTTTTGCTCAGAAATTGCTTCAGGTTGAGGCTATCAAACTGCAACCCGAAGCTCCCTTCACTTGGGCCAGCGGCTGGCTCTCTCCGTTCTATTGCGACAACCGCAAAGTGCTCGCCTTCCCTGACGTGCGCTCTTTCGTCAAACTCGAACTGTGTCGCCTCATCCTCGAAACTTATCCTGAAGCTGAGGCCGTGGCTGGCGTGGCTACGGGGGCTATCGCGCAAGGGGCACTGGTGGCCGACGAACTGGGACTCCCCTTCAGCTATGTCCGTTCAAAACCCAAAGACCATGGAATGCAGAATCTCATTGAGGGACAAGTGGCTCCTGGTGCTAAAGTTGTCGTGGTGGAGGACTTGATTTCCACGGGCGGCAGTAGTTTGAAGGCTGTGCAGGCTTTGCGCGACCACGGTTGCGAGGTGCTCGGCATGGTGGCCAGCTATACCTACGGTTTCGAGGTGGCTCGCAAGGCGTTCGAGGAGGCTAATGTCGAACTCACCACGCTGACCAACTACGAAGCAGTGGTGGAAACGGCTCTCCAAACAGGATATATCAGCGAGCAGCAAGTTCCCCTGCTCCACGATTGGCGCAAAGACCCCGCCAACTGGGGCAAGAAATAAATTGCAGCCTCATTCTTTCGTCGGGAAAGATTCTGATGTCCGCCCCTCCCACGGGGTAGGCTCGCCCGAGGAGTGAGTAATTCTTTATCGTCATATAGCCCCTTCCGCGCGCTCTTATGGAGTGGCGGAAGGGGCTTATTGTGTCCGTTTCCTTATTCCTCGTATCTTTTTATTATCTTTGCCGCCCAACAAACACAATAAGAATATGGGATTAAGCAAATATGAAAGCGAAGTGAAACATGTGGCACAGCCGCAGCAGCAACTATACGAACGTTTCAGCAACCTACGCAATCTGGAGGGCATCAAAGAGCGTCTCTCCGATCCCGCCGTACAAGAGCGCATGGCGGCAGAGTTGCCCGCCGACAAGTTGGAGCAGGCTCGCCAGCAGTTTCAGAACGTAGAATTTACGGAGGACGCCATCTTGCTCACAACGCCTGTGGGAAAAATCACCTTCCGCGTGGTGGAGCGCGAAGAGCCCAAACTCGTCAAGATGGGGAGCGAAGGCAGTCCCATCCCCTTGACAATCTGGATTCAGATGCTCCCAACGGATGCTTACTCCAGCAAACTCCGCGTCACCGTAGGGGCGGAAGTCAATATGTTTATGAAAGGCATGGTGGCAAAGCCTCTCCAGCAGGCTGCCGATGGGTTGGCCAACATCTTGAGCGTACTGCCATGATGCGCCATTGGAGTTGGGCGGTGACGCTTGCGGTCCTCTTTTTACTCTCGGCTTGTTCGTCCACGCCGGAGTATGCTCGCGTGCGTGCCTTCTATCGTTGTACGAACGTGGCAGCAGCTCCCGCTCTGATGCACGCCTTAGCTCCCAACAGCGGGGTGTTCTGCACCATCCGTTTTGCGGGAAGTATGAGCTACGTGGACTATGCGAACACCGCGGGCGAGCGGTCGCGCCTGAATCTCTCGGCAGCTGACAAATCCTACGGTATGCCTCAGTTTATCGCCGGCTTTATCGTGGGTCAGCTTCCCACGGCAACGCTCTCTGGCAAAGGACTTGTGGCCTACGACCTCGTATGTCCCAACTGCTACGCATCTTCTTTCATCCAACGTTCCTTAGAATTTTCCACGCAAGATGCCACCCTCGTCCATTGCAGTAGGTGCCACCGCATCTACAGCCTTGCCAACGAAGGTATTGTGGTGGAAAATGCGCAGAGTGACAGGGATAAGAAACTTTATCAATATCACATCCAATACGGCAATAATGCGATGATTATTACCAACTGACATTTTGAGCAAAAACTTAATGGGTTTACTTTGTGATACACAATCTATAAATCAGTAGAATAACTTACTGAAAAGCTATACTCTATTCTTGGGGTATAGCTTTTTATTTTTCAGAACATTAAGATTATAAACAAAAAAGTATTACAGATGTTGCAACATACACATATAATATCTACCTTCGCAAAAAGGTAACTATATACAGCGTTTTTTGAAGTATGTATAAGCCCATAAGCTTTCAATAACGAAAGTTCATCTTTAACTTTCGAAGTTAAGTGAATATATAACTCCTTTTATTCATTTAAATTCTTATAATTATGAAAAAGATATTTCTTTTAATTGTACTTCCTTTAGCGATAGTATTATTCAGCGGCTGCAAAGATTTTTTCTATTTGGATGATTACACTGAGAGTAAGCATTATGTTAATTCATACGTGCTGCCCAACACCATGGTTGTAGAACCTGCTAAGACTGTAAAGGGTACGCCTGAAGGTTTGAAAGTACGCTTTGATGGGGTTGTTCTGAGTCATTTCGCCGGTACGTATGATCCCGGCTTTCTTCAGATTGCAAAAGTTAATGGTGATACGGCATACAATAAGGAGATAAGACACTTCCGACAGGAAGCATTGGGAACACCCATTCGCAGTATCAATGTCGTAGCACTTGACAATATGGACGCAGCACATCCTGCTGGTAGTTCGCTCAATGATGTACTGACAGTGAAAAGTGTTCCACTCAATGACTATTTTAAGCACCATTATGACAGCAAGTTTATGCGTATGAATCAAGAGCAGATTCTAAAGTTATCAGCAAATCAAGTGTTAGAAAAGATGTGGGATGATTCGTTCTTGCATTTCTATTATACAGCAAATCCTGCTCTTGTACTTCCACCCGTAGAAGTTACTATTGAACTACAAAATGGAACAACATTAAAGACAAGGAGCAAGCAATGAATGGGCTTTTCCATTCACTGAACTGATGTAAAAGAGGAAAGTAGCCATAACCATATAGTGGGCTACTTTCTTTTTTCTGATAATTTTAGAACAGAAGCGAAAAGAGAACTCCTTTTCCTCTTATTTATCATATAAAGATACGGTTATCTCAATTTACCTCCCGAAAATTTGTCAGTTTCCGAATCATAGCTTATCTTTGCACCCGGTTCTGCCCGAATGGTGGAATGGTAGACACGAGGGACTTAAAATCCCTTGGTCAGTAATGGCTGTGCGGGTTCGAGTCCCGCTTCGGGCACGGAAGTTCCCAATCACCTCGTGTGGGGCGGTTGGGACTTTTTAGTATTTTGTTGGTAGAACGGTGGCTCAGAACTTTGGACAAGTGCCTTTTCTCCGTCCCTCCGATAGGGCTGCTCAACGCTCCAAACATGGTATTCAAAAATTATGGGAAGAAACAAATTTTCAGCAAAGGAAATAAAGGCTATCAGTAAGCTGTTGCGCAGAAAGAATGCTGGCAACCGCTATCAGCAGAAGCTCATACGCCATCAGTTGCGTGTGGACTACGAATTCAACATCTCCGACTTCAACGAGCCGGGCAAGGCGTTTGGCGAGGAGGATTTGCAGGCTGCCGTAGACCGCGGGGCAATCCAGGTGCTCGACGATGCTACCATCGAAGCGATGAAGGCGAAACGCGCGCGCGACAAGGCACAAAGGGAGGCCGAGCAAATGCAGGACGCTGTGGACACGGGAGAAGCCACCGACTGGCAGGAGGCGATGCGCGAATGGCAGGCCTGGGAGGACGGACAGAAAACGGAAGAATAACGACAACGACCGTATGGAAAACTTCGCAGCTATTGATTTCGAAACGGCCAACAACCAGCGCACGAGCGTGTGTAGCGTGGGCGTAGTCATTTATAGAAATGGCGTTCAAGTGGACCAGTTCTATTCGCTCATTAAGCCCGAGCCCGAAGTTTACAACTACTTCTGCACGCAGGTGCATGGTCTCACGGAGGCCGACACGCAGAACGCACCGCTCTTCCCCGAGGTGTGGGCCGAGATTGCGCCCCGCATAGAGGGGCTGCCGCTTGTGGCGCACAACAAGGCCTTCGACGAAAGTTGCCTGAAAGCCGTATTCCGCTGCTATCAGATGGACTACCCCGATTATCCTTTCTATTGCACCCTCGCGCGCTCCCGACAAGTGTGGCCCGAAGGCTCTCACACCCTCGATCTCATCGCGGCTCGCTGTGGCTACGACCTTCAAAACCATCACCATGCCTTGGCCGATGCTGAAGCCTGTGCTGCCATCGCGCGGGAGATACTGTAAGAGATTCCTTTCCTTTACTTTATACGGCGACATCCTTGTGTCGTCTTTTTTATGCATTACTTTGAGCCCTTGGGGCGTTTAAGTGAATATATCCCACTATATTTGCAGGCGAAAAAAATCCTTACATAATAAGAAATGGAAGAACCTATCACACTGGTGGTCGTGGACTGCCAACACGATTTCTGCCATCCCGCGGGCACGCTCTATGTGAAAGGGGCGGAAACAGCGGTGGAACATATCCTCCACTTTATCTCGACGGCGAACAACATCGCGGAAGTGATATTTACCGTTGACTGGCACCAAGCCAAAGACGACTCCTTCGCTCCGCAAGGCGGGCCGTGGCCGCCTCATTGCATACGTTTCTCACAAGGCGCGCAGATCGACCCACGCCTTGTGCAAGCCTGCTTGGAGCGCGACATACCCTATCAGGTGATACGCAAAGGGGAGGTGAAGGAAACCGAAGAGTATGGTGCATTCCAATATATCCTCGAACTCTCCCACGGCAAGTATCGCCTGGCCACTATGACCGACGAGGTGATTACGACCAACAGGCCCATGGCCATTTGCGGCGTGGCGGGCGACTACTGTGTGTTGGAAACGCTGAAAAACCTCGTGAAGCGCAATTTCTCTGTCCGCGTCTTTGCTCAAGGTATCGCTTCCATCGACGGCGGTAAACGCCTGGACGACTATGTACGCCAAGAGAACTTGGAGTACTGCTGAAGCAAAATATTGATCAACGACCTCGTATGATTGAGCCCACGAAAGGGCGCGAAGAAGGCGAAGGCGCACAAAAAAGTGACGGATGGTCCATTGATGAGCTTATCGGAAGGGAGAACGAGTTGGACACTTCTGGAAGTTCGAGGGCTAAATCCCTCAATATCTTTTGTGCTCTTTCGCTTATTTTGTGGGCCTTCGTGGGCAGAAATATCAGGGGCAAAAATATCCTTATTGCGTCAGCTGATACAATAAGGGCGTCAGCTGACATCCTTATTGTGTCAGCTGACATCCTTATTGTGCTGACGGGTGTGTTTAATCTGTTGATTTCTAATGTTATATGTTTAATCGCGGAGACGGGGTAAACGGTTTCTCCGGCTTTTCTTCCTCAAAAATTGGCAGCATTTAGGAAAAGCCCGTATCTTTGCTCTAATAAACTTACGCGCACCATTGGCACGGCCGATAGGAGGCGCAAAAAAACTGTTGCTATTTATGAAAATCTTTCTTGCAGCCGCGGGGCTGCTTCTCTCTCTCACATCTTGCAGCGTCTCTGTTCCAGGTGTCAAAAGCGTTGGTGCTAACGAGTTTGAAAAACTCATGCAAAACGGCGACTTACAGCTTTTGGATGTTCGCACGGCTGAAGAGTTTGCTCAAGGCCACATTCCAGGGGCCACTAATATAGATGTGCAGCAGCCCGACTTTCTCGAAAAAGCACAAGCAGCTCTCTCGCGCAAACGCATCGTGGGCATCTATTGTCGTTCGGGCAAACGCAGTATGCGCGGTGCTGAAATCCTAAACAAAGCAAAGTTCACCGTTGTCAACCTCCAAGGCGGCATCATCGAATGGCAGGATGCGCAAAAAGTCACAGAAGAGTGAAAAAACCCTTAAAACTGCAAACTGCATCAGACAATTTGTAAGTTTCCGACTTGTCTGATGGGTAAGAATAGCATCTTTATTCTCTTTTTCTCTGTTAAAAGCCCAAAAAGAATTTAATTTCTGACAAAAACGCGTAACTTCGCGGCGTGGAAAAGTGGCAGGTTCGAGCAACCCGCTGCAAGAGAGGCTTAATTCCTTTCCCCTCTAAGTTTTAAAGGACATTCTAAATCTTTTCTATTTCTTATGGAATACTATCAAAGAGTATTGTTGGCAGCCTTGACGCCTGCAGTTGCAGTTTGCGTTCAGGCACAGGTGACTACGTCCTCATTGGGCGGTCAGATCCTGAATGAGTCCAACCAACCAGTTGCAGGAGTAGTGGTAAAGGCCACTCACGTCCCTTCAGGAACGACCTACAGCGCAGTGACCAACGCCAATGGCCGTTATACCATTCAGGGTATGCGTCCGGGCGGCCCTTACACCGTAGCTATCCACTACCTGGGTTACAATGCAGAGAAGTTTGAGAACATCAATCTCGAGCTCGGCAATATGTTCCCGCTCGACGCTTCATTGTCGCCAAAATCTACTGACTTGGGCGAAGCAACGGTAGTGGCCAATCGCAAGACACGTACGGGAGCAGGCGAGAACTTCACGCTGCAAAAAATGCAGAACATCCCAACGATTGATCGTTCAGTGGCAAGCATTGTGAAGAACACGCCGATGGCCGTTTCATCCAAGAGTGGCGGTATCTCCTTCGTAGGTTCTAACAATCGCTACAACAGTTTCCAGATCGACGGTGTTGTGGCCAACGACGTGTTTGGTTTGAGTGCCGATGGTACCAACGGCGGACAAACGGGTGCAAACCCCATCTCCATGGATGCCGTTCAGGAACTCCAGGTGGTTATCGCTCCTTATGATGTTCGTCAAGGTGGCTTCACGGGTGGCGGTATCAATGTAGTGACAAAGTCGGGTACGAACGATTTCCACGGAAGTGCGTACTCCTACTTCAACAACCAGAGCATGTATGGCAAGTACAGTGCTGTGCGCGACTATGCCAAGGTGCCCCTCACCGATCAGTTTGAGCGCACCTTCGGTGGAACGCTCGGCGGTCCGATCATCAAGAACAAACTCTTCTTCTTCGCTTCTGTAGAAAACAAGAGAAAGAGCTATCCCAACAACATCTACCCCGGCTATAGCGAGAAATACATCTCAACGGATGTGGCACAGCAGGTAGTGGACCGCTACTATGCGCTGACGGGCATTCGTGATAGTTTCGGCCCACGCAACGTTGAGAGCCACAGCCTCGGCATTACGAGCCGCATCGACTGGAATATCAACGAGACCAACCACCTCACACTGCGCTATCAGCACAATAATAGCTACAAAGACGGCTATGCTGTTGGTGCCACCAGCTATTTTTTCGCTAATTCGGGCTACCGCTATAACAACAAGACCAACGACATTGTTGCAGAATGGACAAACCGCATCAGTGATAGTTTCTACAATGAGTTGCGCGCCAGTGCAAGCTTCGTGCGCGACCACCGCGAGTCACCCTACCAAGGTCCAACGGCAATGATTCAGAACGTGTATAGCGCGGACAATTCAACCCGTATCACGCTCAACATCGGTACAGAATATAGCTCTGCAGCCAATGCGCTGAACCAAGACATCTACACGCTGGAGGACAACCTTAGCTGGTACTTGGGTAGCCATACGCTGACTTTCGGTACACACAACGAAATCTACAAGGTTTCTAACCTCTTCATTCAGGCTGCTAATGGTTCTTGGACTTTCGATGGTCTTGACAATTTCCTCAACGATAAGCCCAACAGATTCAACTATAAGTACACCGACCCATCTCTCACCGGCGGTGATACGAAGTTTGCTCCAGCCATCAAGGCAGGCCAGTTTGGCTTCTATGCTCAGGACAAATGGAACGCTACTTCCAACTTCAATGTGACTTATGGTTTGCGTATCGATCTGCCTGCTGTGTTCAACAAACCAACGGCTAACGAAACTTTCAACCAATACGCTAAGAGCAAGAATCTGGATGCTCAAGTAGGTATCGTTCCGAGTACGAAACTCATGGTTAGTCCGCGTCTCGGCTTCAACTGGTACCTCACTCCGGACCACAAGACGCTCCTGCGCGGTGGTACGGGTATCTTCACCGGTCGTGTGCCTTTCGTATGGCTCAGCAACGCCTTCAATAGTAATGGTGTAGAAATGAAATCTACCACTATCTCTACGAGCGTGCCCGGTATGAACAACTACCAGCAGGTTCTCACTGATGTGGCCAAAGCCAGCGCTACGAGCCAGAAACCCGACATTGCTGTAGTGAGCAAGAAGTTTAAGTACCCACAGGTTTTCCGCTCTAACCTCGCTCTCGAACACACGCTGCCCGGCGACGTGAAGATGACGCTCGAGGCCATCTATAGCAAGACGATGAACAACGTCTTCTTCGAGAACCTTGCCATCAATCAAGTGGCAAAGACCTATGCTGTGCCTGGCAAAGAGAACTCTGCTGCTCCTTACTACAACAGTGAAAAGTCTGACTACTACAGCATCATCAATCTGAAGAATACGAACCGCGGCTACAGCTACGCCCTCAGCGCGCTCTTTGAAAAGACTTTCAACTTCGGCCTTGACCTCGCAGCAAGCTACACCTTTGGACACTCTAAGAGTGTGAACGATGGTACAAGCTCTGTTGCTTATTCTAACTGGAAGTACAACTATTCTCGCGACACCAACGGTAAGGGTGAGCTTGGCTATTCTAAGTTCGACATTCCTCACCGCGTGATGGTACGTGTGGGCTGGACTTCTCCCAAATACCTCAACGGCTGGACCAGCACGCAGATCGGTATCGTTTACAACGGTTCTAATGGTGGCCGCTACAGTCTCTCAATGAACGAGAGCGAAGACTTCAACGGCGACGGACAGAAGGGTAACAACCTCCTCTACATCCCAACGAAGGACGAACTCGCGCTGATGAACTTCGCGCCAACTATTGTGAAGGGTAAAGTGATTATGGATGCTGATCAAAACCGTGCAGCTTTTGAAAAATGGATCGAAAGCGACAGCTACGCTAAGAACCACCGCGGACAATATGCTGAACGTAATTCTAACATGACAGAATGGGAACACCAGATTGATCTCCACTTCGGTCAGAAGATTTACTGGAAGAACATCTGCAACTTTGAGTTCACCTTCGATATCATGAACTTCGCCAACTGTCTCAACAAGAAGTGGGGCGCTCAGTATAGCAACGTCTACAACGTAACTCCGCTGATGGTTTCTAAGATGACGAAGGGTGCTGATGGCAACTATACGCCGGTTTATCAGTATAACAACCCACGTCTCACAAAGAGCGATATCCTCAGCCGCTGGCACATGCAGCTCGGCTTCCGCGTAAGCTTCTAAGCGAGACCTCTATTCTCTAAGCGGACTCTTCAGAGACCGCTCACAAAAAGGCTTCACCTCCGTTCGGGGTGAAGCCTTTTCTTGTTGTCTTTTTTTGAGTTATCCTATTTCTCATTGAAGTTGATAATCATTCCCTCTACTGCATCTGCTGGCACGCCGATAGCGGCGGGTTGAGCGGATTGGGCTTGTTGTTGGAGGCGTGCAAACTCATCGTCGAAATTGTGGAAGCCGTTGATGCTGAGGTCTTCTCTAACGCGACCGCCCTCAGGGGTGATGGTTTCGTAGTGCGGAATGGCGTTGAAGCGGAAGAGTTCGCACAGTTGGTTGTATTCTGCTGGCGAAAGACAGATACACTCCTCATCGGCGAGCCATTCTTTCACATATTTCCTATATGCCTCACTGCCCTGCGGCGTGTTCTCTGCAGCGATGAAGATGAGCTTCACATCCTTGCGTTGCGCAATGCTGGCGCGCAAATCCTTACTCTTCTGGATAGCGGCACGGCAGGGAGAGCAGCCCATTCCCCAGAAATCGATGAGGAGATAGCGGCCCGGGAAGCGCGCCGATAGTTGGCGGATCCTTTCGGCCGCTGCGTTGTTGGCGGGGAGAGGCGTAGCGATGTCTTGTTCCATCATGGCTGCCGAACAGAAGAGATCGGCTTGTTGACGGATGAAGGGGGAGGAAAGAACTTCCAAGTAGGGCGATAGCATATTGTTGAGCGCGGGCAGGCTTTCCGCCTCGGCCAAGCGTTCTTGTTCTGTGAGGCTTGTGTCGGCCAGTATTCCAAGGATGAGCGCCTCATTGTTGCGCCACTCTTTGAAGTTTTCCTGAATGTCTTTGTAGATGCAGATTTGCAGTATCAGGTTGCTGTCGTTGCAACCCATTAGTTTTTTCAGTGCCGCGCGCTTGTTGTTGAGAATTTTCTGCTGAATATTGGCCGTTATCTTGACGCTGTCCATTTTTCCGAGGGAGGCAAACTGCCCTGAAAATACGGGAGGGGCGAAGCGCAGGCGGTTGATGAGGACGGGGAAGCTGCTACTGGCCGTCAGCATAGGATTGTCGAAAGGAATGCGCGATAAGAGTTTGAAATTGCTGGGATCGTTCAGCGCATCCATTTCGGCTTTGTCCGCTCCAGAAGGTTCCTTCTGTCCGTTGGCTTCTGCTTTTTTTGAAAAATCATCCTCACGGTTCATGGCATATTCAATCAATGCACTGGCAAAGCTCACTTGCAAATCAGCCAAGGCCAACTGCTCTTCCATCGGAGTGAATCCGTCGCGCTCGCTCGTAAGTGCCAGTAGCGTTAGCGCATTTTTCCAGAGCGTTTCCGCAAGGGGCTGCGCTTGGCTAAACGGCCCATTGAAATAGCGCAGGGCATTCATGATGCCATTGAAAGGGAGTTTCGCTTTGAGCCATCGTTCCGCATCTTTGCAACTCCCGTTGTTGTACTGGCACTCATATTGTCCGCGCGCGTTCTTTTGCACCGTCACATCGATGGTCTCGCCAGGGCGGGCAAAGAAAGGTATCTCGCTGAACGCTATATTGGAATTGCCCGCGAAGAAAGCCTCTCTCACGGGATAGCACGCGGGGAATTTTTTCTCGAAAGTCCCATCCGGCGCAATATTGAGCATGAGTAGTCCCTGCTCCTTCTCAAAAATGTTTTCGTAGTAACATTCTAAGTGGTTGAAACCAAATTTTGCGGCATCATAGTCCATGATGCGCCCACGAATGGTGATGGAATCGTTCTTGAACCACTCCGTTGGCAGCACATAGGGATGGCTCTCGGCGAGTGCTTCGAGCCTGGGCGTGGTGAGTGGGGTGTTTTTGTCGTGGATGCCGAGGAGCATAAACGAATAGAAGTCGTCTCCCCCTATGAAGTCGAACATACCGACGCGTTGCGGCATGGGGGCAAAATGTAGGGCGAATTGAGTCGGGCCATTTTTAGGAGAAGAAATCGGTTGGTCGAGCATGACCCCCTCGGCCGAGCGCAAGGGATATCGGTGGCCGCTTTCATCTTTCAGATAACTGCTCTTGTTGAGAATGAACGGATCTCCCGCGGGCGATTCGATGCAAAGGTGAAGCGTGGTGGCCGTATCTGTCAAGACCACTTCTCGCACAGTGATTTTTTCTTTGAATGGGATTGCGCAAGCCGTCACCTTGGGCGTTTTGATGGTTTTGAAGGTCTTGCTCCAGCCCGTCACTGTGCAGGTCAGGAGTAGAAGGGTGATAAAAAGCTGTTTCATTGTATTTAGGAAATACTACCGATTAAAAAATAAAGCCTCGAACCCCTTTCGTTGTTCAAGGCTCTTATCGTTTGTTTGCAAAAATACGTCATAATTCTGTTTTCCACCAAAGGAACATCCCAAATCCTTCATCTATATCATCATAAATTAGTAGTTTGAAGGTGGAAATCTCGCCTCCAGCGGAAGCTCACTATCTTACCCGTAACTGAAACCACAAGCATTGCGCGGGAGATTTCGCGGAATTTTCAGCCCATTTATTACCGTCGAAAATACAATAAGGATGCTGGCTGACAGAATAAGGCTGTCAGCTGACGCAATAAGGAAGCCAGCTGACAGCCTTATTGTATTTTCCAAAGCAATGAGGATATTCACGGTGCGGATAAACAGAGCCATCGGTAGCTAAGACCGCTGAAAATGTTTTTCCCTTTGTTGCATCGTTTGTAAGGAAATATCGAACTTTGTGCGGTAGGGAGACTTTTTGTTTCTATGGCAATTCCCACAACAGGAAGCCACGACATGGCAGAGCGTTTGCCCAATGCCACACTTAGCATATACGAGGGAGCTGGACATGGGGCAATTTTTCAGAAAGCCGAATTGTTTGCGAGTCAGGCAATAGCGTTTTATTTAGCAGATAGATAAATGTAAAATAGAAGAACGATGAAAGCGATTCAGATATTCAAATATAACAAGCACAACCTACGTACCGAAACCGTGGAGCTTGCTAAGCCCTCGATACAGTCCAATGAAGTGCTCGTGTGCGTCAAGGCGGCGGGTGTGAATCCTTTGGATAATTTGATCACCCGCGGGGAAGTGAAAATGGTGACTCCTTATCATTTTCCTCTAACCATGGGAAATGAGTTGGCAGGTGTCGTGGAAGCTGTCGGCGAAAAGGTGGAAGGCTTCACTGTTGGCGATAATGTTTATGCCCGTATGCCGATAGAGCATATCGGAGCTTTTGCCCGATGGGTAGCCGTGCCAGCCGATGCGCTGGCTCGAATGCCTCAAGGGCTGACTTTTACCGAGGCGGCGGCTGTGCCTCTCACTGCGCTCACGGCCTATCAAGCTCTGGAGCTGATGCATGTTGAGGCGGGGAAAGAAATTTTTATCTCGGGTGGCTCTGGCGGCCTTGGAGCGATGGCCATACCTTTGGCAAAAGCCATGGGACTAATCGTCTATACCAGTGGTAATGCTGCCAGTAGGGAACGCGTTTTGGCGCTTGGTGCTGACAAGTATTTCGACTATCGCAAGGAGAACTATGCTGTGGAGCTGAAAGGTGTGGATTATGTGCTCGATAGTGTGGGTGGGCGCGAACTGGATAAGCAGATAGGACTGCTCCGCACGGGCGGCCACATCGTATCGTTGCGGGGATTGCCCAACGGCAGTTTTGCACGCGCCTTTGGCTTGCCCAAATGGAAACAATGGCTGTTCGCGCTCGTGGGGGCAGGTTTGGACAGAAAGGCCAAGCGCCGAGGAGCTACTTATAGCTTTCTATTTGTCCAGTCGAATGGTGCACAACTCCAAAGAATTACGGCGTTGATCGAGACAACGGGTCTTCGCCCCACCATAGATAAGGTGTTCACTTTGGAGCAGGCGAATGATGCTTTGCAGCATATAGCTACCTCCAGTTCTTCAGGGAAAACAGTGTTGGCGATGGAGTAGAATTTCTTCTTAGCTTCTTGTCCGCAATGCCTATATCAGGTATTGCGGATTTTTTGTTTTGAAAAGAAAGCGTCCTTTTCAATGATTGCTGCAAACGCAATAAGGATGCTGACTGACAGAATAATGCTGTCAGCTGACGCAATAAGGATGCTGCCTGACAGGCTTATTGTATTTTCCAAAGCAATAAGGATATTCACGCACTGCTTGATGGCGTTTTGTGGAGCAACCATAATGGAGAATGGCGTGTGGACATTTGTCATAGAAAAAGAGCGAACCTGCTGTGGGGCGGGTTCGCTCTTTGCGTTGAGAGGTGGGATGCTCTTAGAGAGCCACCTTATAGGAATGGTTGCCCAGTTGGAGGACAACGGTGTTGCCTGCTGCGGCCGGAATGGTGAATGTGCGCTTAGCGGTCTGCACAAACTTGCGACCTTGGAGGTCGTAAACGCTCACGCTTTCAACGTCAGTACCTTTGAGGGTCACCGTGCGGCCTTCGACCGTGAAGAGCGGCGCATTTTCTGTGACTTGCCTGACGCCGGTGGGTTGGTAGCTGCCGTCGATGTCGAACACTACTACGGCACCCTGGCGAGCAGGGATAGCAGCGGTGTTGCTGTTTGTGCCAGCGGGCTGCTTTGTGCCGTCGATGTAGCAGTTGGCTTGACCAATGCCGGGATACTTCACGGTTCCGGCTTGTCCCTTCACATTCGTCACCGTGATGCGAGTGGCCTTGCCTGCCTTCCATGCAATGTCGACCGTGTAGTTACCAATGGCTTTGAGGCCCTTGATATGACCAGCCTTCCAAACAGAGGGGAGAGCGGGGAGCACTACGATGGTGTCCGTTGCGCTCTGCATGAGCATCTCTGCAATACCTGCACAAGCACCGAAGTTACCATCGATCTGGAACGGAGCATGTGCGTCGTAGAGATTGTAGTAGATACCGCCAGCGTACTGGTTTGTGCCGAACGATGTAGCATGGCGCAGAGCGCGGTGGAGAATCACGCGAGCGTGGTCGCCGTCTTGAGCGCGCGCCCAGAGGTTGATGCGCCAGCCCATAGACCAACCTGTTGATTCGTCGGAACGAAGTTTCAGAGAGTTGACAGCAGCCTTGAAGTAAGGGCTACCAGGTGTCACCTGATTGAAAGGATAGAGACACATCAGATGGCTCTGGTGGCGGTGGCCATCTTCGCCGCGCGTGTAGGAGCTATATTTCCATTCGCGCAGAAGGTCTTGACCGTTGCTCACGCCGTGGTGAGGAGAACCCCATTTGCCCGTATATTTTTCGATGGCGAGACCTTTATCGGCCTTCTCCAAGCGGTCTTCCAATTTTGCTTTATCAGCAGCGGAGATATTAGCATCGTTGCCCAGAATGTCGGCAGCGTCTTTGGTGTTCTGCAAGAGCTCAACCACGAGTTGCTGCGCATGAGCTACGGCATTTTCCGTAGGACCTTGTTCGGGAGAGTATTCGCTGGGGCATTCGTAAGTGCCGTCGGCTGCTAATCTCAGGCGCTCAATCCAGAACTGTGAAGCACTCCACATTGTGGGGAAGGCGCTGAGCAAGAAGTCGCGGTCGAGCGTGTAGCGATAGTGCTGCCAGAGATGAGTGGCATACCAAGCGTTGGCGATGACATAATTATGCATGAAACCACCTACACCGCCGAAGATATTGTTCTCAGTATAGCATGTCCAACCCTTCGTTTGGCCAGCATCTTTGGCATACTTCTGCCATTGACTGTGATTCATGGCCATGTTGGTGATATAATTGAGGAACGGCAGGTGCATTTCGCTTAGGTTGGTAGGTTCTGCCGGCCAGTAGTTCATCTGCACGTTGATATTGGAGTGAATATCCGAAGCCCAAGGCGGAGTGTTGCTGTTGTTCCAAATACCCTGCAAGTTGCTGGGCAGATCCACACCGCGTGAAGAAGCAATCTCGAGGTAGCGGCCGTAAGCAAAGTAGAGCTGTTCGAGCATGAGAGAAGAACCCTTCACGCCAGTAGCGTCGGCTGAGTAAGCATCCACCAGTTTGTTGGTAGGTATAGCATTCTCCGAACCTTCGAGGGAGAAATCCACACGGTCGAAGTAGTTGCGATAGTCGGCCATATGATCCGTCATGATGGCAGCCATACCTTTCTGTGCGGCAGCGTCCACGCGCTCTTTCATCGTGCTGGGAAGAGCAGCGGTGTTACTGATATATGTAGTCTTGTAAGCATCGAAATCAGTACCAGCAGCGAGATACACGCAAATCTCATCAGCATTGCGCACCTCCACGCCGTTGGCATCCGTGGTCATCGTACCGCCAACGGGTACCACCTTCATGCGAGCGTTGAATGTCACAGTGGTGAGTTTGCCGCTAAACGTTCCTTCGCCGTCGGCATAGGAGGGAGTGGCCTTTACGCCCGGTTTGAGAGTGAAGCGCAGGGAGAGACTTCCCGGTTGGTTGCAAGCGTAGCGCACTGCAATAACGCGGTCGGGGAAGCTGGCAAGGTAGGTGCGGTCGTAAGTCTTGCTGCCGTCAGCATTGGTAAAGTGTGTAGAACCAATGGCGCGGGTCAAGTCGAGCGCACGATAATAGTTTTTCACTTTCTTATCTGAGCCGAAATCGAAATCTCCGCTCAAATCTTCGGCAAAGAGGGAACCGAAGTTCTGGTATGCCCCGTAGGAACTACCGTTGTCCGTGCTCGAACCACTCCAGAGGGTTTTCTCGTTGAATTGTACTTCGTCCTTGTACGTGCCATTGAAGAGGCTCGCGCCCAACTGGCCATTACCGATGGGCAGAGAGTATTCCATCCAGTTGTTCGACGTTCCGCCGAGCGTAGCGGGCTGTGTGTACCAAAGCGTGAGTTTGGACAATCCGCTCACAGATGCAGGGTCGATGCCCTCCACCTTGTAGTCAGCGTAGGTCATGTCCTTAGGTAGGATAAATTCCACGGGGTTGTTCACATCGTTAGCCGCCCACAAACCAATCTCATGTCCCAGTTGCGCACCGCCCCATTGGTTGAAAGCGTTGTTGCCACTGATACCGTTGGCATGGATTTCCCAGTTGGGGCTAAATGCTGCCACACCTGTTGTGACCAGAGAGAAGCCGTTGGCGTCGGGCGTGGTGCGCGTTTTGATGCGTGCGGCATTGCCCGTTCCGTCCACATAGGCGTAGAGTCCGGCCTCGTTGACGAGTTGGAAGTTGCTTTGAGTGCCCACGAGTTTCCATTTCTGCGTTGGTATGGGGTCGGCAGCTGCTATTTGCACGCTCTGGCCTGCACCCTGGTCGGCCAAATAGCCACCGCCTTGGCAGAACTTTACAAAATAGGAAGTAGAGGATGTTTCGGTGCTAAACACAGGCAGTTTGGCCTCAGTAGCCACAAAACGAACGGGATTGTTGTTGTCGCCAGCGGTCCACTCACCGAGGTTCACGCCAGCCGACGTACCGCCCCATTGGTTCATGCTTTGTGACGACGTCTTGCGCTGTATCTCCCAGCAGTCGGAAGCCGCAGCGTTGGTGCTCTCTATCATCTTCAGCGCAACGCCAGTAGCGGAGGTGGTGAAGTTTGAGCTATTGAAATTAACGTAGTTGCCTTTCTTGGAGAGCAACACGAAGTTGTCCTTCGTGCCAATAAAAGCCCATTTCTGTGCATCGACATTTGCTTTTGTCGCAGTTTTGAGTGCGTTGCCGCGCCCTTGGTCTGCCAAGCAGTTGGAACCCGTCTTAAACTGAACGTGGTACCAAACTGGATTGTCGGCCGTAGAGAACGACGGCAAAACCTGCGCTTGCATCGAGCTGACGCCCAGCAAAACAAGCAGCAAGAGTAACAATTTTCTCATAGATTGTTGGTGTTTAGTAATTTGTTAAATGAATTATGGTGGCGAAGATACAAAATTTTCAGAGAAGCAGAAATACAATAAGGGAAAGCCTTTACAGATGTGTTGTTTCTGCCGGATTGTCTTTACTGTGTGTACACTTGCGCGTTTCTGCCTCTTTTCTCCGCGCCATCTTTCCTATTTGAATTATAATACTTAATTTCGCAGCAACATAATCATTAAATAACTCATAGCATTATGGCACAAACACCGGAATTCAAGTATGCTCCTATGTTCCAGCTCGGCAAGGACGACACGGAGTACTATCTGCTGACGAAAGAAGGCGTCAGCACCAGCGAGTTCGAAGGTAAGACAATTCTGAAAGTAACACCCGAAGCTCTGACACGCATGACCAATCAGGCTTTCCGCGATGTGGCTTTCCTGCTCCGCCCCGCCCACAACGCACAAGTGGCCAAGATTCTGAGCGATCCAGAGGCTTCTGACAACGACAAATACGTGGCACTCACGTTCCTGCGCAATGCAGAAATCGCAGCGAAGGGTCAGCTCCCCATCTGCCAAGATACGGGTACGGCCATCGTTCACGGAGAAAAGGGACAGCGCGTTTGGACTGATTTCGACGATGCTGAGGCTATCGCACACGGTGTCTATAAAACTTATACGGAGGAGAATCTCCGCTACTCACAGAATGCGCCGCTCTCTATGTTTGAGGAGGTGAACACGCGCTGCAACCTGCCCGCACAAATCGATATCGAAGCTGAGGAAGGCGACGAGTATAAATTCCTCTGCGTGATGAAGGGTGGCGGTTCGGCCAATAAGACGTATCTCTTCCAGGAAACGAAAGCCATTCTCAACGAGCCTACGCTCATTCCGTTCCTCATTGAAAAGATGAAGAGCCTCGGTACGGCTGCCTGTCCGCCTTACCATATCGGTATCGCCATCGGTGGTACGAGTGCGGAGAAGAACTTAATGACCGTGAAACTGGCTTCTACTCACTACTACGATAACCTCCCCACTACAGGCGACGAGACCGGCCGCGCTTTCCGCGACCTCGAACTGGAGAAACAGTTGCTCGAAGAGGCCTATAAGATAGGACTTGGGGCTCAGTTTGGCGGTAAATATTTTGCCCATGATATTCGTGTGGTTCGTTTGCCCCGCCACGGCGCAAGTCTGCCTGTAGGCATCGGCGTGAGTTGCTCGGCCGACCGTAACATTAAGTGTAAGATCAATAAGGACGGTGTTTGGATTGAGAAACTCGACGATAATCCTACGCGTTGGATTCCGGAGGAACTCCGCAACGCAGGCGAAGGCGGCGGTGTGAAAATCGACCTCGACCAACCGATGGAAGAAGTGCTCAAAGAACTCACTAAATATCCCGTAAGCACGCGCTTGAGCATGAGCGGCACTATCATTGTGGCGCGCGACATTGCCCACGCTAAGATCAAGGCGCGCATTGATGCCGGCGAGGGTATCCCTGATTATTTGAAGAACCACCCCGTGCTCTACGCTGGTCCGGCAAAGACACCGAAGGGTATGGCCTGCGGCTCTATGGGTCCGACAACTGCCAACCGCATGGACCCCTATGTAGACCTCTTCCAGAGTATGGGCGGTTCGATGGTGATGATTGCCAAGGGCAACCGCACGCAGATGGTGACCGACGCTTGCAAGAAGCACGGCGGTTTCTACCTCGGTTCGATTGGCGGCCCAGCAGCTATTCTCTCCTATAATAATATAAAGAGTATCGAGTGTGTGGAATATCCCGAACTCGGTATGGAAGCTGTGTGGAAGATTCGCGTGGAAGATTTCCCCGCCTTTATCCTCGTCGACGATAAGGGCAACGATTTCTTCAAGCAAATCAAGCCCACTTGCGGCAGCTGCAAGTAATCCCTGACAACTCCATAATTTTAGCCCCGAACATTCGCTGAATGCTCGGGGCTTTCTATTGAATAGCTGGTGCTTTGAAGAATTGGACTTGTCGGACGGGTCGGACTTGTCAGACGGGTCGGATAGGTCCGACTGGTCGGATTAGTCAGACTGGTCGGAGAAGCAGGCTGCTTTTTTTATTCTCCTTTGTTGTGGATTTTGCTGACACGTTCGCGATGGGCTTTGGCCCGTTCGGCTGCAGCTTGGGCAGCAGGGCTGTTGGCCATGTCGGCAGGCGCGATGCGATAGGTTTCGGCCAAACGGAGGAGATCCTTCACCACTTCGCCGCCCGCGATGAGACCCGCAGCAGCAGGTACGAAAGCGTTGCTGGCAGGAACGGTACGCCGCTCCGTGGGGGTGGGCATCTCCGCATCTGTCGAGAGGCAGGGGGAGGTGTCGGAGGAGTTCTGAACAGCAGCAACCGGCATCTCCTCGATGAGCGGACGGAGCGGCTGCTCCTCGCTATACACCACTTTGAGATGAGGTATGCGCAGAGTGCGAAGTTTCTTGCGGATAACTTTCGCCAGAGGGTCCATTGTCGTCTTGGTAATATCCATCACGCGAAAGGCTGTTGCATCCATTTTATTGGCTGCGCCCATACACGAAAGGATAGGCACATGAAGCTGGTGGCAACGCTTGATGAGTTCGATTTTTGCCGTGACCGTGTCGATGCAATCCACCACATAGTCGTACTGGCTCAAGTCGTAGTCGTCGGCATTTGAGGGAAGATAAAAAGTGGGATATTTATGGACAATGCAATGCGGGTTGATGTCGCGGATACGTGCCTCGGCCGCATCCACTTTGTATTGCCCCACAGTGGAATGAAGGGCTACGATTTGTCGGTTCACATTGGAGAGACACACGCGGTCGTTGTCGAAAAGGGCGAGTTCGCCCACGCCGCTGCGGGCGAGTACTTCCACAACATAGCCGCCTACGCCGCCCACACCGAAAACCGCCACGCTGCTACCTTCGAGCGTATCGATGGCTGGACGACCTAAGAGGAGTTGGGTTCGAGAATGTTGTTCTTGCATAATGGGTGGGAAAAGGCCGAGCCGCGGCAGCACGGAAACGAGAGAAGGTGCTGCAAACTGGCTCGGCTTTTAGGGATATGAGAGAATGAATCAGAGCGGACGGCCTTCGCTGTCGTACTGATTGAAAAGAAAATCGTTGTAGGGATATTTCTGAACGTGAAGCTGGCGCACACGATTATAGAGCAAGTCGCGGAGTTCGTCGATGTTGAGGCGCTCTCGGGCGGAGATGAAAATACAGTTCTCGCCCATCTTGTTCATCCAAGTTTGTTGCAGCTCTACCAAGCTCACGTTCTCGCTACCTGCCGGCGTGAGGTCGTCAGCCTCCTTCTCCGTCCAGGTGTAAGCGTCCACTTTGTTGAACACGATAATGACAGGTTTCTCTGCACAGCCCAAGTCGGCCAGTGTGCGGTTGACTACATCGATTTGCTCCTCGAAATCGGGGTGCGAAATATCGACAACGTGGAGCAGGAGGTCGGCCTCGCGCACCTCATCAAGGGTGGATTTGAACGAATCAACGAGGTCGGTGGGAATCTTGCGGATGAAGCCGACGGTGTCGGAGAGGAGGAACGGCAGATTGTCGATGACTACCTTTCGAACTGTTGTGTCGAGCGTGGCGAAGAGTTTGTTCTCTGCGAACACCTCCGTCTTGGCCATGAGGTTGAGGAGCGTGGATTTTCCCACGTTTGTATAGCCCACTAAAGCCACGCGAATCATGCGGCCGCGGTTGGAACGCTGCGTGCGCTTTTGTTTGTCGATTTCCGACAAGCGACTTTTGAGCAATGCCATGCGGTTGAGGATGATTCGGCGGTCCATCTCGAGCTGCGTCTCACCCGGACCGCGAAGTCCTACTGAACCTTTTCCGCCGCCCGAGCCAGAGCCGCCGCCCTGGCGTTCGAGGTGAGTCCACATTCGCTGTAAGCGCGGCAGCATATATTTGTATTGAGCCAGCTCCACCTGCGTTTTGGCGTTCGCCGTCTGGGCACGCATGGCAAAGATGTCGAGGATGAGTTGCGTTCGGTCGATGACGCGCACTTTCAGCTCGTTCTCAATGTTGCGGATCTGCTTTGCGCTGAGCTCGTCGTCAAAGACCACCATGTCTACGTCCCGCTCCGCTTCGAGTTCGGACTCGATCCAGCGGCGCATCTCTTCGAGCTTTCCCTTGCCCACATACGTGACGGAATGAGGCCCATCGAGCTTCTGCGTGAAGCGTTTAACGCATTCCGCGCCAGCCGTCTCGGCCAGAAAAGCTAACTCGTCGAGGTATTCGTTAGCTTGGCGTTCGTCCTGCGTTTTGGTGATGAGCGCAACGAGCACCGCCTTTTCCACGTGGTTCTCTATTTTTTCTATTTCGAACATAATGATTGGTTTGACTGCAAAAATACGATATTGTGATAAAAACGCCAAATAAGCCTATCGGCAGTGCGGGCGGATTTTTAGGCACAGTCCATGGGACTGCTCCTCTGCTCTGTGCGTTTTCTCGCTTCTCCCTACTGGATCATGATTTCACAGAGCCGTTGCTGAATGGGGCGGGCATCGAGGATGGACATCTGGCTATTGAGGATGGCGAAAGCCAAGAGATGGCCGTTGCGACCGCGGCAAAAGCCCGACAGCGTGGAGATGCCGTAGGGGCGAGTGAGTGTGCCGGTTTTGGCCTGAATCTTACCGCGCGCCGTGCTGCGTTCCATCATGTGGAGGAAAGAGCCGCTGGTGCCTGAGATGGGGAGGTGGGCACGCATCATGCGGAAGATCTGGGGCCGCTGATAGGCGTAGCGCAGGGTCTTAACGAGGAGTTCGGCCGTCACGCGGTTTTCGGAGCAGAGGCCGCAGGCGTCGTGGATGACATTCGTTCCGGTGCTGTCGAGCTGCTCGCGCACGAAGCGATGGATATAGTCCACGCCGCGCTGGCGCAGGTCGTGGCGGTCGGGGCTTGCGGACGCGCTGGGCGACGACTCTAAGCCGAGGGTGTAGAGGAGGCCGCTGCTTTGCGTGTTACTACTGTTGTGCCATGCCCGCCCAAGGACGAGGCCCATTTGGCGGTTGAAGCGGAAGATTCGGCGCGCTCCATGGGGTACTGTGCCTATGCCCACGCGCTCGGCACTCACTCTGATACCGGCGCGCTGCAGGGCGTTGTGGAGTTGGCGCAAGATGATGGGGCGCGGTTGGTAGAAGAGTCCGTACTGGGGTAGCACCACATCGCCAGGGCCCCAGTGTTGCTCGGGTGTGGGTACTTCATCGTGGACGGGCGAGAAAAGGACGTTGCCCTCCACCTCCAGGATGCCGTGCCGCTTCAAGGCGTTGGTGAACATGACGAGGTCGGGAGCGTAGAGTTGCGGGTCGAGACTGCCTTGCAGCACTACATCACCCTGCAATACGCCGTTGCGGATGCGCCCCTTCACGTAGAGCGTTGTGCGGTAGAGGTATTTGTCCGTGAGCAGGTGCAGAGCTGCCACGCCACTGATGAGTTTCATGCACGAAGCCGGCGGCATTGGGGCTTGTTCGCGATAGCCGAAAACGGGTTTGTCGGCCGTGAGATCGTAGACATAAAGTCCCAAATGCTCACCTTGCCGTTTTTGCTCCACATAGTCGGCCAGCTGCTGGCGGAGCGCATCGTCCACCACCGTGTCAGCAGAGCTTTGCAGATTATTTTTATTGTGCTGATTTTTGCCACTGCTGCAACTGGTGAGTGTTAGCAGTAGGGCGGGGAGGTATAGAAAAAGTCTGTGAAACATTCGGTGTGTGTTAAGTCTTACGCAAAAATACATCAAAAAAGTGGTTGCTTTGCGGAATTAAAGAATTTTAGGTGCAAAGCGCGCGAATTCCCGCTGAAACGTATTTCTCCGACTATTTTGACATATAAAAGCTCTTTTCTCTTGTTCTTTTGTCAGTTTTTTCTCGTTCTTTTCTTCTCTCCATTTTTTGCCACTCTTAGGATAAATATGAGGGGCACAACGTAGGAAAAAAAACGTTGCACCCCTCTTTCTGAAACTTACAATTATGAGAAAACTGTTCAGTCTATGTACTTGGGCGAAGGCCCATACTTATTGCTGTACGTACTCGAATCGTTGGTGCAGAACACCAAGATGGTGATACTGAGCGCAAAGCTGATCAGAGCGCAAAGCGAGAGAATCACTATCGCCCATATGCGACCGTCCCATACGGCTAGCGGGAGTGTAGGTATCATTGGAAGTGTCGACAAGAAAAGATCGACAATCCAACCGCCGCTCCGTCCCGTGTCGTGTAAGCGGCGCACCGCAACGGCAAGGGAAGGGATGAGTGTTGCCAAAGAATAGAGATAAACAAGGAATTTTACCCAAACAAGTCCCGTGATAATAGAGATAGTGAAAAATGCAAACTGCAAACCCATGGTCACAATAGTGTTGAATAGTGCGAACCACCAGAATTCCGAGCGGCGCGAGCGTCCACTGAAGATGGCGTAGTCGCGGAATGCCTTTTTTACTGCTTTCGGAAACGAAAGCATCGGTTTTGTTTGCATGATTTAAGTAGTTGTGTAGATGTTAACCTTAGTTGGGATAGGCAAATATATATACTATATTTCATTATGCCAAGTAAAGTTGACAAAATCTATGATAAAATCGTAAAAAACTTTATCTCTTCCCCTCCCATACCCTCTTTTATCTCTTTTTTACCCCATAAATTTACAATTCGAACCGAATGTGTGTAGCGAAGGGATGATACAGAATGCGTTGCGGAATATGAGCACGTTTTCTTCCACGAGAGAAACTGTCCGATTTTGTTGTCACGTTGTCAGTATGAAGTAAACACGCTGATATATAATTGCTTAAATGCGTGACAATGAATTTCGCTATTGATTTTGTTGTCACACTGTTATCACGCTCACAATACGCACATTTCCAATTCATTATAGCAAAAACGTGACAACGTGACGACGTGACAACACGAAAACAAAACAGGAGGAGAGGGTGTATCCTCTTCGCTTCGGTCTTCCTTACTGTCTGCTCCGCTACAATAAGGGCGTCGGCTGACGCAATAAGGATGTCAGCTGACAGCCTTATTGTATTCTCAAACGCAATAAGGATATGGACGAAGAAATCTATAATATACTTTTTTGCCTCTGGGATTTTTTCAAGAAAATGAATAGAAATATGAACCTTACAGCGGCCACTCATGGTAAAGTGGCACTATGTTTTTCTGGCAGAGTATCTAATCTTTATGATAGCTCATAGGAATGATATACAGATTCTCTAATACTTCAATGCTCCACAGTTGAAATAAAAACTACTACCAGAATCCTCAATCCACGCACCCCAGGCGGGGTGCGACACTGATTGACAAGGTATTTCTTAAGTACGTCAAAGTTTCAATCCACGCACCCCAGGCGGGGTGCGACCGTGATTATTTTCGATAAAAGTGTGATTTATGATGTTTCAATCCACGCACCCCAGGCGGGGTGCGACTCCCTCGTCATCACCGTTAGGACTGTACTTTTCGTTTCAATCCACGCACCCCAGGCGGGGTGCAACCACATCGTTTGAGGATACCTGGAAGCTGACAGAAGTTTCAATCCACGCACCCCAAGCGGGGTGCGACTCCCTCGTCATCACCGTTAGGACTGTACTTTTCGTTTCAATCCACGCACCCCAGGCGGGGTGCGACCTCCCCCGCTTCTTCCTGGAGCAAATCACGGACATGTTTCAATCCACGCACCCCAGGCGGGGTGCGACGGGAACGGGGCTTTGTCTACTACGACATCTCGCAGTTTCAATCCACGCACCCCAGGCGGGGTGCGACGACTTGCCGGGACCAAGCGGATTGCCGGGCTCTTGTTTCAATCCACGCACCCCAGGCGGGGTGCGACCATCACCTCTCTCATCTGGTGCCCCTCCCTGATCCGTTTCAATCCACGCACCCCAGGCGGGGTGCGACCTCCCGGCCAGTGCGGGGTCGTGCTCCAGTATAAGTTTCAATCCACGCACCCCAGGCGGGGTGCGACGCTCACTTGCTCGCTCACAGCCCTTCAGTATGTCGTTTCAATCCACGCACCCCAGGCGGGGTGCGACTACATCTAAATGATGAGGAAGTAAAACAAAAAACTGTTTCAATCCACGCACCCCAGGCGGGGTGCGACGGTACGCGTTGCACAGCGAAGCAGCAGGGTAATAGTTTCAATCCACGCACCCCAGGCGGGGTGCGACTCGGAATAGCATTGGGGTGCATGGGCATGGGTATGTTTCAATCCACGCACCCCAGGCGGGGTGCGACGCGATATTATAGTTGACCTAGGTGATATGTTCTGGTTTCAATCCACGCACCCCAGGCGGGGTGCGACAGACGTTGCCAAATTAAAGCGCTCCGATGTGAAGTTTCAATCCACGCACCCCAGGCGGGGTGCGACTGTATAAAAAGGAAAGGGCTGAAAGTCAGGGTAATATGTGGTACGTTTTGCGAACGTATTGGTGTGGATTTCCTTTGAATAAACTTTCTGACTTTTCCTTTAAGTTAAGTAGTTGATAATCTGAGACTGCGAAACTGCGATGATTTATGTAGAGCATAAGGTTCGCATTTTAGATCATCAAGAGACTTTCTATGTTATAAGACGTGATTTTACCTATAATTATTGTGCTTTGTTGTGAATTATTTTTTAGATGATAGATTCGGATGCTATCAGATTCTTTGTCTATTATATTTTCGAGTTTATTTTTCAGAAGTACGAATTGGGATTCATCAACGTCGCATTCGAAAACTGAATTTTGAACGCGTTGTCCAAAATCTTTACAAGCTTTTGCTACAAGGCGGAGTCTTTTCTGTCCTTCTTTTGTGATTGTTTCAACATCGTAGGTTATGAGAAGTTTCATGGTGTTAGGGAATTAAGAAAACGGGGTAGTTATCGATGTCGTGGCGTATGTATCGTGCAAGGAGCATAGCTTGGGCATGGGGAATTAAACCGATTTCTATTTTCTCGTTCAGATACGGATGTATGATTGTTTCTCGCTTTCGACTTTGCCATGCTGTAAGAAACACTTTGCGTCCTTTGTCGGTAAGTAGGATACCATTCTCTCCTTGTTGGAGGAAGTCGGTCCGAGTGATTTGTTTGCGATTGATGAGAGATAGGACGAATCGATCACCAAGATAGGCTCTAAGTTCTTCCATTAAGTCTAATGCTAAGGTTGCTCGTCCAGGGCGTAGCGCATGGAAGAAACCGACGTAAGGGTCAAGACCTACGCTTTCTAAAGCTGCTTTTATGTCATTGGCGATAAGAGTGTATGCAAAAGAAAGTAAGGTGTTAACTGGATCTTTTGGAGGGCGTCTATTTCGGCCGTTAAAAGGGAAATCTGCATTTTGTTGTGTAATTAGATTGGGGAAGATGGAAAAGTATTCGTTAGCTGCAATACCTTCTATGCCTCTTAGTGTGTCTTTGTTATCAGCTTGTAGAGCTTCATTTTTCCTGAAGTTGAGAGTCTTTGAAATTTGTTCTATCTCTGGAAATGAGCCATAGTCACGTATGCAGCGTTGCACAATGTTGCGATAGTTTCGTATTTTGGCAGCGATGAGTAGTCGAGAGATTTGTAGCGACCATTCTTCGTCGTTTGCATTTTGATATTGTGCTTTTCGGAGCAGGACATTCCCCCGTGTTGGACCTTGAAAATGTCCTATAAAGCGACCTGCAGGGGAAAGGAAAGTGAGTGATACTCCTTTTTCTGCACAAAGAGACATGAGTCCAGGACTGGCTCCCATATAGCCAAAAGTGACGATGCTCTCTATATTGATAATGGGAATTCTGAAAACTTCTTCTTGCTTGACAGATACTACAATATTCTCGCTGTCTTTGCTAAGGTAGGCCTCTGGCGTAGTGATATAGAGTGTGTTAAGGAGTTTTCTCATAGAGATATTTATTGAGATAGGTTGCAACTTTTGTAGCTTTAGCAGAACTTGGCATACAATTATTTTTGAGTGAGCAATTCTGGCAATGGTGTTGGAGGTTGATAGCTGGGAGGCGTTTTTCATTGAAGATGTGATGCATCTTTTCTGCTATCTCTCTTACGATGGTTCGTAAATGCTCTGTTATTTCGATTTCCTGCCGATGTTTTATAGCTCCATAGAAGAAGTACGCTTGATGTAGCTGAATATGGTACATTTCTTCTATGCACATCACTTGTGCTGTTAGCTGTACCTCATCAGTTTCGTCTCTTTTGGGTTTGCCGTGTTTATATTCAATAGGAAACGGTGTCCACAGTCCAGGATATTTGGGATGTTGTATGCTGTTAGTTTCATTGAATGTAGGATGAAGTTCGATTACATCTGCTATTCCGTATAGTCCCAGTTCTTTGGAGGCGATATGAACAGAGCGTAAGCAAATGTTATCTCCGCATTTCTGCCGGTAGAACGGATCGTCCACATTTCGGTGCATCAAGCTTCCTTCTGTTGTCAGACGATTGTCCTCCCATTGTTGTTCTAAATGGATTAAAGCCCATTGTCGGGGACAGAACTTGAAGTGCTGTATCCCCGACAACATGAGCATATCGTCTTCTGCGTACATATATTTAGATGACTTCTTCGATGCTAACTCCTGCTGGGAGTTGAGTCTTATCTATCGTTACTTGGTAGTCAGAGAACGAGCGAGGAACATTGTCCGTGGTTCTTTCCACTTTGACCAAATCGAAGAGTTTGTTAGCAGGAGCATTACCTAAAACAGAATCGTGGCGGAAGAGAATGAGTTTCTGTGCGCTCATCAAACCACGTGCGGCAGAGCGGTCGCAATCGAACATTCCTTTGAGCGCGTCAATAAAGAGAGTGAAGTCTTCTTCCGAGAAGCCTGTTTGTTTTGCCAAACTGGCCGATACGAAACCATGACAAATATAGAGACCATAGGGAATTGTGGCTTTGCGCCCCATGGTGCGGTTATCGCCATTTTGCTTTTCAGCTTCTTTCTCTGTAGCAACAGCCATTCTCGTAATAGAGTGTTCTGCTGGAACAATGGGATCTACGGAACGTGCAAAAGTGAATTGGATAGGGCCACGAACTTGTCCGGCATTTTTTCCTGTAGACATTACGGCTCCAAAAGTGCGAATGTCGTAGTATTTGCTGCACATCACGTCCCGAGCTGCTGCTGTCTTGCTTTTCGCATCAGCTGTTTTAACTGTTTCATCTTCATGGGAAGCATCAATCAGTGTGTTGAGCACTGCTTTCTCTTTGATGAAAATATCATATCCTTGCGTGCAGTTCTTTGATAGTTGAACATAGTTGCGCACCTTTCGTTTCAGGCAAACGTCTGTTACGATACCGCAACTTGTTTCAGCATCTATTCGAGGCAGGTTGCCTGCATCAGGGTCACCATTAGGGTTGCCGTCTTGTACATCAAAGATGTAAACGAAATCAATTCTGTTTTTTAATTCTGACATAATTATATAGTTGTTTTAGGTTTATTCTTCAGTTTGTTTTGTTTCTGTTAAGAAGAAGGACTGCATTTGCTGGTAGTAGCCCACAAAGAAGCGTCCTTGGTCTTGTAAGTCAAGATGGACTGGGAAACCATCAGCGTCTATCTTAGAGATGATTTCTTGCTTGAGTTTGTCATAGAAAATACGAATTCCTTCATTGTTTAAGTTGTTTGCATGAATAGCCGAGAGGTTAAGAATGGTTGCAAAAACCGTTGCGGGGGTGGAGCTTGCAGCATTCATGTAGCGCTCTCGGATGGAGTGGATGTGGTTTGCATCATTTTGTAGTTTGTCAATGACTGCAAACAAGCGGCCGCATAAGTAGCCTTGGTTGGTGTTCTCTTTGTCTAACATAATTTGTATAGGTTTTTGATTTGTGTATTTTCGGTTTAAGTATGCCTTGAGGATTGCAGCTTGTGTGATGCTTACAGCCTGTTTTTTCCGAATTCTGCGAAGACAGCTATCGCTCTCAACATGGGTCTTTTGGTAATCGTGCTCAGACTGTTGTGCTCGAATTCTGCGAAGACAGCTATGGTAAAGAGTATCAGGATAGGGGAGGCCTTGGAAGATACTTTTGATTACTGCGTTTGGGAGATTTTTAGTTACATCCTTGAGCTTCCCTCCTAAAGTCACTGTGGCCAAGATGGATTTGAGGGTTAAGTATGGCTTTTTCTCTTTTCGCGCATCAACAATTTCCATATCTTCGAAATGTCGGAGTATGGTATGAGCAAAATCTTTTAAGGGGAGCCCAGCCCAATAAACAACGGCTATGCGTGCTTTGCCTGGTGCAAGTCCTGCTATGTAGAACCTGTCATCCAAGTCTGTTTGTATAGAACCTGAATAAATACCTGTAAAAACTTTATGAACTTGTAGAATACGAGTGTTAGGATCTTCTTCTATGTTGTTGAGATTAGACATTGTAAAGAAACTTTCTTCTGTTTCTTTACAACCATTGCTGCTAGAAGACCCCCAGAAGATATATGTTTGCTCTCCAATGGAAAATTTATTTTTTGAGTCTTTAGCTAGCAAGTGATTAAGTGCAGTAGAATATGCAAATTCGGCCTCTACACTTATAGGCGCATTTGCTCCTTGCTCTTTCCCGTAAGAGTCATAACCAGAGTCTTTTTGGAAGGAAACTAATTTTGCCGTCCCACCTGCCAATGGAGAAAGAGAAGTTGTTATTACAGGAAAACAACGTTTTCCTGTAATAAGGCACACTTGTTCTTTATCGTCAGTTGCAATATTCCCAATGTCACATTGAATAATACTACTTTGAGAAGCAATTATTTTAGTGTCTCCTTCTAGTAAAAATGAAAAAATAAAATTTTCTAGCTGAGTATTTTGGATGATATCTACCCATAAAGGATCTCTTTGGATGTTCTTGAGGTTGTTATCTATTCTTTTGTAGAAATTCCATACAGCTTTTACTGCTACATTTTCAGGAAGTTTTTTGTAAACCTCCTCTACAAGAGATCTAAAAGCTTTGTTGTTTTCTGAATTCTTTTTTTCTTTTTTTATCGAACTTCCAAGAACATATGAGATATTGTCGTAAAAATGTTTTGCAACAATCCCACTTGTCCGTTGTCCTGTTCTCTTTACTAAAAATTGTGACGCTTCGTTTTTATTGAGACGTCTATCTTCAAAGCGAAGAAAATTGCCATCCTTGTCGATGACAAGAATAAAATGGATTTGTTGAAAAATGGTACCGAAGGGGGGAAGTTCTTCCGATTTTCGTTGGTAATAGTCGTATAAAGCTTTTAGAATCATTTTAGTACCTCCTCACTATCTTTTAGTGGAACATTTATTACGCCATTTTCCATGCGAGCACGATAAAACATAGCATTGGGATCTTCTGGATTGTTTTCGAAATCCTTATCATAGACCATCAATCCTAAGTCTCTCGTTTCATTAATAGGGGGTGTGAGTTGTTCCGACTCCGGGAGGACGAGGCGGAAGGAAGCTGCACACTCTCGAGTGCCGAGATAGGGTTGATTAAAGCATTGTCCCTTACTTGCACGTCTTTCAAACATGGCATTGTATTTCCCAGGGTTCTCGTCTTTGTGGAGAAGTTCTGCTTCTTCTCTATCTATTTCGGGATTGCGTGTGTCCAGATATTTTCTATTCTGCTTGGGAATAAAAACTAATTTAGCGTAGAGTCGGTATCGAACATCTCTCAGCATCAGCGAGTTTTTTTGTTGTCTCTTCTCTTCAATGAAGATAGGGGAAGCATTCTTCTTTGCAGAAGCGACAGCTCCCACTTCGTTGCGTCGAATGTTGATCCATTTGATAGGGTTGAGCACTTCTATTCGAGTGATTTGCCAACGGATGGCAGGTTTCCAAAAGATAGCTTCGAAAATAGCTCTGGCAGCAGAGGGCGTAATTACATCGTAGCTCACGCGCTCTACTTTCAGTTCTGGGCGCGTGAAGCAGGCAAGTGGTCCCCATACTTCCAGACAAAATTCTTTGTCGTGATATTCCATATTATTTATTTTATTAGTATTTCTTCAATCCAGTGGTTTGTGGTGATAAGGCCTACTTTTTCGTCATAGAACAGTTTATCTCTAACAACAAAAATGTTTTGGAAAAGTTCTTCTATAGCTCCAGCTTCTTTCAGTTTTTTGAAATCTTGTTGGCGAACGCTGACTGTGTATTGTGCTAGTTGTTTCATGAGTGAATAGCTTGGCGTGAACCTCTCAGCATCGTCAATAAGGCTGAGACTGTCTTTCCAATTTATGATGATGGGAATAGTATTGTCCTCAATGAGTTGGAATGCCTTTGCTGCTGTTTCAAACTGCATATAATAGAAGTTGTAGAGCAGGCTTTTTATATCTTTACTATCAAATGTTTGTGTGCGTGAGTAGAGTTGGCGAAAGTACTGTTGCATAGTTTCAGGAGAAAACCAGTCAGAGTCTTTCGCTAAAGCCATACGGGCACTATTGGTTCTAGAAATAAAACCTCGTGGCAAGTTACTGATTTTTTGTAGACTGAATACATGTGTAATTCCGCGTTTGATTTTCCCTTCCCGATTGCAGCGGCCAGCCGCTTGGAGGATAGAATCGAGTCCTGCTTGTTGGCGGAAAACAATGGGGAAGTCTATATCAACGCCAGCTTCTATCAGCTGAGTTGCAACGACACGAATAATTTCGTTTTCTTCATTCGTTAGCGCTTTTTTTATCTGCTCAATTGTTTCTCGGATGTGCTGGGGGCACATCATGCGGGAAAGATGTAGTGTAATACCTTCTTTAGGTAGGCGTTCAAAAATCTCTTTTGCGTCTTTGCGCGTATTAACGATACAGAGCACCCGTTTGTGCTGGGAGAGTTGGGTTGCAATCTCCTCATAATCTTGTGCCGAATCGTCAATCTTGAGATCTACTCTGCGCAGCTTGTCATAAAGTTTAGCATCCGAAGGGACTATTTCTTTGATATGAGAGAATCCTTTGATTTTGATGAGTGTGTTTTCTCCTTCGAGCTCTCCTGTTAAAACGGGTTGGCTGGCAGTAGTAAAAAGAATGGATGTGCCAAACACTCGATTTAGCGTCTTGAGAGAGTCAACGATGGGGCGGAGAAAATCGATGGGTAAAGTTTGTACCTCGTCTAGAATCAGTACGCTCTTGGCTATGTTGTGTAGTTTTCTGCACGCGGAGGGCCTATTGCTGAATAATGATTCAAAGAGTTGTACGTTGGTTGTAACGATGATGGGATAGTCCCAATTCTCTGTTGCCAGCAGTAAGCGGTTTGTTAATTCTGAATCTTTATTGTTGCTGTAGTCAATATTAGAATGGTGTTCCAAAACATTTTCTTCTCCAAAAATGTTTTTTAGAACATGAGCCGTTTGAACTATAATGCTTGTGTAAGGTATGGCGATAATGATTCGTTGCAGATTGTTACGGACAGCATGATGCAGGGCCCAAAGTACAGAGGAGAGTGTCTTTCCGCCACCTGTGGGGACGGTCAAACTGAAAACTCCTGCTTCCGCATTGCTGGCACTAACGCATTGTTCTTGCACATAATTGCGGATGTGATTGACGGGAGTATCTTCTGATTTTTCTTTTAGAGTATCGAGCCATAGCTGTAATTTCTGGAGTAATTCAGACATAGATGCTTTTGTTCCTCTCAAACGTGTTTGATCAGGCTGCATAAAGTTTTCTGTGTCCAAATAATCCGCATCAACAAGGCAACTGAACAGCATTCGCTCGAGGTGGTGTAAATCTGCAACTTCTAGTTTGATTTGTGGCAGTTGTATATCTATTTGTGGAACCTCATCCGTGACATCCTGCGGAATCAAGTTTTTGAGCAATTCTTTCTCATCGCCAGCGTCATATAAACCGCGATGATGTCCTGCAATGCAGTTTGTGAGGAGTGGAGCAACTCGTGAGAAGTGTTTCTTTAGTAGGAGTGCTCCCACATAGGCATGATGATAATTGCCGTTCACTTTGATGTTGGGTTGAAAGCCACTTTCTTTCTTGATGTGTTGTTGAAAGCTTTCTTGTTCTTTTCCCTTGTCGTGTAAGAGTCCAAGGAGTTCCCCGTATTTCTTCATGCCAAAAGCATCGGCAAACTCGGCAGCCATTTTAGCAACACCTTGTTGGTGCTCTTCGTTGCTTTGGAATTCAAAAGAATTGTTTAGTGTGCGAATATGTGAGATAGTATTGGGTATTTTCATTGTAGTAAGAAGATTAACTTAGAGGTATAAGTCTAGAACTTTTATAAACGCAAAAATAAAGATATTTTTCAAGAAACAAAATATGTAAAAAAGAAAAAGGCGCAGCCCATAAAGGGGTGCGCCTTTTTATAAAAGGGATGAATGAGTGTCAATTAGATTTCGTTGCTCCAGTCCTCTTGAGTCTTGCGGACATAGGCAGCGTAGCGGCGCTGAGCGGCTTTCTTCGTTTCGGCATAAAGCTCATCGGCCTGTGCGGGGAGAGCTTTGCGCAGTGACAAGAAGCGAACCTCGTTGTCGAGAAAGTCTTGGAAGTTGTCCCAGTTAGGCTGCTTAGAGTCGAGCGTGAACGGATTCTTGCCTTCATTAGCCAATTCGGGATTGAAGCGCCAGAGATGCCAGTAGCCACATTCAACGGCGCGAGCTTCTTCTGCCTGGCTGCGACCCATACCGCCCTTCACCTTCAAGCCATGGTTGATACACGGAGAGTAAGCAATGATGAGTGAAGGTCCGGGGTATGCTTCTGCTTCGCGGAAGGCTTTGAGGCACTGTGCCTGGTCGGCACCCATTGCCACCTGAGCCACATAGACGTAGCCGTAAGTTGCTTGCATCAAGCCGAGGTCTTTCTTCGTGATGCGCTTACCTGCTGCTGCGAACTGTGCGATAGCGCCGATAGGTGTAGACTTAGATGACTGACCACCAGTGTTGGAGTAAACCTCGGTGTCGAGTACGAGGATGTTGACATCTTCGCCAGAAGCGAGTACGTGGTCAAGACCGCCGTAACCGATGTCATAAGAAGCACCGTCACCACCGATGATCCACTGGCTGCGCTTCGTGAGGAAATGGCTGAGCTCATCGAGCTGTTCGCAACCTGGGCAACCGTGTTCCTTACCTGCCTTGATGAACGGGAGGAGCTTATCGGCTGCTGCGCGACTTGCTACTGCATCGTCCTTGCCTGCTTCCCATTCCTGTGCTGCTGCCTTGAACTCTTCAGGTGCGCCGTCGCAAGCCTGAGCCAAGAGGGTAGAGATGCGAGCGCGCATCTTCTTGTTGGCGAGCACCATACCCATACCAAATTCGCAGAAGTCCTCGAAGAGTGAGTTAGCCCAAGCTGGACCTTGACCCTTTTCGTTGGTTGTGTACGGAGTTGAAGGAATAGAGCCAGAGTAGATAGAAGAACAACCTGTTGCGTTAGCCACCATTTCACGGTCGCCAAAGAGTTGAGAAATCAACTTAACGTAAGGCGTTTCACCACAACCTGAGCAAGCACCAGAGAACTCGAAGAGCGGAGTAGCAAACTGGCTGTTCTTCGGGCTTTGTTTGATGTCTACAAGGTTTTGCTTAGACGTTACGTTCTTCTCGCAGTAGTTCCAGTTGTCGATCTGGTCAAGCTGACTGTCGAACGGAACCATTTCGAGTGCCTTATTACCGCGCATACCTGGACAAACATCGGCACAGTTGCCGCAACCGAGACAGTCGAGCACGTTCACCTGCTGAACGAAGTGCATACCCTTCAGAGCTGCCGGAGCCTTGATGTCGATCGTCGTACCCTTAAAGCCGTTGAGCTCTTCCTCGTTGAGGACGAACGGACGGATAGTTGCGTGAGGACAAACGAAGGCACACTTATTACACTGGATACAGTTTTCTGCTTTCCAAACGGGGACGAAAGCTGCCACACCACGCTTGTCGTAAGCAGCAGTGCCTTGTTCCCAAGTACCGTCTACGCTGCTTTCGTAAGCACTAACGGGGAGTTTGTCGCCCTGCTGTGCATTGATGGGGCGCACAATCTTGCTGATGAATGCTGGTTCGTCGCGTACCTCTTCAGCGTCGGCAGGGAGATTTGCCCATGCGGGATCTATTGTGAGCTGCTGGTATTCGCTACCGCGGTCAACAGCCTGATAGTTCTTATTAACAACGTCTTCACCCTTACGGCCGTAGGACTTAACGATGAATTTCTTCATCTGTTCCACTGCGAGGTCAACGGGGATCACGTTTGTGATGCGGAAGAAAGCAGACTGCAAGATGGTGTTCGTGCGGTTGCCGAGGCCAATTTCTTGTGCAATCTTCGTAGCGTTGATGTAGTAGACGGTGATGTTGTGTTCAGCAAAGTACTTCTTGATGTTGTTTGGCAAGAAGTCTACCAGCTCTTGTCCCTCATGGATCGTGTTGAGGAGGAACGTACCGTTGTCGCGCAAACCTTCGAGCACGTGGTACATACGGAGGTATGCCTGAACGTGACAAGCCACGAAGTTAGGCGTCTTGATCTGATAGGTGCTGCGGATGGGCGTGTCGCCGAAGCGCAGGTGAGAGCAGGTGAAACCGCCCGATTTCTTAGAGTCGTAGCTGAAGTAGGCCTGGCAATACTTGTTCGTGTTGTCACCAATGATCTTAACGGAATTCTTGTTTGCACCAACCGTACCGTCTGCACCCAGACCGTAGAATTTGGCTTCAAAGATGCCTTTGCCGCCGAGAGCTTGTTCTTTCTCCAAAGGCAGTGATTCGAAGGTGACGTCGTCCACGATGCCCAAGCTAAAGTGGTTCTTAGGTTCAGGCAGAGCGAGGTTGTCGTAAACGCTGATAATCATTGTCGGGGTGGTGTCGGAAGAGCCGAGACCATAGCGGCCGCCAACGATGAGAGGGCGATTCTCCTGATCGTAGAAGGCTTCCTTCACGTCAAGATAGAGCGGTTCGCCTTCTGCTCCAGGTTCTTTCGTGCGATCGAGCACAGCGATGCGTTTGCAAGTCTTGGGGACTGCTGCAAGGAGGTGCTTCTTGCTAAACGGACGATAGAGGTGTACGCTGATGAGACCCACCTTGCGGCCTTGTGCCATGAGGTGGTCGATGGCTTCGCGAGCTGCTTCGGTCACTGATCCCATACAGATGATAACATCCGTAGCATCTTCTGCACCGTAGTAGCTGAAGAGTTTGTATTCACGACCTGTGATGCGGCTCACTTCCTTCATGTATTTCTCAACGATGCCTGGGATGGCAGCGTAGAACTTATTGGAAGCTTCGCGATGTGCAAAGAAGGTTTCGGGGTTCTCGGCCATACCGCGTGCCACGGGGCGTTCAGGGCTGAGTGCGCGGGCGCGGAATTCAGAGAGAGCCTTCTGATTTACGAGCGGACGGAGCTCTTCTTGATCCATCACCTCGATCTTCTGATATTCGTGAGAGGTGCGGAAGCCGTCAAAGAAGTTGATGAACGGTACGCGGGCTTCGAGGGTTGCCAGGTGGGCAACGGCGCTCAAGTCCATCACCTCCTGCACACTGCCTTCGCAGAGCATAGCGAAACCTGTCTGGCGGCAAGCCATGACGTCGCTATGGTCGCCGAAGATACAGAGGGAGTGAGTGGCCAGCGTACGGGCGGATACGTGGAAAACGCATGGCAGTAATTCGCCAGCAATTTTGTACATATTCGGGATCATCAGGAGCAAACCCTGAGAAGCTGTAAATGTAGTGGTCAGTGCACCAGCTTGGAGTGAACCGTGTACGGCACCTGCTGCACCTCCTTCGGACTGCATTTCCTGAACGGAAACGGTGTCGCCGAAAAGGTTCTTGCGGTCTTGTGCGGCCCATTCATCAACGTGCTCAGCCATCGGGCTAGACGGCGTGATGGGATAGATGGCAGCAACCTCGGAGAACATATATGCGATATGTGCTGCAGCTTGGTTACCGTCACAAGTGATAAATTTCTTTTCTTTTGCCATAAGTTATAGAAAATATAAATTGTGAATTGTCGTTTGTTTGGCAGACTGACTGCCATGTATGAGTTAGCGAGCCGAGCACAAGAGGCTCGGCTCGCTGTATGGGTACAGACTAATAGAGAAAGCCGAACAACCAAATGGGGATTTCGTTGTCGCGGCCCACTTCTGTCTGATAGCGGGCAAGATATGTGTTTGGCGCGCTCTTCACGCGGCGTGAACGATCGCATACGCAAATGTTCGTAGTGCCATCAATAAGGAAGACGCCGTTGCGGCGGGTGCTGTTGATTTTGTGGTGCCGCCACATCACGTTCACAAAGAATGTTTCCATCACGTTCTGCGTTGTGATGCCCGGCGCTTGCATACCATACACCAGATTGGAGTCGTGGAGATAGATGGCGGCAGGCTTTTTGGGATATTCGCTGCCTTCGCGATAAATCGTGTTGATGAGGCGCGCTTCTTCGAGATACTCGATATAGTTCATCACTGTGGCACGGCTCGTTTGGATCTCCTCTGCCAGCTTCGACACGTTGGGGGCGTTGTTCTCGCCGTTGGCTGCCAGGAGATAGAGCAACTTCTTGATTTTCGATAGGTAGCTCAACTCCACTTGCTTGCGGAAGAGAACATCCACTTCAATCATGTTGTTCATCGCCTTTAGCAGGGCCTCGGTGAAATTGCGGTTTTCGAGGTAGAAGGGGTAGTAACCGTGGTGCAGATAGTCCTGAAAATGTTCCTGCGGGCGTACTTTGGGGAGGATAGCCTTGAGGATTTGCTCATGTTCTTCCAAAATCTGCGGTAGGGTGTAAGTACCCAATTCGAGTCCCGTCTGCTGGTTGATGTATTCGCGGAAAGAGAATCCGTGGAGCACATAACTGCGTGTGATGCGATCCAGCTCGTGGTTGGCATTTGCGCCTTCGCCATGTACGCTCGTTGTTGAGAAAACAACGCGCAGATAAGGGTAGGCGTGGTATATCTCCACCAGCTGGTCCTTCCAGTTGGGAAGTTTGAAAGCTTGGTCTATAATCAGAACCTGGCCGCCGCGGTCTACAAAATCGCGAACGAGCTCTTGCAGGCCACGACCTTGGAAATAGAAATTATTGGCACTGATATAGAGAGCTTGATGTAGTTGAGGGTCGAAAAATTCCTTGGCATACTCGAGTAAGAAGCTCGTTCGTCCAACACCTCGTGGCCCACGGATGGCTATCATGCGGTAACTCCAGTCGATATTGTCCATCAATGTGCGACGAACTACTGTTTTCAAATGACTGACGAGGTACTCATGTGTTTGGAAAAAAGGTTCTATCACGGTGTAATTTATTTAGTGCTCATATAGTAGGAACATCGCTTCCCGGAGAAGTTCTGTATCCTTATGAAGCTATTAGATTGCAAATTTACTTATTTAATATGGTATATACAAATTTACGTCCTACTCTTTTTTTATCCTTTTTAGTTAGTCTCCACTTCCTGCTGTGGGTATCATCTGCCTTCTTTTATTTTTCTTTTTGTGTTCTTCTGTTTCTCGCTGTCTTTGCTGGATTGAAGGCTGCATTTAGGTTGTTTTTGGATGTGTTTGTATGAATTATTTACTGCCCTTATTCTTGACAATAGAGATTATGGGAATAGCGTGCTGCAAAATGTTTTTACGAGAAAATATGAAGGAGAAGAGAAAAAATGAACCCACAAAAATGTTCAATTTTTACTATTGTGGCCGGCGGAATAAGGAAGTTTTTGAAAAAGCGCATTGAAGTGCGCTTGAAAGGCATCGTTCTTTTCGTGTTTTTCCTTATTGTGTCGACTGGCGCAATAAGGCTGCCAGCTGACGCAATAAGGAAGCTGACCGATAGCCTTATTGTATTTACAGATAGAGCCCTTTTTTAGATTGTTTGAGAGGAGACGTTCTTCGCTATCTCTGTTTTGTTTTTGATTTTCATGCGAGTATTCGTCGCGTAAAGTAAGAAATCCTTTTACAATTTCAGAATGCTGTTGGTTTGCTTTATTCTGCTCATTAGCACATTAGCACATTCCGGCGCTTCGCCGCCCTCATTAGCACATTACCTCCTTCTCATCAGCAGATAGAACACCATCGGGACACCGAGCAACGGCGTGAGCGTGTTCAGAGGCAGTGTGCCGCGGTCGCCAGGTAGCAGACTCACGACATTGCAAAGCAGAGCCACGTTGGCACCCCAAATCATGGTGGCGGGCAAAAGGCGATGGTGGTCGCTTGTGCGCAATGTGAGGCGCGCGGCGTGGGGTACGGCCAATCCGATGAACGAGATAGGGCCGCAAAGGGCCGTGACAACAGCCGTTAGAAGGCCCGTGAGCAGCAACACGATGGTGCGACTGCTTGCTACGTTTGTTCCCAGGTTTTGCGCGTAGTTGTCGCCCAACAATAGGGCGTTGAGCGGTTTAGCCATAAAGATGGTGGCGGCGAGCGTCAGCAGGAGGACGGTGGCGAAGAGAGGGAGTCGCTCCAGCGTGACCCCACTGAAGTTGCCCAGTCCCCAAATCATGAAACTCTGCACGCCTTGTGCTGTGGCGTAGAAGCTGAGAAGCGAAATGAGCGAAGAGGTGATGAAACTAATCATTACGCCCGCAATGAGCAGTGTGAGCGTTCCGGGCATCCGCCTACTAAAGATGAGCAGCAGCACAATGACTATGGCGGCTCCTATGAAGGCAGCCACCACGGTGAGCAAGAAGCCGCTCAGTGTGAGTTCGCCGGCAGTGAACGTGCCGCCCAGCAAAAGCATGGCGATGGCAACGCCCAATCCTGCGCCACTATTGACGCCCAGAATACTCGGGTCGGCCAGCGGATTGGCAAAAATAGTTTGCAACAACAAGCCTGCCACGGCCAGCGCAGCACCTGCCATCGCGGCGGTGAGCAAAGCCGGTAGGCGCGATTGCAAAACGATGAAAGCCGTGGCGCTTGTAGTGTCGTTGCCCGTCAGAGCCTGCCAGACTTCACCCGCCGGTAGGTCGATGCTGCCATACAAGAGATTGGCGGCGGTGAGCAATAGGAGTAGGCCCACGCTTGCGGCATTCCAGAGGGTGCGCATTCTGCGAGCGTGGAGGTCTCTTTGTGGGGACGTGCTGTCGGCGGTGCGCGTCGGTTGTTCGAGCATAAGTGGTGAAGAAAAAGAGGGTTATTTCATCGGGAAGAAATACCGCGTTTGATAGTCGGGCAGTATTTCCGGATGGAAAATTTTAATGAAGTCTTTCAGCAGAAAGTCGGGGCGGAACGGAGCTTCCTCGAAATAGGGCACTTTCATAGAGTTGCAGTACCAAATGTGGCGTTCGCGGAACGCCTTGAACTGAGCGTTGGGCGCGAAGTCCTGTTGCAACTGTGCGTAGGTCAAATCCGTTGGTCCGCCGCTCTTGATGAGCCAGAGATCGGCAGCATGTGCTTTCTGAAAGACGGTTTCGAACGAGAGAGACACAGAGCCGCTCTCGGCATTGTCGGCGAAGCAATAGTTGGCCCCTGCATCCTTGTAGAGACTACCTAAATAGCTCTTACCGCCAGGAACGTACCACGCGCCGCCTTGCTTTTGGTCGATGAGCAGCGTGGGGCGTGTGGTGGTTTTTTGAACCGTTGCAGTTAGCTCGGTGTAGTTCTTTTCCACGATTTGGAACAAGCTGTCGGCCGTGGCCTCCTGCCCAAAGAGCAGTCCGAAGAAGCGCATCCATTCCGCCCGCCCTAGCGGCGTGGCTTCCATATAGTCGGCGCACTCTATCAGGGGAATGTTGAGTTTTTCAATACCGCCGTAGCTGGCGTTCTGAAAGGGCGAAACAAGCAGAGCGTCTGCATGGCTCGCTATCATCTTTTCCAGATCGGGTTGGGTGGACATCCCCATGTTTGCGAGCTTTCCGTTGGTCACCGCCAGACGCAGTTCGGGGCGCATGATATAGTCGTAGTCGCACACGCCGCAGAGCTGCTTCATTGCACCAAGGTCGCAGAGCAAGCTCCCGTGGACGCTCGTGAACGCAACGGCGCGCTCCAGTGGCGTACGTACAATCGTGCCTTTGGGACATTGAGAGGGCGTTGGAGAAGAGCGCGGGATGAGAATGTAGCGATGGAGTGTTCGTCCTTTATTCCATGCGTCCATAACATCGCAAATGGTGAAGCTGTCCGCGTGTTCTATCTTGAGGAGTTGGGCGTACTGGATGCCGCCGTCTTTTGCCCCTTGGATGGTCTCGGCTTGCTTGCCAGCGCAGCTCGTGAGTAGGGGATAGGAAAGGAGAACGAATAAGGCGAAGAGGGCGTTCCATGCGTGGCGGCGCGCCCTTTTTGTGTGAGAATATTGCTGTTGTATGTGGTTTTTCATCACTAATAATTAGATGGAGATTTCCCCGCAAAGGCTCGTGTTCATAAGCTTGTGGATGGTGTCGCGGTCGTAGTTGTGTCCCAGGAGGAACATGAGCTTCGTTAGCATTGATTCGGGCGTGGAGTCGTAGCCATTTATCACGCCAGCTTGCAGGAGTTGCAAGCCAGTTTCGTAGCGGTGCATCTCTACACGACCTTCGGAACATTGTGTGATATTGGTTAGTACAACGCCTTGATCGTCCAATTTTTTTAGACAATCAATGAGCCATGGCTTTTGTGGGGCATTGCCCGCGCCAAAAGTCTTCAACACCACGCCGCGAAGGTTGGGGACGCTGAGAAAATGCTCTACGAATTCTTTACGTATGCCTGGGAAAATTGTCAGAATCATAACGTGGTTGTCCATCAAGTAGTGCGGCTTGAGGGGGCGGGAGAAATCGCGCGGCATGATCAGACGTGGCTCGTATTTGATATTGATGCCCGCATGAGCCAGTGAGGGATAGTTGAAGGAGCGGAAGGCATTGAATCCTTCTGCGTTTATCTTTGTCGTGCGGTTGCCGCGCATCAGTCGGCTGTCGAAATAGATGCAGACTTCGGGAACTATGGGCGTGCTGTCGGGGTTCTTGGCTGCGGCAATCTCTATGCTTGTCAAGAGATTTTCTTTGCCGTCCGTGCGCAACTGTCCGATAGGCAACTGTGAGCCGGTGATAATGACAGGTTTGGACAGGTCCTCCAGCAAGAAGCTCAGAGCCGAGGCGGTATAGGCCATCGTGTCTGTGCCGTGGAGCACAACAAAGCCGTCGAAGTCGTTGTAGTATTTGTCGATTATTTTCGCTATCTCAATCCAATTCTTGGGGTCCATGTCACTGGAATCGATAGGCGGGTCGAAGGAAAAAGCCTTCACGCAATAGTCCATACGGTTCACTTCTGGCACCATCTTTTGGAAGCGGTCAAATCCGAAGTTTTCTAATGCGCCCGTTACGGGGTTTTCTATCATTCCGATAGTTCCGCCGGTGTAAATAATCAAAATAGAGGTCATAAAATGCGTATTTTATGGAGCAAACATACTAAATAATTTATAATATGACAAATTCGGGCTTTTCTTTCAATAAGGAAGATCGTAGTTTGGTGGAGTTTGCGAGTATTTCTATTTGGGCGTGTATTCTGTCTTTTTGTGGTGTTTTTTCGTTTCATACCCTGTCTCTTGTCATGAAAGAGGGAAAATACAAGAGATATTTTTGTGTGGGTGGAAACCTTTATTTATTTTTGTAGCTCAAACCTGTAAATGTATTTTTTTCTAAAGAAAACTATAAATAATGTCTGGAAGCGTTCAAAATACGAATAAGGAAGAGGATATTCAGCTTATTCCTTTGTTCAAAATGTGCTGGGCACTGTTCCTTGCTAACCTTAAATGGTTTATTCTCTCTGTGATACTTTGCTTGGTGTTAGGATATCTTTATCAGGCTCGCCAGTCGCGCGTTTACCAACGTCAAGCTGTCATTCTTTTCGAGGATAACGAGAGCGGAAGTGGTGGGGGAATGTCGCGCAGTGCGCGTAACAACGGACTCAATACATTGATGCAGCTCAATGGTATCAGTGTTGGAGATAATCTCAAGAATGAGATGTTTATTCTTACCTCTGAACGACTCATGACACGCGTTGTAGATAGTCTGGGACTTGATGTGGATTACACAACGAGTGCGGGACTTCATTCCGTAGCGCTTTATACGGATCGTCCTTTTGAGATTGCTTTTCAGCAGAAGGCGGAAAATCTTGTGCGCTTTGAGGCGAAGATTCAGGCCGATGGTACTGTGAAACTTTCAGACTTTCTTTGTTACAATAGATCGACAGGGAAAAAGAAGATTTTTAAGGAACATCTTAGTGTACGCCCAGGTGTTATGGTAAAAACGCCTATAGGGGATCTGGCAATTAATAAAACTACGTTTTTCTCTCGTTTTCCCGTTGGTAAAACTATTCAGATCCATCACTTGCCAATTGAGATGGCGGCTAAAATTTATCAAGAAAAGATAAAGGCAAGTGCTTACGATAAAGAGACTTCTCTTGTGGTGCTTTCGGCACAAGATATAAATACTGCCCGGGCTGAGGACTTGCTCAATACTGTTTATGAGGCGTACAAGCATGATGTTGTTGACAATAAAAATAGAGTGGCTTCAAGTACGGCCAACTTTATTGATCGGCGTGTAGCCCTTATAGGGCAGGAGCTGACGCAGGTGGAAAATCGCTTGGCATCGTTCAAACAGCAAAATCGTGTGATAGATTTTCAGCAAGCAGCGGGAACTGTTACGGCGCAGAGTGCTGATGCTCGTCAACAGGCTTTACAGCTTGAAACGCAACTTTCTGTGGCGCGTTATCTGCAAGAGTTTCTTCAGAATAATTCTAACGAGCACCAAATTATCCCTGCTATCAATTTGGAGAAGGCTACCTTTAACGGACAGATAGATACTTATAATCAGCTGATGAACGAACGCAATAAAAATGCGGCAAACTCCAGTGGACAGTCACCTCTTGTGCGTGATCTTGATAAACAATTGGCGGCGCAACGCACTAGTATTCTTTCTTCAGTTCGTAGTTATGTGCGCTCAATTGAAATGCAGGTTAATGCAGCGCGGAGTAATGAAAAATCGTTGATGGGGCAAGTTGGTCATGCTCCTCAGGCTGCTAAGGAAGCACTCGATATTCAGCGTCAACAAAACCTCAAAGAAACTCTTTATACTTACTTGTTAAATAAGCGTGAAGAGGTGGCTCTTCAACTAGCCATCAATGAGGCCAATGTTCGCATGGTGGAAAATCCGCTGGGATCTTCGTCTCCAGTGTCGCCGCGCAAGGTGGTAATTATGTTTATTGCCTTCCTTGTTGGTTTGATAATACCTGCGGTGATCCTTTGGGTGCGCGAACTTTTTGATATCACTATTTCTGGTCGTCAGGATGTCGAAGGTATTGTTACAGCACCCGTTGTGGGTGAGCTACCTCGTTGGGATTCGCCTTCGGAGGATGCTCTTATCACTCATTGTGCGGCAAATGACCCCATTGTGGAGGCTTTCCGTATGTTGCGCTTTAGTCTGAGTTTTGTTCGTCGTACGGCTAAGGTGATAGTTGTTACTTCTACTACACCGCACCACGGTAAGAGTTTTATTTCACGTAATCTCTCCGTAGTTTTTGCCATGGCAAACAAACGAGTCCTCTTAATTGATGCAGACATTCGTAAACGTACGCTTTCGGGAGATTTTGGTCGTACTGCGGGATTGACTTCTTGGCTTGTAGATGAAGATGGTCAGACATGTCTTGAGGATATAGTTGTGAAGGATGGTCTTACGAAGGGTGTTGACTTTCTGCCTGCGGGTATTCTGCCGCCTAATCCTGCCGAATTGCTGATGAGTGGACGCTTGGAGGAGTTGGTGGCAATCGCTCGTGAGCAGTATGATTTTATAATTTTTGATACTACTCCAATTTTTGGCGTTGCAGATGCGAGCATAGTTGATCGTGTGGCAGATCTTACTCTCTATGTGCTGCGTGTCGGAGTGCAGGAGAAAGCTTTCCTTCCTGAACTCGAAAAAATGTATCAGGATAAGAAGATGCGCAATCTTTGCCTTGTGCTTAATGATTCTGATGTTAAGTCACGTAAAACAGGTTATGGCTACGGTTATGGATATGGCTATGGCTATGGCCAATACGGTTATGGTTATGGCTACGGCTACACCAAAGAGCGTAAAGAGCAAAAACTAGGAAGAGGCTTGCTTGGCAAACTTCGAAAATAATCTCTGTCTCTATTCATAATATATAATAGGAAAGGTGGGAATTGGCTAAAGTGTCTCTTCTCACCTTTTTTGTTTACCTACTTAATCTCTTTTCTCTATTTTTTCTTTTTATCAACGCGTTTTATTCCTCTTCTGTGTTCTTTCTTGTATCATTACTTCCTTCTGATTTGTCCGACAAATCTGTTTGGTCTGGCTCATCCTAGTATCGAAAAGAATCTATCCTCTTCTTTTAAATTCTATCCAACCGTCTCAAAACTTGACAGAATCTTGCTGCTGGTTGCAGTCTAGAAAATACAAAACATCCTGCTTCTTCCTAAAAATCCAAACTTTCTCGCCATCCACAGTCGACAGAAAGTTTGCAAAACCACCATAAAAACCGCAATTTACAACATGATTCTTCCTTTTCTGCACTATTTTCCCTAAAAACGCCTCCTCGTTTCTTCGTCATTTTCCTTATTGTATCCGCGGCTCCCATAAGCCTGTCAGCTCACATCCTTATTGCGTCCGCCGACATCCTTATTGTAATGACGCCCAAGCCCCTTCGATTTCTCCCTAAATCATGCGCCTTTCCAATTTTGCGCCCATCTCCAACGGCGAAAAGTAAGAATTTCCTTGATAAAATCTAATCTATCCATCAAGAAAAGCTACCCACCACTCCTATTATATAATAGGAGTTCTCACCATCTCCACTCTGCCCCTCAATCCTTCTGTACCTTTCCTTCCGTAGCTCCTCTTCGCCTCCCGCCGCCTCCGCTCCGCCCAATCAGTCCAACCACATCTCCTCGTCATTTTCTCCCTTAAATCCTCCACTCTAAAACTTTTTTCAAAAAAAAGTGCTGCGTACTCTTTGCTATTCCAAAATCTCGTAGTACTTTTGCATCCGCAACCGAGAAACGGGGGTTATTCCTTGTGGTTGTCAACTGTGATCTTTGAAAGAAT
>NZ_JACICA010000004.1 GCF_014195585.1 Alloprevotella rava | reverse complement strand
GCTGAAAGAGCTAAATCCCCACCACTAGAACCATCATTATTTGATTAGGGGGCTTGCTTTTTGAAAAAGAAAGCCCGAAGTCCTATTCTAAAGGGCTTCGGGAAGCTTTCTTGTGTCGTTTGGAAGTTTACCGGACAGCAATATTTGGAAATAGACAATAGGCAGCAATTGCCCCTAATAAGTTGACGATGAAATTGTCAAAGCATCTATGCCTGGAGTGTTCCACTTGTGCAATGTTCTTAAGTTCATCATTCACCGTTTCTATAATGGCTCTTTTTCTGAGTAAAAGTCTGTCTGAAACGCTCATTAAAGCTCCTTTCATGTTACTTTTCAATTTGGTAATAAGTTGTATTCCGTCAACGAAAAGCCTTTGAAAGAGGTTCTTACTGATGTACCCCTTGTCACCAACCAGCTTACCATGTATAAACTCTACAAAAGCTTGATACTCCAAAGGTTTACGGTCATCAACATCTCCCGGCGTTATCATAAAGTTGAGAAGCTCTCCTTTCTCATTACAAATCAAATGCAATTTGAAACCGAAGAACCAACCCATAGAACATTTCCCTCTTTGGGCTATGCCTTTGAAAACTTTGTGAATATGTATTCTTTGGTTTTTGCAGACACGCAGTGGTGTGCTGTCAACGAAGCTTATGCCCGTGCATTTGCCCAAGAGGACCTTCTTGATAAACAAGGTTAAGGGTACGGCTACATCCCTTTCCAATTCTACTAAGCGGTTATAAGAAACAACTTTGGGAAACAGATGGCGAAGATGCTTACATACTTTTTCAAGATAGAAATGTTTAAAGCAGCGATAACCGGAAGTGTGGAAAAGAATCATTATCAGCATGACTTCTGCCTTTGACATTGTAGAACTTCGATGATATTTTCTTTTTCCAGTAGGTTTTAGCGTATATTTTGCTGTTATAGCATCAAATAACGATACTGTCCTAAAAAAATGTGTAAGTTCCTTTGATCTTATCTTTGTAATTGCAAAAGAAGAAAGCCTCGACTTCTTTCGTAGAAGTCGAGGTTTTAAGTGATATAATAAGCCAGCTAAAATTAGTCAAGCTGAGCAAGTTTATTGTCAGAACCGAGAACCTCTTTAATCTTGTGCTCGTAGAGCTCAATCATGAGGTCGCGTGCAGGACCGCAGTACTTACGTGGGTCGAACTCTCCTGGTTTCTCAGCAAACACCTTGCGAACTGCAGCAGTGAAAGCAAGACGAGAGTCAGAGTCGATATTGATCTTGCAAACAGCACTCTTAGCAGCTTTGCGAAGCTGTTCTTCTGGGATACCAACTGCATCAGGAAGTTTACCACCAGTAGAGTTAATCATATCAACATACTCCTGAGGAACAGAAGAAGAACCGTGAAGCACGATGGGGAAACCAGGAAGTTCCTTCATAATGTCATCAAGAATGTCGAATGCCAAAGGAGGAGGAACGAGAACACCTGTCTTCGGATCGCGAGTACACTGTTCGGGCTTGAACTTGTAAGCACCATGAGAAGTACCGATAGAGATAGCAAGAGAGTCAACGCCCGTACGCTTTGTGAAGTCGATAACTTCTTCGGGACGAGTGTAATGACTTTCTTCAGCAACAACTTCGTCTTCTACACCTGCTAAAACGCCAAGCTCACCTTCAACTGTTACATCGAACTGGTGTGCATACTCTACAACCTTCTTCGTCAGAGCAATATTCTCCTCGTAAGGCAGAGAAGAACCATCGATCATAACGCTAGAGAAGCCCATATCTACACAACTCTTGCAAAGTTCGAAGCTATCACCATGGTCAAGGTGAAGAGCTATTTCAGGATGGTTGCAACCAAGTTCCTTTGCATATTCAACAGCACCCTGTGCCATATAGCGCAGAAGAGTCTGGTTGGCGTAGTTACGAGCACCTTTGGAAACCTGAAGGATTACCGGGCTCTTGAGTTTGCTGGATGCAGTGATGATAGCCTGCAACTGCTCCATATTATTGAAGTTGAATGCAGGAATAGCGTAACCGCCATTGATGGCTCTCTTGAACATCTCACGGGTGTTGACGAGGCCTAAATCTTTGTAGCTAACTGCCATAGTAGTAAGTTATTTAATTAAATGAATTACAATCTTCTTTTCTAAACATTGCAAATTTACTTTTTCTTTTTTGCATAAGAAAATTAGAGACACCTAATTTAGGGCATACAAAAAAGAAATCATGCATAGCAGCATTACCTATTAACTATAAAAAGTGAAAATTGCACGTCAGAGTTGCCAAAACACTTATGGGATTTCAACAAAACTTTGACCTGTCCATTCATACCGAATCGGTCGCAAACAGGTTGCAGCATCTTTTGCATCATCAAGCGGAAAGGCTTCGAGTGAAACAGTATAAGTAAGCACACTCATTTTAGCATCCCAATGCAAATACACACTTGGAGTATGTAGGATTCTTTTTAGCTCATCGAGACGCCCTATTGAAAGTTCTTTATTATCCACCCAAAAATTGTCAAGACGAACAAGAGGGAAAGGCGGGTAAATCTGACGCCATTCTGTGTCGAAAAAATAGATACGACTAGACTTGTAGCCAGCCGTTATTGTGTGAGTAACAGCATAAAAAGGATCAAATTCCCAGCCATTGCCCTCCGCATCGGGAACAAGATTATACAAACGCTTTAGTTCCCATGAACTTACCTCTGTGAGTTGCAACTCAACATAGTCGCTATCCTTTTCCACCATCAGCGTGCGCCCTCCAAAGGAGTTTTCAGTCTCAGCTTTCATCTTATAATTATATAAATCAAGAAGATTGAGCCGCTCGTTTTCTTCAAGCAAAGGCAAATACTTTTGGGGGACAGAAACAAAAACGCTATCTATGGACTGCGCCTGCAACCCACAAACCCAAATCAAAGAGAAAATGAATATAAGTTGTCTCATTTCGAGGCGAAGATACAAATTTTCTTTAGTAAGATTTGCCAATCCAAGAGAAAGTTGTAATTTTGTGGCCGATTCGACCATTACACAAGTGTTACCAACATTTGAAAATATAAAATAGCTATAGCAAAATGAAAAAAGGTATTCATCCCGAGAACTATCGTCCTGTTGTTTTCAAGGACATGAGTAACGGCGATATGTTTCTCTCTCGCTCTACTGCAAAGACGAACGACACTATCGAGTTCGAAGGCGAGACTTATCCCGTAGTTAAGTTGGAAATCTCCAGCAGCTCACACCCCTTCTATACTGGTAAGAGCAAGCTCGTTGACACTGCAGGACGTGTTGATAAGTTCATGAGCCGTTACGGTCGTGCTTCTAAGAAGTAATTCGCGGTTACTACTTAGCACAAACAAATAATAAGGAGCGTGTCGAATTTCGATGCGCTCTTTCTTTTTCTCTACTTGCTTTTCAAACACATGATTTTAGATTCTATTCGCATCGGACTCATTGGAGTAGGACAGCGTGGGATGAAAACTCTTGAGCGCTACGCCTTCATACGTCATGCTCAAATTTGCGCGGTAGCCGACCTCTACGAGGAACGACTAACTATGGCCAACTATCAGCTCAGAGCACAAGGGCGAAAGGAGGCTAAAAAATTCTCAGGAAAAGAAGCCTGGAAGAAATTGTGCGAAGCTAAAGACATTGATCTCATCTACATTTGTACGGATTGGAACTCGCATACACAAATGGCAGTATATGCTATGCAACAAGGCAAGGATGTGGCTGTAGAAGTTCCTGCGGCTACTACTGTAGAGGAATGTTGGCAACTAGTGGATACTTCTGAACAAACAGGGCGGCATTGCTTCATGACAGAAAACTGCTGTTATGATCGTTTTGCTTTAGCTACCCTTGAAATGCAACGTGAAGGTCGATTTGGAGAACTCACTCACTGCGAGGGCGCTTATATCCATACTTTAAATATTTCTGAGCATGATTGGATGGAGAAAACATACAAACAACATGGTGGCAATCCCTACCCTACTCATGGCCTAGGCCCTATCGGCTGGTTATTAAATCTACATCGCGGTGACCGCCTGGACTATCTTGTATCCATAACCTCACAGCCAGGACAAATAAACACAACACTTTTAAAGACAGTAAAAGGGAAAAGCATTGTCTTACAACTCGATGTATGCACACATCGCCCCTACAATCGTCTGCAAACAATCTGCGGAACAAAAGGCTTTTCTCAAAAGTATCCTGTTCCTACCCTACAATTTGATGAAACAAAAGTTCTCATAGGTGATGATGCATTAGAAGAAGCAAAAATATATGAGACGAGTGATCCTTCTCTACGATGGTTTCAAGGTCATAATTTAGGTGTTCCAAACGAAATGAATTATGCAATGGACAGCCGACTCATCCACTGCCTACGCCATGGGCTCCCACTAGATATAGACGTATATGATGCGGCCGAATGGTCCTGCATTGCAGAGCTTTCACAAATCTCCGCACAGGAAGAAAGTCGTCCTGTTGAAATTCCAGACTTCACACGTGGTCGCTGGAAAGAAAATCCTCCACACAAATTCTTTTAAGAAGATATTCTAAAAAAGGACTCCAAACTACTCCATTTTATCACCATCAGCGCGTGCCTATATATAAGCATATCATACCAAGAAGAACGAGTAATAAATCAAAGGCTTTGGCTCGTAAATTCTTTTCATGAAAAATAAAAGCACCAAAAAGAAAGCTTACTAACACACTGCTACGACGAACCATTGAAACGATAGATATCATTGCACCAGGCAAGCTAAGTGCATAAAAGTAGGCCAAATCTGCAGCAGTAAGAAAGAGAGAGATGCAAACAATAGACCAACGCCAACGAAACGGCGTTGTACGTTTTCGCTGAGGTAGCCAGAGAAAGGCCATTACCAGCCCCATAAGAAGCATCTGATAGAAATTATACCATCCCTGCACAAAGAGCTTGTCAAGATGTATCGTGCTCATTAAATATTTATCATACATCCCACTAATAGCACCCAGAATTGCTGCTAAAACAAGAAGAAAAATCCAACGATTATGGCTGAAATTTATACCTTCTTTCTTACCACTCCTACTAAGAAGGAAAAAGGATAGAATTGCTAGTAAGACACCAGCCCATTGCCATAAGTTGAGGTTTTCTCCAAATACAAGCAAAGCACCAACAAGTGTCATAATAGGCCGCGTTGCATTTATAGGACCTACGATGGTAAGAGACAGATGTTTAATGGCATAATAACCACAGGTCCAACTGCTAAGCACAACAAACGCCTTTAGGATTACATAAAAATGAGCACGGCTTCCGAGCTCTGGAATGAAGAAAGATTCATCAGGAGTGATCCACCCCACAGCAGAGCTTATAATAAAAGGAAAAAACAGACAGTTGCACACCACTGTATTTATCACCAAAACAGGAATAACAGCATTGTTATGCAAAGAGAGCTTCTTGAAAACATCATAAAATCCTAACAATGCGGCGGAGAGAAATGCCAATAGAATCCAAAGCATTACAATCAGAGATAAGGATATTGAACATCAACAAGAAACAGTGCATTTCCAGGCACAGAATCAGCAGCTGCACAACGATCTTTACGAGCAATTACTTCTTCAAATTGACTCAGCGTCATACGCCCACGTCCCACTTCTATGAGTGTTCCAACAATGGCACGAACCATATTTCGCAAGAAACGATCAGCAGTGATTTCAAAACGCCAAAGATCTTCCCCCACTTGTTCCCATAAAGCTTTTTGAACTCGGCAATTATTCGTTTTAGTATCCGTATTAACTTTACTAAAACTAGTAAAATCAACAACATTGAGAAGCAGAGATGCAGCTTTATTCATTAACTTAAAATCAAGCGGACTAGTAAATCGAGCTGCAAAATCTCGATAAAAAGGATTTTTCTGCTGATAAATAAAATAATGATAGGTACGCGCGGTGGCATCAAAACGTGCATGAGCATTATCGGCAACAAGAACAATGCGTTGAATTGCTATATCTTCTGGCAAAAAACGATTGAGCTTATAAGACAACTGTACACTATCTATCTCACCAGCACAATCAAAATGTGCCCACATCATTTTAGCTGATACGCCAGCATCGGTGCGACCAGCCCCCGTCGTTAAGATTTCTTCCCGTAATATGGTGGATAAAGCATGATTGATTTCTGCCTGCACAGAATGAGCATTAGGCTGTACCTGCCAGCCATGATAATTGCGCCCATCGTATGAAAACTGTATGAAATATCTCATCTGAGAGTTATTGAAGAATAGGTATCGACTTATATTCGAAAGTTCAGCCGATAGTTTCCTAAAAAAGAAAGCCGCACCCGAGGGCACGGCTATTGTATTGGGAAATTTGTTTGGGGTTGAGATTAAGCTTCTGCAGGAGCTTCTGTAGCCTCAACAGTTTCAGCTGCAGGTGCGACATCTTCAACTGCAGGGGCAGCTTGAGCGCCTTCGGCAACTACTGTGAAGTTAACTTCTACTTCTACATCCTTGTGGAGCTTAACAACAGCTGTGTGAACACCAACCGTCTTAGCATCTTTCATAACGATGATCTTACGGTCGATTTCAAAGCCTTGCTTACCAAGTTCCTCAGCAATAGTAGTAGCATTTACGGAACCATAAGTTGAACCATTAGCACTTACCTTCATCTCAATAGAAATAGGCTTAATGTTGTTCAACTGTGCAGCCTGAGCCTCAGCGTCAGCCTTGATCTTAGCTATCTTCTTTGCACGCTGCTTGAGTTCTTCCTCAAGTACCTTCAAAGCAGATTTGCTTGCAATGACAGCCTTACCTGTAGGAATAAGATAATTGCGGCCATAACCATCTTTGACAGTCACAACCTCGTCCTTGTAACCAAGGCCGATAATATTTTCCTTAAGAATTACTTGCATAGTCTTGTTCCTCCTTAAATTATTTCATCAAATCTGTTACGAAGGGGAGCAGAGCCAAGTGGCGAGCTCTCTTAACTGCCTGAGCTACACGACGCTGATACTTCAGAGAAGTTCCAGTAATGCGGCGAGGCAGAATCTTACCTTGTTCGTTCAAGAACTTCTTGAGGAACTCAGGATCCTTGTAGTCAATGTACTTAATACCGCTTTTCTTGAAACGGCAATACTTCTTTTTCTTAACGTCGATTGACGGGGCGTTTAAATAACGGATTTCACTTTGTGCTTGTGCCATTCTTTAGTCCTCCTTTAATTTACTTGTTACGACGCTTTTCTGCGTACTGAGCTGCATACTTGTCAAGTTTCACCGTAAGATAACGGAGAACACGCTCGTCACGACGATAAGCAATTTCCAGTCTCTCAATTACCTCAGGTTCTGCTTTGAACTCGAGGAGAGTGTAGAAACCAGTGGATTTCTTTTGAATGGGATAAGCCATTTTCTTCATACCCCAGTTCTCTTCATTCAAGAGTTCTGCACCCTTCTCGGTGAGCAGTGCCTTGAACTTTTCTACCGTCTCCGTCATCTGCTGTTCAGACAACACGGGAGTCAGGATGAAGACGGTCTCGTACTGATTTGTCATACATTTAATAATTTAGTTAATTGATTTATGCTAAAAAGCGGTGCAAAAGTACAATATTCCTTCGACACTACAAAATATTCCCTTATTATTCCTACTTTTCTTCAAAATCCAAATACCATTTGAGCCAAAATAAAGAATCCCACACATGGACAGAACAAAGCCTGCATGTATGAGATTCTAAAAACTATATGAAAAAACAACTCTAAAAGAGCCAAAACTAAAGTGGGAAATTATTCCCAACCAAGAGCGGAAGCACCCAAAACTGCAGCTTCAGATCCATTCAAGGAACTAACGAGCAGACGAGCCTTACCGCGATAGGTCATCAAGCTATTCTCCTCATAAGCTTTTGCTATTGGATCCATGAGCCAGTGACCAGCTTTTGTTAATCCTCCAAAGAAGACAAAAGCTTCAGGAGCATTAAACAAGGCAAAGTTTGCACAAGCTTGACCTAAAATACGGCCTGTAAAATCAAAGATATCTTTTGCTACTTTCTCGCCAGCTTCTGCAGCTTTGAAGACTTCGAAGCTCGTAATATCCTCAGGTTTTAAATCCCGCAACATACTTGGTTCGTCTGTGCTTTCCAGCATCAAACGTGCTGTGCGAGCCACACCCGTGGCAGAACAGTAAGTTTCCAAACAACCATTACGTCCACAACCACACACACGAGCTTCAACAGAACGATCAACAATTGCATGACCTAATTCTCCCGCAAAGCCATCAGAACCATAAACGACATTCCCATCGACAACAATACCTGAGCCAACTCCTGTACCAAGGGTAATCATAATAAAGTTCTTCATACCACGAGCTACACCATATGTCATTTCACCCAAAGCTGCTGCATTTGCGTCATTTGTTACACGCGCTGGAACACCCAACGCCTCCTCAAAAAGAGAAGCAATAGGAATAACGCCTTTCCAAGCTAAATTAGGAGCATCTTCAATGTTTCCTGTATAAAAATTCGCATTGGGGGCACCAATTCCCATACCTTTCACAAACTCAATACCACCAATAAGATCTAACGCTGGCTGCAATGCTTCAACCGCAGCATTAACGTAATCATTAACATCAGGATAAGCTTTTGAACTAATTACTGTTTGAGCTTTTATAGTACCACGCTGATCAACAACGCCAAAAACAGAATTCGTCCCGCCCATATCAAGACCGATCACATATGGTTTCTCAAATTCCTCTGCCATAATTATCGTAGTATTTGGTTTGTTCAAATAAGAGTTATGTAATATTTACTTTGCAAAAGTACAACTTTTAAATAATCCACAAAATTTTTCTGCTCTTTTTTTAAGTTCTAATTTAAAAAAAATGCGACTCACTCCTTTTTCGATAATCACTATCAGCCACACATCACTTAACACACATCACTTAAAGAGTTAGTCATAATATATTAAGATACAATGATTAAATTTTGTGATCTGACTATATTGGACTAACTTTGCGCCCGCAATGGATATTTTTGCGGATTTCATAGGTATTTTTCAGTTAATGGTGAAGGGGCTACTTATTGGCATCTTCGCCTCTGCTCCTATGGGGCCAGTAGGTATTCTTTGCATCCAACGAACAATGCGAAAAGGAAGGAATTATGGTATTGTAACTGGAGCAGGAGCAGCGGTCAGTGATATTTTTTATGCACTCATGACAGGTTTTGGCATGTCGTTTATGATGGATTTCATTGACGACCAACGCAATCTTTTTTGGCTAAAACTTGTAGGCTCAATAATGTTATTACTTTTTGGCATCTGGACACTCCGATCAGATCCCAAGAAAATTGTTCGCCCACCACAAAGCAGTAAGGGAAAAGGGACGCTTTTCCATAATTTTCTTACAGCCTTCCTACTTACCATCTCAAATCCTCTTATCATCTTCTTGTTTATAGCACTCTACAATATGCTTACGTTTGTCATCCCTGACCAACCTCTAATGATGTGTGTGGGCTACATAAGTATTATGGTAGGGGCTATGATTTGGTGGTATGGACTAACTTATGTTATCACAAAAGCCAAGAAGAGTTTTGGTGTGCGCGGTATTATACGGCTCAATCAAACAATTGGATGGATTGTTGTTGTTGTTGCTGTCAGCTACGCTTGTATGACCATTTTCCATCTGTCGCTCTATTAAAATTCCCCATTATGATTATCGCCAACAAGCTCCGTTCTTCAAATCGTGCGGAATATCTACTTTATATGTGGCAAGTAGAAGACATTCTTCGTGCTTACCAGTGTAATATTGATCGCATCAAGAGCGAATACCTAAATCGCTTTACTCTACCCCCAGAACAAGTAAAAGAAGTTGAAGAATGGTACAGTAATCTTTGCGAAATGATGATTTGTGAAGAAAAACAGGGAAAAGGACATCTTCAAATAAACTGCAACACTCTGGAGGGACTCATAGAGATAAACGCTCAACTATTGCAATCTGAAAATTTTCCGTACTATAAAAGTATGTATTATCGAGTCCTACCGTATGTGATAGAAGTTAGAGCAAAAGGAGAGCAGAATGAAAAGAATGAAATAGAAACTTGTTTTGATATTCTTTACGGTACAATGCTACTGAGACTTCAGCACAAAGAAATTTCTGCAGAAACTCAAAAAGCTGTAACAGATATATCGACGCTACTTGGACAGTTGTCCGACTATTTTCTAAAAAATCAAAAAGAAGCAATAGATTTCTGATATGAACATATTAGTTACTGGAAGCAATGGTCAGCTAGGTAGTGAAATTCAACTTCAAGCACCACTCCACAAAGGCTGGCATTTCTTTTTTACCGATATTGAAGAACTAGACATTACAAAGCCTGAAGATATTCGGACGTTTATTCGGAAAAACAACATCAACTTTATCATCAACTGTGCTGCTTTTACAGCTGTTGACAAAGCAGAAAGTCAGGAGGAACTTTGTGACCGTCTAAACCATAAGGCTCCAGGCTTTTTGGCTGAAGCTATTCAAGAAGCAGGAGGTTCGCTCATCCACATTTCCACGGATTATGTCTTTGATGGAACCAACCAAATTCCATACAAAGAAAATGTCCCAACTTGCCCCAACAGTGTTTATGGACATACCAAACTAAAAGGAGAACAAGCTGTCACGGCAGCTTGCCCAAGTGCGGTCATCATTCGCACTGCATGGCTTTACTCCATTTTTGGTAACAACTTTGTCAAAACGATGATACGCCTAGGTAAAGAGAAAGAAGAACTTGGCGTCATCTTCGATCAAATTGGGACACCTACTTATGCTGCCGATTTAGCAAAAGTCATCTTAGAAATTATAAAAAAAAGTCCCATCCCAGGCATTTATCACTTCTCAAACGAAGGAGTCTGCTCTTGGTACGACTTTACAAAAACAATACATCGCTTAGCCGGTATAAATGATTGCCGTATAAAGCCTCTCCACACAGAAGAATATCCCACGCCTGCAAAACGTCCACATTATTCTGTTTTAGATAAAACTAAGATTAAAAAGACTTTTGACATAGACATTCCCTGGTGGGAGGAATCTCTCAAAATATGTATTGATAAACTAAAAAAATAACAGAGTACACAACGCACCATATATATAATAATGAATCAGGAAATTGAACGCAGGCGAACATTCGCCATTATTTCCCACCCGGATGCGGGTAAAACGACACTAACCGAAAAGCTTCTACTCTTCGGTGGCCAGATTCAAGTGGCTGGCGCTGTCAAGAACAATAAGATTAAGAAGTCTGCCACATCGGACTGGATGGAGATAGAGAAACAACGCGGTATCTCCGTAACCACTTCAGTGATGGAGTTCGACTATGAAGGCTACAAAGTTAATATCCTCGACACGCCGGGACACCAAGACTTTGCTGAAGATACATTCCGCACGCTCACAGCCGTTGATAGTGCAATTATCGTCGTTGATAGTGCAAAAGGTGTAGAAAATCAGACGCGTAAGCTGATGACGGTTTGCCGTATGCGCAAGACGCCAGTAATCATCTATATCAACAAGATGGATCGTGAAGGTCGCGACCCTTTCGATCTCCTTGATGAACTTGAACAAGAGTTGCAAATCAAAGTACGCCCACTTTCTTGGCCTATCAATCAGGGACAGAGGTTCAAGGGTGTCTATAATATCTATGAACAGAAGCTCAATCTCTTCACACCCGACAAGCAGCACATCACTAAAAAGGTAGAAGTAGACATCAATTCTGACGAACTCGAAAATCAGGTTGGAAAAATTGATGCAGAAAAGTTACGCGAAGATCTCGAAATGGTAGATGGTGTTTACGATGATTTCAACCGTACAAACTATCTTGATGCAGAGGTTGCCCCCGTTTTCTTTGGCTCTGCTCTCAACAATTTTGGTGTGAAAGAATTGCTTGACTGCTTTGTAGAGATAGCCCCCAGTCCACGCCCTACACAGGCAGAAGAGAGGCTGATAGTACCTGAAGAATCCAAGTTTACAGGCTTTATCTTCAAGATTACGGCAAATATCGACCCCAACCACCGCTCTTGTATTGCATTTTGCAAAATTTGTAGCGGCAAGTTCACACGAAACACACCTTACTTCCATGTGCGCCAAGGCAAAATGGTACGCTTCTCCTCCCCCACTCAATTCATGGCACAGCGCAAAAGCACCATTGATGAAGCATGGCCAGGCGACATTGTAGGTTTGCCCGATAACGGCATTTTCAAGATTGGCGACACTCTAACCGCAGGTGAAGATCTCCACTTCCGCGGCCTCCCCAGCTTCTCTCCAGAAATGTTTAAGTATATCGAGAATGCAGACCCCATGAAGACCAAGCAGCTCAATCGAGGCATTGAGCAATTGATGGACGAGGGCGTAGCACAGTTATTTGTAAACCAGTTCAATGGTCGAAAAATCATCGGAACAGTGGGACAACTTCAATTTGAGGTTATTCAGTATCGCTTGGAAAACGAATATAACGCAAAATGTCGATGGGAACCTATTTCGCTCTACAAGGCTTGCTGGATAGAAAGCGATGATGAAGCAGAACTTGAGAAGTTCAAACAACGCAAATACCAATATATGGCAAAAGATCGCGAAGGGCGCGATGTATTCCTTGCTGACTCAGGCTATATGCTCACTATGGCGCAACAAGACTTCGAACACATTAAGTTCCACTTTACAAGCGAGTTCTAAAACTTCCATTTTTATAGACAAAACACGGACGCGTCTTTGCATTGCGCCCGTGTTTTGTTTATAATAGAGAACACTTCTTGAATTCGAGCATAATATAAAATCACACACTATCATACAAATAAAAAGATTCCCTACGAATAGGAACTTCCTGCGATGTAAGTTCGTAGGGATTTCTTTGTAGAGAAGGCTATTTGCGCAGAATCTTCTGCGTAGTTCCGTTGCTCATGCGGACGATATTCAGCCCGCGCTGTAGCTCGTTGAGTCTGCGTCCGTTAGTAGAGTAAATCGCCTGGATGTTTGCATCGCCATCGAGGGTAGCGGTGGTAACTCCTGTACTTTCTTTCTTTGTGAAATATCCTGTTTCGGGATTCGCCATGGAGACATCAATCTTACTTGCATTGTAGGGTACAGCTCCTTGGAGATTTGTACAATTATAGAACATCTCACCAGAGTATGAGCATGTCCAAGTATTATTACAATAGATGGTTGTTAGAGAATTGCACTCATAAAACATTTCTCTCATATCTTGCATATTCTCCGTATTGAAGTTGGAAAGGTCGAGAGAACTTAAACTCGAGCAGCCTCTAAACATTGCTTCCATGAGTTTAGTATTCTTCGTATTGAAGTTGGAAAGGTTGAGAGAATTTAAACTCGAGCAGCCATTAAACATTCCGTTCATTGTTTGCACATTCTCTGTATTGAAGTTGGAGAGATTGAGGGAAGTTAAATTCTGGCAGCCATTAAACATTTCACTCATGTTTTGCACGTTCTCCGTCTTGAAGTTGGAGAGATCAAGGGAAGTTAAATTCTGGCAGCTCCTAAACATTTGATACATGCTCTTAACCTTCTCTGTCTTGAAGCTGGAGAGGTCGAGGGTGCTTAAACTTGAGCAGCCAGAAAATATTTTTCCCATTTTTTGAACATTCTTCGTATCGAAGTTGGAGAGGTTGAGAGAGGTTAAACTCTTGCAGCCATTAAACATTTCATACATGTCTTGCACCTTCTCTGTTTTGAAGCTGGAGAGGTCGAGGGATTTCAAACTCCGGCAGTCTCTAAACATTTCTCTCATGTCTTGCACATTTTCTGTCTTGAAGCTGGAGAGGTTGAGTTCAATGAGACTGACACAGTAAATAAACATTTTATGCATGTTTTGCACATTCTCTGTCTTGAAGCTGGAGAGGTCGAGGGAACTTAAACTTGAGCAGCCATAAAACATTTCTCTCATGTCTTGTACATTCTCCGTCTTGAAGCTGGAGAGGTTGATGGATTTCAAACTCTGACAGTCTTTAAACATTTCAGTCATGTCTTGTACATTCTCCGTCTTGAAGCTGGAGAGGTCGAGGGTGCTTAAACTTAAGCAGCCTTTAAACATTTCTCTCATGTCTTGCACCTTCTCTGTATTGAAACTGGAGAGGTTGAGGGCGCTTAAACTTGAGCAGCCTTTAAACATTTCAGTCATGTCTTTCACCTTCTCCGTGTTGAAGTTGAAAAGATCAAGGGAATTTAAGTTTATGCAACTATTAAACATCGAAAACATTGTGGTTGTTTCAGTTGTTTTGAGATTATCTAATCCATTGATATCCTTTAGATTTCTGAAACACTGAAACCATTTAGAAGTTGTGGTAGGGCGAAAATCCTTAAAAGACACATCGAAAAAAACTTTAGTAACCTCTTTTTCTGGTTGCCGGGATGTTCCAGCCCAAATAGGAATAATGTCTCCATTTTTTTTCGTTGTCTCGTTAATACCCCACACATTGCTCCCAGTACGGGATGATTTCTGGGTGTCGTAGTAGAAGGTGAGAGTTGTCTTATCGCTGCTTTTCACTACATAGGCCTCCTTGTCCTGTGCTTGGGCAGACTGCGGAAGGAAGAATAAAGCCGTGAACCATGTGAGGAATACTGCACATAAATTCTTGAGTAATTGTTTTCTCATAATTTTGCTTCCCCTTTATTTCCTTAGCGTCTTTCTGCTTTTTAGGAGTGCCGTATCGGGAAGTTGGGCTATTGTTAATAGTAAACTCAAATCATTCGATTAATATCTTGTACACCTTTCGAGTCTTTTAAAAGCAAAGCGACAAGTTTCTTTTATTAAATCTGTACTTTTTGCAAAGGTATGGAAACTTATTTAATAATGCAAAAAAAATCGTTGAGGGGAGTGGACGGATGAGCGTGGGTGCTGTGCGACGCTTCCTGCGTCGGAGGTTTGTGTCGTTGCCCATCCACGGGTTTCACCCTTCGGGCATCACCCGCGGTTACGCATGGTGTGTCCCCGCCGGGGACAGTGGGTGAGCACGAGGGAAGTCTATCTTACGCCTCCTCACACACATCGTAAAAAGTCTATGCACAGTCCGTGACCAACTCCACCTATAGCTCTGTCAATACTCCATCACTGCTCCGCTTCCACAGCCATAGTCATAGCAGCACAGAGTAACTGACGCCTCCTGCGGAAGCGCACCATGCTTAACCGCGGGTGATGCCCGAACGATAGTGAGGGTGAACCCGTGGACAGACAACGGCACTATCTTCCGACACCGGCGGTGTCGCACTGAAAGCGTTGAGGGAGTATTCTCCCTCTCTCCTCCTATAGAAAAAACTCGATTTTTGTTGTCACGTTGTCACGCGGGAAGAGAAGATGCTGATAGATAAGGACTTATGCGCGTGACAACAACTTTTTTTTGTTGTCACACCGTTGTCACGCGTCGTCACGCTCATAAAGTGTACATTCTCAATTGGTTATGTTCAAAGTGTGACAACGTGACAACGAAAAAATAACATATAGGGAGAAGGGGTATATTCATATCCTCTGCTTCACCGTTCCTATCTGTAGCTACAATAAGTGCCTCGGCTGACGCAATAAGGATGTCAGCTGATAGGCTTATTGTATCTGAAAACGCAATAAGGATATTCACGACTCGCTTTATTACGCTTGCACGCTCCCAAGAAATTTCTAAAAAAGCATCCAAAGCTTCCCATAGAGGATAATCCATTGCTCACTAATTTACTCAAAAGAAGAATACATAGAGAAATGAAGCGTTCTGAAAAATCTGAAGATCTTTTCAACTCCTATACGAGAGAGATATAACAGAAAAGAAGATTCTTAACACCTAATTGCAAAAAGCCTCCGATTGCATCAACTGTTATCTCGCATTTTATCATGCTGTAGAAGCCCTTGATTATGAGCAATAAATAATCATCCTACTTTGTTATATTGCTTTTTTAATGTAATTTCGCGCAACTACTTATGACTTCTATGAGTAACAAGAAATTTCAGAAAAAAACATCAGAAGAGAGAGTTCTTCCTGAACGCCCCAAACCTCTTCCCCGCGAATGGCAGGAAGATATTCGACAAGCCGTTGAAGTAATGAACCGCGGCGGTATCATTCTCTACCCCACTGATACCATTTGGGGATTGGGATGCGATGCCACCAATGAGGAGGCTGTCAAAAAGATATATGAAATTAAGCGCAGAACTGATTCTAAAGCACTCATCACTCTTGTCGACTCCGAAGCAAAAGTACAATTCTATGTTCGTGAGGTGCCTAACGTGGCTTGGGACATCATAGAACTAAGCACTAAACCCACAACGATTATTTACGACGGAGCGCGCAATCTTGCGGCTAATTTGCTAGCCGAAGATGGTAGCGTAGGCATTCGCATCACCAATGAGCCTTTTAGCAAGCAGCTCTGTTTTCGCATGAAACGCGCCATTGTTTCTACTTCTGCTAATATCAGTGGAGAGCCCTCCCCACACAAGTTTCGTGATATTCCTAACGAAATTTTAGAAGCTGTTGATTACATTTGCACCAGTCGCCGTGGCGAAAAAGGTAACCCGCCAGCCTCAAGTATTATCAAATTGGGGGCAGGTGGTCTGGTAGAAGTCATTCGCAGATAATCTTTTGCGCAGCCATTTATGGAAATCATCCTCAAACGCTTTAACATTTGGAGAAAGCAGCACCTCAGTGCTCGCCATTTTCTGCTCCTGCTAGCATTCCTTGCTGGCATAGGTGCGGCTTTGGCTGCGCAGTTCCTCAAGTGGCTTATCAGCGAAATAGAATTTCTACTCACCTATCAATTCGACACCACACGAGCGCAATGGCTCTACCTTGTCTATCCCATTATAGGTATCCTGCTAACGGCGCTTTTCATTAAATATGTCGTCAAAGATAGCATTGGGCACGGCATCACTAAAATACTTTATGCCATCAGTCGACAGCGCGGACACATCAGGCAGCACAACTGTTGGTCGAGTGTCATAGCTTCAAGTATCACCATTGGTTTCGGTGGTTCTGTTGGAGCAGAGTCGCCCATCGTGCTAACAGGTGCAGCGATCGGTTCAACCCTGGGAAACACTTTCAAATTGGATCATCGCACCTTGATGATCCTTGTGGGCTGTGGAGCATCAGCTGCTATCGCTGGAATTTTTAAAGCCCCTATTGCTGGCGTAGTTTTCACGCTCGAAGTCTTGATGTTGGACATGACGATGTCCTCCATTGTTCCGCTTCTTATCGCTGCCTTGACAGCAACTTGCGTCACCTATATTCTAACAGGTACGGAAGCGATGTTCAACTTCCATCTCAATGCTCCGTTTGTGGTAGAGCGCATCCCAACCTCGATATTGCTCGGAATCGTTTGTGGCTTGCTGTCGCTCTATTTCACTAGAGCCATGAGTTCTTTCGAGCAAGTGTTTGGACGCATCAAGAATCTATACTATAAGGTAGCACTCGGAGGTTTCACCTTAGCCATCCTCATTTATTTCTTTCCTTTGCTTTACGGCGAAGGCTATGAAACGATTGGGCACATCATCAATGCCAAGAGCCTAACGGATCTGGACAGATTGATGAACAACTCACTATTTTATGGACATCCGGAGCTATTATTACTTTATCTATCACTCATCATCCTCGTGAAAGTATTTGCCACCACAGCTACAAATGGCGGTGGTGGCTGCGGTGGTACTTTTGCTCCCAGCCTCTTCTTAGGCTGTTTAGTGGGCTTTGTTTTCTCCAGCATTTGGAATGAGTTTCATCTATTTGGCATATATGTACCATTCCAAAACTATGCACTTTTAGGTATGGCGGGACTCATGAGCGGCGTGTTTCATGCTCCTTTGCTGGGCGTGTTCCTTATTGCAGAGCTCACAGGTGGCTACGATATGTTTGTTCCGTTACTCATTGTGAGTGCGGTATCCTTCATCACTATCAACATTTTTGAGAAACATAATATCTATGCCATTCGCCTTGCCCGTAGGGGCGATTTGCTCACACATCATATAGACCAAAGTATCCTAACTTTGATGTCGTTAGAATCTGTTATAGAGAAAGAATGTCCTACGTTTTCTCTTGATACTCGACTGGGGCAAATGGTGCAAACTATCTCAACTACGGGCGGGGAAGATTTTGCTGTGACAGATCGAAAAGGTACACTATTGGGCATTATCAACTTGCGCAAAATCCGAAAATTTATTTTCCGCAGCGAGCTTTATCGCCTCTACACAGCAGAACAACTCATGCAACAACCTGTTGCTGTTCTAAATGTGGACGATACGATGCAAGTCGTTATGGATAAGTTTCAAGAAAATGACGCGGAAGTCCTTCCCGTTCTCCGAGCTAATCACACGTTTGCTGGTTTCGTATCGAAAACTCATGTTTATAGCTCTTACCGACAGCTAATCAAAGATTTCTCACAAGAATAATAATGACAAAAGAAGATTTAAGAATCGTATATATGGGTACTCCCGATTTCGCTGTGGAGAGCTTACGACGCCTTGTGGAAGGAGGCTATAACGTTGTGGGAGTTATCACTATGCCCGACAAACCTATGGGGCGTCATCAGGATCAACTCTCGCAATCGGCTGTTAAGAAATATGCCGTAGAGCACGGACTAAAGCTGCTCCAACCAGTGAAACTGAAAGATCCTGACTTTATTGAAGAACTTCGTTCACTAAAAGCCGACTTGCAAATTGTGGTGGCATTCAGAATGCTACCAGAAGTGGTTTGGGCGATGCCGCGCTTAGGAACGTTCAACCTCCACGCTTCTCTCCTTCCGCAATATCGTGGAGCAGCCCCCATCAACTGGGCTGTTATCAATGGCGACACAGAAACGGGTATCACCACCTTCTTCCTTCAGCAGGAAATTGATACAGGAAATATCATTCAGCAAGTGAAAGTTCCCATCCTTGATACGGACAATGTAGAGAATGTACACAACAAACTTATGATGCTGGGCGGTGATCTCGTGCTAGAAACTGTCGACAATATCATCGCCGATAATGTACGCCCAATTCCTCAAGAGCAATTCGCCTCTGAAGAACCTTTACGCCCTGCTCCAAAAATCTTCAAAGAAACTTGCCAAATTGATTGGGCGTACGGCGTTAAGCGCACCTATGATTTCATTCGTGGTCTCTCTCCCTATCCCGCAGCTTGGACAACTCTTGTGGCTAACGGAAAAGAACAGATGCTAAAAATCTTCAAAACCGAAAAAGAATTCTGCACTCCCACTGCTCCTGTTGGTACAGTCCTTTTGGACGGCAAAAAATCTATGAAAGTTGCCCTCAAAGATGGCTATTTAAATCTTTTAGAAATCCAACTTGCTGGTAAGAAGCGCATGCATATCGAAGATTTCCTCCGCGGATTTCATGCTGAAGAAGTTTGTGTGAGATAGAGTCGTAGTTTGCACAAAGCAAAGAAACAGACAACAAAGAATAATAAAGTCTGCAACCATTTTTCAAATTGCAGCCTTTATCATTTACGATAATGACTATATCAACTTTTTGATAGATATTTATAGCCCTCGAAAGTATTTTCTATCTTTCGAGAGCTATTATTAAGACGCGCACAATGGTGTGCTACTGCCTGATATATTACAATCCTTTTGCAGTTAAGAGTATATCCATTTGTTGCTGGAGCTCTTGAGCTTTTTGAGCTGCCACTTCAGCGTAGTCCTCTTCAGAACTAGCGTAGATGATACCGCGAGAAGAATTGACAAGGAGGCCACATTCGGAAGTCATACCATATTTGCATACTTCTTCGAGACTTCCACCTTGAGCTCCTACGCCAGGAACAAGCAGAAAATTGTTTGGCGCAATACGGCGAATATCCTCAAAGAGGCGACCTTGAGTGGCACCAACAACATACATCATACGATCGGCATCTGCCCATTGTTGACTAACACGGAGCACTTTCTCAAATAAACGTTCGCCATGGCTATCCTCCGTCAGTTGGAAGTCATGACTACCTTTATTACTCGTCAAAGCCAAAAGAACAACCCATTTATCGGGATACTGCAAAAAAGGAGTCACACTGTCCTCTCCCATATAAGGAGCTACAGTTAGGGCATCAACATCCATCTCTTCAAACATCCCACGAGCATACATTGCACTCGTATTACCAATGTCTCCGCGCTTAGCATCAGCAATGATAAAATGGTCGGGATACTCCATCTTGAGATACTTGATAGTTTTCTCCAAAGCCTTCCAACCTTCCAAACCAAAGCATTCATAGAAAGCTAAGTTTGGCTTGTATGCTACACAGTATGGAGCAGTAGCATCAATAATAGCTTTGTTGAAAGTAAAAATGGGATTGTCGCCTTTCAATACGCACGCAGGCATTTTCTTAAGGTCTGTATCCAAACCAACGCAAAGGAAACTACGACGTTCGCGAATCTGGCGAATGAGTTGTTGCTTATTCATTTTTGCCTTTATTTTTATAGAAGAGTAAATAACCATGCACAGATAGGTTCTTATCTTCAGTGTCTAATTTATTCGATCCAGAATAGAAAGAGAAATTAGTAATCAAAAGATCTACATTCTTATCCCGAGTTGGAACGATAAGAGGCTTAACAGGGGTTTGTAACTTCGACCATTTCTTAATGTCCGAAAGACGGAACGACACAAAGTACTCGTGTTCCTTTCCTGCTTCTTCCACTACTGAAGAAACAACCATTATATCTGTGGTACGAACGGAATCAGCAATATCACTACTATACACATCAAATGCAGCTATACGTTCTACCCCCGCAGGAATAGTGAAAACATCGTCCTCTACCTGGAAAACATAATTGAGACTCAAAGTATCGGCAACTTCTTTATCCCATAAAGTAACATCCTTCGTGATAAACTCTTTTACTGCCGAAGAACCAATATTATAATGAAGATAGCTCAGTTTATTCACCAATATACTATGTTGCTCATAAGGAAGCGTTTTCACATAGGTATCAAAGGTTTCATCATCCATTGGTAACTTTGGCTTCTTCACACTATTCTCTATGATTCCTCTCACCTGATTCGCCAATACACGCTGTGTTACGTTAACAAAATTCCAGGGGCCAACAGAGGAGAGCACAAAAAGAATGCTGAAGGATAGCAAAATGGCCTTGATTTTCAGCGAGCGCGTAAAGATGAGATACACACAGATGCCATAGCACCAAAAATTGAAAAGCAGGAGATAAAGGCGCATGTAAGTAATGCCGTAATCGTTTAGACGCTTCGCTATTCCCACCGTCATCAAAATAAGCAAAGGCAAGATAAGAAGTGGCATCCAACGACAGGACAACTTATCAAACTTATTTGGAGTTTCTTGCATCCGCGCTGGATAAAGCAATATGATGAGCAAGATTACGCCTACCACCAAAATGCTAACGGGAACGGAAACCCATCCAATAGGCAAAGTCCACGCCACAAGAATGCGAGCAGCATAAACATAAAGCACAACTGCGTAGACCATTAATAGTGGAGCCAACAAAAAGCGTGCAAAAATGTTCAGAATTTGAACGGAGTGCAACGTATAATTGTGCTTCTTCTCTCCATAAGGTTGTTGCAAGAGAAAAAGGAATACTGACAATAGCAGTGCTGTAATAATGGACGTATCAATATATACCTTCCAAGAGACATCTATATTGAATAGAATATCTAGCATCCAATAGAGCAAAGATACTCCTCCCTGAAGTACGCCACCAATAATTATAGATACGATAGCTGTAGCAAGCGTGTAAAGCGAGAAGTTCCAATATGGCAAATCATTCTTTGAACGAAAGAATGAACATACCAAAACGCTCAAGCCAAAAGATGTAACTAGTGAGAGATTACTCACAAAATGTTCTATGCTGAAGTCAGACACATAGTAGAGGTAGATAGCATTAACTACCCAAAGTGCTTGAAGAACTCCAAATACTGTCCAACGCAACCACTTGCGTCGTACCTCTTCGCCCCACAATTGTAGGGAAAGCGATAATATAGCTCCACTACTCAAGAAATAGACAGCAACCTGCCACCAACGCTGTGCGTCCAAATTTTCAATGTGAATTCCACATAAGAGTAGGACTGCCAACACACAAACTTCGAGTAATGGTAACCAGAAACGGTGCCACAAACGCAGAAGAGATTCGCCCGACAGCATATCCAAGTATTTGTTGATAAACTTAAACATTCCTGTATTTTTTATGGTTAATAATAAATTTACATTTCTGTTTCTTTCAAACGTTCTGCATTCTCCGCCACGATGAGATGATCAATGCAATCTTGAATATCTCCATCCATAAAAGCAGAAAGATTATATATGGTGTAGTTGATACGATGATCCGTGATGCGCCCTTGAGGATAATTATAGGTACGAATCTTGGCAGAGCGGTCACCCGTAGAAACAAGCGACTTACGACGATTGGCAATATCATCAACATACTTCTGATGCTCGTGATCGTAGATATAGGTACGCAAACGAGCCAATGCGCGTTCCTTATTCTTAGGTTGATCGCGCGTTTCTGTACACTCAATCAGTATCTCCTCCACTTCACCCGTGTTGGGATTCTTCCAGTTGTAGCGCAGGCGCACACCTGATTCCACCTTGTTCACGTTCTGGCCACCAGCTCCCGAACTGCGGAACGTGTCCCACTTGATTTCGCCTTCGTGAATCTCCACATCGAAAGGCTCTGCTTCTGGCAACACGGCTACCGTAGCCGCAGAGGTATGAACACGTCCTTGTGTCTCTGTGGCGGGTACGCGCTGAACGCGGTGCACACCGCTTTCGTATTTCAAAACTCCGTAGACATCTGCGCCCGTTACCGAAATAACAATTTCTTTGAAACCACCGACAGCTCCTTCTGAGGCAGAACTGACTTCAAAAGTCCATCCCTTTGTCTCGCAGTACTTAGAATACATACGGAAAAGGTCACCTGCAAAAAGTGCAGCTTCATCACCACCAGTACCAGCACGGATTTCGAGAATAGCATTTTTACCATCTTCTGGATCTTTTGGTACAAGCATCAGCTTTATTTGTTCTTCCAGCTCGGGTATCTGGGCTTCGCAGGTAGCCACCTCCTCTCGAGCCATTTCTTTCATCTCTGGATCGCTCTCATTGAGCAAGATATCCTTACTTTCTTCCAGATTCTCCAACAAATGCGCATACTTCTCACGTGCATTCATCAGATCTTCCAAATCCTTATATTCCTTTGTCAAACGAACATAGCGTTGCTGATCGGCAATGACATTAGGGTCGGTAATGAGTGTTGAGACTTCATCGAAGCGGCCACGCAGGCCGTCGAGTTTCTCAAGTATAGAATTATTTGACATAAGCTGTTATTAGAAAATCTCGGAAATCTAAATGCTCAGCCCCTCCGAGATGTTCGATAATCAATAGTTGAATGTGCCGAATTCGCTCTGAATAGTCAAGCTTCGTTTGCCTTCTTCGATGCGACCAACAACTTGGGCATCGATATTGAAGCTTTTGGAGATAGCAATAACCTTATCGGCATCCTCTGGAGCAAGATAAACTTCGAGGCGATGTCCCATATTGAACACTTTATACATCTCCTGCCATTCCGTTTGACTTTGCTGCTGAATAGCACGGAAGAGAGGTGGAACAGGGAACATATTATCCTTGATAACGCGACAATTTTCACCAACGAAATGCAACACTTTAGTTTGCGCACCTCCCGTACAATGCACCATACCATGAATACGCGGACGAAGCTCATCAAGCAAACGCTTCACAACAGGCGCATAAGTTCGCGTAGGACTCAGTACGAGTTTGCCAGCATTAACGGGTGCACCGTCCACTTCATCCTCCAAACGGAATTTCCCGCTGTAAACAAGTTCTTCAGGCACAGCATGGTCGTAGCTCTCGGGATATTTTGCAGCCAGATACTTAGCAAAAACATCATGACGAGCACTCGTCAAACCATTAGAGCCCATTCCGCCATTATATTCTTTCTCGTAAGTGGCTTGTCCGCAACTGCTCAAGCCCACAATAACATTGCCTGGACGAATGTTGGCATTGTCGATAACATCGCTGCGCTTCATTCGGCACGTTACCGTACTGTCCACAATGATCGTACGAACCAAGTCGCCCACATCTGCCGTTTCACCTCCGGTAGCATAAATACCTACGCCCATATCACGCATTTGTTGGAGAAGTTCATCAGTACCATTTATAATAGCACTTATTACCTCGCCAGGAATGAGCATTTTGTTGCGACCAATCGTACTGGAAACAAGTATATTGTCTACCGCGCCCACACAGAGCAAGTCATCCGTGTTCATTATGAGTGCATCTTGCGCAATACCTTTCCATACGCTCACATCGCCAGTTTCTTTCCAATACAGATAAGCCAAAGATGATTTGGTACCAGCACCATCAGCGTGCATGATGTTACAGTAGTCTGGATCGCCTCCTAAAATATCTGGAATGATTTTACAAAAGGCTTGAGGGAAAAGTCCCTTGTCGATATTCTTAATAGCATTATGTACGTCTTCTTTCATAGCCGAGACGCCACGAGCCATATAACGATTGTTCATATAATAAATGAAAACTTAGGAAAATTAGAACTCTACTTTCGGTGCATTTTGTGCAGCAGCATCTGCTTCAAACTTATTCTTTGTTTGGAAGCCACAAATATTAGCAATGAGGTTAGAAGGGAATGTACGAACCTTCACATTGTAGGATTGAACGGACTCATTATAACGTTTCCGGCTCTCATTGATACGATTCTCTGTTCCCTCCAATTGTGCTTGTAATTCCATAAAATTTTCGTTAGCCTTGAGTTGGGGATAGTTCTCGCTAACGGCAATGAGTTTACCGAGTGCACTTCCCAATTCGCCTTGCGCAGCCTGATACTCTTTGAGCTTCTCAGGCGTCAAGTTTTCTGGATTAACCGTGATTTGAGTTGCCTTTGCACGTGCTTCAACCACTTCTTTGAAAGTCTGCTCCTCATGCTTGGCATAACCTTTCACGGTGTTGACAAGATTAGGAATCAAGTCTGCACGACGTTGATACTGTGTCTGCACATTGGCCCAAGCAGTAGAGACATTTTCATCTTCTTGAACCAATCCGTTGCGCACTATGACTCCCCAAAGCAGGCCAAGGCCGATAATAGCTAAGAAAGAGAGCAAAACAATCATGCTCTTTGGTAAAACGCTTATACTTTTCATTTTTGTAATATTTATTTATCGAGTTAATAATTCTTTTGACACATCGGAAAGTTATGCTTTCGTGCAAGAAGGTGAAACTTTGCAGCAATCCTATCAGAAAGAGCCGCCAGCACCGCCTCCACCGAAAGAGCCACCACCAAAGGAACCGCCAGAAAAACCTCCGCCGCCTCTACTTCCTCCCCCTAAACCGCCGCTAAATAACGGAGGATAGGCTGAAGTGTTGCGGCCAATTCCGCCACCATTATTCGGTTCATCGTGTGTATATTTAGAATATCCACAAACAGAACAACGCCACAATGTGCGTATGCACCATTTTCCATTGACCTTTACATACGTTTGTTGAATCTTACGCAGCTGTCGTTTGCCGCATTTTGGACATCGCCGTTTAGGCTGAACTGCCGCAATGAAAGCAAACACAATAATCCCAACGAAAATGGCGATAAACGCTACAACAAGCGGATCTTCCTCTTCTTCTTTTTCCGCTTCAAGGCTCTCATCGCCATTCATATACCCCACTAAAGCGTCAACACTCTTCAGCATCGCATTGTCCCAGTCCCCTTGTTTCAAGAAAGGTTTCATTATGCGATTCTCAACGCGCGAGCAGATAGCGTCGGGTAGAGTACCTTCCAGCCCCTCACCAGTGAGGATATAGTATTTTCTATCTTTCGTTGCCAAAACGATAACAAGTCCCGTATTTTGCTTTTTACTACCAATGCCATATTTACGCGCTAAGTCCATACCAAACTGATAAGCATTGGCATCTTCAACACGTTCTACAGCCACGACTATAGCTTGCACGCCACGCGTTTGCTCAAGATCCACCAACTTTTGATTGATAGAATCTTCTATAGCGGGCGAAAGCACTCCATCAGGATTGCACACATGATGAAAAGCGTTCTGCAAATAAGGCATAGGGAGGTTTTCGGGCGTCCACACTTCAGCCCGACAGAAAAAAGGTATCAACAAAAAAAGTAAGAGAAGCCTACTTTTTATAGTTGCATAAAAGCGCAAGAAATGAAAAGTCCCTTGCGTTGTCGGTAGCTTTTGATAATCCATAAAATGGAATCTATTCTTTTTACGAGTGCTAAGATACGGGAAAATGCAAATACCACCAAATTTTTTTCGGCGAGCAGAGAGCTTTAGCAGGCGAAAAGAGGCGTTTAACAATACAACAATCATAGAAAGATATTGCGGTCTCTACTATTTTGCCTACCTTTGCGCCCCACTCACCTGTTTCGCTCTTGAAAACTTGGATGACTAATTTACAATTCATTACAAACATCATTATACATGAAAAAAACGTTTCTTTTTGCCCTACTATTAAGTATGGCAACAACGCTTTTGGCGCAAATCCCCAACGGCTACTACAATGCAGCCTCTGGAAAGTCGGGGCAAGAACTCAAAACAGCTCTCTTCAAAATTATTGGGCCACACACCGATGTAGGCTATAGTGGACTCTTCACTGTCTACCAGAAGTCTGACATTCGCCCTGATGGTAAAATCTGGGATATGTATTCTGGCACTACCAACTATTCCATCAACGACCACAATGGAGGTTATAGCAAAGAGGGAGATATGTACAATCGTGAACACAGCGTACCTCAAAGTTGGTTCAAAAAAGCTTCCCCCATGAAGAGCGACGCGTTCCATGTCGTTCCAACGGATGGATACGTCAATAATCGCCGCGGAAGTTTCCCCTTCGGTAATGTTTCTACACCTACCTACACCTCAAACGGAGGTTTCTCAAAGGTGGGTAGCTGCGCCAACCCTGGCTACTCAGGCACGGTGTTTGAGCCCAACGATGAATACAAAGGTGACTTTGCTCGTATCTATTTCTATATGGCAACATGCTATGAGAATCGTATCGGCTCTTGGGGCGGCGTTTTCGGAAAAGGCACTTATCCTGGCATTGCTCAGTGGGAGCTTGATGTTCTTATGAAATGGGCTAAGGAAGATCCTGTGAGCAAAAAGGAAATTGACCGCAACAACGCTGTTTATACGTTCCAGCACAACCGCAATCCTTATGTGGACTTCCCTGGACTTGAACAATATGTGTGGGGAGAAAAGATGGGCACAAACTTCGACCCTGCCAACTATAACGAATCAACTACGCCTTCTGATACAAATGCACCAGCTGCTCCAATCTTCAGTTTAGCAAGTGGCGAAGTAGCTGCAAACACAGTTGTGACTATATCTATTCCAACAGCAGGCTCTACACTCGTCTACACCATTAACGGAGGCAGCGAACAAACAACCACATCAACTGTTACACTAACCATCACCCAAGCTACAACGGTTTCTGCTTACACCGTAAAGGACGAGCATAAGAGTAATACCATCACGCGCAGTTGGACTATTGAGAGCACTACTCCTCCACCTACTGGCGAGAACCTTTGGGTACGCGTAAACAGTGCTTCTCAGCTCAAAGCAGGCAGCCGCTACCTCATTATTTGTGAGGGCGAAAGCCGAGCGATGAGTGCACAGAGTTCTAGAGACTATCGCACAGAGACAAACATCTCCATTGTTGATGGTACGATTCAGACAGAAGTAAATGCTTCGGGCAAGCCCTATGCCATCAAATTGGGAGGCCAGAACGATGCTTGGACACTCCTTGACGAAGTGGAAAATGTGTACCTCTCACTCGAAGTTAACAAGAACAAAATTAACACGAGCCAAAATGCAACAACCGCTTCAGCTCAGTGGACCATCACCTTCACTGGTGGCGACACGCGCATTGCCAACGTAGGCAACAATCGTCGCGAGATTCGGTACAATTCTTCATTTTCTCGCTTCTCCACCTACACGCAAGGTCAGCATCCCATTACGCTCTATGTTGAAAGCCCCACAACAGGCGTCAATACAATGAGCCTCAACACGAAAGAAGTAAATGTCTACGATACGACTGGCCGTTTGATTCTCCGCAACGTGAATCCTACACAAACCAACTTTAATCTCCCCGCTGGTATTTATATCATTGGTGGTCGCAAGATTATAGTTCGATAAACAGCGTTCTAAATTTTTCTCAAAAACAATCCCCACATCTTTCAGCCGCATAGGCTTTGGATGTGGGGATTTTCATTCTACAGAAAAGGGGAATACTCTCAATCAGAAAATCATATAACACTGATATACAACAACATAAGTAATGCTAAAAATATCCTTATTGCGTCAGCTGACACAATAAGGATGTCAGCTGATTTCCTTATTGTATTTTCAAATACAATAAGGATATTTTTAGTCAGAATAGAAGTATTGAAATTCCGCTTTCACCTGGTGAAAAAATAATCGGAAAAATCAGATTTAAACCTTGAGAAAAACGACTTTGATAGGCACACTTTCTTTCGCCTCACTAAAAAGTTCTTTAACAAAGTCTACTATATCTTCATCTATCTCAACGAACGATTGTACTTCTCACGTTCTCTCCCCTCTTTTGTTTTGTGCGCATCAAAATGATACGTAAATGTCAACGAAGCAAAATGGTGCATGGTTCCATAGATGGTTTCAGTACGACTATAAGCAGATATATCTGTAAAGAATCGACGTTGCTGATTGAGAATATCATCGACAGAGAGTTTGAGATGTGCCTTTCCATGCAAGAAGCCCCAATCTACGTTGGAATTCCAGATAAAGCGCGGACGATTCATAGCAGGAACAACATAGCCATGGTAACCTTGAACTCGGAAATTGGTCTGAAATGTCCAGTTGGGTATTTTATAGCGGGCTATAACGTTTGCAAAATAGGAATCTAAGCGATTGTTGTAGTTGAATGTCTCGCTATTGTTACGATAGCTAAAAGTATAAGCTCCGGCCAACTCTAAGAGCAATTTTTGGCCTTCATAAACCAAATTGGGATGGATGGTAAACTGCGTTTGCTGAGAACGATTCAAAGCAGGGGTAGGTGTCAGAGGAGTAGCCGTTAGGTAACCATAGCTACGAATCAGAGAAACACTGCTTCTTCCGCCCATTGTGAAATAGTCAGACAATGCACGCTGATAGCTACCGCTGAAAGTCCAGTTATAGCCTCCGCGCACATTGATGGGACAAGAGCGATAGACTCCCGTTGTAGAGTTGTAAGAAAAGAGAGTTCCGATAGGATTCACAAAGCGTCGGTAATCAGCCGTGAACTGAAAACTCTGTACAGAACGGGCAATATTTCCTAAAAACGAAAGCGAAACATGATGAGTGTAACTATCTTTCAAGTTCGGGTTGCCTTCCGTGATATACAGCGGATTTGTATTGTCTACCCAAGCTATTTGGCTAAGTTGGTCTGCGGGAGTAGCAGAGTATTCATAGCCTCCCTTCAACGTGACTCCTTTTCGAATTTTCCAATGTACGAAAAATTCTGGTCTAACATACCAATCACGACGTGTGGCAGTAGTATCCACTCTCCCGCGCAAATAGCTAAGTTGGCGGTGCAGATTCTGTACTTCGAGAGATGGAAAGAATTGGAATTTGGCCACATTCCACGTTGCGTCAAGACTGATTTTCTGCGAATTGCTGACATCGCGACGACGATAAGAATTGTTCACGTCACGAACCCGATTAAGAGAATCCTGAGGAAAGGGAGACAAACCATCATAAGAGGGCAAATCGCTCAGCCGATAAAGATCCTTACGAGCAAAACTGCGACCACGGTCGTACTCATATTTCGCCGAAAGTCTACAATTACGCCCAAACCAACGATCATAGCTCACAAATGTCTCTAAGTTTGAAGAATGGGACGGAGCGCGCCCATATTGTACCTCGCTAATAGGAGCACGTGACACATAGGATATGTCGCGATTGAGCGACTGACGAAGAACTCCGCTCTTACCTCCTGCATTCATACCGATTTCCAGCTTACTCTTGTCAGCGAAAAAATGTGTCCATTTGAGTTTTCCCTGTACGTTTGACGCATCCTCACATGTAGTTTGCCGTGTATCAGAGTTAACAGTTCTTATTGCCAATAGTGCTGGAAGATTGGAATGCAAAGGATTGTCGACAACTGCATAAGGGTCGGCACTATAAACGCCATAAAGCGTATTATCTATATGAGTTTCTTTACTATATCCTGCTTCAAACGAATAAGACAAAGAGTTGGCGGAATCTGGCTGCCACTCACCTTCCAGCATAAACTTAGGGTTAAATACATTCTTACGCACATAGTGATCTGTTAGCTGGAAAGTTCTATCTTGGTTAGGAAAGAATGTTTCTTCTGTTTCATGCGTATTCTGCCAAGTATCTGTCCGGCCGATATTCAGAAAAGGAGAAATATAACTGGCCTGCGAGTCCTCTCCTTTTTGATGTTTATAGCCCAAAGCACCAAAGAGCTGTCGGCCAAAAGGAGAATAAGAACCTATTGACGAATATCTGAAACTTCTTTCCAACACATGATTTGCCAAATTATCCCAGTTGAACACTGCTAAAACAGGGTCATGGATTGAAAGATAAGTGGCATCAAGATTCACCTGCGCCCGTTTGGGCGTTTGCCCTGTTAAAGAAGCCGTGCCATACCACTTATCAAGGAAACCAGGCTTAATAGTAATATCAAGAACATGATCTTCCGCTCCATCGTCCTTACCTGTGCGTTCCTTCATTTTTGAGGCTTTGTTATAAGCCTTGATATTCTCAACAGCTTCTGCAGGCAACTGTTGCGTCAGCAAATCATTGTTGGCCATCATAGGTTGCCCATTCATCAAAATGCGGATGGGCTTATCCATCCAATAGAGTTGCCCATCTTTGATGGTAACTCCCGGTAGTTTCTTTATGAGTTCCTCTAAGCGAGCTCCTTCACTTAGATTGAAAGCCGCGGGATTGAAGACAACTGTATCTCCACGCATTGTAAAACGCTTTGCATGGCCTTGAACCACAGCACTCTTCAATAAAATATCGGAAGGCTCTATGGCAATATCGCCTATATGTATGGTATCATTTCCTCCCAAATCTCCCGCCACAAATCGCCGAATAGTAGTTTTATACCCCACCATTGTAGCGCGGAGCGTGGCCATACCCATTGCATCAGAAGAGAAGTTCCCTAAACTATCAGTTAGCGCATTAATCACAAAAGATATTCTATCGACGTGTGATTCAACAGCTACAACTGCATCCTCCAAAGGCTGCTTCGTCAAGGCATCAATCACCCGGCCGACTACAACATCTGCTGCGGCAGACACAGATAGCATGGCCAACAGCATTACCATAAAGATTTTCCGTAAAGTTTTCATAGACTTTTATTTTGCGCAAAAGTAAGTTTTTTTTAAGAGAACAAGAAATCTGACAAAATAAAGACAGAATAGATTTATATTTTACTAAATAAGCAGATAAACATAAGCTCCAAAGGACAGCTAAAAGAGAAACTATCTTTCATGCCAGAAATCCCATGCCACAAGGGCTTGAATGTGGAGCATCTCAAGGCCATTCTTCACCATAGCTCCACGGGCTGATCCGCGAGTCATAAACTGTGTTTGCTCGGGATTATAAACCAAATCGTAAAGAAGGTGTTGAGGAGTAAGTGATGCGTAAGGAATGGCAGGCGCCTCATCTATGTGCGGAAACATTCCAACGGGAGAGCAGTTGACAATAACGGTATGCGCGGCCATAATAGCTGGAGAAAGTTCTTCATAAGTCAGTTGCCCAGATTTCTTACTCCGGCTAACGAAAGTAGAGGCAATGCCGAGTTGTTGAAGCCCATACACAACAGCTTTAGAAGCCCCGCCCGTTCCAAGAATCAGCGCCTGTTTATGGGAGGGATTGAGCAGCGGAGTAATTGATCGACTAAAACCCACGACATCACTATTATAGCCATAAAGATGAACACCATCGGCATCATGACTTACACGAATGACATTGACCGCCCCTATGGCTTTGGCTTCTTCTGATATTCTGTCGAGCATTGGCAGGACGGATTGCTTGTAAGGGATAGTGACATTCAAGCCTCGCAACTGCGGATCTTGAATAATGTCTAACAACTGCTCTGCCCTGAGTATTTCATAGTTTTTATAAATAGCTGCAATGCCCTCTTGCTCAAATTTCTCAGAAAAGAAACGAGCAGAAAAGGAATGCTCCAAAGGATAACCAATCAATCCGTAGTGCTCCTTCATTTCGTTGCAATATAGAGAGTGCTCAAACCAAAGGTAAAACGCTTAAACTGAACGTCTTTGAAGCCAGCCTTTTGCAGAATCTTTTGCATTTCCTCGCCTTGCGGGAATGCCTCCATAGAAGCGGGGAGATAGTTATATGCCTTTGTATCTTTCGATATGAACCGCCCAACCAGCGGCATGAGTACATGAGAATACAACCCAAATACTTGCTTCATCGGGAAAGAACGCGGTGTGGTAAGTTCGATGATAACAAGGCGACCACCTTCTCTAAGAACACGGCGCATCTCACAAAGTCCGCGGTCGAGATCCTCAAAGTTCCGGACGCCATAAGCCACTGTAACTGCATCAAAAGCATTATCGGGAAAAGATAATTGCAGACAATCTTCCTTTTGAAACTTTATGACATCAGACAGTCCTGCTTCCGCAACTTTACGACGTCCCACCTCCAACATTCCTTCACTAAGATCCACACCCAAGAGCTGCTCTGGCTTCAACCGGCGAGTAGCTAGCAAAGCAAAATCGCCTGTTCCCGTAGCCACGTCAAGAATCTGCTTGGGAGCATAAGGCAAAAGAGTGTCAATAGCTGTATTGCGCCAATAGCGATCAAGACCGAATGATAAGGAGTGATTAAGGAGGTCATAAGTAGGAGCTATATTATCGAACATTTTCTCAACTTGCTCACCTTTTCGGCCCTCTTCGCCGTAGGGTTTTATCTTCTCTTGCTTGTACATCTTCTTTAGAATGCGTTTTAGAATGGAGACAATAAAAATTAGAAAAGATTACGAGATGCGAGTAAAGGGTGTATGAGAACACTTTTCTTGCCTCGCACCTCGTAACCTTATGAATATGATTGAAGAAAGGGACTTACTTCAAGTAGGTCGCAACATTCTGCTCAATGCGTTCTGCAAGACCTTCGCTCTCGTCACCTTCGAACTTCTCACCTGTAATGTGTTCGTAAAGCTCTATATAGCGTTCACTAATACTACGAACAATTTCATCCGTCATTTCGGGAACTTGTTGTCCTTCCTTACCCTGGAAACCATTTTCCATCAACCATTCGCGAACAAATTCCTTAGAGAGTTGCTTCTGAGGCTGACCTACTTCAAAACGCTCTTCATAGCCTTCATTATAGAAATAGCGAGAAGAGTCGGGAGTATGGATTTCATCCATCAAATAAATCTCTCCATCATGAAGTCCGAACTCATATTTCGTATCTACCAGAATCAGACCGCGCTTTGCAGCAATTTCGCTGCCACGCTTAAACAATGCCATAGTGTACTTCTCCAAGATAGCGTATTCTTCTGGCATTGCCAGACCACGAGCCAGAATCTCTTCCTTAGAAATATCCGCATCGTGCTCACCTATCTCGGCTTTGGTAGTAGGAGTAATAATGGGCTCAGGGAATTTTTGGTTTTCTTTCATACCATCAGGTAGACGAACACCACAAATCTCGCGAACGCCACTCTTATAGGTACGCCAAGCACTACCGCAAAGATAACCACGAACAATCATTTCAACGGGAAAGCCTTTACAAAGAACGCCAGCCGTAACCATAGGATCGGGAGTGGCTAACTTCCAGTTTGGACAAATATCCTTAGTGGCATCTAAAAACTTTGCCGCAATCTGATTGAGAACTTGCCCCTTAAAAGGAATACCTTTGGGAAGTACAACATCGAAAGCAGAGATGCGATCCGTTGCAATCATTACCAACAGCTCGTCGTTAATGTTATAAACGTCACGAACCTTTCCGTGGTAAACTCCCTTCTGACCTGGGAAATTAAAATCCGTTTTTGTTAAAGCACTCATTTTGTTTATAGATTTTTTTGTTGACTTTCCTGCTGTCGGCAGCAAAGCCAACAGCAAAATTGCCTTGTTAGCTTTTTGGGATTAAAGATGAAGCAGATTGAGACTTTATTTCACGCTTTATTTTCCGTTCTTTTTCGTCGGACTCGTAGGCTTCAACTATACGCGTGACAAGCTTGTGACGCACAATGTCCTTCTTCGTCAACTCTACAAAGGCGATACCAGGAATTCCTTTCAAGATGCGCTGCGCTTCTTTCAGACCGCTTTTCTGACTCAACGGTAAATCTATCTGCGTTAAATCGCCTGTAACAATCATCTTTGTATCTTTACCCATACGGGTGAGAAACATTTTTATTTGAGCAGTAGTTGTGTTCTGCGCTTCATCAAGAATAACGATGGCATCATTCAGCGTTCGTCCACGCATAAAGGCTAGAGGAGCAATTTGAATGATTTTCGTATCCATATATTCTTGCAGCTTTGCTGCGGGAATCATCTCTTGCAGTGCATCATAAAGCGGTTGGAGATATGGATCTATCTTTTCTTTCATATCTCCAGGTAAGAACCCCAACTTTTCTCCAGCCTCCACAGCAGGACGGCTCAAGATGATTTTACGAATCAACTTATTCTTAAGCGCACGCACAGCCAAGGCTATAGCCGTATATGTCTTTCCTGAGCCAGCAGGCCCTATGGCGAAGAGCAAATCGTTCTTACCAAAATTTTCAACAAGTTTGCGTTGATTTTCAGAACGAGCCGTAATGGGACGTCCGCCTGTACTGTAAACTATGACATCCTCTGCAATCTCATTCTTTGTAGTTTCACCACGAGTTATATCAATGATATTTTCTTCAGTGAGTGTGTTGAACTTAACACAATGTTCAACAAGCGCTTGAAAAGTCTCTTCAAAGGCAACCATTTCTACTTCATCCCCCATCACTTTTAGGATGTTGTCACGCCCTATTATGCGAAGCTTGGGATTAAGTGCCCTTATCAAGCGTAAATTAGCATTCCCTGCACCATAGAACACTACAGGGTCTGCTTCTTCAATAACGTAATGTTTCTCTATCAAATTGGTAGTGAATAAATAATGGCTCCACGGCTAGAAGGCTTATAGGAGCAGATGTTATTTTCCTGCAAAAATAATGAAAGCAAAGGATAATCTCGCGTTTTTTAGTACTTTTGTTAACGACAAATTCAAAAGCTATTAGCAAATAAAATATATGCGATTCACTCGACTTCACTTTCTAGGTTTATTCTTTACTATCGTCTTCATACTACTCATTATAAAATGCACAAATCCGAACCTTACGCTCTCACATAGCCTTAATGCTGTGGATTCCGTTCTTACGCCCAACCAAAAATGGAATACGGATTCTATCTTAGTGCAAAGTGCAAAAGTCGACTCCATATTCCTTCGTACACGCGCAAGTATAAAACTAGTAACGAATGATGGGCAACCTGTGAAAAACCGCGTAGTCAGTGTACCCACTTTTGCTGATGCGTTTCCAGACATGAATGATGTACAGCTAGCTACAGCTCAACGGCTGGGATTGGCAAGTGTGATTGCTAACCGCTCAGAGGCCATAAAACACTCAGACAAGCTTGTTTATATTGGCGACAATCCGTTCTACAAAGTTGAACGCCTGCACCAATCTATCCCCTATCTTGTTCCCCGCGCAGCGACCTTACTCAATGAAATCGCTCGCTCCTTTATAGATTCTTGTGCAAGTAAGGGCGTAGGATTCCACAAGATTGTTATCACCTCCGTCACCAGAACACAAGAAGACGTAGAAAAACTACGCCGCTTCAACTCTAATGCATCCGAACAAAGTTGCCATCTATATGGAACTACTTTTGACATTGGCTACAACAAATTTGAGCGAGTTAATGATCCAGATGGAACACAACGTCCCACAGAATGGGGAACGCGCTTGAAAAGTATCTTAGCTGAGGTTCTAAACGATCAACGCAGGTTAGGAACCTGCTATATCAAATATGAATACCGCAAACCGTGTTTTCACATAACGTGCCGATAAGCCTTGATTGGTAATTTCTCAAAACATTTATAAGAATTTTACTGTAAAGTACTATTAGCTAAAAAGAAAGCTCTCATTTATTCAAGTATAAATGAGAGCTTTCGTGATTTATATCCGCGTCTATACACCTTATTCATAGCCCTAACAAAAAAAATCTCCCTAAAATTTTTCATTTCATGAAGCATTTCAACTTTTTAATATGTTAGAAATGAAACTTCAGAAGCTTTTTTACAACATTTCCTATAGAGAAGTACAAAGAGCATAAAGGGAATCGCAAATATCCTTATTGCGTTTGAAAATACAATAAGACTGTCAGCTCACATCCTTATTCTGCCAGCCGATTCCCTTATTCTATTTTCAAACGCAATAAGGGTATTTGAGAGCTTCAAAAAGGGAAAGCACAAAGCTGTTTGTCCATATAAATACAAGACTACCTGCAAGCTCTCTTTACTTTATAGCAGAGTGAAATGCTTGCAGGTAGCCAATAAGTCAAACGATTGTTCGCTCAAAAATTTATTGGAGCGAATTTAAAAGTTCTAGTTGATTGTTATCAATAAGATGTAAAACTAATTCGCCAAAGAGCGTATTAGCCCAGGCAAACCAAGTGCGTGTAAACTTCGAAGCATCTTCTTGGCGGTAAGCTTCATGAATAAAATTCGTTCCAGCATCTGTGGTAATGAGGCGCTGTAGAGCTGCTTTAATTTCAGTAGAGTTGGTAGAAGTCATAGCCAGCATAATGTCAGACATTGGCCAGATATAGCCAATTCCTTCATGAGGCCCACCAATGCCTTCGCCGGCTTTTCCCGAGAAGAAATAAGGATTGGATTTACTCCATACGAAGCGACGCGTATTTTGATAAATGGGATCATCAACAGAAACGTCAGCAATGTAGGGAAGAGAAAGCAAAGAGGGGATATTTGCATCATCCATCAGTAGATGAGAGCCAAAGCCATCTACTTCAAAAGCATAAACCTCACCAAAATCAGCCGTTTTCACCACCGCATATTGCTTGAGAGCAGCTTGCACCTGTTCGGCCAACGCTTGGCAACTATCTGCCAAAGCCCATTCTTTGTTCACATCACGAAGAATAGTAGCCGCCTTGCGAAGACAACTCACTGCAAAAAAGTTTCCGGGAATGTTATAAGGAAATACTGTACAGTCGTCGGAAGGGCGAAAAGAAGAAGCTATAAGGCCGCAAGGTTTCCCTGGATGCCCGTAGCCACTATTAGATTGCGTGTCGTGCATTGCGTGTGTACGACGCATAAAAAGATACGGAGAAGTGCCATCCATACGCTGCTGAGCATGCAGAGTGGTAAGCACTTCTCGGATGCAGTCTACCCAAAGTTTATCGAAAACTGTTTTATCTCCCGTTGCTTTCCAATAGCCATAAGCCAGACGAATGGGATAGCAGGGAGAATCAAGCTCATACTTACGTTCAAAGACGCCCTTCTTCATTTCGGTGATGTCGCCCGTCCAGTTGGTGCTCATCGAATCAGGAGATTCCATGAAAGCATTGGCATAAGGATCGATAAGCAAACTTCGGAACTGGCGGCGCAATACACCTCGAATCAAACGAGCCAACTTTGGATCTTTTGAAACCAAACGTAGGTAAGGCCACACTTGAGCACTACTATCACGCAACCACATAGCAGGAATATCTCCCGTGATAACAAACGTGTCGTCGTCACCATCTGATGTTTTTCCATAACGAACCGTGGTATCCAAGGTGTTGGGAAAACACTGCGCAAACATCTCACGCACTTTGGGCTGAGTGATACGTGCAGAAACAGTTTCAATACACTTCTCCACGGCAGGAGAACTAAAATTACGCTGTGAAAGTTCTGGGCGCTGGGCTGAAACCGACAGCGACAAAAAGGCTGCAAGGCCAAACAAGTGATATTTCATAAGAGATTCTTTATCTTTGCATTTGCAAATATAAATAGAAATAATGATAACAACAGTCATATTTGATTTAGATGGAACTTTGCTTAACACGCTACAGGACTTAGCGGACAGTGTGAACTTTTCCCTTTGCGCTCACAACTTCCCCAAGCGCTCCCTTTCTGAGATTCGTATGTTTTTGGGCAATGGCTATAAATATCTCATCTCACACGCCGTGCCAGAGAATACGTCAGAAAGCAAAATTGCTGAAGTTTTAGACACTTTTAAGTCGTATTATCAAGAGCACTGTTTTGACACAACCAAACCTTATGCAGGCATTTGGGAAATGCTCCAAGAGTTAAAAAAGAAAGGTATAAAGATGGCCATCGTTTCCAATAAGGGGAACGATGCTGTGCAAGAATTGACCCAGCGCTTCTTTGAAGAGCTCATTCCCATTGCCGTAGGCGAAAGTGCAAAAGTGCGGAGAAAACCCAGCCCTGATACCGTATGGGCAGCCATGCAACAATTAGGGAGTGAAAAAAGCGAGAGCGTCTACGTTGGCGATAGCGAAGTAGATTTTGAAACAGCAAAAAATGCGGGCATTCCTTGTATTTCCTGCTCATGGGGCTTTCGCGACGAAACCTTTCTGCAAGAGATTGGAGTCACCACGATTATTCACCAGCCCGCCGAACTACTAACATCGTTATAGCTCTAGCTATTAACGAGTTGTTCAAAAGCAGGAATCGTGATTCTCTGCCTGTTGCTTTCCAAGAGTCCTTTTGTTTCTAATTTGCGCAACATAAAGGAAACACTTAGGCGCGTTTCTCCGAGTTCTTCGGCCAAACGCGTCATTTTTATTTTCAGCTCTTTTTTGCCAGCAGGGCGTTGTGAGCGATGCAGCACAAACTGAATGAAGCGTGCTTCTATAGTTGTAGCATAATTTTCCCAAAGCCTACGCATATATTGCTGCGACTGCCAGCAGGAAATATTTAGAAAGTTGATGCGAAACGTTGGGTAGTCGAACAGAAAATCACGCACCGCAGATTTTGCAATCTCAAGCAGTTGAACCTTTCCCGCAGCATAAACGCTACGAAGATAACGCGTCTGAACGCCAAAAAGACATTCTGGTTGAATTACATGAGGAAGATTTATCCATTCCGTTAGCTGATAGCTACGATCTGCACTCGATGTAAGAGTGCAAACCTCCCCTTCTACTACAAAAATAAGACTTTGACAAACGCTCCCTTGCTCCACAATGCAAGAGCCTTTCTCTTTTTTCACAAAGCCAATCTTGGCCTGTCCTGCAATGGTCAACACATCAGCGCGTCCCATTCCTTGCAAGAGAGGAAGTTGTAAAAGTTTGTCGAAAATAAAACTCTCCGAAGGCGAAGAGGACGAGTCTTTCCTATGAGGTTGCGACTCTTTGCCTGTTTGTTTTTCCATCATCATTCTACTATATTTTTTTCCAAGCCTGGCGACATCCAGACTTGTAGTTTCCCGTTCTGCTCATAAATCAAATAGGCCTTCAGTTCTGGATGCTTACTCAGCACTTCCTTTGCTCCATCCAGACCTAAGACCATAAAACTTGTGGCGTAGGCATCGGCTGTGGCACAATCGGATGCGATAATAGAAGCCGACAGCAAACTATGCTGTACAGGATAGCCCGTGCGAGGGTCTATCGTGTGGGCATAACGACGCCCGTTCTTCACATAAAAGTTACGATAGTTTCCACTCGTTGCCAATGCCTTTTCTTGAAGATGCATCACCGACAGAACCTCATCTTCTCCTGCTACTGGACGTTGAATGCCGATCGTCCATTGCTTTCCTTCAAAGTTTTTCCCATGCGTCCGTACCTCTCCGCCAATCTCTATCATATAGTCCCGGATTCCCAAACGATCAAATAAGCGTGCCACACAATCCACGCCGAAGCCCTTAGCAATAGCTCCGCAATCGAGCATCACGCGCGGGTCTGTTTTCTTCACGGTTGTTCCATCTAGGTTCACCTTGCTAAAACCTACCAACGAGCGCAAACTATCCACTTGCGACTTTGTGGGCAACTGCTGAGTTTTGAAGCCAAATCCCCACGCATTCACCAAAGGCGCCACAGTAATATCAAAAGCTCCGTTTGTTTCCTTCGATATATTTTTTGCCAAGGAAAAGACCTCTCGGAAAAGCTCATCGGTCTTTGAGTCTGTCCCCGCATTGATTTTCGAGATTGTAGAAGTGGGATTAAAAAAGGACATAGAATTATCCACGCGGTTCAGTTCCGCAAGAATCTCTTTATTAAGATTGCGTTCGTATTTATACTTAATATGGTACACTGTCCCAAAAATAGGGCCTTCGTCGTACTGCGGAACAGCTGAGTTCGACTTTCTAAGAATAAAAATCGTTGCTACAGCGAGTGCCAGAAAAAGGACAACGCCCCATTTGCTATGCCAAAACTTACCTAAGGGAAAAGGACCAATCATTATCTCAAATATTAAAATAAAAGTTCTTTTACCGTTGCAAAACACCTCTTCTGCACACATCGCAACCGTAAGAAAAATGCTGTGCAGAAACTTTTGTACCCTAAATATCAAAGACTACATTGAAACTACCTCCCAAGCCATTGGATCCATATCTACCATAGCCAGGGACATACCATGCATTATCTACTTCCGTCTTACTTTCATGGAGCCGCAACTTATAGCGAACCGACCAGCCCACATGAAAAAACTTCCAAATCTTAGCCTCTACGCCAAACATCACCTCACTCCACAGCATATTTCCTTTAATGCCTGTCAGATTGAAAGGAACAGTTGTCCCATAAATAGGGTCTTTCAAATCAGGAGCTGAGAGATCAAACTTGTAAGAAGTATAAGCAAAACGAATACCTCCAAAGAGACGATTTTCAGAATGGCGATCTTTCAAAAAATTATAGTCTACTCCTAAGCGGAGATAAGGAGAAGCGGTCTTATACTTAATGTTTGATGTTTCATCCGTATGATTGCTAACGCCTAGACCTAATTCAGCCGTTGGGAAGAAGCGCTTTTTGAGATTTACCCGAAACATTCCCTCGTATTGCCCAAAGGGAGTGGCCAAGGCCATCACAGTTCCGCACACATCGAAGCCTACACTGCATCCAGCCAAAAGAGGCTCTTTTTTCGTGGCAGGCTCCAACGCAATCGGGCGTGGCTGTGTCTGAATCGTATCACGAACCATTGCTGCCGCCGAAAGGGCACAACTACTGAGCAGTACGCAAGAAAATACGAAGATTCTCAATATTCTCATAATTCACTATAGGTCTAACTAAGCTCACACTATCTATCGTCACAGGCATCACAGAGATATCGTGCGATGACCAGCGCACCGTTTGCAGCGTATGGAAGATACTTAACGGACAATCTGAGCTTTCAAAATGCTTTTGGTTTGTCTTCCCAATCCAGAGAGTGTCTGTTGCACTCTGCCCTTCTGCATTCGAGAAGCGGAACAACAATGTGTCCACATCTCCAGCATAGCTCAACGGAAGAACAAAGGAACTAACATTTTGCGCCCTATTGAGCAGTACACTATCACTATGAAGCGGCATAACTGTCAGCGTATCAGTCAGCTTTAATGACGTTTTCTTCTCGGCAGAATACAAGCCGCACGTCATTTCCACTACGTTATCCAATGGACAATCTATATTGCTACACGCTCCTAATATAAACAAGGAAGCGATGAAAGGAAAAATCTTACCTATGGTCATCGTTTGAAATATTTAGAGCAGTAAGGTGTCCCAAACCTTACTACATTTCTTTCTCTATCTGATAGTTGTTGCGGCCTTCTGCATTGCGAGAGATGAGTTCGCCCAAGAAACCGGCCACAAAGAGCTGTGTTCCAAGAATCATCATAGTCAGAGCAATGTAAAAGTAAGGAGAATTTGTCACCAAAGGAGCAGGAACGTTCTGGCAAATAGCCACCAATTTCACGCCACCTACAACTAACACTGCAATAAAACCAAAAATAAACATCAGACTACCTAAGAAGCCAAAGACGTGCATAGGTTTCAAACCGAAACTATTGAGGAACCACAGACTCAGCAAATCAAGATAACCATTAAAGAAGCGATTCCAACCACCAAATTTAGTTTGTCCAAACTTACGAGCTTGATGCTGTACCACCTTCTCTGCAATCTTATCGAAACCAGCATTCTTTGCCAGCCAAGGAATATAACGATGCATCTCGCCATACACCTCAATATTCTTCACCACATCCCGACGATAGGCTTTTAAACCGCAGTTAAAATCGTGAAGGTTCTTAATGCCACTCACTTTTCTTGCGGTAGCGTTGAAAAGCTTTGTAGGAAGCGTCTTAGAGAGGGGATCGTAGCGTTTCTGCTTATAGCCAGAAACGAGATCATATCCATCCTCTGTAATCATCCGATACAATTCTGGGAGCTCATCTGGCGAATCTTGGAGATCAGCATCCATCGTGATAACAACATCTCCTTGCGCCTTGCGGAAACCACAAAATAATGCGGGCGACTTACCATAGTTTCGGCGAAACTTAATACCATGGACGTTGGCATCTTCCTTCGAGAAATTCTCAATTATATTCCATGACTCGTCCGTACTACCATCGCTAACGAAGATAATCTCGTACGTGAAATTATGTTCTTTCATTACCCTGACAATCCAAGAATATAAGTCGGGCAAACTTTCAGCCTCGTTAAAGAGAGGTACTACTACTGATATATCCATTATTATAATATGTGTTACGTTAGGATTTTATGAACTACACCTCCATACCGCGACGCATGGTGAATAGTCCAATAAAAATAGAAATTACGGGATCAACAAAGAATGTTAGAGAAAGCACCGACGAAGCCCAAACTGAAGCCGGCAAGATGCGGAAAGCATCAGCCAACTGCTGTGGAGTTGTAGCGCCAGTAAGTTCGTAGAGATTTACCAATCCGCCTTGTTGTTGCATTTCTTGCAAAAATAGTTGGCTCTGAGGCTGACTAACAGCACACAAAAAGGCATCAGCAAATGCGCCATTATCAAGAAATGCAAACCAGATGTACAGACACATTGCTATCAGTATACCAGCATAAATACCCATTAACAAACAATGAACATAGCCTTTTCCAAACGAAAACGAAGCATTACGCTCAGTGATTGTCTCCCTGAATCTGATACAAAGAAAAGCAGCAACGAAAGGACTGGAAAGAACAAGCAAGAGTCCCAACATAGAAACTTGCGAATAGCGTAGACCAACGGCATAAATCACCAAACTAAGGAATCCATAGATTCCTAACAGCGCCCCATTTTGAGCAGCAAAGGCATTTATTTGCCGCCAATCCCAGTCGTTTTGCTTATCTTCTAACATGATTTTGCAAATTTAATGCAACAACTGTGAACTACAAAATTTTACTCTGTGAAGGAAAAAGATAAAAACACCAAGGAAAACCAAGCATTGAAGCAATTATATTCAAAATGAATAGTTCATAAAATATCATGCGCTATTAAAAATCAGCAGCACATCTTATGCTCCTTTTCAAAAGGTGCAGCCTTTAGAGGAAATCTTCAAAAAGCAGGAAGAAATATGACAATCCGTTCTCACAAGAGGGCCATTGGACAGCACAAAATCTTTGGCCGCTATTATTTCATGAAAAATGTATAACTTCGCACCTCAATAGAAAAGGCTTATTAGAATGTATATCAAATATTTTTTCGTTATTGCCCTATGTCTGCTGCTGAAGCCTCTTGGCGCTCAGAACCTCCAGCAAAACACTGACACACGCGAAAATCATTTTGCAACCGACTCTGTCGAAAAAGAGGACGTCCCCGAAGGCATTTATGCTTGGACCATTGATAGCCGCTTCGGTTCTGTACGCCCCGCAAACTATGACACCATCCCCCATCTCTTTCCAAATGAAGCTTTCACAGAGGGGATAAGAGGACACTATAATTTTACGGGTAATTTAGGAGCTCCACGCTTGAGCCGCATCTTCACAGATCGCACGGAGAATAGTTTTCGCGATGGACAATTTCTATTTTCTCAGCCTTTTGATTTCTTTCTTCGTCGTCCCGATCAACTCTTATTCACGAATACCAAGTCGCCTTTCACCAACCTGACTTATCACGAATGTGGCAATAAGCAGAATGGTGAAGACCGCATCCGTGCTCTTTTTTCAACCAATGTAAATAAGCGTTTGGGGTTAGGCTTCAAGCTCGACTATCTCTATGGGCGTGGCTACTACGACAGCCAAGCCACGTCAGCATTCAATGGTACACTCTTCGGCTCATATCGTTCCGACCGCTATTCACTCCATTCTTTCTTTGCTGCCAACCACCTGAAAAATCGCGAAAATGGAGGTATTGAGACGGACGAATATGTGACAAGTCCAGAATCGTTTCCCACTCGTTACGACACTGATGATATGCCTGTTAATCTAAGTCGCACTAACAGCAAACAGCAAGACAATATACTTTTCTTCACGCACCGATATAGTATTGGTCTTACACGGTGGACGGACAAAAATGGAAAAATTGTTTCAACACAAGCCGACCGAGCGGCAACAAAGGTTTCGACGGTAACAGACTCTACCCAGATGAGCGCGAGTACTGACTCGCTAAAACTTACTCCGCATTTTGTACCCGTGACAAGCCTTATCCACACGCTGCGAATGGATTTCAACAACCGCCGCTTTATCAGCAGTGCTGCCAATGGTGGACGTAATTTTTTCAACGACTATTATCTAAACAATGATTCGGCTCGCGATAAGACAGACTATACTCATGTGGAGAATTTAGTGGCATTAGAAATCAACGAAGGCTTCAATCGCTGGGTCAAAACTGGTATGCGTCTCTTTGCAAAACATGAATACTATCGTTTTACCCTGCCCGACACCACGGCAAGCGGCACGCAGTATGAACAAAAATACTCGAATCATTACCTCACTTTGGGCGCGCAACTGATGAAAAAGCAAGGCCGCGTGTTCCACTATGATGTATTGGGCGAAATCCGCAGTAATGGTTCTAATTGGGGAGAATTTAACATTGAGGGCACAGCAGATGTCGACTTGCCGCTCTGGAAAGACACGGTGTCTGTACGCTTGGATGGTTTTATTCGCAATGAGCAACCCAATTTCTACTTACGCCATTTCCACGCACGCAATGCCTGGTGGGACAAAGATCTCGACAATCAGCTGACAGTACGCCTTGGCGGTAGTCTTTCTTGGAAGAATACACATCTTTCCTTCCACCTCCAAAACATTCAGAAGTTGGCCTACTTCGCTGAAACCTTAACTCCGTCGAACTTTACCAACAATGTGCAACACTACACTCACAGCGTTGGTGTGCGTCAAAATAGTGGTAGCGTGCAACTCCTTACGGCTTCCTTACGCCAAGACTTTCACCTGGGCATTCTGCATTGGGAGAATGAACTTATCTATCAGGCCACAACCGACAAGGACAGTTATCCTCTCCCTGCCTTTTCCGTTTGGACCAATCTCTATTTGAAATTCCGCCTAGCTCGTGTTCTGCAAACAGCATTAGGCGCGGACATGCGCTATTTTACCAAGTATTACGCACCAGCCTACTCGCCCATCATTGGGCAATACGCCATGCAGGATCCAAACTACCGCATACAGTTGGGCAACTATCCGGTGATTAACGCCTACGTTAATTTTCATCTCAAGCGCACGCGCTTCTATGTAATGGCAAGTCACGTGAATTATTCTAGCGGTACGGGCAACCCATTCCTTGTGCCTCACTATCCACTCAACCGCTTGGTTCTGCGCCTCGGAATTAGCTGGAATTTTATCAACTAACGGCACTTCCAGCTCAACAAACAAAGAAAAAAAAGGCGACCGACGCCCTGCTTTATGACTCAGCAACTCGCTGTTTATGAACGTCATAAAGCGGGGCGTCGGCTTCCTTATTGTATTTCAAAATTCCCTTATTGCGTCAGCTGACACAATAAGGCTGTCAGCTGACGCGCTTATTGTATTTTCAGACAGATTAAAGCCCCTATTAAAGCAGCTTTAAATGGCATAAAAAAGAAAGAGAAAAGAGAGGACTAGATTAAAGATCCAACCAATTCCGATAGAACTGACGAGCTTTTTCTTTCCATTGCCATAGGATTGGCCCACTAGGGTCATCAGCTTCATAATAATGTTCTGGCGGCAGGATTGACAGACCTTTGGTCAAGTCCCGCTTGTATTCATTTTCCAACGTATGAGGCTCATATTCCAAATGACCAACAATGAACGTGCTCTTATGTGCCGCATCATAGACCACCCCCACCCCACTCTCTTGACTTTCCGCTACAATCTGCAACTGAGGTGCAGAAAAATCAGAACATCTCACTTCTGTGTGTCTACTATTGGGCATGAAGAACGCAGGCGAAAGTCCGTGCATGAGAGGGCACTTATCATCGAGTACTTTTTGACTAAAAATACCGAAACACTTTGCAGACTTATCATACTTTGGAATACCATAATGATGATAAAGGCCAGCTTGTGCGCCCCAACAGATATATAAAGTATTAAGCCGCTGGCGGAAAGCCCAGTCCATAATCTCACAAAGTTGTGGCCAATACCGCACTTCCTCAAAAGGTATCTGCTCAACAGGAGCACCTGTAATGATGAGTGAAGGAGCAGAAGAAAACTGAAGTTTATCGGACAAAATCGTTTCTATATCAACATAATACGCCAGGATATGTTCAATCGGCGTAGTCTTATAGGTCTGTCCGGCTATACGCACAGGCAGCAAAAGCACGTCAGTATCAGGAAACGACAGCGCACGAGCAATGTCCAGCTCCGTCACAGCCTTTTGCGGCATGAGATTGAGGAGCAAAACCACTCGGGCATCCGTTGGAACAGCACAGAGGTCATATTCTGCCACTGCGTGTCCTTCGGCTCGCAACACTTCTGCAGCAGGCAATCCTTGAGGAAGTCTCAGCATTTTCTATTTAGTTTTTATGTATCCTGTAAATCCGCTTTCAACTGAAGGCAGAAGGTAGTCCCGTGGTTGATTTCGCTTGCTTTCACAAAGATATGTCCTTCGTGATATTCTTCCACAATACGCTTGGCAAGCGACAATCCCAATCCCCATCCTCGCTGTTTCGTAGTGAAACCAGGCTTGAATACACGTTTCCAACGCTTCTTGGATATCCCCTTTCCCGTGTCTGAAACCTCTATGTTTACCATGGCTCCACGCTGACGCACACATATATTTATATGTCCGACACCTGCCATGGCGTCGATGGCATTCTTACACAAGTTTTCAATGACCCATTCAAAAAGTGGAGCATTAACACGAACGAAAACAGAAGAAGAAGGGAAATCGGTGGTTATCTGTACTTTATCGGAAGTTCTGCGCCCTATATATTCTACTACACGCGGTATGATTAGGCGCAAATCCTCACTGTCCAAGGCTGGAGCAGAACCAATTTTTGAAAATCGTTCAGCAATCAGTTGTAAGCGTTGTATATCTTTGTCCATCTCTGGCACTAAAGCCTCATCTGGATAAAGATCTTTGAGCATTTCCACACCTGCCATGAGCGAAGATATGGGAGTGCCCAACTGATGGGCTGTTTCGCGAGAAAGTCCCACCCACACCTTATTTTGTTCAGCCCGCTTACTGCTCAACAAGGCTAACAGAGCCACAACGATAAACAGGGCCACAACGCCCAACTGTATATAAGGATAGAGCGCCAAACGGCGTAGCATTAAAGAGGGTTCGTAGAATATCGAGAGCGTGGTTTGTACGCCCGCACCATCCAAATTCATCTTCATCGTGTAGCCCTCTTGCTGCATCTGCTCCACCTTCTGTTGCAACTTCAAGAGTAGCTGTTTGTGGGAAGCAGTATGCGGTTCGATGATGGCTATGTCTATGGAATCCTGCACCAATCGATTTTTCCAAAACACAAAGCCTCCATCGTCTTCTACATTTCGGGCAGCCAAGATTTCGCCCCGACTGTCCTGTACTATCACGGGGATGGTATTGTTTCCATTAATGACTTTCAGCACCAAGTTTAGGTCCGTATTTTCATCAGCTCGCGTTAACGAACTCATAGCTTCGGCCCAAACTTCCATGCGCGACTGCTCCTCACGCGTTAAGTCGCGCACGAGCAAATTGCTCACCAGCAACGACACGGCAGCAATGAGAACGGCAGCAACAACAAGAGCCACTTTGACATGGCTCATGGATAAATTATTTAGTACTGGTATCTTCAATGGATTTATTGATATTGTCTATATAGTTCAGAAGTTCTTCGCGCCCCAAGCGACTCTCACTACTCGTGATAAAATGAGGAGGCAATTCTTCCCATTGCTCACGCAAAGTATCTAAAAAGGTATCGACATTTTTTCTCAGTTCCCCCTTCTTATTCTTATCAGCTTTGGTAAAAATTATACTAAAGGGAACGCCATTTTCGCCCAGCCACTCGATAAATTCCAAATCGATCTTCTGCGGTTTCAAGCGAGAATCGATCAGCACAAACAGATTTGTGAGTTGCTCGCGTTCAAGAACATAGAAAGAAATGATATTCTGCAATTTTTCTTGATCCTTCTTGCTACGCTTCGCATAGCCGTAGCCAGGTAAGTCCACAAGGTACCATTCATCGTTAATACGAAAATGATTGATAAGCATTGTCTTGCCTGGAGTGGAAGAAGTCATAGCAAGCCCTTTGCGCTGTGTCAACATATTTATAAGAGAACTTTTCCCCACATTACTACGTCCTATAAAAGCATATTCGGGAATATCGCTCTTGGGGCATTGGTCTGCACGACTGTTACTAATCTCAAATTCAGCGGAATTTATCTTCATAAAAGCACTACTATATTTGCGGCAAAGATACTAATTCCAAATTGTTTTTTTAACTTCGCAGTGAAAATGAATGAAATATACCCCTCGAAACTTTTAGAACGGACAGTAGGAGAATTCTCTAAACTACCTGGCATCGGACGGCGTACAGCCCTCCGACTTGTTCTGCATTTGCTCCGACAGAAGCCAGAAACAGGACATGCACTTTCGGAAAGTCTCAGCCAACTCATTGATGGCGTGAAATACTGTAAAGTTTGTCACAACATTTCCGATACGGACATTTGCGACATCTGCTCTAATCCGCTGCGCGACCAATCAACAGTTTGCGTAGTGGAGAATATACGCAACGTCCTGAGCATTGAGAATACGGGTATCTATCGTGGACTCTACCATGTGCTAGGTGGTATCATATCCCCCATTGATGGCATTGGACCTAATAATCTCGAGATAGACAGCTTAGTAAAGCGCATGGAAGAAGGCGGCATTCAAGAAATAATCTTCGCCTTGAGTCCAACAATGGAAGGCGATACAACAAACTTTTTCATTTCTCGCAAACTCGCTCCTTTCAATGTACGCCTGACAACTTTGGCGCGTGGTATCAGCGTAGGCGACGAATTGGAATATACTGACGAAATCACATTGGGACGTTCCATCATAAATCGTGTAGAATTAAAACAATGAACATTTTACGACTTTTATTTTTCGGTATGTGGTTGCTGGTGGCCCTTTGGTGTCTTGCCTGCGAAATGGACTTTATTACAGAAGGATTTTTGGGGCATAGCCCGATGCTCAACTATGCGTTTTCCACGCTCTGCGTTATTACAGCAGTAGGAGGCTCTTGGCTGGCATGCCGACTTTTGGCTTTTCCGCGCATCAAGCAAGAAGTGGAAACAGACAAGACTGGAAGAGCTTTGAAAAAATGGAGTGCTATTCGCCTCTCCATCAACTCCTTGGCTATTTTCCCTAGTGCCATTTGCTATTATGGCTTGACAGATACAACAGCTCTCTATTGTATGCTTCTTGCCCTCACTGCTTCACTCTTGTGTGTTCCTAAAGCATGAAACTTTCCATCATCATAGTGAGCTATAACGTTAAGCATTATTTAGCACAATGCCTAATGCCTGTTTGGCGCTCCGATGAAAAAGATGTGGAAGTATTCGTGGTAGACAATGCTTCAAAAGATGATTCCATTGGCTTCTTGAGAAAATCTTTTCCAGAAAGTGAGTATCCGCAGTTGCACCTTATAGAAAGTAAGAAAAACTTAGGGTTTGGAAGAGCCAATAACCTTGCACTCAAACAAGCAACAGGGGATTATATTCTTTTTCTAAATCCCGATACGGTTCTCACTGAACATACGCTATCCGACTGCTTACAATTTGCCACGACACACCCAGAGATGGGTTGCCTTGGAGTGCGTATGCTCAAAGATGCTGGAGGCTTTGCTTTTGAATCACGCCGAGGCTTACCCACTCCGTGGGTTTCATTCTGCAAAATGACGGGACTGGCAGCGCTTTTCCCAAAGAGCCGCATTTTTGGAAAGTACTACATGAGATACCAAGATGAGAAAAGTGCACAAGAGATTGATGTAGTTTCAGGTGCCTTCATGATGATGAGCAAAAAAGTGGCAAAAGAAACTGAAGGCTTTGATGAACAATTCTTCATGTACGGAGAAGATATTGACTTGTCCTATCGCGCACTCAAAAGCGGGTATAAGAACTTCTATCTTCCCACAGAAATCCTCCATTACAAAGGCGAGAGTACACAAAAGAACTCATATAGATATGTCCATGTCTTTTATGAGGCTATGCTCATCTTCTTCCGCAAGCATTATCCCCAAGCGCGGCTTTGGCTTAGCATTCCTATCAAAGCGGCCATCATGATAAAAGCTATCATAACTTTACTCCAACAACAAATCCGACTCTTTCGGAAATTTTTATTTCCCGCATCTGGAGCATCCTCTAATAGCTATCTCTATATTGGCAACCATGCCAAAGAAATAAAAGCATTGGCTGAACGAAACGGACTTGAACTTATCTGCACAGATAAAGTTCCTGAAAAAATTGAAACAAAATATACCATCGTCTGTTTCGACACAAGCGACTACTCCTTTAGTTCTATTCTAAACTTTTTCAGCAAGAGTTCACATCAGCAATACATTGGTCTCTTCTATCCTGAAGAAAAGAAACTAATCACAGGCGGAGAAATTTTCCTATATGAATGACGCTATCCATTTGAGAGCTATCGAGCCTGAAGACTTGGGCTTTCTCTACGAAATAGAAAACGACCCGAGCATCTGGAGCGTTGGAACTCCCACTGCTCCCTATTCTCACTACGCCCTCAAGCAGTACTTAGAAAATCAACCTCAAGACCTTTTCCAAACTAAGCAGCTAAGAATGATCATCGAACAGAACGGGAAAAGTGTAGGCATCCTTGACTTGTTTAATTATAATGCAAATGACGGACGGGCTGAAGTGGGTATTTCCATACTAAAGTCTGAGCGCGGAAAAGGTATCGCTACGCAAGCCCTTAAGAAAATAGAACAACACGCTCGACGATTACTGAATTTACACCAACTCTATGCCCTCGTTTCTACAAGTGCTAATCCAGGTTCGAGTAGAGTGTTTGAAAAGAGCGGATATAAGAACATAGCCACACTTCCACAGTGGCATTTTACCAATGGGACTTTTGAAGACATCAGCGTATTTCAACTTTTTTTAGATTAACTCTATTTTTTCTAAAAAACATTTGGCAGTTTCAAACATTCCTCTTACCTTTGCACTCGCAATCAGGAAATGAGAGCAAAACACTAAAAGGTGCGTTAGTTCAGCTGGTTAGAATGCCTGCCTGTCACGCAGGAGGTCACGGGTTCGAGTCCCGTACGCACCGCAAAAGAGTTGAAGTCAAAAACTTCAACTCTTTTTGTTTATAGAGCGAAAAAGAATATCAAACTATAAAAGATATGTAAATAAAAACTGATGCAGCAGACTTGCAAGTCGCTGCATCAGTTTTGTTATCAATAAAAGGATGTAATCCAAAGAATCTGGATTACCAAATATCTACACGATTCTTCTTGGGAACAAAGAGCGGATCTTTGCTGGTGATATTAAAAGCCTTGTACCAAGAATCGATATGCGGGAGAGCACCATTCACTCGCCAACGAGCAGGAGAATGCGGGTCGACTTTGTTAAGAACGCGCAACTGCTCATCACGGATATTTGAAGCCCAGATAAAAGCAAAGCTCAAGAAATAACGTTGCTCAGGAGTGAAACCATCAACCGTTTTAAGAGGATTCTTCTTCATTGCATTCTGAAGTGCTTGATAAGCGATATTAAGACCTCCGTGGTCGGCAATATTTTCACCCAAAGTCAGCTTACCATTAGCTTTCAGTCCAGGCAATACCTCAATCTTATCGAAGAAATCGGCCATTACTTTGGTACGTGCCTCAAAATTTTTCTTATCAGCCTCTGTCCACCAATTGCGCAGATTACCATCTTTGTCGAACTGGCTACCTTGGTCATCGAAACCGTGCGTCATCTCATGACCAATAACGACGCCAATCGCACCATAGTTAACAGCATCATCAGCTTCAGGATTGAAGAACGGAGGCTGAAGGATACCTGCGGGGAAGCAAATCTCATTGGTGGTTGGATTATAATAGGCATTGATTGTCTGCGGAGTCATCAGCCATTCAGTTTTATCTGTAGGTTTATTGACCTTACGCTGAATCATATCAGCCATCATAAACTCACCCGCACGAAGCAAATTTTCATAATAAGAAAGGTTCTCATCTATTTGCAAATTACTATAGTCACGCCATTTGTCAGGATAACCAATCTTTACATAGAAATGGTTCAATTTATCGTGGGCTTGCGTCTTCGTGGCAGGGCTCATCCAGTTTTGTTGATCAATACGTTGCGCCAAAGCAACCTTAAGATTGTTGACAAGTTCAAGCATACGCTGCTTGCTACTTTCGGGGAAATACTTCTCAACATAGAGTTTACCTACAGCCATTCCTAATACGCCATTCACAGCATCAACACCACGTTTCCAACGAGCGCGATCCTGCATAACGCCACTCATTGTGTGGCTATAGAAATCAAAAAAGGCGGCGCGGAAAGAATCGTCGAGCGCATTGGCAGCATCGTTCACAACTTTGAACTCTGCATACGCTTTCCAATCTTCAAGACTCTTTTCTGCCAACAGCTTTTCTACAGCATGAATCGGCTCTGGCTGATTCACTGTCACCTCAGCAAAAGCGGGGAATCCTAATTGCAAGAATAGGCTTCCCCAATCAATGCCGGGATAATCACGAAGCAACTGAGCATAAGTCATCTTATGATAGTTGCCTTCAACATCGCGTTGCTTAGTGGCACTATAACTTTCTTTCGCTATAGCTGTTTCAATATCGAGAACTGCTTTCATCTTGCGCTCAGCAGTGGCAGCATCGTTACCTGCCATCTCCAAGATTTTCTTCACATATTCCTTATAGGCATTTCGAATCTTGAGAGTCGCCTCATCATCATTGAGATAATAATCACGGTCGCCCAAAGACAAGCCGCCTTGATTTATCCCCACCAAATTCATTTTTGCATTCCGCAAATCAGCATCTGCATAAATGGAGAACGGCAAAACATCAATTCCGCGATGTCCTAATTGTCCAAACATGAGAAGCAATTCCGTCTTATTTGTAGGTGCTGCAACCTTTGCCAAAATAGGTTTGATAGGCTCATACCCCTCTTTATTACGGCGTACACTATCCATGGCCAGCTTATAAAGGCTACCGATTTTCTGCGCCAAAGTGCCTTGCTGTTGTGGATGAGAAGCAAGACCTTCAATCAGTTCGTGAATCTGCTTCTCGTTCACATCACTCAAATAATTAAACTGACCATAACGAGCATACTCAGGAGTCAGCGGATGATTTTTCATCCATGTACCACAAGAATACTCATAAAAGTCCGTACCAGGTTTCTTCGATAAGTCCATATTGGCCTTATCAAGCCCCGACGATTGAGCAAAGGCTGAACAAGCCGCCATACTCAATACAGGCATCAATGCTTTTAATTTCATACTATTATATTTTAAAGAAATGATTTGTTATTCTTCATCTAAAGCCGACAAACGGTCGACGGCTGCTTCCCACTCCTCTTCGGCCGTGGCTTGCTGCTTTTTTACTTCAGCATACTGTGTAGCTAAAGAAAGATCCGAAGCTCCTTCAGGCGTAGACATTTGTTGTTCCAATTCAGAAATACGTTGTTCTATCTCCTCAACCTTTTGCTCCCAATCGGCCACTTCCTTCTCGGCCTTACGTTTCAGCTTGGCTTGCTCTTTCTGCTGCTCATAACTAAGCTTTCCTGCATTCGGTTCTTCCTTAACTACAATTTCTTCGGCCACCTCTCTCTTAGGAAGTTGATCAAGGGTATCTATATCCTTTGTCCGCAAGAAATCGTAAATACCGCCTATATGCTCTCGAACATTTCCACCTCCGAATTCATAGACCTTAGAGACCAAGCCATCCAAAAAGTCGCGGTCGTGACTGACAAGAATGACTGTTCCATCAAATGCAAGAATAGCTTCTTTGAGAACATCTTTCGTACGCATATCCAAGTGATTCGTGGGCTCATCCAAAATTAGGAGGTTCACAGGTTCGAGTAAAAGACGAATCATTGCTAACCGACTTCTCTCGCCACCACTCAGCACTTTCACTTTCTTGTCTGAGGCTTCACCACCAAACATAAAAGCACCAAGGATGTCTCTAATCTTCAGACGAATGTCTCCCTTTGCCACATCGTCAATTGTTTGGAACACTGTTTTGTTCTCATCCAGCAACTGCGCTTGATTCTGAGCATAATATCCAAGTTCCACATTATGCCCCAACTTCAAGTGACCGTCGAAGGGAATCTCATCCATGATACATTTCACCAGAGTTGATTTTCCTTCGCCGTTCTTTCCCACAAACGCCACCTTTTCTCCTCTCTTTATCGTGAGATTTACGTCGTGAAAAACAGTATGTTCACCATAACGCTTCGTAACGTCCTCGCAGATGATTGGATAATCACCGCAACGATTGCAAGGAGGGAACTTCAGATGAAGAAAACTATTGTCCACCTCGTCTACTTCAATCGGCACAATCTTTTCCAGTTGCTTGATGCGGCTTTGTACCTGCACTGATTTCGTAGGTTTATAACGGAAACGTTCAATAAAATCTTGTATATCGGCAATCTCTTTCTGCTGATTCTCATAGGCCCTTAGTTGCTGTTCACGCCTCTCTTGGCGAAGCTCCATAAACTCGTTGTACTTCACCTTATAGTCCGTTATCTTCCCACAAGAAATCTCCATCGTACGATTCGTTACATTATTGATGAAGGCGCGGTCGTGACTTACAAGCACAACAGCACTTGGACTTTTAGCCAAAAACTGTTCTAACCAGCGGATACTTTCAATATCTAGATGATTGGTTGGCTCATCGAGGAGAAGAACATCTGGCTGACGCATTAAGAGTTTGGCCAGTTCAATACGCATACGCCAACCACCACTAAACTCACGCGTAGGGCGATTAAAGTCCGAACGTTGAAAACCTAAGCCCTGCAACGTACGCTCTAATTCGGCATGATAATTGAGACCACCCATCATCGTGAAGCGTTCATTATCATGAGCGAACGAATCTACTAGCTTTAGGTATTCCTCACTTTCATAATCCGTACGCTCTGCCAACTCTTGATTCTCTCTAGCTATACGTTCTTGCAACTGATTTATATCCGCAAAAGCTTTCTCTGCTTCTTCTAGCACAGTGTGCTCATCGCTAAGCACCATGACTTGGGGAAGATATCCCAAGGTAGAACCTTTCTGCAAAGCCACTATGCCCGCCGTAGGTTGTTGCTCTCCAGCCAAGATTTTGAGCAAGGTCGACTTCCCTGCTCCGTTCTTGCCAACCAGCGCAACACGGTCTTTGGGGTTAATAACAAAGGACACGTCCGTAAAAAGCGGACGTGCTCCAAATTCTATTGTTAGATTATTAACTGAAATCAAAATACTAGTAAGATCTTGCTATTAAGACTTTATATTTTGCAGGCTTGCCGCTCACCATATCAACTCCAGGGTTAGATTGGTCTACACCTAAGGGAACGCAACGAATCGTAGCTTGTGTTTCTTCTTTAATTCGTGCTTCCGTCTCCGTAGTTCCATCCCACGGACAAAGGAAGAAACCACCGTCCTTCACACGCGTTTTGAAATCTTCATAGTTGTCACATTCAAAGATGTGCTCATCGCGATACTTCTTAGCTTTCTCAAAGATATTTGTTTGGATTTCCTCCAGCAGCGTATTTACATATTCGTCAATACCCTCAAACTGGCGTGTTTCTTTCTCCAACGTATCACGGCGCATAACCTCTACCGTTCCATTTTCCATATCTTTCGGTCCCATAACAAGACGTACGGGAACTCCCTTTAACTCATAGTCGGCAAATTTAAAGCCTGGACGTTTGTTTTCAGAGTTGTCATATTTCACTCGGATACCAAGCTGGCGAAGACGCTGAGCCAATGCCTCAAACTTTTCATTGAGAGCTTCTAATTCTTCATCCTTTCGGTAAATAGGCACCATTACAACCTGAATCGGAGCAAGATGCGGAGGCAATACCAGACCGTTATCGTCAGAGTGTACCATAATTAAAGCCCCCATCAAACGTGTACTAACGCCCCAGCTAGTAGCCCAAGCGTATTGCATCTTGTTTTCTTTGTCAACAAACTGCACATTAAATGCCTTACCAAAGTTTTGTCCCAAGAAGTGACTAGTACCACTTTGCAGCGCCTTACCATCCTGCATCATCGCTTCTATAGTATAGGTGTCAAGCGCACCAGCAAAACGTTCAGTTTCACTCTTCACGCCCTGCACCACAGGCACTGCCATATACTTTTCAACGAAATCTGCATAAACTTTCAGCATCTGCTGTGCGCGCTCTTCAGCCTCTTCACGTGTAGCATGTGCAGTGTGACCTTCTTGCCAAAGGAACTCGCTGGTACGAAGAAAAAGACGTGTACGCATTTCCCAGCGCATCACATTACACCACTGGTTGCACAAAAGTGGCAGGTCGCGCCAGCTCTGAATCCATTTTCTATATGTATTCCAAATAGTCGTTTCACTCGTTGGACGAATAATAAGTTCTTCTTCTAGCTTTGCAGCAGGATCTACTACTACGCCATCGCCCGTTTCATTGGTTTTCAAACGATAATGTGTTACTACGGCACACTCCTTTGCAAAACCTTCCACGTGCTCTGCTTCTTTCGATAAGAAAGACTTGGGAATCAACATTGGGAAATATACATTCTGTACACCTGTTTCCTTAAACATTCCGTCCAGCGTTTGCTGAAGTTTTTCCCAAATTGCGTAACCATAAGGTTTGATCACCATACAGCCGCGAACATCAGCCTGCTCAGCCAAATCGGCTTTTACAACTAATTCATTATACCATTTAGAGTAGTCTACACTACGTTTAGTCAGATTTTTTAATTCTGCTGCCATATCCTTTTTTAGTTATTTTTGCCTACAAAATTAACTAATATAATTGGAAAGTTCGTAGCTTTGCAACCAATTATAATATCCAACACTCAAAAACAAAACATTATGAGAACGAAACTATCAGTTATGCTGCTATGCGTTCTAACGCTATTCAGCGGCTGTGACACATCCAGTATGTCAAACAAAGCAAAAGGTGGAGCAATTGGCGGTACAGCAGGCGCTGCCCTCGGTGCACTGATTGGAGCCTTTGCAGGTAAAGGAAAAGGTGCAGCTATTGGAGCTGCCGTTGGCGCAGCTGTCGGCGGTGGAGCTGGCGTTCTGATTGGAAACAAGATGGACAAAGCTAAGAAGGCAGCCGAGATGGCCAATGCACAAGCTGAGGTAATCAAAGATTCACAAACAGGCCTTACTTATGTAAAGGTTACATTCGACTCTGGCTTGCTTTTCGCAACTGGTCAGAATACTCTGAGCGCAGCTGCACAAAGAGACCTCAGCACTTTCGCCAAGAACCTGACCTCTGACATGAACTTGCAGATTTATGGCTATACAGATAATCAAGGCTGGAAAAACTCTACAGCAGAACAGAGTACGGCTAAAAATCTCACACTCTCTGAGCAGCGTGCCAACAGTGTAAGTTCTTTCATGATTAAGAATGGTATTCATTCTTATCAGGTGAAAGAAGTGAGAGGATACGGCGAAGCTAACCCCGTGGCTAGCAACTCTACAGCCGCAGGTCAGCAGCAGAATCGCCGCGTAGAAGTTTATGTCATCCCAAGCGACCAAATGATTAAAGAAGCCAAGCGTCAAGCTGGCGAGCAATAAAAAACATCTGTAAAATTCCAACGGCACTTATTCCACAACGAATAAGTGCCGTTTCTTTTTCTCTTCTCTGTACACGCTACCGTACAAAGGTTTTTCTATCACAAGTATATAAACAAGAAAAGGACCTCCCAAAAGGAAGTCCTTTTAAACTTTCGGTGGGCGCTGACGGATTCGAACCGCCGACCCTCTGCTTGTAAGGCAGACGCTCTAAACCAGCTGAGCTAAGCGCCCATGAGATTAAATCCCATGTTAATATATCGGTGGGCGCTGACGGATTCGAACCGCCGACCCTCTGCTTGTAAGGCAGACGCTCTAAACCAGCTGAGCTAAGCGCCCATGAGATTAAATCCCATGTTAATATATCGGTGGGCGCTGACGGATTCGAACCGCCGACCCTCTGCTTGTAAGGCAGACGCTCTAAACCAGCTGAGCTAAGCGCCCGATATTTGAAATGAAGTGTGGGCGCTGACGGATTCGAACCGCCGACCCTCTGCTTGTAAGGCAGACGCTCTAAACCAGCTGAGCTAAGCGCCCTCATTTCTGAATTGCGAGTGCAAAAGTAGAGGAAATTATTATAACCACCAAACATTTGCGCTTTTTTTTCTTTCCCCTACAAAATTTCCCGCTTAATGGCCCGAACTACTTCTTCAGTAGTCTCTTTCCAGACATATTCATCTGCATCCTTTCGTCCCATACCTACCCCGCCGTGGCGATACTCCATTTTACTATAAACAGCCGAACGCGCAGAAGCATGGATCTCTGTAGCTCCAGTTTGCTGAAGAATTGTTGCTGCATTTTTTGGACCAACTCCGCTACCAGGCATAATTGTGATACGCCCTGCGGCCTGCTGAACCAATTGGCGAAGAATGGGAATTCCAGCTTCAGCCGTTGCAGCTTGCCCTGAAGTAAGAAGGCGCGCACACCCTAAATCTATAATTTGTTCAAGGGCGAGAGACGCGTCTCGGCAAACATCGAAAGCCCGATGAAAAGTAACACTTAAAGAACCAGCAGCTTCCACCAGTTTCCGACAGAAAGCCATATCTATATCGCCAGCAGCAGTAAGTCCACCAATAACAACACCATCCACTCCTGCTTCGCGCGCAGCGAAAACATCGTCTATCATAATTTCCTGCTCAGCAGGCGTATAAAGGAAGTCGCCACCTCGAGGACGAATAAGAACGTGCCTACGAATTCCTTGTAACTTACAAACCGCGCGAACAAGCCCTAGTGATGGAGTGATGCCCCCCTCCTCAAGTCCAGAACAAAGTTCTACTCTATCAGCCCCTCCACGAAGAGCTGCCAATGCGCTTTCATAACTTCCTGTACATATTTCTAATTGTGCCATAGGGCAAAAGTACATATTTTTATCGTTCTCAAAGGCCAAAACACGCGCCTCTTCCTTATTTATATAGCTTTTACAATAAAAACATGTAATTTTGCAGCACACTCTCTTTATTGTATTAATCATCACCGATGAAACATCTAAAAGACTTACAGGTGCGTGCCGTTGAACTTCTTCGCCCTGGCTACGCAGTACTCCGTCTGACTGACGAAGAAGTTTTTCCAGAAATGCAACCCGGACAATTTGTGGAGATTCGCGTTGACGGTTCGCCAGAAACATTTCTTCGCCGCCCTATCTCTATCAATTTTGTAGACCGCGACACCAACGAACTATGGCTATTGGTTCATGCCGTGGGCAAGGGCACTGAAATTCTCACAAAGATGCGTGCGGGCGATAAGCTAAATTGCCTTTATCCTTTAGGCCAAGGTTTCTCCATGCCTTCTGAACCGAACCAACGCCTACTTCTCATCGGAGGTGGCGTGGGAACTGCTCCACTTCTCTATTTTGGCAAACTCTTGCGCGATGCGGGCCACGAGCCGGTATTCTTGCTGGGAGGAAAGACAGAAGGCGATATTCTGCAACGCGAACTTTTTGAAAAATACGGTCGCCTTTGCTGCACGACAGAAGACGGAAGTCTCGACACAAAAGGTTTTGTCACGAATCACAGTATATTAGAAGAGGATTTTCATGCCATATACACTTGTGGCCCGAAACCTATGATGAAGGCAGTGGCAGCATTTGCTAAAAAGCACAAAATATATTGCGAAGCATCACTTGAGAACATGATGGCTTGCGGCTTAGGTGTGTGTCTTTGCTGCGTTGAGAAAACCGTACAAGGCAATCGCTGTGTTTGTATGGAAGGCCCTGTGTTTGATGTTAACGACTTAGATTGGTAAGATTATGGCACAGCTACAAGTAAATATAGGGAATCTCCAACTCCAGAATCCTGTCATGACAGCCAGCGGAACCTTTGGCTATGGTTTTGAATTTGCAGATCTTGTCGATTTAGACCGCTTAGGAGGAATTATTGTAAAAGGAACTACGCTAAATCCTCGAGAGGGCAACGACTATCCGCGTATGGCTGAAACAGCACAAGGGATGCTCAACTGCGTTGGACTGCAAAACAAGGGCGTAGACTACTTTTGCACGTATATCTATAACGCGGTAAAGAATCTGAAAACAAACGTACTGGTCAATGTGAGCGGTTCTTCGCCTGAAGATTATGCTGAATGCGCTGCACGCATAGCCGAATTGGACAACATCCCAGGCATTGAGCTCAACATCTCTTGCCCCAATGTGAAAGATGGCGGAATGTCGTTTGGCACATCCTGTACGGCTGCCGCCAGTGTTGTGAAAGCGGTGCGCCAAAGATACCCCAAGACTCTCATCGTAAAGCTATCGCCCAACGTGACCGACATCACAGAGATTGCGCGAGCTGTAGAAGCCGAAGGAGCCGATAGCGTTTCGCTCATCAATACTTTGATGGGAATGAGCATTGACATCGAGCGCCGTTGCTCCCGTCTGAGCATCGGGACGGGCGGTTTGAGCGGCCCGTGCATCAAACCTGTTGCGCTGCGCATGGTGTGGCAAGTGGCAAAAGCTGTAAAAATCCCCGTCATTGGTTTGGGAGGAATTAGCAACGCCACGGATGCGCTGGAATTTCTCATGGCAGGGGCTACGGCCATCCAAATTGGAACGGCCAACTTCCTCGATCCCGCAGTTACGATGAAAGTAATCGATGGCATCAACACTTGGCTCGATGCTCACGGAGTAAAGGATATTCACGACATTATAGGAACCATATAAGAAAGATACGCAGATACTGAATAAAAGAAATGTGCTAATGTAGGATTTCGTTTTAGCGAAAGCAGATACATTAGCACATTTTCGTATGGTTCAACCACTTACTGAAGCATATCTATACTTTATCAATATGCCCCAAAGGGCAAATATACAAAAAGTATTATCAAACGAAACGAAAAACAAAAATAATTGCAAGAAGCCAAAATTTTCTCATTTTCCATTTGGAGATAAGAAAAGAAAAAACATATATTTGCAACAACAAGTAAAGGGAGCAACGGAATATCTCCAAGCCCCACAACTTAGACATATTTGGCTGCATCGGTTTGATCGGGATACTCATCAATAATTACTAGAAATACCGAGAATGCTTCCTTCGTCAATGGCGGGCCGACACGTTTCGGCGGGGTCGGATTACAGAGACGGAGTGGCGCTCAAATCCTTATTTTAGCTCGGAGTTTCATCACATCATCGATGCAGCCTTCTTTGTATCCTTTCCTCAAGGCCTCTCCCCTTTTCTTTCGCCAAGACAAGCCCGTATTCTATCGATTCTTTGCTAAAAGTTTTGTGCAACCAGAGTCCCCTATTGTGTAAACGACCAACCAATTCTTATCTTTCGGTACAATTATTTGATAAACATATTCCTTACTCTAGCCCGCAAACAGATCTTTCTCCTTCATTTTTTGAAGCCACCCTATCTTTTTTCTCTTTGCGAACTACCCCGACAGCTTAGAAAAGCTCACCTTTCTCTCCTAAAAGGCCGTATTTTTCCTTATTCTGTTCAAAAATACAATAAGGACGTCGGCTAATATCCTTATTGCGTTTGAAATTTCCCTTATTGTATTTTCAATTTCTCAAGGAGAAAATAAAATTTGTAGTATAGAAAATAAAATTTCCCCTTGAGAAATTGAAAATAGACCTATTTCAGTGATGCGTCAAAACTGCGTTATTTTCGATCGAAGGCAAAGAAATTGAAATCCGAGCCATCCTCGAGCCCATAGACTGCGAATTTATTTGACAAATATAAATCAAAAGAAGAACTTATGATGGAAAGCAAAAACTATAAAAGAGTTTTCCGCATATTTCCAGCTCGCCGCATGGGCTATTTCTTGCCAAAAGAAGCACATCTCTATTTTGCCTTTTTCTCAAAAAAAAGTAACTTCGCAGACAAACCAAAATTCAGCATGGACAATTATATTGTTTCGGCACGTAAGTATCGCCCACAAACGTTCGACAGTGTTGTCGGACAAAAGGCACTTACCACGACCCTAAAGAATGCTATCAGCAATGGAAAGCTGGCTCACGCCTACCTTTTCTGCGGGCCTCGCGGTGTGGGAAAGACCACTTGTGCGCGTATCTTCGCCAAGACCATCAACTGCCTCAGCCCGCAAGCCAGCGGAGAGGCCTGCAACGAATGTGAAAGTTGCCAAGCGTTCAACGAGGGACGCTCGATGAATATCTTTGAACTGGACGCGGCCTCCAATAACTCTGTTGACGACATTCGTCAAATTATAGAACAGGTCAACACTCCGCCACAGGTGGGTACATACAAAGTCTTCATCATCGATGAGGTCCATATGCTCTCTGCTGCAGCTTTCAACGCATTCTTGAAAACTCTGGAAGAGCCGCCCGCACATGTCATCTTCATCCTAGCAACAACGGAGAAGCACAAGGTTCTCCCTACGATTCTGAGTCGTTGCCAAATCTACGACTTCAACCGCATGGAGATTGCCGACATCGTTGCACATCTCAAAAATGTGGCTGCGAAAGAAGGCGTACAAGCCGAGGAGGAAGCCCTAAATGTCATCGCACAAAAAGCCGATGGAGGTATGCGCGACGCCTTGAGCATCTTCGATCAAGTGGCGAGTTTCTCGGAAGGCGACATCACCTATCGCAAGGTGATCGAAGACCTCAATGTGCTGGACTATGACTATTACTTCAAAATCACGGACGAACTATTGGCTAACAATGTCACGCAGGTGATGCTCACCTTCAACGACATTCTCAGAAAAGGTTTCGATGCCAATATCTTCATGGGCGGTTTGGCCAGTCATTTCCGCGAGCTGCTTGTTAGCCAGGATGCAGCCACGCTGCCACTTTTGGAGGTGGCCGACAGCGTGCGCCAGCGATATGCTGAACAAGCTCAAAAATGTAAAACCAAGTTTCTTTATAAGGCGCTCAAACTCTGCAACGATTGCGACATCAACTACCGCACCAGCCGCAACAAACGACTAACGGTGGAAATCACCCTCATTGAGGTGGCGCAACTCAACTCGGACGATGCGCCTGGATCTGGGCTTGGCCCTACGAAGATCTTAAAACCCATTTTTAAGGCTGTGCCTGTTCAGCAACAAGCACAAGCCTCTCCTGCTGCTCCTGCAGCAGCTCCTCAAGCAACAACTCCGCAGCAGCCAAAGCCGCAACAACCGGCCACAACCGCAACACCAAAAGCAACACCAGTGCCCAAGACTCTGTTGCGCCATACTGTTTCTTTACGCAAAACACAGGCGGCCTCACAGTCTTTGACCACTCAAAAGGGTTCAGAGCCTTCTGCTCCGCGCTCCTACGGCAACGAAGCTTTCACGGAATCCAATATGCTCTCGGCGTGGGTGGCTTTTGCCCAACGCTTGCCCATCGAAGAAATTGCACAACAAGGGCGTATGAAGATGCTCGTTCCAAAACTCTTGGAAGGTGGTATCATAGACGTTCCCGTTGAGAATGATATGGTCATGGCTGACTACAAACGTCTGCAACCGAAGATAGAAGACTATATCCGTAGTTTCTTACGAAATGATAACGTACGTCTCCAGCTGCGACTTCTCCCGCCCAACAAACAAAACCGGCCCATTAGTCGCCGCGAGCAGTTTGAGGCAATGTGCGAGAAAAACCTTGCACTCAAGAGTTTATGCGAAGAGTTGAAACTTGATTTAGCATAACAATAAAACAAAAAATATCCCACATGGAAAAGATTGAAAACAAGTACGTAACAGTTTCTTACGAACTTTTCACAAAAGACGAAGAAGGAAAAATCGAACTCGTTGAGAAAGCTCCCGTAGAGCATCCCTTCCAGTTTATCACAGGTATGGGCGTAACACTCGAAGCTTTTGAAAATAATGTAGCTAATCTCAGCGAAGGCGAAAACTTCGATTTCACCATTGGTATGGAAGATGCTTATGGCCCTTATGTGGAAGAACATGTCATCGAGTTGGGCAAAGATATTTTCACCATCGACGGACATTTCGACAGCAATACCATTTACCCTGGCAACGTTGTCCCCCTTGTTAATGAGGACGGCAACCGCTTCCAAGGACTTGTGCTCGAGGTGAGCGACACGAAAGTAAAACTCGACCTCAACGACCCGCTCGCAGGCAAAGAGCTTCGCTTCAAAGGCCAGGTGGTTACTTCACGTCCTGCCACAGAAGCAGAAATGAAAGAAATGCTTGCAATGATGAGCGGCGAAGAAGGTTGCGGAGGTAGCTGCGAAGGTTGCGGTGGCGGCTGTAACTGCGAGCATTAAGAATCTTTCTATTCTCGAATGATGTGGAAAAGCCTAAACAGTTAGGCCTACCCAACTCATCCGAGAACTTTTATATTTCAGCCCATGAACACTTTCGGTAACATTTTTCGCTTGACAACCTTTGGTGAGAGCCACGGGCCAGCAGTAGGCGGCGTTGTCGATGGAATGCCAGCCGGCATAGTGATCGACATGGATTTCCTACAAGCAGAACTCAACCGCCGAAGGCCTGGACAGAGCTTGCTGACCACACCGCGCAAAGAAAGCGATACTGTAGAACTCCTCTCTGGTGTCTTCGAAGGAAAATCCACAGGTTGTCCTATCGGTTTTATCGTTCGCAATGAGAATCAGCATTCTTCTGACTACGACAACCTAAAAGATATTTTCCGCCCGTCGCATGCCGACTACACCTATTTCTATAAGTATGGTATCCGTGACCATCGTGGCGGCGGACGCTCTTCGGCACGCGAAACCATCTCACGAGTAGTTGGAGGAGCGCTGGCAAAAATGGCGCTGAGACAACTCAATATAGACATTATTGCCTATACATCGCAAGTGGGCGAAATCGCATTAGAGAAAAACTATCAGCAATACGATTTCAGCGAGATAGAAAAGAATGCAGTGCGCTGCCCTGACCCACAGAAAGCAGAGGAGATGGCTCAGAAAATTGAAGCCGTCAAAGCTGAGGGTGATACCATTGGCGGGGTGATTACCTGCATCATCAAGGGCTGTCCCATAGGACTGGGAGAACCTGCCTTCGGCAAACTTCACGCTGCGCTCGGCGCTGCGATGCTGAGCATCAATGCTGTTAAAGGCTTTGAATACGGCAGCGGTTTCGACTGCGTGAAATATCGAGGCTCAGAACTTAATGATATTTTCTACACAAACAAAGAAGGGAACATTCGCACCCAAACAAACAATAGCGGAGGCATACAAGGCGGTATCTCCAACGGCGAGGACATCTACTTCCGCGTAGCTTTCAAGCCTGTTGCGACCCTCTTGCGCGAACAAGAAACAGTGGACACACAGGGCCGACCAACTATAGTGAAAGCGCGCGGGCGCCATGATGCCTGCGTCTTACCAAGAGCCGTTCCCATTGTTGAAGCGATGGCAGCTATGACCTTCTTAGATGCCTATCTCAAGAACAAAACGACACGGATATAGAAGAGAAATCAAAATTTCAAACTTTTTTTCACATTTTTTCTTGCAAAATTGAAAACCTTACCTTACATTTGCGAGGTAAACATAATTAAATTACCGTGAGGTAACATGTTTAGTTAAGTCTAGTTTAGTTTTTGTGTTGGTTAATGGAGGCTCCGAAGAGACGGATGGCCTCCATTAATTTGTCAAAAGACAAAAGTGTATCTCCAGATAAATGGCTTAACACTCAGCCCCAATAAAAAGTATAGCACTACTTGAGAATCAAGCAATGCTATACTCTTTTATAGATAAACATCTTTTATCTCACAAGATTCAACGAATCAATACTTTTCGACCATTGATGATATAGAAACCAGGAATAAGATGGGCAGAAAAAACGGGAAGACCTCGAAGCGAAAAGACTTTGCTAGACTGCGTCCTCTGGGGATAAGAAATGCCAGACGTTATGGTATGATAAGAAATGCTGGAGATTCCCAACTGATAGTTCTTTTTCTCAGAAATTTCTGAGTTCGCCAAAGAGAAAACAAGCTGCAACGTTCCCGTTATCTGTGTTGGAAACTGGAATACTATAGCCGCAGAGCCGTATCCCACTGATTGCGACTCACCGAGTTGCTGCCCATTAAGAAAAACTTGCAGCGAAACTTCAGCTGCAGCAGAACGATCGCAAACTACGTGAATTTCCTGTATTGCAGACTTCAACGTGTCTGTCAGTGTGACACATTGAAATCTCTCTTGTCCTTTTCCTCCTATCGATAGATAGCCTCGAGCATCTACTTTCGCCTTTGCAGTATGCGGCAATACCTCAATAAGGACATTGCTGGCAGGATTTGTGGAAAGCCGCCCTTCTTCGTCCACAAAAGTATACGTTTGGGACGAAGCTCTGTTGGCTATAAAGAAAGCCAATAAACAGACAAAGCAGATTTTTTTCATAAACTACTCGATTAAGGATGAAGAACGCTCTCTGTTCTATAGGAAATATTCAGAGAGTTAGTCGATGAAACGCTTTGAAAGAGGAGCAAATTCTTCAATACGCCGATCGCGCAAGAAAGGCCACCAGCGGCGCACTTGTTCACTGTGCGCAAGATCGACAGTCACAACTAGGTTTTCTTCTTCTGAGTTAGAGGCACGAGCTAACAACTCACCTTGCGGACCAGCCACAAAGCTAGAGCCCCAAAACTGAATACCATTGGTTTGACCGCTGGGGTCTTCTTCCAATCCTACGCGGTTGACAGCAACAACTGGAAGCCCATTGGCAACAGCGTGCCCACGTTGTACGGTTGTCCATGCTTCGCGTTGCCGCTCCTGCTCTTCTGGCACATCAGAACTCTCATACCCAATCGCTGTTGGATATATAAGAAGATCAGCTCCTTGAAGTGCCATCAAGCGTGCACCTTCTGGATACCATTGATCCCAACAGACTTGGACGCCCAAAGTTCCCACACTTGTATGAATAGGATGGAAACCTAGATCGCCAGGAGTAAAATAAAACTTTTCATAATAGGCTGGATCATCGGGAATGTGCATCTTCCTATACTTTCCTGCAATGCTTCCATCTTTTTCAAAGACTACAGCAGTGTTATGATACAAGCCTGCGGCACGGCGTTCAAAGAGAGAGGTGACCAAAACCACACCAAACTTGCGAGCCAATGCACCATAAAAAACAGTAGAAGGTCCAGGAATAGGCTCTGCCAAGTCGAAATTATTCACACTCTCTACTTGGCAGAAGTAAAGCGAATTATGGAGTTCTTGCAGTACCACCAATTCTGCACCACGCGTAACTACATCTTCTATATTAGCTGCCAATTTTTGACGATTCGTATCAACATCGGCAACACATCGTTGCTGGATAAGCCCAACCTTTAATGATTTCATTTTTATTACTTTTTAGGAGGTAAAATACAAGATACGATAGAGCAAGACTTTGATGCTCCTCGTATCTTGTTAGTATGATCTTAGATTTTGAGAACTCCTTTCGGGAATTGCATAGTAGAACAATGGAGCGAGCCATGCTGACGAATCAGCGCGCAACAGTCAATTCCCACCAAGTCATGATGAGGAAATGCCTGATGTAAGGCTTTTCTTGCTTTCTCATCATTCTCTGGTTGATTATAAGTAGGATAAAGCACAGCACGGTTTACTACCAAATAATTAGCATACGTTGCCGGAAGACGCTCTCCATCCTCATAGATAGCAGAGGCCATCGGCAACGGAATAAGCTCAAAAGGTTTATTCTCAGCATTGGTAAACGTACGCAACTGAACCTCCATCTGCTTCAAAGCATCATAATGTTCATCGCTAGAATCATCACAACGCACATAAACAATACGATTGTTAGGACAGAGACGGGCAAGTGTATCAATATGGCTATCGGTATCATCACCTGCCAAATAACCATAATCGAGCCACAAGATGTTGGTTGCACCAAAGTATTCTTCCAGCTTCATCGTCAGCTGTGTTTTGTCGTGAGTATGATTCCTGTTAGGATTTAGGAGACATTCAGATGTAGTGAGCAGCGTTCCGCAGCCATCGCTCTCTATACTTCCGCCTTCAAGTTCAAAATCCAAATGCGAAACATAAGTACCTGTCAGCAAACCTGCATCAAAAAGCTGCTTATTGATTGCATTATCCTTCTCGGCATCAAACTTTCCTCCCCATCCATTAAACTGAAAATCCAAAAGTTCAAGACTCCCAGATCCAACAACAGTAAGGAATCCATGGTCACGCGCCCATGTGTCATTAGTAGGACAATCTTTATAGACGATATTATTCAATACTCGTTGCGGCAACTGCTCTTCCAGTAAAGCCTTAACACTTGCTGTATCAGGAGCTACGATGAGCAAAGGTTCACGAATAGCAATCTCATAGGCCATACGCTTGTAGCAAGCAATGACATCTGGCAACATATCGGCCCAATCGGTTCCTTCATGCGGCCAAGTGAGTTGCACCGCACTTTGCGGAAACCATTCGGGAGCAAGCATACGTTTGAAGCGTTTATTGTCCTGCGCAACAAGACCATTCTTCAGAAAGAATTCCAAATCCAAATCGGCCTGCGGCTGCTTGGGTGGAAGCGTGAATAAACCCATAATCTAGTTAAAAACTCAATGAATTGATTTCTGTTTTTTCAGATAGGTAATGAAAGCATCTGTTGTTTCGGGCAAAGAGACTTTTACTTCCTGGCTTCGTGGGAAAAATTTAGGATCATAACCATCACCACCAGTCGTCATAAATTCATCAGCACAAACATAATACGTACCCTTATCTTTTATGGTGACACGCTTTCCTTTCGGACTTACATACGTCATCTTCAAAACATTATTGTCAGCATCGCGTTGCGTTTCAAGATTGGCTGTCTGAATCCAACCATAACGCTTATTGTGGTAGCCAAAATCAACAAGGTCGTGAAGTTGACGCCCTGTGAGTTTGAAGACTTTCAAAGGATTAGAGAAAGGAAGAGCCTCACCTACTTCGAGTACACTTACATCGCCCTTAGAGAAACCTCCACGGATACTTCCAAAATGGCTCATACCAATGATAACTTCTTTGTCCGATTTCTTTGCTATCTTGCGGAAGGCTTCAGCAAAAGAAGAGCAAACGAGTTTTCCCATGCGACTTTCAACATATTTTACAGCACGATCATGGGGCATATCCTCTGTAGCTACTGTTAATTTAGTACCAATAGAAACTCCCCCTTTAGTCTTTGTAGAAACAAGCAGAGAATCTATTTGGGCTTGCAGACGAAGAGGAACAGGTCCTAGCTGAGATTTATCTTTCAAAGCAACGCGTACAATCTCGGGCTCTACACTGAGAACTTTCATTGAAGTCGTATCAACTTGATACTTCATAACAGAGATATAATTACCATGCCACCAACCTTGCACTACGGGATATTCAGCGTCATTAATGCGGCCACAAACAGGCTCATGGCTATGACCTGAAAGAATACTCTGATAAAGCGGCGACTTAATAGCATAAAGTTCGGCTTCATTTTTATCTGTCCATGCAGGTTTGCCATTCTTCATATAAGTACCAATATGAACCAACAAACTGCGAATCTGTGCATCACGAACAGTCTTGAAATCTGGCAAAGCCTCTATGCTATCAAGAACGTGCGTATAGTTGCCTGAAAATATCATACCCACAATATTCTTTGCACGAATCTGTTCTTTTGCAGAAGATGCTAACAAACCAACAAAACCTGCTCGAAGAGTCTTGGTGGGAGACAACGGAATATCTGCTGTAGCAAAAGGTTTTAGATAAGAAGGAACTTTACCATCTTGATCATAGACATTTCCACAAAGATATTCAATATCCCAACCTGCGGGGCGCAAAGGATCATTCTTCCATTTTTCAGCCAAAACTTTCTGCCCATCATCAAACTCATGGTTTCCCAAAGCTGAAATGCGGATACCCATATCATTAAAAAAAACTGGGAGAAGTACTCCGTGTGTAGCGTTGTAGAAATAACTACCACCAAAGTTGTCGCCAGCTGCCACTGTTAAATTATAGGGGTAAACTGACTTCAAAGAGTCTAGGCATTGCAACACCGAAGGAGCACCTGGAATTCCCTGAGATTTATTCTGAACAAAAGCGCCATGAAAATCATTCAGAGAAAAAATAGCAACTGTTATAGGCTTATTAGTCTGTGCTGTCAAGAATTGACTGAAGGCCAACGCACCAGCTAAAAAGATATTTCTGATATTCATAATTATATTTTGTTTGTTTAAGAACGGCTTATTTGCAATCCACGCTCTGAGATGCTCATCTCTATAAAGCGAGCATTTGGAGCAAGTGGGTGTTGAGATAATTCTTCACGAATCCGAAGTGCTGCTGTAGGATCTTTGGCTACAATATACATGAATCCTCCTCCTCCTGCACCAGGGAGTTTATATCCAAGACTATAATCGTCGATTCGCTTACAAAGTTCTTCGATGATTGTAGGATTAGTACCAGCATCTAGTGCTTTATTTTGCTCCCAAGTTTTACGAACCAACAGACCATAACGCTCAATATCGCCCATCTGCAAAGATTCACTCAAACTAAGAGCGTGTTGTTTCATCTCGCTCAATAGTGATAAAGAATGAGTGTCATTGAGAAACATACCTCGAACTATCTCCGTAAGTATATTCTTGGCCGTACGCGTAACACCGGTATAATAAAGCAAATGACAAGCTTTATTCTCTGGAGCAGTAAATATCGTAGCAGGTAAATAACGAGCCACTGCATTTTGGAGGAAACCGGCTTGAGTCTGCAAAAGTTTAACTCCACCAAGTATACCACCATATTGATCTTGCCAGCCACCACCTGTCGTCAGCAACTGTTCGAGAATGAGAGTTCTATTTCCTATCTCATTTTTATCCCAGTTCAAACCACAGAAATCAGACAATGTCCCCAAAACAGTAGCAGCCAAGATACTACTAGTCCCTAACCCACTTCCAGCAGGAATAGCAGAAAGCAAGGTCAGTTCGATACCGCACCCGAAAGCCTCTAATTGTTGGCGAAGCGTAGGATATTCTTCTGTTCCAAAACCTGGAAGAAAGCCGCATAGCGTCAATGCCGCCTTGGGAATGGAAAAAGGCGAACCCACTTTATTATATTGTCGGAGCTCATCGTAAGTTTCTATACGCTCCATTGCACCTAGGTCGATAGAGCGACAGATAATGACAGGCTCCTTGCAAGGTTTCACATACACTTGCAAAGGCTGCTGACCATTCATTTCAATGGCGATATTCACCACATTTCCTCCTTCCATTAAGCTATATGGAGGGGTATCAGTCCAACCACCAGCTAAATCTATACGCGCGCTACTTCTTCCCCAAACGATTTGGTCATCACAAGTGGTGCGACAAGGCATTACCTTGCAACGCAAAGCTTCGCCAGTTAACCCCTCGCGCAATAGACCAAAGGCTTGATTTGAGAAAAGTTCTGCCCCCTCCTTCTGTCCTAGATGACGCAGTGTTTCTGAGCGAAACATAGCATCATGCATACGAACCATCAACGGATCTTCTGTTGACAAGAGAGACGGCAGCGGAAGTTGAGCATCAGCATACTTTTGTGCCATGTCTTTTAGGTTTACCTGATAAAAGACACTTCGACGCCAATTACAAGCCATTGTCTGACAGTTTTGTAACTGGATTTCTCTGCGTTGCTCAAAAAGTCTGTACAAGTTAGCACGCACAGAGAGTTCATCCGCAGAAAGTCTCGGAGAACGTAGAAAAAGCTTAGAATCTCCTTCGCCTGTTAGTATGAAATGTAACAATTGCTCTAACTCCTCTAAAGACTCACTCACGGGGAAAAGACGAGCTGCTTGAATATCATCTTGAGCTCCAAAGTCGCGTCGCGGCAAATGTCGAGCTGCGGCCCATTCCTTAAAAGACTGCCCTAAATAAATAGTATCATCTTTGTCCAATGCTCCGCGCGAAGGATCATTATAACCATACACACGCAACGCATATGCTTTTTCTCCTACAGGCACGACATCTATACATTCACCTTCTTTTAGACTCACCTGCCAATTATTCTGAGGAACCCCTGTTACAATATTATGCCGAGACAATTCCCAGCTAGCTGAAAGTCTTGAATTCTCAATCCAGATGTATTCATTTTCCTTGGTCGGACGGTTCTCCAAAAGACAATTTTGTGTGAACACACTCGTTTGACGCTTCACTCCTTTCTGGATAATGAAGCGCTGATCTTTCACGAGATTTTGTAGAGAAATTGTAGAAGTCAGCAGTTCTGGAGCTGTTCCGAAATGGTAAAATTCTCCTCCAGGAAGCGGCAGAATTGCCACACTCAAATTTTCCAAGTCTGCATCAGGTTGTGAGGGATGTGCTCCCAATGCACAGCCAAACTCAGAATAAAGATCATAAGCATTGATATTTAAATCATTACCAACACATTTTTTGCGTAAAGCATCAACTGCTTTATCAGACAAAAGCCAAACGCCAATATCCATCAAAGCAAAGTGGGTTTGCATAAGTTCCGCTTGCTTCTCCGTTGACGGCTTCTGAAGCATAAAGTCTAAAGCTGTAGGATTTTCGCGATTCATCATGAAAACGCCATGATGACTAATCTGTTCAGGAGTAGCCCAAAGACCATAGCAAACAACATCAGCTTCTGGAATTGTTTGCAAAGGTTGGGTCGCACGCAAAAAAACATCTCCGCTAGCTATGAGAGTATTAAGGCTCTTGGGAGCTTTCTTCATAATCGTTTCATAAAGCGGCAATTGCATATCTAATAACGTTTGATCAACGCGCTGCCCACGTGCCCAACGAAATACGGGAACAGGTGTCAACACTTTCCCGCTAGGTGCATAAGCTGCCAAACGGCGACTCTGTCCTCCTGCATGAAGAAGAATTCTTTGCTCTTGTGAAAGCCATTTTGAAAAGTCGTTTGTAGAACCGTCTGCTGTAAAGGCATCTTGCAATAGCCAAATTGTACCTCCCCCCGATCCTAACTTTTGGTTGACGGGATCGGAAGTACAGAAAAATTCTGCCCTACTCAAACCTGTTATATCATGAAAACTTTCAACCACGTTAGGCGGCAGAGACAGCAGTTTCTTCATGCGTTTTTATTTTTTTGAAATGTAACAAAGCGATTAAAGAGATAATTCAAGACAGGATATACGCACATTCCCAATCCATAGGCCCAGGCTTCGGGTAAAAACAGGAGAAAAAGTCTGAACGCGAGCCATTGTAAAGCCCAACAGATATGCGCCCCTATCCAAAAGACAACACCTTCTTTCTGCCAGTCGTGCTGGTGCGATTGAAACACCCACAGCCTATTCCAAACATAGCTATTAAGAAAACCCGCTTCGTAAGATATGAGATTGGCTCCATCTACGGAAAAATCTATTTTCCGTAGAAGATAGTAAACGACAGCTGTTATCACAGTGTTTAACACACCGACAGCTCCATACCTAACTGCTTGTTTTGCTTCCTGCCTTATTTGCATTTATTCGCAAAGATACATATCTTTATTTAATGTAGTAATGAGAAAATGTGCTAATATGCCAATATCGGTTGTTAACCTCCTCAAAAAGTACAAAAGAAAAACCAATAGGCCTCTTTAAAACACTATTGTAGAAGTTACACAAAACATATTAGCACATCAGCACATTTGCCAAATAGCAATTTCTCTAATCGTAAAATTCTTTCTTTGCTGCCGACATTGTATTGAGCATCAGCATAGCAATAGTCATCGGACCTACACCACCAGGAACAGGAGTAATATAAGAGCATTTAGGAGCAACCTCGTCAAACTTCACATCGCCACACAAACGATATCCGCGAGAACGTGTCTCATCAGCTACGCGTGTAGTACCAACGTCAATAACAACCGCGCCCTCATGCACCATGTCAGCAGTAACAAATTCAGGTTGACCAATAGCAGCAACAACAATATCTGCACGTTGACACTCTTCTTTTAATGTTGCACTATGGCTGTGGCAAACCGTCACTGTGGAGTCACCATATTGCTTCTGCATCATCAAGCTAGCCAAAGGTTTACCAACAATATTACTACGACCCAGAATCACACATTTCTTCCCGCTTGTCTTGATATTGTAGCGACGCAGCAATTCGAGGATTCCACGCGGAGTAGCTGATACGAAACAAGGCAATCCGGCACCTAAACGCCCCACATTGATAGGATGGAAACCATCTACATCTTTACGATAGTCGATGGCTTCAATAACCTTTTGCTCAGAAATATGTTTAGGCAAAGGCAACTGAACAATAAAACCATCTACATCAGTATCAGCATTCAAGCGAGCCACACAGGCAAGAAGTTCCTCTTCTGTTACATCATCTTCATAGCGAATCAACGAAGACTTGAAGCCGCAAACCTCACAAGCTTTCACTTTGTTGTTCACATAGGTTTCACTTCCACCATCATGCCCTACAAGAACTGCGGCCAAATGAGGACGTTTCTGTCCTGCTGCCACCATTTTTTCAACTTCTGCGGACAACTCTGCTTTGATGGCCGCGGCTGTAGCTTTCCCGTCTATTAACTGCATAAGTTTATTTTTAAGGATATATTATTTCAAACTGAAAAGAGCCTGCATACGAGGAGATACGTACGCAGACTCTTTTTTATTCGTCTTATTTATTAAAATCAGGCATTTCCATACCGTCGGGCATCTTCGGCATCTTTCCCTTAGGCATTCGCGCCATTAGATTTGCCATCTTGTTTCCCGTCATCATCTTCATCATCTTACGCGTTTGATCAAATTGCTTGATGAGGCGACCCACTTCTTGCGTGCTCGTACCGCTACCTTTTGCAATTCGATTGCGACGACTTGTGTTTAAGATTTCTGGACGGCGACGCTCCTCAGGTGTCATACTCTGAATGATTGCTTCAATTCCTTTAAATGCATTATCGTCAATCTCCACATCTTTCAAAGCCTTTCCAACGCCAGGAATCATTGAGGCCAACTCCTTCAAATTACCCATCTTCTTGATTTGCTGAATCTGGGCTAAGAAGTCGTTAAAGTCAAATTGGTTCTTTTGGATTTTTCGTTGAAGTCGCTTAGCTTCTTCTTCATCATACTGCTGCTGAGCGCGCTCCACAAGGGTTACAACATCACCCATACCCAAAATACGGTCTGCCATACGCGCAGGATGGAAGAAGTCAAGAGCTTCCAATTTCTCACCCGTACCAACAAACTTGATAGGCTTATTCACAACCGTACGAATACTCAATGCTGCACCACCGCGGGTATCGCCATCGAGCTTGGTCAGTACCACACCGTCAAAATCGAGACGCTCATTAAATTCCTTCGCAGTATTAACAGCATCCTGACCTGTCATTGAGTCAACAACGAAAAGCGTTTCGTCCGGATTGATACCTTCTTTAATGGCTGCGATCTCGTTCATCATCTGCTCATCAACAGCCAAACGACCAGCAGTATCGACAATCACCAGATCATAATTCTTTGCTTTTGCCTCATGGATAGCTCGCTGAGCAATAGCAACCGGATCTTTGCAATCTGGCTCACTATAAACGGGCACTTCTATTTGCTCACCAAGAACCTTCAATTGCTCAATAGCGGCAGGACGATAAACATCGCAAGCCACGAGCAACGGTTTCTTGTTTTTCTTCGTTTTCATGAGCAAGGCCAGCTTACCGCTCATCGTGGTTTTACCAGAACCTTGCAGACCAGACATAAGCACTACTGCGGGATGACCGTCAATCTTAAAGTCGGCGGTTTCACCGCCCATCAAATGTGCCAATTCGTCGTGGACAACCTTAACGAGTAATTGGCCAGGCTTCACGGCTGTCAGTACATTTTGTCCCAAAGCCTTCTGCTTCACATCATCGGTAAAGGACTTAGCCACTTTATAGTTCACGTCGGCATCAATCAGCGCACGGCGTATGTCCTTCATTGTCTCAGCCACATTTATTTCGGTGATGCGGCCCTCACCTTTCAATATTTTGAAAGACCGTTCTAGTCTTTCACTAAGATTTTCAAACATACATTGTTAAATTTGCGCGCAAAGATACGAAGATTCAATGATGTAAGCAAGAAATGCCTTATTCCTACTAATTATGAGACGACCGCTTCCACTAAAGCACTATTTCTATCATCAATAAAACAATACTGATTTTATGCTCCTGTAATTCAAGAGCAGTCTCAACAAAAATTGCAATACAGAGTTTTCATTCTAGCCATGTTTTGCACATATTATCATATTAGGTGCAAAATTTATGCACAAAAACTTTTGAGTTGTGCGCAAATAATCTACCTTTGCCGCCGTTTTGAACAAGAAACAGGAAAATTAAACAAATTGCTCAATACTATAATATGAGAAAATTAACACTTGCTGCAGCACTTCTGCTGTGTGCTTCTGCTCATGCAGGCGGTTATCTTACCAACACAAATCAAAGCGTAGCTTTCTTACGCAATCCTGCTCGCGATGCAGCCATTGGTATTGATGGTGCCTACTTCAATCCCGCGGGTATCGGCTTTCTCTCTCGTGGCTGGCACCTCTCTCTAAATATTGAAAGTGCTTATCAAACTCGCGAAATCACCAGTAGCTTTGGCTCTGTAAACAACCGTAGCCTCTTTGCTTTAGGACAAGGCAATCCCTCCGACGGAGTGAAAACCTTCAAGGGAAAAGCTCAAGCACCTGTGTTCCCTACGCTCGATTTAGCAGCGGTTTATAATAAATGGTTCTTCTCCGCCCACTTTGGTATTACTGGCGGTGGCGGAAAATGTGCTTACAATAATGGTCTTGGCTCGTTTGAAAGTCAGGTGGCTATGCTTCCTGTCATTGTAAACACGGCTTCTAATGCTATTACTGGACAAAATGCAGCCGCAGGTTATTCTTACAATAGCTATGTTCGCGGTCGTCAATACTACATTGGCGGTCAGCTGAATGCAGGCTACAAAATTAACAGTAAGCTGAATCTCTCTCTGGGCGTACGTGCAGTTTATGCCACTACAAATTATTATGGCTATGTGCGCGACATGAAAGTGATTACGACAACAGGACAGGCTGTCGACCTCCCCACTCTACTCACACAATTCAATATGCCCACACTTGCTAAAGGCGTTAGCAATTTAACAGGCGACCGCAATCTAAACTGCGATCAATCTGGCTGGGGTATAACGCCTATTCTGGGTATTGACTGGAAGAGTGGCCGTTGGAACTTAGCTGCAAAGTGGGAGTTTAAGACTCGCTTGCGCCTAAAAAATAAGAGCGGAGAAAACACTAGTGGTTTGGAAGAATTTGACGATGGCAAGACAATTCCTGCCGATCTTCCTACCTATCTCTCAGGTGGTATTCAGTACACAGCGCTCAACGACAGCAGTTTGCGCTTCAATGTTGGTGCTCACTGGTTCCGCGATAAAGCAGCAACACAGTATAAGCACCGCGAGAACAAGCTCGGTGGTGATGGTTTTGAGTTCCTCGGAGGTGTTGAATGGGATGTAAAAAAATGGGCTACAGTCAGTCTCGGTGCTCAATACACCAACTATGGTTTGGGCAAAGGCGACTTCTTGAACAATATCTCTTTCGTTACAGATTCTTGGAGTCTTGGCTTCGGTGCTAAATTCCAGATTCGTAAGAATATGGCCATCAATGTGGCTTACTTCAAGACCTTCTACCTCGGCTTCGATAAGCACATGAAGGACTATAACGATTTGAAAGCAAACCTTGGAGGACAGCTTTCAGAAAAGCTCACAGCACTCGGCAAAGCAGCCGCTGCAGGACAAATTCACTTGACTCCTACCGAACAAACTGTGATGAGCAAGCTCCCAACAGCTTTGGGGACCTTCAATACAGCAGGTACGGATCACTTCGACCGCACTAACGATGTATTCGGTGTAAGTTTGGATATCAACTTCTAATTAAATATTATCTTGATTTTTTGGAATCCCGTAGGCCGTGAGATTTGCGGGATTTTTATTGTGAATTCACTCAAATTAAACAAGAAATAATACTCCCCTCTATGTCTCTTTAAGCCCTTAAAAAGCATTCCCTGAAGCTTCGGTGAAACATTTTAATGTTACATATAACTCATAAAATAATAGCTTACGTACTCGGTGAAGCTTCAGAAGCTTTTTCGCAACTTCCTAATAGAGGGAATGTACCTATCATAATAGAAAATCGCAAATATCCTTATTACATTTGAAAATACAATAAGGAGGTGAGCTGACAGCCTTATTGCGTTGGCTGACGCGCTTATTGTAATTAAGAGAATTATACAGGAATATAGAAATCAGAAAGGGGCTCTCTTCTCCTTGTTTTATTTTTTTTCGTTGTCACGTCGTCACGTTGTCACAATAGAAGTATAACTAACTGAAAGAGTTAGCGTTAGAAGTGTGACAACAAAATCAAGAATAAAAGTTGTTGTCACGCTTATAAGTCTTTAATTACCAACAACTTTGAGGCAGTCGTGACAACGTGACAACAAAATGTAAGTTTTTTTATGGTAGGAGAACAGAGGCGAAATCCATTTTATGCTTGCCTTTCCTCCCTCATCCTTATTCGGTATTTCTGGGTTCAGAAAGTATGGTCTATACCGCAAAGAGAAGTTTACTAATTAGCCGTTGCGCCGGTTTCTTCTGTTTCGCGATGCTGCAATACGATAGGCTGTATTAGTTCAAGAAGTCGCACTTCGGCATTTTTCATACAAGACACTTCGCGAATCGTTTTTCCAGTGTTACAAGCTTGGAGAGCTCTACTAAATAAGCCATGACTAACGGCCAATACTCGTTTTCCGTCATAGTCATGAAGCAACATATTTATAAAGGTTGCAGCGCGTTCAAACACATGTTCTACAGTCTCTACTGATGGAGGAAAATCATAAGTATCTATATCGGCAATTTTCTTTCCCGTCACCTCTCCCCAATCTCTTTCGCGAAGGATCGGCGTTTTTATCATAGGTAGCTGCAAAACCTCATTCAGCAGTTCAGCAGTTTGTACCGTACGATGTAAATCGCTTACAAACATTACATCGAAATGCTGCCCTCTCAACTCTTCTCCCAAAACACGAGCTTGTTCCTTTCCCTGCTCTGAAAGGTTTCCTGGCATCAATCCTTGCAACACTCCTTCAGCATTTTCTATTGTTTCGCCATGACGCACTAAATATAATTGTACCATTTCTTCTATTTCTTAATGCGCGACAAAGGTACGTAATTATTCAGCGTAAGAAAACATTTCAACGCACAACACTCCGTTTCTTCACATGTTAAATCCAAGGAGAATCAGACAAAAGCGAACAAAGAGGGCAAAATATCTCATAGAATGCGTAAATTTGCGAAAAATCAAAAAACGCAACGTTCATGACAAACTCAGTGAGAAATTTAGTTCTACGAGCCTTTTGCCTTTTGGTATTAGGAATTATCCTTCTTGTATATTCCAATAATATAGCAGACGCTATTGTTCAAGCTATCGGTGCCTTACTCATCATACCTGGACTTTTCTCTATCGGCTGTCTTTTTCGCGAAAAAAAATCACAAGGCGAGGTAGCTCTATCCCTCATTCTAGGTAGTGCCACCATCGTTTTAGGGTCCATACTTCTTATTTGGCCCTCTATGTTTATCAGTGCTCTTATGTACACTTTAGCAGGTTTTTTGATTCTCGCGGGCACGGCGCAGTTCACTTCACGCTGGCACATGCAAAAACAAGGTATTGAGTTTGACAAACTTTCCTACTTTGTCCCCGTACTAACTCTGCTAGCGGGCATTGTTGTCATAGCTTTCCCGTTGGAAACTGCGAGTATTCCGTTCTGTATTATTGGTGCAGCTTTCTGTCTTTATGCTATCTTGGAGTTTGTCTCTGCTTGGCAAATCAGAAAGTATAAAAAAACACATCCAAAGTCAACTATAGTTGTTGACGAAGCTGAAGAAACTAAAACTGACACACAAGAATGATCAGAAGAATCTAAACATCCCTTTACGCTCATTTATATTATAAAAGATGAACGACTCTCAAAAATATCGCTCCAACCTCATTACTATTATTCTTATAGCCACTCTGACGCTGATTCCCTTTATCGGTTTGACGGACTTTAACACTAAGGGCGAACCGCGCGAAGCCATTGTAGCCTTTACAATGCTCGACACTAATAATTGGATTCTGCCGCAAAATAATGGCGATGAATTTGCCTACAAACCTCCCATGTACCATTGGCTCGTAGCTGCCACCTCTGTTGTTATTGGTAGCGTCAATGAGTTTAGCGCCCGTTTTCCTTCCGCCGTGGCTGGAGTTGTTTTAGCCGTAATGACTTTCTGCTTCTTCGCTCGGCGCAAGAACCAACAAACAGCTCTTCTCACATCGGTCATCATGCTCACGACATTTGAGGTTCATCGAGCAGCCACAAACTGTCGAGTAGATATGGTGCTCACTCTCTTCATTGTGTTAGCACTTTATCAGCTCTTCCGATGGATGGAGCGCGATTTGCGCGGTATTCCTATTTGGGCCATTCTTTGGATGGGCTGCGGAATGCTGACAAAAGGCCCAGTAGCAATTATCCTACCATGCTTAGTAAGCTGCGTATTCCTCTGGATACAAGGCCGCAGTTTTTGGTCTGTCACTTGGCGTTTTGCTCTCACTGCCATGGGCGCAATGATTCTCCCGTGCCTTTGGTACTACGCTGCATGGCTACAAGGAGGCGACAAATTCTTGTATCTGATTTATGAAGAAAACGTGTTGCGCTTCCTCGGTAAGATGCCTTACAGTTCTCATGAGAATGGAGCGTGGTATTATCCCGTCATACTATTGAGCAGTGCAGTACCTTATACGCTCTTCTGCCTCATGGCTCTCTTCACCATCCAACGCGAACAATGGCGAAAGCTCAAAATTCTGAAAAGTGCGTGGTGGAAAAGATTATGGGAGCACATCCGCAAAATGGACCAAGTGGAACTCTTCTCCCTGTTAGCCATTGTTCTCATCATCGTATTCTATACCATCCCCAAAAGCAAACGAGGTGTTTACATTCTCCCCGTATATCCTTTCGTGGCATACTTTGTGACGCGCCTTTTCGAGTACCTCTCTGCCGTGCGACCTCGCATTGTAAAGGTTTTTGGATGGATATTGGCAACGATTGTAGGAGTTGTTTTTGTTGGAATGATTATTATTAAATCGGGCATTATTCCCGATAGCATTTTCCACGGCCGACATGCGACTGAATATATCACTATGCTCCACGCATTGGCCAATAATTCACTCACAAGCAGCAACAATAGCGTATTTCTTATTGTGTGCGTCATTGCCATCTATCTCTACTACTCCTTATCTCAATTGGGACGCCCCGTTCAAGATGTGGTCTATAATGCCTTACTCGCTTTCCTCTTGCTCGATGCTCTTTTGCTACCGCCACTGATGAGCTCTCGCTCCGATAAACCTTTGGCCGCAGAAGTGGAAAACTATGCGAAGCAAAAACCGCTCTATTCTTTTGTGGATGATAAGGATAAGATGCTTCATTTCTTCACGCTCAACTTCTACTGTCATAACCGCATCCAAATTTTTAATCCTGAAGTTCATTCTGGATTACTCCTCATTGGCGATCGCGACGTTGCAACCTTTAGTCGTCTCAATCCAAACATACAACTAGAGCCTATTCGCGACTTCCATCATCGCAGTTGTGACACTCGCCAAAACATTCTTCTCTACGAGTTTCAAACGAAATAAGTTGAACAAAACAAGAGAGTCTAAGTATTGCCTCACTTTTTCCCTAAATAAAGGCAGACAGAAGATTTCATTCTGTCTGCCTTTCTCCTAAATAAGAGTCTTTACTGCAAATTTGCATAAAGAAACTTCATTTTTCACAGTTTTTTACATCGAACCTCCAAATATCTTTATATTTTTGTCACATAAAAATAACAAAATTACTATTACCAATACTAAACTATCATTCAAAAATGAGAAAATTACTACTTCTCAGCATTATCTTGCTATTCAGCACCTTATCGCTATCGGCACAGACAAGCTGGACAATTAGTGTAGAACCCAAAGGAACTACAGGCGGTTACATTGTAGACACACAAGGCAACAGCACCGACAAGGTCGGTTATAGCTCTTTGTATCCACCTGCTGGATTCTGCCCTGCCTGGTATATCCGTTTCCCCAAAGGCACATACACCGTAAAATCGAGAAATAATGGAACGATAGACGTGCGCAACATGAATACCGAAGTTGATGTCAGCACACAAAACAATGCTCACAACTTCACTTTTACCACGCCTTCAGCAGGTTGGTATCGCTTTATCTTACGCGGAGTTTCAGCAAACACGTCGATGGGCGACTTTACAATCTCATCCACAAATGTCAGTGGAGCAAATGCTGTTTATTTAGCCGATTGGCGAAGTGTTCCCTCTCTCCATCTCAATGGATTTGGCTCCACAGCTCCAGAACTACCCAATGGCAATGCATTTGACTGGATTTATGACGAAGTACAAATTCCAGAAACGTCCGACTATCTGGGAACATACGTTGAAGCCTTTGGTTTCAAGAATGGTTACATCGGCATCCAAAACAACGGCAAGATGAAAAATGGAGCTATGAACCATACTATTATCTTCTCCTCTTGGGATAACGGTGATACAGATTCAAACCCATCTTTGGCTGCCTACAAGCGTAGCGGCATCATCGGTATTGACAGCACTCTACAAAATACAGTTGTTGAACGTTTTGGAGGAGAAGGCACGGGTTGCCATGTAATTCTCAACGGCGATTATTGGAAACCGGGCAAATGGGTACGTTTTCTGCTGAACGTTCGTCCAGAACAGATTCAGTTGAAAGATGGCTCAAACTACGAGAACACTATTATCTCTGCATGGTATAACGTACGTGGTGAAGACAACGAATGGCACTATATCTCCTCACAGCGCATGGCAGGTCAGTCGCTCTTTTTCGGTTCAGGATTCAATGCTTTCTTGGAAGAATATACACGAGGCAACACCAGTCAAGGAAATGCTAAGCATCAAGCTTACTACCGTCGAATTTTCACACGTTCTATGCAGGGTGGCAATTGGTACAACCGCAATATCTTCTCGTTTGGTCACACTGATGGTGGAGATAATAAAGGCGCACGCAATGACCGCCATCAGACCTATGTAGATTATGACGGAGAACAAGCCATTTTGATGCAATCTGGCGGATACATAGAACCTAATCAACCACAAGGTGATGGTAGATCTTTCACTATCAATTATCTCGAACCAGGCGATTTCCTTCCATCCGATGAAACGTTGACGGCACTCATTGAACGTAACGTAAAACCAGCTTTGCGCACACAGGATGTACAGCGTATGCAAACAGCACTTGAAGACGCATTCACAGAGTTACCTCAAAACAAATGGACAGTAAAGAATTTCAGTTCAGAAGAGACTGAAGGTGAAGGGAGCAATAACGGACGTGCGAACCTCGTACTTGACGGAAATGCCACAACTTATTGGCATTCCAATTGGAGTACGGGCTCAAGCTACACCTACCCACACTTCATTACCTTCACACATGATGGTGACATCCAATTAGACCGTATTACGCTAACCACACATAGCGGCCATTCAGCTTCTAAGTACATTGCAAAAACTGTAAAGGTTCAAATTTCCCAAAACAATGGTAGGTCGTGGACAACAGAAGGCACATACACTCTAGGAAACGGTACTTCTCAGAGCATCCAGCTCTCCTCTCCACTCTCTTTGCCCAACGGTAGTTGGCTACGCCTCTATTTTACTGAAGGTTATGACTCGGGCGTTGCACATTATATGGCGATATCCGAAGTAAACTTCTTCTCAAAAAGCATTGAAGCACTGCGCCAATTAGTAAAGAAATACTACGAGAATGCAGGAAAGCTCAATAATTACTCACAAGAAGATGTTAACACATATCTCAGTGATGTTTATTCTCATCTTGACACAGCCACATCCGAAGAAATACAAAAAGCTCTCACCGCCCTCTCGCACCATGGGAAACTGGCTAAATACGGTTCAATCATGGCCGAAAGTAATCTCAGCGCTGAGCGTGCATATATAATAGAGAACACATACGGCTATGGTTCGCTACTAAATATTGAAGGACAAAACTACCCAACCCTGCGTGGAGCAAATCCCAAAGATGGTGTAACAGCTCTCAATCTTTACCAGCAGAAGTATGAACTAACAGACTCTGCAGCAAACTGGATGATTGTGGGTGCTGAGAAAAACTCCAAGCGAGTGTACTTCATATATAATATGAAAACAAAGAAGTTCCTCAATCCTGCCAATGCAGGTGAAGGTTCGGAAAGTTCTATGAGCGACACCCCTATTTACATTCGCCTACGCAAAGGAACAAGTGGTTTCATTATGACTGCCGTCAATCAAACCACGAAATTCTCTACTGGTAAAGATGCTTATGCAGATCCCACTACAGCAAATGGGGGAGCACTCACTCAGAGCAGCCGGACATACCAAAACGGTAATTACTGGAACATTTACGATAACTATAGTATCACGCCTAATAAGGAACTTATTGCAGCTTTGCGCCAAGCAGCCAAAACAGGAGTCTTCGATATCACTGGTATCAATGATATAGAAAGCACCGACACGATGACCTCTCCTAATGTTTATGACTTGCAAGGCCGCCGGGTCCAGCAGCCTCTTACTACTGGGCTCTATATCATCAATGGTAAAAAGATCCTTGTAAAATAAAGGAAGAAGAAACGCTAAATCCAGAAACGGGTAGAACTTTCGTCCTACCCGTTTCTTTTTCTATTCAAAAGCATTAAAACTTCCGTCCTCTTTTCCCAACAGTTTCCTCCTCAGCTCTGCATAAAATAGTTTGGGTCAAAGAAGCAAAAATCTAAATTGTTTTCTCCACAATATAACGTGGGCGGCGCTTTACTTCAGAGTAAATTTTTCCGACATACTCGCCTATCACGCCAAGAGCAACTAGAATAGCTCCGCCAATAAACCAAAGAGAGACGAGTAAACTTGTCCAACCTTGTATGGTTCTCCCTTCGGCATAAACCACGATGGCATAGATAATTGCCGCTAAGGAGATAAACATAAAAATCAGTCCAAGGTAAGTAATATAGCGCAAAGGTCGCACGGAGAAGGATGTTATCCCATCAACAGCAAAGCTTATCATCTTGCCAAGTGGATATTTCGACTCTCCTGCTTGACGCTCCTTTCTATCATAGAGTACAACCGCAGTTTGAAAGCCTAAGGTTCTTACCATGCCTCGAAGAAAAAGGTTGCGCTCTGAATATTCTGACAAAGCTTCGAGAGCACGACGACTCAGAAGTCGGAAATCGGCGTGATTATAAAGCACATCACCTCCCAAGCCTCGCATCAATTTATAAAAAGTTTGTGCTGTTGTACGCTTAAACCAAGTGTCGGTTTTGCGAGCACGCCGAACGCCATAAACAATGTCTTTCCCCTCAAGAAAACGTCGAACCATTTCGTGAATGGCCTCAACATCATCTTGCAAATCGGCATCAATAGAAATAGCTGCATCCGCATGATGTGTAGCCCAGTCCAATCCAGCCCATAACGCGCGCTGATGCCCCACATTATGCGCCAACTTCAAGCCGCCCACACATCCATTCTTTTGCGAATAGGCTTCGATAAGATTCCAAGTGGAATCACTCGAGCCATCATCAACATAGAGAATGCGAGCATCCACCGCTTGCTCTGTCTTTAATTTCTCACACACAGAAAGCAGCACCTCATTGGTGGCGAACAAAACGGGTTCTTCGTTATAACACGGAACAACTATGGCTATTTGCATTTTCCAGTTCTTTTTGGGGTTTCTAATGCAAAGGTAATAATTTCGCAAGAAGTTGATCGTAAGGTCCAACTTCAAGTGTAAATTTTCCCCTCTCTCTGCCCTCTATGAAGGCTTTTTATCGGAAGACTTTTTTCTTACCTAAAATTCATCTTATATTTGCAGCTGAAAATTTAGATTGGCTCATGGCTCATAAAATTGAACTAGCAAAAATGTACAGCACAACCACATGGTATTGCTCGCTGAACTCGCCAAAACATCTATCGGAAGTGTCTAACGAGGGGTGTAGTTACAAGGTTTGCGCTGCTATTAATGCGTTCAATAGTGCCGTCAAAGCCTGTGTACAATAGCTACAACGATAGTCCCCCATCTCTCCTTGAAGTTTTGGGGGACACTTGTTTACAGATCGTAGAGCCCCAAAACAAGCAAGAGGGGTTACAAAGTCCCCCCTAATTAAAAAGTATCTCGTAACCAACAATAGAATATGAGTTTAAGATTCAGAGTCGTTGAAGACGCGTTTAAGAAAAGTCCTATAGAAGTTGTAGCTCCCAAGGAGCGACCGTCAGAATACTACGCCAAGTACGTCTTCAATCGAGAAAAGATGTTCCACTATCTCCCCCAAGAAACGTTCAAACGATACTGCGAAGCCATTGAGCAAGGCACTCCACTCAACCTCAACGTGGCCGACTCTATTGCGCAGGGCATGAAACGCTGGGCAATGGAAATGGGCGCAACCCACTGCACTCACTGGTTTCAGCCACTCACGGAAGGAACAGCAGAGAAGCACGATGCCTTTGTTGAGCACGATGGCAAGGGGGGGATGATTGAAGAATTTAGCGGCAAAGCCCTTGTCCAGCAAGAGCCCGACGCCTCTTCTTTCCCTAGCGGTGGCATCCGCTCCACTTTCGAAGCCCGCGGCTATTCGGCGTGGGACCCTGCATCTCCCGTTTTCATCATCGGCGACACGCTGATGATTCCCACAGTATTTATCGCCTACACAGGAGAGGCTCTCGACTATAAAGTGCCTTTAAAAAAATCTCTTGCCGCACTCGACCATGCTGCAACAGGTGTTGCACAATACTTCTATCCAGAAGTGAAAAAGGTGGCAACAAATCTGGGCTGGGAGCAAGAATACTTCCTAGTGGATGAAGATCTTTATGGTGCTCGACCAGATCTCCTACTAACTGGACGCACACTGATGGGACACGACTCTGCGAAGAATCAACAGATGGACGACCACTACTTTGGCTCTATTCCCGAGCGTGTGGCGGCTTTCATGAAAGATTTAGAAATCCAAGCACTCGAACTCGGTATTCCCTGCAAAACACGTCACAATGAGGTAGCCCCCAATCAGTTTGAATTAGCCCCAATCTATGAGGAATGCAACTTGGCAGTGGATCACAATATGTTACTCATGTCGCTGATGAAACGTGTTGCACGCAAGCACGGCTTCCACTGTTTGCTCCACGAAAAGCCTTTCAATGGCGTCAATGGTTCGGGCAAACACGAAAACTGGTCGCTCATTACTGACACGGGCATACTGCTCCACGCACCAGGCAAAACATCTGAAGAAAATTTGCGCTTTGCCGTTTTTGTTGTTGAATCGCTCATGGGGGTTTATCGCCACAACGGATTGCTCAAAGCTTCCATCATGAGTGCCACCAACGCCCATCGCCTAGGTGCTAACGAAGCTCCCCCTGCCATCATTTCTTCTTTCCTCGGACAGCAGATCGACGACTTACTCGATCATATTGAAGTTTCCTCCAAGGAAGAATTCTTCACACTCGAAGGCAAACACGGACTCCGCCTCGATGTTCCGCAGATTCCAGAACTCATGATCGATTCTGCCGATCGCAACCGCACCTCTCCTTTTGCCTTCACGGGTAATCGCTTTGAGTTCCGTGCAGTAGGCTCGAGTGCCAACTGTGCCAGTGCGCTCATTGTGCTGAACACTGCAATGGCTGAAGCTCTCACCCATTTCAAAACACGTGTAGATGCTTTGATTGAGAAAGGTGATAGCACAGTCAGCGCAATCCTCGACGTACTTCGCGAAGACATCAAAAAGTGCAAGGCCATTCGCTTTAGTGGCAATGGCTATAGCGATGAGTGGAAGAAAGAAGCTGAAAAGCGCGGACTCGACTGCGAAACAAGTAGCCCTCTTATTTTCGATCGCTACTTGGACGACGCTACGGTTAAGATGTTCGAATCAATGAACGTCATGAACTTCCACGAACTCAAGGCGCGTAACGAAATCAAATGGGAGACTTACTATAAGAAACTTCAGATTGAAGCGCGTGTTCTTGGCGATCTTTGCCTCAATCATATCATCCCTGTGGCTACGAAATACCAAAGTGCTCTCGTTGATAATGTCTACAAAATACAACAGACCTTCCCTACCGACCGCGCAAAGGAACTCTGCGCCTATAATGTCGACTTGATTGAGAAAATCAACAAACACCTCAACTTCATTGCTGAGAATGTCGACTTGATGGTGGAAGAGCGCAAAAAGGCAAACAAAATTGAGAGTGAACGCGAAAAGGCCATTACCTATCATGACAAAATAGAACCCTTCTTCGATAATATCCGCTACCACATAGACAAACTCGAACTTATTGTTGAGGACGAAACGTGGCCCCTTCCCAAATACCGCGAACTACTCTTTATTCGCTAAAAAAATAACTGCGCACAATACAAATGAACAAGAGAGATTACCTTGCAAGGAAATCTCTCTTATTTTTTAGATATAACAGCAAAAGTTCAATTCTGCTATTTCAATTTAAAAGTAATAGGAAGAGTAAAATCTGATTTAACAGGAGTCTTATTCACCATCTTTGGAGTCCATCGAGGCATTTTAGAAATCACTCTCATCACTTCTTGATCCGCTTCAGGACTAAGACTACGAACTATTTTTACATCAGAAATTGTTCCATCTTCATTCACTGTAAACCTTACAACAACCTTTCCCTCAACGTCTTCTTTTACAGTTTGAGGATACCTCATTTCGTTTATCATAAAATTCATCATTTCTCTGTATCCACCAGGAAATGAAGCCTCTGTCTCTTCTATCTTCTTATCTAACGCATCCCATGATGTATATCCCGACTTAGAACGTATATGTATAAAAGGAACATTATATGGCAAATTTTCTATCTCCGATTTTAATTTATTAGGCAAATATCTAAACGTACAACCATAGTTATAAAACGCCAACTCCAAAAGTCCTTTATGTTCTTTTCTTACGTCCGAGACAAACTCTTTTCCATTGACAACTGACGCTTGTTTAATAGAATCGTATGCCTGCAAAAAATCCATAGCACTAATTTCTGAATCTTGATTCCCTCCCGCGCGTTTTTCGCCAGTTCGATTATCTATATACAAACTTTTCAAAAAAAGTCCATGGCTATAATCTTCCGTATATGTATAATAAGTATCTTGACGACGCCATTGCCCATCAGGGAATCCGTTCCCATCAAAGATAATTGAGATAGTATCACCTTTTAAGATTCTTGTGGCAGCGCCTACAAAACGATTATTACGCACCATTGCCTGAACTCTCTCTAATCGTTTTGGTGTCTGAAAGATTAACTTATAAGCTCCATCAACAACTCCCCTCTTAAAGTATATTGTTTCTTTATATTCTTTTCCGCTTTTCTTATTCAGATAATGTCCACGCCAACAACCATCCATTCGGTTATGCTTAAAGCCCCCCGTTATTGTATAGTTCAACTTTTTAAAAGTAAAAGTTCCGTGTAAAACAAAAGAACCATCCTTTCCTTCATAAAAAGTATAAAGAGCCCTTCCGTCCTCATACGGGCCATCAAAAGTCTGCAACTTTTGCGCAAACACTAACTGAGAGAACAATAGAGTAAAAACAAAAAGAATGTATCTCATGACGCTATCTTTTGATGTTTTTTTTATAGATTTCTGTTACAAATATATGCTTTATACCAAGCAAGCCCCATATTCTGCAAAAGTTTTCAAACTGTTAGTTGCCACTTCTCCCCTAAAAAAGAGTGGTTACTGTTTTTGGTACTTACTCATATTCCAATTTGCATAGCGCAGCAAATTATCGCAAAGTACTTCGGAATTAGAAAAATCCCCCCAATAGTAATAATAATTAGAGATGCCCAGAGCGGCACACTCAATCCAGAAAGTTTTTTGATACTTCCCGTAGTGAACATACACTTGCTCGTGGCGCACTCGGTGCTCTTTCCCGTCTAACAGCACAAAGCCCATACTATTTTCGTAGATACGTATTTCAGAGAACGATTGCTTTCGCCGCCACAAAATGAAAGTGCCGATGGCCAGAGGTATAAGCGCAACCCAAAACTCATTGATAAGAAAATTTGCATTTTTAGTACCTCCTTGGACACCACAAACAGAAATCGCAAAATCGGTAATTTCTGTTTGAATAAAAGAGAAACGCGTTGCAAGAAGTATGAAGAGAACAACTGTCCACACAATGACGACTCCTTTCCATTTGCCTTTTCCTGCGTATTGGCTCATATCCAATACGTGCTTAGAAACCAATGTATCTTCCATTTCTAAAGTTATATATAGTAATAAATTAAAAAAGTCGCACGGACTTACCGCGCATAGATTGCAAAGATAGCCGGAATTTTAGCCAGCTCGGGAAGGCCACTCTGTTTCCACTGCTTGAGTGTCTGCGTCCTTATCCACTCCTGCTCTGTTGTTATACCTGCTGCCAAACAGAGCCGCGTTGTTGGCGAACAAGCACGGAGAATATCATCGAACATCTTCTTGTTACGATAAGGCGTTTCGATGAACAGCTGCGTTTGATGCTCGCGCCGTGAAACCTCCTCTAAATGCTTCAACTTCTTTTGGCGATCGGAAGGATCTATAGGCAGATAGCCATGAAATGCAAAACTCTGCCCATTGAAACCACTGGCCATAACGGCCAAAATGATACTCGAAGGCCCAACAAGCGGAACAACGCGGAGCCCCTCACGCTGCGCAATGGCAACAATATCTGCACCAGGATCAGCCACAGCAGGGCACCCCGCTTCACTGATAACACCTATGCTTTCTCCCTTGCGCAAAGGGGCTAAATAAGAAGCAAACCTATCGACCTCGGCGTGCTTTCCCATGGGATAGAAATGTAGTTCGTCGATATTTATATCGCGATCTACCTGCTTGAGAAAGCGACGAGCTGTGCGGATTTCTTCTACAATGAAATGGCGGATACTGAGAATAACTTCCTTGTTATAGGCAGGAAGCACTTGCTCTATGGGGGTTGCACCTAAGGTGCAGGGAATAAGATATAAGGCTGGAGATGATTTTTCCATACTTTATTTACTAAGAATGAATTACAAGAAATTCAGGAACGAGCTTTCGGAAAAATATCACTAAACTTCTTTTTTCCCTTCGCATAATAGAGCCACAAAAGGCTTTGAGAAATGCGCTCAGGAATGGGGTTAGTATTTCTCTCTGCCTGAATGGCTTTTGCCAAATTTTCTTGGCGCGAGAGTTGGAAATCTGGTTTCAGTCGGTGAAACTCACAGCGCGCATCATAAACAGCTTTAGCGTGTTTCCAACCATCGGTAAGTAGCATTTTTGCAGCTGCCACATAATCAAGAATAGCCCTTATTCGCATGACAGGCTTCAGTTCTGCCTCTGGCAAATTCTTATAAAGCATCAGCAAGTTATTGCGGAAATTGAGAAAAGTTTTACGCGGATGACCAGCATTGAGCGTGCCGCCGCCCACATGATAAACAACGCTCGCGGGCACACACACAAGACTTCGGCCGCGACTACGCAATCGCCAACAGAAATCTATCTCCTCCATGTGGGCAAAGAAACGCGCATCCAGTCCGCCTACTTCGTGCCAATCAACACTACGCACCATCAAGGCAGCTCCAGTAGCCCAAAAGATAGGAGCTATATCATCGTATTGTCCACAGTCTTTCTCTACATCAGCAAAAACTCGACCGCGGCAGAAAGGATAACCATATTTGTCGACAAAGCCACCCGAAGCACCAGCATATTCAAAACTGTCGCGCTCACGTTCCGCCAACAATTTAGGCTGACAAGCGGCCACTTCAGGATGCTTATCCATATAGTTCAACAACGGTTGCAACCAATGCGGCGTTACCTCCACGTCAGAATTTAGCAGCAGATAGTATTCAGCTTCTACCTGCTCTAACGATTTATCATAACCTTCTGCAAAACCATAGTTCTTGTCCAAGAGAATAAGTCGGACGGAAGGAAATTTCTGCTTCAACATTTCAACAGAATCATCTGTTGAACCATTATCAGCAACAATCACTTCGGCTTCTTCACTATTCTTTATCACTGAAGGAAGAAACTTCTGCATCATGGCCGCCCCATTCCAATTCAGAATAACAACTGCAATGCGTGTCATTACGTTCGTATTTGTATAAAACTAAAAGGGACTATTCGGGCAAACTCGAATAGTCCTATACATTCTTATCTCACTGTCAAAGCCTGCCCGTCAGCTGTAAAGCCGCCCAAAGTGACAACCGAAACGGTATTATCGGGCATCTCAACACCTAAAGGCAATTCAACGCGGATATAATTATCTGTAAAACCATGAATGGGATGTCCGGGCTTAGCGTGCTCCCAAAGTACAGGGCGTTCTTTACCTATAAAATTGGAATAGAACGCTTTTCGCTTCTCTTCCGAGAGATTAAGCAAACGCTGGCTGCGTTCACGGCGAGTTTGCGGCGACACCACATAAGGTATCTCCAAAGCCTTTGTACCTGGACGTTCGGAATAGCTGAAAACGTGAAGTTGGGCAATATCCAAACTCTTGATAAACTCATAAGCCTCGTCAAAGAAGTCATCCCTCTCACCGCGCGTACCAACTATAACATCCACACCGATAAAGGCATCAGGAATGGCCGCTTTCACTCGCTCCATCTTCTGACGAAAGAAAGCTGTATCGTAGCGGCGGCGCATCAGCTTGAGAACATCGTCCGAACCACTCTGAAGAGGAATATGGAAATGCGGCATAAAAGCACGCGAGTGAGCACAGAAATCAATAATCTCATCCGTAATCAAATTCGGCTCGATAGAAGAAATACGATAACGCTCAATTCCTTCCACCTGATCTAAAGCCTTAACAAGACTGAAGAAATCTTCGCCCGTAGAACGACCGAAATCTCCGATATTCACACCAGTAATCACTATCTCTTTTCCGCCTTCTGCTGCCACGGCTTCTGCTTGCCCCACTAACGACGCGATAGAACCATTTCGGCTTCGCCCGCGAGCAAAGGGAATGGTACAATAAGTACAATAGTAGTTGCAACCATCTTGCACCTTGATAAAATAGCGAGTGCGATCGCCACGCGAACAACTGGGAACAAATGTTTGTATGTCCTTAGTGGGAACAGCATAGGCCTCGTGAATATTTTCGCCCTGCTCTAAAGCCATGCGTTGGGCTAGTCCTTCTTGCAGATAGTGGATTACATTTCCTTTCTGCTCCATACCCACAACCAAATCCACTCCAGGGAATTTTGCAATCTTTTCGGGCTGCAACTGGGCATAACAGCCTAAAACAACAACAAAAGCTCCGGGATTTTCACGAGTTAGGCGATTGATGGCTTGCCGACACTTATGGTCGGCAACATCTGTAACACTGCAAGTATTTATAATGCAGATATCTGCATGCTCTCCGTCTGCCGCTGGCTCTACCCCCTGTTTACACAGCGCATCACTTAGCGAAGACGTCTCGGCAAAGTTCAGTTTGCAGCCCAATGTTTGATAGGCCGCTTTCTTTCCCTTTAATATATTATATGTATCCAAGGAAATTATCTCTTTTAAATTTCACATGCAAAGATACAATAAAGTTAGCGATTAGGCTGAAAAGGAAAAAACAGCCTCTAATACCCCCATTTTTGCTAGTTGCTAATAGCAAAAATAACTTTTTATTGTTAAAACTGCATTTTTATACAAAAAAAAATACCGAAACTCTTGCATGGATATAAAAAGTCCGTACCTTTGCATCGTTTTAATAAAGGCAATTGATTGTTTTACATTTAAAAAATTCAAAACCAATGAAAAAGTTAGTTTTCATGTTCGTAGCTTTCGCTGCTATCTCTTTCGCTTCTTGCGGTAACAAAACAGACAACAACGCTGCTACTACTGATTCTGATAGCGTATCTGCTGTTGATTCTCTGAACGATTCTACTGCAAATGACAGCACTGTAGCTACTGATTCAGTTAAGGGTGACTCTGTTCAGACTGTTGCTGCTTAAGTAAAGCTACCTACATGGTAAAAAGATCAGCCTTTCAAGCTCAGCTTGAAAGGCTTTTTCGTTGTAAGACCTCCCCTATTTCTTACGAAAAAGAAACGGAGAAATGTTTTTCCACTTCCCCATCTATGCCTAGTCGTGATTATTAGAACACGAAAATATCCTTATTGTGTCAGCTGACGCAATAAGGATGTCAGCCGACAGCCTTATTGTATTTGAGAATACAATAAAGATGCTGAGGGCTTAGAAGTACAAGCCATAACTTTGTTTGATTTCTTCCATCACGAAAGTACTTTCGATGGAACCTAAGCTTTCTATTCCGCCCAGCGTATTGATGACAAACGACTGGTAAGCACGCATATCTGTGGCATGAACCTTGAGTAGATAGTCATAATTACCAGAGATATTATAACATTCTGACACTTCTGGAATACCTTTAATGACATCTACAAAATTTCGCGCAATGTCGCGATTCATCTGTTTGAGCTTCACTTGACAGAATACCGTAAATCCCTGATTAAGCTTTTCCGCATCAAGAATCGCAATATATTTCTTAATAATGCCATCACGTTCCAAGCGTTTTAAGCGCTCAAACACGGGAGTTGTCGAAAGATTTACTTCTTGAGCAAGCTCTTTTGTCGTCATCCGTGCATTCTGCTGCAAAACGCGCAAAAGCTGCAAGTCGGTCTTGTCTAATTTGTCCGTTCCCATTCTGTTTTCTTTTTAATGTCCATTAGAGCAAGCAATCCTTCACCTTATTTCTCTATACTGCAAAAAGAATAAAATTCTATTCAGATAGGAAGAAAAATAAGGAGACTTACTCGTTTTCCTTTTCAAGAGCACAAATATAGTATGATATTTCAAATTAACAAAACCGCTTGGTATATATTTCTATTATTATATATCTTTGCAGTCAGAACAAAAAAGCAGAACAAAAAAGAAACACAATAATTATGAGTAACAAAAAATGGCATTTTGAGACGCTTCAGCTTCATGTAGGACAGGAGCAAGCCGACCCCACGAGCGATAGTCGTGCTGTACCTATTTATCAAACATCTGCATACGTTTTTCACGACTTCCAACACGCTGTAGATCTCTTCACACTCAGCAAAGCAGGTAATATTTACGGCCGTTTGAATAATACGACACAAGGCATTTTTGAAGAACGCATGTCTGCCCTTGAGGGCGGTGTTGGTGCTTTGGCCTTGGCGTCTGGAGCAGCAGCTGTAAGCTACTCCATCATCAATATAGCCAACCAAGGCGACCACATCGTGGCATCTAATACAATCTACGGTGGAACTTACAACCTCCTAGAGCATACGCTGCGCCGTTTCGGAATTTCTACAACTTTTGTAGATTCAGACGACTTAGAGGCTTTTGAGAAAGCAATTCAGCCCAACACAAAACTCATATTCATCGAGACGCTGGGCAATCCCAATTCAAACATTGCAAATATCGAAGCTACGGCCGATATTGCACATCGCAACGGAATACCCCTCGTGATTGACAACACGTTTGGCACTCCCTATCTGATACGTCCTATCGAGCATGGAGCAGATATTGTTATCCACAGTGCCACAAAGTTTATCGGTGGGCATGGTACTTCTATGGGCGGTGTGATCGTTGATGGCGGTACTTTCAACTGGGCAAAGAGCGATAAATTTCCTCAATTCACTGATCCAGATCCTTCATATCATGGCCTGAAGTTTGGAGAAATTCCCGCCCCCTTCGTGACACGCGTCCGCGCACTCATATTGCGCGACACAGGAGCTGCCATTAGTCCGTTCAACGCTTGGGCACTTCTTCAAGGGCTTGAAACTCTTTCCTTGCGCGTAGAGCGTCATGTCGAAAACACGCTAAAGGTTGTGGATTTTCTCCAGCAACATCCGTTGGTGGAGAAGGTGAATCACCCAAGTTTGGCGGAACACCCCAACCACGATCTCTATCAGCGCTACTTCCCGAAAGGAGCTGGCAGCATCTTTACCTTTGAAATCAAAGGCGGAAAAAAGGCTGCACAGCAATTCATCGATAGTTTGCAGATTTTCTCATTAGTGGCCAACGTAGCAGATCTAAAATCGCTTGTCATTCATCCCGCTACAACCACTCATTCGCAGGAAACGCCAGAGGAACAAGCCAGTCAAGGCATTTTCCCAGGTACTATCCGCCTCAGCATCGGTACGGAACACATCGACGACCTTATCACTGACCTCCAACAGGCCTTTGATAACGTAAAATAAAAGCAGAAAACTTACGATTCCATAGCAGAGAGGATTCTGTCCAACCACAAGGGCGGAGACAGAATCCTCTTTCTTGTTCAAAATAATAAAGATATGGTGCAATAACTTTTAGTCCATGCCCTCCATGTCGGTTTTCGTTGTCACTTGATTGGACACACTACGGATTGCGACAGAGCCATCAAGAGAAACACTTACAGAAAAAGCTGGGCCTTCACCATCCAATCCTGGCTGGCCTATTTGTGCTCCCAACACAATAGTCTGCGCTGAAGAATGTTCCCTATCAAGCGCCATTCCCTGCATGACATCGCAAGCGGCATCAGTAGCCGAAATTTTATCAGCAAAGTCTTTCTTCGTAAACGTTCTTGCAAACATTTCTTCGCCGTCGCGCACAATGCGCACATCCACCTTATTGTCGTAGAAAACTACATCCGTCTCGTCTTTGATAGTAGGCAAACTTTTATCCGTTTGTCGGTTCGTTGTAATTTCAAACACGTGGCCTCCGATGCGCAACGTATCGGTGCGATTAAGCGGAGTAGTTGATTCGTTAACACCTCCCGTTGTAGCTGCCGCTAAAGACTTTGGAGTTGCATCTGCTTCTGTCTTATTCTTTTTGCCGCAACTGGCAATCGTTAACAATGCAAGACAAGAAGCAATAAGAAGTATTTTTTTCATTTCAACACTGAAATTTATTTGTGCAGACAAAGTTATAAGATTTTACTGAAAAAAGATAAGCGAAAATTGTAATACCACCGAAATACTTGTACATTTGCACAAAATATCAACCTAAACACAGTTAATCATGAACAAATTTAGACACATTATCCTCTCGTTAGCCTTCATCGTAGGACTCACGGCCTATGCGCAACATTCTCACCCATTGCTCGGCATTTGGCAACAAGAAATGATCACGCAAGAAGGCAACCGCATACTGATTCCTGTATGGAAAATCATCAGCGGTGATGGGACGTTCAGCGTCATTCTTATGACCAACAAAGATGGGCGTACTGTACAGACTATTGAGGGAAGCTACGTTATCAACTCGGATAATACTTACACCGAGCAAGTCAAGACCAATGTTTTCGACCCTCAGCAGAAGAATACTACAAATACCTTGAACTACTCCTTTGATACGCCTGACCGACTACGCGTTGCATACCACTTACAAGGTAGAAACGGACCTGCTACAGAATCTTGGGTACGTGTCAAACTGGAGAATCCATTTGGCCAAAGCGATAAAGAACCAAGTAAAAAGTAATTAAGCAACTAAGAAGAAAGAAGTCCCACTAATCTCAAATTACTTATGAGATAAAGAGGAACTATCTTTTGCTTTTCAAAGACATATTTATGAAACAAAAGGAGGAAGCTGGCAGAGATGCTAACTTCCTCCTTCTATTTTTCTAAAGAGCAGCTGTTTCGATTTCCGCTCTTACTATAACGGCATCCCCCTTGCGAATTTCCACATCGCAAACGTTCTCATTTCTATCCTCTCTAAAGAGTAGCAACGTGTCGCCGCAATAACTCTCATTGCAGAACTGAAGTTCTATGCGACGTATTTGATGTGTGCGATGAAAGTCGGCTGAAAAGAGATTGAGAATCATTTCCAAATAGCGCATTGAATTGACATGTCCGTTAATATCCAAGTCGCTAAAACCAGCTCGATACTGATAAACGGGCTCTTCACTCTTCACTCTGACGCGCCCTGCCCCAGAGATGGGGAAATCATCCTTGGGTAGAAGAACAGAACTAAAGCCACCATCGGGAAGTTTCTCCAAATCGATGGGCTGCCGCGTTTTGTAGTCGATAGCTGCCCAAATGCTGAAACCATATCCCATCGGTTCACCGCTTTCTGCCTCCAAGCGGAAGAGACGTTCCGTAAATTGGCGATACACCTTTGTCACCCACGTTGAGATAGTATAATGTTCAAGCGTTTTCGGGCGATCTTCAAATGTTAGCACTAAGCGCGAGAGCACCCAAACGAGATTTTGCTCAATGAGTTGCTCATAGCCAAAGCCATGTGCCGTAGCGTGCATACCAGCACAACGCAAAATCTGATTTCCTAAGAAACTCAGGCTTACATGTCCCGTGGCATCTTCTGTATAAGGCTCCACACAGAAGCCGTAACGGCCTATATTTTCATTTTCCATAACTGCTTTTTTGAAGATGTAGAACGAAAAGACGGACAAAACCGCATGTGGTCAAAAGTTCGTTTATCACTCCTCGTCGCAGGCACTTGCGAACCTCCAACTTGTCCTATACCACTGATTTACTACTTTGCAAAGTTAAGAAAAAGTATTAACTTCGCAAACGTAATTCTTTACGAGCAGAAAGGCTCTCACCATTCTGTTTGAACCCTGAAACATAAACACTTATGAACAAATTACTCGTACTGGCCACTTGTGCTATTCTTTCCGTAGGCAACCTTGCAGCACAGAGCGAACCGCTCAATCTGAAGGACATCACGTCTGGTCGCTACTACGCGCACCGCATTTATGGTGTGCGCCCTGCCAATGATGGCAACAGCTACACTCAACTTTCGGAAGACTCTCGCCGCATCATTCGCCGCTCTTTTAAGAATGGCGAGGAAATCGGTACGCTCTTCAATGCCAGCACAGCCCGTGGGCCCATCAAAGTGGAGCACATCGACGGCTATATCATGTCACCTGACGAAAGTCGCATCCTGCTTCAGACAAAAACGAAAAGCATCTATCGCCGCTCGTTCACAGCCGAATACTACATCTTCGACGTTAAAAACAATCGTTTCACCCATCTGAGCGAAGGCGGCCCGCAGCAAGTGCCCGTTTTCTCCCCCGACGGAACGATGATTGCCTTTGCGCGCGAGAACAACCTTTTCCTCGTCAAACTACTCTTCGACAACGCCGAGAGCCAAATTACGAAAGATGGAAAATTCAACGAGGTACTCAATGGCATCCCTGATTGGGTCAACGAGGAAGAGTTCTCCACAAATTGTAGTTTCACTTTCTCGGCCGACAGCAAAATGCTGGCGTGGATTCGCTATGATGAAAGCAAAGTGCCCATCTATTCTATCCAAGAATTCAAGGGCTCTCACCCCACTCTCAAGCAATACGACGAATACCCAGGTACATACGACTACAAATATCCTGTTGCAGGCGCGAAAAACTCGGAAGTTTCCGTCAAAACCTTTGATATAAAGAATCGCGTAACACGAACGATGGCCGTCCCCGTAGATTCTGACGGTTATATTCCACGCATACAATTCACGAGCGACCCAGACCGTCTGGCTGTGGTCACACTCAACCGCCATCAGGACAGAATGGACATCTATATGGTCAATCCGCGTTCAACAGAAGCCAAACTGGCTCTGCGCGAGAATGGCACTAAATATATTCAAGAGAGTGCCTATGACGCTTTGACATTCTATCCTGGACAATTCACGTTTATCTCCGACCGCACCGGCTACCAGCACGTTTATCTCTACAATCTCAACGGACAACTCGTGCGGCCTCTCACGCAAGGCAACTATGACGTAACGACTTTCTACGGCTATGACCCGAAGACGGGCAACTGCTATTATCAGTCGGCACAGGAAAGCCCACTGCGCCGCTCGGTTTACATGAACGACAAAAACGGACGTACGCGTAAACTCTCCACTGAAACGGGCACGAACAGCGCTACCTTCTCCAAAAACTTCAACTACTTTATGAACGTGTGGTCAAACAGCACTACGCCCTATGTCACCACCCTGCGCGATGGCAACGGAAAGACACTGTCCACACTTTTGGACAACAAAGAGTTGAAAGAAAAGGTGGCATCCTTCACGGGCCAGCAGGAGTTCTTCACCTTCACTACGAGCGAAGGCGTTCAGCTCAATGGCTGGATGCAGAAACCTAAGAATTTCGATGCCACAAAGAAGTATCCCGTCATCATGTACCAATATAGCGGCCCTGGCTCTCAAGAAGTGGCCGACAACTGGAAGATAGGCTTCAGCGGAGGCGGTATTTGGGAAAGCTACATGAACGAGCAGGGCTACATCTTCGTCATCGTCGACGGACGCGGCACAGGTGCTCGCGGCTCTGAGTTTGAAAAATGCACCTATCTGAAACTTGGCGAACTGGAGTCCAAAGATCAGGTTGAGGCAGCGCAGTATTTGGGCACACTCCCCTATGTTGACAAAAACCGCATCGGCATCTGGGGCTGGAGTTTCGGCGGATTTAACACACTCATGGCCATGAGCGAAGGCCGCCCCGTATTCAAAGCTGGCGTAGCTGTGGCTGCTCCCACCAATTGGAAGTACTACGACACGGTTTACACAGAGCGATATATGCGCACTCCAAAAGAAAACGAAGGCTACAATATCAACCCGATCAACCGCGTAGAGAAACTCCACGGCAATCTCTTGTTGATTCACGGAACGGCCGATGATAATGTCCACTACCGCAATTGTGCTGAATGGGCAGAGGCAGCTGTTCAAGCCAACAAGCAATTCCAAATGCAAATCTATACGAACCGAAATCATTTCATTTCAGGCGGAAACACACGCCTCCACTTGATGACACGCATTTCCGAGTTCTTCAAGACCAATCTCTAAAATGTGCAGACCGGCAGAACTAAGCTACAATTCAGTAGCAGCCTGCCCAACTTCCACACATCCATTCTATCCACAATGCCTCTTGAGCATTGTGGATTTTTCTTTTTCATAAACAACAGTTTCCTACACACAGCAAACCGCACATTTATCATAGCGTGAAGAAGAAACGCTTTTATCAATAATATTCGCATTCTACGCCTCCGAGAATGCCGCGAAATCCAACATTTCTGCCAGCAACTCGAAAAAACGCAAATTTGAAACACCACTAAAAAGGAGCTTTTTCTAATTTCTATACTACAAATTTTATTTTCTCCTTGAGAAATTAAAAATACAATAAGGGAAATTTCAAATACAATAAGGCTATCGGCTGACATCCTTATTGTATCAGCCGACAGAATAAGGAGAAAAACGCCCAACTAAAAGAAAAACCACACTATTTTTATGTTATAAAGCATAAAAAACAAAGAAAAATCTAATAAGGACTATCCCGTCAAAGCCTTTCTTGCAGCAATTCATCTATCCGAGAGCGCCACTCGCCCTCTATATTGAGAAACCTGTATGTAAATTTATCGGACAGTAAAAAAACAGCACGCGTCCAATTCTATTAGTTAGTTGAAGCGCACACCATATTGAATAATGACAAACTTAAAGCCGAAGTTGAAAAACATTTGACTGAAATGTGCCGTAGAGTTTCGGCGAGCAGTCAGCAAATTAGCCTTTGTGAGGCAGCGTTTCAGCATTTGAGTTCTAGCTTTCTGGTAGAGACTTTCGCGCTCTGCAGCAGTCCATGTACCCGACTCATAGAATGTGCGCGTGCGCGCCTCATCAATAAAATGATTATCGAGGAGTCCCACGGCGGGTAAGTTGAGAACGGCGGTATCTCCTTTGGCCGTAAACCAATGGTCGGGAGCTTTCGCCATATCCACGCCTAAACGAAGCGTGCCACTATAGATGGCGGACAATTGGGATACTGACAGTGCGTTCTTTTTATAGAGCTCGGCCATCTCTTCGGTTTCAATAGAAAGAAATTCCCATTGCTCAATATTGCGAATGGCTCGAATTTCTTCGGGCGTCACATCTATCGTTGTCGATTTCTCCAGGCGTAGACTGGCAAGCTTATTACCGCTGTTTCTTTCATCGCGGCATTGACGGAAAAATATGGCAGCCACTACGAGGCAAACCATAATGAGCCATATTTGCCAGCCTTTTATCATTGTGTAGACTACAAACTGCAAAAAATAGACAAGTTTGTCCCAAACTTTTTTGCATATCTTGCCGAAGCTAGATGCTTGCGGACGATTATCAAGTTCATTCATAGCGGATTATTGCAAACGTTGGACGGTGATGTTCTTTTGTAGCGATTCGGGCGTGAGGTCGTGACGGAAAGAAATAGTGGCTTTGTGCTCCGTATAGCCCATTCGGTGGAGCATGGGAAGCAAGATGCGCGCCGCCCCAGTCTGCGCCGAAGCAAGAATGGCGGCTTTGTCCATGTGGCTAACAATGCTATCCTCACCTTGGCGGGCAAAGCTCATCATCTCTTGGTCTGAAAATCGCGAGCGGAGGGGATCAATATATTGTCGAACAGCTGCATGATCGATTTTGGAGGCTGTGACAACAATTTGAGGGTCGGGAAGCACAATGACAATCCCCGAATCGGAACGCTCAATATTGGCTTGGCTGAATGAAGCAAAGTCAATATAAGCCTTCACAGAGACATCGATCGGTATCGCTATCTTGCGCTCTCCCAAACGCGTAGGTATTGAGAAATTTGCCGAACCCAAATTTCCAGCGATTCGGGGCTCATCGCTGTAAGTTACAATCTTATGATATTGGTACTCCGTGGTGTAGAGCCGCACACAATTACTAATCTGACGCACAAGAAGAGCAGTCGTATCCACTTTTACTGTGTCGGACGCTTTCTCTGCTGCACTGTTTTTCTCTCCTTTTCCGCAGGCGGAAAGAAAAGAGAGGAGCAACAAAAGACAAAAGACAGCAGAAAGGATGCCTGTTGGACCCTTACAGCCGTCTTCTCTATTTCCATATACCATCATTGTTTTATCCTTTATATACGGTGCAAAATTAGATATCTTTTGACGAACAAGAGCCCGCTTCCTTATTTTATTTTCCAAAACAAAGGGACACAAGTAAGAAAGAGATACGTTCACTGAAATTTACCATCTGCCCAAAAATCAGCAAAAGGAAACGATAGGTTTATTGATTATTGCTTAACTTTGTACTCCAATTTCGACTAATATGAACGAAGGCCAACTTCAAAAAATCAAACAGCGCTATAATATCGTGGGCAACGACGAAGGCTTGAATAGAGCCATCGATGTGGCGCTCAAGATTGCCCCCGTCGATCTTTCGGTCCTCATCCAAGGCGAGAATGGCGTGGGTAAAGAGGTTTTCCCCCGCATCATTCACGACCATAGTACACGCAAGACGAAGAAATATTTTGCCGTGAACTGTGGAGCTATCCCTGAAGGCACTATTGATTCCGAACTCTTCGGACATGAAAAAGGAGCTTTTACGGGAGCAATCGAGAAGCGTGAGGGATATTTCAGTGTGGCCAATGGTGGTACGCTCTTCCTTGATGAAGTGGGCGAACTGCCTTTGCAGACCCAAGCGCGCCTACTGCGTGTATTGGAAACCGGCGAATATATCCCCGTGGGGGCTAGCGAAGTGAAAAAGACAGACGTGCGCATTGTTGCCGCTACGAATGTTAATATGGAGCGAGCCATCAGAGAAGGTAAATTCCGCGAAGATTTATACTATCGCCTCAATAGTGTATCCATCGCTGTCCCCCCTCTGCGCGAGCGTGGGGAAGATGTAGTACTACTTTTCCGCAAATTTGCGCTGGAGATGAGCGAGAAGTACAAAATGCCGCCCATCCGCCTAATAGAAGAAGCTCGAAACATGATAAAGGCCTACTCGTGGCCTGGAAACGTGCGGCAGCTAAAGAACATTGCCGAAAATATGTCTGTAACGGCAGAAGCAAGAGAGATAACGCCAGAAATCTTACGCACATATCTCCCGGAAGAGCAAAAACACAATCAGCTGGCTGTTGTGGAAAAGAAAAAGGCGGAACGTAGCTTTGAAAACGAACGAGAAATTCTGTATCAGATACTTTTCGATCTTCGACGCGATGTGACAGAACTGAAAAAGGTGGTCAATGAGAATCTCCTGCAAGGAACTGTTCATGGCCGCCAAGAAACAGTGCCGTCAGAGAGTAGTGACATTATGTTGTACCACAAAGATGATCAGCCGATGAAGGTTACTCCCTCCTATTTTGATGATGTGGAAGAAGTGGACGATAATGAAACGCAACAACTCCTCTCGCTGGAAGATCAAGAAAAGCTTTCTATCCAAAAAGCACTGGAACGCTGCGGTGGACATCGTAAACCGGCAGCCGATCAACTGGGAATTTCTGAACGTACGCTCTATCGCAAAATAAAAGATTATGGTTTGGAAAGCTAAACGACATCTGTCAGACCTACTGCTCTGTATGATGCTATTCTTGCTTTCAGCTTGCAGCATCAAATATCAGCTTACTGGAACGTCCATCAACTACGACGTGATCAAGTCTATTCAAATAGATAAAGTTCCGAATCGTGCACCTTATGGTTGGGCACCGATGGAAAGCATGTTCAACAATAAGTTGCAGGACATCTATGCCAATCAGACTCGCCTGCGCCTCGTTAAGCGCGGGGGCGACCTCCATATCTCGGGAGAAATAACAGCATACGACCAGTACAACAAAGCCGTATCTGCTAATGGCTTTGCGTCACAAGTTCAACTGCGCATAACTGTCAATATCCGCTTCCAAAACAACAAGACAAACCAAAGTTGGGAGAAACAATTCTCCGCCACTACTCAATACGATTCCTCACAGCAGTTGGCCACCGTTCAAGAACGTCTGGTAACGGAAATGATTGCCGACCTGACGGATCAGATATTTAACGCCACTGTTGCCGACTGGTAATTCGTCCGTACCTATATAATACGAATGGAAATTTCTGCCTACATAGATCATCCAGAACGTCTCGACAAAGATTCTCTCTACAAGCTTCGTGAACTTGTGGGACGCTACCCCTACTATGCTGCAGCGCGCCTTTTGTTCTTGCAGAATCTCTTTCTGCTTCACGAACCTAGCTTCGGGGAGGAACTGCGCCGTGCAGCACTTTTCCTGCCCGATCGCCGTGTTCTCTTTCATCTTTTCGAAGGCACTCCTTTTGATATCAAAAACACGCCATCCACAGAACAGCCAACACAACCTGTTCAAACTCCACATAATCGAAGTGAACGTGCACACTCTCTCATTGACAACTATCTGCAAGAAGAACCCGTACATACTGAAACACCGCATCGACAGCCTACCGCCGCTGACGCCACAACAGATTATACGGCCTTCCTTCTGCAACTTGACGATGCTGAGCCCAAAGAAGAAGAAAAAGTTCTGCCTACTTCTACACGAAACCAACGAAGCAAGGCACTCGTGGAAAACTTCATCGCTAAACCAGGTCGCATCAAACTGAAAGAAGAGCCCGAATTTACGCCCGAACTTCCTGAAGAACAAGCCGAAGAAAATGAGGGAATCAGTGAAAACTTTTTCACGGAAACGCTCGCACGTATCTATATCAAACAAGGACGGTTCGAAAAGGCAATCGAAATTATCAGAAAACTAAACTTGGTTTATCCGAAAAAAAATGCTTACTTTGCAGACCAAATTAGGTTCTTAGAGAAAGTTATCGCAAATAATAAACATAAAAAATAAGATAAAAATGTATCAAGTATTCGTCATTCTGGCTGTAATCGTAGCCGTTCTGCTGACGTTCATCGTACTGATTCAGGAATCTAAGGGTGGCGGTTTGGCCTCCAATTTTTCTGCATCTAACGCTATCATGGGTGTACGCAAGACAACTGACTTTGTAGAGAAGGCCACATGGACTTTGGCTGCTTTGCTCGTTGTTCTGAGCGTTGCAACAGTCTATGTAAAACCCGAAGCATCTCGTGCCAGCACCGTTGTGACCGACATGAAGGTTAATATGCCTGAACTTCCTACGCAACAAAAGGGTGCAGCTCCCGCTGCTCCTGCACAGCAGGCTCCGGCTCAAAAATAAACTCATTTGCTCATTGCAAGACAAATGTTTTATCATTATGCGAATTTTTTCTTTTCAAGAGAGAATTCGCATAATTTCATTACAATAGTTTCTTTTCACTAATCCTAAGAAAAATGAAAATAGCCATTGTCGGAACAGGATATGTTGGACTAGTCAGTGGAGCTTGCTTCGCTGAAATGGGCGTTGAGGTAACTTGCGTTGACATAAATCAGGAAAAGATTGAACAACTCAAAAAAGGAATCATCCCTATCTACGAGCCAGGTCTAGACGAGATGGTGCTTCGCAACTACAGAGAAGGCCGCTTACACTTCAGCACTCAGTTGCGTGACTGCATAAGCGATGTAGAAGCAGTATTTAGTGCTGTAGGAACACCTCCCGACGAAGACGGAAGTGCCGACCTTAGCTACGTACTCAATGTGGCGCACGAAGTGGGACAATATATAAACCATTATCTTGTCGTAATCACAAAATCAACCGTCCCCGTTGGAACGGCAGCTCGCGTAAAAGCGGCGATCCAAGAAGAGCTTGAAAAACGCGGCAAAAATATAGAGTTCGATGTGGCTAGCAATCCTGAATTCCTGAAAGAAGGAAGCGCTATTAAAGATTTCATGTCGCCCGATCGCGTAGTTGTAGGTGTGGAAAGCGAACGCGCCCGCGAACTGATGACTAAACTCTATCGGCCGTTCCTCCTCAATAACTTTCGCGTGATTTTCACAGACATTCCCAGTGCCGAAATGATAAAATATGCAGCCAACTCTATGCTGGCCACGCGTATCTCTTTCATGAACGACATTGCCAACCTCTGCGAACTCGTTGGAGCAGATGTAAATGCCGTTAGAAAAGGCATAGGTTCTGACACACGCATCGGCTCAAAGTTTCTCTACCCTGGATGCGGCTATGGAGGTTCTTGCTTTCCCAAGGACGTAAAGGCACTCATCAAAACAGCCGAGCAAAAAGGTTACCCCATGAAGGTGTTGCAAGCTGTAGAGGCAGTTAACGAAATTCAAAAGAACGTACTTTTCAATAAGTTAAACGCCTACTATAATGGCGACTTACAGGGAAAGACTATCACCCTTTGGGGCTTAGCCTTCAAGGCTGAAACTGACGATATGCGCGAGGCAACATCGCTTGTCACTATCAAAAAGCTCCTCGAAGCTGGATGCAAAGTTCTCGTTTACGATCCTGCTGCCATGAACGAATGTCGGCGCCGTATTGGCGATAGTGTCTACTACGCACAGGATATTTACGATGCCACCTTAGGTAGTGATGCGCTCCTACTCCTGACCGAATGGAAACAATTCCGATTACCCTCTTGGGAAGTTGTTCGCCGCTCAATGAATCGTCCTATTGTTTTCGATGGCCGTAACATTTACGACCCGTCGGATATGCAAGCAGCAGGCTTTGAGTATTTCTCCATCGGCCGCTAAACAACTCTCACACAGAAATCATAATCCTAAAACTATCAACTAAAGGCTCGACTCCTTTCAATTGATAGTTTTTTGTATTCCACCCCCTCCTGACTTCGCCCATGCTTTCTCCCTATATTTTCGTCAAGAGAGCACAGAAGAAGAGGGATTTCTCCTGCCTTTTCTTGCATAACTAAATTATTTTCCAAAGGAAATTTGTTTTATCAGAATATTATATATACTTTTGCACAAGTTTCCAGAGGAAAATAAAATTTAGAACTAAATAATCCACTAAAAGAAAAGAACTATGAGTGTACAAAACTTAACAACTCTCGACTTCAAGAAGCAAATTATGGACTTCGATACGAATCCGCAAGAATGGAAATATCTTGGTGACAAGCCAGCCATCATTGATTTCTACGCTACATGGTGCGGCCCTTGCAAAGCTACAGCTCCAGTGCTCGAAAAGATTGCGGAAGAGTACGACGGACGTATCAATGTTTTTAAAGTAGACGTTGATCAAGAACAAGAACTTGCTGCAATCTTTGGCATCCAGTCCATCCCCTCCATCTTATTCATTCCGATGAATGAGAAACCGCAAATGGCAACTGGCGCAATGCGACAGAGCGACTTTGAACGCGCTATTAATGACATTCTGCTTAAATAAGTTCGTCGCAAAACGTAGGAAATAAATGAAACACCTTATCATTGGCGGTGTGGCAGGCGGAGCAACAGCTGCGGCCCGCATCCGCCGCATTGACGAACAGGCAGAGATTGTCCTTTTAGAAAAGGGGCCACATATTTCATATGCAAATTGTGGTCTCCCTTATTATATAGGTGGCGTAATAGCCCAACGTGAAAAACTCTTTGTTCAAACTCCCGAAGCTTTCGGACGACAATTCAACGTGGATGTACGCATTTGCAGCGAAGCCATAACTATTCATCCCGACAGCAAGACTGTAACGGTGCGCAAAGCCAATGGTTCTTGCTATGAAGAAAGTTATGACCGCCTCTTGCTCTCACCTGGTGCTACACCTATATGTCCACCATTAAAGGGAATTGACCTTGAGGGAATTTTTACTCTCCGAAATGTGGAGGACACCGATCGTATCAAAAGCTATCTCCAGGAACACGAAGTAAAGAGTGCGGTTGTCGTGGGCGGAGGTTTCATAGGATTGGAAATGGCTGAAAACCTCCAAGAAGCCGGTGCAATGGTTTCCATTGTTGAAATGGCCAACCAAGTCATGGCACCAGTTGATTTCTCCATGGCTTCATACGTTCATCGCCATCTGACGGATAAGGGCGTTGCTCTCTATCTTGAAAAAGGCGTAGACCATTTTGAGCAAATCGACAATCGTATCCGTGTCTGCCTTGCAAATGGTGAAAACATAGATGCCGATCTCGTGCTGCTATCCATCGGTGTTCGCCCTTCTACGAATCTCGCTTCCGAAGCTGGCATCCAAGTGGGGCGTGGCATCCAAGTGGACGAGTATTTAGAAACATCCATCCCCGACATCTTTGCTGTGGGAGATGCAATCGAATTCCCCCATCCCATCACGGGAGAAAACTGGCTCAACTATCTAGCAGGTCCTGCCAATCGGCAAGCGCGCATTGTGGCAGACAATATGGTAAGGGGGAAAGTAGAAAAATACGAAGGCTCCATAGGAACTGCCATTGCAAAGGTTTTCGATCTCACGGTGGCTACAACAGGGCTGCCCGCAAAGCGGTTGAAACAAGCAGGAATTGCTTATGCTAGCTCCACAACTATTTCGGCGGCGCACGCTGGCTACTACCCTGGCTCTTTCCGTCTAACTACCAAACTGACGTTCGACCCCAAGACAGGACGCTTATTTGGTGCGCAATGTGTGGGACATGATGGAGTGGACAAACGCATTGATCAAATCGCACTTGTCATAAAGAATGGAGGTACTGTAGAAGACCTCATGCGCGTAGAGCAGGCTTATGCACCACCTTTCTCTTCTGCAAAAGATCCAATAGCCATTGCTGGCTATGTGGCTCATAATATCATAAGTGGTGCAATGCCTGTCATTTATTGGAGAGAGATAGACCGTCTCGATCTCAATAAGACCTTCCTTCTTGATGTCAGAACTCCTGGTGAATACAGATTAGGTACAATTCAAGGGGCTGTAAACATCCCCTTGGACGAGCTGCGCGAGCGCATCAACGAACTACCAAAAGACAAAGAAATCGTAGTGTTCTGTGCAGTTGGACTACGCGGCTATTTAGCACTGCAAATCCTTCAAGGGCATGGTTTTGAGAAGGTGCGAAATCTCTCAGGCGGGTATCAGATTTACTCTCTTGCTACTGCACCTATTTATATTGCTTCTACTCCGAAGAAGCAACTAGAAATAAATACTACAAAGCCCTGCATATCTACTCTAAAAATAGATGCGTGCGGACTGCAATGCCCTGGCCCTATCATGAAGTTGAAAAATGCTATGGACCAAGCGCAGGTTGGCGAACGCATTGAGATTGTAGCTACAGACGCTGGATTTTCGCGTGATGCCGAGGCGTGGTGTCAAACAACAGGAAACAACTTCATCACAAGTACAATCCAAAAAGGTTATCACACTGTGGTCATCGAAAAGAACGCTCCAGTAGAATGCACATCTCACACTGCCAGCAATAGCAAAAACAAAACGCTGATCATGTTCAGCGACGACCTCGACAAAGCCCTTGCCACCTTTGTTTTAGCAAACGGGGCAGCTGCCACAGGACATAAAGTTTCTATTTTCTTTACCTTCTGGGGGCTCAACGTTCTCAAACGCGAAAAGAAACCAAAGGTGAAAAAAGATTTCTTCGGTAAAATGTTTTCGTGGATGCTCCCCAAGAGCTCCAGAAGCCTACACCTCTCTCAGATGAGCATGCTGGGTATTGGCGATCGGCTCATTCGTCACATTATGCGCAAGAAAAATATCAACTCGCTTGAGGAGCTACGTGATCAAGCGCTCGCCAACGGTGTTGAGTTTATTGCGTGTCAGATGTCGATGGATATGATGGGAATTGACAAAGAAGAATTCATCGATGGAGTAAGTATAGGCGGCGTTGCCACCTATATGCAACGCGCTGAAGATGCGAATGTAAACCTCTTTATTTAAAGAATAAACATGGACAAAAAATGTATCTGCCGCTTGCGCAGCATCTATCGTGCCATCACGGCTTTGGAACAAGAAATGCAAAAGCTTCATGGCATAAATATCAACGAAGGAATGCTCCTTTGCCTGTTGTCCGAGAATAAAAGTTTGACATCGGGCGAAATTGCTGAAGCCTTAGGATTGACATGTTCCAACACTTCAAAAATTATCTGCGCCGTCGAAAAAAAAGCACTCATCTCGCGTGTTATGGGAAAGACTGACAAACGCGAAATGTACTTCTCACTATCAGCAGCAGGCAAAAAACGACTTGAAGAAATGAAAGACTGTGATTGGGAACTACCCGAAATCCTCACACAAGTTCTTGAGAAGACAAACAATGAATAGGAGGCAAAAGCTATCGCAGAGAAAGCGTGGATAAGGGCAGAAACTATCATTAGTCCCTCTCTGATCCCCTTCTCCTGTTTTTGATCTTTTATAAAATTCTCAATAGATCTCAACTCTCTATCCGCAACGCCTAACAACAGGCGTTGCGGATTTTTAGAAACACTTATATGCGTGACAACAAAATTTTGAGCTGTCGGTTGTTGTCACACTGTTATCACGTTTGTAATACAAACTTTTTCAACACTTTAACTATCAAGTGTGACAACGTAACGATGTGACAACGAAAAAACAAGATGCGGGAAAGAGCATATCTCGTCATAATTTCTTCGCTCCTTATCATCACAAAAAATACAATAAGCGCGTCAGCTGATAGCCTTATTCTGTCAGCTGACATCCTTATTGTATTTTCAAACGCAATAAGGATATTTTTGATTCGATAAATAACACGCGCCACTGTACTGAAAAAGGTGAAAAATCTCCTAAGAAAGTTGCAAAAATTATGGTTCAGAAGTACCACCCAACCAAGTGCTTTCATCACCAAAATCAAACTCCAACTGAATCCATTCGAGCTTTTTTACGTCTTCTTCCTTCGGTGACGACACGGAAAGGCCAAGCAAGCGTATAGGACGGGAAGTGTCAGTTTTGGCCAATAGTTGCTTTGCCAAAGGAAGAATTTGCTTCTTTGTACGCAAGAGTTCTTGTCGTGTCAAACTGCGAGTGATTTGCGTAAAGTCCGCATATTTCACTTTCAATGTCAAAGTTCTACCTTCAAACTTATGCTTCTTGATGCGCTCCACAAGTTTCAGCGTGACATGGTATAATTCAATAATCACAGACGCCTGCGTCTGTAAATCTTTTTCAAAGGTATGTTCACATCCCACTGACTTGGCTTCACGCGTTGTCACCACGGGCCGTTCATCAATACCGCGTGCAAAATTATAGAACACTTGCCCCATCTTCCCAAAGGCTTGTGTTAGACTATGTAAAGAATATTCTCGAAGTTGTTCCCCTGTATATATTCCCATCTGATGAAGGCGTTCTGCCGTTTTAGGCCCTACGCCCCATAGTTTTGTAACAGGCAAATGAGCAATAAAGCGGAGCGCCTTATCGGGATGAATGGTGCAAAGTCCGTCGGGCTTGCGATAATCCGAGGCTATCTTTGCCAGCAATTTACAATAGCTCACACCTGCAGAAGCCGTCAATTGGAGCTCTTCCTGAATACGGGTCTTTATTTCGCGCGCAATATCCACTGCCAATTCTATCCCTTTTTTGTTTTCCGTCACATCCAGGAAAGCCTCATCAACACTCAAAAACTCTACTTGATCCGTATAATCATGGAAAATCTCACTTATCTGACGACTCACAGCTCGATACTTCTCAAAATGGCACGGAACGATAATGAGCGATGGGCATAAGCGTTTGGCCACTTGAACGGATTGGGCAGAATGCACACCAAATTTACGCGCCTCGTAGCTAGCAGTAGTGACAACGCTGCGCTCTTCATCGTTGCCAACAGCCACAGGTTTGCCGTGCAACTCTGGATTGTCGCGCTGCTCAACGGCTGCAAAAAAGCAGTCCATATCAACATGGATGATTTTCCGCTCAGTAGTCATTCTTTCAGTTTGCTAGGATGCAATAAATGGTCTGATAGTTTTTTTTCTTACTTTTGCTTTGCAAGTAAAAAAGTTTGCCTTTGTAGTCAAAGCCGTAGAATCATGTACACAGACATAGAAGAACTCTTCGCTCAGCACGAAATACGCCCAACGGCCAATCGCCTTATCATAGCCAGAGCACTATCGGAGGCGTCCCACCCTCTCTCGCTCTCAGATTTGGTTCAGAAGATTCCCTCCATCGACAAATCTGGCATCTTTCGAACTCTGACGGTATTCCGCCAACAGCATTTGGTCCATGTGCTCGAAGATGGTAGCGACGGCGTGAAATATGAACTTTGTCATGGCCATTCCGATAAATCAGGACGAGATGATGATATGCACGTTCATTTCTACTGTGAAGAATGTCATCAAACCTATTGTTTGGAAGAAACGCCCATTCCGCTTGTAACAACGCCGGAAGGGTTTCTCACCAAAAGTGTCAACTATATGATGAAGGGGATTTGTCCCAAATGTAAGAAAAGATAGATTGCTGAAACAGAGAGAAGCTACCAATCCTCCAGGAACTAAAGCGCAACGCCTGTCTGCTACTCGATTCCTAAACTATTCCTTACTCAACGCCTCCCAGAAGCCTTCGAGATCTTCGTCAAGTCCTGGCAGCAATTCGCCATCTAACTGAATAAGATCATCATCTACCAGATAGAGATTGGCCACAGCAGAATTGTCGTCGTCGAAGAGTACAAAAGAATAAGGTTTGAGCACGTTCAGAGAATCCATTTCTTCTTTAATATCTAAAATGGCTTCTTTTAGTACAGGCTGGATGCGCTCGTAGAAGTCTTCCGAAGTATCACCAATCCATTCTTCCACAACGCAACGAGTCAGCTCTTCTTCATTGTCATCAAAAATCAAAAGCTCCCCACCCTCTTGCTTCACTTGCAGGATGATATCTGTCATCGGGAAATTCTCCGTTTCAAGGGGAAATTTCGATGCGGCCTTACGCAACGCACGCTGTAGTTGTTGAATCGTTCCGGACATAATAAACTTACTTTTATAGGGCGAAGATACGGATAAATCTTATACATTCATAAAAATCCAAGTAAAAACAGTAACTTCGTGGCATACTAAAGCTTATAATTATGACTATTTTTTCATTTCTACGCAACATAGCAAGAGCTTTGTGCGTTGGAGCTCTTCTTTCTTGCACCTCTCTTGTGCAAGCTCAAGAGAAAGAAAACGTAATTTCTCCTGCCTATTCGTGGCGAGGCTGTATGCTGGACCTTTCGCGTCATTTCTTCACCACTGATTTCTTACGGAAGCAGATTGATTTCTTAGCCGAGCACAAAATCAATCGCCTGCACCTGCACCTCACTGATGCGGGAGGATGGCGTATTCAGATAAAGAAATATCCACGTCTCACAGAGATCGGGGCATGGCGCACGGAATCGGATTGGCACAAATGGTGGATAGGCGGAGATCGCCGCTATCTGCACGAAGGCGACTCTGCAGCTTATGGTGGCTACTATACGCAGGACGAACTGCGCGCTTTAGTGGCCTACGCACAAGAGAGGGGAATCACCATCGTACCCGAAATAGAGATGCCGGGCCATAGTGAAGAAGTAACGGCCACTTATCCCGAACTAAAATGCGTGGGCAATGAAGGAGCACAGGCTGATATGTGTCCATCCAATGAAGCTACTTACACATTTCTTGAAAATGTTTTGCAAGAAGTGATACAGATATTCCCCTCGCGCTGGATACACATCGGCGGCGACGAAGCCAGTAGAGATACTTGGCTGAAATGTACGCGCTGTCAGCAAACAGCGAAAGAACTGGGCTTTAATCATGTGAACGACCTGCAAGGCTATCTCATTCGGCGCATACAACGATTCCTAACTCAGAAAGGGAAAGAGATGATTGCGTGGGACGAAGCATTGGAGGACACCACGCTTACTGGAGCGACCATCATGGTATGGCGAAATGCTGCGGCAGCTCGCCAAGCTATCCGCCAAGGCAACAAGGTAATCATGAGCCCTACAAGTCACTGCTATTTTGACTATCATCAAGATGCGCCCTACCTGCAACCCACGGGGATTGGTGGCTACAATACGTTCAACAACGTAGCTAGTTTTGACCCTGCAGCAGGATTGAGCGCAGAAGAACGCAGCTATATTCTAGGCCTGCAAGGAAATCTGTGGACAGAATTTGTTGAGACGCCAGAACACGCAGAGTATATGCTCTATCCGCGAGAGTTAGCCATCGCTGAAATAGGACTAAAGGGGCGCATTAGCGACATCAGCCATTTCCGTAAAAGCATCATCACCCAATACCCCCATCTGGATAGTCTAGACATCCACTATTTTGATTTACGCAAAGAAGTAGGCGAACGTCCTGAAAGTCGAAATCCAAAAAACTCTCAAGCGGCCGACATAAAGGTAGTCTATCACCGACCTTTTAGTACATATTACCCTGCTGGCGGAAATGAGGCCCTCATAGATGGCACTTATGGAGGTTGGAGTCACACAGACGGCCGCTGGCAAGGCTTTTGCCAATCCACCGACACGATAAAGAAGCCTTATTGCATGGATTTAACGCTCGATCTTGGCAAGGTGAAAGCAGTTCACAATATTGACATGGAATTTTTGCAGAATAGTGAAGCGTGGATTTATCTTCCAGAAGATTTTCGCATCTCTATTTCTAAGAATGGGCGCAACTTCCGCGAGATTTTCCAAAAAGGAACACCGCGTGAACCGAATAATAAACCGCTCTACGTTCATTGGAGATGGATTGGTACAAAAAAAGCACGCTACATCCGCCTCCAAGCACGCGCTCCACGCCCTGGAGAATGGGTTTTCAGCGATGAAGTTCGCATCAATGAACAAAGGGGAAAATGCGGAACCAAACCATATTAGACAGTCGCCAAAATAACATAAAAAGCATGATGTGCAGAATTAGCCATCAATAGTAACTGCTTTGTCTTAAAGATACTGCATACATGTGCTTACACAAACTAAAAGAAACAACACTTAAACGCTTATCTTTTCATGAAACAAAAGAAGTTTTATTTGGCAGAACAAGACTTACCCAAGCAATGGTATAATATATTGGCAGATATGCCCAATAAGCCTCTGCCTCCTCTCAATCCAACCACTCGCGAGCCGTTATCTGTCGAGGATTTGACACGTATTTTCAATCACGAATGTGCCAAACAAGAACTCGACACAGAGCACAAATGGATTGACATCCCTGAAGAAGTGCAAGAGAAGTACACTTTCTATCGCTCTACCCCACTTGTGCGTGCCTATGCCCTTGAGAAAGCTCTCGGCACAAAGGCACACATCTATTTCAAAAACGAGTCAGTCAATCCGCTCGGCTCGCACAAAGTCAATTCGGCCATACCTCAGTGCTACTATTGCAAGCAGGAGGGCGACACTAATGTAACAACGGAAACAGGTGCTGGGCAGTGGGGCGCAGCTCTCTCCTATGCTGCGCGTCTTTATGGCTTAGAAGCTGCCGTTTATCAGGTGAAACTCACCATGCAACAAAAGCCTTATCGCTCCATGATTATGCGCACTTTTGGGGCTACCGTAGAGGGTTCTCCCTCCATGAGTACTCGCGCCGGCAAAAACATTATTACGCGCGACCCTCGCCATACGGGTTCACTCGGCACAGCCATTAGTGAAGCCATCGAACTGGCCACAACAACGCCAGGTTGCAAATACACGTTGGGAAGTGTGCTTAATCATGTCACGCTTCATCAAACCATCATCGGATTGGAAGCAGAAAAACAAATGGAAATGGCGGGAGAATATCCCGACAAAGTTATCGCGTGTTTCGGTGGCGGTAGCAACTTCGGCGGTCTGGCCTTTCCCTTTATGCGCCACGTATTTGACGGCACGCACCCCAATACGGAATTTATCGCAGCAGAGCCCCAAAGTTGCCCTAAACTAACGCGAGGGAAATTTGAATACGACTTTGCCGACGAGGCTGGTTATACACCACTTCTGCCCATGTACACGCTGGGACACGACTTCAAACCGGCCAACATTCACGCAGGCGGACTTCGCTATCATGGTGCGGAAACGCTGGTTTCGCAACTTATCAAAGATGGTCACATGCACGGTGTAGACATTGCTCAATTAGAAGCTTTCAACGCTGGTCTACTCTTTGCACAAGCGGAAGGTATCATTCCCGCGCCTGAGAGCTGTCACGCCATTGCTGCTACTATCCGAGAAGCAAAGAAAGCCGACGAAGAAGGGAGCGCGCCTGTTCTTCTCTTCTGCCTGAGCGGACACGGCCTCATCGATATGCCTTCTTACGACAGCTTCATCTCTGGCGATCTGCAAAACTACTCGCTCAGCAATGAGGACATCAAAGAAAATCTCACGAAGGTGCCACACGTTGATATTCCGTAGAGACTTGCAGCACTATAAAAGAATAACAAACAACATTGTGTGCTTATCTACAGACCTCTGAAAAGCACACATCTAAACAGAAAAGAAAGATGCTTAAAGGAATTACCAGGGGCACAATCTTTCTTGATAGTGGCTACCGCAAACTCACCTTCGAAGAGGTCGTAAACATTCTGAAAGAGAGCATGTAATCTACTACAAATAGACTTCTGATAAGGGGATATTGATATTTTTAAGATATCTCTCCTTCAAAAAAAGAGGAGAATCTGAAGTAATAGCCAAAAAGAGAGCTAAAAAAGTTCACTTTTTGGCTATTACTTCATAAAAATCTTATATTTGTCCACGAAGATGATATATTAAATATTTTCTCGGAATCAAAAGAGGAAGCATTAAATATCCTCACGTTTTTGATTTCAAGAGTTGCATTATTAATATTTTATTACAAACCGATAGAAAATATTAGTCCAAGACTCTAAAGAAAATAAGCAATAAATCTAGTCAGAAACATTACAATCTAATTGCAACATCATGTTTAACCAACAAATATTTTATGAAAGAAAAACTTCTAAAACTATTATTTGCGTTTCTCGCATGTTGCTCGTCGGCAGCTAATGCAGCCGATGGCGAATCGGCCGAAATTTTGGTCTTGAAATTCGCGGATGCTCGTACGGTAAAATTTCTGCTTGCTGACAAGCCGGAAATAAGTTTTGCCGATGGCAAGCTTATTGTCACATCACAGAGTCTTACCACAAACTACGAGCAATCACAAGTGGTGGAGTTCCATTTCACTAGCGTAGCGTTAGGGGTAGACAAGAATATAGCTGATGACTTCAGCTTCTCCTACCTCGACAATACTAGCGTATCTGTGAGCGGTACACACGCACGTTCAGTTTCTCTCTACGATATCTCTGGACGATTGGTGAAACGCCAGCACGTAGAGCAGGGCTGTGTCAATGTCAGCCTCGAGGGCTGTACTCCTGGCACATACATTCTTAACCTCGAAGGAGAACATTCATTTAAAATCGTAAAGAAATGAAAAAGACTTTATTCTTAACAGCATTATTTCTAATGCTCTCAAGTCTTAGCTCTGTAGCTCAGACAATTTTCACCAAAGTCAAACATTCCCACGCTGCAGAACAATCAGTAGCTAAGGCCGGAAACAAACAAGTATCACTTATTAGTGTTGTAGCTGCCTACTACAAGGCTGCATCGGACAGCAAGAAGAAAGATAACTACTATCTTGTACTCGCCGATACCCACAATGCATCATATAATGATGCCGAGGGAAGAATAGAAGCTACAAACTCAAACGTAGCAATGCTCGACCTCTATGTGCCACAAGGCTCAGGAGGAACACTACCAACTGGAAATTTTGTAGCCAATGGCAGTTCTGCAACAACTCAACAGGTATATGCTCCCGACTATTCTGAAACAGTCTACTACGACGCTCAAGGTAAAGCTTCAAATCATATACCCAGCGTGAAAGGCGAAATAAGTATCATACGCAACGCTGAAGGCACATACATCATCACCTTCACCGATACCGATGGCACAGTCTATAACTTTAAAGGAAACATAACTTTTACCAACATGAGTGGCGGCACTTCCGTCTATCCACAGATTTCATCAGACATAAATGCTACGTTTACAGGTGGAATGGCCTTCTACCATGGTAACCTAATGAAGTCAAATACGGGTAATATCTATATCAACTTGTACAACTGTGACTTCGATTCAGAGACAGGCGCGATGAAAGCAAAAGGTTACAATCTCTCTATTTGTGCCTTTAACCGTCTCTTCGGAGATCCGAAGAAAGCCACCGTACTGCCTAGCGTCTACACTGTTGCACGCAACTTCAACAAGGAAACTTATTTCCCGGGAATGGAGATTGACTACAGTGGAATGACTGTGATTATGGGAACATATATAAAGCAGCGCAAGGCTATGAGCGGAGCTGACACTGACTATGCCTACGGATACATCACTGAGGGGACGATAACTATCACCGAAGGCGACAAGGAAAACACGTTTAACTTCAACATCGACTGCACTACCGACCGCGGGCACAAAGTGCGTGGTACGGCACACAATGTGGCTTTCACCTATGTAGACAAATCAGACGACAAAAAGAAAGCCATAGTATCTAATCTCAACGATGATGTTACTCTTAATCTAAATTACATAAAGACAGCACGCGTCTATCACCTCGGTCTCCAGAACGGCGTCAACGTATTCTCAGTAGATATTGGCTCACCCAGCGGTAAGGATGGTAATGAGGGTGATCTGTTCAAAATGGAATTCCAGACTGCGCCCAACGCCTCTGGTATTGTTCCAGGAACTTATGAGCTTATGGAACAGAATCATTTATGGACAAAACTCTATGCTCCCTACAAGATGACACAAGGCTATTTCGACGAGTGGGGAGAACTAATCGGAACGCGCTACTGGCACTTCGCAAAAGACCGCTACCAGGTGGTAGACACGTTTGCTGTTGTCACTTCTGGACGCGTCAGTGTAGAATTACTGGAGAACAATAACTACAAGTTCACCATTGATGTGACAGACGGCAATGGCTTCCTCATAAAAGGAATATGGAGTGGTCCGATGGAAATTAATTACGACCCTACATCCATATCAGAAGTCACAGATAGGGAATACACTAATATCCACTTCGAAGGCAACACCCTCGTACTTGATAGAGAACAAAAAACCAATGCTACGACGCATATCTTTACAGCTGATGGCCGCTTAGCACTTGTCGCTACCGGCACACGTCGCATCGACATAAGCCCCCTCGGCAAAGGACTTTATATAATAAAAACAGGTGACAAAGCCATAACTAAATTCGCAATAAAATGAAAAAGACATTTATAATCATAGCTCTCGCTCTCGCATCGACAGTGAGTTGCATAGCACAAGAACATAAACACATCATGACAGTGGTGCAAAAAGACGGAAAGCAAGTAACATATTTAGTTGACAATGTAGAACGTGTGACTTTTAGCGAACGTATAAAACCGACACTTGATAACCAATGGGCACTCGATGACAAGATAACAGGTATTACAAATGTGGTAATAAGTGAAACAACCGATAGTTGTAGGGTAAGTCTCTATGGAGACTCTCAAACCAATGCTACTACTCCCGATATCGCTATAACACTTCCAGCAAGTCTTATGGGTAAAGACATAGACCTAACATCAGATGATGCTGAACATGTGACCATACGCAAAGAAGGAGTCAAAGTAAAACCAACAGGTATGTTATCTGTGAAGTTCGACAAGTTCGGCAAAAATATCATGGTAACATTAGAGAGTGAGCTTGATGGTGGCTTAGAGTTTCGTGCAGTCTACAAAGGAACATTTGGTCGTTCCTATGACAGTAGCTTAGCTATAAAGATTACACCTACTGAAGGTGAAATTACTACAAGTCATATAGCCAGCGCATTCCGCATACAACCGATATCAGTGGGCGATGCCACACATTTGGCATTCTCCGATGTAACTGCCAGCACACCCAAAGATGCACTACAAGGAAAATATGCCATTTGGATTAGCGTGGCAGCCTCAAAACTTAATAGCTCTGTCGTCAATATGGCAACTGATGCCGAAAGTTACACCTTCCGCCTTATAGACTATACTACAGGTACCGTCTACGACAAGGTAACAGAAGGAACAATTACCACTGCCGTTGACTTCGCAGGAAAGCAATATGTGCATGTCATGGCAACGCTTGACAATGGTATGCAAGTAGAGGCCGATTATCTGGGACAGTATACAAACGTGGACGACCTCGACCCAATGATTCCTACCCCTGTAATGCAGAATAGTTACCACTACTACAACTCAGATGGTGAAGAGACAAACTCTGCTATCATAGAGAAGGTTCTCTATAAAGATAAAACTTCATATATGACTCTCTACCTATATCCTAAGGGTAGCACATCAAAAAATGATGATTCAAGGATAGAGCTGCAGTTCAGTATAGCCCTGCTCAACGCAGGAAAAATAGATCTGTCACAACTCAAAGATGGCGATATGTTCTCACTAAAGTACACCGCAGGCGGTATTCAACTCACATCACCCGATGCAAAATATATGGGCTATAGTAATGTTCCCAACAATGGTACGCTTACCATTAGCCGTGACAACGAGGGCAAATACTCTGTATTTCTCGATGTAAAAAACCGCTACAACTGCAAGGCCAACAATATTGTAAATGGTGGCGACAACACGAGGCTTGTAGTCTCGTTTAACGGAGAGCTCACAGGCAAATATTAAACTTTTATTATACAGAAAATGACAGGCGGATGCACTAGTCGCGATGCAAAGTCATGACTTGGGCATCCGCTTGCAATGAACGCAGGAACAAAGAAATGGGAAAAAACGTTCTTATTACAGCCTCCCTCTTTTTATTTGGAGTGCTGGCAAACGCGCAAAAAATATCGCCCTACACAAGTTTTTTACTCATGGGCAACAGCAACGCAGCACGTCTTGAACCACTCTCGCTGAACAATAATCGAGTCGAAGCTTTTATCTCAATTACTGATGCTTTAACTCTTGACAGCATCACCTTTTTAGGCGGAGAAGTGCACAGTCAACTCTCAACTTCACTCATAACAGCTTCACTACCTGTAAGTAGAATTGAGAAAGTAGCCTCACTCAGTGGCGTAAGATATGTGCAGGCGGCCACCGAGGCACGCTTGCTCCTAGACGAGACTCGCAGAAAAAGTCGTATAGATGCATGCCAAACTGCCACAATTGGTACAGGAGACTACACTGGCAAAGGCGTGGTAATAGGTATAGTAGACAATGGCTTCGAATATGCCCACGTTGATTTCATGAATAGCGAAGGTTCTGACACTCGCATAAAGCGAATCTGGGATCAAAACTCTACAGCAGGAAACGCGCCTCAAGGCTACAACTACGGAACTGAATACACCTCTCTTGATGAAATGAAAGCGGCCAAGACTGATATGTACTCAGTTTTCCATGCCACGCATGTAGCTGGCATTGCTGCCGGTAGTGATATGACTACCAAATTCTATGGTGTTGCCCCCGAGGCTGATCTTGTATTTGTAAGTTTCAAACAGGGCAATACCAATATCGTAGATGGAATAAAGTATATATTTGACTACTCTAAGAGCGTAGGAAAGCCAGCCGTAGTAAACATCAGCCTCGGCTCTCACATGGGACCACACGATGGTACTTCAGCCACAGATCAAGCATTCGCACAACTCGTAGGACCTGGCCGCATCATAGTGGGAGCTTGCGGTAATGAAGGGCGTGAGAACTTGCACGCAAGCAAAAAATTTACCGAAGACGATACAACTATGAAAACTATGCTGGGTTACTCTACTTCTACGTCTATAACAAAATCGGCGTATGTTGACATCTGGGGTTCAAAAGGAGCAGATATCTCAGTAAAAGTGGCCGTGGTTGATGGTCTTCGCGGCAAGATATTAGCAGAATCGCCCGCAGTTTCTGCATCAGGAACCAACGATGTAAAATTCATTTTTCCTGATGGATGCGACGTAGTGGGTACTGTGCAACTCGCTGCGACTGTCAATCCCGATAACAATCGCACCGAAGTACTGCTGATGAGCCGTGCTACACAAATTTCTGAAAACCGCAAGATTGCTATTATTGTCAATGGCGCACCTGGTGATGAGGTGCATATGTGGAACAATGCTACTGGTGGCATATTCGCTTCACCCAATAAGCGTAGCTGGACTAATGGAGACAATAGTTACACCGTAGGGGAATTAGGGGGTACAAGCGAAAATGTTATATCGGTAGGATCTTACAATTCTAAGATGTCCTATACTGCACTTGATGGCGCCATCTACGACATTAACACGAATCTCGTGGGTAAGAAGGACGATATATCGGCCTTCTCTAGCGTAGGTCCAACGGTAGATGGTCGTACAAAGCCAGACATTACAGCTCCTGGCGCAGCTGTAATCTCGGCAACTTCACGTTATTACGCTCAGCTCAATACATCAACAGCTGTTGCAAAAAGCGGTAACGACTACTACGACGTGAATATAGGAACATCAATGGCTTCGCCTGCTGTAGCGGGGACTGTAGCCTTGTGGCTACAAGCTAATCCACAGTTAACGCCGACCCAGATTCGCGATATCATATATGCCACTGCTATTCGCGATGACTTCACAGGTGAATCCTCTACCGACAACTTCCATTGGGGAGCAGGAAAACTTGACGCATACGCCGGACTCAAACGCATAATAGAGTCCACAGGTGTCAGTGACGCAACAATTTCCGATAAAGCTTTCAAGATTGTCTGCAACCGCTCTACACGTTCTGCTACCGTATATTTCGTGTCCAAAGGACGGGATGCACACCTTATAGTCTACGATACAATGGGGCGCAAGATGCTTAGCACAGATCTTAAAACGAGCGGTGAGCATGTCAACTTATCGCAACTTACCGCAGGTGTATATGTATTCAGACTTCAGCTCGGATCCGTATCATACTCTTTCAAGGCAGTGCTATAGGACAATTATCCGTAAAATAGAATCTACAGACAAAATGTTTTACGACATTACCAATGGAAAGGAGTAGAAAGACGCTTTAATACTTCTCATCCATAAATCTAGAGAACGAAAAAAGACAGTCACTCAATCTGTAGAGATGAGTGACTGCCTTTCTTTATATGTGTCTTGTTTAGGCTTATAGGCCTAAATCGTTAGCCAATTGTCTTAGACAATGCCTTTGCCGTGGCAGTTCTTAAACTTCTTGCCACTACCACACGGACAGAGATCGTTGCGACCCGGCATCTTGTCTTTCACGATGGGCTGCTGCGGATGTTGGGCACGCGTATCCTGTCCTGCTGCGGCCTGCTGGCCGGGAGTTCCCAGAGGATCTTCGCTACCGCGGTTGGTCGTGTAGTTCTGATTTTCGTGAATTTCCTCTTCGGCCTCACGAACTCCCTCAGGAGCTGCTACAGGAATCTGGCAGCGCATCAAAGTGCTAACGCTGTTGTTGTTGATGCGGTCCACCATGTCGTCAAAGAGCTTGACACTTTCGAGCTTGAAGACGAGGAGCGGGTCTTTCTGTTCATAGGACGCGTTCTGCACAGATTTCTTCAAGTCGTCAAGAGCGCGGAGGTTCTCCTTCCAAGCATCGTCGATGTTATGGAGCAGAATGGCCTTCTCAAAGTCACGCGTCACTTCCTTGCTCTCGCTTTCGTACGCCTGCTTCAAGTTTGTGCGAATGTTATAAACAAGGCGTCCATCGCTAATAGGAATGAGTATGTTCTCATATTGCTCGCCCTGATTTTCATACACCTGCTTGATGACAGGCATAGCCACTTCTGCCAAGCGATCTGTACGGCGGCGAAAATTAGCTACTGCTGCTTGGAACGATTGTTCCATAAGCTCATCTCGGTTCTTATTGAGCAGTTCTTCCTCTGTAAAGGGAATTTCCATCGCCATAATGTCAAGGAACTGTTCGCGGCAGCGTTCATAGTCGTTGCTAGCTCTGTCGATGATGGTAACAATGCGGTCCCAAATCATGTTGGAGATATCCATGCCTATGCGCTCTCCCATGAGCGCATGGCGGCGTTTCTCGTAGATTACAGTACGCTGCTTGTTCATTACATCATCATATTCCAACAAACGTTTACGGATACCGAAGTTATTCTCTTCCACTCTCTTTTGCGCGCGTTCGATGGAGTTGTTCACCATTTTAGCTTCAATCATTTCGCCATCCTTGAAACCGAGGCGGTCCATAACTTTGGCGATGCGTTCGCTAGCAAATAGGCGCATGAGTTTGTCTTCCAGACTGACAAAGAATACTGAAGAACCTGGGTCGCCTTGACGGCCTGCACGACCACGCAGCTGGCGGTCGACACGGCGACTTTCGTGACGCTCCGTACCAATGATGGCCAAACCACCAGCATTCTTCACTTCATCGGAAAGCTTGATATCGGTACCACGACCTGCCATGTTTGTTGCGATAGTCACTGCACCCAAAAGACGTTCTTCTTCGCGAACGTCGCCCGGATTATTGTCGTTGATGCTCTTCTGATATTGTTCTGCGCTTTGCTTATCGCCGAAAGCTCTACCATCGGCTGCAATGTAGGCTTTGCCCAATGTACTCTTACCTGCTTGCGCAACAACCTGTGCCTCCTGTTGGTGGAGTTTTGCATTAAGAATCTGACGCGGAATGCGGCGAAGGTCAAGCATACGGCCCAAAAGTTCGCTGACATCAACGCTAGTAGTACCTACGAGTACCGGACGGCCTTGCAGACGCATCTGTTCGATTTCTTCGATAACGGCCTTATACTTCTCACGCTGCGTACGGTAAACGCGGTCGTTCATGTCGTTACGAAGGATGGGGCGGTTTGTTGGAATCTCCACTACATCCAACTTGTAGATATTCCAGAACTCACCTGCTTCTGTAGATGCAGTACCTGTCATACCGGAGAGCTTGTGGTACATACGGAAATAGTTCTGTAGCGTGATGGTAGCAAAGGTTTGTGTGGCAGCTTCTACTTTCACGTGCTCCTTAGCCTCCACAGCTTGGTGCAGACCATCGCTCCAGCGGCGGCCTTCCATAATACGACCCGTCTGTTCGTCTACGATTTTCACCTGTCCATCCATAACGACATATTCTTCGTCGATATTAAACATGGAGTAGGCTTTGAGGAGCTGCAAGAGAGTGTGTACACGGTCGCTTTGGATTGCGTACTCTGCCAGCATTTGGTCTTTCTTATCGACGCGCTCTTGCTCACTTAGTGTTGTGTCGGCCTCTACTTCCGACATTTCAGAAGTAATGTCGGGAAGAACAAAGAGTCTGTCGTTGTTCACTTCTTTAGCCAACCAAGCACTACCTTTATCCGTCAGGTCGACAGAATTCATCTTTTCATCAACAACAAAGTAAAGCGGCTCGACAGCTTCGGGCATTCGTTTGTTGTTATTCTCCATATAGATTTCTTCCGTCTTGAGCATACCAGCTTTTACGCCCGGTTCGGAGAGGAACTTAATGAGCGGTTTGTTTTTAGGCAGAGCCTTGTGGCTGCGATAGAGAGAGAGGAAGCCTTCTTCAGTCTTTCCTTCAGCAATCAGTTTCTTCGCTTCGGCAAGATACTCAGTAGCGAGTTTTCGCTGGACATTTACAAGGCGTTCTACCAGCGGTTGATACTGCTCATACATCTGATCGTCGCCCTTAGGCACAGGACCAGAAATAATCAGCGGCGTTCTGGCATCATCAATAAGCACTGAGTCGACCTCATCGACAATCGCGAAGTTATGTCCACGCTGTACGAGATCTGCAGGGCTCATCGCCATGTTATCACGAAGGTAGTCGAAACCAAATTCGTTATTCGTACCAAAAGTAATATCGGCCAAGTAAGCCTGACGGCGAGACTGCGAATTAGGTTCGTGTTTGTCGATGCAGTCTACGCTGAAACCATGGAACATATATATTGGGCCGTTCCATTCAGAGTCACGCTTGGCGAGGTAGTCGTTCACCGTCACCACGTGAACCCCGTTGCCGGTCAGCGCATTAAGGAAGACGGGCAGCGTAGATACAAGTGTTTTACCTTCACCCGTAGCCATTTCGGCGATTTTACCTTGATGCAGAACAACACCACCAAAGAGCTGAACATCGTAGTGGATCATGTTCCACGTTACCTCATTGCCGCCAGCAACCCAGTGGTTCTTATAGAGAGCTTTCTCTCCTTCAATGGTGACGAAGTCGTGCGTGGTGGCCAGTTCTCGGTCAAAGTCGTTGGCTGTAACCTCTATGATTTCGTTTTCAGTAAAGCGGCGCGCTGTGTCCTTGACGATGGAGAACACTTGAGGCATAACTTCGTTAAGCGCCTCTTCGTAGCGTTCAAGAACATCCTTTTCGAGTTTGTCGATTTGATTGAAGATAAGTTCGCGATCCTCAATAGGAGTTTCTTCGATCTTTGCTTTGAGCTCGGCTATCTTTTCCTTGATGTCGTCCGCAGAGTGCTGAACTTTTTCTTTCAGTTCTTGCGTCTTAGCTCGAAGGCCATCATTGTCGAGCGCCTCAATCTCAGCGGCAGCTGCCTTAATCTTTTCTACAAGCGGCTGAATCAGCTTCATGTCGCGCTGACTCTTGTCGCCGAAGAGCTTTTGGAGGAATTTAATTATATCCATATTTGTATTTTTTTGTTATCAAATGAAGAATAAAAGGGATTGTTGTAATGTTGCGTCACTATATATATAATGAGTGGTAGCAACGAGGTGTTTGTCACCGTTCACTTGCGACAGACGAATTGTAGCCATTATTTGAGCGGCTGTAGCTTGCAACCGTTCGGGGCTCTAATACGAATCGCCTTGCTGAGTGTTGGGGCGATGTAGTCGATGGTTACGGGTGTTGTTATCTCCTCGTGGGTGATGGCGTAACCAAAGAAAATGATAGGAAACGGGATATATGTTGCCCGAACCTGTTGGTTTTTCTGATCGTCAGTATTGGTGTAGCGCCAACCAGGAGCCACCTCAATGAGGATGTCGCCCGAAGTGCGCGCGTTATATCCGTTGCGAATTTTGCTAATACCTGGTGTCCAAGCTCCTTGTATGAGGCGCTGTGAAGTATAAACATCCTTTACGCCGTCAAGTTGCAGCAAGAAATCCTGGCAACGTTCCAAAAGTTCGCCAAGATTGATTTGCTTATTTTCTATGAACTTTCTGTTGAGGTATATCTGCCGTCCGTAGCACGCCTCCACATAGTTTCCTTGTCCATAGACTGCTGCGAGGTACATATTGAGCAAAGAAGCAGAACGCTTCATGTCGAATGTCCCTGTCGGCACACTATATTTGCGTAAATCCTCGTTTTCGTCTTCTTCGGATGTCCCAGTAGACGTTAGAGCAATCAAAGTGTTTTGCAGACCGATGCGGCGGTCGATGGCCTGGAATAGTTCTGCCAGCGAGCGGTCAAGACGAACGTATGTGTCTTGCAATTCCATCGATGGCTTTCCGCCTGCATAGAAAGTGAGCGATAAAAGGTCCGAAACTTCGTCCTGCCCCAACATGCTACCATTTATAGCCGTTGACGCGAGGCGAGCCACCATTTCGTTCACAAGTCCGCTTGTCTGAAGCTGGGTTGCCGAAAGTTTGTGAGCAAAAGGCTTCTTCATGCCTCCCGAAGGGAAGTAATTGAAGTTACCTACCAGTTCGTTGAGTGGTTTCCAAAGCGTTGGTAGCGTTTGGTTATTGTCGGCACGTGCCCATGAAGGCAATGTTCCGAAATATGCTGAAGTAGTCCAGCGTCCCGTTCGCGCATCCATCCATACAGTAGCATCTGTAGAATGACCGCCAGATAGAATGGCGCATTCCTTAAGAGGAGCTATGGAATAGACGAGAGCCCGCCCATTGGTGGCTATCTTCATTTCATCGCCCAGTGTGGAGACGCTCAGATATTGTGGGCTATCATTAGTGCCTGTGCAGGACACGGGGCGCAACGTCTTGCGATCAGTCCAGCGCAGACCTATGATGCCATGATCTGAAGGGGTTGTACCCGTAGAAATAGTTGCTGCTGTTGCAGCGTGGTCGGCCCAAGCCGAAGGATTTTCTGCTTGTGAATAAACAAGTCCTTGTCCCATTAGTCGGCGGAAGCCATCAGGCCCATAGAGCGGCATAAAAGCCTGGACGTAATCGCTACGCAATCCGTCAACAAGTATGTTCACTACAAGACGCGGGACGGCTGTTCCAGCTGCTGCAGGTTCTGCAGCCGCCAACACCGTTATTGCGGTGAGAAGGGAAATAAGGAATCGTCCTTGTTTTGTAGTCATTTGTCAGAAGAGGTGCCAGCAAGCAGCGGTCTGCATCGCCAGCGGATGATAGAAATAAGCCCGCGTATCAGCAAACACAATGCCAAAAGCTGCATGGCTGTAGGGATTGTTTGTAGCTGTAGGCCAGCAACAACCAGTGTAAATACGGCTGCGAGTGTCCCATATAAGGGGAGATAATAGTCCTGTAAGCCTCGGTGTTCACGCAGTATTTTGATAGGAAGCCAGACGAGAGGAATCGGATTGAGGATGCCGATGAGCCAGTTGCTTCCTACTGCTGGTTGGGCAGAGAAGAAGAACAGCACAAAGACCACCAAACCTGCCAAGCCCTGCACCAGAATCAGCGCGTTGTCGAAACGGCGAAAAACGCGTCCCGTGCGGAGTTCGCACCAACTAAGCGCCACAGTAGAGCACAAGAGCAGTAAGGCTACCATGAGCGGTGTGAAGGCCGTGGGAGAAGCCTTGGTTTGAGCCACCTCTACCACTATTTTTTCATCTTTCAGCAAAGGTATGCTGTTGCCCAGACTGTCTTTGGTTGTTGTGTGGGTAAGCATTTCTTTCGCCAAGATGGGGAACATCATTCGTGCGTGCTGATTGAGCAGTGTGTCCACCTCACATCCCAGAATAAGGTCTTGTCCAAATTCCAGCCAAGGAGAATCCTGCGTATAACTATGAATGATTTCGCGATAGGTTGTAGGGGGCTGCTTATCAGCAGGTAGAGCGAACGATGCCACTTTTCCTATCATGTCGATAGCCCGCGAGGTACAGTTGTCGCGCAGAAAGTTATAACGATAACTTCTGTTCTCAGGCTGTGCATTGAGTGCAAGATACTGGAATAGTTCTGCCGTTTGTTGGGCAGAGATATTGAGCGTTTGTTCCGTCACGGGGCGTTGTCGCTCAGTATATTCGGCCGAAAAATCGGGAAAACTTACCACTCCGAGAATATAGTCGGCCTTTCCGAGCGTGAATTCCCAGGTAAAGCGGCCGACATCTTGGAAAGAAAAAATCCCGTAATTAAATACCCAGTCGTCGCCCGTTTTTGTGTTTTGAATGCGCAAAGCCGTATGGCCGTAAAGCTCGTAACTCTTCGTGCCTGGAGCACATGTCAGCAGACTGGCTTTGAGCGAGTCAGACTGGGCGGCTAATGGCAACGCGAGCAACCAAGAAATCAATATGTACAAGTATTTGCGCATTCAGCCGCAAAGTTACGAAAACAAATGTAACCAATCCTTTTCGTCTGTGATAAAATCACTCCTATATATAAAATAAGGAAAATTTATGCTACATCCTCTTCCCTCCTTTCTCCACTCCAAGGGGATTTTTGCGTTCTCCCTTCTATTTTTCCATGGTTCCTATAAATCTGCGTAAAGTCTTTTTCCATGCTGCTACCAAGCCTTCCTGTTTTACCGCCCGATTATTTGACAAACAACTTTTTCAATCTAGCGCGAGAGAAAGTGCTTCAAAGTTGAATCTCTCAGTTTTGCGTTCTTCTCCTTCTTAAAAAGATGACTTCTTCCCTCAAAGAAACCCACTTTTTTCTCCCAAAAATCTCTTTTTATCCTTATTTTGGATGAAAATACAATAAAGTTGTCCGCCAACATCCTTATTGCGTCCGCGGATATCCTTATTGTAATTGAAATTCCCCTTATAGGAATTTTAATTCCGCCTATAGAAATTTTATTTTCTCCTTGAGGAATTAGAAATTGCCTTATTGTAGTGGTGTTTCAAAACGGCGTTCTTTTCGGTCGAAGGCGTTTGAGTTGGATTTCAAACGATTCTCAGGGCTATAGAATACGAAAATTCTTAACAAAACTAGCAACATATAACCTTTTTCTTTTCTTCGTCAAAATTTCGCCTTATTTCTCCTCCAAGAAATGTATAAAAATTCGCGAAAACCTGCCGAAAAGCAGATTTTTGGCAAAAAGAAAGATTTTTATCAATAAAACCTTTGAAAAAATGTAAAGTTTCAAATTTAACGCCTTATATTAGGCGGTGTAATGTTAATCTGACACTAAAAACAACCTATAGTGAGTGTCTGCGGAAAGATTTTAGCCAGTTTCGAGTAAGCTAGTTTTGCTCGTCAGTTGGACTAAGTAAATCGTCCGCCAGTCTTCACTATCAAAAAAAAGATTATGCTATGGATAAAAAAACAATTGTCATTGGCGTTATTGGAGCCGATGTTCATGCCGTAGGCAATAAGATTATTGATTTGACGCTGAAGCAAAAAGGCTTCAACGTGGTAAACCTCGGTGTGATGGTCTCTCAAGAAGAATTTATTGAGGCAGCTGTTGAAACACAGGCCGATGCCATCATTGTGTCGTCCCTTTATGGTCACGGCGAGATCGACTGTATGGGCTTCCGCGAAAAGTGCGACGAAGCGGGTCTCAAAGGTCTACCTCTCTTCGTAGGAGGTAACCTCGTAGTGGGTAAGCAAGATTTCAAGGATGTTGAAGCACGCTTCCGCAGCATGGGCTTTGATTATGTTTATCCGCCCAGTACGCCAATAGAAAGTACAATCGTCGATATCCGCAAAGCTTTAGGACTGCCAGAATCAACGGCAGCCACAGCTACTGAAGAGGAAGAAGCCATAAACAACTCGGCTCTGCAAGCTGCCACTGCCGTTGGAGCAATCACTGAAGATATTCAGCTATGAAATATCTAGCAGTCGACATAGGAAGTACTTACACAAAAGTGACAGCCATTGATGGCGACTTGCGAAAGGTTGTGGGCACGGCGCGCGCGTTCACTACTATTGCGGACGATGTCACGCAGGGACTTGACTGCGCCTTGGCTGCATTGGGAGATTTCGTATGGGACGACATGCTCGTCTGTAGCAGTGCTGCAGGTGGACTAAAGATGGTGGCCCTCGGCCTTGTTCCCGATCTGACTGCAAAAGCTGCTCGCACAGCCGCCTCAAATGCAGGGGCGAAAGTGATGCAGACGTTTGCCTACGAGATAAGCAAACGTGAAGAGCAAATAATCTACGATCTGAACCCGGACCTCGTATTGCTCTGTGGCGGTACGGACGGGGGAAATAAAGAAGTGATAACGGCCAACGCGCGCCGTCTCTGCTCCATTGAGCGCCCTTTCACCACCATCATTGCCGGCAACAAAAGTGCGTCCGACGACATTGTCGAAATCTTTGAAGCAGCAGGCAAGCCCTATGTGCTGACGGAGAATGTGATGCCAGAGTTCAACCAACTCAATATTGAACCCGCGCGCGATGCTATTCGGCAGTTGTTTATCTCTCGCATAGTAGAAGCCAAAGGCCTGTCAAAGGTGCAGGCTCTAACATCCCACCAAATTATTCCCACACCGCTTGCCGTTTTACAAGCCTGCGAGTTGCTGAGTCGAGGAACGGAGCTACAAGAAGGTTTGGGCGACTTGATGGCTGTCGATGTGGGAGGAGCTACCACAGATGTCTATTCTATGGCCTCGGGCGAGCCAACGATGGAAAGTACACTTACTAAAGGTCTTCCAGAGCCTTGGAGTAAGCGCACCGTAGAAGGTGATTTGGGTATGCGCTATAGTCTTCCTCACGTTTTAGAACAGATGGAACATCCGTCCGCCGAACTTCGCAGTTGGGTGGAGCGTTGTGTGGCACAGCCCGAGACGTTGGCTTTGGCCGACAGCGAAGAAAAGCAAATGGAAGAACTGTTGGGAAGCATGGCGGTCTCTGTGGCCGTTGAGCGTCATTGTGGGCGGATGGCCGATGTCTATACACCGCTCGGATTGATGCATACTTTGGAGGGGAAGGACTTAATGAGTGTTCCGCTGATGATAGGCATTGGCGGCGTACTCTTAGGAAGCAATCATCCGGAAGAGATACTGAAAGGCAGCATCTATGATTTGCGCCATCCCGAGATAGCCAAACCGCGCCGTCCGCGCTTCGTGCTCGATGGCCAGTATATATTTGCTGCTATGGGCATGCTCTCTCAAACCAATCCCGAATTGGCTTTCGAACTGATGAAGACCACTTTGAAGGATGTGGGAACAACCTCTCGTTCAGTATAACTTATAATCTTATAATACCAATATGGAAACCAAACTAAAAAACGAAAGAATTCCAGAAGGTGAATTTATGGCCGAGCGACAAGAGGTCTTGGCCCAGTGGCCCACGGGTAGTGGGGTCGATTTCAAAGAAGCTGTTGACTACCAGCTTAAAATTCCTCGTGAAAAACGCTTTGGTGAAAAACTCCAAAAGGCTGTTGCCGATAAAGTGACATTAATACAGCCGCGCGCAGGTGTGGCTCTCTATCGGGAGCAGATAGAGTTGCTGCAATATCTGGAGGATAAAGGCGGAGCAGACCTCCTGCCGACCACCATCGACAGTTATACACGCTTGAATCGCTATAATGAAGTGGAAGTGGGCATCGAGAAAAGTAAAATCTCTGGCCGTTCTATGCTCAATGGTTTCCCAGCTGTCAATTACGGTGTTAATATCTGTCGCATCGTTACTTCTGCGCTCCGCAATCCAGTGCAGGTGCGCCACGGCACGCCCGATGCTCGACTGCTCACTGAAATAACGATGGCAGGCGGCTTCACCTCTTATGAAGGTGGCGGCATATCTTATAATATCCCGTACTCCAAGAACCATTCTGTGGCAAAAACTATTCGCCATTGGCAATATACGGACCGGCTCATTGGTATGTATGAAGAAGCTGGCGTTAGCATCAATCGCGAACCCTTCGGACCGCTGACTGGTACGTTAATTCCGCCGAGTATCAGTAACTCCGTGGCCATCATCGAGGGATTGCTGGCTGCAACCCAAGGCGTGAAGGATATTACTGTGGGCTATGGCCAGTGTGGCAATTTGATACAAGATGTTGCAGCCATCCGCGCCCTGGACCGAATGGCCAAAAAGTATATGCACAAGTATGGTTTCGACGATACTCGCATCACAACGGTGTTCCACCAATGGATGGGCGGATTCCCCCAAGATGAGTCGAAAGCCTTTGGCGTGATCAGTTGGGGAGCTGCTGCCGCTGCTTTAGCAAAGGCCACGAAAGTTATCGTAAAGACTCCGCATGAGGCCTATGGCGTGCCGACGAAAGAAGCCAATGCATCTGGACTTCGCGCAACGAAGCAGCTCATTTCCATGCTTCGCGACCAAGATCTCCGCAACATACCCGAAGTCATCAAGGAGTCGGAGATCATTGAAGCCGAAATGAAGTGCATCCTTGATAAAGTAGAGGAACTGGGCAAGGGCGATATGGCTCTCGGTGCAGTGGCTGGTTTCGAAGCCGGCGTTCTTGACATTCCGTTTGCGCCTAACCGCAACAACGCGGGTAAGGTTCTCCCTGCGCGTGATGATAAAGGAGCTATACGCATCTTAGAAATGGGCAATCTTCCTTTCTCTCAAGCTCTGAAGGACTTTCACCGGGAACGACTTGAAGAACGTGCGCGCCACGAAGGCCGTCCCGTTAGTTTGCAAATGGTAATTGACGATGTCTACGCCATAGAAAAGGGTTTCCTTGTGGGACGTCCCGAAACAGAGAATATAATGATTGGATAGACACTCTGATGAGTCTGCCAATACAAGCAACCCATAACATAACAAAATAATTGATACCACTATGAAAATCAAGAAAGTGATTTGCTCAGCAGGGAAAACAGGTTTTTTCTTTGACGATCAGCGCGCCATCAAAGCTGGAGCGCGCAACGATGGCAACTTCTATACGGGCGAGCCTGTTACGCCAGGCTTTACCAGCGTTCGCCAAGCTGGTGAATCCATCTCTGTTCTCTTTTTGCTCGAAGATGGCCAAATGGCTCATGGAGACTGTGCTGCAGTACAATACTCTGGTGCGGGCGGCCGCGACCCTCTGTTTTTGGCCAAAGACTTTATACCCGTCATTGAAAAGGAAATAGCCCCGCGCTACGAAGGTTTGGAAATCACCTCTTTCCGCGAGTTGGCTGATATCGTAGATAAAATGGTGTCGCCTACTACTGGTAAGGTTTACCATACCGCCATCCGCTACGGCATCACACAAGCCTGCTTGGATGCAGTGGCCAAAAGTCAACACAAACTCATGGCTGAAGTTGTGGCCGAAGAGTATGGCACGAATGTTAGTGAGGAGATGATTCCTATCTTCACCCAGTCGGGCGATGATCGCTACCTCAACGCCGATAAGATGATTATGAAGGCGGCCGCCGTCCTGCCTCACGCGCTATTCAATCACGTAGAGGACAAAGTGGGCTGGAAAGGTGAGAAAATCCGCGCTTATGTTGAATGGCTTCGCAATAGAGTAGTTGAGAAACGCCCATGCCCCGATTATCACCCCGTATTCCACATAGATGTGTACGGAACACTTGGGACTGTTTTCGAGAATGATTTCAAACGTATAGCAGAGTACATCTCCGAATTGGCCGAAGTAGCTAAACCTTTCAAACTACGTGTGGAAGGTCCCGTAGATATGGGCGAAAAGCAAGCCCAGATAGAGGCGTTAGCCGCTATCCGCCGCCACATGGAGACTATCGGTACTGACGCTGAGATTGTGGCCGATGAATGGTGCAACACCTTTGAAGATGTGCGCGACTTCACAGAAGCTAAAGCCGGCCACATGGCACAAATTAAAACGCCTGACTTGGGAGGTATCAACAACTCTATAGAAGCTGTGCTCTATTGTAAAGAACATGGAATGGGCGCTTATTTGGGTGGTACTTGTAACGAAACAAACCGCTCAGCCGAAGTATGTGCTCACATTGCTATGGCTACTCGCCCCGTGCAGTATCTTGCCAAACCAGGAATGGGAGTGGACGAAGGTTATATGATTGTATATAATGAGATGGCTCGAATTCTGGCCGTCAGAGCAGCAAAATAGAAAAGGAGGACTCGCTATGGAAGAATTGAAAGTTTTATCCCCAACGGCCATCCTCGGCTATGGCTTTCCGGAGCAATCCTTTAAAGAAGGAATGCGCCGCCATCCAGATGTCATAGCCTGCGATGCGGGCTCGACAGACCCAGGCCCATACTATTTGGGCGCAGGCTATAGTTTTACGGACAATAATGCTGTGAAGCGCGATCTTTCTATTATGATACCTGCCGCTCTGGAGGAGGGAATCCCCCTGATGATTGGAACGGCTGGCGGTTGCGGTGCTCGTCCGCACGTAGAGCTTACGGTGGATATCATCCGAGAAATAGCGCGTGAGCAGCATCTCCATTTTAAGATGGCCGTGATTGATGCTGAGTTTGAAAAGGACTTTATCAAAGAAGAGTTGCGCAAAGGAAATGTCACTCCGCTTGGTCCTGCTCCGGAACTCACTGAAGAGAGTGTTGACGAATGTATTCATATCGTGGGACAGATGGGCGAAGAGCCATACATGAAAGCCTTGGAAATGGGGGCACAAGTGATCCTCGCAGGCCGCTCTTATGACCCGTGTGAGTTTTCAGCCCTTGCCATCAGCAAAGGATTTCCGAAAGCGCTCGCTATCCATATGGGAAAAATCTTGGAATGTGCAGCTATCACGGCTTTGCCAGGAAGTGGCTCCGACTGTATGCTGGGAACGCTTCGCAAGGATAGTTTTGTAGTAGAACCGCTCAATCCTGAACGTAAATGTACCACGCTCTCTGTTGCGGCCCATTCTCTTTATGAGAAAAGCAACCCTTACGAACTTCCCGGTCCTGGAGGTGCTATCGACTTGCATAAGACCACTTTCACGCAGTTGAGTGATAGCCAAGTGGAAGTTCGAGGTACAGAGTTCGTTCCTACGGAAGACTATTATGTCAAACTGGAAGGTGTGCGCCGTGTGGGATACCGCACCATTTCGCCTGCAGCTACACACGACCCTGTTATGATTAGTCAGATAGACGAGGTTATTCGTGGCGTACGTAGTAGGGTGGAAGATAATTTCAATATGAAAGATCGTCGGGATATATGGCTCGACTTCAAAGTCTACGGTAAGAAAGGCGTCATGCACATGTTCCCCGAAACGCCCGAATCCTCGTCCGACGAGTTGCTCATAATCATTGAAGCCGTTGCTCCCACGCAAGAGGAGGCCAATACGCTCTGCTCGTTTGCGCGCAGTACTATGTTGCACTACGGCTATGAGGGACGCATCTCCACAGCGGGAAATCTTGCCTTCCCTTTCTCGCCGAGCGACTGCCGCATGGGAGAGGTGTTTGAATTCAATGTCTATCACCTATTGCGCGTAGCAGATCCTTGTGAGCCGTTCCCCATACATTTGTTAGAACTATAAGAAAATGAAATCATTGTCCCTTCGTTTTATCCTCTGAGAGGGACTTTTGATTAAATATTATTTATAAAATCATGAAACTAATAGATATAGCTTCTGTTATTCGAAGCAAAAACTCAGGGCCTTATGAGCTAACATTCGATGTTATTTTTAAGGACTTCGAAACGTATGGGAAGGTGAAAGCTGCACAAGCTGTGAGCAAGGAGAAGTTTTGCGCACTCTATGGCATTCCTGAAACCGATGTGTTTCACCTTGTTTATTTCGACCCTGCAAAGGCTGTAAAAATAACTATCCGCCGCCCTATTCCTAGTGGAGCTTTGGGAGAAACCGACGTCTATGGCGCACAACAGCACGCGCCTCTTATGGGAATGGAAATAGAAATCTAACAATTTTTCTCAATAACGATTAGATGGGTTCCGCCGGCACAGACTTTTGTTTGGTCGGCGGAAATTTGTAAGTTTGCCGCAATCAAAAGAGAATCATTATGAGTAAAAAACTTTTATATGCCGTTATGCTCATGACTATTGCCTTAGGACTGAGCAGCTGCAAGGAAAACTATTCCAATGGAGAAAAGGTAGGTAATCTTATAGAGTTCACACGCAAAGGTGTGATATGGGATAGTTGGGAAGGTCGCCTAAATCTTACTCAAACGGGGATGAACACCAGTGGCGCGCCTTTTTCTTTCTCGTTCGATAACGACCGTTCCGATCAAGACTCTTTGATTCACCTGCTTTATCAAGCACAAGTTGAGGGGTGGAAAGTGAAACTGAAATACCACGAGGTTTGGGGACTTAAAAATATCTTTACCAATCGCGGCGAGACCGATTATTTCGTGGACGATGTCACTGTGCTTGATAAAGACTTTGCAAATGTTGCCAAGCGTCTCAATAGTACATCCCAACAAGGCCGAGTTGTTGACACAATCTATGTAGTTTTAGATAAAAGTGAACTGAAAAGACAAAGATAGGAACTACAGCGCAAAGAGTTTCTCCTAAACCGCTATTACTGTTCATATTACGATCCGAAAATATCCTTATTGCGTTTGAAAATACAATAAGGATATCAGCTGACATCCTTATTCTGTCAGCCGACAGCCTTATTGTATTCACGAGTCAGAAGGGAAAAAGAAATGCTCAGCACATAGAAAGCGGAAGAAGATATCCTTCTTCAACCGCATAAAATAAGAAAGCTGTTTACAAAAACCTAAAGGCTCTCCCCTTCCCTATTCTTCCACAAATTCAGCCGCATTAACGCCGACGCCAAAGAGGGCAAAATCGGCACGCAGAGGGTCGGTAGGGAAAATTTCAAGAAGGCGATCAGAAAGTCGGCGCACTGCCGACATCGACGCAGTGCGAGAGGAAACGAGTCCGAGTAAAAGAGCTTGATTCAAAACATGAGTATCCAAAGGAATGAGAAGAGTGCGCTTGTCGATGAATGACCATAATCCCAAATCCACGGGGGAAGCATCGCGCACCATCCAGCGCAGAAACATACAGATACGCTTGCAGGAAGATTTTGCATTCTTCGGTACCAAATGCCCTACATCCCACAGGCAGAAATAAGCGGTCAGCACTTCAACGGCTTGCAGTCCTGTTGTGGCGTATTGCTGCACAAACTCGCCCAGCGTCCCATACTCATGCAAGAGCGCATAAAGTCCCTCCAAGAATTGGCGTACATGACGCCACTGGTCGAGACGATAAAAGCAACGCTCCTCATCGGGCACATCTAGGCGGAAAGTTCCACTCCGCAACCAAGTATCGATTTGTCCGGCAGAAACATCTAGAAAAAATTGGATACGCGGGAAAAAGAGTTGCCTATTACCATAACTGAAAACGGAAGCAATGAAGCCCATCAACTCTTGATTACTCTGCCCCTCCACCTTGTGCATGAAACAACTCGGGTCTCCTATCAAGAATTCTGCTACCTCATATTTCTTCGCCGCAGCATCCAACAATGCTGCTAAACGCTTCTTTCCTATTCGCTTTTTTCCCATACGGCCGCAATATTACAACTTTTTCATAAAAGAACGAATCAGAAAGCGTCCACATTTATTTAGTTTTTTCACACAACAGACCAAAAGTAATTCATTATATTTGCACACAAACTAAAATAGGAAACAATGAAAATCCGTAAACTACTTTTCCTGCTCCTCCTCTTACCGCTAACAGTTGTGGCTCAGACAGAGCAAAAATATCTGAAAGGTGCTGTCCCCGTCAACGAACAAGGTGTGGTGGTCTTCAGCCATACGTACGACGTGCCTGGCACAAGCAAAACCGAAATTCTGAAACGGCTGACCGACTTCACGCAGCAACAACTCATCAAGGGAGAGAATGCCCTGCCGCAATGCCGCATTGCGGAGAGCGATGAAGCCAACGGCCTCTTGGCTGCACGCATCGAGGAATATCTCTACTTCAAGAAAAAGGCATGGGTGACCCATCGCACTCGTTTCTTCTATGATGTTATCTACCAAGTAGAGGACAACAAATTCACAGTGTCTCTGCAACGACTCCATTATATATATGAGCCGGAAGAAACTCCGAACGACAAATTGCAGGACTACCGCGCTGAAGATTGGATTACAGACGCTAACGCGCTCACCCCAAAAGGTCAGTTGACCCGCATGGCTGGAAAATTCCGCCGCTTCACTATCGACCGCAAGAACGAAATTTTCCGTGAAGCCGCTAAAGCCGCAGGCGCACAACTGAAAACAAAGACAGTTGTCGTAGAGGAATAAGAAAGAGAAAAAAGACTTTAAGAAAAAGCTGTACGCACGGGATGTGAGCATACATTGTTCACATCCTGCCTTAGCATACAAGTATAGGCATTCTGCAAAGATTTCACTAATTTTGCAGGAAATACAGATTTTATGGCTGCACGAAAACCCATAGTACTCTACACAAAAGAGGAAGTGAACGCTCTGACCGACTGGCTCGCGGCGCACAAGGACCAAATGCCCGACTCGTTAGAACTAGACCGGGCAACGACTATTCCAGACGTAAAAAAAACGTGCCACCTGATGAGCGAAATGGCTCTAGACGCGTATGAACGTCCTGGTTTGAAAGGTCACATAGAGATTCTCTTTCGTATCCAAAAGAAGCTGCAAGATTTGGGGATAGAATAGCGTTAGAAAATAATGAACAACGATAAAGTATTAGTAGTATTCAGTGGTGGACAGGACTCCACCACCTGCCTCTACTGGGCAAAGGCCCATTTCAAAGAGGTTTACGCACTTGCTTTCATATATGGTCAGAAACATGTACTGGAAGTGGAACTAGCAGAAAAGATTGCTAAAGAAGCAGGCGTACATTTCGACAAAATGGACGTGAGCTTCATCGGGAGTTTGGGCAAAAACTCACTGACAGATACCACCCTGGAAATGGATCAAGAAAAGCCTGCTGATAGTTTCCCAAACACGTTTGTGCCGGGACGTAATATGTTCTTTCTGAGCATTGCAGCCGTCTATGCGCGCGAGCGTGGCATCTTCCATCTTGTCACGGGCGTTTCACAAACAGACTTCTCGGGCTACCCCGACTGTCGGGACTCGTTCATCAAGAGTCTTAATGTGACACTGAATTTAGCCATGGACGAACAATTTGTTCTCCATACGCCGCTGATGTGGCTGGACAAATGCCAGACATGGGCCTTAAGCGACGAGCTGGGCGTGCTGGACTTGGTGCGCCACGAAACCTTGACATGCTACAATGGCATAGCAGGCGATGGGTGCGGACACTGTCCCAGTTGCAAACTGCGTAAGCATGGCCTTGATTCATACCTAGAACTAAAAGCAGCAGGTAAGACACCTTTCGACGTGATGCACCCGCAAGAATAAAACGACCGGCACTGAATAGTCGGTATTTATATACCTATATAATATATTATGGCTTCAAATAGAGAAAATGAAGGTCTGAACACGCTAGGGCGTAAGACCGAATATAAGAGTGACTATGCTCCAGAGGTGTTAGAATCTTTTGTAAACAAACACCCCGATAACGATTACTGGGTACGATTTAATTGTCCAGAATTTACCAGTCTCTGTCCCATCACAGGACAGCCCGACTTTGCAGAAATCCGCATCAACTACATTCCCGATGTACGCATGGTGGAAAGCAAAAGCCTGAAGCTCTATCTTTTCAGCTTCAGAAACCATGGCGATTTCCACGAAGACTGCGTGAACGTTATTATGAAGGATCTCATCAAGTTGATGGACCCGAAATACATTGAGGTAACGGGCCTTTTCACCCCGCGCGGTGGCATCAGCATCTTTCCCTATGCCAACTATGGCCGAAAAGGAACAAAATACGAAAAGCTTGCTGAGTACCGTCTACAGCAGCACGACCTCTAAATCCAAGCTCTCATGGCACCTCTTGCAAACATCGGTAGGTTTGTACTGAAGCATAAGTATCTCTTTACAATTGCTTTTTTCCTTCTTGTTGTTGGACTTCTCGACAACAACAGCCTCTTCTATCGCTATCAACTACATCAGCGCAACCAGGAGATGATCGAACAAATTGCAAACTACGACAAGCAGTATGAAGCAGACTCCGAACGTATGCGCGAACTATCCCAGAGCCCGAAAGCAGTGGAGGACGTGGCGCGCGTGAGCCTTGTCATGAAGAAAGATAATGAGGATGTTTATCTCATAGAAGAACAAAAATAAGAATGGAACGACTTTTTCAACTAGGAGGTATCCTCCTACTTATCGGTGCAATACTCCCCATTTTTCTTAGTCAGGAAAAATTCATCTACGCCGCAATAATCTACACTGTTGGGGCTATTCCCTTTGCCATTGTGCAGTTTCGCCAACACTACAAAGGACATGACATCGTGATTCGTCGCCTGCGCCGACAACAGGTGTCAGGAGCAATTCTTCTGTTAGTTACAGCCGCTCTAATGTTTACAGAATACTTCCACCTACGCCCATTGACAGGCGATCTGTGGAAGCTTTCTCTCTGCATTGCAGCGATATTCGAAGTCTACTCCGCCTTTCGCCTTGCATCCCTTAACAAGGAATAAGTACAGACAACATTATCCGAACTACTCCTCGAGGGAGGCGAAGAATCGTTAAAAGCCTTGGACAAATCGTTAAATGTACTATAAAACAACATTTTCTAACAATTAGGGCAAAACACTTTCATTGCCGCAATGTATATTTGCAATACAAAAGAAAAGGACATGCGACAATTTTTATTACTACTCATATCCAGTTTGTTCCTAACTTCATGTACGGAACAATACAACATAGCTGGTAATTCGACAGTACCCGTTCTGGACGGGCGCATGCTCTATCTGAAAGTAACTTCCAATGGTATTGTTTCTGAAAACATTGACTCGTGCAAAGTGATACATGGCAGATTCAATTTCTTTGGTGCTGTGGACTCTATCGTACTTGCACAAGTATGCATGGACAACGAGAATGTAATGCCTATCGTGCTTGAGAATGGCAATCTCACAATTTCTGTGGACAATCTCGGACAACGCGTTTCGGGAGGCCCACTTAATGACCGCCTCTATAAATTCTACCGTCAGAAGAACCGCATCGACAACGAGATGTGGGAAATACAGGAAAAAGCCATCAAAATGATGCTGGCAGGTTACTCCATGGATGTCATCAACAAAAAGTTCGGAAAAAAGGCCGATATGCTCAATAAAAAATCTGAAGAGTTGGAAACAAAATTTATTGTAGATAACTCTGACAACGTATTAGGCCCTGGATTCTTTATGATTCTGTGTAGTCAGTACCCTACTCCCGTAATGACAGAACACATCAGCAATATTTTACAGCGTGTTCCGCCTACTTTCTTCTCGAACCCCTGTGTGAAATCCTATATTCATAGGGCAAAGCTGAATCCCATGAGTAAACCTTTCAACAATTCTTGCGTATATAATTAAGTAAGAATAGATTTTAACCCTTTACCATGCCTTTGCCTTTGCCTTTACCCACAGACGTATTTTTCCAAAAATTTTGCTCATCGGGCGGATTGGCGTATCTTTGCCAAGCAAATGGCTTCGTATCAGAATGCAGCTTACCATTGACATAGGAAACACACGCGCAAAGGCGTCGATATTTGATAAGGACAAACTCGTCTTTCAAACGGTTTGGACCGACAACGACGAGGAGGAGATTCTCAATATCATTCAGAAATTCAAGCCTACACGCTGCGCATTCTCCAATGTTGGGCATGAGCGCCTACTCATCACAGAGACTCTCCATCGCTTTGGCATTCCTGTGCTTCGCATTAGTGCAACCACGCCCTCGCCGGTGCACAATCCTTTTCCAACATTAGGCAGTGACCGCTTGGCGGCCATTGTTGGAGCTGTGACATTACTACCCCATCGAGAGCTTCTCGTGATTGATTCCGGAACCTGCGTCACCTATGATTATATAGATGCTGACGCAAATCTGATTGGAGGTAACATATCGCCAGGCCTCATGCTGCGCCTGAAAGCTATGCACGATTATACAGCACTCCTTCCGCTAATCCCTATCGAAGGAGAAGTACCTGAAGCTGGCTACGATACTCCAACGGCTATGCGTGTAGGCGTTGTTCGTGGACTACAATACGAAATCGAAGGCTTCATCAGAAATTATGCCGAACGCCACCCTCAGCTAGAGGTTTTTCTTACAGGTGGTGACAGCAAACTCTTTAGCAGCGATTTGCAGCAACGCATCCATATAGAGCCACAACTAGTGGCCATCGGACTCAACCGCTTGCTCTTAGCATAAAACTTATTCATCCGAACTTTAGACCTTTCAGAATGAAATATCCGCTACTCATAGCTTCCGCCCTTGCCCTTACGACAACGGCAATGGCCCAGAATAACGGCAGCAACTCCCCCTATTCCCGCTATGGCTTTGGTTTGCTCAACGATCGCCAAAGCGCAACGTCCACCGCCATGTCTGGCACTGGTTACGGCTGGCGCGGTGGAACAGAAGTGAACTTCAAAAACCCTGCTTCCTTTTCTGCAATCGACTCTCTGTCTTTCATCTTCGATGTGGGCCTTTCTTTGCAGAATGCTAACATCAAGCAGGGAAATCAAAGCGTTAATGCTCGCAACACTTCGATAGACTATATCACCGTAGGTTTCCGTGGCGCACGACATTTAGGATTTTCTCTTGGTATGATTCCTTATTCTACCATCGGATACAGCATGAATGACAAGCGCACATGGACAGCTTCGACAGGAGATGTGACAGAGACAAATGTACACAACGGTAGTGGCGGACTTCAGCAGGTGTATCTTGGTGTGGGTTGGGAACCTTTTAGAGGTTTCTCATTCGGCGTAAATGGTGGTTATCTTTGGGGTGACATGGAACACAACATAGTGGCTTCATTTAGTGACGCCACTATAAATACGCGCCGTAGAGCTTACGATTCACACGTCAAGACTTACACTGTGAATTTCGGTTTGCAATATGAGCAACGTATTAACAAAAAGAACTCCATCATACTCGGTCTGACCTACGGCTTTGGACATAAAACGCAGGGCTATGCAAACTACTACGATCAGCAACTGCAAAACAAGGTTTATGTAGGAGATACTCTCTCGCTCCGTAATGGCTTTGAATTGCCACATACGTATGGCGTGGGATTTACTTGGAACTACAATAATCGCCTCCGTGTTGCAGCCGACTACACACTGCAAGAATGGAGCAAAGTGCAGTACCCTACGCTTTCCACCTCTACTTCTGGCTACACTTACACTGCAAAAACTGGACAATTTACAGACTTGAGCAAATACTCCCTCGGAGCTGAGTATATCGTCAACCCAGATGGCTACCGTTGGTATAATCGTATTCGCTACCGCCTGGGAGCTGCTTATACCACGCCCTACACAAAGGTGAACGGAAGTGATGGACCACGCAACTATCAAGTAAGTGCAGGTGTTGGTATTCCGATAGTTAATAGTCACAACAATCGTTGTGTTCTCAATTTGGCAGCAGGCTTCGAGCACGTAGCTCCACAAATCAGTGGTTCTCTCAAAGAAAACTATATGCGCTTCAGCATCGGCGTAACATTTAATGAGAACTGGTTTAACAAGTGGAAGGCTCAATAACTTTCTATAGTCCTCGGAATGCAATCCAAAAACATACTTAATAAAATCTGTCAGCAAAGCCCTCTCCGAAAAGGTTTTGCTGCTCAGTTTTTATTACTCTCCCTCTCTTTCCTTATCTTTTCCTGCAATCAAGACGCTCCTCCTGTCAGCCATTTGGGGCAGAAGCGCGATTCTGTGGCCATAATGACAACAATGGGAGTATCAAAACTTATCTCTGATTCGGGCTATATGCGCTACCGCATCATAGCCGAAGAATGGCGTGTCTACGACAAAACGAACCCGCCACGCCAAGAATTTCCCAAAGGAATCTTTCTCCAGCGATTTGACAAAAACTTCAAGATGAATCTCTATATCCAAGCAGACTCCGCATGGTGCTTCAATCAAAACTTGTGGCGCTTGAAAGGACACGTAGTCATAAATGATATGGAGCAACGTACATACTTCCGCACGGCGGAACTTTACTGGAACATGGAGGAACATAGGTTCTACTCCAATACGTACATGAAGATCACGCAGCCCAACAAACAAATCGAAGGAGACCGCTTTACTGCCAACGAGCAGATGACAGAATACCACGTTTATCAGAGTAAAGGTTTCTTCCCTAAACCAGAAGAAAATGAAAAAAATCAACAACCTGACAAACAGCAAACTCCCGATTCTATTTTGCAGCAGGTGCGTCCAGCCCCCACTCCTATTAAAAAATAGACAAGACAAAGGGAAAGTATAAAATTATTTTTCTACCTTTGCCAGTCATAAAAATGAAATAAAATAAAATCTAAATAACACAAAATGGCAGCTTTACAATCTATTCGAAGCAAAGGACCTCTGCTGATGGGCTTCATCGGCATAGCTCTGTTTGCATTCATTGCCGGCGACTACTTCAAGGTGTTCGATGTTTTCTCGAACGATAATCGCCAGACCATAGGTGAAGTCTATGGCAAAAAGTTAAAGTACAACGACTATCAGACTCAGCTCGAGGAATTAACCCTGATGCAGGAATTTGCAAAGCAGATGCAGACGCAAAATCCTCAGGCAACGCTGACTGAACAAGAGAAGAGCCAGCTTGGTCAGCAAGTGTGGACCGACTTTGTTCGTAACACAACCATTAAACACGAAGCAGAAAAAGCAGGTTTGGAAGTAACAGAGGAAGATGTTCAGAATACTCTTCGCATAGGTCAGGCTTCTAGCCTCCAAGTTCTGGCTCAGATTTTCCCAAACCAGCAGGGCGGCCTCGATGTTGCAGGATTCCAGAAGTTCATTAAGGAGTTCGACTCCAACATGGCCAATATGCGCAAGCAGGCACAGCAGCAACCAGGCATGGCTGAATATATTGAGCAGTATCAGAAGATTCGCAGACTGTGCGACTACAGCCTTGAAAAACTGCACGAAGAAGTGTTAGCCAATAAGTTCTACTCTCTGCTCGGAGCTTCTGTTATCGCAAACAAAGAAATTGCTAAGGTAGAATTTGACCTCCGCAATACGCAGAGCGAGGCAGATGTTGTAGCCATCCCCCTCTCTTCTATCCCCGACAGTCAGATCAAGATTGCTGATGCCGATCTGAAGAAGGCCTACGACGAATACAAGGAATCTCCCATCATCAAGAATCCTGCTCGTAGCGCAGATCTCCAAGTTCTTGACATTCAGGTAAAGGCTAGCGCAGCCGACCGCGCAGCTCTTGAGAAGGAAATGCAAACAGCTCAGCAGCAGCTACAGAATGGTGCAGATCCTGCAACTGTTGTTAGCACAGCTAATTCTAACGTTCATTACGTTAATGCAGCTCTCGGCAAGAACGCTTTTGCTCAAATCTCCGATGTACAGCAGAATCTGGACTCTATGAGTGTTGGCCAAGTGAAGCCTATGTACTACAACGCGCAGGACAATACGCTCAATGTTCTCAAGCTTATCGCTAAGACACAAGCCCCCGACTCTATCCTTTACCGCGCTATTGGCGTGGCAAATGCTGACAAAGCAAAGGAAACAGCTACTGCCGACAGCATCTACAAGGCTTTGCAGGGCGGTGCTAAGTTCAAGGACCTCGCTAAGAAGTATCAGCAGCAGGGCGACTCCTCTTGGATTGTTGCTTCACAGGCTGAAAATCTCAATATGCAGTCCGACGATGCAACTTTCATCACGCAGCTTTCTAGTGGCGCAGGCTTGAAGCTCATCAAGCTCTCTCAATACACAATGATTGTTGAGGTACTTCAGAGCAAAAAGCCCGAAACGAAGTACAACGTTGCCATAGTAAAGCGTACGCTCGACTTCTCCAAGAAGACACACAACGACGAACTCAACAAGCTCAATATGTTCTTGGCTAAGAACCGCGACCTCGACAGCTTCATCAAGAATGCTGGTAAGGCTGGCTATATCCTCCGCCCGATGGATGCATACTCTCAGAGCAATCTCCAGATCCAATCACAGATTGGTGGTGAAGGCGCAAAGGATGCAATGCAGTGGGTGTTCGACAATGCTAAGGCTGGTCAAATCTCCAAGCTCTATGAATGCGGTTCAAACAATGACCACTTGCTCGTGATTGGTGTAAGCGCAATCAATGATGGCGATTATCTCCCCTTGGAGAACAAGACTGTAAAGGATTTCCTTACACGCGTTGTTCGCCAGCAGAAGAAGGCTGAAATGATTCTTGCACAAACCAAGAACGTTAAAAACATCAACGACGCTAAGAAGCAGAAGGGCGCCATCAACGAGATGATCCAAAACGTTGCTCTCCTTGGTCAGCCAGCACAGCTCCAGGCATTGGGCGTTTCTGAACCTCGCCTGACGGGTGCTATCTATCGCACAGCTAAAGGCCAGTTTACTGGTGCTGTTCAGGGCGAAGGTGCTGTTTATTTTGCACAGGTAACCAACAAGGTGAAAGGTGCTGAGCAATTCAATCTCCAGCAGCAACAGCAGCAGATCGTTCAGCGCATCTTCAGCAGCATTGTTACTCAAAGCTACTTCGGCGGTGCTCAAGAAGTTCTCCTTGCTACTCTCGTTCAGGAACAAGGCCACATCACTGACAATCTCTACCGCTTCTTCCGCTTCTAAGGATTAAGCAGTAATCATATCAAAGCCCGATGCAGAAAATTGCATCGGGCTTTTTCATGTATTCAAGGGAGCCACCCATACTGTCTATAATTTTGACAATCAATTTTTCCAATCTAGCGCAGAAAATAGGGCAGACAAACTTGAATTGAAGCAAGAGAGGAAAGAAAAGCACTTTTGCGCAGGAACGAACCTCTATTTTTCACAAGAAAAAGTCAAAAAAGGAAGAATACAGAATCAAAAAAAGGCCTTTTCAGACTATTTTGTGCAAAAACACAATAAGGCTGCCAGCTGATATCCTTATTGTGTCCGCGGATTCCCTTATTGTATTTGAAATTTCCCTTAGGAGATTTTTCGCTTGCGAACTATCTTATTGAGTAATAGAGTGTTACCTTTGAGAGATAGATGAATAGGTAACGATTTAGAAATGAGCGGAGTGCTTTGAGGCACACTGTTTTGAATAACCAAAGAACGCTCACTATTATCACTTGCAAAGGTACAGATTTGCGAGCGAAAGTGAGCGTTCTTACGTGATTTTCTTCTTAAAAAGTTTTGTCGCAACTGAAATACAACGATGAAAGAGAAGGAGGTCTTTCGGTTTTATAGCCGTTGCGAGCGATTACGATTGATAAGCTGTTTCCATTTCTGTTCGCACCAATCGGTAACGGGAAGTCCGTTGATAGTCAGTAGCGGTCGCTTCTTCTCATCCTTAGCGATGCGGATTTCACAACCCTCTTCCGTAAACTCTCTCTTGTATAGTCCCGAATAGGCTTTAGCCGTACCTCGCTGGGGAGCTTCCGTGCGATACATTTCTGCAATTCTGTCATCAGAGAAATTCATCTTTCGGAGCATCAGACGGATATTTAAGAGTTGGTAGAAACCATTGAAGAAGCGTTTTATCCAATTCCGCTCTTCCTCGTAAACCTGCATGGTCTCTTTCAGTTCGGCAATGGCTCTGTCTCTTCCCTTAACCGTGTCCTGCAAGAGAACAATCTCCTTTCGGATTTCATTCTTCTCCTTTTCCGAAAGATACCGCTGTCGTTCGGCTTCCTGTTCCAAGTCTGCGATGCGTTTTTCTGCCTTGTCGAGTTCAGAGTTGCCAAATATAGAATAAAACGTACCTTTCATTCGGAGTTTGCCTGCCTGCTTCTCCAACTCTTTTATCTTGGCAGTGAGTTCTGCTTCTTGCGCCTCTTTCTCTTTCGTGGATTTTAGGACTTCCTTGTAATACTCCATCGTGGTGCGGTGCTTGGCTTCCGAACCGTGTACGCCCCGTTCCAATCCGAACCGTTGCATTCGCTTGGCATAACTCGTCTGATAGTCTTCCAACTTTTTGGGCGTGAGCACATCATCTGCACAAAGTCGTACCTTATTCTTCTTTGTCTTGTACTTCCGCTTGCCGTTCTTGGCTTCCTCTTTGGCTTTCCGTCTTTCACCCGTGACAATCGGGACAACTGTGGCGTGAATATGAGGTGTGTCCTCATCTGCGTGCAGTGTGGCTGCGACCACATTGTCCGCCCCGAAAGTGGTGCGAAGCCAATCCATCGTTTCATTGCACCATTCGTACAGGCGTCCTTCTTGCTCTATGCGAGCCATATCCTCCGGTGAACTTGACAGGATAAAGCGTAAGGCTTTGACTTGGTTCTGTGCCACCTTTCGGTAGATACCTGCCGTGGCGATGCGATGCTCTATCGCTTCGGTACGGTTAGTTACATTTGCAGGGAATTGCACCAGCTCTCGATTGAGGTGTGTGCGGGAGGAATCGACGTTACTCGGCATGAATGTACGCGCTATGTGTGCGGTCATTGCCGAGTCGTTTCCTCTCGCCTTGTCTATATGTAAAACGGCGTAGCCCATTGCTTGAAGATTGATTTAGGGGTATCCAAAGGGGCACCGCCCCTTGGCTCAGGAGGGTATTTTTAGCGATAACGGAGTGCAGCGTAAAGAAAATACCCTAATGAGCTATGGCATTTTTCGAAATGTCCGCTCCGCCCTGCTCGTGCTTCTTTCTTGTTGCGTTGCATCCTGTGAATGCCTGCACGCTTTGTTTCTAAGTTTTGCTCTGCAAACTTGCTGTTCTGAGGAACTGCCGTAGCTATCGAAACAAAGCCGTTTATTCGCATACATTTTATTTTCTGCATCTTTGAATACCTGATGATAGAATAATGTTGTTTGCTCTCTTTTGCCTTATCGTCTAAGTCCTCGTTTGCGAGGTGGTATCACCTGCTTTAGTTCTGTTCTTTGGGCAACGTGGTACTCATTGAGGTCTTTGTATCGGGCATAGTATTGGCTCATATCCTCTACCTTGATGCCTGAAGATTGGATACCCTGAAGAGCTTGCCGTCCTGCTTCATCGTTGTCGAAGAATGCACGGACGGAGAGAATGCCATTCTCGCAGAGATAGGCGATGGCTCGTGGTAGATTGCTGACGGAGTTCAGAACTATGGAAGGCGAAATGCTTTCTTTCCCTTTCATTGTGAGATAGGAAAGGAAGTCCATAAAGCCCTCGAAGATGCAGAGAGGGGAGTTGTTCGTTTCTCCCGCAACTACGGATATATCCTTTGGTGCGATTGTTCCTTTGAATGTCTTGTCGTCCCGAAGCTCATACCCTCCTGCACGGTTGACAAAGCCGATGGCAGAATACTCTCGTCCTCCTACCTCATAGCGAACGTGACGGAGATAAGGGCTTGCCATGGCAAGGTCTATCCTGCGTACCTCTCGGAGATAGCTTTGCAGATGTAGGGGTAACTCTTCGCTGATGGAAAGAATGTGCCTTGTACTTGTGGAATTGCTCGTAGTAATGGTTGTTTCACGATGAAAGGAAGAAGGGGCGAGGGTTGTCGCTTTCCCTTCAGCAAGATGTGCCATTGCTTCGTAGGCACTGCATCCACGCATCCGCATCACAAGGTCGATGATGCTTCCGCCTTGGCTTGTGCCGTAGTCGTGCCACAGGTTTTGCCGAAAGTCCACTTTCAAACTGGCGTTGGAGTCTTCTCGGTAGGGTACGTGATAAAGGGCATAGCCATTGTAACGCTTGGCAGGCTCGATACCGCAGGCGTGCAGATAGTCCGCTATCGGTATCGCCTTGATGTATTGTAGGTCGTAATATTCGTTGTTCATTGCTGTTATCGTTGGATTTGGATTATTCATATTCATTTGTTCGTTATTTCATTGTTCGCTCTGTTTTCTCTTTTTGGAATTTTCCCCTTTTCATCTTACTACCCTTCGACACTCGGATAAGTATTTGACTGTGAAAGAGAAAAGTGTAACACTTCATTCGGATTTATCCTTCTACATCTCCTGTCTACACCTATCCTCTTTCATTCTGCCGTAGAAGCGTAGAAAGATGGTAGTAAGCTGTGTCGCAAGATGGACACCTCCTGCAATCCTTTCTCTTTCACCGTATTATCCTTGGTTGTAGTAACGTAGTAAGGAGGATAGGAAATAAAAGAGAAAGGGGTATTGCAAAGGGATTGCAACAACAGAGTGCTATGGCGGTTGCTCGGGGTAAACCTTACGGACGGCATAGACATACACGGGATTGCCGTTTATCCTGCGACACTCCCTCGTATAGCCTGCCTTTCGCAAGGCTTCGCCCATCCGTTTGCTGGAGAGCGGTTGTCGAGTATAGCAGGAGAGATAGCCCACTATCTCCGAATTGGTCATATAGAAGCGTTTCGTTGCCGTCTCCGCTTCCGTGGGAAAGGTGAAATAGCGGAGCAACAGTTCTATCTCTGTCGTATAGACTTGGAAGGCTTCGCTGTTTCTATGCAATTCAATAATCTCTTCATCATTGAACCAATAGCGAAACCCTTCATTCAATCGTGTCTTGGCTTCGCTGTAAACGGCATCCATCGGAATGCTCTTGGCTTGGTCTATATCTATTGCCTGCACTTCAAAGGGCAGGAAGCGTCTGCTCCCTGTCGGGTCAGTGAGGAAGTCGTTGCCATTGACCGAAGCCACGAAACTTGCCAAGTGGGGTCGCTCCTCAATGTGTTTCTCATAAGGCATACGGTACTTCACCTGCGGACAGGTGATAAGGTTCTTCAGTTCATTCTCGTCCCGTTTGTTAAGGGCTTTGAGTTGGTCGTCAATGTTGATGATGAGGTTTTGCCCGATAAGACTCAGCACGTCCTTCTCCTGTGGGTATATCTTCCCTGTATAGCGGTAATCGGAGAGAGACGGAGGGCAGAGCAAATCAAGGAACGTGGTTTTGAATTTTCCCTGATCGCCTGTCAGTACAAGGCAGGTATGGTTACGACATTGCTTGTCGTCCATCGCATTGGCAACTACTGCCACCAGCCACTTGGTGAGGTATTCCCTCCACTTCTCGGGATGGGTTACGCTCACGCAGTCGGCAAGGGTGGTGATAGTTTCCGTATTTCCTTTCGTCTGCGGTAAGGCTTGGAAATAGGCTTGCACGGGATTGATGCGTGGGGAGAAATCGCTTTCGATGATACAGTACAGGTTCTCGGGCGAGGTCTGTATATCGGCTTCCTTGTCCAAGGCTCGTTTGAGGGTATTGATGCAGTAGCGGTCTATGGCTGTGTAGTCGTCCGTTCCTCGTGGACGGTACTCCGCTCGGTGCAACACGGTGTTGTATCGAAACTCGTAGCGAGCCGAAAGGAACTCTTCTATTTGGGCGTTCTTGGAGGGGCTCTCCTTCTCTTCTTTTTTCATTGTTCGTACTTCTTCTGTTTGCTTGGTTTTGAACTTTCACCCGAAATGGGATGCTGAAACCAAGTTACAGAGGCGAACAGGTGAAGCCAAGCCTTGTGGCGTTGTTGCATCGAGGTGCTGCATATTTCTTCGGCAAAAGGAAAGGATACCTCATATTTTCTCCTCAAAAATCAGAAAACGACAAATGGAAGAAAGGGAAACGCTACCCGAATGGCTGTATCGGATTACATGCAGATGCATGCCTTTGCCTTTTCGATGAAAGCAGAGGGAAAAGCCTAAAAAGACAGGTAGTAAGATTCTCTCTAACAGAGCCATTTCATACCATTTCGACGCCAGAAGTATCCACTTAACAGGAATGGGGTAAACAGTATATGTCGGTTCGTTATTTTCGCATCGAAACAGGATTTTTTCCCTCGGAAGGAATTCGGGGAAACAGAGAGAAAAGGCAGGGAATCCCTTCTAAAAATAGATAGATTTTACTTATACATTTGCCTGCAAGTTCCTGTTATTTCCCTTGATTTCATCAGGTCAGAGAACAAGGATTTCGGCTGCATATATTTGCGCCAAAAAGAGAAAATAACAACAATTAAAACGATATTGATATGAGATTTACAGCCATCGACTCCTCCGCTTGGGAGGAACTGAAAAAGAGCATCGAAGAGTTGGCTCTTTGTATGAGAGAACATTTCGGGCTTCGTCCCGAAATGCCCGACTTATTGCACAACGGAGACGTGTGCCGAATCCTGAACATCAGCAAACGGACGCTCCAGCACTATCGGGACACGTCCGTGTTACCCTTTATCCAAATCGGGCATAAATGTTATTACAAACGCGAGGATGTGGAAGCACTCCTTGCCAAGTCCAATCGCCAATAACCACGACTATGGAACACGAAATTGTAAACAGAGAAACACCCGAAATGAAACAGCTCATTTCGGGCATTCAAGAAGTAAGCAAGCGTATTCGGGAGATTGCCCAAACGCACCGTCCGTTGTTCGGGGGAGAAATCTATCTCACAGGGAGAGAGGTATGCGAACGCCTTTTCGTCAGTCCTCGCACCTTGCAGGATTATCGGGACAAGGGCATTATTCCCTACACCCAAATCGCAGGGAAGATACTCTACCGTCTCTCCGACTTGGAGAAGCTTTTGGAAGAAAACTATAAGCAAAGATCTTTTTAGAAGCCCTCTGTTTGTGTATATGTTAGCAAGGTATGTTATTTATAATTTTCTTGTCAAAAAAAACGGAATTTGGAGTTATGTTATAAAAGATTATAGTGTATAACAGAGAGATAGAAGAATATGCCCAGGCAATCGTCTGTATAAGATAGTTGATTGGACTGTCGGGGTGAGGATTTCTTTCATCCATTCATTATCTTTAAGATGGAACACGTTCTCTCCCTGAAGTTTGATGTCTAACTTGTTTAATTTATATTTCATAGAGAAGTCTAAATCCCTAAAATAACGCTTGGCTTCGGCATCTTCAATTCTATTCGACTTGCCAGAAACAGAAAAAACAAAATTTCCTATATTTACATGAGTTGTTGCGAAACCTCCAAATTCTTGATTCCAAGAGTGGATATTGCTGTACGTAAATTTCTGGTCAAGACGACTAAAACGTACTCCTATCTCAAAATTAACCGGAGATTGGTACAGCCGTGAAATAAGATCCAATTTCGCATCTACTCTTTTGTTAATTAATTCGTCTTCTTTATCTACACGCATCAGGTTGTGTTTGCTGAGCGTATATTTACCTGATAATTTTATGTCCAATGGAAGGGTGCCGATTCCCTTACTCAAATAGGCGTTTGTTCTTAATGTATTGCTCCATCCTCCATCTTGATAAAAATTACTGATCAATAGTCCCTTTGAGGTTGTGACGGTAATATGCGTATCTCTATCCTTGATATAACTTAAATTGCCATACATCGAAAGCCGGTTAAACAAGCTGAAATAGGCATAGGATAAGTTTCCCTTAAACCTTTTTGCAAAAGGGTTCGATAATTTTGAGGGTAATTGGAGGTTATTGTATCCTTTAGCCAAAATCTGCTGAGAAAAGTAATCGATGGTTGAAGGAGAAACAGCTTCAGAGACAGACAGCATTAACCGATGCTGGTTACTCATTACTAATTCGATTGAAGCATGTGGCTCAATATAAAAAAGAGATTTCTCTCTCAATAGTTCCGGAGATGTTTTTTGTCTATAGGAGGAAAAATAAGAGCCTATGTTAAACCGGAATACCCCCTTGTTTTTCATCAGACTAATGTAAGGCCTGAATACTCTTAAATCGGCTGTTTCCTCGTTTATACTCGTAGGATAAGCCATCTTAAGTTCATTCCAATTCATCGACATGGAAAACTCACCTCGCAGATATATATTATTCAATACAGGATACATTCCACCTACGTAGGCGTTGAATCCTTTTTCCATGTCTTTTTTTATGTGTTCATGAAAATAAGGATAAATAGAATTTCCATTTATATGGGGTAATGGAAGCAGTAAGACATCGGTATATATATCACTATTGATCTTTCCTTTGTTGAAAACAAAACTTCCTCCACCGAAAAGAAGCCCTTTGCTCAAAAGCCATTTCATCTCAATATCCTGTTTGATACCGGAAAAGTGATTTTTCGGCTTTTCTAATGCATGGATATGATTATCATTGAATGTATTAGCATAGATATTATCGGCATTATGGTTTCGTATGTCTATCTTTGTCTTAGCACTGACAGAGAAAAAACGAGAAGGAATCCATTTCTGAGACAAATATTGAGATACAAGTTGGGTCTCTTTATCGGCAGTACCTGTTGATATATTTGTAAAATAATTCTCCGGCAAAGTATATGTATCCGTCTTTGTATGCGCCCCTTCTGATTTACCTTTGTTGAACAGTGTACTTGCTCTGAGTTTGTAGCTTGAGTGAGGGGTCCATGATATATTTATGTTTGCTAATCCTGCCGTACGTGCATGTTCATTCGTCGGAGGCAGTAAGAGTTGTTGTTCTTCAGGAGATAAACTTAAAGATGTCTGCGTTGAAGCTCCACTTCGGATCGATTCAAAGTCTATGATATTCGACATATAATCTTGAATCGAAAAAACAGCCTCACCTGTATTATTGGCGTTAATGATGGTACTGGCAGATATTTTTGGTAAGACTGTAATCAAAGATGCTTTGCTGATAAATTTGTCTTTCAGGCCGCCTCCGCCTTCAAAAGAACCGCTTAAAGCAACTTTTTTATTGGACTTCAGATTGAGGGCTAATTGTTCTTCTGCCTTGAAAGCATGGGCAATATCACCATCCGTATAATTCGAAAGCAATTCTATCGAATTGGCAAAATCAGGAGGAAGCGTATTCATGGCAACACCGGAAGAAGAGGATAAAATATCCTGCCCGTCAACCAAGACCTTTCCAATTTTCTTTCCTTGATATGAGATATTTCCTGTCTGGTCAACTTCCATACCAGGCATCTTTTTTACTACATCCCCAAGATTACGTTCATTCCCCAGTGTGTAATTCTTGCTGTTAAAAACAATTGTATCTCCTTTAGCATAAGCATCACGTGCTCTTGCCACAACAACAACCTCTTCCAGCTCTTTTGTGTCTTCTGTAAGAGTTATATCGAGAGGTGACTTAACTGCCCTAAGAGAAATTTGTTTATGAAATCCCAAGTAGCCAATTGAACGAACATGAATCCATCTCTTGTCAGGAATAGCCGAAAGTTGTCCTATCCTAAATTGCCCATGCTCATCCGTTACAGCATAGGAAATGTCTTTTTTAGATAAACTATCCGTTGAGATAACAACACTTGCATATGAGACAGGTTGTTTTTTTTCATCAAGCACTTGTCCTTTTATCGTAATTGTCTGTGCATATGAAACCTCATATCCGAATATCAATCCGAATAAAACAAAAAGAACATTTCGTGCAACATATCCAAAGATGTGCATGAGAACGATTTTTTCTTTACATTTTTATGATTTGAATACCTCCCGGCTGATGTTTGGGATCCACTCCTATTTCTTTCATTTTTTTCTCTCTCAGTTTTATGAACTCTTCCCGACTCAAAACTTCCCCTTTTGAAGGCGGTGTAATCTTTAAAATTGAAGCTGTGTACTCAACTTTCCGTGCCGAGTAAACAAAACTACCGCTTTCTATCTCCATGATTAAACCTGGTAAACCACAGTACCCAGCCGGGCCTATTTGTATAGGAATCTCTTCACAAAACCATGCAGTAATAGGCATCTTATCAATATGAGTAATAGCTTTCAAACAAGTTTTACCTAAAATAACCTTTGTCTCCTTACCAATCGTCCACGTTAAAGTTGCAAAGGGTTCTTTTACGATGAATTTTTTATCCATAATACCCTCTTGGGACACACGTTCTCGCTTCTTCATGTCTAAAAAAACACTTCGTTCTCCTCCGACAATAAAGTTTTTTCCTTGAAAAGCCTCCGAAAGAGCAGAGAATCCATAAAGTCCATCATGGAAATACATCGTGTATTCCTGACTTTTTTCTTGCATTTTTTGTATTGCAAGTTTTCGAATTTGTTCATTCTCGATTTGTTTTATTTTTTCAGGAATCTTCATTTCAAAAGAATAAGAAACCGTCACAGCTTTAGACTGCGAGAAACTTGGCAAAGCGCTCATCATTAAAAATATTGCAAAAAATAATCTGGCCATAACACAACTTTTTACCAACCAAAGCGAGAGTATTGCCTCCCGCTTTGATTATATTATAGGACAAGTTATCCAAAAGCCTATAGTCAAAAAACAGACTTAGTTCTTTTCGATAATAATAATAACTACTGTACCATCATCATAGATGATGATCCAAACCTCAACCTCTTGTTGCAACTGAGTTTGAGCCTCTGTTACAACGTTTTCAACTGCTACTTCCTGGGGAAGTGATACCATCTCAGTTGCACCTGCTGTCGGGGCAAAGCACATAGCAGCTAATGCTACGGCTAACGATGCGAAAAACTTTTTCATAGTCTTCTCTGTTTTTTTGTTTGTGAAAAATAAATTGTAGAAAGCACTCTTTTGCTTTCTCTCGCTGGGCAAGGTAGAAAAAAAATATCGACTGCAAAACTTTTTGTGTGTTTTTCCGCGCAAACGAATGAAAAATACCCAATAATAGGGATGCGAAAATACGCCTCATTAAACACTACCATATAAACCTAACCTTGTTTTATCAACCTCTCCATATCGTTTGCAATCTTTTGGTCTGTGATTTGAGCGTAAATTTGTGTGCTGGCAATGGATGAATGCCCCATCATCTTGGCAATGCTCTCCATCGGAATACCTGCCTCCAAAGTCAGCGTACCGAAGCTATGGCGGCCGACATGCCAAGTTAGCGGAGTTCGAATGCCACACGCCAAACCTACGGATTTAAGGTAAGTGAATAGTTTGCCTTTGCTTATCGTGTCGGGGAATATCTTCGTGTCGGGGAGTGTCTTGCAATTGCTCTCGTTGTCGTTCTTATAATCCCTCTTGCTTTTTTCTTTTGTGTAAAGGGAGAGTATCTGCTCCGCTATCGGATGCAGGGGTATCAAACTCTCCACTTCTGTTTTCTGTCTTGCCTTGCGGATATATCGCCTCCCTTCGCTATTCGTTTCGATTTGCGAAGCTCGGAGGCTCTGCAAGTCGGCAAATGCCAAACCCGTAAAGACAGAGAAAAGAAACATCCTTCGGCTTAGTTCCGCCCCTTCCTCCTGCAACGGGAATGCCAAGAGCTTTGCCACATCGCCTTTGCTCAGGAAACGAGGCTTGCACTCCACGGCTTCATACTTCACCTCCTCAAACGGATTGAGGCGGATTGTCCCCTGGCTGACGGCTCGATACATCAGCCGACTCAACCAACACAAATGCCCGTTTATCGTTGCAGGGGCATAGCCCTCCTTCTTCAAATGGAAACGATAATCATCAAAGAAATCTATCGCAAGAGCCGTTAGGGGAACATCCTCCTCTCCACGACTTCGTACAAAGGCATTAAGCTGTCTGTCGGAACATAGATTGTTACTATACATTCCCTCACTCTTGCTTTCTCGTTGGGCATTGAGTGCCTCCGCACTAAGGGCAAGAAGTGTCGTTGGAGTTCTTCCGATGCCTTGCAGATGGTTCTTCAGAAGTTCGGCACTCACTGCTCCATATTTGTAGAGCAAGGTATTGTACCCTTGTTCGATTTCCTCCCGAAAGGTTTGCAAGCGTTGGTTGGTCTTCTTGTCCGTTGTCTCCCCTCGCTTCACGCTCCAATCGTGAGGATTTGTGCTTTCGCCTGTGGTTATTACTACGTTCGCCCCGTCAATGGTGATGCGACAAAGGATTGTCGTTGTACCGTCTGCTTTAGTCTTGTTCTTATTGATATAAAATAAGATTTTGAATGTACTGCGCATAATCTTTTCATGTGCTATGTAAATGGTAATTACTTTTTGCTCCAAGGCTTCTAAACTTTTGGGCAAAAGCTTTATTGCTTTCTCGGAAAAGCTTAGGTGCTTTTGAGGGCATATTTTTGAATGTCACAAAGAGAGTTGTAAATCCTCGGTGAAAGAGAGAAATCGCTCGAACTCATCGAAGAGTTTCTTTGGGGTAACGTGGGCGTATCGTTCGGTCGTTTGGATATTGCTATGCCCCAACATTCGGCTCACCGTTTCGATGGGAACACCTCGTTCCAAAGTAATCAACGTCGCAAAGGTGTGGCGACCAACGTGTGCCGAAAGGGGGATGGAGATACCTGCCCGAAGTTGTAGGGCTTTGAGCTGAATAAGGTAAGCAGAGTAAGCAATGGGAGCAAAGAGCGTGCTACGTTCCTCCGATTGATACCGCTCTATCAAACGCACCGCTTCGGATAGGAGCTTCACACGACAAAGAGTATTGGTCTTTTGTCTACGGAACTTCAGCCACAAAGCCCCCTCATCATCCGTAAAGAGGTGTTCCCGATTCATGGCAATCATATCACAATAGGCAACACCCGTATAACAGGAGAAGAGAAAGAGATTGCGAGCGGTCTCCAACTCCACTTCATACGACTCAAAGGTCAAGCCCAGCAACTTATCCAATGAAGCCCTATCCAAAGCCCGAGGTTGTTTGTTCTCTCCTCGCTCTATCTCCACGTGCGCAAATAGTTGTCGCTCTGTTAATCCTTCACGATACGCCAAACGGCAGACTTTCTTTACCATCAATGCCATCTTACGATAATAGGCTTGCGAAAGTCCCAACTTTCCGACCGAGTAGTGTTGCAAGCATTCCAAGAAATCTTCTTCTATCTGTCCGAAAGGGATGTCAGCCGTGTGGTACTTCTCTCCAAAAAAGACTTGCAGATGCTTACGGACAGTATAGTAACCTCTCATAGTCGTAGCCTTTATTTCGATGCCCACCTTTTGCTCCATCTCTTCGACCATTCGGTCGTATCGCTCCAAGAAGGTGGTCTGGCTTTGCATACTGCCTTGAAACTGCTCCTTGATGTCTGTTGCCGTAAACACCGCACCTCGCTCGCAAAGGAGTCGATAAGCCGACTGCACCGAGAGGAGCAAGCGTTCCAACTTACCATTCGTTGCCACCGCTTCACGGCTCTTGCCGTTCAGTCTGCTCTCACGAGCATTCCACAACTTCGGGTCGCACGAGAGTTTACAACTCAATTGGGCGATGGTTCGCCCGTAGGTTATACGTCCCATTATCGGAGCTTGCCTCGACTTGTCCAATCCGCTCTTTTTGAGGTAGAGCAACACCTTGAATTTGTCTGTTTGCATACGCTTCTTTTTTATGGGCAAAGTTACCCGTTACCAAAGCGTTTTCAGCTACGCAAAACATTGTAGTACAAAGCATAAGCACCATAATGACAGAAAGGTGAGTTACCGAACACTCTTCTGTCGGTTACCTTCTCCTACCTCTTCGTTACCATTCGATGAATGGACTAACGATTTGGTAACGGAACTTCTGCATAAATCCACATCTTCTGCACTTTATCCCTCAATGCAAACCACCGAGATATGGCGCAAATCACCCTCATTTCCATTTACTTACCTCTTATCCTCTCTCTAATGCCCTTTCTTCGAATAGTTCCGCACAGTATTTGAAATTTCCCTTATAGGAACTTTAATTCCGCCTATAGAAATTTTATTTTCTCCTTGAGAAATTACAAAAAACCCTATTTTAGTGCCCACTCAAATTGGCGTTCTTTTCAATCAAAGGCATTTAAGTTGATTTTCATGCGATTCTCGGAGCCGTAGAATACGAAAATATTTTACAAATCACTAGTTATTAAAAGCCACAAGCTTATCATTCACTCCTATATTATAAGTATGAGCTAAGAGACCTCCTTTTATGGAAAACATAGCAGTAGCAAACAGTGGCGGTAAGCTATTAAAGCGACAGACAACAGATATTAGCAAACTCCTTTCTTATAAATAGGAAGCAAGAGCAAACGGCGGGAGCAGCAAAGAGAGAATCTAAAAAAAATTCTGCATAATAGAACGTGAAAAAATCCTCTATAAATTGGCAGGAAAAGAAAATAGCCTTAACTTTGCTTTTAGTGTAGAACATAACAATCCGCAAAATGCCGATAGATTACAGTGCAATAGCACAGAAAATTGAAGAAGGACAGATCGATAAAGCCCTGCAACTCGCAGACGAAGCCTTGTTGGCCTCTCCCGCTGATGCACAGGTGCTGTATCTGAAAGGGCAAGCCTATATGAAGCGCAGCGAATGGGGACTGGCCATCAGCTGTTTCCGCCAGTCGCACCAAGCCAACGGCAATGCCGCTGCGGCTCAAGCCGAGGAAATGCTCAATGGCATTATGGATTTCTACAACAAAGATATGTATAATCAATAACGACAAAAAGCCAGAGGAAGAAGAGCAACACCTCTCCCCCTCCAGCTCCTTAATACATAACAATTATGGGTAAAATGAAAGGCGCCGTCGTAGTGGACGAAAACCGTTGCAAAGGTTGCAGCCTTTGCGTGGTAGCGTGCCCTACACATTCGCTTGCGCTCGCCACGGGCGAAGTAAATCACAAAGGGTATGCCTTCTGCAAGCAAGTGGATCTCGATGCTTGCACAGGATGTACCAGCTGCGCTATGGTATGCCCCGATGGGTGTATCACCGTTTATCGAAAAAAAGAGGAATAACCATGGCAGAAGAAAAAGAAATCTTATTAATGAAAGGCAACGAAGCGATTGCTCACGCTGCCATCCGTTGCGGATGCGATGGTTATTTTGGTTATCCCATCACGCCGCAGTCTGAAGTGCTCGAAACCCTCGCTCTCCTCAAGCCGTGGGAAACCACAGGCATGGTAGTGCTACAAGCCGAAAGTGAGGTAGCATCCATCAATATGCTCTATGGCGGTGGTGGTTCGGGCAAACGTGTTATGACGTCCTCGTCCAGCCCTGGTGTGGCCCTTATGCAAGAAGGCATCGCCTATATGGCGGGAGCAGAAGTTCCGGGCCTCATCGTCAATGTTCAGCGCGGTGGCCCTGGATTAGGCACCATACAACCCTCGCAGAGCGACTACAACCAAGCTACGCGTGGCGGTGGTAATGGCGACTACCACGTTATTGTCCTTGCCCCGAACTCCGTTCAGGAAATGGCAGATTTTGTGGACTTAGGCTTTGAACTGGCTTTCCGCTACCGCAACCCAGCGATGATTTTGAGCGATGGTGTCATCGGACAGATGATGGAAAAGGTAATTCTCCCGCCACTCAAACCGCGCCGCACCAATGAGCAGATCTACGAAGAATGTCCTTGGGCTGCCAATGGTCACGGATTGAAAAAGCGCGGTCCTAACGTTATAACCTCTCTGGAACTCGAATCTGCGGCCATGGAGAAACGCAATCTCCATCTGCAAAAGAAATATGCTGAATGTGAAGAAAAAGAAGTGCGCTTCGAAGAGCAATACTGCGAGGATGCAGACTATATCATAGTGGCCTTCGGTTCAGCATCTCGCATTTCGCAAAAGGCAATGGACAATATGCGCGAGCAAGGACTCAAAGTGGGCCTCTTCCGCCCCATCACACTCTGGCCTTTCCCCAGCAAAGAGCTCAAGCGACTCAGCGAAAAAGTCAAAGGAATGCTGGTGGTTGAAATCAATGCCGGCATGATGGTCTTTGATGTGCAAGCCGCGGTGGAATATAGTATCCCAGTGCAGCACTTTGGGCGCCTCGGAGGTATTGTCCCCGATCCTGACGAAATCGTTCAGGCCATGGAGAAACTCAGAAAAGTTGCTAAATAAAACCCACCTATGAATTTAGACGAACAACGTTTCCTCGAAGAAGTGCGCAATGGTTGCCGCAAAGAAGACGAACAGCAGCAACAAAAAGAACGGAAACTGCTCTTCATTCGCAATATTATGAATAGCGTGTTTATCTTGTTGGCGCTCATCGCCATGATAGGAATGGCCTACACATGGTACGCTGAGAATGAGCATATCCGCCTCCTCAGCATAGGATTAGGCGTTGTTGCCGTCCTTATCAAAATGGTGGAAGCCACTCTACGCATGACCACAATGCTCCGCCGTCCCCACGGGCTGCAACGTCATGCACGTAGCAATAAAGAATAAGCGAACACTCGTCCGCTATAAATCAGCAAATTATCTATGACACGAGAAGAAATAATTCAACCTGGTAATCTGGTCTACCAAAAGCCTGAATTGATGAACGATGTGCAAATGCACTATTGTCCAGGTTGTTCACACGGTGTTGTCCACAAATTGGTAGCCGAAGTCATTGCCGAGATGGGCATGGAAGATAAAACCATCGGCGTAAGCCCAGTAGGCTGCGCTGTCTTTGCTTATCGTTATTTGGACATCGACTGGGAGGAAGCAGCCCACGGTCGCGCTCCCGCACTGGCCACGGCCTGCAAACGCCTCTGGCCTGACCACCTCGTATTCACCTACCAAGGCGATGGCGATTTGGGCTGTATCGGATTGGCCGAAACAGTCCACGCACTCAACCGCGGGGAGAATATCACCATCATCTTTATTAACAACGCCATCTACGGTATGACGGGCGGACAAATGGCCCCGACAACGCTCATGGGCATGAAGACCGCAACGTGTCCCTTTGGCCGCGATCCCGAACTTCATGGCTATCCGCTGAAAATCACTGAGATGGCAGCTCAGTTGGAGGGTACAGCCTATGTGACACGTCAAAGCGTTCAGAGCGTGGCAGCTATCCGCAAATGCAAGAAAGCCATTCGCCATGCGTTTGAAAACTCTATGAACGGCAAAGGCTCTAATCTCATCGAGGTAGTGTCTACTTGTAACTCCGGTTGGAAGATGAGTCCCGTCAAGGCTAATAAGTGGATGGAAGAACACATGTTCGACTACTACAACATTGGCGACTTGAAAGACAGCGAAGCTAAACACTAAAACGAAATTCTTATGAAAGAAGAAATCATCATAGCAGGTTTCGGTGGTCAGGGTGTGCTCTCAATGGGTAAGATCCTTGCGTATGCCGGACTGATGGAGGGAAAAGAAGTCACATGGATGCCTGCCTACGGTCCAGAGCAACGAGGCGGAACGGCCAACGTCACCGTTATCATTTCGGACGAAAAAATATCGTCGCCCATTCTGAGCCAGTACGACACCGCCATCTTGCTCAATCAACCCTCTCTGGACAAGTTCCAGCCAAAAGTGAAGGTAGGAGGAACTATCATCTACGATAGCTTTGGCATCATTGAGAAACCTAAACGCGAGGATATCAATAACTTCTGTCTCGATGCCATGAACACCGCGGCAGAGATGAAGCTCATGAAAACCTTCAATATGATGGTGCTCGGAGGTTTCCTCAAACTCCACCCCATTGTCAGTATCGAGAGTGTTATGAAAGCTCTAAAAAAATCGCTCCCCGAAAGACACTGGGACTTACTCCCCATGAACGAACAAGCCATCTTGAAAGGGATGGAAATTATCCACAAACAATAAACAGAAGCATTATGTCAAGCAAAAGAAAACTGAAGAAAGCAATAAAAAACATCTGTGGAGACCTCTTCGCTGACTGTGTAGCATTGAGCATGTGCCAGCCAGAAAATGATGAGAAGCTGAAAGAACTCATGGCAATGGTCATGGTTACATACCAAGACTATGTAGCTCGCCTGAGCCACGTTGAAAAAGGCCAGGAAAAAGTCTTCTTCAAAAAGCTGCGCGCTGAATTCACGCAGCAAGCCAACAAACTCTCCGACGAAATCATTAAAGCTTAAGTCCTAATAGGACAAAATGATAAGTTGCGGCCACAGAGCCGCCATTGAGTGGCGAGTGACAAACAGCAACCTTACTCCGCTGAAAGTTTGTCACTCACCACTTACTGTTTCATCTTTACCGTTTTTAGAGGAGTCGGACTGGCAGAATCAGTCGGACTTTCTTCTTTACTCTGCTATTATAAAATGTTTCAAAAACTTTGTCATTATCTCCTTTTCAAACGCCTTGGATGGAAGGAGCAAGTAAGTGTACCCAACCGCAATAAATGTATTATCTGCGTAGCTCCGCACACCAGTAACTGGGACTTTTTTCTCGGAGAACTCTATTATACTGCCAAAGGCAAAAAGGCAGGCTTTCTTATGAAGAATAGTTGGTTCTTTTGGCCCCTCGGCTCTTTTCTTCGCTACATTGGAGGTATCCCTGTGGAAAGAAAGAAGCACACCAGCCTCACGGACGCTGTAGCCGAAAAGGCCCGTCAGAGCGAGTATTTCCATTTGGCTGTCACTCCCGAAGGTACTCGCTCACGCGTGGAGATATGGAAACGTGGTTTTTATTTTATAGCCCTAAAAGCCAATATTCCTATCCAACTCTACGCCATCGACTTTGAGCAACGCCGCATCGTTTGCACGCGAGAGATTTTCCCTAAGGAGGAAAACGTAGAAAAGGATATGAAAGAAATCATGGACTACTATAGTGGCTTCAAAGGTCGTCATCCCGAGAATTTTCAAGTAGAAGACATTCAGTGAAAAGAATCTTTACACTTATAACCCTTGCTGTCCTCAGTCTGCCTGCCTTTGCACAGACCGAGGACACGCTGCTTTCCGATGTTATTCAAAACTATTTCAACAACTATCGCGTAGAAGGCTACCACCCGGCCCAATCTATGCGTGCAGATAGTTTTCGCGTCGATGAGCAACAACGGCTTGTCTGCATATTTGCCAACGAACCGTTTTATTCGCAACCCTTTACCCCACAGAGCGTCAATCGTATCTACCGCGAACTGCCGCGCCTTTTTCCGCAACCCTATAACACGTATCGCGTAGTGGTCTTTGGGCGCAACTCGCAACAGATTGAGGACTTAATCCCTAATATCTACCGCACAGCCAAGGCAGATGCCAACCGCCTTTGGGGAGAAAAGAACTATAATAGTAATCCTTGGGTGCAAAACACCTCAGTTCCCTACATTCCCACCAAAGGTCTGGCTAACCGTCACTTAATGATTTGGCCGAGCCATGGGCGCTATTTCCGCGACGGCAGTTGGCAATGGCAGCGGCCTTACCTCTACTGCACCACGGAGGATATGTTCACTCAATCGTTTGTATATCCCTACCTCTTCCCCATGCTCGAAAATGCTGGGGCCATTATCTATTGTCCGCGTGAGCGCGACATACAGCAGAGCGAAGCCATCGTGGACAACGACCGCCCACACCTCATGGGCGACTACTCCGAGACATCTTCTGGTACAGACCATTGGGCCACCATCGCCACAGGTTTTTCTACCCCCACGGGCCTTCTCGTCGATAGTATCCAACCTTTCTCCCTCGGCACGGCCCGCACAATTGCCGCCACCACTAAGAAGTTCGGCACTGCCTCTGTAACCTGGACGCCGCGCATCCCTCACGCTGGCCGCTATGCCGTATATGTATCCTATTCCAGTCAGCCCAACAGCGTTCCCGATGCTCACTACACCGTTTATCATAAAGGGCAACGCACGCAATTCAAGGTTAATCAAAAAATGGGAGGCTCTACATGGGTCTACCTCGGAACTTTCGATTTCGACGAAGGAGAAAACTGGCAGAGCCGCGTAGTTCTCAGCAATCAGAGCAACTATTCTGGCGTGGTCACTGCCGACGGCGTACGCTTTGGCGGCGGATTCTCACAAAACGAACGTGGCAATGCGGGCACAAGTGGTCTACCCCGTTTCCTTGAAGCTGCGCGCTATCAAGCACAATGGGCGGGTCTACCCGACTCGTTATACAACACCGAAAATGGAGCTAACGACTACAACGACGACCTGCGCGTGCGCGGCAACTTCACCAATTGGCTGAGTGCGGGTAGCATCTATAATCCCAACCCCACTTATTCTGCGCGCCGCGACAGTCTGCATGTTCCCTCTCAGCAGAGTCAGAAACTCGTTCCGCTCGAACTGGCTCTTGCCATCCATAGTGATGCCGGTGTGCGCAAAGACCGCAGTATCTTCGGCACTTTGGGTATCTGCACCACCACGCTTCCCAGCAATGGCGACACGTATTATAACAGTGGACTCTCGCGCTATGCTTCACAGGATCTGGCTAACATTCTTGTATCCACGCTGACGAACGATCTCTCGGCCTATTATGACACCACATGGACGCAGCGTGAAGTGTGGGATCGTAATTATGCCGAAACGCGGATGCCCGAAATCCCATCGGCCATCTTAGAAATCATGTCGCACCAGAACTTCTCCGACATGAAATTTGGCCATGACCCATCGTTTAAGTTCCAATTGTCGCGCAGCATCTATAAATCCTTGCTCCGCTTTGTCAATTACGAACACGGCATCAAAGACTGCATTGTTCAGCCGCTCCCCATTCATCAATTTTCCGCCCTGCTCTCCGAGAAAGACAACACTGTACAACTCTCTTGGCAGCCTACTACGGACAAACTCGAACCTTCTGCTGTTCCGACGGATTATATCGTCTACACGTCGGTTGGTGACGGAGCGTTCGACAACGGACGACTCACTCAGGGCAAAACGTCCCTTACGCTCCCCGTCAGCCCTGGTCGACAATACAATTTCAAGGTCACAGCCGTCAATGCAGGCGGACAGAGTATGCCGTCGGAGATTCTGAGTGTCTACAAGGCAACAGAAGCCACGGCCCATCTCCTTATCGTCAATGGTTTCGACCGCGTAAGTGGTCCGGCGTGGGTAGAGCGCAACGATTCTCTCGGCTTTGATCTTCGAGAGGATATTGGCGTTCCCTATCTCTATACCACGGCTTTCTGTGGCCGTCAAACGGATTTCACTCACCCTGAAGCGGGCTACAACTCAAGTGCAGAACTGCAAGGAAAGACCTTAGCAGGAAACACCTTCGACTACCCCATGCAGCACGGCCAAGCCATTGCTGCCGCACACAAGTACAGTTTCTCCTCAGTTTCTCGCGAAGCGGCTTACCAAACGGACTGGAATAAATACGACCTCATTGATTATATCGCAGGATTACAACGTGATGTCCCTTACAATCTCAGCCACTACAAAACTTTTGATGAGGCTATGCAGAGAAAAATGTCGGCTTACGCACACCACGGAGGTAACCTGCTCGTGAGCGGAGCCTACATAGGGCGCGACATGCAGCAGAGCGATGAACGCAACTTCCTGAAAGACGTTCTCAGAGTATCGTTTGCTGGTTGCGAAACTTATGGCGGTGACAGCATCAACGGACTCAATCTTCAAATCCCTATTTATCGCGATTGGAACGCCGAACACTATGCCCTACAAAATAGTGACGTCCTCATCCCCGCCTCTTCCGATGCCTTCTGTGCCTTCTCCTATGCGGATAAACAATCGGCTGGAGTCGCCTACAAGGGACGGCGGCGTGCAGCCATCACAATGGGGTTTCCCTTCACCTCTATCAAGGGCGCGCATCTCCGCAGCAAAGCCATGAACGCCTTGCTCACTTTCCTCCTCAGAAAATAAGTTTTCACACACAGCGGGCACGTGTCAAAGTATTTCCTTATCACGCCTCTTCCCGCACCACATTTTTCGTCCCGAACAATACTCTTGTTCGGGATTTTTCATACTTCGACACAAAAAATAAAAAAAAGTTTTTACCCTAATTTATTTTTCTATCTTTGCACAGAAACATACACAAACAGAAAAACGAACCATAGAACAAACACTATGTACACTATCCAACTCAACGAAAAAGGCTCACGCCATCTCGACATTAGTGACGATAACCTCAAAACTATTCAGAAATATCATCTCTTTCGTGATCTCGTCGACTCTCACGGTTATGTCACCGAAGATGTTCTCACCAAACTGCGAATGACTGTGCGTGCACTCATTGCTCAAAACGAGAAAAACACCAAGGACTTACTCGACCTCTGTATCGACGTTATCTACCACAACGACATGAAAGCTTTCGGGCTGCACAACCTCATCTTGCTCTTTATCGATTGGGAACAAAACCACCCATCTGATACTGACGAGCAACTGCCGCCCGAAGTATTCTGATTGCTTCTAAATTCTACACAAAAGTCCCACTCTTGCGAGTAGGACTTTTGCTTTTTCTCCCGAATCTTCCTATCCTATGAAACACGCCGCCCTTGTCCTTTTTCTTCTTTTTCCCATAACTCTATTTGCCCAAGAACGCTATATCAGTTGGACCGACTTTGCCGATACATATTTCGACGAGCAAAGTAGCGAGGAGCTGCAAGAAGAGCTTGAGCAGCTCTATCTCCACCCGATGAATCTCAACACCGTCAGTCGGGACGACCTCTTGCGCTTACCGTTTCTTCAGGAAGCACAGGCCGATTCCATACTGGCCTATCGTGAACGCCACCACCAATTTCTCACACTGGGGGAACTGCAGTTCATCACTGGCCTCAGCTACACCGATCGGTGCTATCTGAGCCTTTTCCTCCAAGCTTTGCCACTTCCGCAGCAGGTAGCCCCGCTCAAAGTGCGCTTGTTTAGCGGTCGGCACGAACTGGAAACACGTCTCGACATACCGCTCTATCGGCGACGAGGTGAGCAGAACGGCGCATATCTCGGCAGCGGACTCTACAACAACTTGCGCTATCGCTACGATTGGCAGCGCCGAGTGCAGTACGGCATCACGCTGGAGAAGGATGCAGGCGAACCTATTGGGCGTTATCGCAATTATCCCTACGATGCCCTTTCGGCCTATGCTCACTACCTCTCACCCAACAATCGCTACGAACTCTTGGCAGGCGACTACACCGTGACCATTGGACAAGGCTTGCTCTTCGGCTGTGCCACCTATGGGAGCAAAGCAACCCTCCTCGATGCGCCGCGCCGAACGGCCATGGTCTTACACAACCACTCCAGCATGAGCGAAGCACGTTTCTTTCGCGGCGTGGCAGGCGGCATCCGAAACGGTAATTGGCTGCTCACAGCTTTCCTCTCTTATCGGCAGTTAGACAGCAGACAGGAAGGCGACACGGTGCGCTCTTTCCTTTACGATGGTTATCATCGTACTGCGCGCGAATTGTCGCGACGGCGCAATGTGGACAATCTCACTGCTGGCGGGCAACTGCTCTATCTCCGCCCACGATGGCGCATAGGCCTCAGCGGATTCTATACCCACTACGACCACTTTCTCCTTCCCGAACACCGCGCTTATACGCAGTATTTCATGCGGGGAAAAGATGCTGCCGGATTATCTGTAAACTACTATCTCCACTCCCATCGCATCACGCTGAGCGGTGAAGCTGCTGCCGACCGCCGCCTGCATCTTGCCACAACCAATACGCTTGTCTATTCTCCCTCCAGCAGTTGCCAACTCACATTGCAGCACCGCGCTTTTGCTCCGCGCTTCGTGTCGCCCCACGGCGATGCACTGCAAGAAGGTTCTCGCGTGGCAAATGAACACGGTCTCCTCTTGGGCGGAAAATACAATGGATTTCGCCGTTTGGAACTCCGAGGTTATGTTGATTTCTTCCGCTTCCCTACGTCCACATTCCGCGCTACGGGGGCGTCGCAAGGCTTCGATGCTATGGCGCAAGTGCTCTGGCAACTGAAAAACGGCGGCCAACTCTTGCTACGCTACCGCACTAAAACAAAGCAGCAGAACATTCCCAAATATGCAGGACTGTTGCAATACGCCACAACCCACCGACTACGCGCACAACTGAACCTACGGAACGACCGCTGGGAACTCCATCCCGCCATTGATATTGCGCTGGCGGGTAAACAGACCACTGGTAACACTCTGGGCTGGATGCTCTCGCTGCGCACAGGCTTTCGCCCCACCTCCACTTTGAAGTTAGCCGCATTGGCAGCAGTCTTTTTCACCGACGATTATGCCAGTGCGTGCTATGTTTACGAACCCTATCTGCGCCATGCAGGTGGTTTCGGCGCGTGCTATTATCACGGTCTGCGCACAGTCCTCCTCGGCCAGTGGCAACTTACAAAAAACTGGGACATAGGCGTGAAATATAGTTTGCTTCACTATTTCAACAAATCCGCTATAGGAACAGGCGAACAACTCATTTCTTCTGCCTCAAAAAACGATGTTAGCCTTCAGCTTCGTTGGCGGTTCTAAGCAACCAAAGTTCTCATTTTTTCTCTCGCTTATCTTTACAACGGCTTATTTTGAAATAGAAATCAAAAAAGCTGTTATAGCCATTTTTTCATCAAAAATCCCTTTCGTTTTCCTTTTTCCACCTTCTGCTCCCCTCTTTTTTTCGTGTTTTTCGCCAAAACTAACGAAAAACGGCACAATTTTATGCACATTCGTCTCCCATCTCTCCGTCCTTATCCTTATTGTGTCAGCTCACACAATAAGGCTATCAGTTGACACAATAAGGAAGTACGCCAGCATCCTTATTGTATTTCTCAACACCTTTATTCTGCTTGCTTCTTCTATTATGTTTTCTGCGCACACTCCTACAGCAGAGATCATTTCACGCCATTCTCGAAGCTAAAAACTACGGCTTTTATTTACAACCCCAATTCGGGATAAGCAGTTCTTCTTTTTCCTCAAAAAAGTTTCAATAAAAGCCTAAAAAGAGGATTGTTTTTTGTATATTTACTGTTGAAAATCAATCATATAACAAAATAACAATCCTCATGAAACTTGTCAGCAAAGTTACGGAAATCTATTGTATTGCAGATGATTTTTGCAAAGAATATCATTCAGAATTAAACAAAACCTCTCTTTCTCTCTCAAATCCCTCTGCCGATAGTCCAAAACATCGCAAGAGAAAAGGGCGGATGAGTGATGCTGAAATGATCACAATTCTTATTTTGTTCCACAGCAATACATTTCGGAATTTCAAACATTTCTATCTCTTTTATGTTTGCCGAGAACTAAAAAAAGAGTTTCCCAATCTACTCTCATATACACGCTTTATTGAGCGTATGCCTCGTGTTGCAATACCCTTATTGCTCTTTCTCAAACTGGGATTAATGGGAGAGTGTACTGGAATAACCTTTATCGATTCTACACGTATTCCTGTGTGCGAAAATAAGAGACAATCCCGTAATAGCGTATTCAAAGGGTACGCCCAAAAAGGAAAAAGTACTATGGGATGGTACTATGGCTTCAAACTTCATCTTTTGTGTAATGAACGAGGAGAACTACTCAATTTTGCTCTAACCAGAGCCAATATAGACGACCGTAATCCAAAAATATTCAACGATTTAACGAAGGATTTATTTGGAAAATTATATGCTGATAAAGGTTATATCTCTCAATCACTGTTTGCTTCACTCTTTGATAGAGGTGTACACATCGTAACAGGAATACGAACTAATATGAAGAACAGATTAATGGATGTGCATGATAAAATCATGCTTCGCAAGAGAAGTATCATAGAGACTATCAATGATATGTTGAAGAACGTTGCACAGATAGTTCACACACGCCATAGAAGTATCTCTAATTTCATCGTTAACCTTTTAGCTGGCATTGCTGCGTATGCTTTCTACGACACCAAACCTTCCATCAATATGGAGTTTGAGAGGGAAGAAAAGCAAGGTGTAAAACAGCTCACTTTATTCTAACCTATATTTGCGTGAAACAATTATACTTCGGTTTTAGATCAAGGCCGAAAGGATGAGTGTGCGGTTTAAGAAACTCATGAAAGAGCGTTTCTTAAACCGAATTGGGGTTTACAGCAATTACTCACAAACACAAAAAGAATTATTTCCCCTGATATCGTCTCTTCACCAGCAATTCCATAAGATATTTTCTAAGGTCTTGGTCCGTAGGAACGTTCAGCTTTTTTCGGATATGGGTGCGCACCACGCCAACATTCTTCTCCGTCTTGTCAAGCAGCTGGCCTATTTCATTCATTTTCTTACCTTGCAGAATAAGGTTGCACACATCCAACTCCGATTTTGTGAGTGTGGGGAATATTTGTGCCAGATTGGTGTTGTCCATCAGATGGTGCTTTAAATGCTGCCGAATGGCATTGACAAGATTACGCTGCGATTTTGGTCTGAGCATACTAAACAGACGGTCGGTGTCTTCAGGCGTAGGTTGGTCGTTGCTGCTCATACGCAGATAGGCCTCAACTTCCCGCTCGTTGAGTTTCACGGCGTGCAGGAAAGCCGTCTCACGGTGATGCATTTCGGTGTTCTCCATCTGAATATGCCCTACATTACGGCGCAGTAGCTCGCCTAATATGCAGAGAAAGAACTCCACGGCAAAGAAAAACGAAAAGAGATTCCACAGAGCTGGTTCATTCAGATAAGCAGCAACGGCTCCATATGTTGCCAGACTAATAATAGCTATGAGGAAAGGGGTGTATTTCACGAAGCTCATCACAAGAAAAGCTATCGCCAATAGCGAAACCACTTGGTTGAGAAAAATAAGCTGCAAAAAGTTTTCGGGACGTGCCTGAACAAAATAGAAGATACGGCCTACAACGGTGACCTGTGAAACCAGTGTTACAAGCGAAAAGGCCACTGGAATAGAAATCTTCCGAAAGAAATAGAGCGATAGAGCCATGAGGCAAGCAGTCAGATGGACTACCCCCATAAGTTTAGGCACTGCTTCTTGTGATCCACCCAATCCGATCAGCTGTAGACTAATCACGAAGATAACAATGATTGAGTGAAGCAGATAAACGATGATCTGATGACGGTCGACAGTATTCTCTGCCCTCGACTTCACAAAATCTTTTATTCGTTCCTGTAGATTTTGAAAAATCATAATAGGTGTATTTTTATTTATAAGATTATGACTGCAAAATTACACTTTTGTTTTTCTAAACACAAAACTTCTTTTAGACTATCTTAGAGGTGTTTTAGAGTTTTTAGAGGTAAAAACGTACAAAATATACCAGATAGATAAAAGAATTGACACATTTTCTTTAATGTCTTTCCTAATTTTACCCTACAGTTTGCTATAGAAGTATAAAATATACGCAAGGCAATCTGTGATTTGTGTCAATAATAAACCACAAAAGTCCGATTGAATTTCGAGCTGGTAATGGCACACGCCGGGAAAAGGTAATAAAAGTATAACTATTCTCTAAGACAAGGAAACTCAAAATTATTAAATCAACTATTTCATCAATAATCTAAAAAAATGAAAACAACAAACATCATTCAGAGGCTCTACCTCTGCCTCTTTGCCCTCGTACTGGCCACGCCGGCAAGGGCGCAAAGTGGGTCGGGCAATGAGACGTTTACTATTGCGTCGAAAGAAGACTGGAAGGAGTACTGCGACCTTGTGGAAAGCGGACAGCTTCTCGACGCCAAGATGACGGCTGATATTGACCTCGGAAAGGAGGTCTGGATAGTAGGTAGTACTTACTCTCATTATACCAGCACGTTCGACGGACAGGGACATACGCTCACGGTCGACTGGACTGTGAACGGATATGACCAAGGCTATCCGTTCAGGATTTTGGGCGACGGCGCCACCATCAAGAACCTGCGCGTCAAAGGAAAGATTATGTCGGAGTATGGCCCTATAGCCGGTTTGGCAGGCGTCATTGAGGGCAATGTTACCTTCTCCGGCTGCGTCAGCGATGTGGAGCTCATCTATAACGATAATACCCCGCAATCCTTATCGGGCATGGTCAGATGGATACATAACGGTAAGGTTACCTTCACCGACTGCCTCGTCAAGGGAACGCTCAACGCCACGACGGAGAACGGCAAGAAAGGAATGGGCGGCTTCGTAGGTCAGCAAGACGGCACCTGCGAGCTGAACAACTGCCTCTACGCCGGCACAAGCAACGCCGGCGAGGACAGCTACTACCTCACCCCTTGCGGCGAAGAGCAGGGAACAAAAGCCATAGAGAAAGAGCTAAAGAACGGCGTGATGACACATAAGTTGCAGAACAGCCGCACTGACGATAGCTACTGGGCACAGGTACTGGGCAACCTACCCGACCTCTACCGCGCGGCCGACAAGAATGTGCCGAACTACGTGTATTACGACGCGGCGAACAGTCGCTGGGCGTGCGAAAACTTCGTGCTCACCGACGGACAGCTGTTGCCCATCGGCATCGACTTCCTCGCCACGAAGGCAACCTACGAGCGCCCCTTCACCAAGATGCGCACCGCCACCCTCTGCCTGCCCTACGAGCTGCCCATCCAAGGGTTCAAGGGCTACACCATCTCGGGCGGCGAAGGCAACAGGGCCTACTTCGAGGAAGTAACCGGCACGCTCGAAGCCTACCGGCCGTATTACTTCGTGGCCGACGGAGAGCCACAGTTCGGCGGCACGAACCTGCAGGTGAAAGCCTACGACGACGCTCACCTGAAGACCACCACCCCGAAGGGTTACAACCTCACGGGCACGATGGACGGCGTGGACAACGCCACGGCTGCCGCCGCCAACGCCTACATCCTGCAGGACGACGGAATATTCCACAAGGTAACGACGGAGTATCCCTCCGCCGTGGTTCCTATCTATCGGGCCTATATAACTTGTCCGAAGGCGGCAGGTGCTAAGGAGCTCGACATCGTCCTTAATGGAGAAGCCACAGGCATTAACGGCGTAGCGGACAACGCGGCAAACATGAAGAACGGTCCAGTATATGATCTCCATGGCCGACGTATGGCAGACCACCTCGACGCCACGACACGCCAGCAGCTACCCGCAGGCATTTACATCGTAGGCGGTCGCAAGCTAATTATAAAATAATTTTCATCGGGGACGCGACACGCCAACGAGCGACGCGCTCCCCGATAACCAAAAGAATATTTAATTTCAATTTATATGAAAATAACAAACATCATCCAGAGGCTCTGCCTCTTCCTCTTTGTCCTCGTGCTGGCGGCGCCGGCATGGGCAACAAATTTTGGCTGCGCTCGCTATGAGGTTTTCCGCTCACGCGAATTAGGCAAGCACCAGACAGTAACAACACTCCGAAAGGGGAAGGTGGAAATCACGTTCAGCCGTTGCAATACCACCGGTGGAACGGGCAGCGGTGCCATTTATGAGTTGGCAAAGGGTTCCCGCATCACCGTAAAGGCTATCGACGGCTATAGAATCCGCTGGATTATCCTGCGTGATACAGAGGGTGGAAAGCGGTATAGCCACAAAGATGGCATCAAGCGCATCAACCGGGTGACATCGGGCTATAACTATTACTTCGAGAAGAATGCCATCTCGAATTCTAAAATAAAAGAAGGCAACCAGCAGGACCTCAACGACGATGACAACAACATCGTGGTCTACCAAAACGATGCCAGTGCACAAAGCGTCGATATCGTCACCCACAACAATTCCGATTGGGACCAGTTCAAGGTGCGCGATATCATTGTGGGGGTCGTTAATGAACTTCATGTGAAGTACCAACAGGAGGAGTATAGCACGTACACCGTGGGTTGGGGAATTGCGCCTGGATGCACCCGCCCTAACAGGTACACAGGCCTGCCCAAGTACAAGGTGGACAACGAGTATGTTGCGACGGTCAACAATGGCGGGATAGTAAATGTCAAGCACCCGGGAACGGTAGTTCTCACCGCCACTTTCCCCCCAGATGAATGGTTTTCCGGAGCGGAGTGCAGCACAAAGGTTCACGTGCTTCGCGACAAGGTAACCTTCACCGCCAAAGACCTGCCCGACATGCTTTACACCCCCTACGACTTCCGCAGCCTACTCCAGACAAGCACGCTAAGCGACAAAGAATTCCGATGGGACAATCCGCAGTTCAGCATTACCAGTAGCAATTCCAGTGTTCTCAGCTGCGATAACGGCATGCTTAAACCCAGCGGTACGTCAGGTGAGGCGACCATCACTGTCAGGCAGGAAGAGAACGATTTCTATGAGCCCGCTTCTTTCTCGCATACCTTCATTGTGGTGCGCCGTGACCAGAATGGCACGGTACTCATCAAGGACGCCAACGAATGGAAGCTGTTCTGCAAACTCGTCAACGACAAGGGCATGACTAATCTCAACGCCAAGCTCGAAGCCGACATCAACCTCGACAATAACTCTACGATAGTGGGTACTGAAGAACACAAATATGCCGGCACATTCGACGGACAGGGCCATACGCTCACCGTCCATGTCGTGGGCGTCGGGCAGGGCACAGCCCCCTTCCACCGCACGAACGGCACCACCATCAAGAACCTCACCATCGCGGGCACCGTGACCGCTCCGGCCAATACGGACAATTACCACACGGCCGGCTTGGTGGGATTCTCTGAAAACACGAC